>DATDIQ010000045.1:0-102963 GCA_036520995.1 Occallatibacter sp.
AATCGGCGACCAGCGAGACACGAAGGATCGTCCCGGTGGTTGGGTCCACCCAGAGTGAGCCTTGATAGGCGGGTTTGGTATGGATCCATTGCGTGGTGGACCTTGCCACCATCGCGATCGTCCCGCCCGTCGCAGCCGACGGATTGGATTGAAAACCCGGCTGAGTCCGCTCGACTGGAGTGACAATCTCGTAGTTAGAGACGGCCTTGGGCACTTCATAGTGGAAGACTGCAACTTGGCCCCAAGAAGTTTGCTCCCAATGACTCCACGCAATCCTTCCATGAGATGAGTCGCTCAGAATGATCAAGAGCGTAGAGCCAAATTCGCCCCATGTCACGAGTCCGCCTTGCGTTTGCGCCGGTGCCGGCGTCGGGCCTGTCGATGGATTCTCCTCGTCGAGCACCGAAACCTCTGCCTTTGATGTGCCGACCAGATGCAATCCCATTCGCTGGAAATATCCGCCCTTCGTCGCTTCCTGAGGACTGTTGTCAAAACTTAAGGTCGTCCGGGTTGCGAGAAAATTGGGCAGGCGCGGCAATGTCTGGAGAGCAAATTTTTGAGCTGCTTCGAGAAGTCGTTGCTGCGTGGCCGCGTCCGGTGCCGGTGTGGTCGGCAACTCGCTCACAGGCGGGTCAAGAAAGGACGACCGGTCTGCCAGCAAGAGCAAGGCCAGCGCTGCCTGAGAACCGACAACAAAGTGCCCGTTCAATCGCTCGAATGTCGCATCGGTGAGCCGTTCGTTGAGTTCAATGGTACGGATCTGGCGAGCAATCTCTGTATCCGGCTTGCGCGCGGCACTGTCCGCGCTCAGAGCGTGCTCCAGTTGGGCAACGCTCATCCGCCTTCCTGCCCACGACGGCAGCGCCATCATCACAAGAAGAACCAGAATCAGAGCCTGCCGCATCACACACTATTCTTGCACCGAAACCACGCGCTAAGAACAAAACCTGAAATGGAGGCAGGGATACACCCTTTCGCGGTTGAATTGTTGTCAGTGGCCCGCTACCGTCAGCCGCACTCCATTGACTCGGCGAAAAACATATCCGATTGATGCGAAATCTGAGATCGCGGTGGTATCACCGCGAATCACCCGCTGCTCGGAAGTTATGTTTCAGATAACACCTGGGCCGATATCATGCGGTGGGGGTATAAGCGGGGGTATCACAGGTGGATCTGATCTCATATAGCCAAAAAATCCAATGATGGCGGTGAACTTCGAATCCCCCTCTCTCCGCCAAAAAGTCTTCCGGAGACTTTCAGCTTACATAACTCATAAGATATCAATACCTTAGCCTTGTCTGCCAACCAGAAACAATCCTCGCAATGACAGAAAACTTGGCGTCGAGCTTCACAGCGCGGCCGGCGACCGCGCCAGCAAACCAGCTGCTACTTGGCGCTTGCCGGCGGCACAATACCGTTCATCCGTAGGTACTCCACCATCTGGCCATAATGGTCATTCCCGTGGGCCGCTGCAAAAGCCGCAATCGTAGCCCGCGTGCTCAACCCGTCGATCGGCTTGATGGCGACAAATGCATTCTCTGTCGTGATGGTCGCAATTGCTTTGTGCGCGTAGACGAACGATGCTTCCAGTGCAGCCACTGCTTCGTCCTTCGTCGTAATCGCGCCGATTGCCTTCAAGTCGCGGCCAGGCTGAGTGCCGCTCCAGCCGAAAAAGAAGTAATTCGCCTGCGCCAGATGCGTCACCTGTGCCGCAAAGGTGCGCACGGTAGCGAACTGCGTCGTCTGGCCCGCGGCAAAGATGCCTTGCGCCGGCGCGAAACTGTACTTATCGGCTGGCATTGCCTTCGCCGCGCCCACTACCTGAAACTCCATCATCGAGAGCAGACCGTCCAACGCTTTCGCGGGGTCTTCCTTTGTACCCACAGGCGGCGTCGGCGGGGGGCCACTCATCTGCGCTTGCATCTGCACACCACCACTGACCATCACTGCGACTGCCAGAATCAGAGCACGCATTGTCTATCCTCGATCCAGGTTCGTTTGAAGAGCGACCCCAGCTTACCAGACCTTCCATGTCGCCGTTCGCAATCCTTAGAAGCCGGTCTTGATTCAGTATTCTTGAACTCGGAGACTTTCCGTTTGAGCTTCGCAGGAATCGATTTCGGAACAACAAACAGCTCAGTCGCACTTGTCACTGGGGAATTGAACGTCGAGCTTGCCTCCTTTACTTTTCTTGGCAGCGAGACCCTTTCATCGCGTTCGGTTCTCTACTTCGAACAAGTGAAAGGGCCAGGGGGGATGAAGCGCACTCACGGTCTATCCGGACCGGCAGCCATCGAGCGCTACCTCGATTCCGAGGAAAAGGGGAGACTCGTTCAATCTCTGAAATCCCATCTGTCGAGCCGGACCCTCACCGGTACCGAGGTCTTCGGCCGACAGCACCGGCTCCAGGATCTGATTTCGCGCATACTCAGCGATCTTCGGAAGCATGCGGAAAAACAGTTTGGAAGGTCGATCCGCAATGCGGTGGTGGGGCGGCCTGTTCGTTTCGTCGCTGCTGAAACCGACGAAGACGACGAGTTTGCTGTGGCACGGTTACGCGAGGCTCTGCAGATTGCCGGATTCGAACACGTCGATTTCGAACTTGAACCAGTTGCCGCCGCTTATGCGTACGAGTCTACGCTCGATCATGACGAATTGATCCTGATCGGAGACTTCGGCGGCGGTACAAGCGATTTCTCTTTGCTCCGAGTAGGACCGACGGAGAGACGACGCGGCCAAAAACGAAATATGCTGGGACACAGCGGCGTCGGGCTCGCCGGCGATGCATTCGACGCCCGGATTGTTCGCAAGCTGGTCTCTCCTGCCCTGGGATCAAACGCCGAGGCGCGGTCCATGAACAAGATCCTTCCCGCCGTCCCGGCATGGATATATTCCAACCTTGAACGGTGGCACTATCTTTCCTTTCTGCGGACCAGCAATGTGCGGGAAATCCTGAGAAGCGCCCGCATCCGGGCACTCGAGCCGGAGAAGATCCAAGCCCTGATCGCGATTGTTGATCAAGATCTCGGATATCAGCTGCACCAGTCCGTGCAACGGGCAAAGTTCGCTCTTTCGCAGCATGAATCGGCAGAATTCCGCTTTCACGACGGCGGCCTCGATCTGCGGATTCCGATCGCTCGCCGTGAATTCGAAACGTGGATTGCCGACGACCTGAGAGCGATCGAAGAGGCCGTTGACTCGCTGCTCCACAAATCCGGCATCCATCCGCGCGACGTGGATCGCGTTTTTCTAACTGGTGGCACATCTTTTGTTCCAGCCGTAAGACGGATCTTCGCGCGCCGGTTTGGCATTGAGCGCATTCGTGGAGGCCACGAGTTTACATCGGTCGCGCACGGGCTGGCACTGTGCGCACAAGAGAGAGCTACACTTTGAGTACATCTCCGTCTCGCGCCACCATCTGATAGAGGACCGGGTTCACAAAGAAACCTAGGAACAGCCGCGAAATCAGCCCCGCCACGATCACGATGGCAAATGGCTTTTGCGTGTCAGACCCGATCCCCGTTGAGAGCGCGGCCGGCAATAGCCCCAGGCACGCTACCAGCGCTGTCATCATGATGGGCCGCAGCCGCAGAAGCGATGCCTCGCGGGTCGCCGTGCGGATGTCCATGTTCTGCTCGATGCGCAGCTTGTTGATGTAGGAGACCAGGATCACGGCGGTCTCCACCGATACCCCAATCAGCGCCAGCATCCCCAGCGCCGACGAAGCGCTGAACGGCGTATCGGTCAGCTTCAGTGCCAGCAGAGCGCCCACTGGTACCGTCAGCACCACGCCGATCACAATCACAATGGGGAACTTGAAGTTGTCGTAGAGCGCGAACAGGATCATGAAAATAATGAACACCGACAGCGGCCCGATCAGCGCCAACTGGTGCTCGGCAGCAAGAAACTCGTCGTACTCGCCCCCCCAGGTCAGGCGGTATCCCGCGGGCAGCGTCTTCTGAATGTCCGCAATCGCCCGCTGGCCGGCATTCACCGCGCTCTCCAGGTCGCGGCCCTCCACGCTGTACTGCACGCCGATGTATCGCGAGTTGTTCTCGCGGTAGATGAACGACGCCCCGCCCGACTCGCGAATGTCGGCCAGCGCGCTCAGCGGAATCTGCTGTCCCGTGGGCGTGCCGACCAGCAGGCTCCCGATCTGGTGCGCGTTTTCGCGATACTCCGGTTGCATCCGCACCACCAGATCGAAAAGCTTTTCGCCCTGGACAACCTGCGTGGCCGCCTGTCCCCCCACCGCCGCCTGCACAATCGCCTCCACGTCGGCGACGTTGATGCCATAGCGCGCTATCTTCCCGCGATCCACGCTGATGATCAGGCTCGGCTGGCCCAGTTCACGCACCACAGTGAGTTCGGTGAATCCCGGTACTTGGCTCAGCCGCCGCTTGACCGCGAGCGCCGTGTTTTGCAGCACATTCAAATCAGGTCCGTAGATCTTGACCGCCAGCGCGCTCTTCAGTCCCGTCAGCGCCTCGTCCACCGCGTCTTCCGCCGGCTGCGTGTAGTTGAAGATTACCCCCGGAAACGCATCGAGATGGCCCTCGATGTCCGCTTGCAACTCTGCCTTGTTGTGGATTGATCCCGTCTTCCACGCGGTGTCGTTATATGGCTTCAGCCCCACGTAGAACTCGTCATTGAAGAATCCCGTAGGATCGGTCCCGTCGTCCGGCCGCCCCAACTCCGAACCCACATCGGTCACCATCGGATACTTCATCAGGATGTCTCGCACCTGCGGCGAAAACCTGCTCGCCGTATCGAAAGAAACCGTGTACGGCATGGTGGCGCGAATCCACATCGCGCCCTCGTCCAGGTGCGGCATGAACTCCCCGCCGATAAACGGAATCAACAGCAACGTCGCCGCGAATATCACCCCCGACAGGATCAGGGTCGTGCGCGGACGTTCCAGGCACCAGTCCAGCCATACCGCGTATTTCCTGAGTACCCACTGGAACGGCTTGTTCTCTTTCTCGTGCACTCCCTTCTTGAACCACAGCGCGCACATCACCGGCACAAGCGTGAGCGTAAGAATCAGCGCTCCCACCAGCGCGATGGCCACCGTGTCCGCCATGGGCTTGAACAACTTGCCCGAAGGACCAGTGAGCGCGTAGATAGGCAGATACCCGGCAATGATGACGGCCACTGAATAAAAGATCGGGCGGTCCACATCCTTCGCGGCGCTCTTGATCACTTCCTCGAGGTTGTAGTCCTGCCCTTCGCGCATTCCCAGCTCGCGAAAAACATTCTCCACCATCACCAGGGTGCCGTCGATCAGAATGCCGAAGTCAATCGCCCCGATCGAGAGAAGGTTAGCCGGGATTCCCTCCGCGTGCAGAAAGATGAATGAAAACAGCAGCGACAGCGGAATGGTGAGCGCCACAATCACAGCCGCGCGCACACTCACCAGGAATGCCATCAGCACCACCAGCACCAGCAGCATGCCCGTCACCAGGTTGTGCTCCACCGTGTCGATCGTCAGTTGCACCAGGTCGCTGCGGTCGTAGTACGGATGCACCTTCACGTCCGGCGGCAGAATGTGTTCGTTCAGCTCCTTCGTCTTGGCCTCCACGGCCTTGAGCACATTCTGCGTCTGCTCGCCGCGCCGCATCATGATGACCCCTTCCACAGCGTCATCCGTCTTGTTGAAGCCGAACTCACCCAGCCTCGGCGCGTTCCCGATCACCACTTGCCCGATGTCGCCGATGCGCGTCGGCACGCCGTTTTGCGAACCCACAAGAATGTTCGCGATGTCCGACGTATCGCGCACCAGGCCCACACCCGTGACGTAGTCGAACTGCTGGCCCTGCTCGAAAAATCCTCCGCCCGCGTTCGAGTTGTTCACCGAGAGTTGCTGCACCACCGTCGGGACGGTGACGTGATACGCATAGAGCTTCGCCGGATCGAGCAACACCTGGTACTGCATCACCGTGCCGCCAAAGCCGGAGTCGTCCGCCACCCCCGGCACCTGCTTGTACTGCCGCTCCAGAACCCAGTCTTCAATCGTCTTCAGTTCCTGCGGCGTGCGATCCGGGCTGTCCAGCACGTAACGGTACACAAGCCCCGACGGGCTCGCCAGCGGAGCGAGCGTCGGCGTAACGCCCTGCGGATAGGTCACTTCACTCAGCCGCTGAAACACTACCTCGCGCGCAAAGTAATCATCGGTACCCTCATCGAACGTCATGATCACGTCCGAAAGCCCGTAGAGCGAAATGGAACGCATCACCGTCAGCTTGGGAACGCCGTTCATCTCGACTTCAGTCGGGACCGTCACCAGTCGCTCGACTTCTTCCCCTGCGTGCCCCTGCCACTGCGTAATCACTTCCACCATCGGCGGCGACAGATCCGGGTAAGCATCCACAGGCATGCTGTGAAATGCCAGCCCTCCGCCCACCGCCATGAATGCCACCAGGAACAGGACCACCGGCTTCTGCCGAAGCGCAAATTGAACAATGCGATGAATCATCTCGGCCCGTCCCCCTCAGTGCTGCAGCGAGTTCGCGAAGTTCAGAAAGAGGCTGCCATTGGCCACAACCTTGTCTCCAGCGGAGATGCCTTTCACGATTTGCGTCACGTTGCCCTGCATCTCGCCCACCACCACGTCGCGCCGCCCGAATTGGTTGTCGCCCGTGAGCCCATACACAAAGGGCTGATTGTTGTCATCGCGCAAAATGGCCGCGTTGGGCAGCGCCAACGCATTCTTCAGCACTGCCGCCGTCACGGTCGCGGTGCAATACATGTCCCGCTTCAGCTTCTCGCCGGGGTTGTCCACCACAATGCGCGCCTGCAGCGTCCGCGTGTTCGGATCGAGCGCCGGTGACACATACGAAATCTTGCCGTGGAAGCTTCCGGGATACGCGTCCGTCTGCACCACGACATCTTCGCCGCTCTTTACGAATTCGAGATCCGCCTGGTACACGTTGGCCAGCACCCACACCGTGCTTAAGTTCGAGATCGTGAACGCCTGCGTCTGCCCCGCCTGCACCACCTGCCCCGGTGCAACAAGCCGCTCCACCACCTCGCCCGCAATCGGCGCCAGCACTGGAATCCGCGCCGACGACGGCGCCTTCACCAGATCACCCGGATTCTTGATGCCCACAATTCGCATGCCCTGCTCCGCCGCGTTCAGATCCGCCTGCGCCTGCGTGCGATTGCTCTCCGCCTGCTCCAGGTCCTGCAGCGCAATCGCATGATGCGCATACAGGTCTTGCGCGCGTGTGTATAGCCTGTCGGCCAATCGGAACGAATCCGCCGCCTTCAGGTAGCCGTCAAGCAGCTGCGCATAGTCCGGGCTGCTCACCTCGAGCATCGGCTGATTCATCTTCACGTGGTCGCCCGGAACCACCAGGATGCGGCTCACCGGCCCGCCCACCTGCGTAATCACCGGCGTCGTATTGAATGCGTTGTAGGCCACCGTGCCCGTCAGCCGCAGCGTGCGCGCCATCGTCTCCGGCTGCACCGTCACCACCTGCACATGACTCATCTGCTCTGCAGGAATCGTGAACAATTGCGGCGTCGCCGACGGCGAGGCCTTCGACGAGAACGACGTCATGCCGCTCGCACTGTCGTTCGAGTGACAGCCCGCCATCACTAGAAGCGCCGCCAGGGGCAACGCACTCCGCAGCCAGTCGGCGCGGTCCATCGTTCTTGGGTATCTCATGGTAAGCCCCTGGTTCCTACTGCTTCGCGAAGCTGCTCCAGCGACAGCAGGTACGCCGCCAGCGCTTGCCGGTAGCCGAGTTGCGTCGACCGGTAACTCCGCTCCGCATCCATAAAGTCCAGCAGGCTGGCCGCGCCGTGCTTGTAGGCGTATTCCGTGATGTCCCGCGACTGCTGCGCCTCATCGAGATACCCTGAGCGATAGAGCCCCACGATCTCGTCGTTCGCATGCCAGCCTTCGTATGCGTCCCGCACGTCGGTCAAAACCTGCCCTTGCGCGTAGATTTGCTGCTCCTGCGCCTCCGTAATCGCGAACCCGGTCCGCTTGATCTCGCCCTGGTTGCGGTCGAAGATCGGCAGTTGCATCGACCCGAAGAGCGAAATCTGGCTCAGATAACCCAGGTGGGTGTAGTTGATCTGCCCCGTCACGTCTCGCTTTCCGATTGCCTTCTGCAATTGAAACTGGCTGTTCGCCGCAGCCACTCCCTGCACCGCCGCCTGCAGGTCCGGACGGGTCTTCAGCGCCGCCGCCTGCAGATCCTCGAGGCCGCTCTTCATCGGCTGGTAGTCGAACGATCCGGCCACGTCGTATTCCGTGCTCACTTGCTCGTATCCCAGCAACTGCCGCATGTCTGAAAGACCTTGCACCCGCGCCAGCTTGGCCTGCGCGACATCCGTCTGGAACTGCAGCAACTGCAGCTTCATCTTCAGCAGATCGTCCAGCCCGATCTCGCCGGCGTTATAGCGAGCCTGGGTAATATCCACCGTTTCCTTGAAGCTCTTCAGGTCCTGGTTGGCCAGTTCCAGCGTCGACTCCGCCGCTTCCACGTTGATAAAGTCCGTGGCCACATTGAACGTCAGCGCGCGCTGGTTGTCCGACACCTGGGCCCGCGTCACCGCCGTTGCATCCCTGGCCGCTTGCAGCCGGTGCTGCCGCTTCTTGCCGCGCTCGAACAGATAGCTCACGCCCAGGTCGAACTGCGCCGTATTGTCGATGTAGTTGGAGTTGAAATTGCTCGGCTGGAAAATCGGCAGAAACTGCGTATCACCCATCAGCACCGGGTCAGGCCGAAGATTCGCCGTTGTTTCCTCCGCCTCGTTCTGCTCGATCGTGGTCCGCTCCGCCAGTAGGTTGTGATTGTGATCGAGCGCCATCTGGATCGCCTGATCGAGCGTGATTAACTCCGTGCCCGGCTTCTGCGCCAGTTGGCTCGCCGCCGGGGCCGGCGCCTGGCTGGCCGGCTGCCCCTGCGCGGGCGCCGATTGCCCGCTTGCCCCTCCCCTCAACAACAAAGGGACCAGCAGCATCGAAAAACATGAAATGGACGAACGCATGGGCGCTCAACTCCTGATAGGAAGACATAGCCATGGAACGTGCCACGAGGCACGACTGCGAGCGAAAGGCTATGCAGGAGGAGCGCGGGACGGCTTGTCATTGGCGCTGCAACGCGAAACGAAGGCATTCTGACGGACTGCGTATTCCGCCCTGTCTAGCAGCAATCCGATCGCGCCAACCGCTGTGGACGGGGGAGCGATGGCCAGGTGGCACAGCGTGCAGTTGCTCGCGGAGCACTGGTCATGATGGTGACACACCATACCCATGGTGAGCGCCAGTACCAGCACGATCAACAAAGCCGAAAAGACGAGACGCCAAATTCGCGTTGAGCCAAACATTGCGAGCGAACCCTTCAAGTCTTCCACTTCCTCGATGCCACATCCATTCTCAACTGCACCGATGCTTTACCGAAGAAGGCCCCGAATCTCGATCGCCTGCCCCTTCTCTGAGGAACTGCCTGGCGGAGCGGTGAAACCGGGAAATCCGAGCCTCCCTACTATAAACCTCGCAGAGGTAGCAGAGGTAATGGAATGCCGCAACCTTCGTCAGCACCAATCAAACTGCCCTTTGGGGATCAATCCAGATTCGGTTCAGGGCAGGTGGCCCGCTCATCAACCCCGAAGTGCCACCAGGAGCCTTGAGAAGCCCTGCCCCGTTCACCGCGGTCTTATCGCCATGAGCGGGCGTGTGGCCGCCCAACTGGTGGAACAGCGGCAGACAACGCAGTAGGGGCAGATCTCCGGCAACAATGGCCGCCCTCGCGCATCTCACCCCAGCGGCATCTCCATAAAGACATCGGCGCGGCTATAGGGCATTGGCGGAAGCCTCTCAGGCTCCACGTGGCGAAATCCAACTGATTCGTACAAGTGAACAGCATTCTTAAGCCGCGTATTGCTGCCAAGAAATAGAGACTTGGCGCCGATGCCTCTGGCCTGCGCAATAGCGTGCAGCAGCAAACGGCGGCCGATGCCTCTGCCCCGCAGATGCGGGGAAACCGCCATCTTGGAAAGCTCGTAGACTCTATCCTGCATGGGGATCAGCGCGACGCATCCTACTGCTTCAGCGGCGGCGTAGGCCATGAAGATATAGCCGCCCTTCAGAAGAATTGAGTGGACCGGATCATTCAAGGTCTCCCTGTCTTTGGCTTCAAGAGTGAAATACCTGGTAATCCACTCCTCATTCAGCGTCCGGAACGCGGTCGCGTCATCGCCGGGCGCCAGCGAGCGAATCTCAATCGCTGGCGGAGGCGAGATCGCGTTGCCGGAATCGACCGACGCCCCGGGATCAGTAGTAGGCATAGGCCTCCTCGGTGAAATAGTGTGCCAAATTACCAGCTAGGCGGTTTCACTCTGCTCTCAGTGCATCGACGGGGTTCAAGCCGGCAGCGCGGCGTGCGGGGACAGCGGCGGCGCACAACCCGCAGAAGACGAGCCCAAGGGGCGCCAGAGATATAGCCCAGGGATCGGATGCGGTGACTCCGTACAGGAAGGCATGAAGCAGCCGGTTGCTCCAGAGAGCGATGCAAACTCCGGCCATGGCCCCGAGAGCCATGAGCAGCAGGGCCTGGCGCATGACCATACTGATCACGGCGGCGCGGTCTGCGCCCAGGGCCATGCGAATCCCGATCTCCCGGGTCCGCTGTTCGACCATGTAGGTCAGCAGACCGTAGAGCCCGACGAGGGTGATGAGCAGCGCCAGTCCGCCAAAAACGCCCACGACTCCAGCGGCCAGTTTCTGCGCGCCGATGGAGTCTTCCACGGCTTCAGACATGGTTGAAAATTCGCCGATGGCGAGATGGGGATTGACTTCGGCGATCTGGCGACGCAACGCGGCAACCATCGTGCCAGGGGCAACTTCAGTGCGGATGGCAATCTCCATGTATTTGCTGACGATCGCCAGGTAGAGTGGATTATCGGGCGCTATCTGCGGTGTGGAGAGATAGAATTCGGGGCGGCTGGCGTCGGTGAGGGTGTCCTGGTGGATATCGTCAATCACTCCAATCACGGTTGCCGTCACAGCTTTGCGCCCAAATCGAAACTGCTTGCCCAGCGCGTCTCCGCCGCCGAGGTATCGATCGACAAAGACGCGGTTGACCACTGATACCGGGATGCTGGCGGCGGTGTCTCCTGAGTTGAAGAAACGGCCGCTGTGCATGCGTATGCCGAGCACATCCATCAATCCGGGAGAGGCGGCGCGGACGACCGCGTCGACATCGCCTTCGGTCCAGTTGGTCTTGTAGACGATGGTCAGCCACTCGACCGGGTGCTTTAGCGGCATGACTGTCGAGAGTGCCGCGTCTTTGACGCCGGGGAGTTGGCGCACCGCATCGAGAAGGGGCTGCCAGGCTGCAGAGTCGATGTTCCGATCCTTATATAGATCGCCTGGGGCGGTCAGGCTGGTGACCAGGAGATGGTCAGTGCGGAAGCCCAGCGGAACGTGGCGCAGCGCGTACATGGTGCGCATCATGAGGCCGGCGCCGGTAAGCAAGGCGATTGACAGGGCGACCTCGCTGACCACGAGTACGGCGCGCGCTCGGTTGTGGCGGCGATCGCCCGCCTGGCCGCGACTGCTGTTCCTCAAGCCTGCTTCGGTTCCCGCCCATGCAGCCAGGAGCGCAGGCACGGTCCCAAAAGTGAGCGCTGTGAGGAGGGTTAGAACAACGAGGCCGGCAAAGATTGACCAGTCAAGCTCAATGTTCTGCGCCACGGGAAGCATGGTGCCCAGCATGTGGCGGAATATGCGCAGGAGGAGGGCGGCAATTCCCAGCCCGCCGACCGCCCCGGCGATGCTCAACAAGAGCGACTCGGTGAGAAACTGCGCGACCATGCGGCGCCTGGCGGCTCCGAGCGCGGAACGGACTGCGATCTCAGTGCGGCGCGCGGCAACACGCGCCAGAAGCAGGCCAGCCACGTTGCTGCAGGCGATGAGCCAGACGATGGCCACCGCTATTTCGAGGGCTAGAAGCGCGGGCTCAACCTCGCGCACCAGCTGATCGCGGAAGGGCAGCAGACCGAAGCGGCTGGGAGCATCGCTCTTCACAAATTGCGAATGCACATGTGCCAGCGAGCTCTCAAGCGCTTCGGGTGAGACGCCGCCGTGCAGACGGACAATCGGATGCCAGGGTGACCCATAGGGATCGTCGGGCTTGGGGACCAGCTCGCTGCGCTCGATCGGGACCCAGACTTCTGCGCGGATGTCTCCTAAGGGATAACGGAAATGTTTGGGCATGACTCCGATGACGGTATACGGAGTTGGGCCGATATGCACCGTTTTGCCCAATACCTCGCGATCGCCCGCGAAACTGCGCTGCCAGATGTCGTAACTCAACAGCACGACATTGGGATGGTCCGAGATCGTTTCGTCTGGCGTAAAGCGGCGTCCGATGATTGGCTCGACGCCCAGCAGAGTAAAGAGGTTGGGACTGGCTGCCACCGAGGAAACCATTTCTGCGCCGGCAGGAGCGTCGATGATGTTTACATAATTCGAGGCAAATGCGACATCGGCAATGTTCTTGGTTGCCTGCTGCCATTGCGTGATCTCGGGGTAGAAGGCTGCGAAAGTCTCGTCGCCTTTAGCGGTGCTCTCAACCACGTCAAACAGCTGGCGGTCGGCCCGAAACGGCAACGGCTTCAGCAGGACGCCATAACTGATAGTGAACATCGCCGTGACCGTGCCGATGCCCAGAGCAAGAACCAGAACGGTGAAGATGACATAAGAAGGTGCGCGCCGGAACTGCCTGGCGGCGAAGCGAGCATCCGCGCGGAAGTTTCTGATCGAAGCAACAATACGATTCAAGGGCTGGCCTCCATTTTGATCCTGAAGTGATGGTCGGTTTGGTGAATGAATCGGCAACGATCGACCCAGGGCGCGGCCACTAAGGTGTCCTGTAAACGTCAGCCATACTCCAATCCTTGCCCTTCACAATGGGCGTCATATAAGGACCGATGGCGGCGCCCTGGCGGAATTTTTCAAGGTCGCTTTCAATGGAGGGCAGGCCAATCTGAACTCTGCGTTCGTCCGCGGCCGCCATGTTATCAATTAGCGGCCAGTAAAGCTTTGCGCTGCCCGGAGTATCGCCCGGTCCCATGATAGAGCCGTAAATCTGGGGCTTGCCCGCCACGTTGGCAAGGCGATCGCATAGGTGGGCATAAAGCCGGGGATTGAAATGATCCTCCCGGAAGACTCTCTTGATGGTCGCGAGTTGAGTCACCCTCCAGGCGTTTTCGTCATCGGCGTGTCCGAACAGAAAAAAGAAATCCGCCGCCGCCTCATCACCCACGGCCGCTCTCTGCGGCCAGCCATTTTCTGCGACGATCGACTGGACGCGTGCATCCGTAGCCTTGCGGAACTTGGCATAGCGCCGAACAATCTTGGGAGCGTCGGGCATCTGGGCCCAAAGTCCATAAACCACAGAATCGTAGAAATTGGGATTATGATCTTTCACTTTTGAACGATCAACATACGACTGAAGGGTCTGCCGGAATGCAGAATCTTGCTTGGCCTTTTCGAGGTTCGCTAAAAACGCTTGGTCTTCATTGAACAATTGGACAATTGCCCGGGCAAGCACTTCGTTTTGGCCTGCCTCAGAAGTAAACCGGGCAGACGGCGACGCCGGTACAGCTCTTATAGGCATAAGCGCACTGGCTGAAGCGATCGCCAGTGCTGCAGGCAGCAAAAGGGCAAGCATCTTGGTCGCTGAAACTGTGGCTCTCCCTATCAGCTTTTGGCGTATGCGACCAGTTAGCCCGATTCGCTCCATCGAAGGTGAGTAGCTGGCCAGTGTTCGCATCGGGGCGACGACATTCCGCTTCCGCTCAAGAAAGAAGCTGGCAGTCCCGAGAATAAAGCCGGAAGAGCATTCGGTGATCGGAATGGTATTCATGAGAACTCCCTTGCTAAGAGCGGTTCCGCTGTTCAGATCTGCCTACCTCACACTGTCATGCAGATATTGCTTCGGAATGAGATTGTCGGGGCTCTCCAAACCCCAGTAGACTTCCACGATGTACCAGCGGTTTCTATTGTTCAGTAATTCGAACGATTTGATCCCGCGAGCCATAGGCTCAGGATCATCGACGTGCGAACGGGACTCAAACATGGAATGGACATGAGCCATCACCCCAAACCTTTCGATTTGGTTCGCTGGATTTCTATCAAAAAAGCCCGCCGTGGCAGTGTGGGCATCCGAGATCGCCGCATACCCATCTGGAGAAAGAAAACGAAGATCCACAACACCCGCAGAATCCCTCGGAACATTGGACACGATGCGTCCTCCTGGAACGAAGAGAGAGCGCAGACGATTTTGGTCAAGTTTTCCGCCCGACGGTGCTGAGATGGCGCTGTAAAACGCCCGGACGATATCTCCGATGGTGTCGACATCGGCCGGCTTAGCCCTCGGCCATTCCGGATGCGAAGCGACCCCAGTGCGCAAATTCTGTGGCGATGTGGCCGGCGAACTCTGAGCACTCAACAGAGTCGTAAATAAGAGCAGGACAGCAATGACAAAAATACGCATGGTGAACCTCAACGATTGACGGAATTGATTGACCTCTTCCACGTCGCCGCCTTAGAAGTCATCAACCCGACCTTATCGCGGCATCGGT
Organism: Occallatibacter sp.; assembly: GCA_036520995.1. GTDB lineage: Bacteria > Acidobacteriota > Terriglobia > Terriglobales > Acidobacteriaceae > Telmatobacter. The sequence goes on from DATDIQ010000045.1 coordinate 14,605, forward strand.
GGGCAAGATAGCCGGCTTACTAAAGACTGAGAAAAACGAAGAGCTATCTCTCTTCAAGCGGGCACTCGCTTCAAGCTGAGAACGTAGGGCAGCATCACCGTCTTGGAGTCTGTTGCGAGAATCCTGCCCACCAGCATTCCTTCGTGCGGAATCAGTTTGAGACTCAGCGTCTTTGCTCCGCTGCGCCTTGCATCCGGGGATTCGATCACACCATTGGACGCTCCTGTGAACCCTACCCCTTCTAAATGCATCGCGGTGATCTTCTCTGCAGGTTTGTCGTCGAGTTGCAACGCAGCCGAATCGGAGGAGTCGATCTTTAGCCGTACCTGCATCTTCACGCCATCGTTTGCCAGTGTTCCCTGCAAATGGCCGCCCCACTCGGGTGTAATTACCAATGCCGACGGCGACGGTCCACTCGTCTCGTCTGGCTGGCGCCATTGGGGCAAATAACTGGAGAGTATTTCGTTGCACACGCTGGAGCATAGTTCTCTTCCATCTGTCCGGTTGGTCAGCACCAGACATGCAAGGTTTTGCGACACCCGGCTGACCACCACCTTTGAAGATCACTTGCTCGCCATACTTCAGATGCTGGGCAAACCAGCCGAATGTGGTTGCGACGCCCGAAGGGCCAACGAAAACCGGCTTGTGAAGCTCTTCAATCCAGCGATCATCCAGTATCCGAGCGCGATCCGGACGTTTCATGTTAAACATCGCGAATCGCGCGAGGTCGTGAGCGCTTGCGTACAGCTCTCCAGACGCGGGTGTCGCAGTGATGTAATCCGGGATCGGGTTTCCCGAAGAATCGTATCGCGCCGCACCCGTTCGAAGCCGCCCAGCACTGGTGCCGAAGAAACTGTCGTCGAGGCCAAGTGGGGTCAGAACCCTCTGCGTCATTAAAGTTCCGATCCCCACTCCCGGCAGCTTCGACGCGATGGCACTCAGCGCAGCAAATCCAACGTTGCTGTATTCAAAACAACACCCAGGCGGATACGCGAGATTTCCGTATTCTGCGAGAAACTCATCAGGACTGGCAGCGAGGTTAGCTTCGTTGCGATCGTACATCGCGAACAGCGTGGGGAGTCCGCTCACGTGCGCCCCTAGTCGCCGCACTGTTGCGGCATCCGCGTTTCCTTTCGTGCCAACGATCTTGCTTTTCACAAGATGGTTATTTGCGGGATCGTCCAAAGAAAGTTTGCCCTCTGCAACCAGCGTCATGAGCGTCGTCGTGGTGAAGGGTTTCGTGAGGGATGCCAGGTTGAACGGCGTACGAGAGGTCGCCTTTACAGCCGCCTCCCGATTCGCCCATCCAAAGCCCTCTTCCCAGACAATCTTTCCGTTGTGTGCAACAGCGACAGCTACCCCAGTGGCAGTTCCACGCGCAGTCGCCTTAACGATCCGGTCACGCACAGTCTCGAAATCATGCCTTTCGATGCGCGTAGTGGACGGGGTCGCACTACTCGAGTCTTGAGGCCTGGCAGGCAGAATGCCTCCGATCGATGCGGACAGCAACGCGTATAGAGCGTCACGACGCGTTAATGAAGTCATGAAGACTTTCCTTCTCTCACACTCGGCGCTAGTTGCAAGTTAGGATCGATGTGCGAAAGCGGCAGTCGGACCCGTTGTATCGGCCTCATCTCCAAGGTCCATCGCTGCGATAAGACCGTTGCTCATGGTGAATATGTGGAGAACTTCGCTGTCCGAAAGGACATTCCCTTCAAAATTTCTGACGATCTGGCGCACTCTGACCTTGATCTTGCTTCCACCTTCCCCGGTGATAGCCAGCGGTTCGACATGGCCATCGAATTCACCCCATTGTCGAGTCCAATAAGCGCGGATCTCTTCCTTGCCGACAACCCTCCCGCCCTCCGAAGCCTTCGGCCAGCTCACGTCTTCCGTCATCAGCGCCAATGCACCGTCGATATCCCGCTTGTTGAACGCGGAGTATGCCTGCTCAATGATTGTCTTAACGTTTGCCATTCATCCTCCTGGCTTGCTATGCGCTATCCCGACAGTTTGCATCTCTGACAAGCTCTGATCATTTCGTCTCGCTTGCCGTGAAAAACGACCCAACTGCGGATCATGCCTCGTCCGGAGTTCCATGAACCAGCTGCTCGATCCACGGCACCTTCGTTTTCTTCGGCTCGCCCATGGCCGCATTCGATACATCCTCCCACGCTTCCCATTCGGCCAGTCGCTCTGCATATGCGGCGCGTGCTCTCGGCAGAATCGAGTTGCCCAGTCCGAGTCGCAACGGTGGATCGCCAGCGTCGACAAGCTTCAGGACGGCTTCTGAGGTCGCTTCTGGGTCGCCCCGTTCCATTCCGGCCAGACGCGTCAGAAACTGCTTACGGAACTCCGCGTATGGCTCCAGAGCATCCGCGATCTCTGCGGATTTGCCAAAGTCGGTTGCGTAAGCTCCAGGCTCAACCAGCGTCACCTTGATGCCGAAGGGTCTCACCTCCTGCGCCAGGCTTTCGTGCAGAGCTTCCACCGCCCATTTCGTGGCACAGTAGAAGCCGATAAGCGGCAGCGCCGTAATCCCAAGACCGCTCGAAACCCCGAGTACGTGTCCGCTCCCTTGCTTCCGCAGCAGAGGCAGAGCTGCTCGCAGCACCCGAACCATCCCCAGGTAGTTCGCGTCGAACAAGGCGCGGATCTGTTCGTCGCTCGCCTCCTCTGTGGCCGCGAACAGGCTGGTGCCGGCATTGTTCACAAGAACATCCAGCCTGCCGAAATGCTTAAACGCCCGCTGAACGACCTGGGACACCTGCTCTGAATCGGTCACGTCGAGGGCGAGGGGCAGAACAGCATCTCCGAAGCGCTCTTTAACGTCCACGATGTCTTCCAGCCTTCGCGCGGTGGCCGTGACCTTATCTCCGCGCTTGAGCGCAGCCTCGGCCCAGATGCGGCCGAAACCGCGAGAAGCGCCTGTGATAAACCAAGTCTTCTTCATATTGATTCCTCTCAAATTGGCTGAGGTGGGTTTGCCTTGCCCGCAGTCTCCTTACGTCTTTGTTCAGGCCTGCGCATAATGCATATTTCCAAGATCGGTGAGAAGGTCAGGACCAGTCGGGCTCCAGCCCAGCTTTGCGCGGGTCTGCGCACTCGAAATATGAGCGTCCCGCCCAGCGAAGAACCCGAGGAAGCCAAAATGCTCCTGGGCCTGTTCTGGTGCGACAGAGACCACAGGCACGTTCAGGCCGCGGCCGATGACCGTAGCAATGTCTTTCAGCGGCACGCCTTCTTCCGCGACTGCGTGGTACCGGGCTCCAGCGGTGAACTTCTCCAGAGCGAGCCGATAGAGACGGGCGACATCTATTACGTGCGCAGCGGGCCAGCGGTTGTGACCATCGCCGATGTACGCTGAGACTCCCTTCGCGCGTGCTATAGCAATCAGGGGAGTGATGAGTCCCTGCTTCAATGTGTCGTGAACCTGTGGCAGGCGCATCACCGAGGCGTGCACGCCGCGCTCCCAGAGCGCAATCGCGGTCACCTCGGATACGCGGGGAATGGATGGAGAAGAAAGCGGCGGATCGTCCTCCGTGGCGGCGCGCCCCTGGGCCACTCCGACTCCGGAACTGACAATGAACGGACGGCTGGAACCCTGGAGTACGGCGCCGATAGCTTCGATGGCGCGTTTGTCGAGCTCGCAGCTTTCCGCAAACTTCGTCCAATCATGCCGAAACGCGACGTGAAGAACGGCATCAGACGCAGCGGCGCCGCTGCGCAGGCTCTCCAGGTCTTCCAGGTCGCCGCGCTGTACTTGAGCCCCGGCTGCGGCCAGAGACTGGGCGCCCGCATCGCTGCGCGCAAGACCCAGCACCTGCTGCCCAGCGCTGATAAGTTCCGGCACAATCCTGGAACCGATGAATCCTGTTGCACCTGTTACAAAGACTCCCATAGGATCTCCTTGCCCCCCCTAACATCAGAATTGACGAACAGCTGTAGTCCCAATTAAAACGGAGACTGTCTCCGAGTAAGTAGATAATCGGAGATAGTCTCCGGTTGCAGAAAGTTTTGGAAATGAAGAAAAAACATTCCCCACCTGCCCAGCGGAAGCCGCGATCCGACGCGCAGCGCAACCGCGAGCGAATCCTCGAAGTGGCGAAGGGGGCTTTTACGCGCCACGGCGCAGCTGCCAGCCTGGACGACATCGCGAAGCACGCGGGTGTCGGAGCCGGTACCTTGTATCGCCATTTCCCTGCACGGGATGCGCTGATCGAAGCGGTCTACCGGAGCGAGGTGGAAAAGTTGGCCGCGGCAGCGCGCGGGTTCACCGCTGCGATGTCCCCGATCGAGTCCCTGCGCGCCTGGTTGCTGTTGTTCGTCGATTACGTCGCGGCAAAACACATCATTGCGCCCGCTCTCAACGCCGTCGCCGGAGGCCCTTCCAGGCTCTATGAGGGTTCTCGCAGCCTGGTCCAGGGAGCAATCGAAGAGTTGGTGAAACGCGCGAAAAAGAGTGGCGATGTGCGAAGAGATATTGACGCCTCCGATCTGCTTCGGGCGGTGATCGGCGTCTCCTATGTGAGCTCGGGCGGTGATTGGCAGCAAAGCGCCCGCAGACTGGTAGACATCCTCATCGCCGGTTCTCGCCCAGCCGAATAAAGCAGTTTGCAGCTCTGTGATCATCAATCTGGAACACATCAGGCATCGGGCCTAGTCGCCAGTTCCTACTGCTGCGCAGGCGGCTCTGACGAGTAGAGGATGGACGCAATCCGCCAGCCATCAGCCGCTTTGACCAGTTGCCACGTTTCGCTGCCGCGATTGTTGGCCTTCCCGTCGACGTTGAAGACAAAATCGAAGTAAACAGCCGCGATCGTGCCATCCGTGTGAATCACGACGTTGCTGTGTTCCGGGTCGAAACTCTTTGTTGTCGTGGAAACCAACTTCGCGAAGTCACGATAATTGCTGATACGGACTTTCTGAGCCGTTGCTGACTTTGCCTGCGCCCGAGCGTAAGCCGAATCTGTCAGAACGTTCAACCAGAGATTGGCATCGGGCAAAAACAAGCCGGAGAGCGCGGTTCCATCATGCGCGAGGATCGCGGCGTGATACTGCTTCATCACCTGCTCGATCGCAGTCTCCGCGTGGTGATCGTTGGCGTTCTTCATTTGCGCTGCGGACGACGCTTGCGTCTGAGCGGTGAGCGCTATGGGCAAAAGGGCAAGAGCGCAGAGTGCGAAGTTATTCAATTTCAGCATTATTTTGTCCTCAATTCAAAAGAGATGAAGTGGCTTTAATCTGCCGCACCAGCGGCGCGATATTAAGCCCGCAGAGACGCGAGACCCAAATGCAACACTGCAACCCAGCTTCTCGGCTTGAATCTATCCAGGCCAGCAGAAAGCCGCGCCACCCGGACGAGTTCCTGCGGTGAAAAATCGGGAGGCAGTTTCGCCATGATCTTCGCGGCCTGGTCGCGATTCCTCGGTGCCTTGTCCCGTTCGGCTCGTTGCAACAGTTTCTGAAGCTGCTGGATCGTCGGATCGGGGCAGTACGCCGGCGTTCCAGCTTGGTAACGCCAGGATTCGGAAAGCGGGCCGGCATCGACAGCATCGAAACCCATCTGGTCGAGAAGAGCCGTTACAAGTTGCTTCGACTTGAGGACGTCTCCTGAGACCGGAAGCGCGATCCGACCCTCCGCACCCTTCGGAAGAGCTTTGTGGAGCAGGCTGTCGGCCACAATGTTGTTAAACGCCTTGACGACGGGACGGCCCAGCACGCCAGAGGTCCACTCACTCTCGATCGCTCCTCTCGCAATCTCAGGAATCACACCGTCGCGGAGCGGATAGTAATTTCCGGTGTCGATGATCGGAGATGACGCAGGTAGTTCGGATAGCAAATCTTTCGGAAGCGACGGCACGCTTTTCATCGGAATTGCGATGACGAGCAGATCTACTTCTCTTGCTGACTCTGAAATGTCAACAGGAATAGCGCCTGTTTTCGTCGCAATCTGAGAAAGCGTCTCCGGACCGCGCGAGTTCGCGATCAACACAGTATGACGGAGTCTGCGGAAATGCAGGGCCAGCACTGATCCGATGTTACCCGCTCCTATGATTCCGATCTTCATCTCTGCTCCTGGCTAGTTCTGCGGCTCGTTTGCCGCTTTTCTGTGGTTTTTAGTGAAGCTTTCAGAGAGGAACGAGCCGATCTTCTGGAGTGCCTGCGTCGAGGCGCTCAGGTGACTCACGGAGCCCAGGAAGCCGTGCACCATGCCTTCCCAGACATCTAGCTGTGCATCCACTCCGGCCGCCAGAGCCCGGTCGACAAAACGGACCGAGTCATCGAGCAGCACTTCGTCTTCACCAACGTGGACACGAATCGGCGGGAGGCCGGCTAAGTCTGCACCAAGCGGTGAGGCAAAGGGGTTGTTGGAATCAACTCCATTCAGATACGAGCTCACCAGTTCAGCTGCCTGAGACTGAGTGAAGTAAGGGTCCAACGTCGCACGCGTCGCCCAGCTTGCCCCGGAAAGCGAGAGATCAGTAACCGGGGATAATGCGACTCCGGCGACGGGAGCCACCTGATTGTCTGAGGGAGACGCCTTCAGTGAGATGAGAAGACCGAGAGCCAGATTGCCCCCCGCAGAGTCCCCGGTGACAGCGATCTTCTTGTATCCGAGCTCAAGCAGTCCAAAGTAACTGGCACGCACATCCCCAGACGCTGCCGGAAAGGGATGTTCGGGCGCGAGCCGATAATCGGGCGCAAACGCAACTGCGCCGGCATGAGTCGCAATGTGCCCGACCAGGTTGCGAAATGCTTTCGCCGAACCCCAGTTGAACCACCCGCCATGAATGTGGAGGATCACTACGTCAGGCCGCGCGCCCTTCGGCTTCGACCACCACCCCGGAACGCCGCCCACTGTGCCGCCTTCAAAAATCACATCTTCGGGAGCAGCGACGTGCTCCATGATGGCATCGAATGGCACGCGCGCCGCAGTTCCCTGCAAGCGTCCCTTGTTGGGTTCGATGATGGCGCGCAAGCCAGCCATCGCGGTCTTGTCTTCCGCGCTGATGGGATGGAACACGGTTGCATTCTGTTGTGCGAAGCGCTGGTCTTCAAGAGATGCCGGCATTGAATTTCTCCTCTGTGTACGTTGTTCGGGACGGCCTGTTGTGCTGCAACTCACGCTGCGGCCCACTCCCTCGCCAGTTCTTCAGCGAAGCTGCTGTAGGTTCTCGGCCGATGCCCAAGCAACGCAGCAAAGCGCGCCGCCTGGTCTTCCGTATTGCTGAATCCCCGCTCGACGAAACCCTGGAACATGACCCGAAGATCGTAGGCCAGCCAATTCGGACTCCCTTTTTCCCGCAACTGCGCTTCAAAGCCATCGAAATCTGCGTGTCCCGCGTAAGCGATTTGTTTGCCCAGAAGCCTCGACCATGTAGCTGCTGCTTCCGGACCACGCAGCATCTCTGACGAAACCAAGTCGTATGTCTTTCCGCTGTGGCCTTCTTCCGTCAGTGATATCGCGGCCGCCTCCGCAAGATCGCGAAGGTCCACCACAGCCAGGCCCTGGTTCCCGGCAGGAACCGGATATACGCCAGATCCGGTCAATTCAGACTTGAACGAGCGCTCATTCTGAGCGAAGTACGCTGGCCGCAGAATCGTATACGGAATTCCGCCTGCGCGAATTGCTTCCTCGACGGCATGCTTGTTAGCGAAATGCGGCACCTCGAGAAACTGATCAGCCTTGAAGACTGAGACAAACGTTACATGTTTCAGACCGGCCTTTTTGGCCAGTCCATAAGCAGTAACGGCGTGTGTCAATTCGACGGGGACACCCTCTCTGCCAATCAGCAGGAACAACTTGTCGACGCCCTTCATCGCTTCCGCTATTGAGACCGGATCATTCAGGTCGCCGAGAGCGATCTCTACTGCGTCGGGAAACTCACCGGGCTTGCGCTGCTTGCGGGTGAAGACTCGCACGTTTGCTCCGCGCGGAAGGAGCGCCTTGACTACCTCGGTACCTACCCGACCCGTTGCGCCGATCACAAGAACCTTCATTGTTTTCTCCGTGTGCGGCCCCGTGCCGCTTCTGAATTTGACGCGTATTAGAACTGCATTGAGCCGGATTTCAACCTTGCGTGACCCGTCCCGACAATCCGGCATGAAAGAGAGAGTCACAGCCTAACGGCTCTCCTTTCATGCCCACTTTGCGTGAACCATGCCTACAAGCCGCCGCTCTCCTTAGCTTCGACTCTCAATGCCTATCGAAGTGAATAAGCGACTCGGCGACCATGCACTCACCGAGTTCCGCCGATTTCAGATGGCCGAGAAGCCGCCGTCGACAGCCAAGTCCACCCCATTCACGTAGCTCGAATCGTCTGAAGCAAGAAACAGCGCGGCCGCCGCAATTTCCTCAGGACGACCCATCTTTCCCCGGGGGATCAGGGATTCGAACATCTCCCTCGTCGCCTTGTCGAGTCGCTGGGAATCCGGTGTGTCGACCTGCCCCGGGCTCAGCACGTTCACCCGGATATTCCTGCCCTTCAGTTCGTTGAGCCACGTGCGTGCGAAGGAGCGCAATGCCGCCTTGCTCGCCGCATACACGCCGAAGCCAGGAAAGCCTTTCACCGAAGCAACTGACCCCGTCATGATGATCGATCCGCCATCGTTGAACAGCGGCAACGCCTTCTGAACCGTAAACAGCGTGCCGCGCGCAATCAGGTCGAAACCCGTATCGAAGTGCTGCTCGGTAATCTCGCCCAGTTTGGCAGCTTCGCCCTTGCCGGCGCTCGCAAACAGGATGTCAATCTTGCCCTTTTGCCGCTTGACTGTCTCGAACAGACGGTCGAGGTCGTCGAGATTCGCCGCGTCGCCGCGCACGCCGGTCACGTTCCGCCCAATCTGCTTGACGGCCTCATCGAGCGCCTCCTGCCTCCTGCCCGTGATGAAAACGTAAGCGCCTTCTTCAACGAACCGCTTAGCGCTCTCCAGCGCCAGGCCGCTCGATCCTCCCGTGATCACTGCGACCTTACCCTCAAGCTTTCCCATAATTGCTCCCTTCGGTAGATGTGTAACATTCCGGACAAAGAGTAGATTTCCTTGGCGGTGGACGAGAACTGCTCAGGAGTCCTAACCTTTTGTCTATTCGTCCAAAAGAGGGAGGCTCAATTGGACCCGATCACAGACATCTTCAGAACCATGCACGTAACCGCTTTCGGCCTGCACAGGCTCGAAGCCACAGCCCCGTGGGGCGTAAAACAGGAAAAGCAGACCGAAGAAAAAGTCGCGCCTTCCGACAAAAAGACTTCCCCCGCAGATTTGGCGCACTTCGCCATGCTTTCGCGCGGCAACTGCTGGCTGAGTGTAGAGGGAATTCCGGAGCCGATTCCCCTCACCGGCGGTGATTGCTTCTTGCTCGCTCGGGGGACTTCGATTGTTTTGCGCGACAGCCCGCGAACACGTCCAAAGTGGAGTTTCCGCGAGATCGGGGCCAGGGCCAACTGCAATGTCGCTCATTATGGAGGTGGTGGCGCACCCACGACAATCGTCTGTGGCTCCTTGAGTTTCGATCGCGCCAGCCTGAAGCCCATCACTCAGTTATTGCCGAGCTTCATTCTCATGAAGGCCGATCAGGCACGCACGCTCGCTCTTCACAACACAATTCAAGCCCTCGCGGCAGAGATGGCAGAACAGACACCGGGATCTGAGGTAGTCGCGACTCGGCTAGCCGAGGTTCTGTTTATCCAGGTACTCCGAGCGCATATCGCATCGGGATCGGAACGCAACAAAGGATGGCTTCGTGGGATTTTCGATCCTCAAATGGGCACTGCCCTGAGTGCAATCCACGATAGAGTGAATACGCCTTGGACGGTCGAATCCCTGGCCGAAGCGGCGGGCATGTCTCGCTCCGCATTCGCAGCACGCTTTAAAGAGCTACTCGGACAAACACCACTGGAATATGTAACTGAGTGGCGGATGCAGAAGGCGATGCAGTTACTCGAAAAGCGTGACCAAAAGCTCATAGACGTCGCTCGGTCGATCGGTTACGAGTCCGACGCTGCGTTCAGTAAGGCGTTCAAGCGAGTTGTCGGAGCCAACCCCGGTGAATACCTCAAACGTGGTATCTGAAGACCCGGGTCAGGGTTGAATCGCAGCATGGCGCATCGCCTCCTTTTCCCTTGCTGTTCCGATCGGCTCGTACTTCTTCTGAAAGCTCTCAAGCACCTGCGCCGGCGCAGTCTCGGGAGTTCCGCTGTCGAAGATCGGGTTCGGCGCATATTCAATGCCAAGCTGAATCTCCTGCGCAGCCGCATCCCCGCGCAGAAGAGACACCAGCACGAGCGCCGCATCCAGCCCAGCCGTCACGCCAGCGGCGCTGATGAAATTACCGTCCACCACAACCCTTGCATCCACAAGAACTGTTCCGTAATACGGCATCAAATGCCGAGCACTCCAGTGAGTTGTTACTCGCCTTCCCATGAGAACACCGGCCGCACCGCACAGCAGGGCTCCGGTGCAGACCGAAAACAAGAGCCTTTCGCTCCCAACATGCTTGCGAATGAACTCAAGCACTTCTTCGTCGCGCATGAGCGCTTGCTGCCCATGACCACCGGGCACGAGTAGCACGTCAAAGAGTCCTGCGTCCGCAATCCTTACATCCGGCGAAAACCGAAGGCCCTGCACATCGCGAATACGAGAAAGTTCCTTCCCGATGACTTGGACCGTTGTGTCCGGCATGCGCGAGAGAACTTCAAACGGTCCCGTGAAGTCGATTTGATCCATCCGTTCGAAAATGAGGCAGCCCACAGAAAGCGGCCGCGTCGTCAACTCAGGCTTCGATCTCTCACTCACAAACAAAGGAATGCTCATCATGACTCTTCTCGCAAAAGTCTGCCTACGCGAAGCCGCGCCACTGCTCTCACGCGACCGCGGCCGTCAGGCTATCTTGGGCGGTTCGAATTGGCGCTGCAGGCGCGACAACCTCAACAAGCCCGGTCGCGACATCATAAACAAGGCCGGAGATGAGCCACTCATCAGGCAATGCCGAAATCGCCCTGAGCGCAGCAACGTCGACAGCCACTGACTTGCGTGGATCGCCGACCGACTTGGCCGCAACTTCCCTTTCCGGTATCTGAAAGTAGTGCGCCAGCATGGCTGGATCTCCCACCAGACGCATACTGCCGCAATCCGTATGATGAAGTACGATCAGGTGAAACTCACCGCCGCCTCCCGGAATCGTTTCGGCAACCGCTCCGATTCGTCCTAGCAGGCCAAACTCCTCCAACAGAGCAGGCGTCACTCGACCGCCGATGTTTCGCAGGACGACGGCCTCTCCGGGCTTGATTCCAAGTACGTGAGCAGGATCAACGCGCATATCGGCACAACCGATGATGACTGCTTTCAAGGTTTGCAGAGATTCCGGAAGTGATGACACAGGGGCAGCGGACTCTTTGTTGCGTTTCAACATGAGATCAAGGCTATTCATAACGATCCTCCTGAGGAGATGATCTTCGTGGTCACGCCAACATTTTCATCTGTCACTTTCGATGCAGGCGTCGATTCGAGGGGACCAAGCGATTAAGGACAAAGAAACAACGATTCCTGCCAATCTGCAGGCGAGGGATTACCGCGCCCGAGCGCGCCCAAAAGTGGCCCGGTATTGGCGAGGCGTAACACCCAGACGGCGTTCGAATGCGCGGCGAAGTATCTCAGAAGAAGTGAAGCCACAAGAAACCGCCACTTCCTCAAGACTCATAGCTGCCGATTCGATTTGACGGCGCGCAGCTTCAAGCCGGAGGTCCTCTATATATCTTGCCGGAGTCCTACCCACCTCCTGCTGAAACAGGCGAGCAAAGTTCCGGGGACTCATAGCTGCTCGTTGGGCGAGACTTTTGACCGAGAGATTGCGCTGGATGTTGTCAGGAAGCCACGCGACCAGATCGTTGAGGGGTGACTTCGCAGAAATCTGGGCCATGAGAGTGGCGCTGAACTGCGATTGGCCGCCCGGCCGCCGTAGAAACACCACCATCATTTGAGCAGCCTTAAGGGCGACGGATCTGCCCAGATCCTCTTCCACTAAGGCGAGCGCGAGATCGATTCCAGCCGTCACGCCCGCTGACGTATAGCAGTTTCCATCTCGAACGTAGATGGGGTTGGGATCCACGGTTACACGCGGGTAGTCGCGCGCAAGCTCTTCGCACCAGTTCCAATGGGTAGTCGCGCGACGTCCATCGAGTAGCCCAGCCTCTGCCAGAACGAGCGCGCCGGTGCAGACTGAGCCAAACCGTCGGCTGCGGCCGCACCGATCTTTCAACCAATTTAGAAACTTCGATTCGTAGCGGACCTTCGAAACGCCGTCGAACCCGGCGACAAGAAGCGTATCGACCGGACCACGATACTCACCGTAGGTTCGATCTGTTCGCAGCGTCGTACCAAGATGAGTCAGAACATCCCTATCCGTTCCGCCCGAAATGATTTTGATTTCGTAAGTCGGCCCGACCCTCCGAGAGCGATTGGCATCTCCGAACACCTCCAGCGGGCCGAACACGTCCAGCGTCCTCACCGGAGGTACAGCGACAATCAGGACGCGCCGTGTGCTTTGCACGAGCGAGCGTCTGGGTTCATCGCTGCGTTCAGTTAAGAGTCTGGTGTGCCCTGATTGACTCATGGTCTACCTGCCTCGTCCGCTGTTCCCATGCGCGGAAGATAAATCGAGCAGCAGACGTTTCGCCTAAAGGTTATCGTGTTCGCACGAAGTAGCGCAAAGCTCCGGTCTCCTGATCCGGTATCAGCATCCTTTGCCTGGTTGTCGTCTGTTGCCCGCTCGCCGTGGACTGTCCACCGGCGGCAAATCGCTTGCCACCTTGAGCAGCGTGAGCGGTTATTGGCGCAAGCCTATTCCCAAACCTCGTCTTCACGCGCATCAAAGGAGGCCGACTGCTTGCGTCTGCCGGCACGCACATCGTACAGAGATTTGAAAACGAATGCGATCAACAACGAGGCGCTCGCGCCTATCACCGCGGACAAAAGCATTGGACCCGTCATCACACCATATCCTCCCTACTAAGCAAGGAGTCTAAGAGGATTCGCCTGACGAACGCGTAAAGACAATCTAAGATTTTTGTTAAGAGAGGGACCTTGATCGCGAAACAGAGACGTGCTGGCCATAGCATGGCTCTACATCTCAACGGGACACCGCGCGCTGAGGTTGCATAAACGATCCACGCGAGAACGCGAAAAATGAGTTCCCGTTCATGCCTTCTTCATGTCCTCCGTTTCATTCTGCATTCATCATCGCTGTCGTCTACCAACATAGTGGTGGTCGCTTGTCTTGAGCGCGTGGCAAACTTCCCTCTTTGCCGAGCGTTGCGTTGTGCTTGCTCTTCTCATCAAATGACAACTTAACCCTTGCTCGAGTGCGCAATTCCGCCGATCGAGACCGCGTATTCGTGTCTACTTCGTAAGTGTCGAACTTATGAAACTTGAACAGGCGCTTTATGCATTTCTTACGATGAACCGTCTTGAATAGCTAGATAAGTCGAGACGACATAACTAATGCCATCGACTTACCTAGCTCGTGCACCTGACCAACGCTGATGTACGTGGGTGGTGGTGGCGTAGCCGCTATTGGTGTCCTGTACTCAATACCGGTAAGGTCTCCACCGCGAAGGTGCGAGGTGTGGATATCGCAGTAACCCACTTTCTGATACCCAGCGGGAAGCGAGAGGTGAAGATGAAGGATTATTTGTGGAGTGCAGTTGCGTTGACGACATTAGCCGCCTGCATGTCATTGAACGGAGTGGCGCAGACAAATACAACCGATTCTCAGGCAGGTTTAAGGGCCGGCCTCGATCCTCCTGCCGCTCCTGACAAGGGAACAGCGCCCTCGGCGCCGGCGGCTGATACGACGCAAGCGTTGAAGCCAACCGTCGAGCAGAAGATCGACGCCTTGCAGATGCAAATCGACGAATTGAAGAACGAGTTGATCGAAGCCCATGCAACAGCCGCCAGCAAGGATGACGCCGACAAGTTGAAAACCGCTGAACATGACCTCGTCGCTGGATCTGCTGCGGTCTCTGCCGGGTCAGGCGTGAGTTCGTCGCTTGCCGGGCAAACGGCAGCCCCTCCAGCGGCCGCCCCTGCTCCGCCCGAGATAAGTTCTCAAATCACCACAAAGGGCGAACCATTTCCCGGCGACTGGACCTGGCTGAATAGCAACGGCCACGCGAGCGACAGCCCGATGGCGACAAAATACTTCACTCCGGAGTTTCGTGCGGATGCCAATTACACATTGGACTACAACCACCCCAAGGACGACTCGCTAGGCGGTTCGACTGAAACTTTCCGTTCCGACGAATGGCAGCTTGAGCAAATAAGTATTGGCGGCGACATCCACATTAACAATGTGCGGGGACGCATCCTCACGATGGACGGGTTGTTTGCGACCACCACACCGCGCAACGATGCCACGCCGAGCCGCGGACAGTGGGACCTCTCTAACGCATACAAGTATGTCTCAGAAGCATGGGGCGGCTATCACTGGGACGTGAAGAACGGGCTGAACGTAGATGCCGGCATCTTTGTTTCATACATCGGCCTCTTCAGTTACTACAACTTCGATAACTGGACCTACCAACCATCCTTTGTATCGTCGAACACGCCGTGGTTCTTCAATGGCCTTCGCATTCAGTACTTCCCCACAAAGAAGCTGAAGATTGAGCCGTGGATTGTCAACGGTTGGCAGTCCTACGCTCGCGCGAACGGTAAGCCCGGCCTTGGTGGCCAAATCCTCTGGCGCCCCAAGCCATACCTCGACTTTGTATGGAACAACTACGGCCTTGGTGAAGACGTCATCGGCCAGCCAGGGCGGTCGCGCGTGCACGCGGACTACAGCGCACAGGTGAAGGTCTACGACAATCCCGCGAAGACTCTTGACAAGATCGCATTTACCGTAACCGGCGATCTTGGCTGCGAATACGGCGGGGGCGCCGCATTGGCGTCTTACGATCCCAAAGGCAATTCCCCTGAGATGGGATCGAACTCCACTTACGCCGGTGGCGTGAACTGCCATAGCGCCAGCCACGGCAGGCCTAAGCAGGACTTCGTCGGGTGGATGATGTACAACCGCTACTGGTTTAAGAAGGACCTATACGCGGTCACTCTTGGCGGCGGACAAATGAATAACCCCGGGCGTTATCTGACCTTGCTGCCCCCGATTAACGGTGCGAATGCGGCCAGTGGTTCGCCTTACTTCACAGAGAACCCCGGCGATCGTGCGCAGATGCACGATGGCACGATCACCTTCGACTACATGCCGAGCCAGTTCATTACTTTTCGACTCGAAGAGGGATATCGCTTCTCCGACGTACCGTACTGGACGGGCCGAGGAGGCATCACTCCTCCTGGCGGAAACAATGGAGCACCTGCACAATATGCCTGCGCCGGCGGTTCCCCCTCCGGATTCGGCTACGGAAGTTTAGCTCTGGCCGAGGCGGCATGTGGCGCAGGGGCAGACGCCGGGACTACCGCAGGCCTCAGCTCCATCTGGTGGCCTGATCTCCGAACCAACCAGACCGTGACAACCGTTGCCATCATGGTGCGCTTCTAGCCTTCAAACCGACGATGTAAGCAGAAAACAGTAATCGGGGGCATTGGATTCAGGGAACCAATGCCCCTGCTTTCACGAGATGAGGCTCGACCATGTCTTTCGAGTCTCGATCCTGTGCGTCGTGGAGCACGTGAAGTGACCCGCGACGTCATAGTTCAGCTGGAGTTGAAGATCGAAATGAAAAGAATCGAACTTCGAGTGCTTGTATTGGCAGTCGCTTTGGCCTCCTTGCCCTGTCTGACGGGATGCAACGAAAAGCAAGCCGATGCCGCGGCTGAGGCTCCTCCATCGGCCAAGGTGATTCCCGGAGTGGACGTCTCCTTTTTCGCGGTCGAGCATCCGGAGTGGTATCCGATCGTAACGGCGGCCGAATATCAAGCCCCGTCGCAATTGCCTGTGACCGGCACCGTATTTCCGGACATCGCGCGAACTGTTCCGGTGATTTCGCTTGCCTCCGGCCGCGTTGTGGACATCCGCGCTCGCCTCGGCGACACAGTAAAAAAAGGCCAGCTCTTGCTGCGCGTTCGCAGCGACGACATTTCTGGAGGCTTCGATGCCTACCGCAAAGCCGTCTCTGATGAGCTCCTTGCGCACAAGCAATTGGATCGAGCCAAGGTGCTGTATGAGCACGGCGCCATAGCGCAGGGAGACCTGGAGGTCGCGCAAGATACCGAGGACGACGCCAAGACCACCCTCGATACCGCGACTGAGCATCTTCGCCTCCTCGGCACCGACCCGAATGACCCAAAGGGAATCGTCGATATTCTCGCCCCGGTTTCCGGCGTGATCACCGATCAGCAAGTGACGAACGGAGCGGCCGTGCAGGCCTACTCGACGCCGAACCCTTTCACTATTTCGGACCTGACTACCGTGTGGATCGTCTGTGACGTCTACGAAAACGACATGGCCAACGTGCGCATCGGGCAAACCGCCGACATCAAGCTGAACGCCTATCCGGACAAAATCATCAAAGGCACCATCGGCAACATCGGCTCGATTCTCGATCCGAATATTCGCACCGCGAAGGTTCGTCTTGAAGTCGCCAATCCGGGCGAGATGATGCGGCCGGGCATGTTCGCCTCGGCCACTTTGTTCGGTAAGGTGAAGCAAACCTACACGGCTGTCCCGGCGTCCGCGATCGTACATCTGCACGACCGCGATTGGGTCTACATCCCCGTGCAGCAGAAGTTTAAGCGGATCCTGGTCGTCAGTGGCGAACAGTTGCCGAACAATCTGCAGGAGATTCTATCCGGGTTGCAGCCGGGCCAGCAGGTCGTGTCCAACGCGATCAATCTCCAAAATGCGATCGACAATGAATGACGCTCAACTGCGGGGCTCGAGGAAGAAACGGTGATTCGCAATCTCGTAGATTTTGCTCTCAATAACCGGTATGTGGTGCTGGCGATTGGGGTGCTATTGCTCGGCTGGGGGGCGGTGTCGTTTCACAACATGCCCGTCGAGGCCTATCCCGACATTGCCGATAATTACGTGAATATCATCAGCCAGTGGTCCGGGCGTTCCGCCGAAGAGATGGAACAGCAAGTATCGGTTCCGGTCGAAATTCAGATGTTCGGGATTCCCCATTTGACGACGGTGCGGTCGGAATCGATCTTTGGCCTTTCCCTGATCACCCTGATCTTCGACGACCAATCGGTCAACGATTGGAACCGCCAGAAAGTGCTCGAAAGGCTCACGCAGGTCAGTGTGCCGGCGGGCGTGCAGCCTCAAATTGGAACCGACTGGAGCATGACGGGCCAAATCTACTGGTACACAATCCGGAGCACGAATCCGGCGTATGACTTGATGAATTTGAGGAGTATCGAAGACTGGACTCTCTACAAGGAATTCAGGAAAGTTCCGAACGTCGTGGACGTCAGCGACTTCGGCGGCACCGCGCGCGAGTATCAGGTGCGCGTCGACCCCAATAAGCTCATCTCCTATGGCTTGAGCATCAGCCAGGTGGAGCAGCAACTCGCGAACAATAACGTGAATGCCGGCGGTAGCTTCGTCGAAGAGGGCTCGCAGCAGCTGAATGTCCGCGCACTGGGACTATACCGCAGTGTGCAGGATATTGAGAATACCGTGCTGACCACTTCGAATGGAGCTCCAGTCCGCGTAAAAGACATCGCGGTCGTCGACTGGGGCCCCAAAATTCGACTGGGGCACATGGCCAGAGCCGATCATCGTGCAGACGGGGTCATCGTCGATGAGCCCGACGTCATCCAGGGCGGTGTGTTGATGCGCAAGGGGGCCGAAGAAGGCCCTACACTCGACGGAATTCACAAGAAGGTGGAAGAGCTCAACAACCACATCCTGCCCGAGGGCGTGAAAGTCATTCCCATGCTCGACCGCAGCGATCTGCTTCATTTCACGTTGCACACGGTGCTGCACAACCTCGGCGAGGGAATGATCCTGGTCACGATCATTCTCTTTCTCTTTCTCGGTAATATTCGCGGGGCCTTCATCGTTGCGCTCACCATTCCATTTGCTTTGCTTTTTGCATCCATATTTCTCAACCTGAGTCATATCCCCGCAAACCTGATTTCACTTGGCGCGCTCGACTTCGGAATGGTAGTGGATGGCGCCGTGGTCATGATGGAAAACATCATGCGGCACTTGGGCCACGGCAGAAATGGCTCACCTGAAGCGGGTCGAAAGACGCCGGCTGAGATGATCCGCGAAGCCTCTCACGAGGTCCAACGGCCGGTTTTCTACGCAATCGGCATCATCATCACTGCCTACATGCCGATCTTTACTCTCCAACGAGTCGAAGGGCGTTTGTTCCGCCCCATGGCCTGGACCGTTGCCTTCGCACTGCTCGGCGCCATCGTATTCTCCATCTTCATTGTGCCTGTGCTTGCTGCCCTGCTATTTCCGCACGGTGTCAAGGAATGGCGCAACCCGGTGATGGAGTTTCTGAAGGACAGTTACCGGCGCGGCGTGAAGTGGGCTATTGAATTTAGATGGATCACCGTTGGCGCAGGCCTGGCTTCGTTGGCCGTCGCTGTTTTCCTGGCGTTCAGCGGTGTCATCGGCTCGGAGTTTCTGCCCCACTTAGACGAAGGCGCCATTTGGGCGCGCGGTGCGATGGCCAACAGCGTAGGCGAGACCGAAGGCACGCGCTTCGCGCAGCAATCCCGCTATATCCTCGCCTCGTTCCCCGAGGTCACAAAGGTCGTCTCGCAAGCTGGAGCGCCCGACGACGGAACCGACACGGGAGGATTCGGCAATACAGAATACTTCATCGACTTGAAACCCAAGGACCAATGGCGGCCCGTCTTTCATCAGAAAAAAGAGGAGCTGATCGCCGCGATGGATCGCGAACTGGAAAAACACCCGGGTGCTTTCTGGAATTTCTCCCAGCCCATTGAGGACAACGTCGATGAAACGATGACCGGCACGAAAGGCGGACTGTGCGCCAAATTGTACGGACCGGACCTGGACGTTCTCGAAGAAAAGGGCGAACAGATCAAAGATGTGATGGCCAAGATTGACGGGGTCAAGGACTTGGGAATTCAACGCGACACGGGCCAGCCGAATATCGATCTCACCGTGAATCGTCAGGCGGCTGCGCGCTTCGGCATCAATGTGGCCGACATTCAAGATGCGATTCAGACCGCTGTCGGCGGTAATCCTGTTAGCCAGGTCCTGCAGGGAGAGGCAGTCTACGACGTGGTCGTGCGTTATCAGAAGCCTTATCGCGATACCAAGGAAGCCATCCAGAATATTCGCCTGCTCTCCCCCTCAGGTGAACGCGTCTCGCTGGCCCAGGTGACCAAAGTCCAGGTACACGATGACGCTTACGACATCTACCGGGAAAACGGTTCCCGCTACGTAGCCATCCGCTTTGAGGTTCGCGGGCGCGATCTCGGCACCACGGTCAGGGAATCCATCGACAAAATCGCCAAGGATGTTCAACTGCCGCGTGGCTATCACCTCGAATGGTCGGGAGAATACGACAGCGAAAAGCGCGCCGAAAGCAGGCTCGCCCTCATTGTGCCCCTGACCATCTTTTTTATCTTCATCATTCTCTATGCCATGTTTCGTTCCTTCAAATGGGCACTGCTGATTCTCGCCAATGTGGCCATGGCTCCCATCGGAGGCTTGCTCGCTCTCCTTCTGACTGGCACATACTTCAGCGTATCTTCCGGTGTCGGCTTTTTGGCGCTGTTCGGCGTCTCGGTTCAGACGGGCGTCATCATGCTCGAATACATCAACCAATTGAGAGCCCGCGGCTATACCGTTGCAGATGCCGCTGTCGAGGGCGCAGTCTTACGCTTGCGGCCGATCATGATGACGATGTTGGTAGCTACCCTGGGCCTTCTCCCGGCAGCCCTATCCCACGCCATTGGCTCCGACTCGCAGCGTCCATTTGCCATTGTCATTGTGGGAGGACTCATGGCGGCTCTCGCCATGAGCATCTTCCTGCTGCCAACGCTCTACGTCTGGATTGCTCGTGACGGAGATAAGCTTCCCGCTCCGGAAACGGGGGTATCACTTGAGCACTAATTCCTTCTTAACTCGACTCCGCTCTGCCTCGGCCCAAAAGGCTATTGCAATGTCGCTGCTACTCGCGACATCTCAGCTAGTGTCGGCGCAGAACGGCTTGACCTGGGATCAGTTGAAAGCGAGGTTTGAAACAGCCAATCCGGCCTTGAGAGCGGACGCCGACAACGTGGACGAGATGCGAGCCGAAGAGATCTCAGCCTTTCTCCGCCCCAATCCGCAGTTCACTCTCTCAGTGGATGGCAATCAAGCCGCACCTCACAATGGAGTCTGGACTCCCTTTAAGGGAACGACCGAACAGCCTAACTTCAGTTACCTGCACGAGCGCCGGCATAAGCGCGAACTGCGTCTCGAAAGCGCGCAGGAAGGCACACGCATCACGCAATCGCAGCATGAGGATTTGGAACGAAATATGCTGTTTGCCCTTCGCGCGGCGTTTGTAGGGACGTTGCAAGCCAAGTTCGTCCTGGCTCTGGCCAAAGCCGACCTCGAGTATTACGACCACATCATTGAGATCAGCCGTACCCGCTTCAAGGCCGGCGACCTCGCCCAGATCGACCTCGATCGGATCGAACTATTACGGGTGCAATACGAATCGGAGATCGAAACGGCGATTGTCAACCTGCGCACCGCCAAAATTCAGCTTCTCCAGCTGCTCAACGACCGCACGCCTGTGGATCAATTCGATGTGACCGGTCCCTTCGATTTCAGCGATTCGCTGCAGCCTTTGGAAACCTACCGCGACAGCGCGCTGGCGGCGCGACCGGATCTTCAAGCCGCGCTGCAGACGATTCAGCAGTCGCAAACCAACTACAAGCTGGCCAAAGCGAACGGCTCTACCGACCCAACCTTTGCAGGTTGGTTCACGAATAACTCCTCGACCAATAACCCCAATGGCCCTGAGACGATCGGCGCTAGCCTGAGCATTCCGCTGCGCATCTTCGATCGCAATCAGGGCGAGAAGAAACGCACCCTGATCGATATCGACCGCAGCCAGCAAGCTGAAGAAGCTGCGCGGGCACAGGTTTTCAGCGATGTGGATTCGGCATATGAACTTGTGCGCAGCAACATCGAGTTGCTCAAGCCATATAAGGCGAGGTACAACGACCAGGCTCTCCGCGTGCGCGATACGGTCACCTTCGCCTACGAACACGGTGGCGCATCCCTCATGGACTTCCTTAACGCGCAAAGCGACTATCGCCAGGTGCAACTCTCCTACGCGCAACTGCTGGGAGCCTATTTGACGGCTGCCGGGCAACTCAATCTTGCGGTCGGACACGAGGTCATTCAGTAACCTAAGGACTAGCTGGCTGAATCGAGCGGTTCACGCATTCTGTATCACTCGGCGCTCACTCGACCATCGCGACAAAGCACTCTAACGATTCGTCCTGACTTAAGCGGTGAAGGATGGTTCATCTATGGAACTCGATGAAGTCAAGCGCATCATCGAAATTACGGGCATCTTCCCCGGGATCCGCGTAGATTCCGCGGATCAGGCCTTGTACGCCGCAGAAACTCTCTTCGATGCGGGGATTCCCGTCGCGGAGATTACGATGACCGTGCCCGGCGCCGTGGAGGTGATCCGTGCGCTGGTTCAACAGTTCCCAACCATGGCAGTTGGAGCCGGAACCGTGCTCGATACCGAGACTGCGCTGCGCTGTATCGACGCCGGAGCGCAATTTGTTACCAGTACTGGTCTTGTAAGTGAGGTCGTCGATGCTGCGCGTAAAGCGAAGATCGTAGCCATTCCAGGTGCACTTACTCCCTCTGAGGTAATTGCTGGTTGGAAGATGGGGGCAGACTACGTAAAGATCTTCCCGGCGGCATCGCTGGGGGGCGACCTTTATATTCGCTCGCTCAAACTGCCGCTCCCGTACGTCAAGATCATTGCCGCGGGCGGAGTAAACCAGCAGACGGCGGTCGGCTTCCTGCGCGCAGGCTCGACCGCGATTGGAGTCGGTATGGAACTGCTTCCTCGGGAGGCAGTTGCGAAGCGTCAGAGCCATCGCATCCATGAGCTCGCGCGACGCTTCCTGGGTTATGTAAAAGAAGCTCGAAAAGTATCGTAGGAATAGGTGGGTGGGCCAATTTGCTCACGCGAACGTTATACCGTTCATCGTGGAGAGAACCCAAAACGGCTATGACTTATCCTTATAACTTCCCCACTTACACTTCATGCTTCATTCACTCCTTTCTTTCCATACTGAATATGGAGGAAAGAATCGATGAAGCGGAGTCAACAAATCGCAATTGCGCTTGCAGCCGCTCTCGTAACCATCACCGCTGCGGCGGACTCAATCAATCCGCCTCAGGTTGGAAAGTCCGAGTTGCGGCGAATGATGCGCGATGCACATACGTCAGCCCAGTATCATGTGTTGGCCGATTATTTTAGGGCGCAACAGAAGCATTTCGAGCAGCAGGCTGAAGTCGAACGGGAGGAGTGGATCCGGCGTTCCGCCAACGTCTCCGGCCCAGCGGCTAAGTATCCGAGGCCGGTCGACTCTTCGAAAAACAGATATGAGTACTTTACGGCGGAGGCCCAGGAAATGGATCGACACGCCGCTCACTTCGAAAGCCTTTCTGCGGGCTTAAACTAGCGCCTATCGCAGAATGAGGCTTTTATGGCATTGGCGGGGTGGATCTGGCTGCATAACGGGGCCCCTCCACCCCTACTAATTCTTTGTGACTTGTTTATGTCTCATTCATGTCCCGGCCGATAGTCTTCACCTTAGGCAAATGCATTGCCAGGAATTCTAGGGACTTCATGAAGATTCCTAACATTCTTGGAGCAGAGAGCCGAAAGAGCCGTTGGCACTTCCTTGGCGAAAGCCTTGCTGGATGTTGGGTCGTAGCGCTCCTTGGCTTCTCAGGCTACGTGTTGCACTTCAGCTCGGCCCCCGTTGGCTTCCTGTTTCTAATTGTCGTTGTATCCGAGGCAATCCTCTGCGGTTTCTGGCAAGCCTCGGTGGTATCGGTTATGGCGAGCCTCTGTCTGGACTTCTTGTTCTATCCCCCGAGTCTCTCGTTGAACGTTAACGATCCTCAGGACTGGGTATCTTTGGCCGCTTTTGAGATCAGCGCTCTTGTGGTAAGCCGCGTTTCCTCGCGGGAGCAACGCAGTTCTCGCGACGCCGCTCTGCAGCGCGCGGCCATGGAGCATCTCTACGAACTCAGCCGAAGCACACTACTCATTAATCTGCACCAGGCGCCAGGCCCGCAACTTACCGAATTGATCCAGCGGATATTCGCGCTGGAAGCTGTGTCCATCTTCGATACGAACTCGGGCAGAACCCATTCATCCGGAAGCTGGACGGACGACGAGCAGTTCATCGCTAGGGATTGCTTCTTCGTCCATGCGGACCAGCAAGATCCAGACAACCGCACATCAACACGCGTTCTTCGTGTAGGCGCGAATTCCGTGGGAGCCATCGCGATTCGAGGCGAGGTGAGCCCTTTGGTCATGAACGCGCTCGCTTCGCTGACTGCCATCGCACTCGATCGCTGTGTGTCGTTTGAGAAGGAAAGCAGAATCGAAGCTGCCCATCAGAGTGAGCGGCTGCGAGCTGCAGTCCTCGATTCCCTCGCTCACGCATTCAAAACGCCGTTGACTGCAATCCAGACCGCGAGCTCCGGCCTGCGCGAGGTGGGCATCCTCAACAATTCGCAAACGCGCCTGGTAGCTCTCGTAGAAGAAGAGTCGACACAACTCAATGAGCTCTGTACGCGTCTGCTGCAGACCGCCAAACTGGAGGCCGACGAATTCAGCCTGAAGAGGGACGAGATCCATGTAGCGGACCTCGTCTCAAAGGTCTTGCAGGAAGAGGCCGGGCGCATGGCTGGACATCCGGTAGAGATCGCCGTGCCCGATCCAGCACTCACCATTCGTGGCGACTCCGACCTGCTTTCGACGGCGCTCGTTCAGTTCCTTGACAACGCTGCAAAGTATTCCTTCGAAGGCGGCACGGTCAAGGTATCCGCTTGGGAGAGCCACTCCGAGGTGATGATCTCCGTGCACAACTTTGGACCGCCTATTCCAATGGCAGATCGAGAAAGGATCTTTCAGCGCTTCTACCGCAGTGAAGGATCCCAGAAGGTTGCGCCTGGGACAGGAATAGGTCTCTCCACCGTAAAGATGGCGGCCGAAGCACACCGGGGCCATGTGTGGGTGATCAGCGATGCAAACGAAGGCACTACGTTTTTCCTCTCTCTACCGCAGCTAGGAAGGAGACCACAGTGAGTAAGGAGCAAAGCACTGTGCTTATCGTGGACGACGAGCGATCGATTCGAGTGTCGTTACGGACGATTCTCTCGGGTTTAGGCTTCGAAACCGTTGAAGCCGCCCGTGGCGAAGAGGCAATCTCTCTTATTCGCACCGCCGACTTCGATGCGGTTCTGCTCGACATCAACATGCCTGGAATGGGCGGCATCGATGTATGCCGAGTGATGCGCAGAAATTCTCCGCGGCTTCCGATTGTCATGCTTACCGTGCAGGACAGCGAAGACAGGAAAGTCGAAGCACTCGATGCGGGTGCCGACGACTACATCACAAAGCCATTCCAACTACGAGAGCTCATCGCCCGCCTTCGTGCGGCGGTGCGACGTAACACTCTCGCGCCAGAGGGACAAGTGTCCATCATCGAAGTCGGAGATGTCCGACTGGACTTCGATCGTCACCTCGTTGAAAAAAAAGGACGCATGGTCCATTTGACGCCGAAACAATTCGAGCTCCTCCATTTTCTTATGGTGAACGCGGGAAAACCCGTGCCCCACGCGAAATTGCTGCGCTCTGTTTGGGGACCGGAATACGGCAATGAACTCGAGTATCTGCGTACATTCGTCCGGCAAGTACGCATGAAAATCGAAGACGACCCTGCGAATCCCAGATATCTATTGACCGAATCGCACATCGGCTATCGATTCAACGAGCCGAACCTGATGTGAATGCGCGCCTCTCTTGGGTTGAACGGCGACAACAAGTCAGCCCTGCGGGAGAAAACAGGCCGGCGAGCCGTACCCATCCAACCTCACTGCCTCCTTGCCTCCTTGCAAGAGACCGCACGGAAGGGTGCATGATCGCCAAGTCTCTCGTCGACCCTCCTGATCCGGCATCAGTCGATCCGCTAGCCGTATACTTGCCAACGAGGAAGGGAACTCAACGTGAAAATGCTCCTAAATGTCAGACCCCATGCCGGAATACTTGGCCTCTTGATGGTCGTTGTTGCGGCTGCGCCGCCCGTGGTTGCGCAGTTTCCGGGAATGCCGCAACCGAAACACTATCCCTGGTCTGACACCACCCTGTCTCCAGACGCGCGGGCCGACATGGTGATCAACGAACTCACGCTGGAGGAGAAGATTTCCCTTCTCCATGGACAGGGTTTTTCTTTCAATGCCGCAGGTCCCACTGAGTCCAACGGCGGCGCCGGATACTCGGTTGGGATTCCGCGCCTTGGCATTCCCGCGATTCAGATGGCCGATTCAGCCTACGGTGTTACGCGCGGCGCTGCCTCCGGACGCTATTCCACCGCGCTGCCGAATAACCTGGCAGCCGCTTCCGCATGGGATCCGCACGCTGCCTTTGAATATGGCGCACTGATCGGCCGCGAGCTTCGTCAGGAGGGCTACAGCATGTCGCTCGGGGGAGGCGTCAATCTGCCCCGCGAGCCGCGCGATGGCCGTACGTTTGAGTATCAAGGCGAAGACCCGCTTCTGGCAGGCACGCTGGTCGGCAACTTCGTCAAGGGAGTGCAATCGCAGCACGTAATCGGCGACCTGAAGCACTATGCAATGAACGACCAGGAGAGCGGCCGCAACGCCGTAGACGTGAACGTCGACAAGCGTTCCATGCGCGAATCTGATCTGCTTGCCTTCGAGATCGCCCTCAAGATCTCCGATGCCGGCGCATTCATGTGCTCCTACAACCGGGTCAATGGCGACTATGCCTGCGAAAACAAATATCTGCTCACCGACGTTCTGAAAAAAGATTTCCACTTTCAGGGTTTCGTCCTCTCCGATTGGGGTGGTACACATTCCACTGCCAAAGCCTCGCACGCTGGCCTGGACCAGGAGCAACCGGGCAAGAACTTCTTCGGCGACGCATTGCAGAAAGCTGTCCAAAACGGGGAAGTCTCTCAGGACGAGATCAACGAACACGTGCATCGCATCCTGCGTACGATTTTTGCTTCCGGTCTCTTTGACAATCCAGTAGTCAAGCAAGTTCCCGACGTCGAAGACGGCTATCGAGTGGCGCAGCAACTCGCAGAGAAAAGCATCGTTCTCCTCAAGAACGAGCGCCATCTTTTGCCCCTCGAAGGCGCGGGTTTGCATTCCGTAGTGTTGATCGGCGGTCATGCCGATGTCGGTGTACTCACCGGCGGCGGATCGGCGCAGGTCGATGCACCGGGAGGTTCCGTGGTTCCTCCTCCTCCGCCGCAGCCAGGCGCGAATCCCATGGCAAACTTCGTAAGGCGCCAGGTATGGTTGCCCAGTTCGCCGTTGCGTGCATTGACCGCGAAATTGCCTTCGAGCAAAATCACTTACGTTTCCGGAGACGACCTCGCCGCTGCCGCCTCCGCGGCAAAAGCAGCAGACATCGCGATCGTCTTCGGATACCAGCCGGAATCAGAAGGCATGGATCTGAAGTCGCTGGATCTCAGCGAAGATCAGAACAAGCTGATTGAAGCGGTTGCCGACGCCAATCCGAAGACCATCGTTGTTCTCGAGACGGGCAGCCCGGCCACCATGCCATGGATCGACAAGGTTGCAGGTGTCGTCGAAGCATGGTATCCCGGAATCCGCGGCGCCGAGGCGCTCGCCAATGTCCTCACTGGCGCAATCAATCCCAGTGGGAAACTGGCGATCACCTTTCCAAAAAGCGATGCCGATCTGCCGCATCCCACCCTGGTGCTGCCGCCAGCTGCTTCTCAACCGCGGCGTCCGGCCCCCGGTGCCGATATTTCCAGCTTCATGGCCATGATGGCAAAAGGGCTCCCGCCATTCGAGATCTCCTATGACGAGAAGCTCGAGGTTGGCTACAAGTGGTACGACGCCGAGAAGAAGCCAGTCTTATTTCCATTTGGCTTTGGCCTCTCCTACACCACCTACGCGTACTCTGGGCTCAACGTGAAGGGCTCGAAAGACACTGAAGTCTCCTTCACGATTCGCAATACGGGGAAACGCGCCGGAACCGAAATAGCCGAGGTCTACGCTTCGCTTCCCGATGCTGCGGGCGAGCCGCCAAAGAGGCTCATTGGCTGGACACGGGTCGAGCTCGCCCCTGGTGAATCGAAGCAGGTTTCCATTTCTGTGCCACGCCAGCGCCTGACTGTTTACGATGAAGCCTCCGATGATTGGAAGCTGGTTCCCGGAAAATACACGGTGATGGCTGGTGGTTCTTCGCTCGATCTGCCGCTACGCCAGGAACTCACATTGGAATAAGGGCGTGATCGCGGTGAGAGTCAGTTTTGGATAGCCTTTCGCCGATGGGTAGGGAACACGAAGCGTCACCAAGCATGAACCAACAGATTCCGAAGCCTATCGGTTCGCTTTGACGTGCGCTATAAACTTCATATTGCCGTGACCATTGCCACAAAAATGTCCGCACCTTCCTTGAAAGTCGCCGACCTTGTCGGGGGTAAGCGTTACCTCCGCAGGCTGGCCCTTTGTGACCAGCTCATTGACATGCAGATCTGGAATCACAAGACTGTGTGTAACATCGTCGGACGTGATGACTAGCTTCACCGTTTCCCCTTTCTTCAGCGTGATCTCGGCGGGAGAAAAGGAAAAACGCTTTGCATGAATTTCGATCGTGCGGCCGGGTTCCTGCGCTGCCACGATTGCGCCCGTTTCGACGAGCACCCCAAAGAGTAGAACTGCCGCCGCCCTGCCAAGCGATTTCATAAATTCCCTCCTCATTGTCGCCAGGGATCAAAACCATGCCGCGCCTGGACCACGCCGGGGCTGAAGCCGTAGACCACAGCGGTCTCATTCAACTTCATTCGAGTCTAGGGGGGCTCATCCCAGAAGCATGTCAACTAAATGTCATCGCTTTGTCGGCTCAGCCGCAGCGGCCGCCCGGCGGCTCTGACCATCCGCCTGGAGCCGCCCGATCGCGCCATCCATGGGCATTTCAGCAGGTTTGCAAACATCGGTACAAGAAAGTGACAAATCCGTTACAAGTCGCGCGGGTGGCCTCTTCATACTCAGCCTGAAGGTAACAAACAACCTTGCGAGAGAGACCTTTGAGAGATAAATCGATGAGAGGGCGCTTACCGCGTCGCTGCTTTGCCCTATGGATGATCATTTTGGCCTCTGTCTCCGTCGGAAAGTCATTCGCGCAGACGCCCGGGACAGGTGCCATCTCTGGGTTGGTCTATGACCCCGCCACTCGAGTGATCGCCAATGCCGAAGTGTTGGCCGTCAATGAGGCAACACAGCTGTCGCGCAAAGTCGTCACCACCGCAGAAGGCGTCTTTCGCGTGCCCCTCCTTCCGGCTGGGACCTATGCCGTGACGGTGAATGCAGCTGGATTTGCCCCGCGCACCTCGGAGCATGTCTTGGTCACGGTTGGCGAGACGAGTTCTTTAGACGTGACCTTGAGCGTTGCAGGTGCCGGAGCAACCGTACGGGTCTCCGGCGCAGCTCAGATTGCACAACTGGAAAGCTCTACGCTAGCGGGCCTTGTGGATGAGACCGCCATCCAAGGCTTGCCGCTGTCAACCCGCAACTACACACAGATCCTCGGCCTTGCGCCAGGCGTGGTGGTCGACCTACCAAACGCGACAGCCCTTGGAAATGGAACGCAGAACGTCGCTTCCGATGGCGCAACACCGACGGCGAACAATATCCAGTTCAATGGTATCGATGCGAATAACCTGGCAGAAAACTCCGCGGCAAACTCCGAAAGTTCCATATTGGGTTTGGCCATTCCGGCTCCGGACGCGATCCAGGAATTCCGCGTGCAAACCGCGAACTTCGACGCGGCGTATGGCCGCGGGACCGGTGCCAACGTCGACCTGGTGAGCAAGAGCGGGACCAACGAGTTCCACGGCGCCGCATGGGAATTCGTGCGTAACAACATTTTCAACGCGAATCTTTTCTTTCTGAAAAATGCGGGACAGCCGCGGCCTGATCTGAAGCAGAATCAATTTGGCGCCTCGTTTGGCGGACCGCTCCGCAAAGACAGAACATTCCTGTTCGTGGCGTACCAGGGGCTCTCCGAGGTGAATGGCCTTGGCGATTCCTCGACCGCTATTCTGCCGCTCCTCACACAAGATCGGTCGGCCGCGACGCTCGGTACCCAATTCTGCCCGGCAGGACACCTCAACAGTTCCGGCCAGCCGGCGACTGGATATCTTACTCAGGCGGGTGGAACCCAGATCTCCTGCGATGGTTCAAACATGAATCCGGTCGCAATCGCCATCCTGAATGCAAAACTGCCGAACGGGCAGTTTGCCGTGCCGAGTCCCCAGGTCGCGATACCCAACAGCGGCAATGACCCTTCCGACCAGTTTCCCGTCGGAGAGTCGACCTTTGCAATTCCGGCTTACTATCGCGAGGACCAATTCACGGTCGACATCGATCAGATTCTGAGTCAGAAAAACACCCTTTCGGGGCGCTTCTTCTATTCGCGGGCCCCAACCACCGAGCCGTTCTCGCCGAACGGTTCCGCGAACGTCCCTGGGTGGGGCACTCACGAGCTGAATCGAAACACCATGTTCGTGCTCGCAGACACCCACAGTCTCAAGTCGAATCTGGTAAACATTGCGCGCTTTGGTTACATGCGTTTCGACGGCAGGTCGGCAGTACAAAATCCACTGACAGCGCAGGCCATTGGCATAGGAACCCCAACCGGCACGGTAGGGTCAACGCTAGATGCTCCTGGCATCTGGGTCGGCGGATTCATGATCGGCGATGCTGGCAACCCTTCGCAGTGGCAGGTCACCAACTCCTTCATCTGGCAAGACACCGTTGCTCTCACCCAAGGTCGGCACAACACGCGCTTTGGACTCGAGTTCAAACGCCACCAGATGGATGTCGACTCGCCGACTGAGACCGATGGATTGTTGCAGATTTCAACGTTCGAAGACTTCTTGCTCGGGCAGAGCGCGGCGCAGAATGGCAGCCCTTTGGGTTTGAGCAATCTGGGCACAACCCAGTCGGGAGGAGGCATTTTCCGGAGAAACGAGAGGTATACCGACTTCGCTTCCTTTGCCCAGGATGACATCAAGCTGACACCTCGACTGACAGTCAACGCCGGCTTGCGTTACGAAATCTTCGGTCCACCCGTCGAGACCAGCGGGCGGCTCGCCAACTTTGATGCGGATATCGCCTCGGGGCAGGCTCCCGCCACGGGTACATTGAGCGGGTTTACTGTGCCGTCGAATTTCCATTCCACGATACCTCCGGGTGTTGTGCAAACATCCTATGCCGGCCTTTGGAAGACTCCCTATGGCGATGTCTCCCCGCGCATCGGGTTTGCCTGGCAGATGACGGAAAAGCCATTGCTCGTGCTGCGCGGTGGCTTTGGCGTGTACTTTGACGAGCACTCCGCCAACCTCGCCGAGGTCGGCCTCGCACAACCACCCTATTCGACGCTGAACATCAACTCGGGAACCGCCAATGGACCTGCCTCCTTACAGAGCCCCTATGTTCCCCTGGTGTTGCCACAGTCGAGTTATCCCCATTTCGCCTTGCGCAGTGCGGCCTCACCCCTTCCGTTCACTCAGGGAACCGATCCAAATGTGAAGGATGGCAAGACCGAGGAGTACAACCTGAACATCGAGTATGCCCTTACGAAGGACTACCTTCTTGAAGTGGGGTACGTGGGTACGCGATCCCTGCATCGGCCCGGCCAACTCGAATTCAATCAGTCCCTGCTGGCTAGTCCTCAGAATCCTGTAAACCGAGAAACCACCAACTCAATCGACAATGTCCTCGCACGACAGCCATTCCAAGGGGTGCCCCAGGGGTCACTCTTCACACGGTCGGTCTTCATCGCCAACTACAACTCGATGCAGGCCAGCATTACAAGGCGCATGCAGCACAGGTTCCAGCTGCAGGCAAGCTATGTTTGGTCGAAGAACCTGGATGAAGTCAACGGAGAAGGAGGAACCGACACCTTTGAGTTGCAGCTGCCAACAAACAACAACAACCCATCCGCCCTCAGGCATTCGTCCTACGGTCTGGCGGGTGACGATCGCGACCAGAGAGTCGTGGCCAATTTCACGTGGTCGGCGCCGAAGTTTGCCTCGCTGCCCAGCCCCGTACGCCACTCGTTCACCGATTGGCAGTTCTCGGGCATAGCAGTGATTCAGTCGGGTGCCGCCCTCAGTGTCTTCGACGGCAACGCTGGCTCCGTCTACGGGAATTTCAACAATCGAGCAGAGGCCACGGGAAGTAATCCTTCAACGCATGGGTCACTCTTTTCGCGTGTCACTGGAGTTGGCCGCTATTTGGATGCCAACGCGTTCATGGAGGCGCCCGAGGCGCCATTCGGCACAAGCGCCGCCGATGAGGATTTTGGCAATAGCGGCGTCGGCATCGTGCGCGGACCAGGGCAGCACAACCTTGATATGGCGGTCGAACGGCTATTTCCGGTAAAGGAAAAGAGCACCTTTCGGTTCCGGGCAGAATTCTTCAACCTCACCAATACGCCGCAGTTCGCAAACCCCAATACCGGACTTGGATATGGAAATCCATTGCTTCCCGCAACGGCGAGTTCAACCTTCGGCCAGATCACCTCGACGGTTGGCAACCCACGCATCATCCAGTTCGCGGCAAAGTTCGAGTTCTGAGAGAAAAAACGCGGGCCGTCCAGCGCCGGCCCCCGCGGCAACCTGCCAAAGGGAACATGATGATTTCAGTTCAAGAGATAGAGTCGGCATGTGACGCATCGCAACCGCTGGACTTCTCCAGGCATGATGTGGAGGCCCCTGAGCTCGTACATGCAAAAATGTTCTACCCCTACGGATTTCCGACCGAAGTGAGGACGAACGCCCCACAGATCTTCACCCAGTGCGAGGAACTTTGGGGGAAATTCGAGAGACGGTTCGACTCCGATGTCATCCGCGTGGCGGTCCATGTCGTCGAGGGTCAATCGGACGAGTGTCCGCCCGCGCCGACCTATCGCCTGATGATGCCGTTGATGGTGATCGCCGCCGATGGCGACAATTACTCGATTGCCGACCTGGCACAGAATAAGACCACGGCCACAGTCTCCTGGGCGGCGGTGAACCATCCTCAATATGTGCGGTATTTCTTTCTGGATTCCACGGCATGCCAACATATTTCGACGCGGCACACGACCCCGGTGCACGGTGGCTGCGTCGCTCTCAATGGGCGCGGCGTGTTATTGCTGGGCGATTCCGGAGCTGGCAAGTCTTCCCTGTCTTACGCGTGCGCGCGAGCCGGTTGGACATATATCGCCGACGACTCAAGCTTTCTGTTGAATGGGGGAAGCAAGCGCATGATCGTTGGCAATTGCCACCAGGTCCGTTTCCGCCCCACCGCCGCAGCCCTGTTTCCCGAGCTGAAAGGCATGGAGATTACCCCGCGCTGCAAAGGCAAACCGTCGATTGAAATGCCAATGACTTTCCGCCCCGAGGTTATTTGCGCGCAGACAACACAGGTGGACTTCCTTGTGTTTCTAAATCGAAACTCGGATGGGCCGCCGGGGCTTGTGCCCTATCGCAGAGAAGTAGCGCAGAACTTCATGGGGCAAATCCTGTATGGCCTGCCTGAGACGCGCGCCACCCAATTTGCGGCGATCGATCGATTGCTGACTGCGGAGGTCTTTGAGTTGCGTTACCGAGACCTTGATTGGGCCGTGCAACGGCTGGAATCACTCGCCCGCGAGGGGAGCTAGTGGAGCAGTTGCTGAGTGTCGATCCCAAGGCTCCCCGCAGAGGCGCCCCCTTCGTTTTCACGACCCCGGCTGCGTGGTTGATCAATAAAAAGTTGAGTCGAGATTTCTGGATAGTTTTTACGGCAGCATTCTTTTTCGATTTTGGAATTTCGATTTTTGTCTTCATGTTCAACCTCTATCTGCTCGACCTTCACTTCAATGATCGGTCGATTGGGCTGGTGAACAGCGCAGCCCTGCTGGGCACTGTTCTTGGGACATTGCCGGCGGGTCTGTTGACGCGTCGGATTGGGCTTCGTCCCATGCTCACTTTTTGTCTCATCGCCGCACCGTCGCTGTGTGCGTTGCGCGCGCTCGCGACGAGCGAATCCGCGCAGATTGGCCTTGGATTCGTCGCGGGACTGGCCTTGTCCTCGTGGGGCGTTTGCTTCTTGCCCGCAGTGGCTCGGGGCACCACCCCTGAAAATCGCGCCTCGGGTTTCAGTCTGATTTTCTCTGCAGGTGTCGGCACCGGAATTTTGGGCGGCATTGTGTGCGGCTATCTGCCTCAGTGGCTCACCAGGGCTGGATTTGTCGTGGCGCCGGTCGATTTGAAACGCCTGATCCTTCTGGTCTCTTGCGGAATCGCTGGTCTCGGCGTGTTCCCCATCCTGGCGACGCAGCCCTTTTCCTCCAGCACCGAACCCTCGCGAATGGAACCTCCAAAAACCGGAATCGGTGGCCGCCTCTTGAAAATGAACCCATTCCTGTGGCGATTCTTGCCCGCGATGGCTCTCTGGACTTTGGTCCTCACTTCGTTCACCCCGTTTGCCAATGTGTACCTTTCGAGAAATCTCCACGTCCCTTTGTTAAGGATTGGATTGATCTTTTCGGCCGCACAGGTGGTCCAGTTTTGCGTCACCCTGATGACACCAATGCTGTTTCGGGCCCTGGGGCTGGTCAATGGGATTGTTGCGACTCAGCTCGTGACCGCGGTGGCTTTGGGCTGCTTGGCCGGAACCCAGAACACTCAGTTTGCTGTAGCGCTCTACCTGGTCTTTTATGGAATGCAATGGATGAGCGCTCCTGGACTCTACAACATGCTTCTGAGCAACGTGCCTGAAGAAGAGCAGAGCACAGCTTCATCGATAACACTGTTCTGTAATGCGTTGGTTGGAGCTGGTTCGACGGCGTGCGCGGGGATTCTGTTTACAAAGTTTGGATATCCCTACGTGCTGACTGGAATTGGCCTGCTGGCAATCGTTGCGGCCAGCGTATTTCGCATTCTGGTTGGGCCGTCGAACCGCTCAGTTTCGATGCAACCCCAGGTGCCCTGAATGTTTTCAAAGAATCGCTTCGATGGTCAACGAATGAAACGAAGTTACGTAGTCCTGTACCTTCTCATCGCTGTAGCCGCAGCGCAGGCCCAGAAAGTTCAACCAAAACAGGTCCAGTTATTGTGCCATCGTACGGCAAACGAGGACGTGCCAGAGAATACTCTGGAGTCCCTCGAACAAGCCGCCCTGATGGGTTGCAACACGGTAGAGATTGACTTGCGCAAGACCCTGGACGGAAAGATCGTACTCAACCACGATGGCTTCCTTGAGAGACTGACCGACGGCATCGGCGAAACAGAAAAAACCTACTATGAAGATTTGCGTCTTCGCGACGCCGGCGCCTGGATGGGAGAGCGCTTTGATGGCCTGCAGGTGCCGCTGTTTGAAGATGCGCTGCGTTTGGCGCGGAAACAGGACATCCGGCTCATCCTGGACATGAAGACGAAGGGCATCGGGCCAGAAGTACTCGCTCTGCTGCGCCAGGAGGGGATGCTCGAACGGGTCAGGTTCAACGGTGAATGGGACGATGTGAAGCGGCTCTTTCCGGGCGCCAACGGCGGCCAGGCTGCGGTTTGGGTCCAACCGGGAGTAACTTCGGAACAAGTGAGCGCCTATCAGCGTGCCGGCAAAGAAGTCATAGCCAACTTCTCTGCGAACGGCCACGAAATGGACTTGCAAGGAATGAAGGCGGCGGTGGCCGCGGGCGTAGATGCCATCAATGTGGATTATCCCCGGCTCGGCGCCGATGCGGTGGGTCGACCAGTCGAGCGCAAGCTGGCTATGCTGGCGGCCAATGCAAATGCCGGCGAAAGCGCAGCGCGCGTCGATGCGATTCTGTCTCTCTCCCGCTACCGCGGATTCCCGCTGCTGAATGACTTTGCGCATTGGCTGCTCGATCCCGATGATCGCGTCTCCCGTGCCGCGGCACTCGCCATGGTTACGTCACGCCCGCGGGCGCCTTATTCTGCGTTTGCTGCGGCGTTGCGTTCCGACCGCCCCGATGCGCGGGCCAATGCTGCCTGGGCGCTTGGAATCCTTCGCGCTCCTGCAAGCAAACTCTTGCCGCTGTTGAACGACCAGGACCGTCAGGTGCAGCGCGAAGCGTTGCTTGCAATGAGCCGCATGCCAGGCGAAGTGGACGCGGCATCGTTGTTGCCGCTCCTTTCGCGAGCAGATATCACAGTGCGCGGTGAGGCGGCCCTTGCGTTGGCGCGCCACCAGCCCAAGGTCGCGCTAAAAACCATTCCGGCTCGATTGCTGGTTGAAGTGAAGATTGCCCGGGTTCAATACGACGATTATGTAAAGCGGGGTAAGCCGAAACTGACGGAACCTGAAATTGCCCAGATTACATGGTACTTCCGATGCCAGATAAAGATGGTCCAGGCCATCTCCATGTTGAAGGGACCAGGGGCAATGCAGGCGCTCGAAGAGCTGGCGTTTATTCACCGTGAAGACTTTTCTGGAATGAATGAGTTGGTGGCGGCATTCCAATTGTGGGACCGGATCGGAATCGATCCCTCGGGAGCGGTGAAGGCTCTTGGATCGAACTTACCGCAGGTTGCAGACCGCGCGGAATGGATCCTGGTGCAGGGTGGGCCGGCCGTTCTGCCAGAGGTGCGCAAGGCTCTCGGCAGCGAAAGCGAAGAAGTCCGAGCGCGGGCGATACGAATTGTTGCGTGGCAAGGCGATACGAAGTCGCTTGGAACATTGCGCGCCTTGCACAACACAGATACTGCAGATGCAGACTTGATCGCTTGGGCAACCGACAAGATTGCGAGCCTTCATTCCGCTCTCTGATTGATTCGCTTTCCTGGCTGGCAAGATTCGACGGCTTCCGCGGCTGGGATCTCAGAGACGTTTGCAAAAGGGACGATGGCGCATAAGAAGACAAGGAAATACATGCTCATGAACAAGGATCCAGACACCCTTGGCGAACTCTAGATATTTACCCACGAACGCCGCGCATCCTCTCCGCGCCACCTCGACGAAGGGATCACTGAACCGCACCTTGCAACTGCGGGAGGCGGTCCTCTTGACTTTCTGCGATCCATTGCCGGGGGAGTATTCGCGCTTACTTTACCTCTCACGCAACGATTGGCAGGACCTGCTGCGCTGGTTAGACACCAGCGGGCTCGCGCTCTATTTCTTCGATCGCCTCGAGGAACTTGGTCTGTTAGAAACCCTCCCCATGGCCGTGCTTACACGCTTACGGCAAAATCTGGCGGATAACTCGGAGCGAATCAAAGCAATGATTGCCGAGTCCGTCGCCCTCCAGCACCGCTTTCAAGATGCGGGGCTGTCCTATGCCGTGCTCAAGGGCTTCTCGCTGTGGCCGCTCTCTGTGCCAAAACTCGAGCTGCGGACGCAACTCGACTTGGATTTTCTCGTGGAGGAAGAAGGTGCAATCGAGGCGCGGCACATTCTTGAAGAATTTGGTTACCGGATACATGCCATAAGCGGCCGAAGCTGGGAGTTCAAAGCAGGTGAACATTGGCCGCCCTCTCTCGACAACCTCTACAAAGCCGGCGTAAGCCGTTCGGCAGAGTTGCACCTTGAGAGTCCTGGCCGTTCAGGATTTTCGCTCCTCTCCCGCACACAGAAGCGACAATTTCATGGCGTGCTCATGCCTGTCCTCTCGCATGTTGATCTCTTTCTAGGACAGGGTCTTCATCTCTACAAGCACGTGTGCAGCCCATGCGCGCGAACAGCTCACATGATCGAATTTCGCCGCCACGTCGTCGCTCGCTTCGAAGATGGTCCCTTTTGGGCTCAGCTCCAGCAGCGCGTTTCAAACGATCCGCCAACAAGCTTGCGTTTGGGCGTCGCAATTCATCTTATTTCGCAGACGATGGGACCGTTTGCACCGCATGCGCTTAGTTGCTGGACTGTCGACCATCTACCCGCCAATGCGCGGCTCTGGATCGACCTCTACGCGCGCCGCTCCGCGTTGGCAAGTTTTCCAGGGAGTAAGTTATACCTTCTGCTCGAGAATGCGCTCGAATCGGAAGGATTGGTCGCAAAGCGTTCATTACGGCAAGCACTGCTGCCTTGCCGTCTGCCGCCGGTCATTGGCCACGCGGTAGAGGGTGAAAACTATTACAGGCGCTTGCATCGTTACTATTGGCGTCTTCACTTTCTTTTCTCCAGACTGCGCTTCCACCTCGTCGAAGGTATTCGTTATCTTTACGAATTGATTCTCTGGCGCCGCTACCAGCGTGAATTGTCAAAATAAATACCTCTCCGGCTTCGTTCACTTGGCTGTGCCAAAACTGGCCTTATCTTTGCCAGCTCGACGACGGACCCAAACTACGCCTGCGCCGCACATCCCCCGAAGTTCTGCTGCCAGCAACGCTCGGATTCTCGATCGGCTGGGAAGAAGGTCTCGATCTGCAGTTCCTGCAGAGTGACGTCTTGCGGTGTGCCTAAAGTCATGATGGCGCTGAATAGACGCAGATCGAGATTTCCCATGCGTATGTGAATCGGAAGCAAAAGGTCGCCGGGACGCGGCGTTGTGTGCGAATTGGCCACTGTAGATGCGCTCGCGTAGCTCCTGAGCTCAGCCAACAAAGCAGCGCCAACCGGGTCTTCTGTTGCGTTCAGTTCACGCTCTGCCCGGCTCAGTAAGTGCCTTTCCACATCTGGCCAGTTCACGATCCAGCGGCGCGAGCCTTCCGGGTGAAATGTGCCTCGCAGAATGTTGTTCTTTTGCGCGCCAAGCTCTGGTGAAAGCAACGTCGGGAGAAATTCGCCGGCCGCACGATTCCCCAACAGCAAGTTCGAATAACGGTCCACTGCGACCGCGGCATAAGGCAAATGTCGATCGAGGATGAACTGGAGCATGCCGCGCATGTGAACCATCTCGTCCGCCGATAGAGATGTTTCGCGAAACACGTTTGCGAAGCCGGCGGATTCGAGCAAACGATTGCGCTCGCGAAGGGACAGGTCGAGCACTTCGCCCAAAGCAAGCACCGCCTCGCGGCTCGGCTGGGCCCGACCCGTCTCAACAAAACTGACATGCCGGACGGAGAATCCAGCCCTGCTGGCCAACTCGAATTGGCTCAACCCGCGCGTTTGCCGCCAAGCGCGGATCCGCGGTCCAACCGATGTCGCTGTATCTGCCATGCCGGTATTTTAGTCGCCGCACAATAATTGAACATTACCTCGCAGGTAATTGTTGGTGTCGCGCCATTCGGTCTACGATTTCGGCATGGAAAGACGATCTGCATTGAAATCGATGATTGCGACCTTTACGGGCGCAAGCTTCTTGACGGGCGGAAGCTTCAGGATGGCGGCCAAGCAGCCCTCCAGAGTCGCCCTCCGCTCCAACACGATGATCGAATCTCGCGACGGAACGAGGATTCACTTCCGGGATTGGGGTGCCGTTGCCGACCGGCCCATCGTCTTCGTGGCCCCGTGGGGGCTCTGCTCCGACTGGTGGGACATTCCGGTCACCACGCTTTCAGAACTAAGTTGGCGTTGTGTGGCCTTCGACCGGCGCGGTCACGGACGTTCCGATGACTCCTGCCGTGGTTACGATTTCGACACTCTCGCCGACGACATAGCTTCTGTTCTGGATGCACTCAATTTGCAAGATGTCGTCCTGGTCGGCCACTCCATGGGCGGAGCTGAGGTGGTTCGATATCTGTCGCGCTATCAGAGTCGTCGGGTCACCCACGCCGTCTTGATTGCGCCCACTACACCCTTTACCTTGAAGACCGACGACAACCCCCGCGGCACCCCTCCCGAGGACCTCGAGAAGTTTCGCGCGTTGTTTAAGGACGACCTTCCGCGTCGCGCCGCAGAAGCCGCACCGGATTTTTTTGGCATCCCTAAAAACTCCGTCTCAACCCAGACGATGGACTGGTGGTGCCGGATGTTCCTGGACCGGGTCTCCATCAAAGTGCTCACGGAGTTGAATAAGGTACAGACGGAAACTGATTTCCGCCCCGAGCTTCGAACGATTCACACGCCAACGCTGATTCTGCACGGCGACATCGACAAATCGGTGCTGCTTGAGAAGACTGGACGGCCGACGCACGAACTCCTCGCGGGCAGCCGCTTGATTGTTTACGAGAATGCCGCCCACGGCCTGCCGTACACACATACGGATCGCATGCTTCGGGATATCCTCGCGTTTGTGGGTGCGTAGTGGTACCGCCGGCTACCAAGGATCCAGGAGCGAGCTCCGAACGCGTCCTCGCGCCAACACATCCGCACCGCATTCGCCGGCTTCTTTCGCGATATGCCAGCCTCCTGCTTTCTCGAAGAACCCCGTGCATCCGAAGCCTTCATTCACCTACCTTGAAGGCTTCATCAAAAACCAGCTCCGGCGACACTACGATGACATTTTCTTGACACCCTGAGCGCTCCTGCGAGCATAGCCTCGCTTAGGCCTTTTATGTCCTTCCCCACAGGCTTGAAAGGTTCCGCCGCTTCCCCCACTCCATTCGTTGAAACGGCAACATTCCGAAAGCGGCGTTCGAGCTTTAGGAGGCTCAGGTATGAAGACGACACTCTTGTCAGTGGCCATCGCAGGGTCGTTGGCCTTGTCCGTCACAACGCTCACCCACGCGCAGCATTACACCCAGGTGAATCTTGTCGCGAACACATCCGGCGTGGCGCCCGTCACCGACCCCAATCTCATCAACCCCTGGGGACTCTCCCGTGGTTCCGGCACTCCCTGGTGGGTGTCCGACAATGGCACCGGCCTTAGCACTCTGTACAACGGCGTCGGAGCCATCAATTCACTCGTCGTTACGATTCCCAAATCCAATCCCGCGAGCACCATGTTCCCCACCGGTACTCCCACCGGCACCATCTTCAACGGCAGCACCACCGACTTCCTTCTGGCTCCAGGCGCGCCCGCGGTCTTTCTCTTCGCTACCGTCGATGGCACCATCTCCGGATGGAACCCGGGCGTGGGGGTAGCTCCGGGCGCCACCCCCCCATCCACAATTGCTACCGTCAAAGTTAACCCCAAGAATGGCTCGAGTTACACGGGACTTACGAGCGCCACCATCAACGGGGCTCGCTTCCTCTACGCAGCCAACTTTACCAAAGGCACCGTCGACGTCTTTGACAATGCCTTCAACAACGTCAAATTGCGCTTAAGAGGCGATGGCAATCGGGACGGGGATGACCGTCCTTTCAGCGACGATCGTCTTCCCAGAAATTTCGTGCCCTTCAATGTCCAGGCCATCGGCAACGACATCGTCGTCACCTTCGTCCTGCACGAGGAAGGCCAGCCCTTTGAAACCGACGGTCCGGGTCTCGGCTTCGTCGATATCTTCTCCTCCGACGGCAGACTCCTGCGCCGCCTCGAACATGGCGAATGGCTCAACGCGCCTTGGGGTGTGGCCCTGGCGCCTCTCGACTTCGGCGCGTATAGCCACGACCTGCTCATCGGCCAGTTTGCCGGCGGGGGCACCACCTCGTTCAGCGGAACTATCGCCGCCTACGACATGGCCACCGGCAGCTTTATTGGACTGGTGCTCGACTCCACCGGCGCACCGCTCGCCATCAATGGAATCTGGGCCATCAGCCCCGGCAACAGCGCCTCCGCCGGTAGCTATGACCCCGCTGGCTCTCCCGCTTCTGAGCTGTATTTCACTGCCGGCCCCGATCACGGCTCGG
The DNA here is from genome assembly GCA_036520995.1 of Occallatibacter sp. Classification (GTDB taxonomy): domain Bacteria; phylum Acidobacteriota; class Terriglobia; order Terriglobales; family Acidobacteriaceae; genus Telmatobacter. Next base: position 55,472 of record DATDIQ010000045.1, read on the forward strand.
GCGGACTTCTCGGCTATCTCAAACCCATCCCCACGGAGCTGCTCACAGGCAACGACCAATAACTCATCCCACCTCATTGCGACTCACTCGCGAAGCCCAGGTCTGGTCCCGGATTCCTGGGCTTCGCATTCTAAGTAGAAAGGCTAAATTCGTGGGGGCGTCTCAGAAAACTCGGACCGTCGAGACAGTTGGCAAGCTCTGCGCGCCTCCGCCGAAGCCGGAGACTGAAAAACCCGCTGCTGGCAGCCTAACCGGCCAACCAGCAAGCGGGTTTCATCTTTCGCCAAGAATTATGCAGTCCTCTACTTCGCGTGTTTCGCCTTCGCCGCATGATGCTTCGCTTTATAGTCGTCAAACATCTTCACCGCGCGCATCACGCGATCGCGCGCATAGGCCGCATCGTGCCAGCCCTTCACTTCCACCCGCTTGCCTTCCAGATCCTTATAAATTGAGAAAAAGTGCGTAATCTCTTTCAGCATGTGCGGATAAATGTCGGTATAGTTCCATACGTTCGTATAGCGCGGATTGTTCTTGCCCACCGCTAAAACCTTCTCGTCCAGGATCCCCTGGTCCAGCATCTCCAGCAATCCAATCGGACGCACTTCCTGCACGCAACCGGGAAAGCTGTGGTTCGGCACCAGCACCAGCACATCCAGCGGATCGCCATCGTCACTCAGCGTCGAAGGAATAAATCCATAATCGCCTGGATAATGCACCGGCGAGTGCAGATTGCGGTCCAACTTGAAAACGTGCAGCTGCTTGTCGTATTCATACTTGTTCGTCGCCTCTTTCGGGATCTCGACCACCGCGCGAAAAACTTCAGGGCAGCGGTCGCCCACAGGCAGCTCCAGATAATTCACCATCGTGCGTGTTTCTCCTTAAAGTCGAAGGGGGAAGGCCGGCCGCCGATTCCAGCCGGGGGTCAGGGAACAGGCCCGGTAAAAGGCGCCGGAGCCACTATAATCATCGCAGATGAAGGCGCATGTCTATGTCACGTTGAAGGCCTCGGTCCTCGATCCCCAGGGCCAGACCATCCACAACGCCCTGCGCAAGATCGGTTTTGCAGATGTCGCTGCCGTCCGCCAGGGCAAATACTTCGCCGTCTCGCTCGCCGACGGTCTCGCCGCCGACGCCGCCCGCACCCAGGTCGAACGCATCGCCCGCGAGGTTCTCACCAACCCCGTCATCGAGGATTACACCTACCGCATTGAGGAATAGATGCACCCGGCGCTCCCTGCGCTGCTGCGATCTCCCCACTCCATTCATCCGTCAAACATCCCAACCGCCTTGCGTCCTTTTGCCTTCTCCTTGAATCCAAAGGGGCATACTGGTTGCCGGAGACGACGCAATGGACCTCAAGCTCACGGGAAAAACTGCCCTCGTTACAGGATCGACAGCCGGCATCGGCTTTGCCATCGCCCGAACGCTCGCCCGCGAGGGCGCCCATGTCTGGGTCAACGGACGCACCCAGCAGCGCGTCGATGCAGCCATAGCCTCCATCCAAGCCGGCCTTCCATCGGCAACCGTCGCCGGCATTGCAGCCGACTTTGCTTCCGGCGATGCCGCGACAGCTTCCGTCACCTCCAGGCTGCCCCGGGTCGACATCCTCGTGAACAACGTCGGTATCTTTGACGTCCAGCCTTTCCTTGAGATTCCCGACGCGGAGTGGTATCGCTTCTTCGAGGTCAATGTCATGAGCGGCGTCCGCCTCTCGCGCCACTACCTCAAAGGAATGCTCGAGAAAAACTGGGGCCGCATCCTCTTCATCTCCAGCGAGTCCGCCGTGCAGATTCCCGTAGAGATGGTCCACTATGGAATGACCAAGACCGCGCAGGTGGCCATCGCCCGCGGCATTGCCGAGTCCGTCGCCGGCAGCGGGATCACCGTCAACAGCATTCTCGCCGGACCAACGGCATCCGAAGGCGCAGGCGCTTTCGTCGAATCCATGGCACGCCAGCAGAACAAGACGACCCAGCAAATCGAAAAGGAATTCTTTGAGAAGGCGCGGCCCTCATCCTTGCTCCGGCGCTTTGCCACCACCGACGAGGTGGCGGCCCTGGTCGCCTACGTGGCCGGCGAACCGTCTTCTGCCACCAACGGCTCGGCCCTCCGCGTCGACGGCGGCGTAGTCCGCGCAGTTCTATAGCCCCGCATTACCTTCGGCCCGAAGCGATCTGCGCTTCCTCGCATAAAATCCATCTATGTGCGGAATTGTCGGCTACGTCGGTCCCAAGCAGGTCGTCCCTGTCATCCTCGAGGGGCTCCGCCGCCTCGAATACCGCGGCTATGACTCCGCCGGTATCGCCGTCGGCAGCCCCGGCTGCGACACCCTCCAGATCTCGCGCGCCCCCGGCAAGCTCGCTAACCTCGAGAAATGCCTCGACCTGCAGCCCCTCCAGGGCACCTTCGGCATCGGCCACACCCGCTGGGCCACCCACGGCCGCCCCACTGAAGAAAACGCCCACCCCCATCGCGACTGCACCGGCCGCATCGTCGTCGTCCACAACGGCATCGTTGAAAATTACCTCGAGCTCAAACACGAACTCATCCACCAGGGCCACCGCTTCGTCACCGAAACCGATACCGAAATCATCGCCCACCTCATTGAACAGGTCCAGAAAGACGCCGAAGCTTCCGGCCATCCCCTCTCCCTCGAAGACGCCGTCCGCCGCGCCGTCAAGCGCCTCAACGGTGCCTTCGCCCTCGGCATCCTCTCCGCCGCCGAGCCCGATAAAATCGTCGCCGCCCGCTCCGGCCCCCCCGTCGTCATTGGCGTAGGCGAAGGCGAGTCCTTCGTCGCCTCCGACGTTCCCGGCATCCTCCACCACACCCGCAATATCTACTTCCTCGCCGACGGCGACATGGCCATCCTCACCCCCGCCGGCGTTCAGCTCACTGACTTCACCGGCAAACCCATTCAGCGCGAGCTCACCCGCATCTCCTGGGATCCCATCCAGGCCGAAAAGGGCGGCTACAAGCACTTCATGCTCAAAGAAATCTGGGAGCAGCCCCAGGCCATTCGCGACACCACCCTCGGCCGCGTCTCTCTCGATTCCGGCAAAATCTTCCTCGGCGAAATGGAAATCGACGACGAAGAGCTCGCCACCGCCTCCAGCATCAACATCGCCGCCTGCGGCACCAGCTGGCACTCCGCGCTCACCGGCAAATATATGATCGAGCGCCTCGCCCGCCTCCCCGTCGATGTGGACTATGCCAGCGAATACCGCTACCGCAATCCCATCCCCGACCGCAACGCCCTCGGCCTGCTCATCACCCAGTCGGGAGAAACCGCCGACACCCTCGCCGCGCAGCGTGAAATGAAAAACCTCGGCTCTAAAACCGTCGCCATCTGCAATGTCGTCGGAGCCATGGTCGCCCGCGAAGCCCACGGAGCGATCTACACCCACGCCGGCCCCGAAATCGGCGTCGCCTCCACAAAGGCTTTCACCGCGCAGCTCACCGCGCTCTTCCTGCTCGCCGTCAAGCTAGGCCAGCTTCGCGGCCGCCTCGATCCTGCGCAATCCGTCAAATTGATCGAGGAGTTGAGCCGCGTTCCGGCCAAGATTGAAGAAGTCCTCCGCGCCCGCTCCGCGCAATGCGAACAGCTCGCTAAGGATTTCGCCAACGCCCGCGACTTTCTCTACCTCGGCCGCGGCATCCATTTCCCCATCGCTCTCGAAGGCGCGCTCAAGCTCAAAGAAGTTTCCTACATTCACGCCGAAGGCTACCCCGCCGGCGAAATGAAACACGGCCCCAACGCGCTCATCGACGAAACGCTCCCCGTCGTTGCCCTCGCCACGCGCGACGAAGCCGACCCCGCTTCCAAACTCCGCTACGAAAAAACCCTCTCCAACATTCAGGAAGTCAGCGCGCGCTCCGGCCGCATCATCGCCGTCGCCACAGAAGGCGACACCACCCTCGGCTCGCTCGTCGAACACGTCATCTACATCCCACAGGCCTTCGAACTGCTCTCCCCGCTCATCGAGATCGTCCCCCTGCAGCTGCTCGCCTATTACATCGCCATCCGCCGCGGCTGCGACGTCGATCAGCCCCGCAACCTCGCAAAATCCGTCACCGTCGAATAACCGAGTCGGTCGATACGGGAGTTTTTTAGTCTCAACACCTCCCTTCCCGCGCCCTGCAGCCTCTTCAACTCCGCCTCCACAGAACAGCCCTTTTCTGAAGCGAAAACTAGCTCGCCTCCCAGTTGATGCGCCAGGCTTGCGGCCACTCGAAGCCCCATGATCCACCGAACCGCGCCGCTTCACGCTCTGCGCGCGCGAAACTCCTCGCCCATCTGCGCCACCGCCGCGCCGTCCAGCACCTTTGCCGCATGTGGAAACACAACATCCTCTTCTACCCGGATGTGCGCCGCATAGAGCCGGCTCAGCTCGTCGGTGGTCTTCGACAATCGCGCCTCGTCCGCCGCCCCGAGCGTCCCGTCCGCCATCCATCGCCGATACAACGTCTCCGCCTCTGCGTGCAGCGCGTTCGCCCGCTCGTGGTCGCTTTCCAGCTCCTGGCAGCAGCCCGTCGCGGCATCCACTCCCTGCGCGCGCAGCCGCGGAAACAGCGACTCCTCCTCATCCGCCGTGTGCCTCTCGCCGCCCACGCGAAAATAATGCAGCGCCGCCTCGATCGCCTCTGCCTCTTCTTCTGCCATCTTTCTTCCCCGTGCCCGCTCCGCCACCACGCACAGCACGCGCAGAAAATTCTCGATGCGCCGGTGGCAATCTTTCAGCATCCCCAGCGGGTCATCGAATCCGCTGTCCGGCTTCGCGCCAATCTGAATCCCCATCGTCTCCTCGTCGATTCCCGCGGTTACGCCCCCTGCAGCACGTGCAGTCCTGTCATCTTCGCCGCGCTCGCCACAGGCTGAGTGTACCCCTTGGGAATATAGGCGCAGCAAGGCTCTTCTCCATGCGGATTCCCCGTCAGCGCATACGCCCTTGCCCGCGATCCGCCGCAAATCTCCTTGAACTCGCAGGCCCCGCACTTCCCTTCAAGCATCGCCGTATCGCGTAGATTCCGGAACAGCGGCGACGTACGATAAATCTTCCCCAGCGATTCCCGGCGCACGTTCCCTCCACTCTCCGGCAAGAACCCACTCGGAAACACTTCGCCCCTATGCGAGATGAAGACAAATCCCTTCCCGTCGTTCAAGCCCCGCGGCGCGCGCCCGATCGTGTCCGCTACTTTCTCCGCCGCTTCCGTCGACACGCCGGCTCTCCGCTCGGCCACCTGCTGCTGCAGCAGGAACCGCCGATAATGCTGCGCCTCCGTCGTCTTGATATCGAAGCTCACCGTCCGCGACAACCGCGACAGACGCGCAAATACCTCTTCGAACTCATCGGCGCTCAGCAGGTCCGCCAGCTTGCCCCGTCCCGTCGGCACCAGGAAGAACACACTCCACAACGTGATCTGCAGCTGCTCCATCAACGCTACAATCGCGTCGATCTCGCCGATATTCCTCCGGCTGAACGTCGTATTGATCTGCACCGGCAGCCCGATCGCGTTCGCCCAGCCAACCGCGTCCAGCGTCCTCTCGAACGAGCCGCGCATCCCGCGAAACGCGTCGTGCGTCTCTGCGCTCGCGCCGTCCAGGCTCACGGCAAGCCGCGCCAGTCCCGCCTCTTTCAGCCGCTCCACCACCTCGCGCGTCAGCAGCGGCGTCGCGCTCGGCGTCAGTGACACCCTCACCCCCTGCTTGCGCGCATGCCCAATCAGCTCGAACAGGTCCGGCCGCTTGATCGGGTCGCCCCCGGTCAGCACAAATACCGGCACCTCCATCGCCGCGATCTCGTCGATCAGCGCCTTGCCTTCCTCCGTCGTCAGCTCCATCGGATGCCGCTCGGGCTGCGCCGAAGCCCGGCAATGCACGCAGGCCAGATCGCACGCCTGCGTCACTTCCCAAATCGCCAGAAAAGGCCGCTCGTTGAAATCGATACTTCGAATCTTCGGGTTCATGCCTCCATCTCAACCCTCACCGCATCCCCGCGCAGTGACGAAAGTCTCTCAAGGATGGAAGTCCCTCATTGCTAAAATGCCCCCGTGCCCCTTCCACGCATCGACCTCGCCTCGACCCTCAAGAAAACCGCCCTCCTCTCCGGGCTTTCCGAGACCGAGCTGCACTCCCTCGCCGCCCGCACCGTGCGCAAGCTCTTCAGCGCCGGCGAACTGCTCTTCTCTGAAGGCGAGCCTTGCACCGGCCTGCATTGCATCGCGGGTGGCAAAATCCGCATCTTCAAAACCTCCATCGGCGGCCGCGAGCAGGTCCTCGCCGTCAATCTTCCCGGCGAATCCGTCGCCGAACTCCCCGTCTTCGACGGCGGCCCTTATCCCGCTTCGGCCGTCGCCATTGAAGATTCCGAGATCGCCTTCATCTCCCGCCGCGACTTTCATGCCTTCTGCATCGAACACCCCAAAGTCGCGCTCAAAGTTCTCGCCGTCGTCGGTGCGCGCCTCCGCCGCCTCGTCGGCATCATTGAAGAACTCTCCTTCACCACCATCCGCCAGCGCCTCATCTCCGTCCTCGTGCGCCTGGCGCAAACCGAAGGCAAGAAAACCGACCACGGCATCGAGTTCCATCTCCCCGCCACGCATCAGGAACTGGCCAATCAGCTCGGCACCGTCCGCGAGCTCATCTCCCGCAATCTCATGCGCCTGCAGGCTGAAGGCCTGCTCGATGTCGATGCCCGACAGATCGTCGTCAAAGACCTCAAAGGCCTAAACGCCCTCCTCGAAGCCTCCGCCTAAACCCCTCCACCCCACCTCGCTCACCACCCTCCGTCCCCTCCCACACGAGTGACATAAGTTACTGAGAGCCGCCTTCACTAAGGCTACGGTTGCAGCTGTTGGAGTCGCACCATGGCCACCGCCTCGCAGTCCCTTCGACAAATCGTTCACAACCAACCCGACGCCGCTGTAATCCTTGAACGCTTCCACCTTGACCTCTGTGCACAAGCCGACCTCCCGCTCGATCGCGCCTGCGCCGATCTGCAACTCTCCGTCGAACAGATCCTTGAGAAACTTGCCGACGCCGAAGCCGCAGGCTCATCCCCACACACCGCGAATCCGGCCGCCTATTCCACCAGTCGCCTTCTCCAGCACATCGTGCGCGTCCATCACCACCGCGTACGCCAGGACCTGCCCGCTCTCGCCGCCATGGCACGCAAAGTCGCCGCCCAGGTTGACACCCCAGAGGTACTCCGCATCGAGGCCCTCGTCACTCATCTGCGCAATGACCTCCTCGACCACATAACCAAAGAAGAAAATGTGCTCTTTCCCTTCATCGCCCACATGTCCGAAGACTCCCTCGCCGCCGCGCCTGTCCCGCACGCTTGCTTCCACTCCGTCGCGCGCCCCATCGCGCGATTGAAGCAGGAGCACGAATCTGCCTTTCATCTCTTCACTGGATTGCGCAATCTCACCCACGACTTCATCCCGCCATCCGGCGCCTGCGCCACTCATACCGCGCTTTTTGAGGGCCTCCGCTCCTTCGAAACCGACCAGCGCGAACATTTCCATCTTGAGAACGACGTGCTCTTCCCCCGTGCCATCGCTCTCGAAGCGCAATGGGACGAAAGAAACCACCAATGACGAACGCTTCCCCAAAACCGCAATCCCCAACCCATCCCGGCGCCTTTCAGGCCATCGTTGCTCGCGAGCGCCAGAAGAGCCTCATGCTCCGTGCCTGGATCTTCGCCGGCCTCTTCTTCATGGCCCTTCCCGGCACGCTCCTCGGCTTCTCCAATTTGCTCGCCATCAGCGCTCGCCACGGCCTCGGCACACTTCCTGCCGCATGGATGCAGGGCCACGGCCATGCCCAGGTCTACGGCTGGATCGGCTCGTTCATCCTCGGCATCGGCTTCTATTCGCAGCCCACGCGCGGCCGTTCCGCACTCCGCATCCCCGTCACCTGCTTCCTGCTCTGGATCTCCGGCGTCGCTCTGCGCTGGTTTGCCAACATCTACGCCTGGCACTGGCGCACCCTCTTCATAGTCTCCGCGGCATTCGAACTGCTCGCCGTTCTCCTCTTTCTTCTCGCCGCCTCCCACCACAAGCTCCCCGAAGAGAATGCACAGCACAAAAAAGCGCGCATGGAGCTCTGGATGATCTCCGTTCTCCTCGGCACCCTCGGGCTCACCGCATCCATCATCTTCAACTTTGTCGAGTGCCTGCGCCTCGCACTCACCGGCGCAGACGGTGCCTTCCCCCACGCCCTCGATCAGCGCTACCTCGTGCTGCTTGGCTGGGGCTTCATCGTCCCCGTCGTCTGGGGATTCTCGGCGCGCTGGTTCTTCAGTTTTCTCGCCATCTCCAAGCCCCACCCCGGCCTCTTCCGCGGTGCATTGCTCCTCGATACCCTCGGCGTTCTCTCCGGTGTCGCTGGATTTCCTCGAGTCGCCACCATCCTGCTCGCCCTCGGCGCTGTCCTCATCGCCTTCGCCCTGCACCTTGTCGAGTGTCCCCACGGCAACGCCAAGACTCAGGGCATCCACGCCAGCTTTCCCGTCTTCGTGCGCCTCTCCTATCTCTGGCTTGTGATTGCCGGCTCCATGAGCATCTGGGCCGCCTTCGCCGACCTGCATGGAGGCATCTGGGGTGCATCGCGCCACGCGCTCACCGTCGGATTCGCCGCCACCATGGTCTTCGCCATCGGCCCGCGCATCCTGCCCCACTTCGCCGGCTTCTACGGTGTCTTCAGCACGCGCCTCATGTTCATCGCGCTCCTGCTGCTTCAAACCGGCTGCACCCTGCGCATACTCTCCGAGCCTCTCGCCTACGAAGGCATCCTCCCCTTCGCCTGGAAGACCCTTCCTGTCTCCGGCATGCTCGAGCTTTCCGCGGTCCTCGTCTTCGCCGCCAATCTCGTGCTTACGTTTCTCATGGGACGATCGGCCTTCGCCGGCGACGCCACGCACGATTCCGTCGCGGCCTGAGCGCGATCTCCTTCCTGGAACAAGGCACTACCTCTCGTTTGCGTATGTGATCGTGCCCGGGTGCGCCCACGCATACACCGCGCCAAGCCAGGAACGGCCCGAAGCATCTTCAGGTACGAAGGGAATCAGCGCCCAGATCCCGATCAGCGCCAAACCCACGAGGTTCGGAAACAGCAATGGCGCCAGCGGCGGCGCGCCATTCACCAACTTGTCGAAAACGTTGTGCCCCGGCTCCACAAGGTTCGCGCGCAAGTGAAACCAGAATCCCAGCACACCCACTAATGCCTGCCCGATCATCACCACCAGGCACAAATCCATAAACTGCCGCGTCACCTTTGTCAGCAGAGGAACCAGCAGAAATCCCGTCGCGCACGCTGACGAGATCACCGGAATCCACTCCGTCCGCAAAAAGAATCCGTTCTCCGCATGATCCGTCAACGACAACACGAAGTTTCCAAAGAATCCGCCCAGCACCAGCAGAATCACCCACTGCGCCCACTCCGCGCTGCGCGGCACAACCATCCGGTTCACCAGCAGCAGGAATCCCAATCCCGTATAGGCCAGCGGAGCCGCAAACGGTGCCGCATAGGTCAGGCTCTCCAGCGTGTTGTCCAAAAAAAACCGGCTCTCCAGGTGAAATAGCACTCCGCCCAAGCCCACCAGAATCGACAGCCATCCCACAACAAATCCAGCGCCCCGCCACAGCCCGCGCATCCGCCCCATCCAGCACAGCACGATTGCGGGGAACAGAATCACTGGCGCTCCCAGCGAAAAATACAACGGGATATACTCCGCCGCCTTCCGAAACTGGTTCGTCGAGTGCGCAATGTAGATATCGCTCGCTAGGATCGCGAGGTTCACCGTCACAAACAGCTCCACCCACAGCTGCGGATCATGCGCCCACACGATTCGCTTGTTCGTCACCAGCTCCTGCAGGCGCGCAAACTTACCGGCCATGCGCTCTCCGCAGTTCGTCCGCCTGGTGGTTCAGCTCCACCGTCTTCGCCAGCAGCTCATAGTTGCCATGCCACTGCACAAAGTCCGCTCCGCCCATGAACGCCCCGTGCTTGCTCGTGCGTCCGTCGTAGTGCCACAGGTTGAAGTAGATGAAGTCAATCGGATGCGTGAACGGCGGCCCAGTCAGCGATCCATCCTTGCGCAGCCCATCCATCACCGCCTTCGCGGTCAGCACCTTCTCATTCGTGCTCGCGATCACCTGCTCGGCCTGCGTGTAGACGCGATCGATCCGCGCCTGCGTATGGCATTGCGTGCACACCTGCTTCATGTTCACTTGCGCCTGCGCGTAATTCGGCCGCTTCGTGCTGACCTCCGCTGCCAGGTACCAGCTCAGCCGGTCCGAGGGATTGTGCGTCACCTTCAGTCCGTTGATGCCGCTCATATGGCACGTCGCGCACGTCGGCACAAACATGTCGCGCGTCGTCAACGTCCGTGGATCGGCATTCAAATTCAGCAAATCTTTCTGCGCGGCAAACATCACCCCATGCTTCGATTCGCTGTAGATCTCCATCTGCGAGTGATCCGGTCCCATGTGGCACTGCCCGCACGTCGTCGGCAGCCGCGCCAGCGCCACCGAGCTCGTGTGCCGCGAGTGGCATTCCGTGCACGTTCCAATCGTTCCATCCTCGTTCGGCTTCCCGATCGCGTGGCACTGCTCGCATCCCGAATTCACCGCTGGATGCCCCTCCGGCAGCGTCAGCGCATTCGGCGACCGCTTCACCCCTCCCGGCTGATACGTCTCGCTGAATGCCACTTGCTCCGCCGTGAACGGCTGCGGACCGTGCACCGCAGCCCAGCTCGGCGCTGCATGACGACTCCGCAAAAACTCCTGGTAGATCCCCTCGTGGCACGAACGGCAGTTGCCCGCCGTCAGGTGATCGCTGATCACGAATCCGTGATGATCCACCTTCTTCTGCCCCTGCGCCGGCTCGTGGCAGTCCAGGCATGTCACGTTCTTCTTTGCATGTGCCGACATCTCGTACTCATGCACCACCGAGTACTGCAGCCGCGCGTGACACTCCGCGCATTTGCCCGATGCGCGTACAAAATCAGCCGTCGGCTGCTGCGTCTCTGTCCGCGGCCGCGCATGGTTAATCAGAAATGCCGACACAATCAGCGCAAAGGCGATCACAACCGCGAGAAACACCGACCGAAACTGCATGCCGCCTCGCTCCCTGGAGTCATAGACAACCGCATCCAGACTCGATCCACTGCCTGAAGGTACGGAATGTCGATCACTCTAGCAGGCTTGCTCCCACCTTGGCATCAAACCGGCGCCACTTCCGCGCGCTCCTGCGCCCTGCGCCCCTCTTTTCTCTCAACTGGTGTGACAAAAGTCCCTGCGTTTTGCGCAGGTCCCGGATAACGTGACCTTTAGAACACACGCTGCAGGCTTCTCAATACTCCGCATTTCGAGGGAACAACACATCATGTACAAGCGTTATTGGCTGGCTTTATCCGTAGTCATCTTTGCATCGTTCGCCGTTCTCGGAGGAGTCGGACGGAAGATGATTAGTGAGGCTCCTCCCATCCCCAACGTCTACACCACCACCGGGCAGCTTCTGTTCACCGGCTCTACCATCACCGACGGCCAGGGTGTCTGGCAGTCCATCGGAGGCCAGGAAATCGGCACAGTCTGGGGTCACGGCGCTTACGTCGCGCCCGATTGGAGCGCCGACTGGATTCATCGCGAATCCACCTTCCTCCTCGACCGCTGGGCCCAGCGCGACGGAGCCGCTTCTTTTTCCACGCTCAATCCCGATCGCCAGGCAGTGCTCCGCGCCCGCCTCGTTCGCGTCATGCGCACCAACACCTATGAAGTGGGCGGCAATTTCGTCACTCTCGACCCCGACCGCGCCGCTGCCTTTACCCAGCTCGCCGCCTACTACGCCAACGTCTTTGGCGCCGGCCGCAAGGAATACGCAATTCCCGCCGGCGCTCTCACCAACTCAGCCAAACAGCAACAGCTCGCTTCATTCTTCTGGTGGAGCGCCTGGGCCGCCTCCACGAACCGCCCTGGCTCCGCGGTCACATACACCAACAACTGGCCCCACGAGCCCCTCATCGGCAACGGTCCTACACCCGGCGCCGTTCTCTGGAGCATCGTCAGCGTCGTCGGTCTCATCGCCGGCATCGGAGCCCTCGCCGGGTGGTACTCCTCGCAGGAAAAAGAACTCATCCATGGCCCCTATCCCGCGACCGATCCCTTCCTCGGCCTCAAGCCCACACCTTCGCAGCGCGCCACCATTAAATACTTCCTCGTCGTTATGGCTCTCTGGGGCGTGCAGATTCTCATGGGCGTTCTCACCGCGCACTATGGCGTCGAAGGCCACGGCTTCTACGGTTTCCCGCTCGACAAATATCTGCCCTACGCCATCACCCGCACCTGGCATCTGCAGCTCGCCATCTTCTGGATCGCCACTTCATGGCTCGCCACCGGCCTCTACGTCGGCCCAGCCGTCAGCGGTCACGAGCCAAAATTCCAGCGCCTCGGCGTCAACGTGCTCTTCGCCGCGCTCGTTCTCGTCGTCGGCGGATCGCTCGCCGGCGAGTGGCTCGGTATCCAGCAGAAGCTCGGCAACCTCTGGTTCTGGTTCGGCAGCCAGGGCTTCGAATACGTCGACCTCGGACGATTCTGGCAGATCCTGCTCTTCGTAGGACTCGTTCTCTGGCTCGTCCTGATGGTTCGCGCCCTCACGCCCGCGCTCCGGCGCAACACTGAAGACCGCTCCCTTCTCGCCCTCTTCCTCGTCTCCAGCATCGCCATCCCCCTCTTCTACGCGGCCGGCCTCATGTACGGCCAGCGTAGCCATCTCGTCACCGCTGAATACTGGCGCTGGTGGGTCGTTCACCTCTGGGTCGAAGGATTCTTCGAGGTCTTCGCCACCGTCGTCATCGCGTTTCTCTTCACGCGGCTCAAGCTGCTCGAGATCCGCACCGCCACGCGTGCCGTCTTGTTCTCCACCATAATCTTTCTCTCCGGTGGCATCATCGGCACCTTCCACCACCTCTACTTCGCCGGATCGGGCCCTGCAGTCATCGCCCTCGGCTCCATCTTCAGTGCCTTCGAAGTCGTGCCCTTGACCCTCATCGGCTACGAAGCGTGGGACAACCTGCGCCTCACTCGCCCCACTGAAAAAGCGCCGTGGATCGCCAACTACAAATGGCCCATCTACTTCTTCGTCGCCGTTGCCGTCTGGAACCTCATCGGTGCCGGGCTCTTCGGCTTCCTCATCAATCCGCCCATCGCCCTCTACTACATGCAGGGCCTCAACCTCACGCCCGTCCACGGACACACCGCGCTCTTCGGCGTCTACGGCATGCTCGGCCTTGGCCTCACCCTCTTCTGCCTGCGTGTGCTGCAGCCCAGCCGTCCCTGGAAAGAAGGCGCTCTCCGCGCTGCCTTCTGGTGCATCAACCTCGGCCTCGTCTTCATGGTCGTGCTCAGCATGTTGCCCATCGGCCTCATGCAAGCGCTTGCCTCCATCGAGCACGGCACCTGGTACGCACGCTCCGCTGAATTCATGCAGACCGGCACCATGCAGTCCCTCCGCTGGATGCGCGTTCCCGGCGACATTCTCTTCGCCATCGGTGCCGCGCTCTTCGCTTGGTTCATCCTCGGCCTTTTAACCGGCCACTCCTTCCGCAACGAACCGGCTCCGTCTCGCGCGCAATCCGTGAACAATACGCAACAGACAGAACGCGAGCTCGTGCACCACTAACCCGGCCGTGCGGGCCTATCGAATACATCCGCACTCCGTCCCTTAAATTCCCTCCGCGCGGTGCAACCGAATTCGCACCGCGCGCTCTTTTTTGTCCACGCATCCTCCCGCAAACTCCCTGCCTGGCGCACCTTCCGTCGCACAATCCACCTCGTCTTAGCTTTCAAATTCACCCCTTCCAAAAGCCAAATGACAAAGGAAAGACATGCGTGTGACAAGCCATGAGTCCATAGATTTGTAATCTGGCGGCGAATCACGAATCCCCAGGGGGTCGCCTGTCATGATGTGTCACACTCTACGTCGCCTTGCTCCCTGCGCCGCTTTGTTCTCCTTCTTTGCCGCCCTCGCCTTTGCGCAAACTCCTGGTACCGGCGCCATTCAAGGAACGGTCTTCGATCCCTCCGGCCGCACCGTCGCCAAAGCCAGCGTCTCCATTCGGAACGATGCCACCCACACCGCGCGTGTCGTGGTCACGAACCCTGACGGCAACTTCTCCGCGCCCCTTCTCGTGCCCGGTTCCTATTCGCTCGCCGTCAAGGTCGAAGGCTTCGACGAAAAAGATGCCCACTCCGTCCCCGTCATCGTCAGCGAAACCAGCACCGTCGAATTTCATCTAGCGCTCGCCAAAGTTGGCGAAACTGTCGAAGTCACCGCCGACACCGAGATGGCGCAGACGCAAAGCTCCTCGCTCGGCCGCGCCGTCGATCAGCAATCCATCCAAGCCCTCCCCCTCTCCAATCGCAACTACACCCAGATCCTCTCCCTCTCGCCCGGCGTCGTCGTCCGCCTCCCCGATGCCTCCCAGCTAGGTCGCGGCACCCAAGACGTAACTGCCAATGGCCAGAAGACCACCGCCAACAACATCCAGTTCAACGGCGTCGACGCCAACAATCTCTCCCAGAACTCCGCCGAAGCCGACGGTGAAGAAGTCGGCGTCGCCGTCCCTGCACCCGACACCATTCAGGAATTCAAAGTCCAGACTGGCAACTACGACGCTACCTACGGCCGCGGCACCGGCGCCAATGTCGACGTCATCAGCCGCACCGGCACCGACCACTTCCACGGTTTAGCGTGGGAGTTCCTTCGCAACGACGATCTCAACGCCAACAACTTCTTCTCCAAGCTCACCGGCCAGCCCCGGCCCGTGCTCAGGCAGAACCAGTTCGGCGGCGCGCTCGGCGGTCCAATTCTGCGCGCACGCACCTACTTCTTCGGCGCGTATCAGGGTCTGCGTTCCAGCAACGGCGAAGGCGATCAGGTCACCGCCACCCTGCCGCAACTTACCGGCGATCGCTCCGCAGCCACCCTGGGCGCCGCTTTCTGCGCCTACCCTACCAACGCCGGCGGCACGCAAGTCGCCTGCGACGGCTCCAACATCAACCCTGTTGCCCTCCAGCTTCTCAACTTCAAACTCGCCAGCGGACAATACGCCATCCCCAGCCCGCAAATCAATCTGCCCTCTCAGCCTGGCCAGGTCCCCATCGGCGAATCCACCTACGCCATTCCCGCCACTTACAAAGAAGACCAGTACACCGTCAACATCGACCACGCCGTCTCGCAGAAAAACCAACTCTCCGGCCGCTTCTTCTATTCGCACGCCCCCACCGTCGAAGCCTTCTCCCCCAACGCTGCCAATGTTCCAGGCTGGGGCACCAACGAGCTCGATCAGAACACAATGCTTGTTCTCGCCGACACCCACGTCTTCAATCCCCAGTTCGTCAACGTCGCGCGCTTCGGCTACATGCGCTTCGCCGGCGACTCCTCCGTCCAGAATCCAATCCTCGCCTCCGACATCGGTACCGAATCACCCACCGGCCTCTCCGGAGCAGGCATCGCCGCCACCGGCATCACCGTCGACGGCCTCTTCACCATCGGCGACGCGGGTACGCCGATGCAGCAGCAAACCACCAACAGCTTTATCTGGCAAGACACCGCTTCGCTCACCCGCGGCCGCCAATCCATTCGCGCCGGCGCCGAAGTCAAGCGCCACCAAGTCATGGTCAACGCGCCCTTCTCCACTACCGGCCTTCTCGACATCCGTACCTTCGACGATTTCCTGCTCGGCCAGAGCGCCGCGCAAAACGGCAGCCCTAGCGGCGTCAGCAACGTCACCATGAGCGGCGGCTCCTCCGGCGACTTCCGCAAAGATGAGCGCTATACCGACTTCGCCGCCTTCTTCCAGGACGACATCAAAATCACGCCGCGCCTCACCCTCAATGCAGGCTTGCGCTACGAAATCTTCAGCCCTCCCGCGGAAATCCACGGCCATCTCGTCAACTTCGATCCGGCCGTCGCCCAACTCGCCGCCCCCATAACCGGCTCCTTCAGCGGCTTCCTCGTCTCCTCGAACTTCCCCGGCACCGTGCCTGCCGGCGTCACGAAGCTCTCGCGCCAGGGCCTCTGGTCCACCAACTACGCCGACCTCTCTCCCCGCTTCGGCTTCGCGTATCGCCTCACCAACTCCCCGGCAGTCGTTCTTCGCGGCGGCTACGGCATCTACTTTGAACGGCCTTCTGCCGGCCTCGCCGAAAGCCTCCTCAGCAATCCGCCCTTCTCCATCTCGCAGCTCTTCGCTAATGCGCAGAATGCGGGCGCAACCTTGCAGGCTCCCTTCAGTCCGTTGCTTCCCAGCGAATCCAGCTTCCCCATCTTCATCCCGCGCATTCCAGGCGGCGGCCCCACCGTGGTCGGCATGTCCTCGCACTTCTCTGAGCCCTACACCGAGGAATACAACTTCAACACCGAGTTCCAACTCGGGCGCGATTACCTCGCCGAAATCGGCTACGTCGGAACCCGCTCCGTCCACGTTGCGGGCTGCGGCGAATTCAACCAGGCCCTGCTCGCCAGCCCCGCGTCTCCGGTCTATGGAGCCACCCAGAACTCGGTTGCTAATGTCGTCCAGCGGGCACCCTATCAGGGCGTCGCTCCCGGCTCCTATAGCTGCGCCAGCTCCTACAGCTCCAACTACAACGCCCTGCAGAGCAGCATCACCAAGCGCCTCAGCCATGGCCTGCAATTCCTCGGCAGCTACACCTTCTCCCGTAACCTCGACGAAACCAGCGGCTCCTCAGGCAGCGAAGTCTTTGAGCTGTGGCTCCTCACTAACGACCAGCGCAATCCTCGCGGCGACTACGGCCTCACCGATTTCGACCGCACCCATCGCGGCGTGCTCAGCCTCACCTACACCACGCCTGCCCTTGCTTCAACGCCCGCCCTGGTCCGCCATGCCATCGCCGGCTGGCAGGCTTCCGGCATCTTCGTCGCCCAGTCTGGAACCCCCATCACCATCCTCGACGACAATGCCGGCGCGGTCTACGGCAACTATCCCTTCGAGAATCGCGCCCAGTTAAGCGGCTTGCGCACCACCACCACCGGCTCGCTCCATGCGCGCGCCCTCGGCGGCTACCTCGATCCCAACGGCTTCACCAGCGCACCTGAAGCCCCCAACGGCACTAACTCCGGCGACACCGATTTCGGCAACAGCGGCGTCGGCCTCGTCCGCGGTCCCGGCCAGCACAACCTCGACATGGCTCTCGAACGCACCATCCCCATCGTCGAGTCGCAGAGCCTTCACTTCCGCGCCGAGTTCTTCAACGTCACCAATACGCCTAACTTCGCCAATCCCATTAACTCAGTCAGCGCCGGCGCATCGTTCGGCATCATCACCGCAACCTCCAGTAACCCGCGCATCATCCAGTTCGCCCTGAAATACGAGTTTTGACACTATTTTTTCTGAGGAAGGACCGATTTCATGGAGAGCACCCTCCCCGCATTGGCCGTGCAATGCCTCGACCTTCCCAGCGTCGAGCAACTCAAGGCCGCCGTGGCTCGCGGCGAATCCATTTCCTCCGCCGACCCCATGCTCGCGCGCGCCGAGCTGCCCCTGCAGCAGATGTTCTATCCCTTTGGATTCCCGCTGCAGCTCCTCACCAACTCGCCTGAGATCCTCTCCATCGCCGGCGACTGCTGGCACGGCTTCCATCCCCTCTTCGACATGGCGCCCATCCGTTTTCAAGTCGGCGTCACCCAAGGCGGCCCCGCCAAGTGCCCGCCCGCCCCCTCCAGCCGCGTGCGCGAGCATATCTGCTCCCACGTCGCCGACAGCCAGAACTTCGCCATCTCCGACGCGGCTCACGCCTTCACCGTCGCCTGGTTTTCTGAGACCACGCTCGCCCATCGCGACTACATCCGTTACTTCATGCTCGAATCGGCCGCCATGTTTCACCTCGCCGCGCGCTATGCCATCGGGATTCATGCGGCTTGCGTCGCTTCGCTCGGACGCGGCATTCTCCTCTCCGGCGATTCAGGGGCTGGAAAGTCCACCCTCGCCTATGCCTGCGCGCGTGCCGGCTTCACCTACGTCACCGACGATGCCAGCTTCCTCGTCAACAGCCGCGAAGACTCGCTCATCGTCGGCAACTCCCGCATGGTTCGCTTCCGTCCCTCTGCGGAGTCCCTCTTCCCCGAATTGCGCGGCCGTCCCATGCTGCGGCGCGCCCAAACCGGCAAGCCCTCCATCGAGTGGCCCACCGCGTCCCTTGCGCACATCGCCACCGCGTTCTCCACGCCGGTGCTGCACACGGTATTTCTCAATCGTCAGCCCGGTCTCCCACAGCAGCTCATCCCCTTCCCCAGCGACGTTGCCCGGGCCTTCATTCTCCAGCGCGGGATCGGCATTGCCTCCGTCGCCTCTCTCCATACCGATGCGGTCGACCGCCTGCTGACCCGCGGCCTCTTTGAGCTCTGCTACACCGATCTCGACTGGGCCGTCGTGCGTCTCGCGCGCCTCGCACAGGATGGCTTCTAGTGCACGCTTCCCCGGCCGCAACCGAATCCTCTGCGGCGTCCCAGGAAGACGGCCTCCTCGCGCGCTTCTTTGCCTTGCCCGGCCGCTTCAATCGCAACTTTTGGATCTTTTTTGCCGCTGCCTTCTGCTTCGACTTCGGCTTCGGCCTCTTCTTCTTCCTCTTCAATCTCTATCTCACCGATTTGCACTGGAACGAGCGGATCCTCGGCATCCTCACTGGAACCCTCACCCTCGGCAATGTTTGCGGCACCATTCCCATCACCATCCTCGTCCGCCGCTACGGCCTGCAGAAGATGCTCCTCCTCTGCTTCCTCGTCGCGCCCCTGCTCTCCTTCCTGCGCACTTTCCTCATTTTCGTTCCGGCCCAGGTGGCTCTCGCCTTCCTCACCGGCATCGCCATGAGCAGCTGGCCCATCTGCTTTTCACCCGCCATCGCCGCCCTCACTGACGACAAGAATCGTGTCCGTGGATTCAGCATCACCTTCGCCACCGGCATCGGCCTCGGCACCCTCGCCGGACTCACCGGCGGCTATCTCCCCGAGTGGCTCCAGAAAGCCGGCCATGCCTCCGCGCTCATCCCCAGCATGCGCACCGTGCTTCAGTTCGCCTGCCTCATCGCCTTCCTCGGCGCCTGGCCCATCCTCAAACTGCGACTTCCCGTCCCTCAACCCACCCAGCATCGCCGCATCCGCATCTTTCATCCCTTCCTGCTCTGGTTCCTCCCTGGTTTCGTGGTCTGGAACGTCGTCACCGGCTCCTTCGCACCCTTCGCGCCCGTTTACCTCCAGCAACACCTCGGCATCGCCCTGCCCCACGTCGGTGTCATCTTCTCCGTCTCCCAGCTTCTCCAGTTCGCCGCCGTCCTTCTCGCGCCGCTTTTCTATCGCAAGTGGGGACGCATCGCCGGCATCGCCTTTGCCCAGGCTGCCACCGCCCTCGCCCTCGTCTGCATGGCCGCCGCCCACAGCACCACCTTCGCTGTCGCCTGGTTCTTCGCCTTCTGCGGCATGCAGTGGACCACCGGCCCTGGCATCTACAGCTTCCTCATGGATCACATCCCCGACGAGGAACGCAGCACCGCATCAGCGCTCCAAAACCTCTCCGGCGCCATCTGCCAGGCCGCCACCGCCGCGGTCACCGGCGCTTGCATCGTGCGCTTCGGCTACGCCAACGTCCTCTACGGCAACGCCGCCTTTGCCATCGCGGCCGCCGTGCTCTTCGTCCTGCTCCTCAGTCGCGCCGACCGATTGCCCCTCCCTCTCGCGTCCGCTCCAGCGCCGTGAGACACGTCGATACGCACACTGGGCCGCTTCTTTGATCCCTTTCGCCCACTTGCCTTTACGGCACCCGCTCCCGTGCGTGACAAACCTGTGACATTCCTCTGACCCGCGTCTGACACCTGCATCCCCCTGCATCGCTAGCGTAGAAATCGATGACCAGTGTCTCTAGCTCCTATCGTCAGGCGGTCCTGCGATTCCCGTCTCCCGCCGCCGCTGGGTGCCCCATCCTTGCGCCGCAAGGGTGGCAGAACTGGACCTTCAATCGCGCGCGCCATCGGCCCCTCAGGAGTGCGCGATGAAAAATCATTTGGCCAATGCCTCCTACGGCATCCTTGACTACGCGGCCTACCCCCTCGCCTTGCTCGTCGTTGCCCCCTTCGCCCTCCGCACCCTCGGCGTCGCGCAATACGGCGTATGGATGTTCGCCAATGCCGCGCTCACCGCCGGTTCCGTCATCGCCTCCGGCTTTGGAGACGCCAACATCCGCCATGTCTCCCTGCGCCGCGGCATGGGCGATTGGCCCAACCTCCTGCTCTCCGTCCGCAGCACCATGGGCATCCACACGGGGCTCGGCGCTCTCATTGCTTCCATCGCTTGGCTCCTTGCACCCGTCGCCGTCCCTCACATCGCCCCATCCAATCCGCAACTCCAGTTCGAGTGCCTCTGGTCGCTGCGCATCGTCAGCCTGCTCATCTTCGTGCGCGCCCTCGAAACCGTTTGCGTTAGCACCCAGCGCGCCTTCGAGCGCTACGGAGTCGCCGTCGGCTACAGCGTGCTCGCACGCATGCTCTCCCTCGCCGCTGTCCTGTTCCCCATCGCCCGCCATAGCGTCGTCGTCTTGATGCTCGTCACCGCGGTCTTCCTCACCGCCAGCCTCATTCTGCAATTCCTGCAGCTCGCGCAACTCCTCCACACCGTCTCGCTCTGGCCTGCATTCGACCGCGACACCACCCGCACTCTCCTCGGCTTCGGCATCTTCTCCTGGATCCAGGCAGTCTCCGGCATCCTCTATGGCCAGGCCGATCGCCTTCTCACCGGCGTCTCCCTCGGAGCAGCCGCCGTCGCCTCCTATGCGCTCTGCGCCCAGTTGGCCCAGCCCATCTACGGCATCGTCGCCTCGGGACTCCACTTCCTCTTTCCCTACGTCTCCGCCCGCAGTGCTTCTCACGCTCTGCCGTCTTTGCGTCGCCCCGTCTCGCTCTCCTTCGCCGCCAACTTCGTCATGGTCGTCGTGGGAGCAGTCGCGCTCCTCCTTCTCGGTGCGCCTGTCCTGGTTCGCTGGGGAGGGCCCGCCATCGCCGATGCAGGCAAGCCCATTCTGCCCCTGCTCATCGTCGCCGCCGCCGCGCAGGCTCTCGCCGTCACCGGCTCCTACACCATGCTCGCTCTCGGGCGCGTTCGCATCGTCACCTTCCTCAACCTCGCCGGCGGCGCCGGTTTGCTCCTCCTCGCGCCCTGGCTTCTTCCCCGCTACGGCACCGAAGGCGTCGCTCTCGCCCGTCTCTGCTGCGCACCCTTTCCCTTGCTCGTCTACATTCCCCTTTGCCTTTTGCTGTTCCGTCCCGCCCGCACCCCTTCCCACGCAACCTCCATCGCCGCCGTCTGCGAGGACCTATGAAGAGCTCTTGCCCCGCAGTCACCGCAGATCCCATCGCCGCGCTCGATGGCTGCCCCCCCGTATCCGCGGCCATGGAACACGACGCGCCCTTGCCGTTCATCGACGTCCTCGGCGTACGCGTCGAAGCCCTCACCATGGAGCAGGCCCTCGCGCGCATAGCTTCCCATCTCCGTCGCCGTCAGCGAGGCTATCTCTGCGCCGTCAATGTCCATGGAGTCATGCAGGCCCGCCGCGATCCTGGCCTCGCTGCGGCCTACGCCGGCGCCGCCATCTCTATTCCTGACGGCATGCCCATCGCCTGGGTCGGTCGTCTCCAGGGACATCGCACCACCCAGCGTGTCGCCGGCCCTGAACTCATGCGCGAAGTCTTTCTCCGCCCCGAGTTCGCTGCCTACTCCCACTTCTTCTATGGTGGCGACGAAGGCGTGGCCCACGAGCTCGTCGCCACCTTCCGCCGCCTCGCACCCCATTGCAACATCGTCGGCACGTTCACCCCGCCCTTTCGCGAACTCTCGCCGCGCGAAGAGTCAGCACTCGTCGCCACCATCAATCGCGCCCGGCCCGACATGATCTGGGTCGGCATCGGCACGCCCAAACAGGACAGGTTCATGCGCCACATGCTTCCCAAGCTCCAAACCCGGATCATGTTCGGCGTCGGCGCCGCCTTCGACTTTCACACCGGCCGCCTGCGCGACTGTTCTCCCTGGATCAAGAACGCCGGCCTGCAATGGTTCCACCGCCTTCTCCAGGATCCAAGACGCCTCTGGCTTCGCTACCTGCGCGACAATCCGGCGTTCCTCGCGCACATGGCCCTGCAGCTCACAGGCCTGCGCTCCTACACGCTCGCCGCCTGCACCCCCACCGTCCCCGACTCCCCCGAAAAAGTCCGCGTCTAAAAGGTCCCGGCTCTGCGCGGCCTGAGGCACGACTTTGCCGCTTGCGGAAAAACCTGCTGGGCAACCCGCGTTGTAACAGGGCACGAGTTCACTCGTGCCGATTAAGCCAATCAATTTTGATAGCGGGCTTCAGCCCCTGTTCCCTGCCTTTAATACGTCTTCGTATCCCGCCCGTAAGGTTCGCCGAATTTATTCAAATGCCCCGCCGACTTTCGCGGAACCGACGACGCTTCCACCACGCCCAGGTCGCCGCCTGCTCCAACTTCCACCCGCCGCGTCAAGCCAGTCAACGCCTGTTGCGTCAGCCCCTCTACCCACACGTGCATCTCGTACGTGCCCGCCGGCACATCGTGAATCCGAACCGCTCCGCTCGCGTCCGCCACCCCATAATATGGCGTGCTCAGCGCCACGATCACCGCGCTCATCTCCGGGTGAATGTTGCAGAAGATATACGAGACGCCCTCCCGCGAGAATGTCTCCTCCTTCGTCGTTCCCGCCTCATACAGGCCCAGGTCGAACCGCTTGCCGTTAAAGAGCGAAAACACGTTGTGGAAGAAGGGATCTGCGTTGGGGAAATGCACCACGCTGCCCACTGGAACCACCAGCAGGTGCGGCGTGAACATGCGATTCTTCTGCAGCAGCGTGTAGTGCGCGTTCGCCGGCGGCTCCCACGGCCGATCATCCGCCGGCGGCTTCAGCCACACCACTGCCGGCGGCCTGTGGCTGCGCCCGTTCTGCGCAGAAAACTCGATCCGCAGGTGCGCATCCACACGCGCGCCGCTCGCTGCATCCTGCCCAGGCGCGAGCGCGCACGTCCCCGCCGCTACACACAGCAGCCAACGTCGCAGAGCTTTCCCGCGCAATCGCATATCTCTCAGAACTTGTACCCGGCGCCGACCCCGATCACGTCGCTCTCCGTCGTGCCCAGGTTCACGGCCGACGAAGAAATGCGCCGGTATTCGAGCGAGAACAGCAAATACGCGCTCGGACTGTAGATCACGTTGCCCATCGCCGTCCGGTTGCGCGTGATGTTTTGGAACACCGACGTGGTCGTCCCCGCATACGGCTCTAACTCGCCTGCAGGCACATTGTCGATCCCCACGGCTTCATTGAACTCCAGCCGCTCGCTCACTTTCTGCTTCCACTGCCCCCATCCTCCCACATCGTCCAGCGCGCGGAAGTACGGCCTGCCCTCATACACCCGGTAGACATAATCCTTATACGCTCCGCCGCCCAGCCCGCCCAGCGCCTGTCCCCGGTAAAATGCCCCGCTCAGGGCCATGTGCGCGGGCAGGGGCAGCTTCACATCCATTGTTCCTGCCCAGGAATCAAACCGCGTTCCACCAATGCTGCGATGCGGCGCATACAATCCGCCCACACCCACCTGCACACCATTCTCTGCAGACCCGCCCAACATCGCGATCCGCGCTTCGGCTCCCGGCCAGCGGCTCGCTTCGGCAGTCGACTCAATCTGCGTAGCCCCACCCAAAACCACCAGGCTCGACGTGTACGGCGCATCCCCCACATCGACCACTGCCGCCTGCGCGCGCAACCGCGACACGCCGCCCCAACCAAGATCCTGCGTTACGCCAAACTGCGGATTCCAGCTCCATAAGTTCCCCGACCACGCCAGCGGCGGCTCCGCTACCGCCGTCAATGAGTCCGGCCAATTGGCGCTCGTAATCGGCCGGTCCAGCGCGAAGAAAGCCTCGGTGTGCTCCCAGTCCAGCGACGCATGTGCCGTGCGTAGACGCAAAAGATCCACCCCGTAGCCTCCACCGTAGCCGGTTCCCACCGGAGTGCTCCCGTCGAAATCCACGCGCACGTCGCCATGGCTCTCCGCGCCAAATACGTGCGGACCGCGCAAATCCACGCCCAGAATCGTCTGCCGCGCCGTCGCTCCTGTGCTGCCCGCCCCGGCAACCGCCAGCGTCGGTGTCGCCGGCATGTCCACCCCGCGCGTGTTCACAAACCCACTCATCAAGACCAGGCCGCTCAGCTTCACCGGATACTTCGAAGCGCTCTCCACTTTTGCCTGGTCGTGTACCGCAATCTGCGTCTCCTGCATCGCTTGCCGCTCACGCAGTTCCTCCACCTGGGCTGCCAGCTTTGCCGCGTCCTCGCCTGCCTCCTGGCTCCCATCCGCCGCTGCTCGATTCGCCTCCGTCGTTTTGCCGCCCTGCAGTTCCGACAGTTGCCGCCGCATCTCGTCCAGCTGCCGCTGCGACTCCTGCAACTGCGCCTCCACGCGGCTCATCGCCTCCGTCAGCGCGCGCACCTTGCCCGCAACATCGTCCTGCGCTCCCACAGCACGCGAGGCAAACATGCTGCCCGCCGCGCAAAGCACCGCGAGCCATCCTCTCCAGCTTCGCTGCAGCTCCTGTCGATGGGCCGTCGAGCGTTCCTGGCTCATGCGGTCCTCACTCTGCTTCTCTCTTCCGTCGTCGCCGGCGGCTGCTCTGTCACGCCGCGCGCAATCGACATGCGAAAAGTTGTCTCCCCCGGACGGCTGCTCACCAGCGTCACATCACCGCCGTGTTCCGCGGCAATGCACTGCGACAGTGTCAGTCCCAGTCCCGAGCCTTTCTGCTTGCCTTCGCTCACAAACGGTTCGAACAGCGTCGTACGGATGTTTTCCGGCACCCCGTCGCCGTTGTCCACCACGCTCACAATAATCTCCGCCGCCCGCACATCCAGCGTCACCGTCACCTGCCCCGACTGCGCGTTGCTGTGCGCCGCCTGGCATCCATTCAACACCAGGTTGTAGATGGCCCGCTCAATCTGCTTGCCGTCCACCACCGCTTCGGTCTCCGCGGCGTTCGCGTTGCGCACCGTGAACTCCACGTGCGTTGCATCGGGATGGGCGCGCACCATCGTCATCGCTCGATCCAGCAGCGCTCCCACCAGCTGCGGCGAACGCCGGATTCCCGGCCCGCTCCGGCTGAAAATCAACAGCGACTCAAGCAGCTCCGTCGTGCCATCCACCGCGGTCCGAATATCGTTCAGAATCTCCACCCGCTCCTCGTCTGTCAAACGTCCCGAGGCCAGAAACTCCGAGTTCGCATACACCGCCGCGAGGTAATGGCGCAGATCGTGCGAAACTGAGCTCGCCATCCTCCCAATCGTCGCCAGCCGTTCTGACTCCAGCAGCGCCTGGTGGGTCGTCAGAATCTCCTGCCGCATCCCCGCAAACACCGTGCTCAGCTCCCGCACTTCCATCGTCCCGCGATACGGCAAAATGTGCGCGCTGTCGCCGGCCGCAAACGCCCGCACACCCGTCGCCAGCTGCTCCAGAGGCCGCGTCACCACCCGCGACAGCACCGTCATCAGCACCGTGCCAGTCAGCAACGCCAACAATCCCACGATCAGCACCAGCCAATCGATCTCCCGGATCAGCTGCTCTTCCTGGTCCAGCGACTTCAGCTCGATCAGCGCCAGCGGCGCCGAAGCACTCGTCGAGAGGTCTCGCGCCACCGCAAGGTACCGCTCATCGCCCACCTTCACCGTCACCGCATTCGCGTGCTCTCCGCTCGCGGGGATCGACTGTGCCGCCAGGTTCGGCTCCAGCTGCTGGCTTAGCGATCCCGCTAGAACGCGCTTGTCCGACACGAATAGCGCATCCACGCTCGTTGCTTTGCTCAGTTGTCCCACCGTGGCGCGATCGATCGCATAGCCGCTCAGCACATAGCCCAGCAGCGTTCCCGTCGCCTCGCTGCCAAAATAAAGCGGCCGCACCGACGTCGCAAACAGGTTCCCGTCGCTGATGATGAACGACCGCGGCGATGGGCTCACCGCCGAGGTCAGGGCCGAGCGCAAGCTCGCCGGCGCAGGCCCGTTCCCCGCGTATGCCGCAAGAATGCGTCCGTCGCGATTCGCCAGCGCGAACAGATCGTTGCCGCTCACCTTCCAGAATTCCACCGCGCCGTCTTCGATCGTGCGATCGTCGCTCGTCGTCATCAGCGCTTTCAGGCTCGGCAAATCCGCCAGCAGCGCGTTCTCCCGGTCCAGCGCCGTCATGCGCTGCGCCTGCATGCTCTCAAAGGTGGCAATCGACCGCATCAGATCCGCGGTCAGGTTCGACGTCAGCATCGCCTCCAGACGGTGGCGAATAATCAGCAGGCTCGCAAACGTCGTCGTCGCGATGATCATCGCCATCGCCGCGATCAGCAGCCCACGCGTCCTGATCCCCCGGTTCTCTCCGCTCGGCATCACCGCCGAACCGTGGTTTGCGGCTCTGCTCTCCGCCCCTCGCGCGTCATGGGACAAATTTGTACCCTGCGCCGTAAATCGTCAGCAGATGACGCGGGTTCGAGGGATCAGGCTCCAGCTTCTGCCGAAGCTTCAGAATCTGGTTGTCCACCGTGCGCGTCGTCGGGTAACAGTTGTAGCCCCACACCTCGTTGAGCAGCTCTTCGCGGCTCAGCACCCGCTCCGCGTGTTCCGTAAAAAATTTCAGCAGCCTGAACTCGTGCGACGTCAGCGGAATCGGCGTATCGCCCCGCCGCGCCGTCATCTTTTGAAAATCAAGCTCGCAACCCGCAAACCGGTACGTCATCGCCGCCGCGGGACGACGCCGGCGCCGGATCGCTGCCTGCACCCGCGCCATCAGCTCCCGCGGGCTGAACGGCTTCGTCACGTAATCGTCCGCGCCCAACTCCAGCAGCAGCACCTTGTCCACTACTTCGGCCACCGCGCTCAGCACAATCACCGGCGTGTCGTTCGAGATCGCCTTCATGCTCTGGCAAAGTTCGCGCCCCGAGATCTCCGGCAAAATCAAATCGAGAATCACGGCGATTGGACGCTGGCTGCGAAACAACTCCAGCCCCGTCTGCCCGTCCCCCGCCGTCACCACGTCGTATCGCTCCGCCGAAAACACGCGCTGGAGCACCTTCTGCATCCGTGGATCGTCCTCGACCACCAGGATCGTCCCCAGCCGCGGCGCAGACGCACTCTCTTCCGGTCCGCCCACAGAAAGCTCCAGTTCCTTTACCATTTCTTCATTCTCCTCCGATTCCCGCAAACCCTCGAATCACCGCTCCACAAATGACAAACACGTGACATTGCAGTGAGAAATCTTGCGGAAGTCCAACCCCCGGAAAGTGCTCCTGGGTTATACGCCATCATGGCTTCCAATCTGCGAAATCCGCAGCGCTCCGCAGTCCTGGTCCGCGGGATGCGCCAGTAAATGCCGGTAAAGCATTATATACTTCTCTGCGATTCTTCCCGTTGAAAGCCAAGGCATCGACATGGGCAGGCTGCGCGGCTCCGCGCGTGCCTCCCCAATCGCAGCCGCAAAAGCTTCCACCTCGCCGGCCCCCAGCCGCACCACGTGACATCCCTCCATGCCGATCTCGCGAAATGCCGGGATGTCCGAGCACACCACCCGGCATCCGGCCAGCAGACCCTCCGCCACCGGCAATCCAAATCCCTCCACAATCGACGGCGCCAGCAGCGCATCGCAGTTGCGATAACACCATTGCAACTCCGCATCGCTGACCCCCCGCAGGATCACGACCTTGCGTTCCAGGCGCGCCTCCCGTATCTGCCGCTGGATCCGCTCCGTCTCCGGCCCTGGAACCCCAACAATCGCCAGTTGCGTCGTCGCCGCCACCGTCCCCGTTTGCAGCGCGCGCTCCAGCACCCGCAGTGCCAGCGGAATATTCTTGTTGCGCCGATGCTGTGCCACACACAATAAGAACGGCTGACCCTTGTGCAGCGGGTGCGGCCCACGCGCCGAATTGCATGAAAGCGGCTCGACCGAATTCACGATCGTCACCGACTTGTCCGCCAAATCATTGCCCAGCCAATGAATCAGTTGATGCCGCGTGCTTTCTGACACGCACGCGATCGCATCCACCGCGCGCAGGCATTGCCGTACCACCTGCCGATGCAGAGCCGCCTTCATCCATCCAAAATTCCCCGGAATGTCGAAAGGATACAGATCGTGCAGGCTCACCACTGTCGGGCAGCGAAAGGCCTGCGCCGCAACCGGCATCGGATATCCAAGGTGAACCACGTCGGCATGCAGCTGCTCGGCAACCCGCGGCAGCTCCGAATAGAACCATAGGTTGCGCGACAGCGTGCTCCGCCGGATGTTCACCGGATGAATGTGCAGCCGCGCATCGGTGCGTGCCACCGCTTCCAGATACGCAGCACGTTGCCATGCGCCCACCAGAAGATGAACCTCGGTCACCTCCGTGCGTGTCAGAAGGCCGCGCACCACGTTCGCCGCGTGGCGCGAAACACCATTCAGATGCAGCGGCGCAGAAACAGCGGCCACAACAATCTTCATAAGGCAGGCCTCCTTGCTTGGCCTAATCCGCCCGCAGGCGCCGGTGCTTCCCGCCCCACCCCTGCGCCTTCACCTTCCGCCGCTACGCTGTAAAAGAAAATCGCGCTGAACAGCGTCACCGCCCACAGCGGCAGTGACAGATCGAAGGGCTCCGTGTCCGCCAGCCCGCGCACCAGGATGAAGACCAGCAGCCCGCCCGCATACGCGCGCAGAGGGCTGCGCGCCATCGCGCGAATCTGGCGTACCAGGCTGCCGTAGAGACCCACTACCATCACCACGCCAATCGCGCCATACGCATAAAACTGCTGCAGCAGCTCGTTGTGTGCGTGCCGCGCCTCAAAGTCCTCGCTGAACGGTGGAACCACCTTCCACACCGAATGAAATCCGTGTCCGATCCACGGGCTCTCCAACGATCGCTCCAGAAAATACAGCCAGATTCCGAATCGTCCCGTCAGCGTCTCTGCCTGGCTCCCCGCGTTCGTGTAAATCAGGTAGTAGGCCTCAATCAATCCCCAGAACGCCGCCAGCACGCACGCCGCCGCACCCAGCATCAGCAGCTTGCCCTTCAGCGTCAGCGAGCGATCCCGCAGCAGGATGAACGCCTCTCCCGCCACGAACGCCACAATCGACGTCTTGCTTAACGTGCGCAGCAGCGTCACGCCCAGAAAGACCGACGGCGCAATCCAGAACAACTCCTTTCGCCGGATCAGAAACTGCGCGAGGAAGAGCGCGAACGCACACACAAAACCAATCTGGTTGGGACCCAGAAACCCTTCGTCGCCCAGCCGCAAATCCGATTGCGCCGGAAGCAGCCACGCCGAAAATGCCACCGCGCATGCTCCCCACACAAATCCCTTCATCAGCGAGGTCGCTGTTTCCAGCAGCGGATGTGCGCGCATCAGCAGCATCACCATCGCCAGGTCCGCGGCCATCGCACACCAGTACGCCGCCGCAGCAGCCAGCGATTCCGCAATCGTCCACGTCAGGCTAAGTCCCGTCACGCACAAGAACAGCAGTACCCAGCGAAACGGCTTCAATGCAAAAAAAGCCACCGGGCTCTCCGCCGGCGATCCGAACCATTGAAACGCCACCGCCAAGAGCAGCATGAAATTGCACGCCAGGCTCGCCGTCACTCCATCGCGCGGATCCAGCAGAAACAACCGCACCCCGATCAGAACGAATACCACGCGAAACGCAAAATAAAATCCCACCAGCGCCGGCGTGAACCGCATCGGCGCGCTGTCCGCGCTTCGATCCACCGCGAACACCATCATCTTCGGTCCTGCTGGATGTATGCCGTCTGCTCTCATCGCGGACCTCGCGCCAAGCGCACCATCCGGCTCCATCCTGCGCGCGTGTCCTTCAAGATCGCAGCGGCGAGCTGCCGCCGTGGATCCCCATCCTCCACCAGGCTCCATCGGTGCGCGAAGAGCATGCTGGCCGCGGTCAGGCCGACCACAAGCAGCGTCAGCAATGTCGACAGCAGCAGCCGCGGCGGAAACGACTTCTTCTCCGGAATTCCCGGCGTGTCGATCACGCTCACTACCGGAATGTCCTTCGCCTCCTGGATGCGCGCAATCTCATACTGCTGCGTCAGCATCTCGAAGACCGTCTCCTGCACCCGCACCGTGCGATACAGATCCGCATACGGCACCGCCAGCCGCGGCAGTTGCCGCAGCGACGGATACAACACGTTCACGGCACTATCCGATCCCCCTTTGGCCGCATCCGGCGCATCGCCCGTCGGCAGCTGCGCCGAGCTTCCGCCCATCTTCGCGATCTCCGCCTTCAGATCGGCAAGCCGCACCTCCGCCGAGCGCACCCGCACATTCCCGTCGCCGTAAATCTGCCGCAGCGAATCCAGCTCGCCCTGCGTCGCGATCAGCTCGCCCTCAATCTTCGCGCCCGCATCCACCATCGCCCGCGTCTGCTCGCGAATATCCACCGCGGCATGCGTGCTCGAGAAGTCGCTCAGCCCCTGCTGCGCGTGCTCCAGGTCGTTCTTCACCGTGTCCAGCCGTCTCTCGATAAACACTCGCTCGCGATGCGCCGACGATGTGCTCGTCCGCGTCACCAGCTGATTGAGCTCATCGAGATACGCCTGCGCCAGGTCCCGCGCTCGCCGCGGATCGGTGTCCGTCACCGTCACCGTGATCACGCCGCTCTTCTTGTCGTCCACGATCGACGTGTGCCGGGCCAGGTACTTCGCCGTGTCCACCCGATAGCGCTTGTGATACGCCTTCTGCAAATCGAAGCGCGTGATCAGGTCATCGGCCACCGTGCCGCTGCGCAACAAATCCACAAACAGCGCGCTGCTCCCGCGCATTCCCAGGAAACTCGCCGCCAACGCTCCCAGTCCGTCGAGACCGCCGCCCATCGAGCGCCCCGCCAGGGCCGCCAGCATCGCGGTCCCGGAGTTCGAACTGTCCGGTGGCATGATCCGCGCCGTCGATTCATACCGCTTCGGAATCGTGAACGCAATCACCAGGTTCACCGCCAGCGCGATCGCCGCCACACGCGCCAGCGTCTTGCGCCGATCCCACAGCACCGCGGTGTTCGCTACCCAGTTCTGCGGCGCCGCCCGCGCGGCAAACTCCGGAGGCTCATGCAGACTCGCCCTCAGCATCCGCTCTTCGCTCTGCGTCGACATACTTGCCTACAATCCAGCCACTGCCGCGGTAATCGCGATCGACGCCGCAATCTGCGCGGTCGCCAGCAGATTCCGCCACACCAGCGACGCGCCGATAATCTTCTGCGGCACCACGATCACATCGCCCGGATCAAGCCGCGTCGCCAGCACATCCCGGTCATACCAATCGCCCGACCGGCGTCCCACCACCGACCCGTTCGCGCGAATAATGAAAACCTCTTTGCGGTTGGCAATCTGCGTCGTTCCCCCGGCCCTCTGCAAATACCACCCTGCCGACCTGCCCGGCGCAAACGTGATCGCCGCCGCGTTGTATACCTGCCCCGTCACTAGAACAAACCCCGGCCGTTTCGGAATCCGCAGCACATCCCCGCTGCGTACTTCGATATCCGCCGCGGTGCCCGCCCAGCTCCCCATATTCGCGCCGATGTGAATCACCAGCCGTCCGCTTGCCGGCTCGCTCTTCAGTCGCTCCAGAACCTGCTGCTGCTGCTGTTGAATCAGCTGCAGCGTCGCACCCTGGTCCGATCCCCCCACGCTCGGCGCCAAGCGCGCCGCCGCCGAACTCGTCTCGATCTGCCGGATCAACTCCTCGCGGCTCTTTTCCTCCAGCACCCGCACCTCCGGCCGGATCAGCACTGCACCCTCCGGGTACGCCGTCTCCCGAAATCCGCCCGCGCGCCCCAGCACATCGCTCAGGTGTTCGCCCTGCGCAAATCCGTAGCTCCCCGGATGCCCCACCTCGCCCTCGATCGTGATCGACGCGCCGATATCTTCCCACCCCGTCAGCTGGTGAACCGTCAACACATCGCCCGGCTTCAGCGCCGCATCGGCCTCCCGATCCTCTTTCAACACCGCATCGCCGATCTGCAAATCGCGCCGCGCCCCCACCACCTTCACCCCGTTCACCACTTCGTAGCTGATCAGGTCCGCCTTGCTCAGCAGAGCATCGCGTTTGAATCCGCCCGCCATCCGCACCAGCTGCGCCGCCGTCATTCCCTCTGACAACGCATACGACCCCGGCCGCAGCACTTCGCCGCGAATCATCACGTTCGGCGCATCGCGCTCATACCGCCCAAATACCCTGATCGTGTCAAACGGCTGCAGCGCCACCGCCGTGTTCCCGATCAGCGCATCCGGTACATCGAAATCGATCGTCTCCACGTGTAGATCTGGTTCCACTAGCCGCACAATCTCGCCCTGCGTCGCCGGTTCCGGCAGCAGGTCCTGGTAGCTGTGCAGCACATCGCTCAGCCGCATCCCATCGCGATACGCCATCCGTCCCGGCCGCACCACGTGCCCCTCCAGATAGATCACCCGCTCGCTATACGGCAGCACAGGCGCCACTCGCACCCGATCGCCATCCTTCACATCGAATGCCGCAATCGCTGCCTGCGCCTGCGCCGGATCGCCCGTCGGCAAATTCAATCCGATCGTCTCGCGCTGCTGGTGCGCATCGATCCGCTCCACCGTAATGTGCCCCAGCGCCGCCGCCACCGTCGCTCCCCCGGCATCGTCCAGCACTTCCGCCAGCGTTTTCTCATCGCGCAGCTCATAAATCGCCGGCCGCTTTACCGCGCCGTATACCGCCACCTGCGCGCCCGCCGGAGGCACCAGCAGCGTGTCGCCGCCTTCCAGCCGATCGTCTTCCTTGCGCACTCCGTGCAACAGAAAATCGTAGAGATCGACTTCACCCACCACCTTGTCGTTGCGCAGATGCCGCATCACGCGCAGCGATCCTGCAGCCGTCGGTCCGCCCGCTGCATACAGCGCGCTCACCGGCGAGGCCAGCGAG
Source organism: Occallatibacter sp. (assembly GCA_036520995.1). GTDB lineage: Bacteria > Acidobacteriota > Terriglobia > Terriglobales > Acidobacteriaceae > Telmatobacter. Next base: position 88,488 of record DATDIQ010000045.1, read on the forward strand.
CTCACGTCATACGCGCCCGGCCTCTGCACATCGCCCACCACGTAAATCCGCACCGTGCGCAGCCGCGCCACTGTCACTGCTACGTGCGCATTCCGAAACTGCTTCTGCAGAATCCCTTCAATTGCGCCTTGCGCCTGCTCCAGCGTCAGTCCGGCCACTTGCAGCACGCCCGCCTCGGGCAGCATCACCCGCCCCTCGCGATCGATCACTCGCGTCAGCGTCTGCGTCACCCCGCCCCACAGGTTGATGCTCAGCGCATCGCCCGGTCCCAGCACGTAATCTGGCCCCAGCGGAATATCCAGTGGCTGCGCACTCGCCGTCAGCGTCGTGCCCATCGCTGAAATACCCGGGACCGCCCGGGCCATGGAATCGGTCGGCGTCGAAACAATGCTGCGACGCGTGAACACCTCCGACCCGAAGCGCTTCAATCTCTCCGGCGTGCTCGGAATCTGCGTGTAAAGATCCCGCAGCGACTGCAAATTGTAGGGAGCGGGCTGCCGCAGCACCTGCGGCTCATCCGTCGAGTTGTGCGCCGTCTGCGCTCTGCGATTCTGAATCGCCTCTTTCTGCGCTGCACCCGATGGCGCGCCCTCTTCCCCGGCATTCCCCTTTGCCTCATCCGTCGAGCCCGTCAGCGACAACCCCGGCACCAGCGGCGTTCCTTCCATGCCTGCGACCGCTTGCGAGTCTTCGTCATTCCCCGCCAGCGCCGCCCGTTGCAGATCCTCATCCGAAACAAATCCCCGCGCCCGCAAAAAAAGCGTGATGCTCGCCCGGGCCGCACGGCTCGTCGCGATCTGGCTGTAGAGCATCTCATCCGTGATCGCATCCGCCTGGATCGCCGTGCCCTGTTGCTGCAGCTGATCGGCAATCACTGACTTCAACTCCACCACCACCTCCGGGCGCGTCTGCAAAATCTGCAGAATTTGCGTCGCCGATAAAACCACCCCGGTCGTGCTCGTCGTCGAACCGTCCGTGTCGCCCTCATTTGCGCCCGTGTCGCTTGCCCCCGTGCTCCCCAGTCCAAACGAGCTCGAAGAACCCGATCCAGCAGAGCTTGAGCCAGACGTGCTCGCCCCGGAAGAACTCGCGCCCCCGTTCGACCCGTTGCTCTGCGTGTCTTGTGCGCTGCCCGGCGGTGGAGCGAATTGCGCCGCGCTCCGTAGAGGCATGTTCCCCAGCGCCGTCAGCAACAGCACCATGCTCCATCGCCGCATCACCCAACTCACCGATTTGGAATTGATCGTCTTCACCGTGATATCTCTGTCATGCGCCGCTGCCAGCGCGAAAGTTCAATGGCATACTTCAACCCTTCAATAATGTGAAACCACAGCCGCATCAGCACGTAGTAGGCTTCGGTCTTGTACCGCGCCAGTCGCGCTCCCAGCCCCTCGCCCTCCACCCCGCGCGTAATCGGCGGCGGCAGATGCGCCGGAAACACCAGCTTCCGGATCGCCTTGCGCTGCTCTCTCCCACCGCGCAGTTCCTTGCGAAGGATCAGGTACAACTTATTCCCCGACGAATCCGCCAAAAGCACCCGAGCCCCAAACGACTCCACCCACATCCGCACTTTGCTCGGCAGTTTGGAAATCGCAGTCGCACCAAACGCAGGCACAGCGGCCAGCGGAAACATCAGCTTCGACAGCAGCAGCGCCGCGCCCAACGCAACCTCGCCCTGCGGCTCATGCCTCGCAATCTGTTCCACACTCTCCCAGAACGATCCATCGTTGCTCCGCGCTTCCACGTGCCGCCGAAGCTCCAGCACCCACGAAGCCCGCGTGTGTTCCCCGCACAAATGCTTGAAGAGGTGTAGCGCCTGTTGCACCAGGATGTCCGCCGGCGACAGCGTCGGAATCTTCGCCCCTCCGAAATCGCGCGCCGCGATCCGCGCCAGCCGGTCCTGGCGCTTCCCATCTCGCCCCGCGGTCGTCGACAGCATGTGCAGCTCCAGCGAGCGCTGCGAGCGTACGCGATAAATGTTGCGCATGTCGGGCGCGCTCGATTCCCCCGCCCAAAACTCCATCGTGTTCCCGCACACCGCATGCAGTGTGTAGCCGAAGTCCATCACCACGTGCCGCGCCGCTGTCGCATCGCGCGCCGCCACAAGGTAATCGAGATCGATCTGCCACCGCAGGGCGGGATCGCGCACCGACTCGGGCGTCAGCGTGATGCCCTTCAGCAGCGCAAACGAAATCTCCTGCCGCCGCAGCGCATCGCTCAGCGCGGCTGCTTCCTGGAACAGCGCCTCCGTGCGTTCGCGATTCTCCACCAGGTTCTGCTCGAACCGCGCCCGCATCTCCTCCGGCAAACAGCGCTCGATTCCCAGCTCCTTCAGCCGGTCAAGCAGGTAAAGCGCCATGCCGCTGATATCGATCCAGTAGAGAATCCTCTGCCAGTCCCGCAGCCCAAATTCCGCAAAGCGCTCTTCCGCTTCCTGCGCCGGCGCATCAAAGCAGGCGAGCACCGCGTCCTTCAATCGCCGCGCGCGGCTTGCGGCTTCGCTCTCGAATCCGAACAATCGGCTCATCGTTCCTCAGTGGCTATACATTTCGGGTTCGCCTGCGCTTCCTGCCGGCGGCAGGTGGCGCAGATTTACCACAACCTTCACGCTCGTCATGCCCCGCATCCTCAATCCACCACGTGCAGCTTCAGCGTCATCACACCGTGTCCCGATCCGCAAAACACCGAGCAGCGTCCGACAAACGTCCCTGTCTGTTGCGGCGTAAATTTCACCTGGCCGGTTCCGCCACGGTTCGCTTTCACATCCACATTCAGCTCGCGAAAGCGGAGCCCGTGCGGCACGTCCGCGCTCTTCAACACCAGCACCACCGTCTCGCCTTTCTTGACTGTGACCTCGGCTGGCTGAAACGAAAATCGCTTCGCCGTCACTTCCACCCGCCGCGGCGCGCTCTCGGCGTGACTCGGAACTGTGATCGCGAAACCCGCAAATAGGACGACCAATAAACTCAACAGATGTTGCCTGCTTCTCATGAAACTCCTTCGCGTATGCGCGTTTCTCATCTAAAAAGTTCGCGGCGGCTGCATTCTTTCCTCCGCACAGCAGGCTGCAACCGTCCCGTGCCAGCCTCGCGGTCGAGCCCCGCCGCCTGACTTGTTCCACTACGCTTTCTACGCTAGGCAACCCCGCACACCGGCGTGTCATACATGTGTCAGCAGATTGTCAACGATTTGTTTTCGTGCGAAATCCCCTGCATTGACGCTGCTTCCCTGTCCAACCTGCACGTTCGCGCCGCGTCCTGCCTCAACCGAAAGTGACAATACCCTGACAATGGTTAGACAGCACCCTGACACACCCTCTGCCTTTCGAGGGCAGCATGGAGGCATGCGTCATCTCGTACAGAATCGAGCCATCCCCTTCCGGCGCTTCGTTGCGGCTGCCTTCCTCGCCGCCGGTGCCGCGCTTGTCGCCGCGCATGCCTGCGCCCAGGACACGCCACTCATCTCCGGCGGCATCGCCTTCTTCACCGATACCAACGGCGGCAACACCACCTACTTCCCGGTGCTCGCACCCACCCTCTCCGCCCCCCTCGGCTCCCACATCCTCGTCGAAAGCCGCGCCACCATTCTTGAAACCTTCTTTCCCAAGGGCGGCGACCGGGTCGGCTACACCAGTTCTCCCTTCCTCGGCATCGACTATCTGCAGGGCGACTTCCTCGTCTCACCGCACCTCACCGTCGTCGCCGGCGAATTCCTCACTCCCTTCGCCACCTATAACGAACGCCTCTCCCCCATTTGGATCGGCAACTTCGAACAGGGCCCGATCATTTATCCCCTCGGCACCATGAATACCGGAATGAGCGTCGGCGGCATGCTGCGCGGTTCAGCCGTTTCCATGCCCAAATACTCCATCGACTACGCCGCATACTTCTCCGCCCGCAGCGATCATCAACAATTCAATTCCGAGCGCTCCAGCGGCGGCCGCGGCGACATCTTCTTCCCCGGTCCCGGTCTCGAAATCGGCGCCTCCTACGGCCGTTCCCTGCAGGGCACCCATCAGAACTACTCCGGGTTCCACGTCTGGCTCACCCCACCGAACAGCCCCTTCAAGCTGCGGTCGGAATACGCCCACGGTCCCCACGCGCAGGGCTACTGGGCAGAGGCCGACTACCGGCTCTCCCACTTCGGCGGAGAGGACACATTCGTCGGCCGCATTGAGCCCCTCTTCCGTATGCAGCAGACTTTTCGCAACAGTCCCGATTCCGGCGACTTTCTGCCCGCGGCAGACACGCGCCAGGCCGACTTCGGCCTCAACTACCATCTGCCCCACGAGGTCCGCATCCAAACCAGCTACTCGCGCGAGTTCGCCGCCACCGGCAACCGCAATATCTGGACGACCGGCATCGTCTATCGCTTCTTGTTCCCCACATGGAAGGGCAAATAATGCGCACACTCCGAATCAATCCCGCCTTCTTCGCATCCTGCTTCTTCGCCGTCGCTCTTTGCACCTTGACATTTGAAGCCAGCGCCGCTGCGCCTCCTCCCGACAAGCACGATCAGCAGGCCCGTCCCCAGCCCTCCAGCGATGGCGAGCGCATCTTCCAGCAGAATTGCGCGCGCTGCCACCACGCGCCCGAAGGATTCTCGCCCTCCATCTCCGGCACCATCGTGCGCCACATGCGCGTGCGCGCCAACCTCAGCCGCCAGGACGAGCGCGCCATCCTCAAATACCTCAACCCCTAGTGGAGAACTCTGACCACAGGTACCACCGGCCTCTGATCACTCACAACTGACCTCGATCCTGGGTGCCCCATCCTTGCGAAGCAAGGGTGGGAACGCACGAAGACTCAATCGACACAATCCTGGGTGCCCGGCTCTCACTTACGGCTTCTCCTCCGCTGCATCCCGCAAAAACGCAACAATGTCCGCCCGCTCCTCCGCGCTCGGCACATGAAATTCCATGTTGTTGTTCTTGAGAACGCTCTCCGTATCGGTCAGCCACTCCTCCAGCTGCGCATCCTTCCACGCAAACTGCGCGCCCTTCAACGCATCCGAATACGGAAACCCCTCCACCGTCCCCGCCTTCCTGCCATAGACCCTTCGCAGCCGCGGCCCTTCCTTGTCCTGGTCCAGCCCATGACAACCGGTGCAGCGCTTCTCAAACAGCATCTTGCCGCGCACCGCGTCGCCTGCCCTTTCCTGGCTCATGCCCAGACTCCCCGTCCACAGCACCGCGGCCACTCCCAACAGGCCCACACCGGCCGCGAGGCGCGCGGGACTCAACCGCGCGCGCCGCATCGCAACACCCACCTCACGCCGCAACATCCGGCTTCCTGCCCGCACCCGAAAGCGGCGCATCCACAATTGCCAGCGCATGCCGCTGCGCCACAAAATTCACTTCCGTAATCCCCAGCACATCACGCAATTTCTCCGCCGGCACCTTCATCGGTCCCGGAGCAGGCGCGCTCCCCGGTGCTGGCTGCGGAAACGCCGTCGACATCGCTGTGTGAAACGCCACATGCCCTTCCACCTTCTGCATCACCTGGTGAATGTGCCCGTTCAACACCGTCACCGATCCAAACCGCCTCAACAGCGCAAGCGCCTGTTCGCTGTCGCTCGTGCCCCATCCCCACTCCGGATACACAGCCCACAGCGGAATATGCGCGAACAGCACCACCGGCACGCTGCTCTTCAATCCCGCAACGTCTTTTTTCAACCAGTCCAGTTGATCTTGGCCCAACCGCCCCATGCCTTCCAGCTCCACCACGTTCACCAGACCGATAAAGTGCACGCCGTGATGATCGAAGCTGTACCACCCATTGCCCCGCGATCCCTTGCCGTAACGATCGAGATACAGCTTCCCGTCATCCACTGATGTGTCATGCTCGCCCGGCACATAGAACACGGGCCGCTTCGTCCCCAGCATCTGCGCCAGCGTGTCAAACTCCGCCGGCTTCGACGAGTGCGTTAAATCGCCCGTGTGAATCAGGAAATCCGGCGCCTTCTCCAGCCCATCGATCTTGTCCAGCGCAGCCTGCAGCGTAGCCGTCACATCCGTATTTGCCGGCTTGTTGAAACCGATGTGGCTGTCGCTGATCTGCACAAAGCTGAAGTCCGACGTCTTGTGTCCATCGAGCGCCTGCCCAAACACGCGCGACACCGGCACCCCGCCCGCAAATGTCCACACCAGTCCCGTGCCGGCCCATGCCATGCATTTCAAAAATCCGCGCCGGTCAATCCCATCGCGGCTCACTTCGTTGTGTTCTGCGTTCAACACATCGGGCGCCAAAGCGTGCGCCCCGTTCTTCCAGCGGCTCATGCGTTCTCCTTCACATACGCAAACGTGCGTACTCACGAGAACTGCGCAAATGAGTTTTTATTCCAAGGAAGGAAGGAAATAGTTATGCCACGCTCAACCATCCGCACCCGCGCCGACGCTTCTGCGCGCTGCCTCTCTACGCGCGGCGCGCGACCTGCAGCTCCCGCGCATGCGTCGCGCTGCTCGATCGCCCGCCCCTGCTCTTCGTCCACTCGTCCGTCGCACGCCGCTGAAACACCAGCGCCGCAGCGCCGCGCAGCCGCGCCACATCGCCATCGTGCGTCGGGAGCACTCGCGGAGGTGTACCCTCCAGCGTCTGTTGCGCCACTTCCTTCTCAATCAGCGGACCAAATCGATGCCACGCCGACGTAATGTCGCCCGCAATCAAAATCACCTCCGGCGACAGCCCCGCGATGATCATCCGCAGTCCGCGCCCGATCCCCACCGCCTGCCGCGCCAGCGCTTCACCCGCATGCTTATCGCCGCCTTCGGCCAGGTGCAGCAATTCGTGGAACGTCACCGCGCGTCTGCCCGCATCAAGTTCGCCAAAATACCGCAGCGCTGCGCTGCACGAAGCAATCGTCTCCCAGCATCCCCGCCGCCCGCACCCACACAATTCCCCCTCGGCTCCCAGCGGAACATGCCCGAACTCGCCTGCCATCCCGCGATCGCCCGCGATCAGGTGTCCGTGGGCATACACGCTCGTCCCCACGCCCTCTGAAACCGTCACCAGCACAATGTCCCGCACCCCTTCCATACGCCGGAACGTGATCTCCGCGAGCAGGCACGCCGTCGCCGCGTTCTCCATCTTCACCGGCAACCCCATCGCCGCTTCCACCGCGCTCTTCAAGTCGAACTCCGGCCAATGCAGGTTCGGCGCAAAAATCAGCCGCTGCGTCCGCGGATCCACGCGCCCCGGCAAGCTGATCCCGATTCCCTCAATCGACTTGCGCGCAATCGCTCGACGCATCCGCTCCATGCAATCGGTCAGCAGCCGTGTGGACGCTGCGGCATCGGAAGTAATCGGCACTACCGATCGATCCAGCAAACGACCGTTCAGATCCACCGTCGCCACCGTGGCCTGCTTGGGATGTACATCCACCGCGATCGCTGCGAGCTCTTCATTCAGCACCAGCATGGTCGGCTTCCGGCCACGCGGAGGAGAGGTCTGCGCGCCTTCGCACACCCACTTCTCCCGAATCAGTTGTTCCACGATTTGCGAAACCGTGCTCCGCTGCAATCCCGATCGCCGCGCCAGATCCGCGCGCGAAAGCGGCTGCCGGCTCCGGATCAGTTCCAGCACAATGTCGCGATTGATGCCTCGCGCAGTCTCGCTCGACGCAAGCTCTACCTCGGTCAAATCGACCGGCCGTATGCCTCGCGCGTTCTGCCGGACCCTAGCCACAATCGCTCCTCCGCGGGCACAGCCACGGGGGCTGCGCGTACGCGGACATTATTCAGTTTTCCCTTGTAAACATGCACCATATCACGCCCAGCGCAGCATCGGGAATCTCGGTAGTGGTGCAGGTTGAACTCAAAATGCACCACTACCGGAATCTCCGCGGCTCGTCCCCCCTGCGCTGCCAATCTGACGAAGACGCCCCTTTGGCCGCGCTGCGCAAAAGCAAATCCCGCAGCAAATCGCTTTCTCACCGCCCCGAGCTGCCGAATCCCTTCTCCGCTCGCAACGATTCTTCCAGGCTTTCGACCTCTTCCACCGCGCCCGTCAACACCGGCATGGGAATCATCTGCGCAATCTTCTCGCCCGCCTTCAGCTCCACCGACGCCGCGCTCAGATTCGTCATCAGCACCAGGATCTCGCCGCGATACCCCGCATCAATCACTCCACCCGTCGTCGCCATGCCCCGCGCCGCCATCGACGAGCGATCGCGCACCAGCAGCCCCAGCGCGACGCCGGTCTCGGGATGCCGCGCATCCACGGCAATGCCGGTGCGCACCCGCACGGTTGCCCGCGCTTCGACACGGGTATCTTCGAGCGCGAATACGTCGTATCCCAAATCCTCGCCCGGATGCGCCACCACCGGCACCCGTGCACTCTTCTCCAGCAATTTCACGCGCAGCATGTTTCGATGGTAGCGGAGCAAAGGCGGCGATTCCTTTCCATCCCCCAAAATGGCCGGCCCCGCAGGATCTCTCCCGCGGGGCCGTCGTTGTATTCGGCAAAAGGACTCGTAAGCCGAATTCTGTTTATGCGGTCATTCCTCTAGGCGCCGCGTCACCGCGGACACTCATCAGCGACCTACCCGGAGGTTCCGGCAATTGCTCAAGCCGCCTGGGCGCATCGGGCCGATACGCAACACGAGCCTGGCTCTTGGCCCGCGCTTCCCTCCCTATTTGGTCTTGCTCCGTGTGGGGTTTACCCTGCCTCCGTCATTACTGCCGGAGCGGTGCGCTCTTACCGCACCTTTTCACCCTTACCGGACTGGCCATCCAGACTCTCGCCCTTCTGGCCCGTTGTCCGTGCCGAGACACGAACTTCCGGCGGTATCTTTTCTGTGGCACTGGCCGTCTGTGAGTCTTCAAACCCACATCCCGGACGTTATCCGGCACACTGCCCTGCGGAGTTCGGACTTTCCTCCCCCGGCAACCCGGTCTCCCAGATCCCCGGCAGCGACCGCCCGGTCCTCCTGCCAGTCTCAGTCTATCCTGAAAACCATTCACCAGTTGCGGTAGGGCGCCTTGGAATGCTTCGCTCGCGTCGTTTAGATATTGCAGATGCGACGCCCAGATTTCGTGCTTTCGATAATCCCGAGTAGCCCGGCTTGCGTTGTGAGAAGCTGTTCGGACTTCCCTGAATTAGGCGTCGGCATTTCTGACGTTTTATCTGCCAAAGTGCCCTTCTCCTGCCTATAGCGTTTCCGGCCACTGTCTGCTGGTCTGTACCACCGAGGCAATCTGAATCTCTTCTCCGACAATCCGATAGGGAAGGATGTAGGGCAACCCCGGTACCACCAGTTCCCGAGTGCCTTCAATGCGTCCTTGACGCCCGCTCAACGGAAACTGCTGCAGACGCACCGTCGCTTCGACAATTGCTGCGCCAACGCCCGCTGCAGCTATCGGGCTGTCTTTCGCAATGTAGTCGTGGATCGAAGCCAGCCTCCGTAGAGCACGCCGGCTCCAGACAAGCCTCACAGGGGAGGTGGCAATTCACGCGTTGTGCCCCAACTTCGCAGCCACTCATTCACTTTCTCGCTGGGCACGCTCTCGCCGCTATCCATCTCTGCCAATCCTGCCTCGATCTCCGCAGCTTTCCAATTTTCATAACCTGCTGTCGCCCCATGTTCCTCGCCGCCGCTCGCCCCAACCAGGGCAAGCTCTCCATTTGGCGTTAGCACCCATTCCACCCGGTCGCCCACAGACAGATTGGCCTTCTCCAGCAACTCCTCGGGTATCGCCACCGCAATCGTGTTTCCAATGCGTGCAATCTCGGTGCTCATGGCCTGCTCCTGCCCCATCTTAGCGCGAAGACTCTCGGCCCTTCCACGACTTATAGGACACTCCCCAAACATTTGCATCGCCAACGAATCCTCCGCCATCCACTTCGAACAGGCTGTTTTCTCTCGCGTTGCGGAAGCAAGGCCCCATTCCGTTCCAAACCCCTCCAGGAGGACCCATGAAGATTGCCGCCACCATCGCCCGCTACCTGCTGGGCCTCATCTTCGCCGTCTTCGGCGCCAACCTGCTCTTCCAGTTCCTTCCCAATCCGCCCCTTCCCCCAGGGCCCGCGCGCGACTTCACCACCGTCATGGCTGCCACCCACTACCTCTATGTCGTCGGCTTCTTCCAACTGGTGCCCGGCCTCCTGCTCCTCATCAACCGCTACGTGCCTCTGGCCCTCACCGTCCTCGCCGCCCAACTGGTAAACATCCTCACCACCCATCTCCTCGTTCTGCACGCCGGGGTTTTCCCCATCCCCCTCATCGTCGTCCTCTGCTGGATCCTCGTCTTCTGGAACGTGCGCTCCGCCTTTGCTGGCATCTTCCAGGCCAAGGTCCAACCCTGACCCATCCGCTCACTCCTCGCCACCGACCACTGTCCACTGCGATGTCCCCCCGGCTCCTACAATAGAAGTGTAGCCATGATCCAGTCCCTTTCCCTCGGCCGCGTCCCCTACGACGAAGCTCTCAAGATCCAGGAGGAACTCGTCGCGCTCCGCCTTGCCGGCCGCATCGAGAACACGCTCCTCCTTCTCGAACATCCGCCCGTCCTCACCCTCGGCCGCAACGCCTCGCGCGCCAACATCCTCGCCTCCGAGGCGCTGCTCACCAGCCGCGGCGTCACCGTTCACGAAATCAATCGCGGCGGCGACGTCACCTTTCACGGACCCGGCCAGCTCATCGGCTATCCCATCTTCGACCTCCGCAGCCTCGCCAACCCCAACGGTGGGCGCCTCGGCCCGGTCGATTTCGTCCGCCTCCTCGAAGAAGCCCTCATCCGCCTCTGCGCCGTCTATGGAGTGCATGCCACCCGCATCCCCGGCCTCACCGGCGTCTGGTGTCCTGCGGACGGCAAGCCTTTGGACCAAAGCAGTGGCTCGGGTACTGAAGAACGTTCCCGGCCTCAAGCCAAAATCGGCGCCATCGGCATCCACGTCTCCCGCGGCGTCACCTCCCACGGCTTTGCCTTCAACGTCACCACCGACCTCGACTTCTTCCGCCTCATCAACCCCTGCGGCATCACTGACCGCCCCGTCACCAGCCTCGCCAGAGAAGTGCCCGACCCCGCGTCAATCCCCAGCCTCGAATCCATCGCACACCAGGCCGCCCGCCAGTTCGGCCTCGTCTTTCACGAAGAGATCCTCGCCCTCGCTTCCCTCGATGACCTGCGCGCCGAAGCAACAACGTCTCCGTCTGCGGAGCTGTGGTTGGCCGCCCCGCAGTTGACCCCACTGCAGGTGGAAGAGCCGCAGGGGCTGCGAGGGTCCGAGTCGATCGGCACGCCGCTCCAAATTCCGCCCGAGGTCGAGCGCCTCCTCGATCCGCACTTCGACCCCCGCACCCGCCCCGCCCGTGCCTGAATCTTGAGCAATCACCCCTGAACCGTGGGATTTATAATCCCCCCTGGAATCGCCTGCGGGCGCGCCATCGCGGAGAGCAAGACTCATGCCAATCGACGTCCCCATGCCTCAGATGGGCGAATCCATCTTCGAAGGCACCATCACCAGATGGCTCAAGCAGGTCGGCGACTCCGTCGAAAAAGATGAGCCCCTCTTCGAAATCTCGACTGACAAAGTCGACGCCGAAATTCCTGCGCCCATCGCCGGCGTGCTGGCCGAAATCAAGTTCCCTGTAGGCGCCATCGTTCCCGTCAACGCCGTCGTCGCCGTCCTCTCCGAGAAAGGCGCAGCAGTCCTCATGTCTCAGGCGGCGAAACCGCAGGTGTCAGCGCCACAATCGTTCGTCCCGCCGCAGGCGGGATCAGCCGCACCGCAGGTGCCGCAGATGACAGCGCCACAATCGTTCGAGCCGCCGAAGGCGGGATCAGCCGCACCGCAGGTGCCGCAGGTGCCAGCGGGTGCAAAATACCGCTCTTCCCCTCTCGTCCGACGCATCGCCCGCGAACATCAGGTCGATCTCGCCCGCGTTCCCGGTTCCGGCTCCAACGGCCGCATCACCAAAGACGACATCCTCGGCTTCCTCGCCGAATTTCCTCAGGGATCAGCCCCACCGCAAGTCGCCGAGGAGTGGCAGTCACCCCCACCGGAGGTGGCGGCGAAGCCGCAGTTGGCCCCACCGCAGGTGGTGCCGCTAACCAAGATGCGCGCCCTCATCGCCGAGCGCATGGCCGAAAGCAAGCGCACCATTCCCCATGCGCATACGGTCTACAAAGTCGACATGACGCGCATCGTCCGAATGCGCGAACGCGAGCGCGCCGCCTTCGAACAGCGCCACGGTTTCAAGCTTACCTACATGCCCTTCATCGCCGTTGCCGCGATCGAAGCGCTCAAACAGTTTCCCATCGTCAACGCCTCGCTGGTCGAGGGTGGCATCCAGTATCACGGCAACATTCATCTCGGCATCGCCGTCGCCCTCGAGTGGGGACTCATCGTGCCCGTGGTCCGCGCCGCCGAAACCCGTGACTTCGTCTCTCTCGCCCGCGCCATCCACGACCTCGCCGCCCGCGCTCGCGCCAAAAAGCTCCTGCCCGATGAAGTCGGCGGCTCCACCTTCACCCTCACCAATCCCGGCATCTTCGGCGGCGAATTCGGCATGCCCATCATCAATCAGCCCGAGTCTGCCATCCTCGCCGTCGGCGGCCTCCGCAAAGAGCCCGTCGTGCTCACCGACGCCGAAGGCAACGACACCATCGCCATCCGTTCCGTCCAGTACGCCTGCCTCGGCTTCGACCACCGACTCATCGACGGCGCCGACTCCGGCAAATTCATGACCGCCTTCAAAGCCGCCCTCGAAACCTGGGACCGCCCCCTCGCCTAGCCGTTCGTCCCCCCGGTCCCTTGTTCCCTGTCTCTCTCGATCCCTTATTTTCTGCTTGTTCCCTGGCTCCCTCGTTCAATACGGAGACCTCCATCCCCTCCTCCAACGACCTCCGCGACGTCCTTGTCGAAACCTGCGCCGTCAACGACGCCATGAATCAACTCCTGCTCGCGCACCTCGACCCGCGCGCCTGGCGTGCGCAACTCCCCGGCCCGAAAAAATGCGGGCCGCACCGTCGCGCAAATCTACGCGCACCTCCACAACAGCCGCCTCGTCTGGCTCCGAGAATCCGCGCCGCATCTCGCCTGCCCCGCGCCGCTCGATCCCCATCGCTGCACTCCGCGGCAAGCCGCCTCCGCCCACAAGAAAAGTGCCGCGCAATGTCTCCGCATGCTCACTCAGGCGCTCTCCGGCACACCGAGTCGCAAGGTTTCACGCTTTTCGCGTGGCAGTTGGACCCGCGCCTGGCCCGCCGGCGCCGCCACGTTCGCCTACATGTTTTCCCACGAAGCGCACCACCGCGGCCAGATCCTCCAGCTCGCTCATCAGCTCGGCTATCGCCTCCCACCCCAGGCCTGGGGCGGCATCTGGAACTGGGACAAGCTCTGGAAGCAGCACGGCTTCTCCACGCGCCCGCGCTGAAGCCGTCCCCTGCCGCCTCTACAGCAAGTCCTTCGCGGCAAGACGCCGTTCCTCCACCTGCCGGTAGGTCCGCTGCACCACCAGCGTGTTCGCGCCCACCACCAGCGTGCCCACCGCGCCGGGCAGCAGCAGTCCGTACCAGATCGCCCAAGGCTGGCCTTGCGCCAGCGCTACCATCCCAGCCGCCAGCAAAACCAGCGCAGCTGCCCACAACGCGAACCACGCGCGCACAATGAAGCTTCGCGCACGCCCACGCGGCGCCAGCCAGCCCACCAAGCCGCCCATCAGCCCTGCCACCACGCCATACAGCGTGCCGGGTATCCACGCATAGTGCGCGGGATCAAACCATGGCTGCATCATAACCACCACCTCACCTTTCTTCTGCCGCTGCGCGATGCGCTTTCAAGAGCTCCCGGGCTGCGGCAGCGGGCACTCTCCCATCGGCCACCAGCAGGCGCAGTTTGCGCTCAAACGCGTCTGCGTTCTTTGAATCCTCAGCCGCCTTCACCTTGGCAATCAACCGATCAAGCCGCGCGCGCATGGTCGGATACGACACGTCGTACTCCTCGCACAGCGCCTTTAACGACCCCGAACACAGCACAAACCGGCGCAGAAACTGCTGGTCTTCTTCGTCGAGTGCTTCAAGCCAGGACTCCGGCGATTCCTTCATAAAGTGAATCTAAATCTAAATTTTCTTTAAGTCAATAAAATTGAATATTACTTAAATTTTATTTATCCGCAACGTACCGCCCTACACTAGTCCTGAGCCGCCCAACGTGCAAAACGACTTCTGCCCCGGTGGTGAAACCATTTTTCGAGAAAACGGCTAGGGACAGAGCGCTCGAGTAGAATCCGAGCAAGCGATCAAGCTAAATACCAAGGCGAACTCAAAATGGCAATACCTGACTTCCAGACACTAATGCTGCCGCTCCTCAGGATAGCGGCGGAAAGAGAATGGCGGATCTCCGATGCCGTTGATCGCTTGGCGGATGAATACAAGATCTCAGCGGAAGAGCGGGCAGCACTTCTCCCGTCGGGGCGCCAGACGACGATTCGAAATCGCGTGGCTTGGGCAAAGTCCTATCTCATCAAGGCCGGATTG
>DATDIQ010000046.1:0-56726 GCA_036520995.1 Occallatibacter sp.
CCGCAGGCGAAGTCTTGACCGTGCGCCTGGCAACCACGGGAAAAGCCCTGCGCGTGCAGGCAGTGGCTCCCGGTCGTGTCACACTCTGTGAGATCCGTCCATGAAAACGCGCGCGCTCTGCGGACGACCCGCCGCCCTAGCCCTTGGCGCGATTGCCCTCTTTGCCTCGATCCAGCCAGCATCGGCTGCCAAAAAAACTCCCGAGGGACCGGGCGCCACGCCGCCCGAGGCGGCCCTGCGCTCCTATATCAGCCGTGTCCGGGCACAGCAGGCGGCGGAAGTGAAAACACCCGGCTCCATTTGGAGCTCCGAGGGGCGGCTCGTGCGGTTGGGCACAGATGCCAAGGCGGTGCGTTTGCACGACGTCGTGTCTATTGTGGTCAGTGAGAGCCTTGCAGCCTCCACCGACGGGCAGGTGAAGAATGCGCGGTCGTCGAACGCCAAGTCCAGCCTGACCTCGCTGTTCGGAGCGCTGAAGGCGGCGAACAGCTTGCAGAATCTGGTAAGCCAAACATCATCTTCCGGTTTAACCGCGCAGGGGCAGAGCACCACGAATTCCAGCCTCGCGACAACCTTCGGTGGCGAAGTGGTGGATGTGTTGCCCAATGGGATGCTCGTAGTGCAGGCCACGCGACAACTGACGTTCTCGCAGCAGACGCAGGTTATCCGGCTGCGAGGCCTGGTGCGCCCCGAAGACGTGAGCGCGCAGAACCAGGTGCAATCGACCGCGATGACCGATCTCGAACTCGAGGTCACTGGCAAGGGCATCGTGAACGACTCGACCTATCGGCAGAATCCCCTGGTGCGGATGCTCGAAAAGCTGCTGGTGTTCTAGGGGGCGGCAGGAAAAACTCGAGATGGAGAGGAAACCGATGACCAATGCAGAGAGGCGGTCGACGAAAAGAAGAGACGTGCGAGGGGTCGGCTCTTGTCTCGGAGTTGCGATTGGACTTGTCTTGTCGACAAGTTCGCTGCCGGTCTTCGCAGCGACCGTGGGCCAGCCGGCCAGGGTAAAAGATGTCGCTACGGTCGAAGGGATCCGCGACAACCAGCTCGTTGGATATGGCCTCGTGGTCGGGCTCCGGGGCACCGGAGACAGTTCGCAGACCGTCTTTCCCGCGCAGACCCTTCTCTCCGCTCTCGAACGCATGGGCGTTACCGTGCCGACGACCGGTTCCAACAGCGCCAGCAACATGCAAGTGAAAAACATGGCGGCTGTATTCGTGGTGGCCACGCTGCCGCCTTTCAGCCGTCCCGGCTATCGCCTCGACATCACGGCTTCCTCGGCAGGAGATGCACGCTCGCTCGAAGGAGGCATACTCTTGATGACTCCTCTCTATGGGCCGGATGGCTTGATCTATGCGCAGGCACAGGGAGCGCTGGTTTTGGGGGGCTACCTGGCGGCTGGAGGCGGCAGCTCGCGCCAAGTGAATCACCCTACCACCGCGCGCATCCCCGGGGGAGCGCTGGTGGAGCGCGCGGTGGCGTTTGACCTGAGAGATCTTCAGACGGTGAGCGTCATTCTTAACGACGCCGATTTTCACACCGCCGAGAGAATGGCAGGCAGCATCAACACCGCGCTCGGCGCGCCGCGCGCGCGTGCACTCGACAGCCGTAGGGTAGAGATCCAAATAGTGTCCCATGAAGATGTCGCAGCGCTTCTCGATCAAATCGAAGACGTCGAGGTGGAGGTCTTTCCGCGTGCCAAGGTGGTCGTGAACGAGCGTACCGGCACGGTGGTGATTGGAGGCAGGGTCCGGTTGCAGCCCGTGTCGATTCTCCATGGGGGCTTGTCGGTGAACGTAACCTCTCTCACCGAAGTCTCCCAGCCGGAGCCCTTCTCGACCGGCTCGACGCAAGTCGTCCAGCAGACGACCGTTCAGGCGCAGGACAAGGCCGTGAACCGGATTGACTTGAAAGAAGGAGCGACCGTCGAAGACCTTGTCCAGGAGCTGCAGAGAACCGGGGCCGGGGCACGCGATGTGATTTCTATTCTGCAGGCAATGAAAGAGGCCGGGGCGCTCGAAGCCGATCTGGAGGTCCTGTGATGCACGGAGTTCACGCAATATTGCCGGCAAATTCATCCGAAGCGGGCGCCGCCCCGTCCCAGCGGCTCGTCAAGGCCGCACACGAGTTTGAGGCGCAGTTGATGACGGAGCTCTTGAAGCCTCTCAGCACGGGCGCCTCCTCCCTGGGAGGTGAGGACGAAGAAGGTTCCGGAGGCACGCTGGGCGAGTTTGCGGCCGAGGCTTTGGGCAGCGGTTTGAGCGATTTGGGCGGTCTGGGCATCGCCGACCGCATTCTGAAGACGCTTTCCCAATCTGGGACCGGCCCCAACCCGGCAGGAATCAATGGAAAGGCGTGACAAAATCCTATTCTCAGGGATGCTGAATGACTACAGTGATTGAAGACCGCGCCGATAGAGACGGTGAGGAGAAAAGGGAATGGAGATTCGCAACAGTATCGATGCGTTAAAGACGCTTCTTGGTAGCCCGACGGCGGCGACTCCGACGGGCGGGCAGCGTGCGAAGAGCGAGAGCCCGGAAGGGATCGGTTCTCTTGCAGGCGATAGGGCGACCTTGAGCAGCGCCGGCTCCGGGGTTTCGCAAGCGGCCGCGGCTCCCGATACACGCCTGGAAAAGGTTGCAGCAGTGCAGGCGGCGCTAGCCGCCGGGACCTATCAAGTGCCGGCAGCGGCGGTCGCTCAAAAAGTTGTCGATTCCATGCTCAGCCAGGGTGAGTCCTCGGGCAGCGAGCCGAGCGCTCCCGAATAGAAGCAGGGGCCTATGGAGAGAGAAGAAGCACGCGTGAGTCTCCCGCTGCAAGACCTGTTGCGTGATGCTTCGCAAGCGCTGGCCTGTCTTGACTCCGATCGTCTCGAAGCGCTGGCGGTCTCATGCCGGGCATTGAATCCGTTCGACTCCTCCGATGCGGTCGATCGTGCCCGGTTGACCGGGCAGGCGCAGAGTGTCCAACAAGATCTGGCGGTCTTTGCGCGGGTGCTCGCGGCCACGCGGGCCAATATCGAAGTGATGCGGCGTCTCGAGGGACTGCGAGAAGGGAAGATCGAATACGGCGCGCGGTGGGGCGGGGCCTGGGCTCCCAGGGAGAATCGTCATGGGAACGATTAATGCTGCCTTCGGAGCGATTGCCTCGGCACTTGATGCAGACCAATCAGCGCTGAGCATCGTGGCCAACAACGTGGCCAACGCCAATACCACGGGCTATACGCGGGAGATCCCAAATTGGCGGGAAAACCCGCCGGTCGAGGTGAATGGCGTTCTCTATGGAACGGGCGTCACCGGGACGGGGCCGACCTCGGTGCGGGACAACGTGCTCGAGGAGCGGTTGTCGCAGCAACAGCAAGTGGCGTCGGCATCGGGAACCCGGCTGAGCGCGCTCGACACGTTGCAGGCCCTGTTTCCTCCGGACTCCGGCTCGTCGAGTTCAACGGCGGGGGACATCGGCAGCGATATCACGAATTTCTTCGATTCCTTCTCCTCGCTGGAAGCCAATCCTGCCGACAATGCGCTGCGGCAGCAGGTGTTGTCGTCGGGGTCGCTTCTCGCGAGCGACATCTCGAACGCCGCAGCCAGCATGACCACGCAGCGCAGTTCACTCGATCAGGAAGCGTCGGGCATCACCGGCCAGGTGAATGCTCTGACCAGCGCGATTGCGCAATTGAATCAGGAGATCGAAAGCGCCACATCGACTCCCGATGCGGGAACTCTTCAGGACCAGCGGGAACAGGATATCTCCCAGCTTTCGCAACTCATTGGAGTCAACCAGGTCACCACCGAGAACAGTGGTCTCTCGATCACAACAACGGCAGGCCAGGTGCTCGTCCTGGGCGGGAAAGCCACGCCTCTCACGACCGGCATACAGAACGGCGTGACGCATTTCTTCGTGGGCGCGACCGATGTGACTTCCCAATTCACGAGCGGTGGAGGACAGATCGGAGGCTATCTGGCCGCGCGCGATCAGGATATTCCCGATGCGCTCTCGGCGCTCGACCAGTTGGCCTACGGCATATCTACAGCCGTGAACGCCCAGAACAACTCCGGAACGGATCTTAAGGGCATAGAAGGCACGGGTACGAACTCCGCTCATGTGGCCGGTGCCGGCACATCGCCGCTCTATCTCTTCAATGAGCCCATGCAGGTCGCGGGAAGCGCCCTATCGATGCGGGTTACGATGGCCGATCCTAGCCAGATCGCGGCCGCCGGCTACGGGAATGGGACCGGTGACGACTCGAATGCGATCGCGATGGCGAATCTCGCGAACCAGCCGCTAACGCTGCCCGTTGCCACCACCAGCTTCAGCCTTGTGCAGAACCTGAGTTCCGCCACACCCATAATTCCGCCAGGCAACACCGTGACAGGAACTGTGAACCTCTACGACTCGCTTGGGAACACCCATGCCTTGACGGTGACCTATTCGAACCTGGGGGCAGGGCAGTGGAATTACAGCATGGTCCTGGCTGACCGGCTCACGGCGAACACTTCCTTTGCAAATCAAGTCAGTTATACCTTTGGGGCCGGAGAGACGGTCGATCCCGGGACAAATTTCACCATCACCGGTGCTACGGCATCCGGCGGCACGGCGACTGTCTCGGTCGCGGGGCTCACTGCCGGAGAAGCCATCGGCGATGCGAGCACGGGCTATGTGAAGGCTCTCGACGATGCACTGGCGACAGCGGGTGTCACCGGCGTCACGGTCACGAACTCCGGCGGCGTGCTCACCATTGCCGGTGCCACGGCAACCGGCGGAAGTTTGATCGCGAATCCTACCGCTTCGGCGAGCGCCAACGGGACGCTGCAATTCAATCCCAGCGGCAACCTCACGACGCCCTCAACCGATGTTGCGGATATCACCTTCTCCGGGCTTTCCGCCGGAGCCGCAACTCTCAATCTGGATTGGCAGCTTTATGGCGTCGGCGGCGCCTCGAACATAACCCAGACCGCGGCGATTTCCGCGCAAAGGGGAGAGAGCCAGAACGGCTCAGTCCTGCAAGGCCAAATTCCGATCGACGCGTATGCAAGTTTTGTGAGCCAGCTCGGCTCCACAGTTTCCGAAACGCAAACCGAAAATACTGCGCAGACTGCCTCGGTCTCACAGCTCCAGACACAGGTCAACACACTCTCCGGAGTCAACCTGAACGATGAAGCCGCGTCTCTGCAACAGTTCGAGAGAAGCTACCAGGCGGCGTCCGAAGTGTTCACGATTCTCAACACCGTGATCGCCTCGGCATTGAACCTGGGAGTGCAGACGGCGGTTTCCTAGAGAGACGATCGCGGCGAAGGCCACCAACAAACCGCGCGGCGTCTTCGCGACGCGGAAGGGAAGCAATCATGCGGGTGGATCCATCGTATGTCACAAACCTGTCGGCGGCCCTCGATCAAACGCAGGCAACCGAACAGCAGTTGACGAGCGAGCTGTCAAGCGGCGTTGGCGTAACTTCCCTGGACCAGAACCCGATCGCCGCGGGAAAAAACGTCCTGCTTTTGAACAGCATGCAGCAGGACGACTCTTTCACCCAGTCGTCCACCATGGTGCAGGGCCAATTGCAGGTTGCCGACTCCGCATTAGGCAGCGTAGTTTCTCAGGTGACGCAGGCAATTTCAATCGCCACGGGCGCCAACAACGGCACGCTGAATCCCGCCCAGTGGCAGGCTATTTCCAATCAACTTTCCGGAATTCGGGATGAAGTCGCGTCCCTGGCCAACACCAGCTATCAGGGGCAATACATTTTTGGAGGGAGCCGCACATCCACAGCGCCGTTTACCACCTCGAGCGGCTCACCGGCGACCACCACCTACAACGGGGATGAGACGGTCAACTCTCTGCAGACACCCAACGGACAGACGATTCAATTGAATCTGCCGGGTGACCAGATCTTCGCGACCAGTGGCGCCAATAGCGTCTTCGCGGCATTGAATAACCTGGTTGCCGACTATGCAGGCGGCGCGAGTGTGCCAACAGCCGTGCAGGACACACAGAGCCTGAATACCGCGCTGAACTATGTCTCTCAACAGCGTGTCACCCTCGACAATTCGCTCACGCGGCTGACGGCTGCGTCCGATGCCGTGACCAATGAAAAGATGCAGCTCACGACGGCTCAGACAAATCTCATGCAGGCCGACCTGCCGCAGATATCGACCCAACTTTCGCTGGCCGAAACTCAGCAGACGGCACTGGAAAATGTCATCGCGCAGCTCGGCTCGGGGAGCCTCTTCGACAAGCTGACTTGAGTTTGCTCGTAGGCCCATCGGCACACGGCAGGGCACCCTCTATACTCGAAATCCAGGGAGACTGAACGTGTTCTCTTCCATGCGCTTCCTCTGGAATGCCACGCGCGGGCACCGTTTTACCCCATGGCGCAGCGAATTCCTTCGCTGGCGCATCGAGACCTATTCGGGCATGCCGGCCGAGTCCTTGCGGGCCAAAGATGTCTTCGGCTTCTTCTGGACCTCGCGCTGGGAGCTGCTGAGTTTTCTTCTGTGGACAGGACGCATGGAAAAGGAGGCGCGCAAGCGTGGCTGAAGCGCCCTTCCAAGGCTTGAAGCGGACATCGTATTCAACAAAGATTCGAGCGGTTCGGATTTGTGGAGCCTCTTCCCTAGGGCCGCTCATCCTGTCCGCCGCGTGCCTTTTCGGCAGCCTTGTCCTGACTGCGCAGCAACTCCCCCCGCCGGAACCTGCCAAGCCAATGCCTGACTCCGGTCCCACTCCCACGGTACGCGTCACTACGAACGAAGTGCTTGTGCCCACGCTGGTGGAGAAGCAGGGGGGTGGCATTTTGTACGGTCTCAAAGAGCCGGACTTTGTGCTCGAAGACGACGGTGTGCGGCAAAAGATCCATGTGCAGGAAGAGATGGATACAGCACCCGTGGCGCTGGTTATCGCGGTGGAACAAGGAGGCGTGAGCGCGCTCGAATTTGGCAAGGTTGCGAAGCTCGGGCCGTTGCTCGACCTCTTTCTCTCCGATTCAAGGAGCGAGGCGGCTCTGATGGGCTTCGATTCCAAACCCCATCTCATCCACGATTACACGCACTCGGACGACGAATTGAATGACGATCTGGAGCACATGCAGCCCGGCGATGGCGGCGGGGCCATTCTCGACACGATCAGTTCGGCGGTCGATCTGCTGCAAACGCAGCCCAAGGATTATCGCCGCGTGCTTCTCCTGATCAGTGAAGAGCGCGATCACGGCAGCAAGCATACCAAGCCGGCGCGGCTGATTCAGAAGATCGGCCAGTCTGACGTGTTGGTTCTCAGCGTTTCGTTTTCGCCGTCTCGATCTGAGTTCCTCCACGATGTCAAAGATTCGGGCGACGATCGCACCATGAGCATGGTCTCCGCACTCGTCATGGCGATCAAAGCTTTCAAAAGGAACGTGGCTAAAGAAATCGCGCAGGAGAGCGGCGGCGAATACACCACGTTCACCGGCGACAAGCGATTTGAACAGCGCGTTGTGGATGCCGCCAAGCACGTGCGCAATCGCTATCTGATCACCTTCAGCCCGTCTGACCCTACGCCGGGCCTGCACACCATTCGCGTGCGCACGGCGCAGGACTACGGAGCGCACATCGTCGCACGGGCGAACTACTGGTTTCAGCGGGAGCCGTGAGAGAAAACGCTCGTGGAGTCATGGGTTTGTGAGAGGGCTTGGGTCTGCTGTTTCATGGCGCGCGGTGCGCATTCATGGTAATCTCACAGTAGACACTTGAGAGTGGACTGAGAACGCAAGAGGAGTAACATACGCCGTGCTGGCGACTGCAAAGAAAACAGACCTGATTCAACGCTTCCGCACCCACGAGACCGATACTGGTTCCCCCGAGGTCCAGATTGCGATTCTGAGTGAACGGATCGGCGAGCTCACTGAGCACTTCAAGACACACAAGAAAGACCATGCCTCCCGGCGTGGCTTGTTGATGCTGGTCAGTAAGAGACGCCGCCTCCTGGACTACCTGAAAACACACGACTCCGATCGCTATCGTGACGTAATCAGCAAGCTCGGACTCCGGAAGTAGTCAGAAAGCCAACCTTGAACTGGAAGCGCCCAGACCGCAGCCTGGTCACGGCCCCCGTTCTACTCAGGACCCGGGGCCAAGGTGTACCTGACGCATCGAAGATGCCGCAAAGGCAGAAGCATCCCTATCGGCTGTTGGGCTCACGGGAAGCACATTGCTTCTTTGACCCAGCGAGCCGACATGCGGGACGCGAATCGAGATGGATTCGCTCTATCCGATGCCACAGTTTCCTGACAGGCCTTCCAATACCTACCTTCCTACAAGTTTCCCAAGCGAAAAAAACGAAACGAGGACACTATGTCTACGAAGCATGAAGTAGCCGTCGAGCTTGCCGGCGGCAAGCGGCTTGCGTTTGAAACAGGCCGCATGGCAAAGCAGGCATCCGGCGCTGCCCTGGTAACCACGGGCGAAACCGCCGTCCTGGCTACTGCGATCGCCTCTCCCGACCCGAGGGAAGGCATCGACTTTTTCCCCCTCACGGTGGACTACCGCGAATACACCTACGCAGGCGGACGCATTCCGGGAGGCTTCATCAAGCGCGAAGGGCGCCCGAGCGAGAAGGAGATCCTGACCGCGCGCCAGATTGACCGTCCCATCCGGCCGCTTTTCCCCGACGGCTTTCGCAATGAGACGCAGGTCATCGCCCTGGTCTTCTCGGCGGATAAGGAGAACGATCCCGACGTCGTCGCCATCAATGCGGCTGCTGCAGCCCTGGCGCTTTCCGACATTCCCTTCGGCGCGACCGTCGGCGCAGTCCGCGTGGGCCGCGTAAATGGCGAGTTCGTCATCAATCCAACCTATGCCGAGCGGGCTCTCACAACCGTGAACATCATGGTCGTCGGTCACAAAGACGGCATCGTGATGATTGAGTCGGGCGCGAAGGAAGAGCTTGAAGAGGTGATCCTCGCTGCAATCGAGTTTGCCCACGGCGAGATCAAGAAGATCGTCAAGGCCATTGACGAGCTGGCGGCAAAGGCAGGCAAGACCAAACGGCAGTTTGCCACACCCGTGTTCGATGAGGCGTATTACGCGGAGCTCAAGGCAAAGGTCGGCGATCGTCTGAAGGATGCGCAGGACACCAAGAAGCATGGGAAAACCGAGAGCTATGCGCTGATCAAGAAGATCAAGGACGAACTCGCTGCCCAGCTGCCAGCCGACGAGCCCGATGCCAAGAAGAAACTGGGGCACTATTACGAGACACTCATCGAGCGTCTCTTCCGCGAACAGGTGACCAAGGATCGCATTCGCCCCGATCGTCGCGCATTCGACGAAATTCGTCCAATCTCGATTGAGACCCGGGTTCTGCCCCGCACTCATGGATCGGCGCTCTTTACCCGCGGAGAAACGCAAGCTTTGGTGACGGTAACGCTCGGTACGAACGATGACAGTCAGCGGCTGGAGAGTTACGAGGGCGAGCAGCGGAAGAACTTCATGCTTCACTACAATTTTCCGCCGTTCAGCGTGGGTGAAACCGGTCGTATGACCGGTGTAGGCCGCCGCGAGATCGGCCACGGCGCCCTGGCGGAGCGGGCTCTTTCGGCGGTTCTGCCGAATGCCGAGGAATCGCCCTACTCGATGCGCGTCGTCTCCGACATTCTCGAGTCGAACGGTTCGTCGTCGATGGCATCGGTGTGCGGCGCCAGTCTAGCGCTCTTCGATGCAGGCATTCCTCTCAAGGGAGCCGTAGCCGGAGTGGCAATGGGCCTGGTGAAAGAAGACGACGACTACGCCATCCTCACCGACATTGCAGGCGCGGAAGATCACTACGGCGACATGGACTTCAAAGTTGCGGGTACGCGCAAAGGCATCACCGCCCTGCAAATGGATATCAAGATCGGCGGGCTGACGCGCGAGATTCTGCAGCAGGCCATGGAGCAGGCGCGGCGCGGACGCCTTTTCCTGCTCGATAAGATGGATGCCGTGCTGCCTGGCCCGCACCAGGAACGGTCACAGTACGCTCCCCGCATCGAAACCGTACAGATTCCCACCGACAAGATCCGCGATCTCATTGGCAAGGGCGGCGCAACCATTCGCGGCATCGTCGAGCAGACCGGCGCCAAGATCGACGTCGACGATTCAGGCCGCGTGAGCGTGGCTTCGAGTGATGCAGACGGTCTGAAGAAGGCTCTAGCTATGATCAACGATGTCACGGCTGTGCCGGAGATTGGGAAGACCTACCTGGGCAAGGTGGTTCGCCTGGCCGAGTTCGGCGCATTTGTCGAGCTCTTTCCGGGTACCGACGGACTGCTTCACATCTCCGAGATCGCCGAGCACCGTGTGAAAGAAGTGAAGGATGAGCTGCGCGAAGGCGACCAGGTCATGGTCAAGGTTTTGGCCATTGAGGGCAATCGCATCAAGCTCAGCCGGAAGGCTCTGATCAAGGAGCAGCGCGCGAAGATTGCGCAATCGGCTCCGGTGGCGGAAAGCGAAGAGGGTGACGCGACTCCTGCGCCCGCGCCCGTCCAACAAAAACCACGCAACGAGTTCGATGAACGTCAGCCGCACTCGAATCAAAGCACCATCCTGATCGAGGGCGGAGATGACTTCGACGAAGACGAGACCGAAGAAATCGACGAGGAGAACGAGCCGAACTTCAATCGCGTCGAGGGGGCTCCGGTTGCGGTGGGAACCACGTCAGCCGCCGGGACCGCAAAGCCCAGCGGCGCCGCAAACAACAATCGTCGTCGGCGTCGTCGGCGCGGCGGTCGCAGTGGCGGTCAGAACTAACTAAGCTGCTCGAGAACACTTCGCAAAAAAGCCCAGGCGCGTATTGCCTGGGCTTTTCTTTCGCCTGGGACAAGAACTGTGCTATGTGCTGACTCGCTCCGAGGCAACGCGAAAGTCTGCGCGAATCGGCTGTTCATGCACAGAGTGCGGAAGGATTTTGCCGGGGTGGAGCCGCGGCGCGATACCCCGTGCTTCGTTCTTCTCCTCATACATGCGCAGGTCGGCGGCAATGCAGAGAGAATCCATATCGGGCGCGTCATCCGGAAAAAGTGCGACTCCGATGCTGGCCCCCACCCACACCGTCTTTCCCTCGACGGCAAGCGGTTCATTCAGGTAGCGCAGCAGTTCCTGAGCGACCTGATTCGCGTCCTCGCGGGTCGACGTATTCTCGAGAATCACTGAGAATTCGTCTCCTCCCGTGCGTGCGACCGTGTCCGATGTCCGGACGCGGCCGAGAAAGATTGTGCCGACCTGCTGCAGGAGCAGATCGCCTGCGTGATGGCCGAGCGTATCGTTGACCTGTTTGAATCGATCGAGGTCGACTACCAGCAGCGCGGCCTTCGAGTCGCTTCGACGAGCGCGTTCAACCGCGACCGCGAGGCGATCCTGAAACAGGCGTCGATTCGGTAGCCCTGTCAGCTCATCGTGCAAGGCTAGGTACTTGTTGTGCTCGAGCTGGTCCTCGAGAAGCAAAAGAATCATACCCACCGCGACCACATACTTCGGCAGGTTCCAGACCTCGCTCTCCACGTGAACGCTCGGGTGAACCATCTCCATGTACGGGCCAACCACAAAGACAGAAGCCCAGAAGAAAAATCCCGCGATGGTGATGAAGGCGCCGGCTGTCGCGCGCCGGTAGCTGAACCAGAAGTGGAGAGAGCAGCCCAGGTACACCGCGAACAGCACGCCATCGAGTGCAAGATCGCCGCCGCCGCCGGGCCGGTGCTGCACGAGGAGTAGAAAGACGGTCAGCGCGGCATAGACGGCGACAACGGTCCACCGCAGGGCATGACGGAATCGCGAGAAAAGCGCGACGCTGAGCGGCGCAGCGCCAAAAAGAATCGACACAGGTGTCAGAGCAAAATCTGCCGCCGGACTCACGCAGAGCAGGCAAACGTATGTCGAGTTCGTCGCGAGCAGGACGGTAAGCATCATCCGGCTCGACTTCTCATCGCGGTACGGAATCGAGGCATACATGAAGAGCACGCCTGCATTGACCAGAGAGATGAGACTGATGTCGCCGGCCAGTGTGCCCAGGAGTCCCGGAAACGGAGCGAAGATCAACGAACCGAAGTGCAGCGCGATCAGTTCCCAGGCGAATAACCAGAGGCGGGAAACCGGTGTTTGACCACGGCGCGCAACCGATGCGAACGCGCAGGTAAGCAGCGCAACAGCGGCCAGATCCGGAAGTTTGGTCCAGTCAAACACGTTCACCTCTGGGCAATTGTCGCTCAGTGTTTATTAGAGATCGGGGAGTGCCGGATCGGTATAGCTCTTTTGGGCCAATTTCAAGGTGAGGTGAGGAAACTTGCGTAACGATTGCAACTGTTTTTACACGTAATTGATTGGATGACAACGATGCCATTTCACGTTCAAGGCCGTTCATGCTGTTTTACACTCGCGATGTGGCTGCGAGCCTTTACATCGTCGTCGAGGGAGAAGACCCGGGGTTCGATAGTTTTGTGAATGGGCGCGCGGTGGCGCGCAATGAAGAGGCTCTCGACCGTTTGGCTGCACGGTTAGCAGTCAGTCCGCTGCTTGACTTCTTCTCCGCCGACGAAAACTCGATGGCGCTTCTGCTGGAGCAGGGAACCGGTAATCCGGAATGGGCCGTTCATCTGCCCGAACCACAATGGTTTACCCCGCGCGATGGACTGCGCACAGTGCAGGCGCTTATTGAGTTTCTGATTAACAGCCCAGTGGCTCTCGGATCCGAGACGACTTCAGTATTCTCCGAATTGCGTGAATACGAATGCGTTCTCGAAAAAACTGCCGTTCGAGGGTTGCGCTGGCATCTCGCCGCTAGCTGGCGTTAGACCATACTTCGCAACGAATCAATCGGCGAATGCTTCAGCTTCTTTGGCGGGGAATACGTTTCCCATGCGCTGGATTTGCGCGCCCACACTTTGCAGCTTCGCCTCGATTCGCTCATAACCGCGATCCATGTGGTACACGCGATCGACAATGGTTTCGCCTTCTGCTACCAGCGCCGCAAGCACCAGCGATGCCGATGCGCGCAGGTCCGAGCACATCACCGCGGCTGACGATAGCTTCGCCGGGCCCTGCACCGTTGCTGTGCGACCATCCACTTTGACGTTCGCGCCCATGCGGACGAGTTCCTGCACGTGCATAAACCGATTTTCGAATATGTTTTCCTTTACCAGGCTCACACCTTCGGCCTGCGTTGCGAGCGCCATGTATTGCGCCTGCATGTCGGTCGGAAATCCGGGATATTCCTCGGTCGAGATATCGGCCGCCTTGAGTGGCCCGTGCGCTCGCACACGTATCGCGCTCGGCCCCAGCACATCGATACGCGCTCCCGCCTCCTCGAGCTTCGCCGTCACCGCACGCAGATGCTGCGGATTGCAGTCAGCGATGGTCAGGTCGCCTGCGGTGATGGCGCCGGCCACCAGGAATGTTCCCGCTTCGATGCGATCCGGGTTGATGCTGTAAGTCGTTCCATGCAGACTGGTGACACCCTGCACGCGAATCGTCGA
This sequence comes from Occallatibacter sp., assembly GCA_036520995.1. GTDB lineage: Bacteria > Acidobacteriota > Terriglobia > Terriglobales > Acidobacteriaceae > Telmatobacter. The sequence continues at coordinate 13,478 of DATDIQ010000046.1, forward strand.
GGTACCTGCCCCTTCGATACGCGCGCCCATCGCGCTCAGCAGCGCGGCCACGTCGGTCACTTCCGGTTCTCGTGCGCAGTTTTCCATCACCGTCTCGCCGTCGGCAAGCACGGCGGCCATCAACAGATCCTCGGTGCCAGTGACCGTGATCTTATCGAAGACAACATGCGCTCCCTTCAGCCGATCCGTGCGCGCTTCGAGATAGCCGTGCTCCTGAACGATGGTGGCGCCCATCTTCTCAAGACCTTTGATGTGCAGATCGATGGGCCTGCCGCCGATGGCGCAGCCTCCCGGCATCGCCACGCGCGCGCGCCCCGTGCGGGCAACGAGCGGCCCCAACACGAGGGAAGTTGCCCGCATCGTCTTCACAATCTCGTATTGCGCGACCGGGTTCGCCAGTGAGTCGCAATGGATTCTGATGCGATGTGCGTGTGCGCCCGACCCCAACTCGACCGCTGCGCCCATCGACGACAGCAGGCGCCGTTCGGTGGCGATGTCGCGCACCTGAGGAATGTTCTCGAGGGTGACCGTGTCTTTCGTCAGGATGGCCGCAGCCATGCAGGGCAAAGCAGAGTTCTTTGCTCCAGAAATGCGGACTGTTCCCACCAGCGGATTTCCGCCGCGAATCACAAACTTATCCATGCGTCAGCCTTCAAGTTTCACTCTACATGCGGGCGCTGCGGAGTGGGTCGGGGCGTACCTGGTCCAGCAAGGACTCCCCCATCCCCCGCCTCTGGGCATTTTCGGCAAAATCCTCAGTCTTCGCGGGTTCGCACAACGGATCACCCGTAAATATCGTTCTTTGTGGCAGTTAATTCGTCGGTCCTTCTGCGGAGAGAAGTTGGGAAGCAGGCACCAGCCTCGAGCGTCAGTTGTCGGTGTGCGTCTCTTTGCCCTGGATCCATTGTGCACCGAAAAGAAGAATCTCTCGGCAACGTAGATCGCCTCGTCGGTCTGTTTCCGACTAAGTCAAATTGATCTTGGATGTGTCTGTGAGACGCGCCCTAAGCGCAAAGGCCTGGCACGATCAGGGTCAGGCCTGTGCGGATGGAAACCTTCTACAGCTCGAGAGTGTTGTCTTCGATGGCCAAGCGCACGTTGCCGTCGGACTTGGCGAGGCGGCGTACAGCTTCGGGCTTGTCGACCTTGGCCTTCAGCATCACCAGCGCGACGGGCACGCTGCGCCCCGCGCTCTTGATCGTGTCGACGGCAGTGGGCCGGTCGATCTTGCAGGCGCACATCAGAATGCGAATGCCCCGCTCAACGAGCTTCGAGTTCTGCATATGCACGTTGACCATCAGGTTCTCGTAAACGTAACCGAGCCGGGTCATCGCCCCGGTGGTGATCATGTTCAGAACCATCTTCTGGGCGCTGCCTGCTTTCATGCGGGTCGAACCGGAGATCACTTCGGGGCCAACCTCGGCAATGATCGCGATGTCGGCGGCAGCCTCTAAGGGAGTGCCATGATTGCAGGTGACAGCCGCAGTGTGTGCGCCACGGGCTCGTGCATAGGCCACGGCCGAAACGACATAGGGCGTGCGGCCTGAAGCCGACAGCCCGATGACTACATCTTTGCGAGTGGGGCGGCGGCGCGCGATGTCGCGTTGGCCCAGCTCTTCAGAATCTTCGTTGACTTCGACGGCCGACGCCAACGCCTTGGGGCCGCCAGCCATGATGTATTGCACTTGTCCGGGTGCGGTGGAGTAGGTGGGTGGACACTCCGAGGCATCGAGAGCTGCAATGCGGCCGCTTGAGCCGGCGCCGATGTAAATCAGCCGGCCGCCATCGCGGAGGCTGCGCGCAACCTGATCGATCACCTGGGCAATTTCAGGAATCGCTTTCTTGACCGCGGCTGCAATCTTCGCGTCTTCGTGGTTGATGATCCGAGCGATGTCGAGTGCTGATTTTGTGTCAAATCCCTGGGAAGCCTCGTTCTGGCTCTCCGTAACCAGGTGTTCAAGGATAGAGGCTGGATCCAACTTTGCCTCTTCTTTCTTATGTGCTTCAGTCACTTCCTGCGTCGCGGTGCTGGTAAGCATCGAGTCTGACCCCAGCTTCCAATTGTAATCCGATTTTGCGCAAGTCGATAGCACAAATTGGGCATACTCGAAGTTCGAATCCCCAACGAAATCAGGCTTAGAGGCGAGCAGACAGGGCAAAACCCAAAAGCGATTTCGATTGACACGCTGAGGCTTACGACGATGGAAACGATGCCGCAAGCGTGTCACGCACTCCATCGTGGAAAGCCGGGCGCACCTCCCGAATCAACTGGCTTTTTCGGTCTGGCCAGGTTCGGTTGGTGAGCAGCACTACGGAAACGGCCGCGTCCAGGTCGATCCAGAGAGAGCAGCCGCTGTACCCGAGATGACCGGTTGAGTGGGGCGAGAAATGATGGCCCGCCGAAGAGTTCTTTGAGGGCGTGTCCCAGCCGAGAGCATGCGAATTCCCCTCGGGCCCTTGCGGCTCTGAGAATTTTTCGACGATCTCTTTCGAGAACAAAGGCGGCGGCGCTTTCTCTGCATCCGAAAACCCTGCTCTCAGAATGACCCGCGCGAAACGCAACAGGTCCGGCACGTTGGAGAAGAGGCCGGCGTGGCCCGCGACGCCCTTCAGCCGCCACGCGTTCTCATCCTGCACCTCGCCCTGGATGCGCCTTTCACGCAGCGTCGTGTCTTCTTCGGTGGGGGGAATCAAAGGCCATTCAACCGGCGCAGGGTTGTATCCCGTCGCCCGCAGGCCCAGAGGCTGAAAGACCTCGCGGTGCACCCACGACGCGAGAGATTCCCGCGTGACAACTTCAAGGGCCTTGCCAAGCAGGATGAATCCGATGTCGGAATATTCGGCGCGCGCACCGGGCTCAGATTCGAGCGGCAGTTGCAGGCAGGCACGCAACAGCGCGTCGGGAGTCGCGGCGGTACGGAAGAGTTCAACGTAACCTGGCAGCCCTGAATTGTGTGCCAGAAGATGCCGGATCGTGACATGGCGCGCACGCTCCGCCGAACTTCGTCCCACCACGAAACCGGGAAGTAACTCGCCCAGCGGCGTCTCCAAATCGAGCACGCCGCGTTGGCATAACAGCATCGCGGCCGCAGTTGTCGCGAGCACCTTGGTCAGGCTCGCAATGTCGAAGACAGTATCGAGCCTCACCGGCGGGGCTTCGTTCTCATACGTGAAGTGGCCGAGAGAGTCCTGCACTACGATCTGGTCGCTTGCCAACACGCCGAACGCGCAGCCCGGAAAGGCGCGCGCCTCGATGGCCTCGTTGAGCACCCGGTACACCGAAGAAAACCGGGTTTCCGAGGCGGCTGTCTCAGCCGTAGCCGCAATGTCTTCGGTCTTCGCCACTGTCTTGCATCGTACCGCGATTCTCGGTGGGTTGCAGGTCCAGCGGCCGCATTCTGGTGCACAGGGTGAGATTGGGCTACCCTTGAACGCGAACGATGCGTCTATGTCAGTAGGGACTCAGCGGAGGATCCAATGCGTTTGCTGCGAGCGGCGGTGCGACACGTATTCCTGTTCGGCCTGCTTGGCGCAACCGGCGTGAGCCTGGCGCAAGCTGTTGCTCAGACAAGCGCGAGTCCAGCCGCGCCGACTCCACCTGACGCCGCAGCTGGCACGCCCGCAGACCGGGACCTACCCGGACCTCCGCAGCCGGCCTCTCCACCACAGCAAAAGACCTACACGGTTCCGGCCGGCACAAAGGTGTTGCTTCAACTGCGCAGCGGCGTCAACACCAAGAGCGCGCGGCCCGGCGACGGAGTCTATCTCGCTTCGACGTTTCCTGTTGTGGTCGGCAACCGAGTGATGATTCCAGCGGGCGTCTATGTGCAGGGCGTGGTGGACCGCGTGGAACGAGCAGGCAGGATGAAGGGCAGGGCACAGCTCGATATGCACTTCACCTCGATCATTTTCCCCAACGGCACAGTCGTCGAGATTCCCGGAATGGTGAATAGCCTGCCCGGCGCCCACAAGCAAACTGTGAAAGACGATGGCGAGGGCACCATCGAACAGGATGGCGATAAAGGGCGGAATGCCGGCAAAACCGCGGAGATTGCGATTCCGACAGGCGGCACTGTCGGCTCAATAGGCGGGCTCGGTTCAGGACATCCCATTGCAGGAGGTGTCGCCGGAATTGGCGCTGGACTTGCGACGGTCGGCCTCGTCTCCTTGTTTACACGGGGCGCAGATGTCAATATTGAAAGTGGGACTCAGGTGGAAATGGTTCTGCAGCGACCCTTGCTTCTGGAAGAGGAAAATCTCGCCGGCGTCGGGGGACCCGGGAGTGCTCCGAATCTTGTGCCTGCTGCCAACCAGCCACGACCCATTGACAAGCCCGATCGCACGCGCGTCCTGTGCCCGCCCGGAGGGCTGGGGTGCGAGTGACGATCGAGACAATCGCCGTATAGAGATTGAGAAAAAATGGAACCGCCTTTTGAAGACCTTCCCGATCTGCCTTCTGAGAACCTTTCTGCAATTGTCCCGGCGACGACCCCAGCCAGATCCACCGGCTTAGGGCTCTGGCTGCGCGATCTGCTGATCTCCGCCGGCATCTCCGTGTTGATCATTACCTTCCTCTACCAGCCGGTGCGTGTCGAGGGCACCAGCATGCTGCCGCGGCTCGAAGATCACGACCGCCTCTTCATCAATAAATTCGTCTACCACATCGAGTCGATCCAGCATGGCGACGTGGTCGTCTTTCACTATCCGCGCGACCCGGAAAAGAGCTATATCAAGCGGGTGATCGCGCTTCCCGGCGACCGAATCTGGATCGACCGCGGTAACGTCTGGCTCAATGGCGTGGAATTGAGCGAGAACTATGTGCCGGAGCGGTATCGCGACACGCGCTCCATGACGGAGATGGTGATTCCCGACGACTGCTACTTCATGATGGGGGACCATCGCTCGATCTCCTCGGACAGCCGCGAATTTGGCCCCGTGGAACGCGATCTCATCTACGGCAAAGCTGTCTTCGTCTACTGGCCCGCAAAAGACGCAGGCGTCGTTCGCTAGCCCATCCCCGTCCTGCCAAGTTCCCGGACCTCATCGTCGCGCGATGGGTCCGGTTAAGCAAGTGCAGTGAATCGCCTTGAATAAAACGTTTGCGCAAGCTCCATCGGTCTTGATATTGTGGTCGGCCTGGGGCGATTTCACCGACTCCAGGTCGCTCAAAGCAGGCGCGCCATGTCCACAACTTCTCCGATCGCCAAGGCTCTCCCCGGCAGCATTCCCGTCGTTCCCGACAGAGCGGTACGCATGGTCTCGGTCGACGTGTTTCGCGGGCTGATCATCGCCGCCATGCTGCTCGTGACCAATGCAGGCTCCTGGGACTTTGTCTATTGGCCCCTGAAGCACGCCGATTGGAACGGCGTGACCCCCACCGACATGATCTTTCCCTCGTTTCTTTTTCTGTCAGGAGTGTCAATTACTTTTTCCTTCGCAGCACGGCGCAGGCGCGGAGCGACCAGCGTGGAGTTGGCCCGCCACATCGTCGTGCGCAGCCTCAGCCTGATTACCCTGGGAGTTCTGCTCAACGGATTCCCACTCTATGACCTGCACAATCTCCGTATCCCTGGCATCCTGCAGCGCATTGGACTCTGCTATCTGGTGGCCGGCTTCGTTTACCTGGCTTCCTCGCGCAAGGAGTGTCCAGGCCCGGCTCCGCGCATCGCCATCACTCTTGTTTCCTTGATTGCCGCGCTCATGGTCGGCTACTGGGCTCTGATGACCAAGTTCCCCGTGCCTGCCTACGGCCCAGATCGGCTCTACCAGGCCGGGAATCTCGGCGCCTACATTGACCGGTCGGTCTTTGGAACCAACCACCTTTGGTTCTATGGCGGACAAATGTGGGATCCCGAAGGTTTGCTCTCGACCGTGACCGCAACCTGCAATATGCTTCTCGGGATTCTCACCGGGCGCTGGCTGCGGAGTTCGCGCTCAGAGAAAAGCAAGCTGCTGGGCATGGCCATTCTCGGTGCTGCTCTCTTGCTGGCAGGAATCGCGCTCAATCCCTTGATTCCCATCAACAAGAAACTCTGGACCCCCAGCTTCATGCTTTTCAGCGGTGGATTCAGCCTTGTCTTTCTGGCGCTGCTTTCCTGGATCATCGACGGGCGGAAAGCGCAGTGGGGTGTGACCCCGATGCGCATCTTTGGGAACAACGCGATTCTGGCCTTCTCTCTGGCGACGATGCTGAATGCGGTCGAACCGCTCGTACGATTCCACATGAACGGGCACGCATTCACCACGCGCGATGCGGCCTACGATGCGCTGGGGCGGGGATTGAGCTCCTACGACGCATCGCTCGGCTACGCGCTGCTGTTTGTGCTTCTGAACGGAATCATTCTCTGGCCCTTCTACCGCAAGAGAATCTTCTTGCGCATCTGACAGCGCAGACTAGCGCGCCCGAATGCGACGGAAAGGGAACCGTGCCGAATAATCCACAGCGCACGCGCATCGTGCTGGGCCATCAAACCTGCTAGAATCGATTGAATCCACTCCTCGGAGCGGCAATGCAGGCACTTCTTGCGCTCGAAGACGGGCGCATATTCCAGGGCGAAGGCCATGGGCACCAGGGCGAATGCCAGGGTGAGGTCGTTTTCAATACTTCCCTTACCGGTTATCAGGAAATCGCCACCGATCCCTCCTATGCCGGGCAGATTGTCGTTCTCACCAATCCTCAGATTGGCAACTACGGCACCAACCACGCCGACAACGAAGCGGCCAAACCCTTCATCGAGGGCCTGATCGTCCGCGAATTTTCGGTCATCAGCTCTAACTGGCGCTCCGAGCAGGTCACCGACGAGTTCATGGAGCGCTATGCCGTGCCGGTGCTTGCAGAGATCGACACGCGCGCACTGGTGCGCCATCTGCGCACCTACGGCGTGATGCGCGGCGTGATTTCGACGAAGGAAACAGATCCGCAGAAACTGGTTGAGCGAGCCCGTTCGATACGGAAGATGGATGGGACCGATCTGGCGCGGGTGGTCTCCACAAAGTCGGTGTATCACTTCGACGCGGACGATAGCCGCAACCAGACGGGCGATCCGCTGCTTCCCGGCGCTCTCGTCCAAAACGCAAAACAGCGCGAGCTGCACGTGGTCGCGTACGACTTCGGCATCAAGCAAAACATCCTGCGCATGCTCACGCGCGAAGGGTGCAAGGTCACGGTGGTCCCGGCGGAGACGACGGCTGCGGACGTGCTCGCGCTGAAGCCAGACGGCGTCTTTCTTTCGAATGGCCCCGGCGATCCTGAGCCGGTCGAGTACGCCGTGAAAGCGATTCGCGACATGATGGGGCGCGTACCGGTCTTTGGCATCTGCCTCGGCCATCAACTCTGTGGATTGGCACTCGGCGGCAAAACCTACAAACTCAAGTTCGGCCATCACGGCGGCAACCATCCCGTGCGCAACAATCTGACCGGCAAGGTGGAGATCACGGCGCACAATCACAACTTCGCCGTGGATCCCGATTCCATCCATGCCAACGAGGTGGAGCTGACGCACGTCGATCTCAACGACCAGACGCTTGAGGGGCTGCGGCACAAGACGCTGCCGCTCTTCAGCGTGCAATACCACCCCGAAGCTGCACCCGGCCCGCACGATTCCCACTACCTTTTCCGCGACTTTCGCAACCTGATGGAGGAGTGGAAGGGATGAACTTTGCCGCGAGCGAAAAGGCCAGCATTCAAAGACAGCGGGGCTTCTGGCTCCGCTGTTTTTTGGTCACGAGTGAACAAATAAGATTGATTCCAGGTTGAAGAGCGAAAGATGCCACGCAGAAACGACATTCAAAAGATCCTCGTCATCGGCTCCGGCCCGATCGTCATCGGGCAGTCGGCCGAGTTTGACTACTCCGGCACCCAGGCCTGCAAGGCTCTCAAGCAGGAGGGCTACGAGGTGGTGCTGGTGAATTCAAATCCGGCCACCATCATGACCGACCCCGACCTTGCCGATCGCACCTACATCGAGCCGCTCACGCGCGAATACGTCGAGGAAATCATCCGCATCGAAGCCGAGATGCTCGGCGCCGGCGGCACGGGCGGAGCTTCGGGGAAATTCGCGCTGTTGCCGACAGTCGGAGGCCAGACGGCTCTCAATCTCGCTGTCGATCTGGCCGACGCCGGCATCCTTGATCGCTACAATGTCGAACTTATCGGCGCGAAGCTCGAAGCCATCAAGAAAGCCGAAGACCGCCTGCTCTTTAAAGACGCGATGATTCGCATCGGCCTCGAAGTATCGAAATCTGCCCTCGTCAACAATCTGCGCGACGGTCTCGACTTTGCCGGCAAGCTTGGCTTTCCCGTCCTCATCCGCCCCAGCTTTACGCTCGGCGGTTCAGGCGGCGGCATTGCCTACAACCGCGAAGAGCTCATGGAGATTCTGGCTCGCGGCCTTGACCTCTCGCCCGTCCACGAATGCCTGATTGAGGAAAGCGTTCTCGGCTGGAAGGAATTCGAGCTCGAGGTGATGCGCGACCTCGCCGACAACGTCATCATCATTTGCTCCATTGAGAACTTCGATCCCATGGGCGTACACACCGGCGACTCGATTACGGTCGCCCCGGCGCAGACGCTGACCGATCGCGAATATCAGAAGATGCGCGATGCAGCGATCGCCGTGATGCGCGAGATCGGCGTCGAGACCGGTGGTTCGAATGTCCAGTTCGCCATCAACCCCCTCGACGGCCGTATGACCGTGATCGAGATGAACCCGCGCGTCTCGCGGAGCTCCGCTCTTGCGTCCAAGGCAACTGGTTTTCCCATTGCAAAAATCGCGGCCAAGCTGGCCGTTGGCTACACGCTCGACGAGATTCCCAACGACATTACGCGCAAAACGCCGGCGTGCTTTGAGCCCACCATCGACTACGTTGTCACAAAGATTCCCAAGTGGCAGTTCGAGAAATTCCCCGGAGCCGACGATACGCTGGGCCCGCAGATGAAATCCGTCGGCGAGGTGATGGCCATCGGGCGCACCTTCAAGGAATCTCTGATGAAGGCATGGCGCGCGCTCGAGACCGGCAAAAAGACCGGCGCCGAGATCCTCGATCCGCGCCGACTCACGCAGATGCTCGTGACGCCGCGGCCAGAACGGCTCGGTTATATTCGCTTTGCCTTCGAACGCGGCATGAGCGTGCGCGAAGTTGCGCGCTATACGGGGATGGACCCCTGGTTTCTCTACCAGCTTCGCGAGATCACGCTGGCCCAGATGGAGATCGCAAATACTTCGCCCGATACGATCGAAACCGACACGCTCCGCCATCTCAAGCGCCTCGGCCTCAGCGACGAGCGCATTGCCACGCAGTGGAGGCTCGAGGGCCATGAAGGCGTGAAGCGCGTACGCGAGCTTCGCGAAGGGAAAGGTATCCGGCCGGTTTTCAAGCTCGTCGACACCTGCGCCGCCGAGTTCGAATCGGTGACGCCCTATCTCTACTCGACCTACGACGAGGAAGACGAAGCAGCGCCGACCCACAGGCCGAAGATCATCATTCTTGGCTCCGGGCCGAATCGCATCGGGCAGGGGATTGAATTCGATTACTGCTGCTGCCATGCCTCTTTTGCGCTCAAAGAAGACGGCTACGAAACGATCATGGTCAACTGCAACCCCGAGACCGTCTCCACCGATTACGACACCAGCGATCGCCTCTACTTTGAGCCTCTGACACTCGAAGACGTCCTGGCGGTTTACAACCATGAAGCTCAGTCAGGCGCGAAAATCGGCATGATCGTGCAGTTCGGCGGACAGACTCCCCTGAACCTGGCGCAGCGCTTGCGCGCCGCCGGTGTGCCGATTATCGGCACCTCACCCGAATCGATCGATCTAGCCGAGGACCGCAAGCAATTCGGCAAGCTGCTCGAAGAGTTGCATATCCCGCAGCCAGCCGGCGGGACCGCCACGAGTGTCGACCAGGCGTTGGCCGTCGCGGAACGCATCGGTTACCCTGTGCTCGTGCGCCCGAGCTACGTGCTCGGCGGACGCGCAATGGTGATCGCCTACGATGCCGCTTCCGTCGCACAATACATGCGCGAAGCCGTCGAGTACTCGCAGGAGCGGCCGGTGCTGGTCGACCACTTCCTCGACAACGCGGTCGAAGTCGATGTCGATGCGCTCTGCGACTCCGAAGACGTTCTCATTGCGGGCATCATGCAGCACATTGAAGAAGCGGGCATTCACTCCGGCGACAGCTCCTGCGTTTTGCCGGCCGTGAGCATTCGCGAAGAGACGCTGAACACTCTGCGTTCCTATACGCGCAAGCTTGCTCTCGCGCTTAAAGTCGTCGGCCTCGTCAACCTGCAGTTCGCCATCCAGCGCGATGCCGCCGGCGAGGATCACGTCTATGTCATTGAGGTGAACCCGCGCGCCTCGCGTACCGTACCCTATGTTTCCAAAGCCACCGGCATTCCGCTTGCCAAGATCGCCTCGCGGCTCATGACGGGCCGCAAACTGCGCGACCTGCTGCCCGAGCAGCTTGCCGAGGGCAAAGACCTCGAAACGGGCTCGCACTTCTATGTCAAATCGCCGGTCTTTCCCTGGTCAAAATTTGCAGGCGTCGACACCGTGCTCGGTCCGGAGATGAAGTCGACGGGCGAAGTCATGGGCGTGGCGTCAACTTTCGGCGAAGCGTTCGCAAAAGCGCAGCTCTCTGCCGGGCAGGTGCTGCCCACGAGCGGCACCGTTTTCCTGAGCGTGAACGATCATGACAAGGCCGCAGCCATCGAGCTTGCCCGGCGCTACATACACCTCGGCTTCCGCCTTGTCGCCACCGAAGGAACCGCCAATGTACTCGAGCATGCGGGGATGACCGTGGAGCGCGTCTTCAAGGTCAAAGAAGGCCGCCCGAACGTGGTCGACCTCATCAAGGGAGATCGCATTCAGCTCATCATCAACACACCGCGCGGCCAGGAAACGCTGTTCGATGAGAAAGCCATTCGGCGCGCCGCGGTATTGGCGCGAGTTCCCACGATCACCACCATTGCTGCCGCGCAGGCCGCGGTGGAGGGCATCGCGGCCATCCAGCGTCGCCAAATCACGGTCTACGCCCTCCAGGCGTTGCACCTGGCGACCGGAGTAACAACAACGTAACGCTCCACCGGAGCCCCGCGGTCGCCTGCATCGCTCCGGCTCTACAATAAATGTATGTTGATTGAAGGCGTTTTTGCCGCCGTCACCACACCGTTTTATGCGGACGAGCGGTTGTATCTGCGCAAACTTGAAGCCAATGTCGCGCACTATTCGCGGAGCCTGCTCGCGGGCATGGTGGTCTTGGGGTCGACCGGTGAGACGCTCACTCTGAACGACCAAGAGACTCGCGAAGTTCTACGCACCGCCGTTGCGGCAGCGACTCCGGAAAAGGTTCTCATCGCCGGCGTCGGACGCGAAAGCGTCAAGGCCACGCTCGAACTCGCGGAAGTCGCTGCAGAAGCACAATACGATGCGGTGCTCGTACGCACCCCAACGTATTATGCTCCGCAAATGTCGCGCGAGGCGGCGCGCAATTTCTTCTGTAGTGTCGCCGACCGGTCACCGCTGCCCGTCCTGCTTTACAACATCCCGAAATTTGTCCCGTATAGCATCCCCGTGGACCTGGTTGCGGAGTTGGCGCAGCATCCCAACATCATCGGCCTGAAGGACTCCACCGGCGACATGGCCCGGATCCGCGCAATCCTCGATGCCACACGCGAAGCGCCGCGCCGAGCCACCCAGGTTACGACTGTTTTTGAACCTGTGACCGCGCGCATGATGAAGCCTGTCCTGTCTGAACGGGCCCCCGCATCCTTCGTTGCCCTCGGCGACCTTGCCGGAGGAACCGCTACCGCAGTGGCTCCGCCGCCAACACCCGTCAAAACGCGCATGCGCGAGGTAGGCTTTCAGGTACTGACGGGCTCCGCCGGGACGATCCTGGAATCGCTCGAAGCCGGCGGGTCGGGAACCATTCTGGGCTTTGCCGCCTGTGCGCCGCAGGCTTGCCATGAGGTCTACTTTGCGTGGAAGGAGCGCGACCCACAACTCGCCGCGGAAAAGCAGAGACGGATCGCAGGACCCGCCAAGCGGGTGGTTGGCGACCTTGGCATCAGCGGCGTGAAGTACGCCTGCGACTTCAACGGATTCTATGGCGGCAAGGCGCGCTTGCCGCTGCTTCCGCTTTCCGCGTCGGAAAAGCACGAAGTGGAAACGCTTCTCGCCAACACCCGGAATTGACCAAATGGCTCTTAAAAGTCGTGGTGGCGATCAATGAGCGGCACTGCAACCGTGGGCGCCGCTTCAACTGAAGTCTTCGTCGTCCCCGTCGCATTTGCAGCCTCAGTTAGGGCGCGCACTTTCGCCACGGCGAGCCAGTTGTCCTTGAAGGGATGTTCCGCGATCCACGGCGGCAACGGCATCCGGAGATACGCGCTCAGTGTTTCGGCATATCCTTCGTAGTGAACCCGCAAATCGCGCAACCGTTCGTACGACGACTGGTCGCGGCACACACTCACGCCTGCCTGGCAGAGCAATCCGTACAGCTCTTCATAGCGCTGCGGCGGCAGCCGGTCCGGAGCATTCTGAAGCGGCGCCAGCGAGAAGATCTGCGCCAGATCGACCATCGCGTGACGCGCCATGGCAAAGGTCAACTGTGCCTGGCGGGCTTCGTGTCCCCGGACGCCTGCGATCAGCAGCGCCGACGTATCCAGGATCGCAGTCAGCGCACTGATCCAGCTTTGATGCGTATGCTGCGAACGGAAATAGCAAAGCAATGGATACGAGATGTGGCTTTCAAGAAGCTCGGCCGACCAGCGCTCCCACTCCACCAGCAGCAGTGCCAGCGCCTGGTCCGCGCCTTCGTACGCATGGCGGCGTAACAACTCGGCGGCCGTGGGTGGAGAACCGGCCCGCGCATCCAGCAGAGAGATGCTCACCTCGCGTCGTGAAAACGCGCTGTAGAGAACTGGGAAATAGCCCATGACGACTGCCAGAAACCCAAATCCCATGCCGGCCTCAAGAATCATCAACGCGCGGGCCGAGATGCCGTTGGGGGTCACATCGCCAAGCCCCAGAGTGAAGAAGGTCGTTCCACTCACGTAAATGTCGGAGAGAAAACCAAGGCGCATCGTGTCGTGGAAGGGGCTGCCGAGCGCAAGATAGATCAGGGCAAAACCAAAGACCATGCCGCAGGCCCAGACCATCAGCAGGAAGATTAAAGAGAGCGGTCCGTAATAGCTGAAAACGGCTTCGCGCTTGCGCGGATCCCTGAGAAGTGCGGTCAGGCGCGCCCACGGATTCCAGGTAAGGATGTAAAAGATGCGGGTAATGCGAAATCGGCCTGTGGCGCGGCGCGGCAGGATAATGGTCTTGAAGGCATCCACCAAAACGGCGGCAAGGCAGGCGATGCCAGCGATGAATGTGACGGTTTGCATCGAGCCTCCTTTCCACAGCCCGCGGGCTCCTTACCGACGGGTGCCCGTTCACAGTATCCTAGCCGAAGCGGGACGACGCGCGCGATGAGTGAGCTTGGCAAAACGCTTCTCGGCATTGGATTCATCCTGGTGGTGATTGGTGCCTTGTTGCTGCTTGGCGCACGCATGGGATTGCCGCTAGGCCGCTTGCCCGGAGATGTTGCCTATCGAGGGAAGCACGTCTCCGTTTTCGCGCCGCTCGGAACGTGCCTTGTCATCAGCATCGTGCTCTCCGCGGTTTTCTATCTGTTGTCGCGTTTTCGCCATTAGTTCGCGGCCGCCCAGAGAAACCTTTGCCTGCGGACTGAATCCTAAAGAGAGAGCGAAGAACGGCATCCGGACGAATGCGGCGCATGCAGGTTGTTTCAACCAGCATTCACCTCGGTACGGTAAGCTTGCGATTCGAAGGATTCGCAGCGCCGGCAAGAACTTGAAGGTCTAGGCAGGGACCGCGCACAAAGAACGGGGTCCTTGCGATGAGCAGAAGAGAGGAGTTCGCAATGGCAACCAGCGTTGTAGAGAAAACGAAGAGCGCGAAGACTCGCGCTCCGAAGATCCGCCCTTTGACCCGTCGACCGGCATGGAAGGAACTCCAAGCCCATTACAAAGAAATCAAGGGGATACACTTGCGCGTGCTTTTTGCCGAGGACGCGGCCCGCGGTACGCGGATGACCGTGGAGGGCGCAGGTCTTTTTCTGGACTACTCGAAAAACCGCATCACCGATGAAACGCTGCGTTTGCTTCTAAAGCTCGCCGATGAGTCGGGCCTGGGCGCACGCATTCTCGCCATGTTTAATGGGGAGAAAATCAACATCACTGAAAAGCGCGCCGTGCTCCACGTGGCGCTCCGGGCGCCCAAGGGCACATCGATTCTGGTGGACGGCGAGAATGTCATTCCCGGCGTACACGAAGTCCTCGACAAGATGACCGCCTTCGCGAACCGGGTGCGCAGCGGCGAATGGAAAGGGCATACCGGCAAGCGGATCCGCAACGTCGTGAACATCGGCATCGGCGGCTCCGATCTCGGTCCGGTGATGGCCTACGAGGCGCTTCGCCATTACAGCGACCGCGCAATGACCTTCCGCTTTGTCTCGAATGTCGATGGAACGGATTTTGCCGAAGCTGTGCGGGACCTCGATCCGACCGAAACTCTTTTCGTCATCTCCTCCAAAACCTTCACTACGCTCGAGACCATGACCAATGCCCACACGGCGCGCGACTGGTCGCTTCTGGGCCTCGGCGGTGATCAGTCGGCGGTGGCCAAACACTTCGTTGCCGTTTCCACCAACGCGACTGAAGTGGCTAAGTTCGGCATCGACACTGCGAACATGTTTGGCTTCTGGGATTGGGTCGGCGGGCGTTATTCGATGGATTCGGCGATTGGCCTCTCCACCATGCTGGCCATTGGCCCCGACAACTTCCAGGCCATGCTGCGCGGCTTCCATGAAATGGACGAGCATTTCCGCACCACGTCCTTCGAGCGCAATCTCCCGGTGCTGCTTGGATTGCTGGGCATCTGGTATACCGACTTCTTCGGCGCACAGACCGTAGCCGTTTTGCCCTACGAGCAGTACCTCAAGCGTTTCCCTGCCTACCTGCAGCAACTCACCATGGAAAGCAACGGCAAGCACGTCACATTAACTGGCGCCGACGTCAACTACTCCACCGGCCCTGTCTACTGGGGTGAGCCGGGCACGAACGGCCAACACTCCTTTTACCAGCTCATTCACCAGGGAACGAACCTGATCCCGTGCGACTTTATTGCGTTCTCAAAAACGCTCAATATGCTCGGCCGCCATCACGATGTGCTCATCGCGAATGTCTTCGCGCAGGCCGAAGCTCTGGCCTTTGGAAAGACACCGGAGCAGGTGAAAGAGGAGGGAACTGCCGACTGGCTCGTGCCGCATCGCGTCTTCGAGGGAAACCGCCCGTCGAATACCATCCTCGTCGATAAGCTGACGCCTGAAGTTCTGGGCAAGCTCGTTGCTCTTTACGAGCACAGCGTCTTCACGCAAGGCACCATCTGGCAGATCAACTCCTTTGACCAGTGGGGTGTCGAGTTGGGCAAGGCGCTCGCCCAGCGCATCATTCCGGAGCTCGAGAGCAAAACCGTCCCCGTCTTGCACCACGACAGCTCGACCAACAACCTCATCCAGCGCTATCGGGGATCCCGGGAGCAAGCATGACGCCGCGCGGATACGAACGACCGCTCTACATTCTGCCTTTCGACCATCGCGGCTCCTTCGAAACCAAGATGTTCGGCTGGCACGAGCCTCTGACGCAACCGCAGACCGCGCAGATCGCCGAGGCGAAGCAGGTCATTTACGACGGCTTCAAAGAAGCAGTCGGGGGAGGCATTCCAAAAACGGAAGCGGGCATCCTGGTCGATGAACAGTTTGGGGCGGCCATTCTCCATGCCGCCGCTGCCGAGGGATACCACACCGCGTGTCCCGCGGAGAAAAGCGGCCAGGAGGAATTTGACTTCCAATACGGCAGCGATTTCGCAGCTCACATCGAAGCCTTTCACCCGACCTTTTCGAAGGTTCTCGTCCGCTACAATCCGGGCGGAGATGCCGCGCTCAACCAGCGACAGGCTGCACGGCTTCATCAGCTCTCTGATTACTTGCAGACCGCCGGCCGCAGCCTTTTCATGTTCGAGCTGCTTGTGCCGGCAGAAGAGACCCAGCTCGACCAGTTCAAGGGCGACAAGAAGGCCTATGACCATGAACTGCGGCCGCAGCTCATGGTCCAGACAATCCAGCAACTGCAAGACGCCGGCGTGGAACCCGACATCTGGAAGATCGAAGGCCTCGATGGCCGCGAAGACTGCGAGAGGATCGTCGCAACGGCTCGGCGCAACGGCCGGGAAAAAGTCGGCTGCATCGTCCTGGGTCGGGGTGAAAACGAAGTGAAGGTCCGCGAGTGGCTCTCCATCGCTGCCGGCGTGGACGGCTTCATCGGCTTCGCTGTGGGCCGCACCGACTTCTGGGACCCGCTGGTCGCATGGCGCGCGGGGAAAGAGAGCCGCGAAATGGCAGTCGCGCAAATCGCCGCGCACTATCGGGAGTTCGCGGACATCTTCCGCGGCGCGCGGTCTAAAACATTGACCGCTTAAGCCGGCCAAAGCAGTCTCGACGACGTGGTCTTACGCAGTGAATGCAGAATTGTTTATCGATATATGACAACCTGTGTCATGAATGAGACGGTACTTTGGGGCTGTGCCTTTAAAGGGCCACACGGAGGATGAACCATGACAACCGAGACCACCGCAATACCGGTCAATACCGCCAACGATGTTCTGAAAAGCTGGCAGGGACACAGACGGCTGACCCGCAGGACCATCGAAGCTTTCCCGGAAGATAAGCTCTTCCAGTTTTCGGTCGGCGGCATGCGACCGTTTGCCGAGATGGCGTTTGAGTTCATTCGCATGGCGGTTCCCATCGTGGACGGCGTGGCTTCTGGAAAGTGGGAAGAATATAAGGGGACGAAGCCCGCGACCAAAGCGGACCTGTTGGCCTTGTGGGATGGGCAGACCGCGGAACTGGACGAGAAGTTCGAGACGATCCCGCCGCACCGCTTCACCGAGGTAGACAAGGCATTTGGCCAGTGGGAAATGCCGGGGATCGCGACGATTCAATATGCCATCGACAACGAGATCCATCACCGCGGGCAGGGGTACGTGTTTTTGCGCGCGCTCGGCATCGAGCCGCCGCACTTCTGGGAGCGCTGAGAACGTTTCGGATACGGCAGCCAGGCAGTCGAGAGTCGCTTTCCAGAGCGCCGGAGGGAGACTCTATTTGGCGGGCGCCAGCGCGAGATGGAATTCCGCTTTGCCGACGGGCAGCAGCACAATCTCCAGACTGCCTTGCTGATTTTCTGAAAGTTCGGGACCGTTGGCCTGGCGCAGTTGGTGCGTCGTGGTGTCGGTGTATTGAACCTTCACGACTCCGCTGCCGAGGACCTTGAAGCGATAGTGATAGGCGGCGCCGGCGGCCAGCGCGTTGGCGCCGAAACTGGCACTCGGATAATCCACCTCAAGCAACACGATGGCCGCGCCGGTGTGATTTTCGATGGTCGCATCGATCCAATAGGAACTGCAGCCGCAAAGCGGCGCGAGAATCACGGCCAGCAGCGCGCCCAAAGCGAGGCGGTTCATTCCGACTCTCCGGTCTCGGTCGCGGTTCCATCGAGGGCGGCAACTTTTTTCTCCACGTGATCGAGCCGTTTCAGCAACTCGGGTAGCCGCTGAAAAATGGCGACCGCGCGCAGCCAGATGCGGTTGTCGAAACCGGGCGAGCCGGAGATCATCTTGCCTGCCGGCACATCGTGACTCACAGCCGACTGGGCTGTCAGGATCACGCCATCTCCGACGGTGCAGTGGCCGGCGATGCCGACCTGTCCGGCCAGGATCACGTTGTTGCCCACCACCGAGGAGCCCGCAAGCCCCGTCTGCGCGCAGAGCAGCGTGTTCTCGCCCACCTTCGAGCCGTGCCCGACCTGGACCAGATTGTCGACCTTACTGCCGTCGCCAATCTCGGTCACACCCACCGTGGCACGGTCGATACAGGCATTGGCTTGCACGTCGACCCGGTTCCCAATCCGCACGGGACCCGACTGCGGGATTTTCTCCCACTCGCCACGCTCGTTCTTCGAGAATCCGAAGCCATCTGCGCCGACAATCGCTCCATTTTCGAGTGTCACGTGGTCGCCCAGTACGCAGCCTTCGCGTACCACGGCATGCGCATGGGCGAAGAAGTGGTCCCCGACGTGAACGCCGGGATAGAGGACCACGTGGGGCAGAAGCGTGGCCCTAGCCCCGATGTGGACATGGGGCATGACCACAACATAGGCGCCGATGTGTGCACCTGGCCCGATCTCTGCAGTCGCATCGATCACGGCCGTGGAATGGACGCCCGCAGGATAGTCCGGCGGCTGATAGAAGATGCTGAGCGTCCGCGAAAAGGCGTGGTATGGATTTTTGATCCGGAGAGTGGCTGCGGAAATCTCGGGAAAGTCGGGCTCAACCAAAACGGCGGCAGCTCCCGTTTTTCTTGCCAAACCCCCGTAGCGGGGATTCGCGACAAAGGTGATTTCGCTGGGCCCGGCTTCCTCAATCCCTTTCACGCCAGTGATTTCAAGGTCCGCATTGCCGCGGAGCTCTGCGCCTAACCGGGATGCCAGCTCGCCAAGTTTCATCGAAGAGAATTGTATCGGAAGGAGTTCCACCTTCCCCGAACGTCAATCGCGTTCCGAGGCTTCGGGGAATAGTTCCGGCTGCGCGGCGACGGCAGCTGCGATGTGCCGCTTCATACGACCTGCACCGATCAGGCTCACTACCTCGAGTGTCTGAATCGCGGTCCGTGGCACATAGATCCGCTGCGTGTTCGAACGCGTGTCGGGAGGGGTGAGCAGAAGGCCGGCGCCTTCAATCAGGGTTCGATCGTTAGCAGCCAGTCCTTCCAACTCATCTCCATCGTTGAGCGTCATGCGCAGCCACAGGCCGGCCGCTCGAGGCCGAACCGCGAATCTCTTCTGCAGCAGACGCTCCGGGTTGCCGGGGTCGCCGGCTGGGAAGTCGCGCACATAACAAACCCACTTCACCGCACCCCAGCCAATGGTCAGGACTTTTCCGCCGATTTCGAGGATTTCGAGCGCGGGCGCATCGCGGCTAAAGAAAGCATCGGCGTATCCCGCAACCCAATCACGGGAGAACTTCCGCACAATCACGCGTTTACGCGGGGAGGGCATCGCTTTGGATTGTCGCATGCCCGGAGGGGCGCCGCGAAGGTAAAAGCAGCAATTTCAGTGCAGTTCGCTCTAGCCAACACCTGTCGTTTGTGTTAATGTACTGCTTTGCAACGCCTTCCACGCAGCACTGTAAGCGCAAGCAGATCAGGCATTTGGCGGGGTAGGCGCGAAACTGAAACAGGACGGAATGCCCGACTATATTTACCTTCTTGAAAACCGGCTTTCTGCCGACCAGAGGCACGCTCTCCACCAGGTCCGCGAGGTGGCCCGGGAGGCGGGCCTGATTTTGTTCCTCACCGGAGATGCTGTTCGTGATTTCACCAGCGGCCACGCGGTGCGGGACATTGAAGTTGCGTTTCATGGAAATGCACTCAAACTCAAGAAGGCGCTTGAGAAGCATGGCGCCAAAGTCTGGGGCGAAGACGAGCCTTCGCGGTCGCTCTACCTGTGTTTTCCGGGTACCGTGCGCATCGATCTTGTCAGCACGCACCGTGTTGAGTACCCCAAGCCGGGCAAGCCGATCTTCCATTTCGCTTCGATCCAGGAGGATCTACGGCGCCGGGATTTCACCGTCAACGCCATGGCCATCTCGCTCAATGAAGGCTCTTATGGCCTGCTGATGGACCCTCTCAACGGCGCTGCCGATATTGAGGGGCGGGCTTTGCGCCTGGTCTCAAATTATGGATTCCTTGAAGAGCCGGCCTTCCTCATGCGGGCCACGCGTTTGCGCGCCCGCCTCGGCTGGGATCTCGATCCTCGGACACAATCGCGCTATGAGAACGCGAAAGAGGAAGGCGTCATCGAGCACCTCTCGGCGCATGCTAGAAGCCAGGAACTGGAACAGATCGGCCACGAAGACGATGGTTTGAAGGTGCTGGCGGCTCTCGAAGCCGAGGGTTGGATGAAAGTTCTCTTCCCGGCCTGGACCGTGGCCAGAGTTGACCAGGAGAAGCTCAAGGCATTGCACGATCTCTCGGCAGAACTGCAGATGCAGGGCGTCCACCCTGACAACTCCGCAGCCCAGATGCAGCTGCTGACGGCGAAGCTCCCCGCGAAAGACCTGGCGGCCTTGAAAAAGCTGCTTCTGCGCCCGGGCTTCGTGGAAGAGTGGGATGAGCTGGATTCCATTGCGTCGGGATTCTCGAAAGTCCTGCTGGCCAAGCAGAACCATATCCCCTCGGCAAGCTTCAAGCTGTTTACGAGCTATGACCCAGAGGCTGTTCTCTGGCTTGGCTTTACATCGAATACTGCGAGCGTGAAAGAGCGCTACGAGCAGTTCCTGAAGGTCTGGCCGGAGGCTCGGCAAAGGATTCCGTACGCGCTCATGCTGGAAATGCGGATCACGCCGGATTTGCCGACCTACAACGAAATCATCGAGAAGATTTTTCTCGAGCTGATCGATGGAAAGCTGACGACGCCGGAAGAAACGCGGACCTTCCTCGAGCCGTTTTCGCCGCCGGCGCCGCCCCCGCAGATCACCATCAAGCGCTCCCGTGCGCGTCGCAGTGCGGAGTCGAAGATGCGTGAGCGCGCCTTTGACGAGGATGAAGAGCGCGGCGAAGAAGAGGGCGACCTGGACGAGATGGGCGGCGGCGACGAAGAGGAGAATGAGTTGGGCATGAACTTGCCCAAGGGAGACCTCGAGCCGGGGATGGACGACGATAGCCAGGCCGACGACGAAGAACGGGAAGAGGACGACGAGGATGAACCGGCGGCGAAGCGCGGCAAGAAAGGCGCCTCAGCCAAGCCGGTTGGGAAGGTGCCCGTAAGTGCGAAGTCTGCGAGCATCGCGGCGAAGCCTGCTGCGATTGCGCCTGCAATTGCAAGATCGAAGGCGAAGCCGGAAATCAAGCCTGCTGGTACTCCGAAACCCCCGGCCGCACAGGCCGCGAAAGCGAAACCAGAACCTGCAGCCGTGGCCAAGAAGCCCGTTCCTGCAGCCCCTCCGGCAAAAGCGGTAAAGCCTGCGCCGGCGCCGAAGCCTGCGCCCAAGAAGGTTCCCGCCAAGCCGCCGGCGAAAGCCCCTGTGAAGACACAGGTCAAGCCGAAGAGCAAACCCGTGCCTGCCAAGCACGCACCGGCAAAGAAGAAGCTCGTGCCCAAAGCAAAGCCGTCGAAACCGGCGCCAAAGAAGGCGCCCGGCAAAGCTGCCAAGAAGCGTTAGTTCTGCTTCGGCGGCGCTTTCATGTGCCGAAACGGAATTCGCCATGCTATGTTCAGGGAATTCCCGGAGGGAATTCCGCATGGGCCGTCCTGTGCCGCGCGCAACACTACCCACACTTGTTGCCTTGCTGCTTTTCGCTGCGGTTCCTGCGCGAGCGGTCGACGGAGCGCCTGCGGCGGACGGGCGTGACTCCGCGGGTGCGGGCTATCGGTTTGAGCGTGGCGGATGGACCTACGTGCATCTCGAAGGCTCGCCTGCGCAGATCGGCTACCAGCACGGCCGCTTGCTCTCCGCAGAAATTGGCGACCTGCTTCGGGTCTTTCAGTTTGAGACCAAGCGATCGACGCGGCGCGATTGGGAGTTTTATCGCGAGTCCGGCCGCACCATGTTCTGGCCGCACATTGAACCTGAATATCGCCAGGAGCTCGAGGGCATTGCGAATGGGGTGCAGTCGCAGGGACTGAAACTGGATGTTTGGGACATTGTCGCCTTGAACGGCGCCATCGAGCTTCCCGATTACTACGTGCCCTGGCTCCGGAAACATGCGCCCGTCGAACAGGCATCGAAGATGCCACGCATCCGTCCCGAAGGCCGCTGCTCTGCGTTTATTGCCACCGGCAGTTACACCAAGGACGGCAAAATAGTGATGGCCCACAACAACTGGACCAGTTACGCCGAAGGCGAGCGCTGGACGATGATCTTCGATATCCAGCCTGCGCAGGGCCACCGTATCCTCATGGACGGCATTCCGGGCGTCATTACCAGTCAGGACGATTTTGGCGTCAATGACGCCGGCCTCATGATCACTGAGACTACGATTACCCAATTCGAAGGTTGGAATCCAAACGGGATTCCCGAATTCGTGCGCTCGCGCAAGGCACTCCAGTATGGCGGCTCCATCGACGAATATGTGGCGTTGATCAAGGAAGGGAACAATGGCGGCTATGCCAACGACTGGTTGATCGGCGACCGCAAGACGGCAGAGATTGCTTACCTCGAGCTTGGGCTGAAGAACACGCCGCTCTGGCGCTCCAAAGACGGTTACTTCGCGAGCTCCAACTTCGCGCGCGATGCGCAGGTGCTCAGAACAGAGACGCCTGAGTTCAACCAAAAAGATCTCTCCACCTCACCCAACGCGCGCCGGGTAACGTGGGAGAAAAAGATGGCCGAGTCAAAAGGCCACATCGACCTCGCTCTTGCCGAGCAGTTTCTCGCCAGCCACGACGACAGCTTTACGGGGAAAGTGCACCCCGATGCCCGCACGCTCTGTGGGCATATCGATAACGATCCGCGCGGCATACCTGAATGGGGCGATGCGCCCTACAAGCCGGATGGCGCGGTCACCGGCAAGGTAACAGATTCAGATCTGGCAGGGAATCTTTCCTTGATCGCACGCGCCGGTCATCCTTGTGGAGAGGATTTTCTTGCTGCGCCCTTCTTCGCCGCCCATCCGGAGTACGGTTACCTCAAACCAATCCTGAAAGACATGAAAGCCGGCCCGTGGACGAAGTTTTCCGCTGGCGATAAGTAGCCACCCGGGGGGCGGTTGCATCAAACGGCTCTTGCTAGTCGACTACGACCGTGTCGAACCGACTGTGCCAACGGCGCCGGAAGGCCGCTGAGTTGCCCGCCGGCTCGCATCATTTGTACTGGATGCGCACCGTCGCTTCGGTCACCGGGCAGGCCACGTGCAGCACTGCCTGGCGAAATGAAGGCGGCCCGATGCCGACGTGGGGATTGTTGGCGAACCCGAACCCTTCTTTTGGCCAGCCGAACATGTTCTTGTCGAGTTTCATGTTCTTGTTTTCATCATGAAGGACAACGATGCCGTAGTCGCCCCGCGCAACACTCTCCATGGTGACTGTGGCGTCTTGCGCACCGTGAGCTATGGGGCTTGCTCCCTCATAAATCGACTTATGCACGTCTTCGGGCCAGCCGTCCGGCGATCGAAACAAGAGCACGCCGACCACTCCCTTTGTGTTCCGCAAGCCCTCGGCATGAATGCGCAAGGTACAGCTTTGCTCAGCGGAATCGCTGGCGTATGCCGCTGCGCCGGGAGCAAAACTTCCCGTCGCAAACAGGATCGCAAACGCCGCCGAAGTCACAGCCGGTGTCGTAGACAAGTAAAGGGGACGTGGAATCGATTCCACAAATGAAGAGGGATGAAAGGGGTTTAGCGCCATACTCCCATTTAGACGCAGCAATCCGTCCTTAGAGAAAAACAGAATGGGGTGCTTTACGAGAGAATTCCACTACCCTGCGATCGCAAGGGTAGTGGAGAACTGCGCTAGTAGCGACCGCGTCCGCGCGATGCGCCTCCGCCCCCGCCACTGCCTTTGCGCGCCTGGTAGCAATCGCGGCAAAAAACTGGACGATCGCCCCGCGGCTCAAACGGCACAGTAGTTGGTTGGCCGCATCCCGAGCAGATCACAGGCGTGCCCTGTGCAGGAGCCGAACGATAGCCGGAACCCCCTCCCCCCTGATCGTTTTTCTTTGCCATGCGACAAGGCTTGCAGCGTTTTGGGGTCGAATAACCGCGTTCCTGGAAGAACGCTTGATCAGCAGCGGTGAAGGTAAAATCTTGCCCGCAATCGCTGCAAGTGAGCTGAATATCTCCGGCCATGGGGTTTCCTCGTGGGAAGATTGTACAGCCCATTTGCCATTTTTCGTATAAGGATTCTGTTTAGATCGTCAAACTTATCCGGCTTTTTCCTGACTTATCGGCTGACTTAGCCGCCGCTACCTCTGCACACCCCCAAGGTATAGTCGGAAAGAAGGGGCGAGCTCCGAAAGCGGCCCGTTTCCGAAACGACTGACTCGAGCCCAATGGCTGCCCGCGACCCTGAATTCGAGGCTGACTGCATTCGCCGTATTCTGGCCGGCGAGAAGCGTTTTTTTCACGACCTGATTCGGCCTTGCGAGCGTGCCATCTATTTCCTGCTCCTCTCGATGCTCAAGAATGAGGCCGAAGCGGAAGATGCCGCGCAGGAGACGGTAATCAAAGTATATATAAATCTCCACCTCTTTCGCGGCGATTCACAGTTCCGGACGTGGGTGCTTTCGATCGCGCGCAACGAGGGACTCGGGCGCCTCCGGAAAATCGGCACCCGCCGTGAAGAGTCGCTCGACGCCGGCACCGATGAGCAGACCGGCGACTATACCCCTGCCATCCTGACCAGTTGGCGCGAGATCCCGACCGACGCCCTGGAGCAGAAAGAACTGGGTGCGATCCTGCGCAAGGCGGTTGAGGGACTGCCGGAGATTTACCGTAACATTGTCATCCTTCGCGACATCGAAGAGATGGATATCCGCCAAACCTCTGCCGCACTGGGCATCAGCGAAGCGGCTGTCAAAGTTCGGTTACACCGGGCACGCGCGATGTTGCAACGGGAACTTGCCCCGCAATTGAAAGCGTTTGCACCCAAACGCAAGAGCTTGTTTTGGGGGCGCAAATGAGGATCGATTGCAACCACGTATGGCAGCACATCTCTGCCTATATCGAAGGCGAGGTGGACGCAGGTTTGCGTGCAGAAATCGACAAGCACCTGGAAACCTGCGAGCTCTGTTCTGCGGTGCTCGACTCGACGCGGAATGTCGTGATCCTCATGGCCGACGATCGCGTCTTTGAGTTGCCCGCCGGATTCAGCAAGCGCCTGCATCAACGAATTGATCGGGATTTGCACATTGCTGAAGGATGAACGCCGGCCAATTTCCATCCGTCCCAACTTTTCCTACTCCGGCGCGATGAACGCGAGCAAATCCTCGGTGCTGTTCCTCTTGACTTGAGAGCATGCATTCGAAGGTTTATTGAGAGTAGTTTTTGATTATTACCTCCTCAATCGCAGGACTAGGCACTGCTCGCTGCTTAGCGCGCGGCCATGTTTTGACAGCGCGAATTGCAGGAAGATAGTTCTTCCACTTCGCCGGATATGTATTCGGCCCGGCCTGATTCCATTTGAAGAGCTTCTCTATGCAGCGCGTTTCCCGTGTACTGGCAATTGCACTCGCCTTCGTTCCGCCTGGCAGTATTAGGGCGATCGGACCAGGTCCCGGGAGGCTTTCGCGACGAAGGGACCAAGGTGGCTATGTGCCGACTCTTTGCACTGAAGCCGGGGGCGGTCCGGTCCGATGCACCATGGGATGGGTCCAGGTTTCGAGGCCAACCAGGACCAGGGTCAGAAGGGCCATCGCGATCTGCAGCTTTTCTGACCGTTTCTCTTTGGGGCTCAGCTCGCGCCTGCGCCATTGGGCCGCCGGCCTCGAACGCAGATGTCGAATCCAGGCCAGCACGGCGAGGTTGACAACCGACCCGATGGTCGCAAGAACCAGCATAGGGATGCGGATGGCATCCTGATGAAATCCGCGTGCCGGCGCATAGATTCCGCTGGCCGCGGCCAGCGCGGAAAGGCCGATGGCCACCCGAATCCCGCTGATCGTCAACACGGCCGTGCAGAGGCTCTGCGCCATGGCAACCAGCAAACCGGCGACTCCTAAGGCGCCCCATCGGCGGGAACTCAACAGCAACCTCCTGCGCCGGCCGCGCATCTTCCCGGGGTATAGGCTTAATCAGCTTAAAACATGGAGATTCCAGGTACCAATCCAAATGCCATGAAGTCCCGTTTATTAAGCAAAGGGCCCGGAGCGAAGATTTTCATTTTCACTCTGTGCCTTTTCCCTGTAACCTTTCGCCCGTGCATCCACTCTTGAGTGTGCGTGCACAGAACGTGCGGGATAGGCTCTCCCTGATCCTGCGTTGTGGCAACCGGCGGACCTATCCGCCCCAACCCCAAGCGAGGTCCCAATGAAGAACCAATTCAATGCTCTGCTGCTCTCCGCTGCTCTCACTGGTCTGATGGGCGGAACCGTTGCGGCTCATGCAGCCACAACCGGAACTCTGGCCAAGAATGCATCGGTCAAGGCAGCGAAGGCCGGTCTGCGTTACACCAGCGCAGATACCACCAAGCATTCCTGTAAAGGGAAGAACGACTGCAAGGGCCAGGGCGGATGCAAGTCGAGCGACAATGGCTGCAAAGCCAAGAACAGCTGCAAAGGCAAAGGCGGTTGCGCTACCGACGGCTCCAAGATGCCGAAGCTGGTCTAACACTCACGGGACCGGCAGCGCTGCGTCAATCTCTCAACGTGTTGAGTCTGCGCCTCCGGTCCCATTCATCTCAGTTCCTCCGTTCTTCCACCACTCGTCTCTGAATTCAGGCCTCTGATCCCTGGACCCTGACCCCTGATCATTTCTTCTTATGCCTGGCAATCGTTTCAACGCGTTTTCCAATCACGGCATCGGTATTGGCCTGCGCATTCCCCATTACCAGCACATCTTTTCGCGTAAGCCCGTGGTCGACTGGTTCGAGATCATCTCGGAGAATTTCATGGTCGATGGCGGCCGGCCCCTTTCGGCTCTCGATCTGATTCTCGAGCAATATCGAGTTGTGCAGCACGGCGTCTCCATGTACTTTGGCTCGGCGACCGAACCGGATCCGGAGCACCTGCGTCGGCTCAAACAGCTTGTCCGCCGGACCAACACTCCGTGGCTGAGCGATCACCTGTGCTGGGGTTCGGTCGATGGAACCTACACCCATGACCTGCTGCCGCTGCCGTACACATGGGAGGCGGTGAAGCGCACGGTTGAGCGCGTCAAGGCTGTACAGGACTTTCTTGAGATTCCAGTGGCAGTTGAGAACGTGTCGAGTTATGCGGCCTTCACCTGCTCGCAGATGACCGAGTGGGAGTTTTTGACCGAAGTGGTGGAACAGGCCGACTGCGGCATTCTTCTCGATGTCAACAACATCTATGTCTCCTCGATGAACCACGAGTTCGATCCGATGGTGTATTTGAATGCTGTGCCCGCACACCGGGTGGCGCAGATTCACATTGCCGGCCACTCGCGCTACGAGAAATACATTCTCGACACGCACGATCACCCGGTCATCGATCCCGTGTGGCAGCTTTATGAAAGAGCAATTGCTCGCTGCGGCCCCACGCCCACCTTGCTCGAGTGGGACGATCATATTCCCAGCTTCGACGAAGTGCACAGCGAAGCGAAGAAAGCCGCGCGCTATCTGCGCCAGCATACGGGAGAACTTGCCGAGGCGGTCAAGTGAGCATCATGGGCGGCAGCTCCATCGTGCTCTTTTCTTTCGTCTGTTTGCAGACGAAAGGGTGGGCGGCCACCGAATCCTTTTCGCCGAGACGCCGCCGATGAATCTCACCGATCTCCAGCGCGAAATGGCGACCGCAGTGATGCAGCCGCTCACTGCCGACGAACAGATGCGGGCAACCGCGAACGATGGGCGTGAGATGACCGCGGTGGCTGCGAGCTTTATCGCCCCCAACAGCCAGCTGACTTCGTTTGAGCGCCTCGAAATCTATAACAAGCAATACTGGTTCCGCATCCTCGGAGCGCTGGCTGAAGATTTTCCGGCTCTGCGCGCGGTTGTGGGCGCGCGGGCCTTTGAAGCTCTCTCTCTCGCCTACCTTACAGCCCATCCCAGCCGGTCGTTCACACTTCGCAACCTCGGGTCAAACCTGACCAGGTGGCTCGCGAGCAATCCCCAATGCACAGGCCGCCGCCATTGCCTCGCCATCGATGTTGCTCGCATTGAATGGGGATTCGTGGAAGCTTTCGATTCCGGTGAGCGCACGCCGCTCACACTCGAACAGATTGCCACGCTCGATGCGGGCTCACGCCTCGCGCTGCAACCGCACTTGCAATTGCTTAGCCTCGATTATGCTGCCGACCAATTGGTGCTCGGCCTGCACAAACGCGAAAAACGACAGACCAGCGAAGCGGGCTTGGAACACGACGACACGAGCGAACCTCCTGCGAAGCTCCCGCGCCTGCGTCGTCGACCCACCTGGGTCGCTGCACATCGCGTCGACAATTCCGTTTTTTACCTGCGGCTCAAACACGAGGAGTTCCGCACCCTGGTTGCTATCCGCCAGGGCCTGCCGCTGGCCGGTGCGCTCGAAGCTGGTTTTACCGAATCGCGTATTCCTCCCTTGCGTCGCGCGGCCGTTGTACAAACCTGGTTCGCTTCCTGGGCCGAACTCGGCTGGATCTGCGCGCCGGATCTCGAAACATTGATCCGGGAATAATGCACTCCCTCAGAACGGAACGCCCATGCAAACGCTGGTCAACCTTTATCTTCGCGTCGCAGCTCTCTTCAGCCGCCTGGAGTGCGCGCTGCTTCTCGCCATTCGCCTTTATTGGGGTTTTCAGTTCACCCAAGACGGCTGGGGCAAGCTCTCTCATCTCGATAAGGTCACGGACTTCTTCACCTCGCTCAGCCTGCCCGCTCCGCATCTTACGGCGCTCTTTGTCGCGTCGGTGGAGTTTGGCGGGGGTATCTTCTTCGCCCTGGGCATCCTCTCTCGCCTCACGTCTCTCGTCCTCTTCGTGAACATGACGATGGCCTATCTGAGCGTGCCCGACGATCGGATCAACTTCTCGCACATTCTCTCGAAGCCAGATGACTTCTACGGCGCGACACCCTATACGTATTGGTTCGCTGCGTTGCTGATCTTGATTCTTGGCCCTGGCTGGGTTGCGGCAGACACCTGGCTGAAGCGCCGTGTCGCGGGGCACAGCGAGACTTAGATTGGCGCGCTATCCTCGTTCCACTCCCAAATCTCAGTGGGGCAGGGGACGATGCGCATCGCGTATTTGCTGACTTCGCTCGGGATCGGCGGCGCCGAGAAGCAGGTGGTCGCGCTGGCGGAGCACATGGCCACGCACGGACATCCTGTTCTTCTGATCGTGCTCCGCGAACGTCAGCACGAAGAGTGGCCCACCCACCTCAGTGTCGTCTACCTCGACCTCCACAAAGGACCGCTACCCCTGTCTCTTGGGATCCTTCGCGCGCGCCGCGTTCTCCATGCCTTCCATCCCGATTTGCTGCACAGCCATACCTTTCCCGCGAACCTGTTTGCACGCATACTGCGCTTGTTGGGAGTGGTCCCGGCGGTCATCTCCACTCTGCACAACGTCTATGAAGGCGGTTCCTTGCGCACGCTGGCGTACCGCCTCACAGACCCTCTTGTGGTGCGCACAACCGCTGTGAGCAAGGCGGTCGCTCGGCAGGCGGCGCACTCCGGCGCTGTCCCCGCGCGCAAATGCACCGTCCTCGCCAACGCGATCGACACAGCAGAATTCGCGCCTGATCCTATGCGCCGCGAAGAGGTGCGCACGCGACTCAACGCCGCCGATCACTTCATCTGGTTCGCCGCCGGCCGTATCGTCAATGCCAAGGGTTTCGTCACGCTCCTTGAAGCGTTCGCGCGGGTCTGGCCGGCGTTTCCCCACGCGCAACTTTGGATCGCGGGTGCCGGACGTGAAACTGCGCCGCCCCACTTACGCTATAGGGCATTTGCAGTTCCCCGCGGCACCATGGACCGGGTGCGCCGCCTCGGGCTTCGTCGCGATATGCCCGCCTTGCTCGATGCCGCCGACGCGTTTGTCCTCTCCTCGTCCTGGGAAGGCATGCCATTGGTAGTCGGCGAAGCCATGGCGATGGCGAAACCGATCGTTGCGACCGACGTGGGTGGCGTCCGCGAAATGCTCGGGGACACCGGCGCGCTTGTTCCGGCACGCGATACCGAACGACTTGCTGCTGCGATGTTTCGGACGATGCAGCAAGCGAAGAAATCGCGCGAGGCGGTCGGCCGCGCCGCGCGAGCCCGCATCGAAGCGGAGTTCAGCACTACGATCCGCTTTCCCGCATGGGAGGCCTTCTATGCTTCGCTCGCCGAGTGATGCCTGCGCTCCGCCGATCGAATCGCCGGGTGATACCCTTATCATCGAAAATTTGCCCTCCGCGCCTTCACTTTTGCGGAAGGCCTTGGAGAATGGAATGCCCTCATCTTTGTGGCGCCGGCGTGCGCGCCTTGTTCTATCTGCCGCAGTTTTTTCCGGCCCATGCTTGTTTGCCGGCGCTCAGTCGCAGCGCGCGGAGAATGCCGTCGTCGTTCTCGACCACGGATGGCAGTTTCGGCAGGTGAGCGCGACACCGCAGGACACCGAGAGCGGATGGATGCCTGCGACAGTCCCCGGCGATGTCCACCTTGATCTGCTCGCAAACAAGAATATCGAGGATCCCTTCTACCGCGACAACGAATCCAAGCTGCAATGGATCGAGAATGCTAGCTGGGAATACCGCGACACCTTCGATGTTCCAGCTTCGACACTTGCGCGGACGAACGTCGATCTGGTCTTCGACGGCCTTGACGGGACAGCACAGGTCTATCTGAACGACACCGAGATCCTGAATGCCGACGATTCCTTCCGGATCTGGCGGATCCCGGCGAAAGCGCACGTCCACGGAGGCAGCAATCTGCTGCGCGTCGTCTTCCCGTCTCCCATTTCGGCAGCCCAGCGCGTGGCCGCGACCGATCCCTGGCAGCCGCGCACCAAGACGGAGCCAAAGACCTACCTCCGTAAACCCGCTTATGAATATGGTTGGGATTGGGGTCCGCGCTTCGTCACGAGCGGCATCTGGCATCCCGTTCGCCTTGAGTCTTGGGATAAGGCACGCATCGATGACTTCGCGATTCGCCAGCGCGACGTGAGCAAAACGGTCGCCCACATCGACGCCCAAATCACCGTGGAGGCTTCCGCAGACTTCACGGCGCTGGTCGGGGTGCAATACTCTGGCGGCGCGGCTCCCGCCACGATCAACAGAATCGTCGCTCTTCACGCTGGCACGAATGTCCTGGACATTCCCATCGAAATCCGTCAGCCACGGCTGTGGTATCCGGCCGGTTATGGAGATCAGCCGCTCTACGACTTCTCCTCACAGATATCTATTGCCGGCCAAACCGCCGACAAGCGCGCCGCCAAAACCGGCCTGCGCTCCGTCGTTCTCGATCGCCATCTCGACCAGTGGGGCCGCAGCTTTCAGTTTCTCGTCAACGGAATTCCCGTATTCGCCAAGGGCGCCGACGTCATTCCGTTCGACAGTTTTCCCAACCGCGTCACGACCGCGCAGTATCGGCGCATTCTGCAGTCCGCGCGCGACGCCAACATGAACATGATTCGCCATTGGGGCGGAGGCTACTATGAAACCGCCGAGTTCTATCAGATCTGCGACGAGCTTGGCATCATGGTCTGGCAGGATTTCATGTTCGGCAATGACTGGCAGCCCGGCACCTACACTTTTAAACAGACCATCGAGGCCGAAGCGGAGGACCAGGTGCGCCGCCTGCGCAATCATCCAAGCATCGTGATCTGGTGTGGCAACAACGAGACCGAAGTCGCGCTGAACTGGGGACCGCGTGACAAACTTCCACTCGAAGTGAAGTACCAGATGTGGCAGGACTACCTCACGGAGTTCAGCGGGATTCTCAATCGTGTAGTCGAGCGCCTCGATGCCGAAACGCCCTACTGGCCCAGTTCGCCCAGCTCCGACTACGAGCAGCTCAGCGATACCTACCAGAGCGGCGACGCGCATTTGTGGGACGTTTGGCACGGACGCGTGCCGTTCTCAACCTATGAGACGCATCATTCTCGCTTCGTCACGGAGTATGGTTTCCAGTCATTCCCCGAGATGCGGACCATTGAGACCTTCACGCGGCCAGAAGATCGCACCGGCATCTTCACCCCCGTGATGCTGGCCCATCAGAAGAACAACGAAGGCAACTCCATCATCCACGACTATCTGCTCAAGGATTATCCCGAGCCCAAAGACTTCGCAAGCTTCCTCTATGTGAGCCAGGTGCTGCAGGCTGAAGGTATCAAGATTGGCGCAGAGTATTTCCGGCGTTCGCGGCCCGAGACGATGGGCTCCATCTACTGGCAACTCAACGACTGCTGGCCAGTCGCCTCGTGGTCAAGCATCGACTACGCAGGCCGCTGGAAGGCTCTGCAGTATTACGCGCGCCGCTTCTACGCGCCCATTCTCGTGTCGCCGCATGTGGAGAATGGCGCCGTGAAGGTCTACATCGTTTCCGATAAGACCGCGCCGCAGCTAGCCACGCTCGATGTGCGGCTGATGAACTTCGATGGCAAGATCCTGCTGGAGGACAAGCGAAACATCACCATCGATCCGTTGGCCAGCAAAGTCGCGCTCACATGGCCCCTCGCCCAGTTGGCGCAGGCCGGCGCATCCGACACGTCGCAAGTATTCGTGGTTGCCGAGCTGTCGGCAGGCGATGCCCAGCTGTCGCGGAACCTGATCTATCTCGCGCCGACCAAGGAGGTCCATCTTCCGCCCGCCCATCTCACCGTCGACAGCACAGGAGGGAACGGCAAATACACCATTCGCATCACGTCGCAGGTGTTGGCGCGCAGTGTCTATCTCTCCTTTGGATCGCTCGACGCCGAGGTCTCCGATAATTACATCGACCTGCTGCCGGGCGAAACGCGCGCGATTGCCGCCACAACCTCGGCGACGCCAGCGGCTTTGAAGGCACAACTGCAGGTCGTCTCGTTGACCGACGCCTTCGCACCGGCCACTCCGGCGACTGTTTCCGCGACCGTACGGTAAGGTCCGCATTCGAGAAAAGGCCGAGGCGTTGGACCCCGGCCTTCCCGCATCATTTTGCGTTTTCGTTGTGGGTCTCGCACGGCAATGGTCAGAACGAGAATTCCGCCTGAACGAAGATGCGTCGTGCTGCGGAACTGGTCGGCGAAGAAAAGATTCCCTTGGCCAGGCTTCTGGAGCGACCGAAGTTTGCTCCAGGCCCCCATTCGGTCGACGAGAGAGGCTGCGGCGAGATTTCCCCGACCGGCGGCCCGTAGTCGATGTTATTGAAGAGATTCAGAGCCTGGGCGCTGAAGTTCAGGCTGTACTTGCGCCCGGTTCCGGGGCCGCCGAACATACCGCGCGGCGGACCACCTCCACCGCTGAGGCCACCAGGCCCCAGACCGCCGCCGGGAGCGCCGCCACGTCCGCCGCGGTCACCACCACCCGGCCCCCTGGGTCCACCGCCATTCTGTCCCGAAGCGCTCTCAATCTTCGGTCCAACGCCGAAGGCGCGGCTGACACGCAGATTCAACGCCACCGCGGAGGGTCCAGTACCGAGATTCATCCCCAGCGGGGTGTAGTTATTGGCGGGCGTGGTATCGAGGCATCCAAACGACGTTTCCACAAATTCACCATTGCTTGTGTCGCACTGCGATGCCAGGGCGAGACCAGGCCGATTGTTGAAGAAGTTGTCTCCGCTGAGGTCATTGTTGGTCACGATGTTGTAGGGCTTGCCTGACTGTGCAATAAGAAACGGGTTGAAACGCAATGCCCACGGTCCGGTGTAATTGGCCATCATAAAGACCATGTTGGTCGAGGCGAAGGCCGCCCGCCCATAGTCCTGATTCAGGTTATAAGCGTTCGACGCTGTCGACCCGCCCCCTCCGTCGCTGTTGGCATCGGTCCAGTTGTAGAAGCCAAAGATGCTGAACTTGGGGCTGATGCGCGCATTCACATTCAGAATGACCTGGTTTTGTTTGAAGACTGCTTCGGGATAGAACTGATTGACGATGCCCAGCGCAGGATTGGGGCGCGTCCCGGTGAGCGTCGCGCTGCCGTATTGGTAAGTGCCCGGCAGGTAGGCATTCGCATCGCGGGTCACCAGCTGGTGCACGCCGAATGAGCGAAGATAGGTCGCCGTGAACGTGATTGTCTTCGTAACTTGACGTTCGATGCTCCCACCCAACTGTTCTGTATAGGGAGAGCGATATTTTGGCTCGATCTGTACGATCGTGTTTGAACTGGAGGCCGACGTGCCGCACGTGGCGAGGTCGACGTTGCTTAGGCTGGTAGCGTCAAAGCACGTCGGATTCGAGATGGTCACCTGTTTCTGGCTGTTCGCCGTATCTCCTTGCCGCTCCGCGCTCAACATGTCTGAAAGCGAAAACCGATCGTAGAAGACCCCGAAGCCGCCCCGAAGAACCGTCTTGGGCTGCGCGCCTTTCTTGTGTCCATCGAGGGCATAGGCAAAGGCCACGCGGGGCGCCCAATCGTTGTGATCGGCAATGTGGTTCTGCGACTCCCAGCGAATACCGCCGGATGCGGTGAGAAAACGATTCACCTTCCAGTCATCCTGCACGAAGAGCGCCGCATCGAAAAGATTTGCCACGGCTGCAAGCGGCCCGGAAGTATAGGTCAGCTTATTCGGTGTCTGCGCTTCATAGGCGGCCAGGTTTGCGAAGCTGAAGGTGCCGTTGAAATTGGAATTCGTGGAATTGGCATCGCGGAAATCGCGCAGCCGGGTGCCGAATTTCAGCGCATGGGCGCCGGCCGACATGGTTGTCTCGTTCCACAATTCGTAGTGATCCTGATGGTCGTTGGAATACTGACTCGACGAGCCGCCGCTCACAAAGCTGCCGGGAACCTGAACCTGCGGAGCGTTGCTGACAGATGTGTCCGTTCCCGTGTCGCGCAGATATTGGAATCGTGTTTCGTTCACGATGCGGTCGTTGATCACTTCGGCATCGCTGACCTGGAGGGTGTTCTCTAATGAAGTTGACGCCGTCGCCTGCGAGGGCAACGACAACGTGCTCCCCAGCACGCCGCTCTCGCTATCGCGCCACAATTGGTAGCGCATCGTGAGCGTGTTCTTTTGCCCAAACTGCAGATCGATGCGCGGAGCAACGTTGGTCCGCACGCGCGGGCTGTAGATGCCTCCCGATTCCGTCCCCGTGGGAAGCGTGGGGGTGTAGATATAGGCATCGGCCGTGTTGCGCTGCTGTCCGCTTACGAAGAAGGAAGCCCGCTTGGCAAGCGAACCGCTGAGACTGCCGTTGAACATATAGGTGTCGTAGCCTGGAATATCAGGCGTAAATGGGTTGCCGGTGTTGAACGACTTGTCGTTTCCCATCGCGAAAACCTGCCCGTGCAGCTTATCGGTGCCCGGCTTGGTCAGAATTTCAATGCGCCCGTAGCCCAGCTTGTCGAACTCCGCAGAAAACGGATTCTGGTTGATGCGGATTTCGCGAATCGCCGATTTGGGCGGCAACTGCCCTCCGGTGAAGCCGTCGATATAAATTTGTCCGCCGTTCGGCCCGGCCGAAGGGCCCGCCAGCGCCTGCAACTCGTTCGATAACTCGTCCGGGTCGTCTGAAAGAGCATCAAGATCCTTGCCCTTGATCACGACGGAATTCGCATTGCCGCCGGCTTCCACGTTCACACCCGGCGATTCATCGGTTACAACCACATTCTGCTGTTCGGCCTGCACCGCCATGGAGACATCGACCCGTTTGATCTGGCCAGCTGTTAACTGGATGAGCTGCGATTGAAACGGAGCAAACCCTTCGAACGAAACCTGGACATAGTAGCTGCCCGCGGCGAGGCCACGCAGGTCGTAAGCGCCGCTTGCATCCGATTTCATGGTCTTGACGGGAACTCCATCGCTATTGGCGATCGCTACTTTTGCGCCCGGAATCAGAGCCCCTGTCGCGTCGGTGACATGACCATGCAAGTCGGCTGAACCCGTCGCGCCAGGCTCCGATATCGCCGGCGTAGTCGGAGTGGTTGGCGACGCACCTTGCGCGCTTGCCCCTAGCGTCGCGGCAATTCCTACCATGAACACAAAAAAAGTATGAATGAGACAATGAGATCTTAAATACACTTCTCCCTCACTTCGATTGTCTGTTTTTATTTCGTGTGTTTCTACGGAGCTTCTGCTTCGGCTCCGCCGCCGGAGCCCATGCTCCAGTTGGCCAGCAGATCCCGGCTCGCTTCCGGAGCTTGAAGCAACGGCTCCACTCCGGTGAGCAAGGTGATTGCCGTGACGTCCGAACTGCCTGCGGTTCCCACGAGCATCACCGCGTCTCCCTTTTTCAGGTCCGCGAAGTGAATGACTGGCGTACGGTTCAAAATCTGTTGCATGTCGCCGCCTTGGGCGCGTCCCTGTCCTTGTCCGCCACCCTGGCCGTAAGCGGCGCGTGCCTGTCCTGGAGGTACGGTGCCTCCCGCGCCGGGACCGTTCGTCCCTGGCGCCGTGCCTTTCAAACGCGCTGCCATCATGCGCGCCATCGTCTCGGGCAGCGCGTGCATCTGCGCATCGGGTGTGATGTGAACCGTGACCTGCTTCTTGGTCAGCAGATCTTTCACCGCGAAGGAGGAACCTGCTGCATCGAGCGAGGCAATGGTTCCCGAAATGTTGCGGAAACTCCCCGACACAACCTCGGCGGCATCGAGTTCGGTGCCATCGGCATTTTTGGTTCCCCGTGCGCGCAACTGGTCGCCCGGCTGAATCGCGTCGATCGGCCCAGGCTGCGCCAAATCGAATCGTACCGAAGCAGGCGCGTAACGTTTCAGCACCGTCGATTTGCTCACATGCACTTTGATGATCTTTAGCGTGGGACCGGCGCCGCTGGTCAACACAAGGACGCTAGCGGACGGATCAACGCTCTTCACCAGCCCTCCGACGCCGCTGCGCGCCCAATCTTCGCGCTCCTGCTGCTGCTTTTGGGCTACATCGGCAGCTTTGATCGTAATAATCTGGGTTGCCTGCGGTGTTTCGCCCCTTGCATTGGGATCGATCCGAACCAGCACTCGGTCGCCCGTCGCCAGGTCGCTCATCTGAATCGCCACGGCCGAGCTCAAATCCTTCTGCCCCGGTTCCACGCGCCGTACAACCGCACTCGACGGAACCTCGACCTGACGCACGTCGCCGGCATCCGCCTTTATGGTGAGCACGTCTCCGCTGATCGCAGTCACGGTGCCGACAAACCGGCCTGATTGCTGTCCATAAACCGATGCACTCGAAAACACCAGCGCACACACTGTCGCCCACAACCACGCGACTCGATTCATTCTCATTCTCTTCAACTTCCAACCCCGCGTCGTCCGCAACAGCATGCCCCTCTGCGTCCTTCCATCCCCATTCCAGTAGACGACTCAGCCCGCCAAAAGGTTGAAGCACCCCGTTTTCCTTCCCATTTCTCCCACGGAAGAGTGCACCGGGCCATGATTGCCCAGCCCTTTCAGGATGCGGGATTCATACGGCGTTTTATCGCAAGTATCGACGCAAGTCCTTTGACGCTACGACGCATATGTTACTTGCCCCAGGATCCGCGCAAATCTGGCTCCAGTGGCTGCCGGGACATTCCCCGGCAGGTGGTACCACGTCAGCCACGCCAGCAGTGCGAAGGCTGCGGCCTCCTTGGCCTCTGCCGGCATTCCGAACTTCTTGCTCGTTACCACAGTGCATCCCATTGGATGCAGCCGGCGCGTCAGCATTGCCAATAAAGTCGCGTTGCGCGCACCGCCACCTGAGACGATGTAGTCCACCGGAGCACCCGTCATCCTGCGGCCAACAAATCGCGCATAGCTTTCGGCAATACTTTCTGCTGTAAGCGCCGTCGCGGTTGCCACAGCGTCTTCGTTGCTCTTCGTGTGCCGCCTGCACTCCTTCAGAAAGCGCGCCGCGTACTCCCGTCCATATTGCTCGCGTCCCGCCGTGCGCGGAGGCTTCTGCCGAAAATACGGATCCCGCAGCATTTGCTCCAGCACCTGCGCCAGCACTGCGCCGCGCGCGGCAATCGCACCGTTGCGGTCGTACTTCTCGCCGAAGAGAGTCTGTGCCAAAGCGTCCATCACCATGTTGCCGGGCCCCGTGTCGAAGGCGATCAAGTCGTCGAGCGTGCTGTCCGCGGGAATGGCCGTTAAGTTCGCAATGCCGCCGATATTCTGCAGAACCCGCCCGCGTTTCCGATCCGAAAAAAGCACATGATCGAGCATCGGGACCAGCGGCGCTCCCTGGCCGCCCACCAGCATGTCTGCAGGGCGAAAATTCGAGACGACATGCGCACCGGTGCAAAGAGCGACAGTCGATGCTTCGCCAAGCTGCCAGGTACAGGCAAACTCCTGACCCAGGGAGCGCTCCACCTGCGCCTGGTGATAGAGCGTCTGCCCATGGCATCCGATCAAGTCGAGTTTTGCCCTATGTTTCTTCGCTGTTGTGCGCACCGCGTCCGCATAGGCGATTCCGAGGCGCCAGTGTAACCGCGCCAGCTTGGCTGTCGAAGTGGACTGCGCGTTCATTGCTTCCAGCACGGCGCGTCGCAACGCAGCAGGGTAGGGAAATGCCTCGTGCGCGAGCAGCTTGACGGTCAATCGTTTGGCACGGGAAATCCGCACCACAGCCACATCGATCCCATCGGCAGAGGTTCCGCTCATCACACCCGCGACGATCATGGGTTTGGGGTTCATGAAACTTCCGCCGGCGAAATCGACCTTGGCACAATCACATCGTCTTTCGCACTCGCCGCGATGCGCTCGCTGAATCGTCCGATCGCTGCGCGCAAGCCATCGAGCTCCTTGCCGGTTGCCGCCCGAGCCACGCCCTTCGCATAGAGCTTTGCCTGCTTGTGCGCAACCGCGCGGGCCCGAACGAGCAGCAACTTGCGAAACGCCGCCGACGTTTCCGCTGCGCGAATCAGAGCCTCATAGCTGCGCAGAATCAGCTCGGCGCTGTGGCAGACCTCGAGTAGATCCGAACCAGCCTGCACCGCGGCAACGGCAGCTTCGTCCACGGACAGAAATTTGAGAATGCCGCCCATCTCCAGATCGTCCGACAAAATGATGCCGCGATACCCGATCTGCTTTCGCAGTACGGTCGTGATCCAAAAATCCGATGCGCTTGCCGGCCGGCTCTTTCCCGGGGTCTTGGGATACGCCGCGTGGTTCATCATGATCATCGGCATAGCCGCATGCAGCCGGCGATAGGGTACGAGATCTTCATTCCATATTTGTTGTTGCGTCCGCTCAATCGCCGGTGTCACAAAGTGTGTGTCTCCCGAGGCACCGCCCAGGCCCGGGAAATGCTTGCCGCAGCCTACTACTCCGTGCGCAACAAGCCCAGCCAGGTAGGCCTCCGCATAGGCAATTACGGAGTTTGCATCCGGCCCCGGGGGCCGCGAACCCAACACCTCCGTCGATTCCGGGAGCGCCAGGTCGACTACGGGCGCAAGTGTTGTATTAAAGCCGAATGCCTTGACGGCGCGCGCAATCAACTCGCCATGTTCCCGAGCCAACGCTGTCTTGCCCGTCTTCGCGACCGCTGCTCCCACGGCCTGCGCCGAGGGCACCGGCGATAGCGCATCGCGCAGGCGATTCACGGTGCCGCCTTCCACATCGACGCAACGCACAGCATGGGGCACTCCAACACGGGTGACCTCGTCGAGCAGCGCCCGTGTCTGTCGCGCATCCACGATGTTGCGCTTGAAGAGAATGACACCGCCAGGCCGCACCAGTCGCAGCCATGCACGTTCCATCCCCGTCAGTTCGACTCCGCCGAGGCCGACCACTAGCAGACTCCCGGCTGCTTGCCGCAATCCCAGTGCCATCCGTCTCGTCCTCTCTTCGGGCCTTGCTCTTCAGCCCTTGTCCTTCAATTCCTGCTGCAACTCTTCGAGCAGATTGAGCGCCTGGAGGGGCGTCAACGCATTCACATCCACCGCCTCAATGCGATCCACGATGCGCTGCGAGAGCGGCGTAAAGATCGTCATCTGCATGGGCTCCAGCGCAGTCTCCTGCTGGACGCTCTGCTGCTCCTGTTTTTCGTGCTGTCTCAAAACATGGCGCGCACGCTCGATGACCGCAGCCGGCAGTCCCGCAAGCTTCGCCACTTCGATACCGTAGCTCTTGCTGGCTGCGCCCGGCTCAATGTGGTGCAGAAACACGATGCCACCCGGAGCCTCTTTCACGCCGACACGCAGGTTGCGCACCCGCTTTAACTTTTCTGCCAGCATGGTCAGCTCGTGGTAGTGGGTCGCAAACAGCGTCCGCGCGCCGGTCTCGGCGTGCAGATACTCGACTGTCGCCCATGCCAGGCTCAATCCGTCAAAGGTCGCCGTGCCGCGCCCCATTTCATCCATCAAAATCAGCGATCGCGCCGTTGCGGTGTTCAGGATGGTCGCAGTCTCGGTCATTTCGACCATGAACGTCGATCGCCCGCGCGCTACGTTATCGCTCGCGCCGATGCGGGTGTATATGCGATCCACGAGACCCAGGCGCAGACTCTGGGCCGGCACGAAACTGCCCATCTGCGCCATCAGCACCAGCATCGCCGCTTGCCGCAGGTAGGTGCTCTTGCCGCCCATATTTGGTCCCGTTATCAGCAGCAGGCTGGGTCCCTCCGGGCCCGCGTTCAAATAAAGATCGTTGGGAATAAAACGCCCCTCGCGCGTCTCCTCCATCCAGCACTCAATGACCGGATGGCGGGCGGCGACGGCTTCAAGGACGGCGTCGTCGACGAGCAACGGCCGCACATAACTCCGGCTCGCGGCCAGATGCGCAAAGCAGGACAGGAGGTCCGCTTCGGCCACCGCGGCCGAACTTTTTTTGATGCGGCTCGTCGATTCAAGGACAAACCTTCGCAAGTCGGCAAAGATCCGCTTCTCGATCTCGATTGACCGATCGTGCGCGGTCAGAATCTTGCGCTCATACTCTTTCAGCTCGGGCGTTGTGAATCGTTCGGCATTTACCAGTGTCTGCTTGCGCTCATAATCCGCCGGCGCCAGGGCAAGATTCGCTTTCGAAATTTCGATGTAATAGCCGAACACCGAGTTATAGCGCACCTTCAGCGACCCGATCCCCGTTCTCTGTCGCTCACGCTCTTCAATCGCAGCAATCTGCTGACGCCCCGTGGTTGAAATTGTTCTCAGTTCATCGAGCTCTGTGTCCACATCGCCAGCGATAGCCCCTCCATCCGCCATCGTGAGCGGGGGATTCGGCGCAAGGGTGCGGGTAATTTGGGCAGTTACGTCTTCAAGCGCATCAAGCCTCTCATTCAACGAACGCCACAACGGTGCAGCCAGGCCGGCAAGCGCCGCCCTCAGCTTCGGCAACCGCTCTAAGCTTGCGGCTAGTGCGCCCACATCGCGCGGCCCCGCAGAATCGAGACTCAACCGGGCCAGCAGCCGCTCCAGATCAAGAATGCCTGCGAACGCGCGCCGCACGTCTTCGCGCTTCATCAGGTCCTTGTGCGCTTCTCCCACTGCCTCGTAGCGAGCTTCGATGGCCATTGCATCCATCAACGGCCTCAGAATCGTCGCCCGCAGCAGCCGCTTGCCCATCGGTGTCTGGCATGCGTCGAGGGTATGAAAGAGGGTCGCTCGATCGTCCTGCCCCGCGAACAACGGTTCCACCAGCTCCAGGTTCCGCACCGTCACCTGGTCGAGCTCAAGCGCGGTCGAGTGCTCCTGAAACCGCAGCGAATCGATGTGCAGGGCCTCATTCTTCTGCGTGGTCTGCACGTAGTGCAGCACCGCCCCAGCAGCAATGGCCGCTGCCTCGTGTCCAACCAGACCGAAGCCTTCGAGCGTACGGACCTTCAGCTGCCGTTCCACCAGCGGCACCGCGAAGTCGCGGGTCCACACCCAATCCTCGACACGCGTGCAAGCAGCGATGCGTTCCAGGCCAGCCGGGATCTCGGCGCTCGTCGGCAGCAGAACCTCGCTTGCGCCGCAGAGCAGAATCTCTTCGGCTGCCTGGGTTCGTGCCTTTGCTCCGTGAAACTCGGCAGTTCGAAATTCACCCGTCGACACATCGAGTAGGGCGATGGCAACGATCAGGCTTCCAACCCGCTTGTCATTGCTCTCGGATTCGCAACAGGCCGCGAGAAAGTTGTTCTGTTCTTGCCCCAGCCCCGAGTCCAGCGCTGTTCCGGGGGAGAGAACTCGTATCACTTCGCGCTTCACGATCTTCTTGGTAAGCTTCGGGTCTTCCATCTGGTCGCAAATAGCGATCCGGAAGCCCTTGCGCAAGAGGCGGGTCAGATAGTTCTCCACAGCGTGGTAGGGGACCCCGCACATGGGGATCTGCCTCTCTCTGTCCCGCGCCGTCAGGGTCAGTTGCAACTCGCGGCTCGCGACCACCGCGTCGTCGTAGAAGAGCTCGTAAAAATCGCCCATGCGGAAGAACAGGAGCGCGTCGGGGTTCTCGCCCTTCGCCGCCGACCACTGGCGCATGAAGGGGGTCAATTCAGCCGCGTGATCCAACCGGCTCTTTGTCGTTGCTGCGACGGCCGCCCCATCCAAGGGGGCGTTGGATGTGTCGGGTTCGATGGGTTCAGCCGTCACTGTCGGGCTGGCTGGAGGCACAGTTTGTGTGGTTTCCGGGATCACGCTGCCTTCCAGATTACCGCGTTCCGTCTGGCGCAGGCTCTGCGAAACCGGGACCGGATCGCGATATCAACGGTTGCCGGTGCCTGCATCCGTGCAGAATACCGACCGTAACCAGGTGCCGTGGAAAGCACTCACAATTGCAAAGAATTCTTGCAACAATATCGTTATGGGTTCGTCAACGCAAGGAACCGTTGTGTCCCGGGATGGCATGACCGCGGCTCCCGAAGACGTACAAAACAAAAAGGCCCGCACCGATGGCCTTTACCTGGTCTTGCTGGGGATGGCCATCTTCATTTCGATGAGCTTCCTTCTCGTAGTCGCGGGCAACGCTCCCCTCCATGATTTCAGGACAGCCTACTACAGTGGCGCATGCCTCCTACAGCATTGCGATCCTTACAGCGAAAGCGACATTGAGCAGCTCTACTCAAGAGAGGTGCCGCCTCCTGCAACTCCAGACCCGAGCCGAATTGTTGTCACCAAGAACCCTTACCTTCCGTCTGCGTTTCCACTCACTGTCTTACTCGCGCTCTTTCCGGAGAAAGTCGGGCTCGCTCTTTGGGTTCTGATCATCGGGGGAAGCGTCTTGATCGCGTCGGTCTTGTTGTGGAAAGTTGGCGCCGCAAGGGTGCCCCTGGCGGCAGGTTTGCTCGTGTGCTTCCTCCTCGCCAACAGCGGGTCGTTGATCTACTTTGCCAACCCAGCCGGCTTCGTGGTTCCGTTCTGTATTTTGGCGACTCTCTCGTTTCTCCATGATCGATTCGTTCGGGTTGGCATGGTTTGCTTTGCAGTCAGTCTGGCTTTCAAACCCCATGACGGCGGTTTGATCTGGCTC
>DATDIQ010000047.1:0-116164 GCA_036520995.1 Occallatibacter sp.
CCACGTTAAACGAACGCTGCTTCATCACCCGAAAATTCAGCCACCACAGAAAGTATCCGACCAAGTTGTAGTACCTAAGGCTTCGAATTGAAAACCCGGCCCGTTGCAACTTCTCTATAAGTTCGGTCCGCGTGTAACGGCGGAAGTGTCCGAAATCCCGGTCGATCGGTGCATAAATCTCGGGCCGCGCGGGAACAAACAAGCAGAGTGATCCACGCGAAGGTTGGAGAAGTCGATAGTAGGTGGATAACTCGTCCACATCGCTCTCGATGTGCTCCAGGACGTTGATACTTAGAATCGCATTCCAGCGTACCTCTGACCTGAGATCCGCTACGGAACCTTGCACCAGCTCATGCCCAGGAAGACGGGTGCGCAACTGGGCACAGAAAGCAGGATCGGGTTCGATCGAGACCACCTTCTCGATCCCTGGGCTCCTCAACAGCTCGGCGGTGATTTGTCCGATGCCGGAGCCAACTTCAAGCACATTTCCGCGCAGATACTGGCGAAAATCCCGAAGCAACGCGGCGCGGTAATTCTTTGCCTCTGCCAACGCAGCAAATTCGAAGTCCTCAGTCGTCGCTATCTCGTTAGGCATATTCATGCTTTGGAAAAGTTATATTTGCAGATACACCACAGTGCCCGAAAGCCGTCTCGCCATCCGACTTTCTTCCCCTCGGCATAAGTCCGGCCTTCATACGAGATTCCCACTTCGTAGAAACGCGCGCGCATCTTCGCCAGTCTCGC
Organism: Occallatibacter sp.; assembly: GCA_036520995.1. Taxonomy (GTDB): domain Bacteria; phylum Acidobacteriota; class Terriglobia; order Terriglobales; family Acidobacteriaceae; genus Telmatobacter. Next base: position 745 of record DATDIQ010000047.1, read on the forward strand.
CGTGATCTCCGGTTCGAACCCAAACCGATTCTCATCGAATTTGACTCCTTGAATAACCTCGCGCCGAAAGGCCTTGTAGCCGGTCTCCATATCCGTAAGGTTCAAATCGGTGGCCATGTTCGAACACATCGTGAGAAACCTGTTCCCCACCGAGTGCCAGAAATAGAGGACCCGGTGAGCACCTGAGCCTCCCAGAAATCGCGATCCATACACGACGTCAGCTTTTCCACGGAGAATGGGCGCCAGCAATAAATAGTATTCGGCCGGATCGTATTCAAGATCTGCATCCTGGACAATGACAATCGGCGAGGTTGCCTGCGCGATCCCTGTGCGAAGGGCCGCACCCTTTCCTTGGTTTACGGCATGCCGGTAAAGCTTGATCCTCGGGTCACCCGCAGCAAGTCGCTCAAGATTTTCCCAGGTCCCATCCTGCGAGCAGTCATCCACAACCACCAGCTCCCGCACGGGGCGCTGGGCGAGGACGACTCCTATCACTTTTGCCACCGTGGCCGCTTCATTGTAGACCGGCATAACCGCCGTCAGGCACGGCTCTATTTCCTCGTTCGAGATCATTGCGGCCATCCTAGCATCGCTAGAATCGGACGAGAAGGTGAGACAAGAGAAAGGTACTCATGGAGGTAATGTGCTACAGGTCTCTCCAATTCGGGCCGAAGCCCAGGTCGACGAGCAGTGGGACTCTCAACTCGATGACCCCTTCCATCTCCGCTCGCACCAGGCCTTCCACTTCCTTGGTCTCCTCTTCCGGCACTTCGAACAGCAGTTCGTCGTGCACCTGCAGGAGCATCTTCGTCTTCAGGCGCCGTTCGGCAAGCTTCTTGTCGAGCGCAATCATGGCCAGCTTGATGAGGTCGGCCGCCGTGCCCTGCAGAGGAGTGTTGACCGCGGTGCGTTCGGCAAAACCGCGCTGGTTCGGGTTGCGACTCTCGATGTCCGGTATCGGTCTCATCCGCCCAAACATGGTGCGGACACTTCCGGATCGGCGCGTTTCTTCAAGGGTCTTTTCGATGAAAGCCTTCACGCCCTGGTAACGCGCGAAATAGCGGTCGATATAGGCGCGGGCTTCAGCTTGCGGGATCCCCAATTGCGAGGCTAGCCCAAACGGGGAGATACCATACACGATTCCAAAATTCACGGCCTTGGCGCGGTTGCGCGTCTCCTTGTCCATCAATTCGGCGGGCACGCCAAACACTTCGCTGGCTGTGAGCGTATGAATGTCGTCGCCCTGCGCAAAGGCGCGCACCAGCAGAGGATCGCCACTAAAGTGAGCCAGGAGCCGCAATTCAATCTGCGAATAGTCGGCGGAGAGCAGCTGCATTCCCGGAGCTGCAATAAAGGCCGCACGAATTTCCCGCCCCAATTCAGTGCGGATAGGAATGTTCTGCAAGTTGGGATTAACGGAAGAGAGCCGGCCGGTCGTGGTTGCTGCTGCTTGAAACGTGGTGTGTACGCGCGACTCTGCGTCCGCCTGCGAGGGAAGGGCATCGACGTAATTCGATTTGAGTTTTGCGAGGTGGCGAAATTCGAGGACCAGCCGCGGCACTTCGTGCGCTTCCGAAAGCTGCTCCAACACATCCTGGGCGGTTGAAATCGCTTTGCCCTTGCCACGAACCACGGGAGCCGGCAGCGCCATGTGCGTAAACAGCACCTCGCCCAGTTGCTTCGGCGAATTGATATTGAAACGGCGACCGGCCTGCTCAAAGATGCGTTCGCTTACGCGTTCCATCTCGAGGGCAAAACGCTTTGACAAGCCGTTCAACACGCCGATGTCGATCCGCACGCCAGCCTTCTCCATCCGATAGAGAACGGGTGCCAGCGGCAGGTCGATGGCGCGATAGACGCGCGTCAGGTCCGCTTTCTCCACTTCGAGCGAAAGCTCAGCGACCAGCTTGTGTACCGAGGCTGCGGCCGCAGCCAGCGATGTCGGCGATCCCTCTCCATGGCGCACGGCCACGTCCGCGAGTCTTTGAGTGGCATGCGTGGGGTTGAGCACATAGGAGAGCAACATGGAGTCACCGACGGGCCCGGAGATCTCGACACCCAGGTCGTGGAAGACATGCAGCGCAAGCTTCATGTCATGGACTTGCTTGGGAACAGTGGGGTCGTGCAGCAGTTGGCGCAGCTCGGGTCCGAGCGGAAGTTGCAAAGCTGTCTCAGCATCGGCACACACGCCAATGTGGGCGAGGGTTTTCTTCTCGGCCTGTTCGAGCACATCGAGCAGTGATGGCGCCTGCGCGGCACTCTCGTCGGTATCTTCGGCAACGGGTTCTGCGGCGTCGATCGCAAAGGCGAAGCCCTGGCGGCGCGCAGCCAGATAAAACGAAGCGGTTTGCTCCTCGTTAGGGTTTTCGAGAAGATTCACCTGTGGCCCCGTCGTCGAGGGCCCTAATTCGCGGAGCAGGGAAGTGAATTCCAACTCGGCGAAAAGCTCGCGGCAAGCTTCGACATTGGGGGCGGCCGTCTCCATTGCCGCGAGGTCCAGCTCGAGAGGCACGTGACAATCGATCGTCACCAATTCCTTTGACAGAAGAACGGCCTCCCGGTTCTGCTCGAGCGATTCCCGATAGCTCTTTCGCTTTACCTCCGCGGCGCGGTTCAGCACCTCTTCCACGCTGCCAAATTGCAATATCAGTTCGACGCTGCCTTTGTCGCCTATGCCCGGTGCGCCCGGAATGTTGTCGACTGAGTCGCCCCGCAGGGCCATCACATCGATGACTTTCTCCGGCGGAACGCCGAGCGTTTCCGTAACCTTGGCCGAGTCGAGGATCAAATTGTCTTTTTGCGGATTCAGCACCTTCACGCGCGGCGTGACCAGCTGCATCATGTCCTTGTCTCCGGAGACGATGAAGACTTCGTGCTGGCGCTCGGCTGCCTCGCGCGCGAGCGTGCCGATCACATCGTCCGCCTCAAAGCCGACGGCTTCGAGAACCGGAATGCGAAGTGCCTCGAGGGCGCGCCGGATGTAGGGAACCTGGCGCCGCAGATCTTCGGGCATTGCTTCGCGATGCGCCTTATACCCCTCGTAACTCACTTCTTCAAAACTTTGTGTCTTCGAACTCCATTTACGCAGCTTGCCGATGGCGCGGGCTCGTTCGTCCCGAAAGACCTCGCCACTGACATCGAAGACGGCGGCAAAGTAGCGCGGCGTGAAGTCCTGGCGCAGCTTCCGAATCATGTTGACGAAGACATAAGTGGCGGCCGTGGGGACTCCGGAACGGGTCGACATCGGCCGGCTGCGCTGCATTGCATGGTATGCACGAAAGATAAAAGACATCGCATCGAGGAGAAAAACCGGCGGTTTTGCTTGGTCAGGCACGGTAGCCAGTCTAGCAGGCGAAGACTCTTTGATTCGGGGCCGGAGATGCGCTCGCGAGAGCTGTTTTCGAGACTGCAAGGGAAGGTGACACATGTAATACGGATCATGCTGCGGAGAGTCTGGATTTGCTTGTGGCTTCGTGGAGGCTCCGGTAATGTGATCCTATGAACCCCTCCCCCATTGAGCAGGAAACTGCCGTCGAACAGCCAACGGAAACGCGCGGCGACGCTCAATGGGCGCGCATTCTGAAAGGTATCTTCAGCCGCCACTTGATGGACATGGCGATCCTGGCGCTTATCCCCGTAATCCTTTCAGGAATTCGTAACCCGGCGCACACCTTGGCCGATCCCGACATCTGGTGGCATCTCGCCGACGCGCGCGTCCTTGACCAGACTCACCATTTCATCCACGTTGAGCCCTATTCCTTCACGGTCACCGGCCAGCGTTGGATCGATCCGGAATGGCTCTCGGAGATGCCGTTTTGGCTCGGGTATCGGATCTTCGGACTGGTCGGCGTTTACCTCGTGACTTGGCTTGCCCTCAGCGCCAATCTGCATTTTGTGTATTGGCGCGGCTTCCTGCGATCCAAGAACCCGGGCGTCGCCCTCTGGATGGCCGCTCTTGGATTCGTTCTGATGTGGGTCAATGCCAACGCGCGGACGATCCTCTTCGGCTATCTCGCGATGTCGGCGGAGCTGTGCATTCTGGATGCTGTCGAACGCGGAGGACGGCGTGTCATCTGGCTACTGCCGCCCTTGTTCTGCCTGTGGGTTAACCTGCACGGCAGTTGGTTCATCGGCCTCGGCTTGTTGGGGCTCTACATTCTCTGCGGACTCTTCCGCGTGGATGCCGGAATCTTTCGCCAGGAGCCATTTTCGCGAGACGAGCGCAATCGGTGGCTGTCGGTGTTCGGTGTGAGCCTCGCGGCATTGATGGTCAATCCGTATGGCTGGCGCCTGGTCTGGAACCCGCTCGACATGGCGCTGAATCAGACATTGAACATCGGGAACGTGCAGGAATGGCAGCCCCTGAACCTCGGATGGGTTGTGGGCAAAGCGGCTGTAGCCTTCATCGCGCTGACTCTCTTCACGAACGTGATGCATGCCAGGAAGTGGAAGATTTACGAAATGGCATTCGTCTTTTTCGCGTGGTACGCGGCCTTCGATCATGCCCGTTTCACGTTCATGGCCGCGGTGATCGCAATTCCAATGATCGCCGCCGATTTGACGCGAAGCTTCTTCCCGACGCAGCCCAATCCGCGGACGATCCCAGTCATGAATGGTGTTGTCGCTGCCGCCGTGCTCGGTGTGGTCGCGCTCTATTTCCCATCGCGGGCTTCTCTACAGGAGGGGTTGGCCACCGAGTTTCCACTACAGACGATTGCCTCGATTCAGCCCTCCTGGCGCACGCTGAATCATGAGCATCTGGGCGGAATCATGGACTTCAACGGAAAGCCCACCTTTATCGATACACGTTGGGATACCTTCGAACATCATGGCGTCATGAAGGATTTTATCGATGTCTTCCATTCGCAGAATTCGCTGGCCCTTCTCGACAAATATCGCGTAGATCACGTCCTGCTCCGCAAGAGCGAGCCAATCTGCTACTGGCTCGAGCGCACACCCCAGTGGAAGGTTGTGCGAACCGAGGGCACGGGCAAAGACGACCAGTACGAACTGTTCGCTCGTGTCCACTGACCGCAGCATCTCTTTTCCTAAGAGACCTTCGAGGGGGCAAGAGATGGAATGGTTCCCGCCGCTGTTCGGGTGCCCGCCGAGGCATTGGTCGCGCGCCTGAAAATGACCCACAAGTAGAAGGCCGAAATAGCGAGCAACAAAAGCGGTGCCGGACGAGCCAGGAAGATGAATTGCAGCTTGCCTGCAAGTCCGTCTGCGTAGGAGCGCAGGTTGCGGGTCGTATAGACAACAATGGTGAGCGGGATGTCCCCCGTCATGAGAATGCCGGCTGCGCTCAGAAAGAGAGCGCCCCATCGGATCGGTTCGCGCTCCGCCCACAGAATGGCACAGGCTGGGATGGAGAGGAGCAGAAGCCGTGCATCGTACGAACGGTGATAGGTAACGAGCATCGACAACGCCGCAACCGACACGAGTGCGAACAGCGCATTGGGCAGAGTTTGCCTCATGCGGCGGACAGCAACAACCCAGAGCACAAAAAGCGTACCGCAGAGAACGTAGGCTGCGAGGTTATAGATGAGGGGATCAGCAGCGAAGACACTGGTCACTGTCTGCAAATCGACGATCATGTCGGGGCTGTTGACGCCGATGGAGGTTGGGCTCGGCTCGTTGATCCCGCCGTGCGCGGAGATGGCCGCCAGGTTAGCGCGGAACTCGGGAAACCAATGAGGGGCCGAGTAGCTGACCCAGAGAACGGCAATGCAGGCCAGTCCGACCGCAAGCGCAGCCGAAAGCACTGCGCGCCGGCGATGAGTTCGTCCCGCAATGACGAAGTAGAGCCAGATCAGTCCGGCATCGTGTGGTTTGATTGCGAGGCTCACAGCAAGACCGACCACTGCGAATCCGATGAACCGCTCTTCGAGAAAACAGTAGGCCGACAGGACAGAGAGGCCGACCACAAGCCCTGCGGTATTGCCTCCGGCGAAGAGGATCTCGCAGTTCGCGAGCAGCAAGAAGCTCAGGATAAGTGCTACGTCAGCCGCATATCTTTTAGCCAGATACCATGTCGCGACCGAGGCGAGAAAGAAACTGCCCACGACGAGCGATGACCAGAGGAACTGCGCCGTGCCTAACGGCAGCAAAGCGAAGGGCGCGACAAACAAGAACGTAGAGGGAAGATTGACATAGAGGGTGACCGACTGGCGCAATGCCGTCGCTTCAGATGCGGGAGCGAGACCTGCGGCCGCGTAGGTTTGTTGGAGTTGCTGCACATTGTACGGATCGCAACCGTGCAGAAGACATCGCGTTCCAAGATAGATGCCGGGAAAACCCATGATCCCTGTTTGCGTGCCTCGCTCCAGCGACACGGCCCACCAAAGCGAGATGCCGCCACCGAAAAGGAGGAGGAAAACCGCCGCTATCTGCTTCCATGTTTTGCTGGAGTCCACCACCTGCCTCACGAACGGCGCGGTGCCAGGGGGGAAGCATAACTTAAGATACGGCGTCCGCCTTCATCGAATCTAGGAATGCGACGAATTCCATGTTTGTGCGCCACAAAGGACAGGGTCGTAGCGAGCACGCCCAGGCCATACTCGACGCTCCGTTTGAAATTGATAGAAGACGCCTCTTTGAAGTATTTTGTGGGGCAGGAGATTTCGCCGATCCGGAATCCGAACATCGCCGCCTGGGCGATCATCTGATTGTCAAAGACGAAGTCGTCGGAATTTTCAACCAGCGGCAGAGCGGTAAGAAGCTCGCGCGAAAACGCGCGAAAGCCGGTGTGATATTCGGACAGCTTGATACCGAGAAAAAGGTTTTGGAACGCTGTTAGGAAACGGTTGGCGATGTACTTGTAGAGCGGCATTCCACCTTTTCGTGCACCGGCGCCCAGAATGCGGGAACCGAGGACCATATCATAGATTCCGCTTGCGATCATTCCCGCCATGGCGGGCACAAGCAAGGGGGTGTATTGATAGTCCGGATGGACCATGACGACAATATCCGCACCTGCTGCAAGCGCCTCGCGATAGCAGGTCTGCTGGTTGCGCCCGTAGCCATAGTTATTGTCGTGGATGAAGGTTTGGATGCCGAGTTCTTTGGAGAGTGCGGCCGTCTGGTCTTTGCTTGAGTCATCGACGAGAATCTTGATATCGACCAGTTCCGTAAGTTCCGCGACGGTCTTCTCCAGAGTCCTTTCCGCATTGTACGCAGGCATCACCACCGCAACGCGTTTTCCGTTGATCATCGACTCACCATCCGTTGCGTTCTCATGAACAAGATACTCCGTTCTGCACGATGCGTAGTACCCAACTTGCAGCAGACGGGATCAGAGTAAGAACATGACGGGGTGAAGCACGACGCTGCGACTGCGGCTTGGGACGGCAGAGGTAGCCCCGATTGAAGGAGCAAACCTCAGCGAAAGTAGGCTGCCAGATCGCACAAGAAGACGAGAATTGATCCGTCTCATTGTGGGCTCATCCGCAACCCGAGGTAACTGACAGATAAATTTCTAGACCCTGCGGACAAGAAGGGGGAGTTATTCGCTCCCTAACATTTTATGCAGCGAACATCTTCAATCTACAAAACAGCAAGCTCCATGTTGAGCGCGATATCTATAGGGAACTTGGGGAACAAGTCCCTCACCGATCTGCCCTGGAATTCTTCCAGCTTGCATCCTGACTTTCGCAGAGTCAGGAAACACGTTCAACTGATTAGAGTGAGCTGCCGAGTTCGCTGCTGATCGTGTTGAAGGCCAGGTTGATTTCAGTCGACAGACCCTTCATCGCGGTAACCGCACCGAACGCGATCAGAGCAACAACCAGCGCATACTCAACCAGATCCTGACCTTCTTCACGTGCCATCAGGGTCTGCATCTTCACATACATCTTTAGAATCATCTCGTTCATCTTCATTCTCTCCTAAGCTTGGTTTGCCAGCGAACAGCCTGGGTTAGTTATTTCTTAGCAACTGTGCTGCCATTTCGGACGAAAAGCTTATAGTGATTAAAGCTCAACCACTTAGAAGCGTCAACGTTACTTTCTGGTGTGTACGGCAGTTTACATGCGGTCGTGAGGTTGACCGACGTTGGTTTACATCACACAAAAGTGGGAGATGCATAGACATCACAAAATCCAGATGAATCAGTTCGGTAGCGGAAGACGATTCGGAGCAGACTGTGCGAGCGCAACGTGATGCACAACCCCATTTGCGCAATGCTTTTGAATGTACTTTCCATTTTCGGGAAAAGATCGGTGTCTGAACACTCATTCACCGTCGTTCGGACGAGCCTCAGAGACCGCATCTCCAGCGGGGGCCGGTGAGAACTCGACCAGATCGCCAATATCTGCCATTTCCGCGTGGATCGAGCCAGCCGCCAGCTCGACGACCGAATGGGCGACAAGGCAGCCGGAAAAGCGCCACGGGCGCAGGTTACGGCGGATCTTGCGGATGCGGCGGCGTCTGTCGAGATAGATCAGATCGATGGCAAACTGCATGCCGAATGTGTGGACCGCCTCGCAGGGCACGATCCAGAGCCCTTCACCGGGCAGAAGCTTCGAGCGTCCTAGTAGACCCTTCGAGCGCTTCCCAGCGCTGTCGGCGATCTCGACGCCATCGGCCAAATCCACATTGCGCGTAATGTTTGTCAGCCTAAACCTCATGCTTCTTCACCGGGCTGGTCCTAAGAATTGGGGTCAAGATGAGACGAGACCGCTGCCAGCATTCCTCAATCTCCGTGAATCCTGGACGGGCATCCAGAGCCCCGGTCCGCGGGTGGCTTCTGTTCGCTTCTACAACACCCTCTGCGGGAAACGTGGTTCATTCGGAAGGCGGACCACAGATCAAGAAACCCCATTTTAGAAATGGGGTTTCTTGATAAATCGGTCGATTGCGACAGGCCAATCGAAGTCTCGCTCGCGTCATGGACGAACCTACTGCGGCGAAGATCCTCCGCCGCCACCACCGCCACCGCCGCCACCGCCGCCACCACCACCACCATAGCCGGAATCGGTGAGCGGTGTTTCCGGTTTCATGCTCTCAATCAACTGTTCGACCGGCATGGTCGTTGGAGCCGGTTGCGGAGTACCTGCCGTATCCGGCGTGTGCATGGGCGTGTTTGAGTTCGGCGGCAGGAACGATTGCGGGTACTTCGGCACTGCGATCTCCGTTCCCGCCGGAACCGGAGAAACAATTTCCGGCGTCACAATGACGATCAACTCGGCATTGTTCTTCGTGCGCTGCATCGTCTGGAAGAACCTGCCAAGAATCGGAATGTCACCCAGGAACGGAATCTTTTCGAAGGTGTCGTTCTCCGTGTTGTCGAGCAGACCGCCGATGGCAAAACTCTGGCGGTCCGCCACTTCAACTTCGGTCTTTACACGACGAATCGAGATGGCTGGCTCTGTGAATCCTGCGATCGTGACAGCATCCGCAAAGTCGAGAGCACTCACTTCGGGAGAGACTTGCAACCGGATGGTGCCGCGAGGGGTGATCGTTGGGATGAAATTCAGCCGGATGCCGAATTCCTTGAACGCAATCGTGACCGCACCGCTGCCCCCAACGCCGGCACCCTGAACCATCGGGAATGGATACTCGCCGCCGGAAAGGAAGCTGGCCGGCTTTCCATTTTCCGCCAGGATGTTGGGCTCCGCGAGGGACTCAACCAGGCCTCTCGACTCGAGGGCTTCGATCGTGGCTCCCAAATTCAAGCCGGGATAGAACGCAAAAAGGTTCAACTGGTTCGAGATCGAGACCGTCGAGGTGCCACCGATTACTGGGGTTACCGTTGACGGCTGGAATTCTCCAGTCGATTCGGCACCGATCGTGTTGCCAAAGCCAGTGCTGAAGATGTTGATACCGAGCTGCTTTTCCTTGCTGCGGTCCACACTTGCGAAGCGTACCTTGAGCAGGATCTGCTTGTCGGGCTCGGGAATTCTGACATTGAGCAAATTCACAACTTTGCCCGCTGTCGAAGCTATGGTCACTGCGCGGTTTGAACTGGTCAGATCGGCAACGGTGCCGCGGAGGTAAATGTTGGCGCCCTCCTGGACAACGTTCAATTCCTGGCCAGGCAATTCGGTTCTGAGCTGGCGGCGCACCGCTTCAATCTGATCGTGCTGCGCAAATGTGCTCGGGCGAACCGTGACATTAAAGAACTGGCGACCGCCGCCCGTGTCCCAGAGAATCAGGGTTGTTTCGCCAGCCAGCTTCCCGTTAACCAGAACTTGCGTGGGACTGACTGCTTGCGCTTCGGCGTAATCCCCAAGCCCGACAACAATGCGCGTAATCGGCCGCGCAAGATCAAGTACAACGGATTTGCCCACCGTAACCGAAAGATCGTTGGCGGCGTCCTGGCTTGCAGGCCCGACGGGTTGCATGATTGTCTGGACAACGGGCGGTGGGGGCGGCTGGTTCGCCGGTGCTTTGTCCGACGCTGCCGGAGCCGCGGGTTTCTCTGCCGGCTTCGTGGTTTGTGCAGCCTCTGCCGCAGCTTGAGCCCGGATCACCGTCGGGGCGTACAAAGCAAGCGCAACAACATTCAAACTTGCAAAACAAACGGCGGTTCTAAGTCTCACTGTTGCCCCCCGGGTGCAAATTTCTCTTCAGACTTCTGCGCGCCGTTGATCACGGTGATGGTGAAGGGTGGCGGGGCCGCGGCCTTGACCTTTTTCGGTGCGCTGGCTGGTTGCGGAGCCGGTTTTGCTCCGTTAAAAAGACTGGCAATTGCGGTCTCCGGTACCGGAGCAACGCTCGTGTCGAGTGGGTTCCGTAGCACCAGCTGAATCTTCATCTGGTTGCTGGCCAGGGCCAGGATCTGCGCCTGTTCAGGTGTCACAAGCAAGTTGACCACCTGCACCTGTTGCGGTTTGCCTTCCGCATCTTTCTGGATATCCGTTCCGGCCGACAACACTTCGATGTTTTGCAAAATGGTTCTTGTCTGCGTTTCCTGGTTGTTTCCCTGATTGGGGGGAACACCCGAAACCAGCACATCAACGCGCATACCCGGGGTGACAAAGCCCGCCACGCCGACGACTTCGTCCACCTTGATCGCGCAGGCTCGCATGCCTTCTTTAATGGTGGCTGCGAGGCCTCCACCCGATCCCATCGGTGCAAGCCGGTTGTCCAGGATCGGCTCTCCCGCGTAGATATTCGAGATCACTCCGCGCCCGATTGCATTTTTCTTGTCGAGGATGGAGCCTTGTGGCGGCTGGCCTACCACCTGGATGGTGGTTAGATCGGTTGGAGCCAGGATCATCCCGATCTTGATGTCCTTCGCGGCAGCTACCAAGCCCGTCGAAGCCTGCGGCTTCGCCACGGACAGGCGCGCTCCCACCATGCGCCAAACAACATAAGTGCTGATCGCGGCTATCACGAAAGCACTCAGGAGGATGATCAACAATCTTCGGTTCATTCAGATTCCTGTCTTCGTCAGCTATACGGCCAAGTATCGGCCCGCTTCCGTTGCTCGCAGTCCAACACTGAAGCGGCGGATAACTCCCGCCGAGTTAGAGATTCACTTGGTTGGGCCCAAATGAGTGTGAATGACGATGAAGTATAGCACCGTTGCTTCTGCGCCTAGCTAACAAAAAGGTGGGTACATAACCTATAGTACCTGCGGTGTCACTTTGCATTCTTGCTCTTCAAAGCATGCAAGGTGTAACCCACTTTCAGGCGCCAGGATCCCACTCGGCAACGGTTCCACTCACCGGTCAAACTCATCACCGAGCAAAGCCCAGCCAGAGTTGCCTTGATCATTGTGACTGCGACCTGATCTATTGCCACTACTATGCGCAATCGCCCTAACCCTGTCTAGTTACTTTCGGTTCCAGCTTCTCAAAGGCCAAGCACAAGCTGAGATTCTGCAGCAGCTCCGTCGAGATTCACCCACGTGTGAATTCAATCCCCATTCTGTCAATGCAGCGAAGACTTCTAGAAACTCAATCTAAGCCGGCTGCAAGCTCCATCCAACATCAAGAAGTAACAAAAGGCACCTCTCCGCCCACTCATCTTTTGCATACAAGAAGTCACTATCCATGTAAAGTAAAAGCAAACGGTCAAACAGAGGAATCTGATCCCAGTATGGGGTATCCCCGAACGATTTCACTCTTTGCGGTTGAGCCACCGACGCACCAGAAGCCCTACTCTTTTGTGGTTTCTGTCGTCGCGCACGTGCTTGTCGTCGGGCTCATCGCGTATGGATTCATCTTCGCCCCGCGAATCAACATGCGATCCGTTGCGGACCGATATACGCTGCGCGAAGTGGACATCAGCATTCCTGACCCGGTCATCAAGAAAACCAACTCCGGCGATAGCGGCATGTATCCGGGGCAGAAGTCGACTGCCCACGTGGACACGCCCCACGACCTTCCGGCAGCGCCCTCTTCAAGTGCTCTCCAGATTCCCAAGCTTCATCTCGCCGACCACACGATCGTGCAACCTGACATTCCTCCCAATCAACTGGTTGTGAAATCGAAGCTGCCGTCGTTGCTGCTATGGGATGCGAAGAGACCGAAAGTTCAGCTCATAGCGCCGCCTCAGCCGGAGAAGCTGGCGATACGAAACACGCGACCGGTGCTCACGCGCCCGACACCGGAAACGCACGTTGCCGATGTGCCGATCACTTCAACACCCTTCACGTCGCGCTTTCCTATGCCTATGCCGAGCAGCGCCTCGCCGGTTGTGGTCTCAGGAGCGACAGTTGGCGATCTGATTCCTGAGACCACGTCGAAGTCCTCGATCCAGGCCAGCTCGGCCGCTATGCTTTCCATTTCGGAAGAACAAATGGCCAAGGGAACCATTGCATTGCCCGCCGTGAATCAGACCGGCGCAGGAAATGAAGCCGGAGCCATGCGTCCGGGGAAGACAGGCAATGCCCTGCAGGCCGGTACCGGCGAGTCGAACAGTCTGGGCTCCGAGAAGGGAAAACAGCAGAGCCAGGGGGCACAAGGAAATTCTCCGGGCGCAGCAGGAACGCGCAATGGCACAGTCGCCGGGAACAGCGGCAACACCGGCAAGGGCCATGGTGCGGGCGGCACAAACGGCGGCGGCGGGCAGGGAAGCGATCCCACCTACACACGGATCACTGTGCCCCAGAATGGCCAATTCGGCGTCGTTGTGGTCGGGTCCGAAGGCGACGAATTCCCCGAAACCACGCAGCTTTGGGGTGGACGCCTCGTGTATTCGGTGTACCTCCACGTGGGGCTTACCAGAAGCTGGATCCTGCAGTATTCTCTTCCGTCAAAATTGGAAGCCGCTGCGGCTGGCGATACGAAGCATCTTGAAGGGCCGTGGCCCACCTACATCGTCCGGCCGAGCACGAGTCCTGCGAATATCAACGCCGACGCGCTGATGATTCATGGCTACGTCACCGAGACAGGGCACTTCGAAGCCCTTGCCCTCGCATTCCCCCAGGGCTTCTCGCAAACGCAGCTTCTGCTTCAAGCGTTGCAGCAGTGGAAGTTCCGGCCCGCGAAGCACGACGGCCAGGTTGCACGTGTCGAAGTGTTGCTGATTATCCCGGAAAGCTCAAACTAGGCCGGGTGTCGGGCTGTTCTTTATTCTCGTTTGACAATTATTCAAATCCGCTGAATCGTATCCGCATTTCACGTGGTGGCGAGCTGAAGTCCTTCATCATCGAAAGCGCACGTCAAGGTTAGGTGAGCGAAAGCGAACCCCTGTGCTCAACGACGCGCCACGTGAAGCTCTTCCTCGGCATTCTTCAGCCGGTCCAGAAAACGCTCAAGGCTCTTCTTGTCGGCGCCATTCTCTCGTAAAGACTCTCCGCTGTTCGGATCCAAAGCCCGCGAAAGAACAAAGGCGAGCCCCAGGCCGTCGCTGCCCCAGCGCACAACCCTGGATTGAACGGCGATCGAATCATCCAGATTCTTGCCGGCGCGGTCGGTTCGTTGCAAAGTCATCAGCACCATTGTTCCGGGAAACCATCTCTCTTCGGTCAGAACATAGAATCCGCTCGAGCTGATGTCGGAAATCTGGTAGGCGCGCGGCGTGCTTCCCGTCCAATAGTAGGCAACCAAACCTGGGAGCGCCTGGCGATCGGCGCGGCGTCGATCGGAAGATAGCCAGTTCTGCAGCCACTTCAGCAATGAGTTGCGTCGATTGTTCTTTGGTTCGTAAACATTCATCGTGTCAGACCCCTGCGGAGTGAAGTGCGCCTCATCGGTGTGGTTCGTCGAGAGATGTCCCGACTTACCGTTGCTCGACAGCTTTTCTTTTGGCGGCGCCGCCGTCTGGGAACTGGACAGAGTGGCGAAGGAACCAGACAGCCGCTCCAGCCGGCGTTCCATCTCATCGGCTATACAAATCACCATTTGATCGCCAGGTTGCGTTTGCGATGAGTAGATCGTGTGGGCCGGCAGAACCAACGCACTTGCGGCCTCGTCCTGTAACGATTCAACAGAAGAGGTGGGGAAAGATTCGATTTCCTGGATGACTCGATAGTTATTGTCGAGATAGACCAGATCTATCGGAGAATGAACGCGGGCAGGGAGAATACCTCGATAAGGATTCATCCAAAGACCGCTGTCTGGTTTGATTGTAAGTCGGTCGATTTGCTCCCGCACATGTCCCGCAGCAGCATCCGCTACAGTCACTCCCAAGCTCAGGAAGCTCTCCCGCGTCTGGTTGTAAACACAGTATTTTGGGCCTTCCATAATTCCTCACCCTCTCTTCGAGGTTGTAGGGCGCACTGTACGAATCCAGAGAACGACCATAGCTTTCTCGACTTCACCTGCGTTGCGAACAGCGGAAGCTAAGGGAAAATGGCCGAATACGGAGCAGGCCATTCGCGTCTTCTGCGAAGGCTCGTGTCAGCATCCGACGGTAGTACGTGGGCGACGAAACTCCGACAGTTGATAACATCGAACATAACTGCCGACAAGAATTCCGTCCGGCCACATCCCCGGCTTTGGGTGCTTGTTGTCTAACTCCTTGCTTACTTGACCCGGGTGCGGCGGCGCTGGATCAGGATGACCAGCACAACCACAAAGAGCACACCGGAAACGATCCGGATAATTGTAGGTGTGTCCATTGCAAATCTCCCTTCCTAATTGTTTGGATCCACCGCCGTCTCATGGGCGCAAACGACTGCATTCGCCCTGCAACGCCGATGAAAGTTCACTTACTTAACCCGGGTGCGGCGGCGCTGGATCAGGATGACCAGCACAACCACAAAAAGCACACCGGAAGCAATCCGGATAATCGTAGGTGTGTCCATTACAAATCCCCCTTTTTCTTTGTTGGGCGCCGTCTTTTTCGCACGGCGCGAAGAGCAATTGGCCTCACAGAGCTTTCGGTGAATCGCTCAGCTACTTGACTTGCGTGCGGCGGCGCTGGATCAGAATCACCAGCACAGCCACAAAGAGCACACCCGAGACGATACGAATGATTGTCGGTGTATCCATTTGCAGTTTCCCCTTTCTTTAGTGACCAAACAGTGACTTAAACGAGTCTGCCATCAGAATCACCGCCGGACCCAAAACAACAACAAACAGAGAGGGGAAAATGAACAGCACGAGAGGGAAGAGCAGCTTAACCGACAGCTTTGCCGCCTTCTCCTCAACCTCCTGGACTCGCTTCGTCCTCAACGTGTCCGAGTGAACGCGTAGAGTCTTGGCAATGCTCGTTCCGAATTGCTCAGACTGAACGAGCATCGAGACCAGGTTACGAACAACATCGACGCCGGTACGATCAGCGAGGTGTTTCCAGGCGTCTGCCCGGATACTTCCCGCTCTTTGCTCCAACGCCACAACACTTAGTTCATCGCTGAGAACCGGTTGGGCCTGCTTCATCTCCTCGGCTGTACGAGCCGTGGCTTGGTCCAGGCTCAGGCCGGCCTCCACGCAGATGACCAGCATGTCGAGAACATCCGGCAAACCGCGACGAATTTTTGTCTGCCGATTGCTAATTTGCCTTCCCAGCCAGAAATCCGGCGCGATAAACCCGAAGCCGGCGCAAGCGATGTAAATGAAAAAAGGATTCTGTCGCGCCAGGCCGGTCACCGTGGCAAGCAGGCAAAGCATCACCGGAGTGAGAAACTTCGCGCTATAGAAAATCTTCATTGCCGAATCTTCGCGGAAACCCGCGCGAATCAGGCGCTCCTGGACCACCGAAACTTCTTTTTCACTGCGCGGAATGACTTTTTCAAAGCGCTCGACAACGCCTTCCAACACTTCGCGCGTGTCCAGGATCGTGGTCTTGATCGACTTCTGCCTGACCGACGGATTAATAGCCGACGCGATGCGCGCCTGAATTGTCTCGCGATAGAAAATGAGAAGACCGCCGCTGGTTACCAGCAGAAAGATCGCGACAAAGGATGCGATTGCTATGCCCATAATGCCTCGTTATACGTCCATGTTGACAATCTTGCGGATAATGAGTCCCCCAACGACGATCATGCCACCGGCCGCGTAAAGCAGCTTGATTCCGATTTCACGGGTCCACAGCAAGCTCATCATTTCGGGATTGACAAAATACAGGGCACATCCGAGGAAAATGGGCAACAGCGTGAGAATCAAGCCAGTCAGGCGTCCTTGCGCCGTATGCGTCATGATCTGCCGCTTCAAACGGAAACGCTCCCGGATCACTTCCGAGGCCTTCTCCAGCACTTCTGCAAGGTTGCCGCCGCTTTCTTTCTGGATCAGAATTCCCGTGACCACAATGCGCAGATCCTGCACAGGCACGCGATTCGTCATATTTTCCAGAGCGGTCTTCAATTCGAGCCCGTAGTTCTGCTCGTCAAAGCAGACGCGAAACTCCGTGCCCACCGGATCAGGGCATTCCCGCGTCACCAGGCCCAGTGCCGAGTTCAAGCTGTGTCCCACGCGAAGTGCGCTGCAAATCAGATCCAGGGCTTCAGGCAAACCTTCTTCGAACTTGGCCATCCGTTTGCGACGCTTGAAGAGGACGTAGCCAATCGGGCCGAAGCCTGTGACCGCGCCGATCAGAACTCCAAACAAAATGGCGCCGGTCCGCAGATAGACCAGATATCCCGGGACCACATAGGCCACAACGCACATCATCATCAAACCGCCGACCGTCCACTTCAAGTCAGCCTGGTACAGCAGGCGGCGCAAACGTGGCGTCAATTCAAGCTTGCGCAACACCTTGTCGATCCATGGAATCGTGCTGAGCAAGTCACTCTTGCGGACGTCGACGAGCAGATCGGACATGTCGCCCTTGGATTTCCCCGTAGCCAGGGCCGAATCGAGCCGAGCCAGCATTTCCTTGTCCTGTTTTGACGCGCCGGCCCCCGTCGCTGCTGCCAACAGCGCGACCACGATAAAGACCGAGACGAAGACAACGAAGACAATCACACCCATCGCGAACCCCCTTTCTGCTTAGCTGACTTCCGTTACCCGCTCAAACAGGCTCGGCGGCAGGAAGATACCCGCGGTTCGGAGCTGTTCGAGGAATCTGGGCCGGATGCCGCTCGGTTTGAAGACGCCAAGCACCTTGCCGTTCGGTCCGATCCCTTTCTTCTGGAACGTGAAGATTTCCTGCATGCTGATCACGTTCTCTTCCATACCCGTGATTTCGTGAATGCTGACGCACTTGCGCGATCCGTCGCTGAGACGGGTGCATTGCACAACAATCGTGAGCGCCGCAGAAATCTGTTGGCGCACGGTCTTTTCCGGAAGACTCAGGTTGCTCATCGCCACCATCGATTCCAGACGGGTCAGCGCGTCGCGCGCCGTATTGGCGTGGACGGTGGTCATCGACCCTTCATGCCCTGTGTTCATGGCCTGGAGCATGTCGAAAGCTTCTTCGCCGCGGCACTCACCGATGATGATCCGGTCGGGACGCATACGCAGGCAATTAATAAGTAGTTGTCGCTGGCGGATGGCGCCCTGGCCTTCTACGTTCGGCGGGCGCGTCTCCAGACGCACAATGTTTTCCTGCGCCAATTGCAGTTCGGCTGCGTCCTCAATCGTGATGATGCGCTCGTTTTGCGGAATGTACTGCGACAGGATGTTGAGGAAAGTCGTTTTGCCGGCGCCGGTACCGCCCGAGATCAGAATGCTCAACCGGGCGCGGACCGCGGAGGAGAGCAGTTCCATCATCTCCGCAGAAATACTCTTCAGTTGCACAAGCTGATTGGCCGCCAGCGGTCCGGTGCCAAAACGGCGGATCGACAACGACGGTCCATCGAGCGCAAGCGGCGGAATAATTGC
The DNA here is from genome assembly GCA_036520995.1 of Occallatibacter sp. GTDB lineage: Bacteria > Acidobacteriota > Terriglobia > Terriglobales > Acidobacteriaceae > Telmatobacter. The sequence goes on from DATDIQ010000047.1 coordinate 18,900, forward strand.
ATTGACACGCGAGCCGTCGGGAAGACGGGCGTCCACCATCGGCGACGACTCATCCACGCGCCGGCCGACGCGCGAAACGATGCGGTCGATGATCTGCAGCAGGTGGCGATCGTCGCGGAAGGACGCATCGGCCCGCGTCATCAGGCCACCGCGTTCCACGAAGACGTGGTCTTTGTCGTTGACCAGGATATCGGAGATCTTTTGATCCTTGAGCAGCGGCTCGAGCGGGCCCAGCCCGAATACCTCGTCCAGCAGATCGGTCTGAATCTTTTCCTGCTCATCGAAGCTGAGGGGAACGCGCCGATCGCTGATGATCTCACTGATAATGCTTGAAACCGCCTGGCGCGCCTGGTTCGAATTGACGCGCGACAGTTTTTCAAGGTCCAGTTTCGAAATAAGCGTCCGATGGACTTCCGATTTAAAGGTTTCGAGATTTAGATGTTCCACAGTGCACCATTCCAATCCGCGGAATTTTTCTTAGGAGCCCTTTTACTCAACCGCCGAATAGACTGAACCCTTTTTTCTTTTCCGGCTTGGCCGGCATGCCGCATGCCGTGCGCGCCATGTCCTGGATGGCCCGCGCGATCATCGAATCTTCAAGGGCCAGCGGTGTTGCCTCGTTCTGCATGCGCCGTACCGTCACATAGTCGCTGGGAATCTTCCACTGCACCGGCCGCGTCAGGGCTTTCGAGATGTGCTCTTCATCCACCCCGCCCGAACGCGGCATGAACCGGTTCAGGACGATCTCCAGGTTCGAGCCGCCGTTCTTGAAATATTCCGAGATGACGCGATGCGAATTGCGCAGCTCCGGAATGCCGGCCTGCATCACCAGATAGACGGTGTCGGCCTGGTCCACCAAAGTCGTGCCGCTCAAATCAAACCGCGATCCCGCATCGACGACCACGAAGTCATAGTTTGTCCGCGCCACCGCGACCAGCCGCTCCACGGCCTCGTTGCTCACGTCCACCTGCGGGAATTTCCCCGGTGCTGCCAGCACAAAAAGTCCCGAGCTGTGTTTGGTCAGCAGCTTCGATAGGAAGTTCTGGTCCATGCGCGTGTAGTTCTGCAGCGCATCCACGGTCGAAAATTGCGGACTGATGCCCAGGTTCAGTGCCGCGTCGCCGAGCGGGAGATCGAGATCGATCAGCACCGCGCTCTGCGAACACTCCTGCACCAGCGAAACCGCGAAGTTGCACGCCACCGTGGTCACGCCCGAGCCGCCCTTGCCGCCCAGGAAGACCAGGACCTTGCCGCCCGGCTTGTTCGAGGGAATCCGCGCCACCGGCCGTCGCGACGAGACCCGCGCCAGCGCTTCATTCAAGGGTCCCATCGCCACCGGCTGCGCCAGAAACTCGCGCGCTCCCGCGCGCATGCAGCTCATCAGCAGATTGGGATCGTTGTTCATCGAGAAGACCATCACCGTCGCCGCGGGATTGGCCGCGATCTCTTCAACAAGGTCCAGCGCGTAACGCTGGTCGCCGTCCAGATCGATGATGAACACATCGAAGCCCTGCTCCATCATGCGGGGAACATCGTTGGACTTCGACGGATAAGACGGAAATTCCGTGACCGCCGTGCCGCCCACCCCGGATAGGGCATTGGCGACAATCCTGCGGCGATTCTCATTGGGACCGATCAACGCAATCGAAAGATCGCTCGAGCCAGATGTCTCCAGGTCTTGAAGATGATTTTGCATTACAGAATTGAAACTCCTAGCTGCGTGCGTCGCTGCCCTGGGCTAACTCGCCGATCTTTGTGAGTCACAACCGACATGCTGGAATGCATTCCTTCTGCTTAACGTGCGAAAAACGAAATAAGTGTGCCGATTGCGATCGCTGGAGCGTACGGCATTTTATGGGCGCGCGGATTGGCCAGAGTCATCTCCGGATCCTGTTGCATCCCGCGCTTCTTCCACCCAAACACCAAATTGCCCGTCCCTGTGAAAAGCTCTCCTAGAAACCCCGCCGACGCCGCCCAGATCACTGCCATCAGCCCGCCGACGATTCCCGTCAATACCAATGCCAAAAATAACTGCTTCGGACCAACCCATGCGCCAATTGCTGCGCAGAGTTTCACGTCCCCCATCCCCATGCCACCCATCCAGGCCAGCACGCCGAAAAGCAGAAGCCCCAGCCCCATGCCCTCGAGACTTGGCACGATGCCGATGACGTGCCAGGTCTTCGGCCCAAGCGACACAAGAAGCCCCGCTGCCAGAAAAGGCAATACGAGCCAGTTAGGTATCCGGCGGCTGCGTAAATCGGTGAACGTGGACACGGCTAAAACAACAACAGTCGGCCACCACGCGATCGAGTGCAACACAGACCCCCAATGCAGCTGTGAATACGAGTGACTTCTCTATGTAAGCAATTGTCCCTCCAATTCAGGATAAGTCAAGCTGTATTAATTCAATGCGATACACCGAAGTTGTAACGCTTTGGTGTACACGGATGTTTACTCGATTTCTTCCCCGGTGAAGCGGCCGGGTTACACTTTTTCCACTTTCAGAATAGGTCGAACGAGCTAGTTTCTTCCGATTTTCTCACCATTTCCCTGCATTCAGCGCACCCCACGCACGGCCATGCCGCGGCCGCAAAGAAAACTACATTCCCCTATGCTTCTTTTGATTCCCAATCCATTTCGAGCCAATCCAGCTCGCTCGGCTAGCTCACAAAAGTCACTGGTCTGGAAAATCCGGTCCAGAAAGATGAAGAACTCAGCCGCGAGTTATACCGATTCATTGCGATAAGTCTTTGTCTTGTAACAGGACAGTCATCCGCGAGTCATCCCCTCCAGGGCTCACGTTACTTAGGTCAGGAACATGCAGTCTCCGTAGCTGAAAAAATGGTATTTTGCCGCAACCGCATGGTTGTAGGCAGCCAGAATGTGCTCGCGGCCTGCAAACGCACTGGCCAAAATGAGCAGGCTTGACTGCGGCAGGTGAAAATTCGTCAGCAACCCGTTAACCACGCGAAATGGGAATCCCGGGGAAATGAAAATCTCCGTTGTCCCGCTATGTGATTCGAGCGCGCCGTTGGCCGACCGGTGGGCCGCAGCCTCCAGGGTGCGAACCACCGTGGTCCCCACAGCGATCACTCTGCGTCCTTCGGCCTTGGCGCGATTCACCGCTTCGGCGGTCCCCGGAGAGATCGTGTAGGGCTCTCGATGGAGCTTCACTTCCTCGACCTGCTCCACGCGCAACGGGGCAAACGTCCCCAGGCCGACGTGCAGGCTTACACCGACGATTTCGACATCGCGCGCCGTAATCGCATCCAGAATCTCCTGGGTGAAGTGGAGACCCGCCGTCGGTGCAGCCACCGAGCCCCGCTCCCTGGCGAAGACTGTCTGGTAGCGTTCTCGATCCTCCCCCGCATCCGGCCGATGAATGTAAGGCGGCAACGGAATATGCCCGATCTGCTCAATCGCGTCAAAAAAGCTCGGTACGGCGTGGAACCGTAATAGCCGTTCCCCATAGGCGCCTCGTTCGAGCACATCGGCCTCAAGCGCGATTGCTCCGTCAGGGCCAGGAAACACCAGCCGCTCGCCGATTGCGATCTTTCTGCCCGGTCGCACCAGCGCCCGCCATTCGTTTTCTCCGGCCGGTTCCACCAGCATCACTTCGATCCGGCCCGTCGGCCTTTCCTTCTCACGCCGCAACGTGCGCCGTGCGTAAAGTCGTGCGGGAATCACGCGGCTGTCGTTGAGGACCAGCACATCGCCCGGTTGAAGCAGGGAGGGGAATTCGCGAAAATGCGTATCGCGCAATGCTCCCGTCGCGCGACTCATCACCAGCATGCGGCTCTCTCCCCGCTCCGCCGGCGGTTGCTGCGCAATCAACTCCTTGGGCAGGACGAAATCGAAATCAGCCACGCGCAAACCGCTCATGGCGCCTGTCTCCCAAAGTGCGCACAGGCCCGCGAACGCGCCCGCTCGATCGCCGCATTGAGTTTTTGCCGCATGAGTTCGAGTTCTTCCGCGGGCACGTCCTCCGCCACCCGCGTCCACTGCGCCCAACTCACGCAAATGCGCGTGAAGGGTTTGGGAATCAGAAACCGATCCCAAGACCGCGCCGTCCAGGCCCGCTCCGGTTCCAGATGAAATGCGCCGATCGGTGCGCCGGTCATCTCGGCCAGCTTGACCGGTCCCATCTTCGTCTCATAGATCGGTCCGCGCGGACCGTCGGCAGTGAAGATTGCCGTGCGGCCTGACGCGATCACATCGTGAAGCCCCAGCAAACCTTCCCGGGCTCCGCGCGAACTCGATCCCCGCACCGCGTCGAAGCCGAACAGTTGCAGAATGCGTGTAATCAGCTCGCCATCGAAGCTGCGACTGATCAGGATGACCGCGCCCGATCCGCGAAAGTAGAACGCGCAGGGAAGCACACATTGGTGCCAGAAGCAGTAAATCTCCGCGCCGGCCCTCTCGCCTTCGACGACCGGCCTCACGCCCTCTTCGGCGATGACCTCGAAGCGCCAGGTGCGCCCCACGACCGACAAGAGCGCCCAGACAATCCGTGGAACGATTGCCAAAACAAGGCGCTGACCAAGCGTAAATCTGGGGCTGTCGGGTGCTGTCACTCTCTCGATTTTAGCTGTAGCGAATCCAGCGTAGCAGCTCCGGCAGCGTGGCGCGCTTTCCGTACATCAGGATGCCGACACGATAAAGCCGCGTCGAAACCCACAACACAGCCCAGATGCTCAGCACCATCAATCCGATCGATACCGCAAATTGCCACGCGGGCGGTATCTCAGCGGCCATGCGCAGGAACATGATGATCGGGGCGATGGGCGGAAACAACGATGCCGCAATCGACCATACTGAATTCGAGTCGTTAATGATCAGGATGATAAGCGCGAAACTCAGCCACGTCGGCGCGGCGGCAAGCGGCATGTACATCTGCAGCTCCTGCTCGGTTTCACAGGTGGCCGCCAGCCCCGCGAACAGCGAGCTGTAGAGCAGATAGCCGAGCACGAAGTAGACCGGGAACAGGATGGCTTCGGTCCACGTAAAGTGCACCGCGAATTCGCCGGTCATCAGCGCCGCAGCAAAAGGCGAAAACAGAATCACCGCGCCCGCCACCAGCCAGATCGCGATCTGCGTCAGCCCTACCGCGCCGACGCCGATCAGCTTGCCCGCCAGCAGGTCGGCGGGACGCGCGATGGCAAGCATCACTTCGAAGATGCGCGACGTCTTTTCCTGGATGATGGACCGCGCCACGTTCATGCCGTAGATCATCGTCGTCATCGACAGCAGAATGGCCATCACGTAGCCCTTCCAGAACGACGCCCTCGCGTTGCTTTTCACCACGCTGCCGTCTTTCTTCACCTGGTACGTTTCAATTGGCACTCCGTCAACCAGCGCATCGGCAGCCGTTTGCGGCATCCCACTCTCCGTCAAGCGGGTATCGAGCATCGCATGCGTCAAGGCGGACTTCAGCCGCGCCGTCGTGATGAAGTCGCCGGCAGATGTGGATGTGTAGCTTGCCGTCGGCTCTTTGCCCGGTGGCGTGTCGATCCAGAGCACGCCGTCCAGCTTCTGCCGGGCGACCTCTTTCACCAGCTCGGCGCGTTCAACCTCGGTACCGGGAACGATCACGTCCACCCGCGCCTTGGCCTCTTTGTCGCCGACGATCCGGTCGCGAATCCGGTCGGCCAGCTCTGCGTTCGAAGCAACGATGGCCATGTGGCGGTTCGCACCGAGGCCCAGGCTCGACAAATAGCCCACCCCCACAATGAGCGCAAAAAGCGCCGGCAGCCCGATCGTCGTCATGCGGAAGGCCCGCCCGCGCACCTGTTCGAGGTACTCGCGCTTTGCGATCAGAAGCATGTTACGCATCCGCCTTGCCTCCCACCGTCCAGATGAAAATCTCCTCCAGCGACGGCTCGACCAGCTCGAATCGATAGATCTTCGCCATCGCCGAGGCCTCGCGCAGCAGCTTCTGCGCGTCGCCATGCGGCTTCAGCCGGATCTCGGCGTGCCCTGAAAAGTTCTTCGCATCGGCAATCTCGCTGCTCTTCAAGAAAGCGGCACTCCCATCAAACTCGACGATCACATGATTGCGCTCGTAGCGCGACTTGATCTCGCGCATGCGCCCTTCCAGCACTGCTTCGCCTTTGTCGATCAGGCAAATCGAATCGCACAGCTTCTCCACCTGGTCCATGCGGTGCGTTGAAAAGACAATGGTCTTGCCTTGATCCTTCAACTCCAGCAGAGTCTGTTCCAGCAGCTTCGCGTTCACCGGATCGAGGCCGCTGAAAGGCTCATCCATCACAATCAGGCCGGGATCGTGGAGCAGCGACCCGATGAACTGAATCTTCTGCTGCATCCCCTTCGACAACTCCTCGGTCCTCTTCTCGAGGACATCGTCGATCTCCAGCCGCCTGGCCCACTGCGTCGCGCGCTTGCGTGCATCTTCCGCGGCGAGCCCGTGTAATTGGCCGAAGAAGACCAACTGCGCCAGCACCTTCATCTTCTTGTAAAGACCGCGTTCCTCGGGCAGATAGCCGACGCGCTCCAGGCTGCTCCGCTCGAAGGGCTTTCCAAAAAGCCGGATCTCGCCCGCATCGGGCAAGGTGATCCCCATCATCATGCGAATTGAGCTGGTCTTGCCTGCGCCGTTAGGACCCAGCAGGCCGAACATCTGTCCAGCCTCAAGCGACAGGCTCAGATTGCGCACGGCGACCTTTGCCTCGTAGGTCTTGGTCACCCCTGCGAGCTCGACGACAGACATCCAAACTCCTGCTATGCGCTTGTTTTCCCTGAAGAAGGGCCGGTCAGCGAGAAGTGTAACAAAGCTCGCACATCGCACGGGCTGCGCGACATCGATAGCTTTTCACGGGACCGAAAACGACCGGAGTGCCGGGGGATCGGCACACACCTAGCTGTGCTTGTTGTATGCGGGAGGGCCTGCCATCACCAGCGCGCTGCTCTTTTCTCCGTGAATATAGCGGCAACACCAGAATGTTTCGTGCATGTGGGGCTCGCCGATGGCAGCCAGTTCCATGTACTTGATGCGGCCGTAGAGAAAGAGCGTTTCCTGCCAGAGCTCCACCTTCTTCAGCTCTTCAGCGTTGCTGCAGATCGTTGGGAGATCTTCTCGATTGAGCGCCCAGATGCCGGTGGCTTCCCCCGGCAACAGCACGATCGGTTCCGGCTCGTCCCCGGCTTCGAATTCCTCGAACTCCGGCACCTTGGGAAGGTTGGTTTCATCCACCGCCACCTTCACCTGGTCCACCGATGAAACGATGCGCGCAGGGCTGCGGCCGCGGTTCGACGCCATCACTTTGAAGCTGTTCTCCATGGTCAGGAACGGCTCCACGGTGACCACAATCCACGGTCGCTCGGAGTTGGCGATGGCCTGGGCCAGGGCAAGCGCCGCGCTGGCGCTGTCCATCGCCGCCTGCGAGGTCGAGTTCCCCGATTGCAGATGCCGGTCGATGTTTTTGAGAGTGCGCAGCGCGAGCATGATGCCCGCGTAACCGAGCACGGCAAGAACGATGGTTGAACCCCACGTCAGTTGTTCCCGCCATCCCCAAGTAGCGGTGGGGGCGGGGGGAGGATTCACGATGATCTGCGGCTGGTTGTTGGCTGGCTGCGTCTCATCGGTCGTCGCACCCGAATCCGATGTCCCCGTGGCTCCGGTCGCGGGCCTACGGACAGTTTGCGCTCCAGGATTCGCTGCGGGACGGCTCACAACGGGTGGATTGGGACGAGTCGATTGGTCATCGCCCGCATCTTGTCCGCCGGCTGCCCGGGACAAAGAGAAGCTGGCCAGCAGGACAAACAGGACCGCCAATCGCCGTGACATGATGTCTGCACTATAGCAGTTCAACGTGTGGCCTTCGGTTGGGGAGCATCCGCCCGATCCTGTTGACTGCGAAGTTACCGGGCAGGTTAGGCCGATGCCGATCCTATGTTGTCCTGCTCGAAGCTCAGATCAGGTTCGGCGAGGCGAATCAGGCGATGCAGGTACGCGCGGGAAATTCCCAGGCTGCGGGCCGCCAGCGTCTTGTTGCCATTGTTCTCGCGCACCGCATCGATGGCAAGCTTCACCTTATAGTCGCGCAGCTGGCGCTCGAACGAGCAGTCAGGATTGTATTCGCTAATGTCGATGATCTTGTCCGCATGCATGCTGAGGGGAAGATCTTCGGGCCGAATCGTCGCCCCCGGCGCCAGGATGATCGCGCGCTGGATCGTATTCTCAAGCTCGCGGACATTCCCCGGCCAGGGATACGTCTGGAGCATTGCCATCGCGTCCGCCTCGATCGAGAGCATGGGCTTCTGGAACACTTCGGTGTAGTGCTTGAAATAGTGGTTCGCAATCTGCGGAATGTCTTCGGCGTGATCGGCGAGGGCCGGCGAGACAATTTTCATCACGTTGATGCGGTAGTAAAGGTCCTGACGGAATTTTCCTTCAGCCACGAGCTTGGCTAGATCCTGGTGCGTCGCGAAGATCAGACGCGCTTTCAGAGGGATCAGGCGGCTGCTGCCCAGGCGGCTGAACTCCATCTGCTGCAGCACCCGCAACAGCTTCACCTGCGTATACAGGCTCAGATCGCCGATTTCGTCGAGGAACAGGGTGCCGTCGCGCGCCTGCTCAAAGTAGCCCTCGCGCGCACCAACCGTTCCGGTAAAAGCGCCCTTCTCGTGGCCGAAGAGTTCCGCTTCGATCAGGGTTTCGGGAATCGCTCCGCATGAAACGGCGACAAACGGCTTCTCGGCGCGTGACCCAAGGTTGTGAATGGCGCGGGCAATCAGCTCTTTGCCGGTTCCACTCTCGCCCGTGACCAGCACCGAGGCATTCAAATTCGCAACCCGGTGGACAAGATGGTAGACCTGGCGAATCTGCGGGCTCGAGCCGATCAGACGATCGCAGTGGGTGGCCGTTTCGGTGCGCTGCTGCACGGTTTGCAGCTGCCGCTTCAGCAGGGAATTCTCGCTTGCCCGGCACAGCATGGCTTTCAATTCGCGAATCGAAGGCGGCTTGCGACAATAGCCGTACGCGCCCAGCCGAACCAGTTCGACAGCGGTCGACCGCAGGCCGTCATCGGCCATCACAATCGCAGGTGCCTGCGAAGCGAGGATGCGCCGCGAGCTCTCCACCCGCTCCTTCGTTGCACCGTTGGAATTCAAATCCAGGATCAGAACGTCACATTCCGCCGCATCGATCATGCGCAGGATGGCTCCCTCGCTCGTGGCCAGTTCCACCTGGAACTCTTTTCCCAGGGCAGATGCCAGAAGCGTCTGTAGGGCCCGATCTTCCGAGAGCAAGGCAATGCGAATCATACAGTTTCCGTCTCGTTTCCTTCTTGGCCGGCGTCCCTGCCGCGCCCTTCAGAGTCCGCCCGACCCTCTCTGGAATCCGCGGCTCAACCTTCCTATTCTGCAAAGTCCCCCATCACGTCTCTTCGAGAGGAAAATCTTCCATTTTCTTCGGATTGCAGTCGCTCTCCGAAGGCACCACGTGCTCGTGATTCTCGACGCCCAGTACCGACTGGTCAATACCCCGCTCGTGCGCGCAGGTAACACGGAAGTAACCGCGCATCCCAGCGCCTGCATCCCGCCTGCATCCCGAAGGATCGTCGGGAGTTGCTGGAGGGACAACGATTACCCGTGCGCGCTAAAATCCGCACCACTTTCAGCTCACGAAAACGTCGACTTCACAACGCAGGCAGAGAACTTTGTGTTTTTGAACTGCCACGATTTAAGCACAGGGTACTGTCGCAGAAAAGGGCCTGTTCGCACCAGAACCGCTCCCCACGAACCTGAACCGGGCGACCCCAGCGCTCAACCCCTTGAGAGACGGGCTTTCGAGCGCATTTTGCGCCACGTTACCATCGGTGGTTCGACGACCCTTTTTCTCACATCGTCCTCCGGGAATTGAAGAACCACGCGGATACTCTGGGGGTATATGGATGCCACTGCCGAGCCAGCCACGCGCCACGCGGAGACCCATTCGGGTCCCTCGCCGGAGTCGAGGCGTGTTGCCTCGAGGCTCTGGATGAATATGGCTCTCCTGATCCTGTTGCCCATGGTCGCGGCGCCAACCCTGAACTATGCGCGAACCCTTCTCGTCGATCCCGACATCTGGTGGCACCTCTCCAACGCGCGTCTTCTGCTCGCCACGCATCACGCGATCCAAACCGATCCTTATGCCTTCACCGCGGTCGGGCAGCGCTGGATCGACTGGGAGTGGCTCTCCGAGATTCCCTACTGGTATAGCTACCAGGTCTTCGGCCTGCGCGGCATTTATCTCATCACCTGGCTGGTGCTCGCCGCCAACCTGATCTTCGTCTATGGACGCGGCTATTGGCTGGCGCGCAGCGCCGATGCGGCCCTGTGGTCGACGGCAATTGCTTTCTTCCTGATGACAGTGAACTCCGGCCCGCGCATGATCGAGTTTGCCTACCTTGCCATGTCCGCCGAGCTCGCGATCCTTGAAGCCGTCGACCGCGGCCACAAGCGCCTGCTCTGGCTGCTGCCGCCTCTGTTCTGCCTCTGGATCAACCTGCACGGCACCTGGCTCGTCGGCCTCGGCCTCCTCGGAATCTATATCGCTTGCGGCGTGTTTTCTCTGAACCTCGGCGCCTTCGAGCAGAGGGCTTTCTCCCGCAATATGCGCGTCCAGCTGCTCGCTGTCTTTCTGGCCAGTGCGCTCCTGCTCCTCGTCAATCCCTGCGGCTGGCGCCTCGTCTGGCAGCCCTTCGACATGATGTTCAATCAGAAGCTCAGCGTCGCCACGCTCGCTGAATGGCAGCCGCTGAGCCTTTCATCGATGGAAGGCCGCGGCGTGGTCATCGCCATCGCACTGATGGTGATCGCCAACTGCATCCGCGGCCGCAAGTGGAAGGTCTACGAGCTGGCCATGATCTTCTTTGCGTGGTATACGGCCATCAATCACCACCGCTTTACCTATCTCGCTGCCATCATCACGACGCCCATGCTGGCACGCGACCTCAGCCGGACCATCGCCAAGGATCCGAATACGAACACCATCCCCAAGGCGAATCTTGCCATGATTGCCGGCGCAGTCTGCGCGATGGTCTTCTTCTTCCCCTCGGAGGCATCGCTCAAAAAGATGCAGGGCATCATGTTCCCCATGCAGACCATCGCCTCAATCGAGCCTTCCTGGCGTACCTACAATGAGGACTACGTGGGCGGCATGATGGACCTTCAATCGAAGCCCGTCTTCATCGATTCCCGCTTTGACAGCTTCGAGCATCTGGGCGTGATGGCCGAAGCGCGGAGCATTCTCGACGGCAGGAACGCCTTCGCATTGATGGATAAATATCGCGTGGACCATGTGCTCGTGAAAGACGATAAGCAGATCGCGTATCTCCTGCAGCACACCGCCGGCTGGCGCATCGTCCGGCGCGAGAAGGCGTGGCAGGGAGAGTATCTTCTCTTTGCAAAGGACCCCGCCCCTGCGGCGACCCAATGACACGCCCCATGCAGCCTCGTTTTTGCCCCCGTCGCGGTCCGAGCAGGCCGGCCTAGTCGTATGGACTCCACGCACACTGAACCGGCCACAATCCCTTCCGCTGTGTCTCCAGACTTGTCGCCTTTCCAGCGCCGATTTCGTTCCATCTTTACCCGCCACGCGCTCTACATCGCTCTTCTGGTGGTGTTGCCCGTCGCGCTCTCTCAGAGCATCAATGCCACGCTCACCCTCCTCAGCGATCCCGATCTCTGGTGGCACCTTGCGGATGCGCGCCTGCTTTTTTCTGCGGGTCACTTCATCCATACCGAACCGTACGCCTTCTCAGTCGCCGGCCAGCCTTGGATCAATCCCGAGTGGCTCGCCGAAGTGCCCTTCTGGCTCAGTAACCAGGTCTTTGGCCTGCGCGGAATCTATCTCGTCACATGGCTCGTGATTGCCGCCAACATTCTCCTCGTCTATGCGCGAGGTTTTGCGCGCACGCGCAATGCGGATGCGGCCTTCTGGGCTGCCGGCCTTTCCTTCCTGCTCATGTCTGTCAACGCCGGTCCCCGCATGATCGTCTTCGGCTACGTCGCATTGTCCGTCGAGTTGCTCATTCTCGAAGCTGCGGATCGCGGACGCCAGGGTTGGTTGTGGCTCTTGCCCGTTGTCTTCTGCGTGTGGATCAACCTGCACGGCACCTGGGTGATCGGCCTCGCCCTCTTTGCCCTCTATTGCGCCGCAGGAATGATCCGTCTCCAGATGGGCGCCCTGGCGCAGGAGGCGTTCACGGCCCCCGAACGCAAACGTCTTCTCGCCGTGCTGGCGGCGACCCTCGCCGCACTTTTCATCAACCCATACGGCTGGCGCCTCGTTTGGAGCCCCATCGACATGATGGTCAATCAGAAGCTCAACATCGCCAGCGTGGCCGAGTGGCAGCCGCTCAAGATAGGCTCCTTCGAGGGCGTCACCCTCATGATTGTTCTTCTCGTCATGGTGTTGGCCAACCTGAAACGCGGGCGCACCTGGCGGGTCTACGATCTCGCGGTCGTCTTCTTCGCCTTTTATGCGGCTGTCGATCATGTCCGCTTCCTCTTTCTCGCCGCCGTGCTCATCGCACCGACTCTGGCCGCGGATCTCGCACGAAGCTTCTCTTCCGAGCCGAACGAGAAGACCATTCCCGCGATGAATGCCCTCATCGCCGCCGCCGCCGTGTGTTACCTGGCCATCATGTTCCCTTCGGAAGCAAAACTGCAAAAGAAGCTCCAGCTCGCTTTCCCGCTGCAAACCATTCGCTCAATCGAGCCCGCCTGGCGCACCTTCAACTGGGACTACCTCGGCGGCAGGATGGCTTTCGAGTCCAAGCCCGCGTTCATCGATTCGCGCCTCGACACCTTCGAACATCACGGCGTGCTGCAGAACTACATGGCCGCCATGAATCTTAACGATTCCCTCGCGGTACTCGACTACTACCGCATTGACCACGTCCTGGTTCTGGAACCGCAGCCCATCGCATACCTCCTCAAGCACACTTCCGGCTGGCAGATCGCGCGCCGCGAGCAGGTCGGCCCGCAAACCTTCGTCTTGTTCGCGCGGGTTCCTGATGCGGCACCAACCGAACGCCCTGCTCCCTCGACGCCCTGACGGAAAAGAGTCTCCTGCGCCATGGTGGATACGCCTTTCGGTGAAGCCTTTGCATCTGTGGAAAACAATGGAAGAGTTCTTGACCTGGCCAATACCCTGAACTGAAGAGTGTGACGAGGATCACAGTTTAGGCAGCAATCGAATGAAACTATGGATCACGGGCCCCCGAATCCCTATTCCACTCCCCGACTGAAACACGAGGACCTGACGTGAAGCTTGACCCCGCAACCTTTGTTGCTGATCCAGAATTGCTACAGGCGCTCGAAGAGCACTCGACGCACATCGTCTGTGCCGAGAACCGCGTTCTCTTTCAGCAGGGCGACGAGCCCACAGGCCTCTACGTGCTTCGTTCCGGATCGGCCACGCTCACCATGACCGCGCACGACGGCGAAACCATTCTGCAAACAACGGTCCTTCCCGGCGCCCTTCTGGGACTACCCGGCTTCATCGGCAACCAGCCTTACTCGCTCACCGCCGAAGCGCACAAACGTTCCGAGGTCGGCTTCGTCAATCGCGAAGATTTCTCCCAGATGATGCTCACCCATCCCTCTCTCTCGCTCAAAATTCTTGCGATTCTCGCCGCCGAAGTCCGCGCGGCACGCACCGCTCTGTCGGAATCCTGATTGGTCTTCGCTCTTGACTCCGGCTGCGGTCTCTGCGTCTCATGTCGTGGACTCCGCGCCTGATGGCCGATGCAGTAGCATCCAGAATGTGCCCGGTCTCGATACCCCGGTGAAGTTCGTGCGCGGCGTGGGCCCGCATTTTGCCGAACAGCTCGCCGCAAAGAATCTCCGCACCGCCGAAGACCTCCTCTACCACCTCCCGTTTCGCTACGAGGATCGGCAGCACCCGCGCAGCCTCGACGAGCTCAAGCCCGGTGAGACGGCCAGCATCATTGCCGAGGTGCGCGGCGCCACTCTCTTGCGCACCCGCCGCATGCCCCTCTTCGAGCTGACCATCGGACAGGGACGCCACGCACTCAAGTGCATCTGGTTTCACGCCACCTATCTCGAGGGTAAATTTCACGCCGGCCAGACCATCGCGGTCTACGGCAAGCTCGAGCCATCGCGCTCCACCAGCAACCTGAAGATGATTCAGCCCCAATGGGAGCTGTTGCCCGACGCCAGCGACGACGCCGAGACGCGCCTGCTCGAAGTTGGCCGCATCACGCCAGTCTACGAGTCGCTCGGAGGGCGGCAACTGGCCTCGCGCTGGCAGCGGAAAGTCATCTTCCATCTCCTCGAATCCATTCGCGGCGTTGTCCCCGAGTGCCTGCCGCAGGCCATGCTCGCGCGCCTCGATCTGCCGGACCGCGAAGCAGCCCTGCGCGAAGTCCACTTTCCCCCCGAAGGCACATCGCTCGCGCAGCTCCAGGCCTTCAACACGCATGCCCACCGACGCCTCATTTTTGAGGAGCTTTTCTTTCTCGAACTGGGCCTCGAGCTCAAGCGCCGCCGCATGCGCGAGCGCCCCGGCATCGCCTTTGCGACCTCCGACAAGGTGCGCGAGGCCATTCGCGAGGTGCTGCCCTTTCATCCCACGGCCGCCCAAAAGCGCACCCTGGGCGAAATCGTCGGCGATATGCGCCAGCCAAATCCCATGCGCCGGCTGCTGCAGGGTGACGTCGGCTCGGGGAAAACGATCGTGGCCATCCAGGCGATGCTCGTGGCCATCGAGAACGGCTACCAGGCCGCCCTCATGGCGCCCACCGAGATTCTGGCCACGCAGCATTTTCTCGCCGCACGCAAGCTCCTCGAGCGTTCCTCGCGAAAATACCGCGTCGTTCTCCTCACCGGCTCGCTCGACGAAGATCGCAAGCGTACCAATCGGGGTCTGATCAATCGCGGCGAGGCGCAACTCGTCATCGGTACCCACGCCCTGATTGAAGAGAAGGTCGAATTCGATCGCCTCGGCCTTGTCGTAGTCGACGAGCAGCACCGTTTCGGCGTGCTCCAGCGTTTCAAGCTCATGAAGAAACCCAACCAGCCCGAACCCGACGTGCTGGTAATGACTGCAACGCCCATCCCGCGTACGCTGGCGCTTTCTCTCTATGGCGACCTCGACGTGAGTGTGCTCGATGAGTTGCCGCCCGGGCGCACCCCCATCGTCACGCGCCGTGTTCCGGGCGAGCGCTCCGCCGACGTCTGGGATTTCGTGCGCAAACAGGTCAAGCTGGGCCGCCAGGCCTACATCGTCTATCCAGTGATCGAGGGATCGAAGGATGACCAGCCCGAACTGGATTTCTCACACGACGAAGGGTCGGAAACAAACGACGCTTCTGCGGGCGCCCCATCCACTGCACAGCCCCTCACGAAAAGGGGCGCTCAGCGAAAATCGAAAGACGAACCCGCCGAACTTTTCCCCGGCCTACCCCGCCCGAAAGCCAATCCAAAGGGTAAAGGAGCGGAGCTTAAATCCGCCGTCGAGATGCACGAGAAGCTGCGCGTCGGCCCACTCGCAGGACTGCGTCTCGGCTTACTTCATGGGCGCCTCGACGCCGATGACAAAGAGGTCATCATGCGTCGTTTTCAGCGTGGCGAAATCGATGTACTCGTCGCCACCACGGTCATTGAGGTCGGCGTCGATGTGCCCAACGCGACGGTCATGGTGGTCGAGCACGCCGAGCGCTTCGGCCTCGCGCAACTGCACCAGCTGCGCGGGCGCGTGGGCCGCGGCGCAGCGAAAAGCTATTGTGTCCTGCTCACCGGCGACCGCGTTTCGCCTCTGGCCGAGGAGCGCCTCAATGCCATGGTCCGTACCCAGGACGGGTTTGAGCTTGCCGAGCTCGACCTCTCCATGCGCGGACCGGGAGAGTTTTTCGGCACGCGGCAAGCTGGGCTGCCCGATTTTCGCGTCGCGAATCTGGTGCGCGACCGCAAGCTTCTCGAGCTGGCCAAGCAGGAGGCCGATCGTTTTGCCAACGCGGGCAAAGGGAAGGGAAGCGAATCCGAGGGCACCGAAGCCGAACGAGCTCGGCTATGGGCGCATCTCAAAGAGGCCTGGCAGCGCCGCTATGGGCTAGTCGAAGCAGGATGATCTTCGGAGTCCGATGTGGGGCCCAAGGGCGATTCGCCTTGAAAATTGCCACCGAAAGAGAAGTGACCCTCCCAAAAAATGCTGCCCACCGTCGGTGGATGGTTATCGCACCGAAGGTGGGCCGGACTCTAGCTTTTTAATCTATCGGACGTACTGTAATTTAAATAACCGCCGGCTGCGCTTCCCGCAGTCTCTAACCTCGGGTGATGCGCTCGCCAAAACTCAATCTCCGCCGCCCGCTTCGAATCGCAAATCCGTAGCTTGTGCGACCTGCTACTTGTTGCGCGCGGTCGCCAACGCCGGAACCCGCTGCAGCACCACCGTCAACCCGAACGTCATGACAACCACCATGGGTCCCGCCACGATGCACCATGCCCCGAGCGCTTCCGTCGCCGCATTCCCCGATGCCCACAGCATGTGCAGCGGCGACCCGTGCAGCAGCGTTCTCTCCAACGACTGCTGCGGACCCGAGGCAAACATCCATCCACCTAGACGAACGAACGGCAACATCAACAGCAGCTGCACCGGCATCGCTGCGTAATTCGCGGCCTGAATCGCCGGCACGTTCAACTTCAGCGTCATCGCCAGCACCGCGCAGAGAGCCGTCGGGATCCCGACGACCGGCAGGCAGCCGATGGCAAAGCCCAGCGCCAGCGTCAACGCCAGCCGCTCCGGCGACATCCCCATGCCGAGCCAGGTTGCGATCTGTGTCTTCCGACTTGTTAGCCATCGCCTCATCATGACCTTCAACCTAGCTTTAACGTGCTGAACTCGTGTTGTCCTTCGATGAATCGTCCCCGAAGGAACCAAATCCATCACTCGCCCGAGAATACTTCGGGATTTATAGAAAATGCTGTACCACCTTTGGCGCAAATCCGCCCCGAAGGTGTAACGAGAGTCACCTGGATTGGAGGCGATGTACGACCTCGACGCAGCCTGCGACGATCAGAACCACCGGCGGAAACGGCAGCCGCCCTCTCCGTGCTGCGCGCCTCGGGGGCGCTCTAACTCATGATTCGGCTTCCATCAGCGTCGAGATCCAAACCACCAGCCGCTCCAGCACGCCCGCAAGCCGGCGCTCCACCAGCCGGCCGGTCTCGAAGACTTCCTCGTGGCTCAGCGGCCGCAAATTCAATCCAGCCGCCTTGTTCGTGACGCACGAGATCCCCAGAACCTCGAGCCCCATGTGTCGCGCCACAATGGTTTCCGGCACAGTCGACATGCCCACCAGCGTGGCGCCCAGCGCTTTGAACGACCGAATCTCCGCCGGCGTCTCAAAACTTGGCCCGCTCACAGCCACGTAGACGCCTTCTTCGATTGTGATGCTTTCATCGTGTGCCGCCTGCCGCGCCAGGGCACGCAATCGTTTGGAGTAAGCCTCCGTCATGTCGAAAAAGCGCAGCCCCGAGTTTTTGCGCGTCGCAAACCGCGCCTCATTCGGGCCAACCAGAGGATTGAAGCCCATCATGTTGATGTGATCCGACAGTGCCACCAGTTGTCCCAGCTCATAGTTGGGGTCGATGCCGCCCGCCGCATTCGTCAGGATCACGGCATCGATCCCCAGAAGACCCAGCACCCGCATCGGGAATGTCACCTGCGCCGGCGTGTAGCCCTCATAGAAATGAACCCGGCCCTGCAGGATGAGCACCGGCGCCCCTCCAAGCCGTCCTGCCACGATCCGGCCCGAGTGTCCTTCGACCGTCGATTGCGGAAAGTGAGGAATCTCCTCATAGGGAATCCGCACAACCTCGCTGACGCCGTTAGCCACCGCCCCGAGCCCTGAGCCCAGCACCACCGCGACGCGGGGCGCCAGCTTTCCCAGTTTGCCCTGCACAACCTTGGCGGCTTCTTGCACTTCGTCGAAAGTACTCATTGATCAACCCTGAGAAAGCACACTTCGAGATTTTACAAGCCGGCGCATCCCTGCGTTCCATCCCACCGAAGTAGAGTAGGAGACGGAGCCTGCGCCGCGAGCAATCCGCGTATGGGTCAGACGGAGGAACTCGGAAAATGTGCCGCAACATCAAAATTCTCTTCAACTTCGACCCGCCCGTCACCGACGATGAGGTTCATGCCGCGTCGCTGCAATTCGTGCGCAAGATCAGCGGCTTCACCCGGCCCTCCAGGGCGAATGAGGCGGCCTTTGACGCTGCGGTAACCGACGTGGCCGCCGTAGCGAAGCGTTTGCTGCACTCCCTCGAGACCACGGCTCCTCCCAAAAACCGCGAAGAAGAAGCTGCCAAGGCTAAGGAGCGCGGCATGGCCCGCTTCCATCCCGAATCGGCCTGAGAGGCGCGCTCCGGTTTGCCGCGTGCCCATCACTTCTTGTGCGAGAAGTCGTGCGTCACCTCGTAGTGACCGGGCCCGCCCACAACCGCGATCGGAATGACCGCACCCGCACTCCCCTTGCGCAGGAAGGGGTCAAGCGGTTTCAACAGGAATGATTTGAAGCCGGTCGCAGTGTGCGAAATTCCCGCCTGCATCGCGAGCCTGCCAGTCAGGTGGGCCGTCTCGTCGCGAAAACGAAACGTGCCTTGCAGCGTGGCCTGCGCTCCGGGAACCCCAAACGTCAGGTCTGGCGATGAAACAACGCCGTTTTCAATCTGCGCGCGCCCCCTCAGCGTGGAGAGCGCATCCGCCTCCGGATCTGCAGCTTGCTCGTTGCCGGGCGCGTCGTTGTGCGACTGTGCACGATGGCTGAAATCCGTCAGTGTCTTCTCCATCGTCGGATCGGTGGCGTGTCCCGTCGGAACGTCGAACGTGCCATTCACATGGAGCCGCTTGAGAAAGCCGACCCCCGACTGAACCCGGTCCAAATCCGCCTGGGCGCGCAGATCCACGCGTCCGGTGAGCGGCACGGCGCCATGCAGAAACGGACGCAGAACATCCTGTACGCGTCCGTGCGCGATGGAAACCTCTAGGTGCGTCACCTTGGGCGCTCCGGCAACGCTTCCGTTCGCCACAATCGTCGTCGCGCCGCTCTTCACCTCCAGTTGCTGAAAAGCCACCTCGCCGGTCAGTCCGTTTACGGTGCAGCGAACGTTGCCGTGGACCGGCGTAGGACGGCCATCGTCGACCGCAAACTCCGGCGTGTCCGAATCAGCTGCAGCCTCGATCGCACCCAGAGCTCCCCAAAAATGCCCCGCCGACGACAGCGTCCCGCGAAGATCGCCGACGTCGTGAAGATTCACCGCAGAGAAAGCGAACGTTCCAGAGACCGGCGTCGCCGCCAGATTGCCCGCATTGAGCGGCCCAAAATTACCCGATGACTCAATGTGTCCGTGGGGAATCGCGTTTTGCATGTCGACCACATACTTGATTGTTCGGCCTTTTTGAAAATTCTGCAGATCGAGTTCCTTGATCGGGAAAGAAAAAAGCGTCCCGTTTTCGCGCAGGATCTCCAGTAGCCCGTCGTGGATCTTGAGGTGTTGAATCAGCGAATCGGGTCCGCCAAAGTCCGCGGCGCTTCCCGGCGGGAAGTCTTCGCGATTGGCGCGGCTTCCCGGTGCCGGAATCACGATGTGCAGTGCTTGCAGATCGACCAACCGCACGCGCGGCCGCAGCAGCAAAAAGTCAGTCCAGGCTCCTTGCACCGCAAGTTGCTTCACCGTCCCCAGTGGCGCAAGATCGGGCGCCGATTTCCTGCGCAGGATCAAACCCTCGGCCACGAAGCCCGGATGCGGAAAGTAGGTTCGATGATAGTGCGCGATCTCTAGCTGGCTTCCCAGCATGTCCTCGAGAAGCGGCTTCACAATCCGATAGCGATAAGGCCAATAAGCATTGATAAGGCCTACACCGCCAACACACAGCGCAACAAATGCGACCCCACAAGCGATCCTGGTGAGATGGGTGTGTCGTGCTGTCTTGCTCCCAAATACAGACTCGGGGCGCGCTTCAGAACCCGCCGGCGCATGTGCCATAAAAACCGCCCCGTCGCTGCTCTAAGGTTCCTGTCCATGCCTTGCGGCGCCCGATCCAAACATCGATTCCGTTGCCGGAAATCTGGATTCTTCTCTTCTTGATGCACTCCGGGTTCGCACGCGGCCGCACACCGCGGGGGTGTTCGCCATCTGCTTCAGAAATGTGCTGTAACCGGGCCACCCAGGCCGTAAGGTTGACCAGTAACTCGATCGCGTCAGCAACGGCTTGCGTTGATCGACGAGTTGATTGGTGAGAATCTTCACCCCGCACAGAAGGTTGTTTCTCGGCTGCAGAATTGTTTTGTCCGGGTCATGCTCCGGCAGTTCTTTGTCCGCGTTCCAGTCGAAGGCGCAATCGTAGCGGTCGGAGTCTTCATACGTCAGCTGCAGAAGTCCTTCGCTGCGCACCTTCCGATGGCTCACCGTGTCGACCACCGCAACTTCCGGTTCTGTGTGTCGCACGTTGGCCGTGGCGCGCAAGCCTGCCTCGGCCCCCGCGAGCGCCTGGAAGAAGTAGGCCCAGAAGGCGCGCTTGTCGGCCAGCGAAAGCGAGTTGAATCGCGGGCAGAACATCTTCACGTCTTTTGCGGCCTTGGACGTAAGCAGTTCCTGAGGCAGAGCTTCCTCGATTGTCGCGTCCCACGCGGGATCCCAGGTTTCGTCATCGCCGAGCTCCGCTTTCTGCTCCGCCAACGGGGTTGCAGGCGCCTGCTTCACAGCCGGTTGAAGCGGCGTGACGGGCGCCTGCGAGTGATCGAGACGGCCGCTCTGCGAGAGAATCAGCAGCACCAGCGCGATCGACATCCAGCTTGTCTTCGTCAACACCATTCTCACCTGCTCCGAACTAGGATGCAGGTTCGAAAGCCCGTGCTAAGAGGCTAAAAACAAGGGGTTTACAGCGGAAAATGCAAGGCAACCCTTCGGACCATCTGGGCATTGCGGTTGCTCGCGGCATCGAGCCGGAAGAAACCAAGCGTGGCGACTGCACAGCCGGCAGAAAAACTCGACGTAGTCCGGGTGTTGTGTCCGTGCACGACTTTCGAAGCCGTGCCGTAAGAGGCGCATAAACATTTGGGCCTGGGCGGACGATTTTTTTGCTGCCTCGACCAGCGACGCAGCGAATCCTTAGCTCTTCGGCACCTCGGCGGCTCCGGCGCCTCCCACGTGAAACACCCGCGGCACGCGCGCTTCGGGAGCAGGCAGGGCAGGGAACGCGGCGTGGGGTTCCGCCTGGTACCAGAACGCAGCCGAGTAGAAATTATCCGAGCGATTGTTCGCGTGCCCATGCTCGATCGTGACCCGGATCGACTTCTCGAACGCGATCGGGCTCTCCGTGTGCCACCGATACAGACAATAGCGTCCGCCGATCCGCTCCGGATCGACAATATAGGGCGCGCCCTGGTGCAGGTTGGCAAATTCCTGGCCCCCAAAATCCCACGCGCCGTTGTAGTAGTCTTCCGTGCCTGTGCCATTGATCGTCGGTAGCGTGTCGCCGTCGATGAAAATCATGTCGTCGCCTTCGCCGAACCACTGATCCTGGTTCTGCATCACGGCATGTGTCACCCCCACGAAGTGTCCCCGGCCTGTGGCTTCGAGAAACACATAGTTACCTTCGCCATTCAGATTCTTCTTGTCGTTGACTGCGGGCGCGTATTCGTTGGTCCAGTCGTCCGTCCATCCCTTGCAGGGCGCGGCTTGCCGGTATTGCGCATGAAAGCGCCCTAGATCCTCGGGTAGATTTGGCAGCGTCACATAGTCCACTGCGAAATAAAGATTGTCGGTGCGGATTTTTCCTTCGTTGGTGACCGTCATTCGTGCTGCGGTGGCGAACGGCATCTTGAAATAGGCATTCAGCGCTTTGATCGGTGCCACAGACAATAGCGACGATTGATAGGTGTAATACTCGCCTAGTCCCAGCCCAAAAAAATCGCCGATCGGCACTTCGATCGATGGAGCGCTTTCGCCATCCCACCAGGCACGCAGCACCAGGTTCTTCAGGTGCATGGGATCCGGGGAATTAATCGTGAACCAGAGATGCGTCACCACTCCCGCGCCGCTTACGTCCAGAATCGTTGCATCTTTACCCGCGTCCACGCGCACTGCATCGCCGTTGCCGCCGGTGCGGTCCCAGCTCGAGGAACGTCGCGCCTGATAATTGCGCAGGCGAGCCGGACCAAACAGCTCTTCCGGAGCAGTCATCTCTCCCATCGACGGCGTGGCTGCGTGTGCCTCGCTCACCCCGGCCAGCAGTGAAGCTCCCGCAACCGATGCCATCGCGCCCAGCAGCTTGCGGCGCTCCCGCCGTCCCTCGTTCCACTCCGATGAACTCATGGCACATTCCTCCTCGTTTGCGTGCGGCGACCCAGATGGCGCCCTACTCCAACGACCGCCAGCATAGCAGCCGGACACATCGTTGGATTTCTACAGCATCAACCCCCTCCATTCCTTTCAACTTCGCGCACAGTCTGGACTGCTTCCGCGCCCATCGGCCTAACCAGCACTCTCCGCCGCGCCCGCAGCCGCTGCCAGCAAACCGCGTCGCTTCTTTTGCGCAATCGCAAACACCAGCGCCCCGCTCGCAATCGCAAACACGGTCGCCAACACAACCTTGGCCACCGCCAGCAGCTTGTTCGGCTCATCGTCCGTCGGCACAGCCGCCAGCACAATCGTCAGCATCGTGGTGAGAAATCCCAGCCCTGCCAGCGTAAACGCCACCGGCCGGCCTCCCGGTACGCGCATCACCTCCGCACCCACCGCGCGGCTCTGCACCTTGGCCATGGCTGCAAACAGCAACAGAAAGGGAATGAAGTTGGTGATGATCGCCATGCTCACTAGCACCTCATACGCGCCGCGCACCGTCGTGCCCGCCTGGCCCACGCACGCTACTACGATGCCTGCAAGCCCATAGGTCGCAAGCGCCACCCACGGGGTCTGAAATCGCGGATGAATCCTTCCGAATATCGGGGGCAAATACAAATCGATGCCGGCCACAAATGGCAATCGGGCCGTGGCCGATAAATTTCCAGCCGCGCCACCCACTGAATTCAACGCCAGCAAAACCGCCATCGCCGGCACCAGCCAGCCGACCCCAAAACGTCCGCACAGTGTTGCAACGCCGCGCATAAATCCGTCCACGCCTGCCAATTGCTGTGGCGGCAGAGCCACCAGAAGCGCCAGCGTGCCCGCAAAATATCCCACTGCCAATACGCATCCAGCCACCAGCAGGGCGCGCGGAATCGTCTTACGCGGCCGCTCGATTTCTTCCGCCATGAATGAGCCGCTCTCGATCCCCGAAAACGCAAAGAACATCGTCGACCAGAAGATCGCATGCTTCAGCGACAGGTCCGGCGACAAGGACGCCGCCGTAAAGTGCGTCGCGGCTCCATATCGATGCGCCGAAAACGCCGCCAGCAGAATCACAATTGCAATCGGCACCCAACTCCCCAGCGAGCACACGTTGTTGAACCACTTCCCGCCATTCGTTCCAAGAATGTTCACGATGGTGATCACCGCCAGCCACACCATCGCGAATGCCATGAAGTAGAGCGGGTTCTCATTCAGCTTTTGCGTCTTCGGGCCGCCCGCAAACAGTAGCGCGCCCGCGCCGAAATACAGCACCGAAGCAAAAAACGGAAGGTTCTCGAGCCAGTAGAGCCATGCCGTCACAAAGCCGGTGAAATCCCCGAATGCCTCCTGAGTCCAGATATAGATGCCGCCTTCACATGGATACCGCGACGACAACTCCATGACGCATGCAGCCAGCGGCACCATGAATCCAAGCACCGCGAGTCCCCACACCGCCAGCGAACCCGGTCCCGCAGCAGCAGCGGTGGCCGTCCAGCGCACGCTCAACACCGTGGCTACATAAAACGCCGTCAGGTCGCGAAAGCGCAGCGCCTTCTTCAAACGCAGTCCGCCCGCGCGCATGCCAGGCTTGACCGCGTTGCTCAAAACTTGACTGGCGGCTTTCAGACTGTTGACTCCAATTGCAGTCTCATTCGCTCCGACCCGTTGGATCGGTTAGCTTGCTACACGCACAAGAAAGTTGAGAGTCGAGCCTACTCCATGCGCGCATCTCAGGCAAGAATCGCGCTCGCTTCTCGCCGCGCGGGGTCGCCCATTCGCACCTCGGCCTGCTATGTTCGTTAGGACAGACAAAAAATGAACCCACCTTAGGAACGCGCGGGCATGTGGAAGCGTTGGCGAACTCGAATCCTGCTGTTTTTGGCCGTCCTTGGCCCCGGATTCATCACTGCCAACGTCGACAACGACTCCGGCGGCATCCTCACCTATTCGCAGAGCGGCGCCCAGTTCGGCTACTCGCTTCTCTGGACCATCCTTCCCATCACCATCGCGCTGATCGTGGTGCAGGAGATGTGCGCCCGCATGGGCGTGGTCACCGGCAAAGGCCTCAGTGACCTCATCCGCGAGGAATTCGGCCTGCGCCTCACGGTGGTGCTGATGGTTCTGCTGGTGATCGTCAACTACACCAACGTCGTCACCGAGTTCATCGGCATCGCAGGCTCGCTCCACCTCTTCCACGTCACGCGCTACATCTCTGTGCCCCTGTGCGCGCTGCTTGTATGGCTCCTGGTCGTGCGCGGCAACTACCAAAGCACTGAGAAGGTCTTTCTCGTCGCCTCGCTGGTCTACATCGCCTACATCTTTGCCGGCGTGCTCTCGCAGCCCAGCTGGCACACCGCTCTTGCTGCAACCGTCGAACTGCCCAACCGCGGCGTCTGGCGCGACAAGGCCTACATCTACACCGCCATCGGCGTCGTCGGCACTACCATTGCCCCGTGGATGCAGTTCTATCTGCAGTCGTCGATTGTGGAGAAGGGAATTCGCGTCAAGGATTACGCCGCCTCGCGCCTCGACGTCATCGTTGGCAGCTTCTTTACCGACATTGTTGCCTGGTTCATCATCGTGGCCTGCGCCGCCACTCTCTACGTGCACGGCATGGGCGCCATCCAGGTCGCTTCCGATGCAGCCGAAGCCATGCGGCCCCTCGCCGGGGACTACGCCTTTCTGCTTTTCGCTTTCGGACTCTTCAACGCGTCGTTATTCGCGGCGTCCATCCTGCCCATCTCTACGGCCTACACCGTCTGCGAAGGACTGGGCGTCGAATCGGGCGTCGACAAAAGCTTCAGCGAAGCACCCTTCTTCTACTGGCTCTACACGCTGCTGATTGCCGGTGGGGCCGCCACCGTCCTCGTGCTGCCCGACGCGCAGCTCATCAACTTTGCGATCCTGTCGCAGGTCCTCAACGGCGTTCTGCTGCCCGTCATCATCATCCTGATGCTGCTGCTCATCAACCGCAAAGACCTCATGGGCCAGTACAAGAATTCGCGTCTGTGGAACGTGATCGCGTGGGGCACCAGCCTCATCGTCATCGGCATGACCATGGTGATGCTCTGGGGCTTGATGCCGGGACACTAAGTGGCCAGCTCTTAGCCCTTGCCTTCTGGTCAGTACACCATGGCCTGCCAAGAACTTCTATTGCACGACTTCGGGAGAGCAGTCGCGGCATCTTACTCGCGGAGCCTGCAAGTGAATGGCTAGAAGCTGACTGCTGTCCCTACAGCAGTTTTCCCGCCGCCAGGTCCTTGATCAGATCCCGGTCCGCCGCCAGAAAGTCGTAGCCCGGCAGCTCTTCGAGCTTCACCCACTTCACCTGCTGGAAGATGCGATTATCGAGCTCGCCCGAAAACTCGTGAACCGCAAAAAACTGCAGATCCACGGCTCCGCCATGCCGATAGTTGTGCCGGATGTGCGCGACGCGTCCGCCGATCCGCGCCGCGATGCCGAGTTCCTCGTTCAGTTCGCGGGCCAGCGCCTGCTCGGGGCCTTCCCCGTGCTCGATCTTGCCCCCGGGAAATTCCCACTGCAGGGCCATCGGCTGATCGGGACGCCGCTGGCAGATCAGAATCTCATCGCCGCGAACAATCAGCCCGGCCGCCACAAAACGCAACGCGGGCGGGACCGGGCGGGCATGGGAGTTGGTCTTGCCGTCTTCCACACTCTCAGTGTAATTGCCCCCAAGGCCCGGGGTTGTCATTGGGTTCGCGGCGTGGCGCGTTCTCAAACCATCGCTGGGTCAGAAGCTTCCCGGCAGAATCTCAACGGAGGCTTTATTCCCCGGCGACTGACGATTCTGCGCCTTCGGCAGCCACCGGGCGGAAAAAGCCCCAGCCATGCCGGGCGGCAGCTTCAAGCAGGCCCGGCGAGGGATTCACCGGGAATGCGTGCCTCGCGATCTCGAGCATTGCCAGGTCGTGTACCGAGTTGCCAAAGACAGCATCGGGCTGCGCCAGTCCGACGCGCCGAAGCGAGGCGGCCTTGCCTTCGTCGGTCGGCACGTCGACCAACTGGCTGGTGATCCTGCCGCCCTTCACCGCGACTTCTGCGGCCAGCACGTGGTCCTCGGAAATGCCCAGAGGGCGCACACCCTCGGTCACAACCCACTTGTTGGTCGAGCTCACGGCCCACAGAGCCACGCCCTGCGCCCGCAGCGCCGCGACCAGGGCCGATATCTCCGGAAACACACGCGGGCGGATAAATCCGTCCACGTAGCGTGCCGCCGCGGCCCGCAACTCCTGCTCCTGCAGGTCGGCATACATCTGCACCATGGCACCGCAGATTTCCAGCTCCGACACCTGTCCGGCCAGGTATCCGCGATAGCGCGTATCAATCCAGTCGCTGGTCGAGCGCGAGACAAGCCCCTGCTCGATCGACCACTCCATGAACCCGTATCCTGAGTCGCCGCTCCAGATCGTTCCGTCGCAATCGAAGACCGCGACACGCGGCTTCGTCTCCAGAACGAGGCGTTCGAACTCGTCGGCCTTCCATCGCTTGCTTTGAACCTGTTCCGGCGTCAATCGTTCCTCAACAAAACCAGTCGACATCTCTTCTATTTTCCTGCATCGGGGTCCGTCTTTGCACGGTGCCGAGAGCGCGAGAATCCAGTTGCGCAACGGCACCTCCCATCTTCTGCAAACTTCATGAAGGCGGTGTGAACGCAGGAGTGCGCATACGCACTGCGTCCCGTCGCGGTTCGCATACAATGGCTGCGATTGTTCGTGGAGACCGGGATGCCAAGCCTTTCGAAATTATCCAGCCTTTTTTCTGCCGCGTGTTTGCTCTGCACAACGCTGCTTCTCGTTCCCCAGGCCAGGGCGCAGTTTTCCGGCGCGCCCCCCGATTCGAGCGCATTCTCGATCCCCAAGGCAGACCTGATCCAGCCCGAGGCCCTGCGTGCCTTGCTGCAATCGGGAGACAAACCACTCGTGCTGCAGGTCGGCTCGCACATCATGTTCGCCCAGGCGCACATTCCCGGTGCGCAGTATGCCGGCCCAGGCTCACAGCCCGCCGGTCTCGAACTCCTCGCGAGCAAAGTGGCCGCCGCGCCCAAGACCCAGTCCATCGTGCTCTATTGCGGCTGCTGCCCGTGGAATCGCTGCCCCAACGTCGGCCCTGCCTACCACCGCCTGCATGACCTCGGCTTCACGCACGTCAAAGTGCTCTACATTGCCAACAACTTTGGCCAGGACTGGGTTGGCAAAGGCTACAGCGTTGAAAAAGGTGAGTAGGCGCCGGCGCATTCTGCGCGGGCTTTCGCTGCTGATCCTCGCGCTTGCTGCGACGAACCTGGCCGTCGGTACGCCTACCAAATCGCTTCTTCACAGGCACGCGCCAGCCTTCGTGCGTCACGATCTCCAGGGCCATTCCGTCCGTCTCCGGGCGTACCGCGGCAAGGTCGTGCTCCTCAACTTCTGGGCAACCTGGTGCGCTCCCTGTCTCGAGGAACTCCCCCACTTCGAGGCCTGGCAAACCCGGTACGCGCGCAACGGTTTCCAGGCCATCGCCGTCTCCATGGACGACACAGACGCTCCCGTCCGCGCCCTCGCGAGCAAGCTGCAACTCACCATCCCGGTTGTGATGGGCGATGCCCCGCTGGGCGATCGCTACGGCGGCATTCTCGGCCTGCCGATCACCTTTCTCATCGATCGCCGCGGAATGGTGGTAGCCCGGTTCGAGGGCGCCACTGACCTCGACGCTTTGGAGCGTCAGGTCTGTCAACTTCTAGCCCGCCACTGACTCCGACCGAAGCACAAACCGCGTAAAAAGATGCAGCGTCTGCCTGCGGAATTAGTGTTGACCTTGATTCCTTGATGAGCGTGGTTCTGTGCAGGGAGCGCACGCGTTGGTGCCCCTGAAAGCGGCCCATAATCGAAGAGTGCCCGTCCCCCGCAACAACCTCGTGCTGGTCAAAGACTACGGAATCTATCTGCGCGTCGAAAAGGGGCTCCGGCCGCTTACCTGCGAGGCCTACGAGGGCGATCTCAGCATGTTTGCCGAGTTCCTCGAAAGCCGCAACGGCACACTTTTAAACGTGGTCCAGAGGGATATCGCCGATTTCCTCGAACATCTGCGCGCCCATAGCGTCGAATCGCGTTCGGCGGCGCGCAAACTCAGCTGTCTCCGCGGTTTTTACAAATGGCTGTTACTCGACCGCCGCATTCACCACGATCCCACGGTCAATATCGAATCGCCGAAGGCATGGAAAATTCTGCCCAAGTCGCTCGCCGAGCCCGAAGTGGCAGAGATGCTCGAGCGCGCAGCCATGAACGCCTCGCATCCGCAGGCGCGCGCCACAGCTCTCCGCGATCGCGCCATTTTGGAGCTTTTGTACGCCGGCGGGTTGCGCGTTTCTGAACTCACCACGCTCTCTACCAGCGACCTCATGCTCGACGCCGGTCGCGTCCAGGTGCGCGGCAAAGGCGACAAAGAGCGCATTGTCCCGATCGGCCGCACCGCCTTGCACGCCATCGAAGAGTATCTGCGCGAAGGCCGGCCGCATCTGGCCCGTATCACCACCCGCAAATCGCGCGCGGTCCACAATGACGGAGCCCGCCTCTTTCTTTCGCTCCGCGGCATGCCTCTCACGCGCCAATGGGTCTGGCACCTGGTGAAGGCCGCAGACAAAAACGCCAGCCCGCACCGCCTGCGCCATAGCTGCGCCACCCACATGGTGGAGCACGGCGCCGACCTGCGCAGCGTCCAGCTTCTGCTCGGCCATGCCGACATCTCCACCACCCAGGTCTACACCCACTTGGCTCTCGGCCGTTTGAAGGCCGTCCATCGCAAGCACCATCCGCGCGGCGCCGCGCGTTCGAAGACCACAGAACCGCCCATCAATGAAACACCGCGCAATGCCGCGAACGAGGCACCCGGCCGTCCGAAACTGATGCTCGTTCACTCCCGCCCTGTCAAGGAATCCGCATGACCGGCGCAGAGCCTGCTGCCTCGGCCCATTCGCTCGATGCGCTGGTCGGCGACTATCTCCGCATGCTGGCCAACGAGCGCGGCGCCTCGGCCCATACGCTGCGCGCCTACCAGCGCGAACTGCACGGCTTCACGGCCTACATGACAAAGCATCACGCTTCGCGCAAATTCCCTGATCGCATCGAGCACACCCATATTCGCGCCTATCTCGGCGTCCTCTACGATCGCGGCCTGGCCAAAGCATCCGCTGCGCGCGCCCTGGCGGCCATTCGCAGCTGGTTCAAGTGGCTGGCCCGTGGCGGCTACGTTGACCAGAACGTCGCCTCCCTCGTCGCCACGCCGCGCCTGCCCAAACACCTGCCCCGCGTGCCCTCCATCGAGCAGATGAATCGAGCCGTCGATGCGGTCGACGAAGATGCAGCCAGCTGGCCCACGCGCGACCGCGCGATCCTTGAAATCCTATACGGCTGCGGCATGCGCAACGCCGAGCTCACCGGCCTCAACCTCGACGACATTCACTGGGCCAACGACGCGATCCTCGTGCGCGGCAAAGGGCAGAAGCAGCGCTACGTTCCCCTCGGCGATGCGGCCGCCGTTGCCCTGCGCGCATATTTGACCGAACGCACGGCTCGCCTTTCTGCACCCGATGGCCGAAAGGCACACACCCCCCAAGCGCTTTTTCTCAATCTGCGTCTGCGCGGACTCGTCGGAAAAGACGCGCGCCTCACCACCCGCAGCGTCCGGCGCATCGTGAAACGTCTCGCCATCCGGCTCGGACTCTCCTCCGACGTGCATCCCCACACTCTGCGTCATGCCTTCGGAACCCATTTGCTCGAAGAAGGCGCCGACCTCCGCGCGATTCAGGAATTGCTCGGTCATGAGCGCCTCTCTACCACGCAGCGCTACACACAGATGACCGCCGCACAGTTGACTCAGGTGTACGACCGCACCCATCCCCGCGCAAAATAGCATCGCTTGGTCCACGCTGGCGCCCCCGCACCTTATTGAGTTGCCTCAACTTTGCCCCCTCATGGCGCAGAAGTAATCACGCCCCCTCCCCGGAAAGTGCCATTGTTTGCGGCGTTTACAGACCTATACTTCAATGCTTGGGGGATCCGATGGTGAAAGCAGTTTGCTGTACCCGCTGCCAGTCTGTGGGACTGCAAAGATATATTAGAAGCGGCTCCGTCCGCCTCGGGCTTTTCCTGCTCCTGTTGTTCGTTGTTCCCGGGGTGATCTATTTCCTTTGGTATCTCGGCGAAGGCCACTGGGGATGCAGTACGTGCGGTTCGCGTAAAGTTGTCCCGATCGTTGACCCTGTTCCGTCCTACCAGGCAAGCCGCCAGCTCTCACAATCCTGAAAACCGTCTTGCATTCGGATTAGTCCGAAAACGTCGAGCGCCCTCAGGTGCCTGTCCGCTTCTTCGCGTGCCAGACTCTTTGCCCGCTCAGCGCCGCCGTATGCGGCTCGCAGAAGCGTCAGGTTCGAACCGCAAGGTCCGGTCGATTTCACTTTTCAGTGCAGGCGTCAAGATTCCCTTTGCGACGAGAGATCTTTCCAGGTTGAGAATCGGATCGGCCGTCCCTCTGCCATCCTGCGCAGTCACATCCATCGAAGACGGCACAGGAAACCACGCGCACTCGATCAGCGTCGGGCCCCGCCTCTGGCGTGCGCGAAAAACGGCTTCGCTGGCCACGCGATAAACCGCCAGTGCATCGCCGCCATCCACCGTCAACACCGGAACACCAAATACCAGCGTCCCCGTCGCATGATTCCGCGCCTGCTCCCGGGCAAACGTCTTTCTGCCCGTCGCGGTGGCTTCCAGATAGGACACGATCAGCAACGGCAGATTCCGTTGCGCCACATCGGGCAAGCGCGTACGCCAATTCTCCGTATCAAACGGCGCTTTGCGAAAGAGTACCGCCACGCGCTCGTTTCTTGCCGCATGGAAGGCGCCTGCTGCCTGCCGCGCGGCGTCAAACTCATCGCCCATCGCCGAAACAACCGCACCGTCGGCCTCGTCACGCCCTTTCTTCGCGCTTTCCTTTCGGCTCGCACCGTCTGCGGCGTCTTGCGCGGCACCGCCTTCCGCTCGCGCCGCGCGAAGAATCTCCTCGATCGGGCTTCCGCGAGGTGCGATCACCGTATCCTCGGGCAGAAGGGCCCCCAGCACGCCGGCTGCTGTCGCTTCCCAGCCGTTTGCCAGGCCGCGCGCGTCGCGTGCGGTGCGCTCCGTCGCCTCCGCCACCGCGCGACACCGCACCATCGTGGAGTAAACTACCAGCATTTTTTCGCGCGAAATCAAATCAGGATTCCTGTCTAGGTCGAATAGTCCGCGTTAATGTGTACATACTCGTGCGTCAGGTCGGTCGTCCAGAAAACGCATTGTCCGCTGCCTTGATGCAGTTGGATGCGAATCGCATATTCCCGCTGCTTCAGAAAGGTGTGCGCGGTCGCCTCGTCGAACTCCGCGGCGCGTCCGCCATCCCGACAAATGCGCAATTCGCCAAACCAGATGTCGATCTTCTCCGGATCGATCTGCGCACCCGAGTAGCCGATCGCCGCCACCAGACGGCCCCAGTTTGGATCGCATCCCGCCCACGCCGTCTTCACCAGCGGCGAATGGGCAATTGCCTTTGCCACGCGCACCGCCTCCCCATCACTGGCTGCTCCCTCAATGTGCAGCTCCACAACGTGCGAAACGCCCTCGCCATCGGCCACGATCTGGCGCGCCAGCGAAGTACACACAAACGCCAGCGTCCCGGCAAAGTCACGATCGTCGGGTCCCACCACCGCGCCGCTCGCTCCAGACGCCATGAGCAGCACAGTGTCGTTCGTCGAGGTATCGCCATCGACCGAGATGCGATTGAAGCTGAGCTCGACTGCCTGGCGCAGGTAACCATCCAGCACCGCCGGCCCCGCCACCGCGTCCGTCATCAGATACACCAGCATCGTGGCATGCGGAACAAGCTGCGGATGAATCATCCCTGAGCCTTTGCACACGCCGGTGATTCGCACCTCTTTCCCGTCGATCTCAAAACGCGCCGAGGCTGTCTTCTCCACGGTATCGGTGGTCAGGATGGCCTGTGCGACCTCCTGAAAGCTTTCGCGCTCCTCGCTGAGCCGCTTGGCCACATCCGGCAGCGCTGCAATCAGCTTCTCGGCCGGCAGCGGAACGCCGATGATTCCCGTCGAAGAAGGGAAGACCTCTTCCGGTTTGCACCCGAAGGTCTTTGCGGCAGCGGCGCATGTGGCCCGCGCTGCATCCAGGGCCGCCTGCCCCGCGGCGCAATTCGCATTGCCCGCATTCACGGCCACCACGCGCACATGGCCGCCGCTCGCGCGCAGGTTTTCCCTATCCACCTGCAGCGGCGCCGCGCTCACGCGATTGCCGGTGAACATGGCCGCGGCACTCGCCGGCTCATCAGCCACAATCAATGCGAAATCGGTGCGGCCGCTCTGTTTCAATCCAGCTTTGGTCGCACCAAACTTGAAGCCCTTGGGCAAAAGAATTCTAGAAATGTCGCTCATGCGGAATTTGGGGATCTCGGCAACGGCTCATCCGTCGCTGGGGTAATCGAGCTGCCCCATTTAATCTAACAAATGTGGAACGAATTCCCGAGAGCCCTTCTGCAACAGAGCCTTCACTCTCACACCATCAGTTTCTTGAGCTCCAGCATGTCAACGTCGCACGCGGCGATCGCGTCGTGCTGCACGACGTGAACCTGACGATTTGCGCCGGCGAACACGTGGCCATTCTCGGACCCAACGGTTGCGGCAAATCCACCCTCATCCTCACCATCACCTGCCAGATCTATCCCATCGTCCAACCCGGCATGTGTGTCCGCATCTTTGGCCGCGACCGCTGGGACCTCACGCAGCTCCGCAGGCATTTTGGCGTGGTGGGCGCCGACCTGCCCGGCGAACGCACCACTGTCACCACCGGCCTCGATGCCGTCATCGCCGGCTTCTTTTCAGCTTCAACTCTCTGGCCCAATCTCCATGTCACACCCGAGATGCGCGCGCGCGCCGCCGAAGCGCTCGAGCGGATCGAAGCCTCACACCTCGCCGGCCAGCTCGTCGGCGAAATGTCGGCCGGCGAAAAACGCCGCATCCTCATCGCCCGCGCGCTGGTCCATCGCCCTCGACAGCTCCTGCTCGACGAGCCTTCCAACGCGCTCGACCTCGCCGCGCAGCGCGAACTCCGCGATACGCTCCGCCGTCTCGCCGCCGAAGGCACGGGCCTCGTGCTCGTTACTCATCACCTCGGTGACATCCTGCCGGAGATTGAACGCGTGATTCTCATGCGCCAGGGCAGCATCGTGGGCGACGGACCCCGCGCTGAGCTGCTGACCGAGTCGCGTCTCAGCGATCTATTCAACACACGCGTGCGCATCGGCCGCGACGATGAGTGGCTGCACAGCTGGTGACCGTCGTCCCCTGTCGCTGGGCTGTTACCTCGTGGAGTGCGAGGGCGGACAGCGCATCCTGATCCACAGAGGGATCGCACCGGAGAATCGACCAGCCAATGCTCGAGGCTCCAGCGTGCTCCGCTCAGGATGCCAATTCTTGAAATGGCGGCGGCAGGCGCAACGTGCTTCTTGGGAAACAACCTAGCTTTAGTGGTGAGCGCCGCCACCGCCTCCGCCGCCATGCGGAGCGCCCCCACCTCCACCACCGCCGGCGTGCGGTGCGCCGCCGCTGTATCCACCCGAAGGATGACTTGCCGGAGCTCCGCCCACAGGACGGCTGGGTGGCGCCGACACATGCGGCGCACTGTAGCCGGTGAATCCATTGGAACGAGGCATCGGGCGCGGCATGTTCGACGGAGGCATCCAGTAGCCCGGATGACCCCCATTCGGCGTGAAACCCTGCGCGCCTCCGTAGTGGACAGGCGGGCGTGCTCCGCCATAGGTCGCAGCCCCGCCATGCATGACGGCGATCCCACCCTCATGATCGTAGATGGGCCGCGGGGCGAGCGGACGCATGGGCTGCAGCGTGTTGCCGGCAACCGAAACCGGCGCTCCGCGCGGGCGCAGAGGTGTTGCGGTCGGCACGGAGGGGATGCGATTCACCGCAACCACGGGATACGGCTGATAACGCCCGCCCAGGCGAATTGGATTCCCGGGGTGTGGACCGCCGATGGGCCGATGCGGCGGTCGATAGCGAACCGGCGCGACGCCAATGTTGAATCCCCATCCTCCACCGCCCCACCACGGCACACCGAATCCGGGAGCCCACGCCCAGCCAAGACCGTCATAGAAATTCCACGAGCCCGACGCGTAGGGCATATAGCCCCACGACTCGCACGAAACCCACATGTACCCGAAACGCGGCGTCCACATCCAGCTGCCGCAACCGTAGGGATCCCAGCTGGCCGAGGCGGCTTCATTAGGCGACCAGACATAGCCCTGTCCCGGCATGTTGTACCAGTTGCCGTTGGCGTCGAGATCGCTCCACGCTGGATTGCTGTTGTCGGGCAGATTGTTTGTCGCCGGCGTGCGATCGGCTTCCTGAGAGGTCAATACCTGGTCGCGGTCAGAATTCCACGCGTCCCACGAGTCGGGGTCGATGGATTCGGAGAGGACGTAGTTCCCGGAGTCAGGTCCATTGAGCTTGACGCTTTCGCCGCCATGCATGTCAACCGAAAGTGAGTTCCCGGAATCGACGTGTGCATTGCCCGAGAAGACCGCGACTTCGCCCGGCGGGTAATCGAGGTTCACGCGCAGCACAGTGAAACCGCTGGCCGTAGTCACGCTGTCGCCGAAGCGAATGCGGGTGTGGGCTGTGGGCGAATCTCCCTGAATTTCGAAGTAGCCCAGGCCGCTGTTCAGCACCAGCTCAGTGTCAGTGACATTGCCCTGCAAGCCGAGCGTTGCGAGCGTCAACGAGCTGTTGGGCGAGATGCGCGCCACGCTCCCATCCTCAAGCTGGATCTCGGCCCGCCCGTCGTCGGAGGTTGAAATCTGGGTCCCTTCAAAGAGCGGCGTGTTGGCGAGCGCCTGCGCGGCGAGAATCTGGTTGCCTTGGGCGAGCTGCACCTGGCCTTCGACGCTGCTGAGACGCACGGCGCGCGGCTGCGGCCCAGTCGGCGGCGGAGTGGGCGCACCGTCATCCTGCGCGGACGCCGCAAGCCCCAGCGTGAGTACTGCCGCTGAGAGAAAAGCCAACCCCATCTTCATCGTTCGTGCTCTTGATCCGCCCGAATCGTTCATGGCGCCCTCTTTCTGACCCTGTCCCCGGACCTGGTGCGCGCCTGATACGGGTCAACACCTTATTGGACACCCCTTGCAGCATGAAAGTCGCGTCAAAACAGGGGCTTCCCGAGGCATTATTTTGGGTCGGATTCGGTCAAAATCTGCTGCGCATGCTTCCGCACCCGCTCCATCACATCCTGATCGTCGGCGATCTTGGTCAAAACACCCTGGATGACGCATACCTGCTGGAGCCGGCCGTCCCCGAGCGCCTCTTTAACGTACGCCATCTCCTGATCGAGCCCCAGGGGATCGTGCTGCAGCAGGAGCTCGAGGCGCGCGCCTTCGACAACAGTGCCGGCGACCGCGACAAACGAGTCGCCGAGCGCCTGGATATCTTTTGATTTGGAGTAGTTGAACTCACACGAGCCTTCTCCCTCGGGGCCGGAGTAGGTAATCTTCTTCCATCCCTGAAAGGCGACCTTGAGGTGGCTCTCGCAGCCGTCGTGCAGCAGTTTGTGCTGACGGATGGTTTCAAAGACGCGATCGGCGAATCCTTTGCGCAACGTCACATCGCGATCGATGGGGCCCGGTTCGATGGTGCGGAGCTTGGCGGCAGTGAGTTCGCCGGGGTCGGCGTGAAAATGCCCGCTGCCATCGGGGTGAATCACCAGCGTCCACTTGGAAGGCGTCAAGCCGGGGTTCGAGAAATTGACGGTGACGACAGCATTGGAAGCCTGCGCGAGGGACGGCATTGCAGCGAAGGGCACCGCGAGTGCCGCTGCCAGAAGAAAACCCCTCATCGCGGTGCCCCCTGCGCCAGGATCGTCTGCGCGGTGTGAATGTGGCAGATGGCGATGGCCAGGGCATCGGCGGCGTCCGCAGGCTGAGGCAGTTGCTCCAACTCGAGCAACCGGGCAACCATGAACTGCACCTGCTCTTTCTTCGCCAGCCCGTAACCCACGACACTCGATTTGATACGCAAAGGGGCATATTCGGCAACCGGCAAGCCCTGCGCGGCGGCCGCGAGTAAGGCAACGCCCCGCACCTGTCCCAGCTTGAGCGCCGACTTCGCATTCACCGAGTAGAAGACCTCTTCAACGGCCACGACGTCGGGCTGCCAGCACTCGAGCCCCTCGCGCAACTCGTCGTAGACCTGCGCCAGGCGCTCCGGCAACGACTTGGTCTTGGACAAGCGAATGGCGCCAAGGCACTTGCAGACAAGCCGGGGCTGACGCCCCGCGTCGAATGTTTCCACAACCCCAAACCCGGTGATCTCCGTGCCGCAATCGATGCCGAAGACGCGCATTCGATCCTGAGTTTAACGCATGAAGACAGGGATCAGGGGACTGGGGTCGAAAGACCTGCGAACAAGGGGATAAGTGAACCAGCCAATCAAAGGCAGGCCGGTCACGAGGCAGGCGAGTCACGGATCGACGAACGCAATTCCGCAGGCGCGGCCGCCAAACGCAACAACGGCCTGAGAGAGCCTCTCAGGCCGCTGCCGGTAGACTGTTGGGATTGGACTAAGGCCATCGCGCTGCCGCGAGAGCCAGAGACCCGGCCGGTCGATCCTTCATCCGCCGGGGCAATTCTGGGGTCTTCCATCTCAGAAACCCTGAAATGGATTCGGGCGCGATGCCCTAGGCCTCAGTCACCTCACGTTGCGTACAACTGGGCAAATCAATTTTCATAGGCTGGATCAACCTCCTTTCCCGTGTAAAGCCAAATTAAACCCGCGCCCAACAGACGTCAAGCGACAGCGCGCGCTACGGTCTGGCCGCGATCGTCTCCGCAGTCAGTGCATGTTCGGTCTTCATAAGCTTTTTCCGCAGAACCTTTTCTGCCGGCGTGGAATAAGCCTTCGCCACCATCCAGCCGACGACCCAGGCCAGCGCGAGTGCGGGCGGATACCATAGGATTCCCCAGCGCACGCCTGCGCCCATGGCTTTGAAGAGGCGCACCACCGCGAGAATCACGAACATATGCGTGAGATAGATCTCGTAGCTCAGGCGGCCGAGGGACTGCAACCAGACTGTGCCCGGAAGACGCCAGCCGGGTGCGGCGAGCGCATGCGCGTGAAACGCGAAGACCAGGCAGGCGGCCGAAATAGTGAGCAGGAGCATCGTTCCGTTGCCAAGGTAAGGCCAAAGCCTGTCTTCAAAGAGCAGAACGGCCGCGATACCGACAGCGCCAAGAATCTCGAGGGTCTGCATCGCGAGGCGGCTTCGCAAAGGAACATGCGCGGCCAGGATGGCGGTAAAGACGCCCATGGCGATACCGGCCATGCCCGGCAGATAGGCCTTCTCTTTCCAGATGGGATTGCCGACGATCGAGGCGAGCGCGGCCGCCTGCGTCAGTGCGAGCGCGGCGAGCAGCGGCGCGAGAATCCGGTCTTTGCGCAGTGCAAGGCAGACCAGCGGAAAGGCGAGATAGAAGACTTCCTCGATCGACAGCGACCAGAGCACGTCCCAGCTCGCGGGCAGATAACCGGTGTGGCCTTCATACCAGTTGAGGTAGAGCCCGAAAGCGGAGGCAACGGCCCCGCCGAGCGATTGATGCGGCTCGTGGATCACATAGTCGTGAACCTGCGCGAGGTGAAGTAACGAGAGGAGAGCGACGAGCGCGACCAGGCAGGGCACGATGCGGGCCGCGCGGCGAATGTAAAAGCTGCGCGCGTGCACGGCGCCGAGTCGTCCCCAGCGAGTGATGGAGTTGGAGGCGATGAGAAAGCCGGAGATGACGAAGAAGATGTCGACTGCTTCAGAGCCGTTGAAGTTGATGTCGTTGAGAAACCATTTGGGGAGAATCGTGGCCAGGATGCCCTGGGTCAGACGCATGCGGATGCCGATGTGGTTGAGCATCACCAGCAGAATCGACAGGCCGCGCAGGAGGTCAATACCCGGGTTTCGGGGCTGCAGTTTAGAGGGACCAACGGGGTCAGCCAAACGATCCTCCAGAGCGCATCAGCGGCGGCTCCTCTTTCGCTTGCTGTCGAGCCGGACCCAGTATTGAAACTCATCGGCGAAGAGCTCGCCATTCAGATCCGCGACGCGGCCGGCCATGCGCGCCTGCGCGTCGGCGATGGCCTGGTTATAGATCGCGGGCCCGATTTCTTCGAGCAGGAAATTCAGCAGAAGCCCGGCAGGCAGGTCGCCGAGTGGCTCAGGCATCTCTTCGTGAAAGTAGCGCTGGATGGACGCGATCGCATCGGCGCGCGCCTGCTTGGGGAGTTCGACAGTGCTCATGGGCGAAGATCCTCAGGTCGAGAGTACAACGTGGGCCAACGAATGACGTCGGCCCGCGCGGTGCGGATTCAAGCCTCGATTGCGGATCTCTACGCTCAGGCCAGAGCGAGATTCAGGTTGTCGATGG
Source organism: Occallatibacter sp. (assembly GCA_036520995.1). GTDB lineage: Bacteria > Acidobacteriota > Terriglobia > Terriglobales > Acidobacteriaceae > Telmatobacter. The sequence goes on from DATDIQ010000047.1 coordinate 57,771, forward strand.
CCTCGTCGATTTCACGCGTGTTCTTGAAGCCGATGGTCACGGCATCCACGCCGGCAGTCTGGAAAGCGAAGCGCAGCGCTGCCTGGCGATCGCTGTGCTGCGTGAAGTTGCCGTTGCCAACCAGCTTCATGCTGACGACGCCCATGCCATCCTGCTTCACCTGCTTGACGTGCGCGACCACCTCGCTCACGTGATCGGGGTTGTTGTTGTCTGCATAGGTGGGGCCGTCCATGCGCGTGCCGTTGTGGTTCATCCGGATCATCGCCACTTCGAGCCATTTGTTGCCGGGCATCTGGCGCAGCGCGGGCAGGCCGTGCACTGAAGCGCCACGGGCCCGAATGGTCTTTTTCTGCTGCTCGGCTTGGACACCGTCTTGCCAGCGGCCTGTCTCGGAGGGCCAGTCGGCGGTGTGCTGCCAGTGAAGCAGCATGATGTCGAAGTACTCGGTTTTCGAAATGCGGCGCATCTCGTCGAAGCGCGTTTTGGGGTCCACACCTTCGTCGGTGGTCACCTTGCTCATGAGCACGTAGCTCTCGCGCGGATAGGGCTTGAGCGCTTCGCCGAGCATGGCGGGCGTCATATACGCCTCGGCCGTCTCGAAGTAGCGGATGCCGCGCTCGTAGGCGTAAGCAATGAGTTTGCTGAACTCGGCCTGGCCCAGCGCGGCCTGCACCTGGCCGTTGTTGGTCCCCGTGCCGAAGGCCAGCCGCGTAACCTTGAGGCCCGACTTGCCCAGCGTAACCATGTCGGTCGCGGTGCGGCCCGATGCGTGCAACGGCAGATTGCCGGCCACACTGGCAACAGTTCCTGCAGCCAGGGATGTTTTGAGGAATTCGCGCCTTGAATAAGGACTCATGGGGACCTCCGCGAGGCCGAGTCGAAACGGCGGCCTGATGGCGGAATGGTACCACGAGGGCAGCAAGGCGTTCATCAATGCAAGAAAACCGTTTTGCCTCGGTCACAACACCGGCGGAACGGAGGGCGATTTGGGCGATGCCCTCGCTGCCTCAAAAAATCTTTGAAGATTTCTGTTGACGCGGGGATCGGTTCGTGACAACTTACCGTAAGTGGACGCTTACCTACAAGCCGGACTGGATGCCCTGGGCGATGCGACGCGTATGGCCATCTTCCAAAAGCTGGCCGGTGGGCCGATCGCCGTGAACCAACTGGCGAAGGTTCTGCCGGTGAGTCGTCCGGCTGTTTCGCAGCACCTCAAGGTGCTGAAGGACGCAGGCCTGGTGATGGACAGCAAAGCCGGAACGCGCAGACTCTACCAACTGGATCCCGAAGGCGTGGCCCGTTTGCGTGCGCACTTCGACCAGATGTGGACCAAGGCTCTGAGCAACTTTCAAACTGCCGCAGAGAAAGCACCAACAGGAGAGAAGCATGGCAAGATCAGCAGAACTCGATCTAAGAGTGTTTAAGAGTGTGCGCGTGAAGGCGCCGATTGAGCGCGCGTGGAGCGTGTTTGTTGAGCAGATGGAGACGTGGTGGCCGGCGACGCACCACATCGGCAAGACCCCCTTTGTTGCCATCTTTGTGGAACCGCGCGTGGGCGGACGCTGGTATGAGCGCAACGCGGAAGGCCAGCTCTGCGACTGGGGCACGGTGCTCCTTTGGGACCCGCCCCATCGCGTGACGTTCTCGTGGCACCTGGGGCCGGGGCACGACAGCCCCGATTGGGTTGCGGATATGGACATGGCCAAAGCCAGTGAAGTGGAAATCCGCTTCACCGACGAAGGCAGCGGCACAACCCTCGTGGAGTTGACGCACAGCAAGCTGGAACGCCACGGGCAAGGCGCCGAGCAGCTGCGCGAGATGTTCGATGGACCCGGAGCCTGGAGCGGCATTCTCGAGCACTTCGCAAAGAAGTTCGAGGAGCGGGACTAACCGCTTCGCGGAGACAATGGAGGCGGGGCCGGCAGAACGGTCGGCCCCCAGGAGGTGGAAGATGAAGCCGGTGATTTTTCTGCGCATCGCGTCGCTGTTGACGCTGATTCACTCGATTCTGCATACGGTGGGTGGCGTGTTTGGGAAACCTTTGCCCGGCGCTGCTTCCACGGTCTACTCGGCCATGCAATCGAACGTGTTCCTGGCGTTTGGCCAGCAGCGCACTTACGCCGCCTTCTATCGCGGCATGGGGCTCGGCATCACGATTTTTCTCACTGCCGAGGCCATCGCATTCTGGCTGCTTGCTTCGCTGGCCAAGACCGACGGCGCCCGCTTGCGGCCACTGCTGGCAGTCTTTTGCGCGGCCTATCTTGTCTTCGCGGTGGATTCGTATGTGTACTTCTTTACCGGGCCTGTGGTCGTGGAAATCCTCATTGCGGCGTGCCTCGCATGTGCGATCGTCACGGCAAAACGCGGCAACGGTGCCTTGTCCGCACGTCCCGCATGACAATGCGTCGACCCAGAGCTTTCGGTCCGTTGAGCGACACATAAGGATTCTTCCGCGGAAGAAAGAAAGCCCCCCAGAGAGAAGTAGGGTGGGGGATTCTAACCATCGCCCGATACTCACACTTAGCGTCTACTTATCAGGTTACTCACCCGGATAAGTCGGCCCATTGATCTCTTTCCAGAGCGCCGCGAACGACTCCATGGGCAGAGACTCGGCACGCGCCTGCGCCTCGATTCCCACCCGGCCCAACGCATTCTGAATCGCAGCCGGCTGCAGGCCCGCGGCGCGCAGGTTGTTCACCAATGTCTTCCTTTTTTGCGCAAATGCCGTGCGCACGAAGCGGAGAAAACCAGCTTCCTCGATGCCGAGCTCCATCATCCGCGGCGCGAATCGCCAGCGAATCACGGTGGAATGTACTTTCGGCGGTGGCGAGAATGCGCCCGGCGGCAGCGTGAACAGGATTTCAACGGGGCCGTAGAGTTGTGCTGTCAGAGAAAGAAGGCCGTAGTCGCGCGACCTCGGCTCCGCGGCCACGCGATCCGCCACCTCACGCTGCATCATCAGCACCGCGGACTCGAGCGCCGCGTGGCTGGCCGCGAGTTTCAGCAGAATCGGCGAGGTGATGTAGTAGGGCAGGTTCCCGACCACCAGCAGCCGCGCGCCGGCCTTCTCTGCTGCTGCCGCAAAATCGAACCGCAGCACATCCTCGTGGATCACCGTCACGCGCCCCGGATCGAACTCGCTGCGAAGGCCCGCCGCGAATTCCTGGTCCAATTCGACAGCCAGCACGTGCTGCGCGCGCGCGGCCAGCACATGTGTAACAGCGCCGCGCCCTGGACCAATCTCGACGACCGTGCGCGCCGAGCAATCGCCGAGAGCGGCGACAATGCGTTGCACGGCCTGCGTGTCTTGGAGGAAATTCTGGCCAAGTTTGGGCTTTGCGGGCATCTGCAATCCCGATGGTAGACGACCAGACCGCCTCATCTTGCGCGATCTTGCGCGGGACGGCGCAGTCAAATGGACTCGCCACTGCGGCCCAAATCCTCAGGGATTGTTTTTCAGGATGGCCAGATGCAGGGGCCGCCGTACCGTGAAGCCGAGCCCCTCGTAGACGCGGATCGCCGCGTCGTTTTCCGCAAGCACATGGAGGAACGGTGTTGCACCCTTTTCGCGAATATCGTTCAACACCGCAGCCATAAGCGCCCGGGCATAACCGCGGCTGCGGGCGTCAGGATGCGTGCAGACCGCGCTGACCTCGATCAGTCCCGGAAGATGCATCCGCTCGCCAGCAATGGCCACAAGTCGGTCCCCCTCGAAGGTGCCGAAGAATGTGCCGAGTTCGCTTGTCCGCTTGCGAAACGGGCCGGGTTCGGTAAGACTCGCGAGTTCGACCATGGCCGAGACATCGCTCTTCGATAGTCGACGCAGACTGGCGCCCGCCCGCATCGGTGCCGCCTCGGGGAATTCAAGTCGTTCACAGACCATTTGCCGCATCAGGCCGCGGCGCACAATCGTCCAGCCCTTCTGGACCGCGGGCGGCTTTTCGAGGAAGAGGCAGAGAACCCCGTCGGGGCCGGCAAGTCCGCGCAGCGCCTCATAAGCCGCATCCGACGCCTCGGCCAGACCGCTGAGCGGGCCAGTCTCAGGAAGATAACAGCGGGCAAGACCGTTGCCGCAAGCGAAAGGGGCGTGCTCGGTAGAAAGTGCGTTCCAGATGGGATTGTCGAGCAGCCGCAGATCAGGCATAAGTTACGAGATGAGAATGCGATCAAGCGGGATGCTGCGAATCCGACAGCTAAGATTCAATCGATGTGTCATTATGCACGATTGTTGATGAATGACACAATTTGAGCGATCATAAAAACAATCCGTAAGGAGAAAAACGACAATGCCCACCTCCGTATCAAACGAAGTGACATGTGCGACAGAGGTTTTTTTGGCAACGGCTCTCCTCCATCGCGAGCAACCGGAGCGGCAGGATTTCATGATCCAAGAAATTGTGAGCCGGGCGGCCCGTGAGAATGTTGCCGGCGAAACACGTTCGGGTGTGAGTGTCCATGCTTCGCAGCATTGCGTTTCAAATCGGGCGCCGAACCCGGCAAAGCATCGCATGCTCTTTGCCACAGGAAAACACACGCGACGCTTGTTTCTGCCGGGTGATGAAGTGTATGAAGGCAGGACTGGCAAGATCTTTCCAGACCCCGGGGAAATTCCGGCGCGCTATCTTCCTTTGCTCGAATGGGCGCGAAAGAGGTTTGAGCAGGCACGGAGGGGTATGGGCTCAAACAAGTATTCGGGAAGTTCTAACCAGGTTCATCCTCCCGTCTACAGAACTGAATCGGAGGGCCGATGGCTCGAGTCTCTGTTCGAACTCGACGGGCTAGGCAAGGAACACTGGAAAGGCGTTGATCCCGACGAATTCGTGCGCAAGTTGCGCGAGGGTTGGGAATGAGCCGGATCTTTTTAGACACCAATTTCTTCATCTATCTCGTGGAAGGAAGTGGAGCGCGCGCGGCACGGGCAAAGCAGCTTCTGCGAGCGTTTTCAGCGCGTCGCGATGAGGTACTAACTTCGGTGATGAGCATGGGCGAGATGTTGGTTTTGCCCTTGCGCAGCGACGACCAGGCTTTGGCACAGAAGTATCGCATCATCTTTCGCGGGCCTGGAATCGCGGTCCTTCCATTTGTGGAAGAGGCAGCGGAAGCATTCGCACGGATTCGCATTGACAAGAAGGTCAAGCCGACCGATGCGATCCACTTGGCAACTGCTGGTCATGCTGGCTGCGAGCTTTTTTTGACAAACGACGAACGGTTAAATGGGCTCATCGTGCCGGGAATTCATTTCATCACGTCGTTTGACAAAGCCCCCTTCTGAAAATGCTTCTTCACTCGGATGGCTTTCGTCCCAGGGAATGGGAGCTCCGTAGCGCCGGCGCACAACCCAGAGCACCGGCAGCCCGATCAGGATCAGGCCGGTTCCGATGAGCGACCCTTCGAAATTGCCAGCGTAGCTCCATACCAGGACAAACGCCGCGCAAACCACGAAAATCGCCGGCAACACCGGATAACCCCACACGCGATACGGACGCGCCAGTTCCGGCCGTTTGCGTCGGTAATAAAAAACCGTGGTCGTAGTCAGCATGTAAAACAGCCACTCGGCAAACACGGCCAACTCAAAATGCTGCTGAAACTGGCTCAGGAAGAGCAGCAGCACAGTCGACAGAAGTCCCTGCACCACCAAAGAGGTCGAAGGCGATTGAAAGTGTGGGTGAATGTGCGCGAACTGGCGAAAGAAAAGCCGGTCGCGCGCTGCGGCAAAGGGTACGCGAGCACCCGACATCACCGTTCCGTTGAGCGTAACGAAGATGGAGAGAGCCATCGCCGCGGCAACGAATCCGGCTCCTGCCGGCCCCGCCACCACAGACAATGCTGCGACGGCGGGACGCTCGCTGGCCGCAATCTGCGCGGCAGGCAGGATGAATTGAATCGCCGCGTTCGTCGCCATGAAGAGCACGCCTACGACGCACAGCCCGCCAATGAGCGCAACAGGCAGGCTCCGCTCCGGGCTGCGCACCTCGCCCGCCACCATGGTCAGATCGTTCCAGCCGTCGTAGGCCCACAGAGTGGCGATCAACGCGAGCATGAATCCGCCGAAGCCGCCTGTCGCATGCGGCAGCGACGTGGAGAAGTTGGCCCACGAACCGGCTGCCGAGGCAAAGCAGAAGCCCGCGACGACCAGGATCAGCACCGCCTTCAGAATCGTGAAGACAAGCTGGAAATCGCCGGCCTTCTTGATGCCGAGATAGTTCAAGCCGGTCATGAACCAGGTAACGCCGATGGCAAAGACCTGCGACCACAACAGCGGCAGCCCGGCTACCGGCGTGGTGAGCCCATGGAATGCAGGGAAGACACCGAGCGTGCGCGCCAGTCCGATGGTGACCGCGGCAATCGAGGCCGGTTTGGCCACGGCGAACCACGTCCACATGTAGAGGAAGGCGATGGTATCGCCGTACGCGCCGCGCAGGTAGACGTATTCGCCTCCCGCATAAGGGAGCATGGCGCCCAGTTCAGCGTAAGTCATCGCGCCAAACAGCGAGAGCAGCCCGCCGACGATCCAGGCCACATACACCGCTGCGGACGATCCCGTGTCGCGCATCATCTCGCTAGGCACAAGAAATATGCCGCTCCCGATGATGGTGCCCACCACAATCGCCGTCGCCTGGCTCGCTCCCAGAACCCGCGGAAGGTCGGCTGGCGTTGAGCGCGTCGGCGCAGGGACGTTGGGGCGCATGAGAGTAGGATAGCGGCGTTAGCGGATTGCGCGGCAGCCGACGTGCATCGATGAGACGCCGGGAACCAACCCGGCCTGCGCGGTGTCTAATTTAGATACGTCGATCTCTGCCTCGTTCGATTCCGGCAGGACGTGTCTTTCTCTCCACAGTTTGTAACTTGCCGTAGAGAATTCCCAGGAGAAGCCGAGATGCGTCGAGGAGTCTTGATACGAGTCTTGACCCAACGGTTCGCCTGCTTGGCCGGAGCTACCATTGCTTTGTGCGTTGTGCATGCACAAATGGCCCCGCCTGCCCCCTCCACGACTCAGGCCATCTCAGCGCCGGCTCAGAGCAGCGCAACGGACATGCCCGCCCCGGGAGCGATTTACAAGCAGGCCACCCATCCCCTTGACGTCGTGCGCGGCTCCCTGGAGAACTGGTCGGATGCGGAATTGGGCGCGCTCGCCGTGGGCATTCACAAAGCCCGCGAAGCGTGCACGCAGATGAAGCCGGAGGATTACTCGGGCGACGATCTTTTTGAATTGGCGCGGCTCTGCGCGTTTGGGCAGGACTGGAACGACGCGAATTCTGCGGCCACCCGCTACATGGATTCGCGCGCCGACCCGCACCGGGCGCAGGCTTTTGCGCTCAGCATTAATGCCCTGGTGCATCTGAACGGCGTGAGCCTTGCGCTGGAGTCGGCGCGCCTGATGTTAAGCAGCATGCCCTACGACGCAGAGGTGGCGTACGCGGTGCGCTACCTCAAAGATGATCTGGAACAGTCAGGGAACGGCGCGGCCCTGAGCCTTGCCGCTGACGAGCACCAGGCGATCGTACAAGCTTTGCGGCAGGGCGTGGCTCTGAAGGGAGCCTATGGCGATGCGGTGATGTCTTACGGTCTCCTCTATGACTCAGCGATGCAGCTCGCCTTTTTCGAGCGTTTTACCGGACAAGACGAGGCCGCTACCGCGATTGCTGCGGATTGTGACGGCGCGCTGCCCAACACGGCACAACTGAATGCCGACGATCGGCAGCGCATCGAGAGTGTTCAATTGCAGTTTCGATTGCTAGGCACAAAGCTGCCGCGGTTGGCCGTAACGCGGTCGCTGGTGTCTGTCAACGCAAAGGCGCAGCTGCCGCCTGGATTTGGCGCCGGAACCGTGCTCATGATCTTTCCCGACTGGTGCGCGCAGTGCCGAACCATGATGAAGACGCTGACGGAGTTCGCAAAGGTGAATGCGAGCACGCCATTACACGCCTATGGCCTGATGTTTCACGAGCAATCAGAGACGGTCGGGCCGGTACAGCACGAAGACCCTCTCAAGCAGTTGCAGGGAACGCCGACGTTGCTGGTCCCTGCGGCGACGGCGCAAAGCCTAGGACTCCTCGATTTTCCGACAGCGGTGGTAGTCGATGGCACCGGTGTGATTCAATTCATCGGCTTGCTTCCGACGGATGCATTTCAAGGCGGCGGATACGTCGAAAAGGTGATTCAACGCATGGTGACCGTCGGCAGCCACCGACCGGGTGGACCGAAGACAAGCCGGGAAGAAACTCGGATCGCATCGCGCTTGGCGCTTGACTTGCCATAATGAAGTATGCTACATAGGGTAAGAAAACATCATGCTTGAGCTGCATCGGGTCTCAAAACACTATGCGAGCATTCCCGCGGTCGACGATGTGAGCTTCTGCGCTCGCCGCGGCGAGGTCACCGGGTATCTCGGGCCCAACGGCTCCGGCAAGTCGACCACGATGAAGATGATCACCGGCCTGATTGAACGCACTGCAGGCCACATCAACTTCAATGGCAAGCCGATCCAGGACGATCTGATTGCCTACAAACGGCGTCTTGGCTATGTACCCGAAGAACCCAACCTCTACAACCATCTCTCCGCCCTCGAATACCTGACCATGGTCGCGCAGTTGCGCGATCTGCCGGCGCGCGAATCGTCGCGGCGCATCGACGGCCTGCTGCGCCTCTTTGCGCTGCACGGCGATCGCCACGCCTCCATCTCCGGTTACTCGAAAGGCATGCGCCAGAAGGTTCTCCTGATTGCCGCGCTCCTGCACAATCCGGACCTCATCCTGCTCGACGAGCCGTTCTCGGGCCTCGACGTGGCATCCGCGCTGGTTTTGCGCAGCTTGATCCAGGAGCTCGCGGCGCGCGGCAAGGTCGTCCTCTTCAGCTCGCACGAGCTCGACACGGTGGAGCGCGTCTGCTCGCGGGTCGTCATTCTGCATCGCGGCAAAATCGTCGCCGACGACTCCATCGAACGCCTGCGCTCGCTCATGGAATTGCCCACCCTCGAGGCCATCTTCTCGCAGCTCGCCGTCGAGCAGGACAGTGCGTCGATGGCGCGCGAGATTGCGGACCTGATCGATGCCTAATCTGATTGCACGCCTCATCGCCCGCATACCGCTGCCGTTTCGCGTCCTCTATCGTCAGTTTCTTTTGCGCGTCGTCGACCTTGAAGCGTTGTCGATCCAGGCCGACGTTCCGCGTTTCCTCGGGCAATTCGCGGGCGTCCTCATCATGATCAGCTGCTTGCGCGCGCTTGGTGCGTTGTTCTTCCCGCCGCCACCGGGGATGGCCTGGGAGCTTGAGGTATCGGCACTTTCAAACATGCTCCTCGTCGTAGGCCTCATCAGCGTCGTCACCTGGGACGCAACCTTTCCCGATCGCCGCGACGTGCTGGCGCTCGGCCACCTCCCGGTCAGGCCGCGCACCATTCTCCTGGCAAAGGTTTCCGCCTCGGCGGGATTGCTGGCGCTGGCCATGGCCACGTTGAACTGGGCTTCGGGCTTTGTCTGGGCCGTCGTCTTCGGCCAGGGATCGATCCTTCGCTCGTTGCGCTTCTTCGCCGCCTTCTGGTTCACCATCGTTGCGGCGAGCCTGTTCCTCTACGGTGCGGTTCTCGCGCTGCAGGGAATCGCAGCTCTTCTCTTGCCGCGAAAGATGTTCTTGCGCTTTTCAGCCATCGCCCAACTGGCTGCCTTCGCGCTTTTCATGGCCGTCTATTTTCTTGAGCCGTCGCTGAGCAGCCGCGCGCAGTTGCTTGACCCGGCAAATCATGCCCTGCTGGCTTCATCGCCGGTCTACTGGTTTCTTGCCCTGCTCAATCAACTCAATGGAACGTTGCCGGCCGAGTTCATGTGGCTCGCCCAGCGCGCATGGATCGGGTTGGCGATGGTCCTGCTGGGCGCTGGCACCGCACTTGTGTTGTGCTATGTGCGCACCATGAAGAAAACCGTGGAGGAACCGGACCTGGTTCCCGGCGCCGGTGGATTGCATTGGGCGCCCCGTTTGGGTGGCAGCTTACGCACCGCGATTCTCTACTTCAGCCTGCGCTCGCTCGTGCGCAGCCGCCAGCATCGCGTGGTCCTTGCCTTCTACTGGTCGGTGGTGCTCGCCATTGCCCTGAGCTGTTTCCGCAGCGAGATCGCCGAACCCACGCCCGGCGCGATCCCGTCCGGCTACCTCATCTCAACTTTTCTCATCATGACCATTGCCGTTTTCGGCCTCCGCAACGTGTGTGCTCTTCCCATCTCACTCAACGCCAACTGGGTTCTTCGCATTACCCAACTCCGCCAGCCCGAGAAATACTTCGCCGGCACGCGCAGCCTGTTTCTGCTCCTGGGCGTGCTCCCCGCGCTGCTGGTCACAGTGGTATTGGGCTGGCGCCTGAACCCATGGCAGCAGGTCGCCGCGCATCTGGTCTTGCTGTTCCTGCTGGGATGCTTCTTTGTCGAGATCGCCCTGCTCAAATTCCAGAAGGTTCCTTTCACCTGCTCCTACCTGCCTGGCAAGGCCAATGTGCAGATCGTCTTCTGGGGCGCCGTCTTCGTGATCTCGCTCCTCTCCATCACCGTCGCCCTCTATGAGCAGAAAGTTCTTCACGATCCAGGGCATGATGCGGGGATGCTCGCGGCGCTGGCCGCGGGAGCGGGAACATTGTGGCTCATCAATCAGCATCGCGCGCAATATGCTGAGCTCTACTTCGAAGAAGTCGCGCCCGAAATCATTCTGACCTTGGGCTTGTCGACCGGCATGCGCTACGAGCCGATCGGGCCCGGCCCGAAATCTGCGGGGACGACCTAAAAGGAAACGTTGGGGCTGGGCAGAGTCCGGCAACTGTCATTGCGATTCTCCTTCGTTGCCGGCAAGCCAGGGAAATCGCGAAAACCCAGCGCCTCTGCCCGCCTGCGAACGCCTCGCCCTTTGAGAGCAGGGTGCGCTCCGTGAGATAGAAGCAGCTTCCTCCGCCTCGGTTGCTCCATGCTGCGGCCGATCCGAAGAACCCCGTGATTGCAAAGCAAGTAATACGTGATGGGGATCACGGGAAGGACATAGGAACCGGCCTATGCTTTCGGGCAGCAAAAGGTCCGGCGCTCGCTCTCGGGTCGAACTCGGGCTCTTTGCTCTCGACCGTCGAGGAGGGTTGCCTATGAGCATGCATTGCATGAAATGTGAGACCGAGATGGCTTCTTCCTGGGGTTTCTGTCCGCATTGCGGGGCGACCGTGCAGCATGCGGCGCACCTCGCACCCCAGCAGCAACATATCCCGGCCCGCGGCGCGTTTGGTGGACTGTTCTATGGAATGATCGCAGCGCCGATTCTCATCTTTCCGGGAATCATGCTCTGTCTGCTCGGGTGGGGCATTTTTATCGGAGTCCCAATGATCGCGGTGGGTATTCTCGCACCTTTGGCCGGACCGCTCTTCGGCATGGGCGAGCACAAAGGAAAATGCCCCGTATGCGGCCGGGCCGTGATCAGCGTTGCCGATGGAAAGACACACGCCTGCCCCTCGTGCGACGCCCAATTTGCCGTGGAGGACCGCCCCTTGGCCAGCGTCCGTTGAGGGCTGGTCGTCTGGTCGGAGAGACCCGTCAGCCGATGCGCTCCGCCAGCTCGATGATGATCCCTTCGGGGCCGCGCACGTAGCAGAGGCGGTATTTGTCCTGGTAGCTCTCTAATTCACCCACGAGCTCAGTGCCGCGGGCTCGCAAGCCTGCGACGGCGACCTCGATGTCTTCGACCGCGAATGCGATATGGCGGATGCCCGGCGTGTTCGACGGCGCGTGTCGGTTGCCGCCCTGTGCCAACGGCGCATGGAATTTCGTCAGCTCGAGTCGTCCGTGTCCATCCGGCGTCTGCAGGATCGCGATCTCTGCCCGAACGTCGTCGAGTCCGACGACGCGATCTACCCAGGGACCCTCGACCGGCCCCTCTCCCTGCAGCTCCAGTCCAAGTTCGACAAAGAACTTGGTGGCGGTTGCGAGGTCGTCAACCACGACGCCGACGTGTTCCATCCGCTGGATCGTCATGTGAGCCCTATGGTAGCGAATCCAGGTTTGGGTCACAACGCCGGGCGCCGGAAAGGACGCTCCGACCCTACTTCGACGCAGGTGGATTCTTCTCGAGAGCCTGCAGCCCCGTTTGCTTCACCTGGATCTGGTCGGCAACCGTGTATCCCGGCGCGGCCTGTTTGGCCAGTGTCTCCGCCTGGGTCTTGCGGCTCGCATCGTCCACAATGCCGCTCAGGGTCAACACGCCGGAATGCCTGTTCTCGGCAACCATTATGCTGCCCAGCTTGTTTTGAGAAAGCGCCGCATACACCGCCGCTTTGTCGTCAGGATGAGAACCGCACCCCGTTGCGAACAATGTCGCCGCCAGCAAGCTGGCTTGACTCAACAAAACAATCAACCGTGAATTCACAGGCCTCATAACCTCCGCTGTGCATACTTGCACTTTTTCGGATGCGCGGCACACAGGCGCGGGTTGTTCTTCGCTAGGTCGCAGACTGCGAGGAGGTTGCCTGCGACTCGTGAAAGTGCCGCCAGATCGTCTCTGCCGTTTTGCGCGAGACGACCGCCGCGAGCGACTCCGCTGTCGCTTGCTGCACATCGCGCAGGCTGCCGAAGTGGGTCAGCAGGCGCTGGCGCGTTTGCGCGCCGACTCCCGGAATCTCCAGCAGTTCTGAAGATCGATCGCGCATCGCGCGCCGCTGGCGATGATAGCCCACCGCGAAGCGATGACTCTCGTCGCGAATCAGCTGCACCAGGTGTAGCACCGGACTGCGCCGGTCGAGCACCACCGGCTCGTCTTCTGCGCCGTAGAGATAGATCACTTCTTCCTTCTTCGCGATCGACGCGAGCGGCTGCGACGTGAAGCCGAGTGACTCCAGCGCCGCGGCCGCGGCATGCAGCTGGCCGAGGCCCCCGTCAATCAGCACCAGCGAAGGCATCGGCTGGTTTTCATCCTTCAGGCGGCGATAACGGCGCGTCACGACCTCACGCATCGAGGCAAAATCGTCGACACCAACCACGGTCATCACCTTGAACTTGCGATACGCCGACTTGTTCATCTTGCCGTCTTCCCACACCACCAGCGACGCCACTGTTTCCGTTCCCTGGATGTGCGAGATATCGAAGCATTCAATGCGGCGCGGCAGCTCGGGCAGCATCAACGCATCGGCCAGCGCCTCCTGGATGGCCTTGCGCGAAGGTTCGAGCACCCGGAAGCGCTGGGTGAACGACTGTTTGGCATTTTGCCCGGCCAGATCCACGAGCGAACGCTTCTCTCCGCGCTGCGGCACGATGATTTCCACGCGGTGGTCGATGCGCTCGGCAAGCAGGGTGGCCAGCGCCTCGCGATCGGCAAAATCGACAGGCGCAAGAATCACGCGCGGCACATATTGCTGGTCAATGTAGAGCTGCTTCAGCAGTGCCGAGAGCACCTGGTGCGGTTCCTGCTGCTTGGCCTCCAGTGCGTCGCTGTCGGTCTCTTCGGCTTCGAGCACATCCGGCAGGTCGTCCCAGAAAAACTCGCGGCGATCGACAATCTTGCCCGCACGCATGTGGAAGAGATTGACGGCCAGGCTGCCATCTTCGAAGTGATAGCCAAAGACGTCGGCGTCATCGCTCTCCTCGGCGGTCGCGATCCGCTGCTTCTCCTGCAGCTGGTGCACTGTGGAGAGCTGATCGCGCAACCGCGCGGCAGCTTCAAACTGCTCGTTCTGCGCGGCTGCCTGCATGCGCGCGTTGAGTGAGCGTTCCAGTTCGGTGTGCCGGCCTTCAAGGAAAAGCTGCGCATCGCGCACCGCTTCTTTGTAAATCTCCGGCGTGGTCATGCCCTCCACGCACGGGCCAAGGCAGCGGTGAATGTAGTACTCGAGGCAGGCGCGGGGATGAAACCGCGAAAGATCGACCTTGCAACTGGGCAGCAAAAAACTGCGATGAATGAGCTCGGCAACGCGGTAGGCAAGATTGCCGGGGAAATAGGGACCGTAATACGCTGACCCATCCTTGCGCAGCCGGCGCGTGACGAAGACCTTGGGAAAGCGATCAGCCAGCGTGAGCTTCACATAAGGATAGGTCTTGTCGTCGCGCAGCAGGATATTGAAACGCGGCTTGCGTTGCTTGATGAGGTTGTTTTCAAGCGCCAGCGCCTCGTGCTCGTTGGCCACGAGAATGTAGTCGATGTCCACGGCTTCGCGCATCAGCGAGCCGGTCTTTGCGTTGGCCTGCGATGCCTCCAGCAGGTAGGAGCGAACCCGTGCCCGCAGGCTCTTGGCCTTGCCCACGTAGATCACTTCGCCGTCGGCATTTTTGTAGAGGTATACGCCCGGCTGGGTCGGCAGGGTGCGGATTTTCTCGTAGAGGTCCATGAGGGTAGACGCGCGCACAAACCGCCAACTTCCAGCATAGCGGCTTGACAAAAGTCCTGCTGGCGGAGCGTTTTGGCCCGCCAAAGTTACGTGTGAGCGTAAAATTTACACGATTTTTGCAGATGTAAACCCCTGGAGCCTCTCCTGCCAACCACCTCAAAATAAAAATGATAAGGTTGTCGCAACGTTTGGCGTGTCAGATGCAATCAAATGGATTGACGTGATGGAAACATCTCCGCTCTTGGTGTGGCCAAAACCAGACAGGAGCGAAGGGAGGATCGAGGCAATGACGAACTACCGTTTGGGTTTGTGGATGGCAGCAACCGCACTGGCGGCCTTGGCTACAACAGGCTGCGCAACGAAAAACTGGGTGAAGACGCAGACTGCACCCATTGTGGACCATACCGGCCAGCTGGAAGACAAGACAGCTGCCAACGGCCGCGCAATCCGCGATACCGACGAGCGGGCGCAGTCGGGCATCAAGCAGGCGCAGGGAGCGGCTGACTCCGCGACGCAAAACGCGCAGGGCGCGACCAAGGCGGCTGGCGATGCGGAGACCGCGGCGAACGATGCCGTGCACCGCGCCGACTCGCTGGACAGCGTCGTGAAGGGCCTGGACAGCTACAAGTCGATGGCCAATGTCACGGTGAACTTCGGCTTCGACAAGGCGATGCTGAGCAAGGACGACAAGGATCAGCTGGACAGCTTTGCCGGCCAGTTGAGCTCGGCGAAGAGCTACATTCTTGAAGTCACAGGCGGGACCGATTCGACCGGGCCGGCACAGTACAACTACGATTTGAGCCAGCGCCGCGCCGATGCCGTTGTGCAGTACCTGGCAGCAAAGTACAACGTCCCTGCGCGCCGTTTCTACCTGATCGGCATCGGCAAAGATAATGCACCCGCCGACAACAGCACCGCGGACGGCCGCAAGCAGAATCGCCGTGTGCAGATCCAGCTGCTCTCGAACATGAGCGGCACGACGGATCAGCAAGCAGCTCCCACGGCAACTCCCTCGGGTTCGGGCCGATAAGCAGGTTCAAGCGAGTAAGCTCCTCCTAAGCCGCACGGCAACGAGGCCATCCGGAAACGGATGGCCTCGTTGTTTTCTGGTCTGAATTTTTTCAGACGGCCTGAGGTGAGAGAGGTGTTTCGAGCGGCGGTTTAAGAGCCAATTGCCGCCAGTTGCTTCACGTGCTCGGCGCGCACGTCGTTCGCCGTGAAGAGACGCAAGAAGGGCGCGCCATGGGCAGCGCCTTCGACCGCGGGGCGTCCGTCGGCTTCTTCGCGCTCCACAATGCAGACTACGGCCGCGACCTTCATCCCTGCCACCTGGGCAGCCTCGATGGCGTTGATGGTGGAAGCGCCGGTGGTGCAGACGTCGTCGACAATCACTACGCGCGCGCCTTCGCGGCAGAACCCTTCGATACGGCGCGCGGTGCCGTGGGCCTTCTCCGCCTTGCGGACCAGGAAGCCGTGCAGCAAGGGTGCGGCGGGCGTTTTCTGCGCGCGCCAGGCGCTTGCGGTGGCGACATTGGACACGATTGGATCAGCGCCCATGGTGAGGCCACCGACAGCTTCTGCGTCGATGTGGTTTGTTTCGAGCAGTTCGAGAAGGGCGTGCCCAGTCAGGCGGCCGCCTTCGGCGTGCAGCGTCGTTGTGCGGCAATCGATGTAGTAGTCGCTGGCGCCGCCGGAGGAGAGTTTGAACTGGCCAAGTTTGAAGCTGGTGCGGGCGAGGAGCGCGAGGAGTTGTTGCGCGTGGGTGGCTTGAGTCATCAAGGACGATTGTATCGGGGACTAGCCGTCCGGGCGGGACTAGCCGTCCAGGCGATGGCTTCGCGTGGCAGGGCTTGGTGTGTTCCATGTTTTGGAAAATTGTTCCACGTGGAACAATTTGGCGGGCTGGATTCTGCGTGTGGCGCGCGAAAAATTGTTCCACGTGGAACAATTGTGCCGGCCATTACAGATCATTGTTTACGTACACAAAATTGGGATGATTTATGGTGTGCGCAGCGATGTCCTGCGTATGCAGCGCCGCTCTTTCTTTGACGCAAAGCTTGTCAAGGAAAACGGAAGCGGACAGGGAGCGACCCGCGGGGAAGGGATTCAATGCAATCAAGAAAAACGGGGGGTACCCCGGCGGGAAACGCGCACACGCGGCTGTCAAGAAAAAGGGAAAAACATCGGAGAGGAGCGGCAGTGGCTGGGCGGAGAGAGTGCGCGTGGAAGGAATTTGTACGAATTGCACCATGATTGGTGCAACGATGGGGGGGGGGTGGGTGACAGGTAGGTGGTATCGCCCGGTCACACGCCTGACAGATTGAACCGGGGAGAGCCCTCGACCGGAGACACCGTTCCTTCGATTATGCCTCGGCGGCGAGATATTTTCTGCAAACGGGACGCGGCGGACGCATGAAAGAAGTGCGATAAAGAAGTGCGATGTTGAACGATTCCAAGCGGAGTTGAGTTTTCGTTCGATCCTACTTACTCGAAGCGCGCGGCTCGATCTTTACGGTGGCGGACCGGGCACCGGCGCCGATCATGGGCTTCAGGTAAGGACTGTCGCGGTATTTTGCTCGATAGGCGTGGTCGATGCGGTCCTTGAGCTTTTCATCTGCGATGGGCACGAAGGCCACTTCTCTCGTCAGTCCGGCGGCGAGGATGCGGCCTGTCTTCTGTCGCAGAGCTGCTTTGTGCCAGCGCGAGCTTGTGCCATTGTAGGCGCGGACGTAGAGCGCGTCGTCGACGGCGACAGACCAGATCCAGGTGGGAGTGCCATAGGTGGCGCCGTCCTCCCGGAGCGGCGCGATGTGGAGGTCGTCGGCTTCGGCAATCTTGTGGAGTTCGTCTTTGGGCCAGTTGGACATGGGTGCGCTCCTTCAGACTGATTCGTCGCCGGGCTTAGACTGTCCCATTTGGCGTTGATTTGGAGATTATAGATGTCGTCCATCCAGCGCGAAGGGTCGGTCTCATCAATGGTGGAGAGAAGGATTCTTCGCGGAGGTTGAAGAGCACCGAGTTTTTCACCAAGCCGTGAAGTCGTGCGCTTTGACAAAACGCGGACTAGATCTCTGGTCGGAGCGGGGAGGCAGGGGGTTACTCGGCGCGCAAAGCTTCCATGGGCGGCACGCGGGTTGCTTTGAGAGCGGGCAGGACGCAGGCCGCGAGGGCTACGCCGAGGAGGAGGGTAGCGACCGAGGAAAACGTGACGAGATCGTAGGCGCTGACCCGAAACAGCAGGCTGGCCATGAGGCGGGTGAGCGCCACGGCGCTTGCAAGGCCAAGAAGAATCCCGACGCAGGCGAGGAGCATTCCCTGGCGAAGAATCATGGCCAGCACGCTGCGGGGTTGTGCACCGAGGGCCATTCGAATGGCGATTTCGCCGGTGCCCTGTTCGACGAGATAGGCCATCACTCCATAGAGTCCGACAGCGGCGAGCAGCATGGCGAAAACCGCGAAGGCGGCGAGCATGGCCATGGAGAAGCGCTGGCGGGCGAGAGAATCTTGCAGTCGCTGGTCCATGGTGGCTGCGTTGTAGACGGGAATCTCGGGATCGATCGAGTGAATTTGGGCGGCGATGGTGCCAGCCATCCGGACGGGATCGGATGTAGTGCGCGCGACCAGGTAGGTTGTGGTTGCTGTGTATGGAAGATACAGGACCATGCGCGTGTCTTCGTCGAGTCCGTACTCCTTGACCACGCCCACGACACCGATAACCGTGAGCCAAGGCTGCTTGTTGTTGGAGCGGACGTGCTTTCCGACGGCGTCGCCGTGCGGCCAGAAGAAGCGTGCCATTTTTTCATCGACGAGGACGGATGTCGGCTTCTCCATGTCGTCCGGAGTGAACCAGCGTCCCTGGATGATAGGAATTTGCATGGTGCGGAAGTAGTTCACGGAGGCGACGCGTTTGTCGACCTGAATCTCCGGCTGATTCGGCGGGGGGACGTATCCCTCGACGTTGATGCCGCCCCATCCGACGGCGTTCGTGAGCGGCAGCGCCGACACCAATCCTTCGCTTGCAACGCCGGGCAACTGCCGGACGCGCTGTTCGAGGGTGTTGTAGAACTGAACTCTCTGCGCGTGATCCTGGTACTTGATGCCTTCTGCGGAGAGCTGCAGTGACACGACATGATCCGGGTTGAACCCCGGCGGGACGTCGAGGATGCGCAGGAAGCTGCGGACCAGCAAGCCCGCGCCGATGAGCAGTGGCAGGGAGATGGCCAACTCGCCAATGACGAGCGCGCCGCGGAGCCTGTCGCGTCGCAGGCTGAGGCCGCCCTGGCGGGCGCCCCGACTGCCGACTTTGAGGGTGGTATTGAGATCGACGCGCGCGGCGCGGAACGCCGGCAGGAGACCGAAGGCGACGCCGGTGAGGACGGAGACGGCGAGGGCGAAGACGAAGACGCGATAGTCCATGCCGAGCTCGTCGAGGCGAGGGATGTTGCCTGGATGCATGGTGCGAATGGCCTGGAGGCAGGTGGCGGCGATGGCCAGGCCAGCGGCGCCGCCGAGCAGACTCAGCAGCAAGCTTTCAGTGAGGAGCTGGCGCATGACGCGGCGGCGCCCCGCGCCCAGCGCCGAACGAACGGCGATCTCCTTTTGGCGGGACGACGCGCGCGAGAGCAGCAGATTGGCGACGTTGGTGCAGGCGATGAGGAGCACGAAGCCGACTGCACCGAAGAGGATCAGGAGCGACCCGCGCACGTTGCCCACGACTTGTTCCATCAGGGGTACGACGCTGATGGTGAAGGAGGGATCGCGATGCTTCTCAATGCGAATGCGGGTGGCGATGCGATCGATGTCGGCCTGCGCCTGTTGCTGTGTTACACCCGGTTTGAGGCGCGCGAGGATGTTGAAGTTCTCGGACCCGTAGTTTGTCTCGTCGCCGGCATCGAAGGGAAGCGGCAAGAAGATCTGTGGCTTGTCTGTGCCCCCGACGGTGGGAATCGCCTCACGGTTGAGGCGAAAGTCCGAAGACAATACGCCGATCACGGTGTGGGCCTTGCCATCAAGCTGGAGGCTGCGGCCGAGAACCTGCGGATCGCCTCCGAAGATGTCTTTCCAGAAGCCATAGGTGAGGATGACGTTGCTGCCGCTGCCGGGGTGATCTTCCGCGGGCAGAAACAGTCGGCCGAGAAGAGGCTTTGCGCCGAGCATGGGCAGAAAGCTCGAGGAGGCGAGGACCGCGTCGACTTTCATGGCTCTTGACATGCCGCTGAGAGCATAGTTGTCGTCGATGAGAATCGCGGTTTGCTCGAAGACATGGTTCTGGGTGCGGATGTCGTGATACTGGCCGGGTGAGGGCCAGTCTTGCGGGATGCCGATGCCGGGCGAACGGAGCCAGAGAAGCGCGAGGCGGTCAGGGTGGGGATAGGGAAGGGGCTTGAGAAGGAGGCTATTGGTGACGCTGAATAGTGCTGCGTTGGCGCCGATGCCGATAGCGAGCGAGAAAAGGATCAGGAAAGTGACGCCGGGATTTTTGCGGAGCATGCGCAGGCCGTATCGAAGATCCTGAGCGAAGATCTCGAAGGTTCTTGTTCCGCGGGATTCGCGACACTGCTGGCGGGCTTGCTCAAGCCCCTGCAGGGCGAGGCGCGCATGGCGCATTGCTTCGTCGGGGGAGCATCCTTGCCGGCAATATTTTTCGGCTTCGCGGTCGATGTGGTTGGCGAGTTCCTCGTCCATTTCTGCATCGACGGAGTTGCGGCGGAGGAGGGCGCGGATGCGGTACCAGAAGTCGCTCAGCATGGTTATCTTCTCAGGCTCGGTCGAGGACAAGGTCGACGGTCGCGGCCAACTTGCGCCACGCGGCGGTTTCGGTTTCAAGCTGTTTGCGGCCGGTGCGGGTGAGTTCGTAGAACTTGGCGCGGCGGTTGTTTTCGCTGGCGGCCCAGTGTGCCTTGATCGAGCCCTGCCGCTCGAGGCGATGGAGAGCCGGATAGAGGGAGCCCTGCGGGACCTGGAGGGCGTCGCGGGAAATCTGCTGGAGGCGTTCGGAGACTGCCCAGCCGTGCAGGGACTCGATGGCAAGGGTTCTAAGGATCAAGAGATCCAGGGTGCCCTGGGGCAGGTCGAGGCGCTGTTCGGTCATACGGGTGTTTTCCCCTCCTGCTTCTACAAAAGGATCCTACGCCGGCTTTTGTAGAAGGGCAAGGGGAAGAGGGGCGTGGGGTAGTTGGTTTTGTGTCTGGAGTTGGGAAGAGGTTTGTGGTGTGCATCCGGGCAAGAGCGGGTTGGGTGGGGACGGTTGCGGCGCGCTGAGGCCCTGCGGGGATACAAGAAGGAAACGGCGCGAGCCGGAGGCGGCTTCATGTTTCTGCGGGGTCGTGTTTGCTATTGTTCGCTGCGGCGATGGACTTCGTTGGAAAGGATGGTGCGGGCGACGTCGCAGTTTGCCCAGTTTCTCTCCTGCACGCTGTCGGTGCTGGGGGAGTGGCGGACGAAATAGAGCTGGCAGGAGGAGCCGTCGATGGAGTCGTCGAATCCATCGTTGAAACGGAATGTGCTGGCGTACTGGACGGTGGCGCGGTTGTTTTCAAGGAGCGTGACATCGCCGTCTCCCACGATGCCGTCGAATCCGAGGGTGACCTCGTCGCCGTCGAAGCGCAGCTGCGATTGTGACAGCGGAATGGTTTTGCAGGCGAGTTTGGCTCCGGACGGGAGGGCCAGCAGGCAGACGGTTGCGGCTCCCTGGACGTGCAGGGCATTCACTTTTCCATCGTTGCGGAAGCTGACGCGGATCTGGCGGTTGTTGGGAGCAATGGCTTGCGACACGACCTTGGTGACGATGTGGGCAGCGCTGGTTCCGCGGAGCAGGAGGCGCGTGAGGCGGTTGGTATCGCTGGCGGTGTCTTTGGCGGCGTTGACTTCGCGGAAGCTGATCCAGGTGCCAGCGACGTTGACGAGGAGCAAGGCGATTGCGCAGCAAACCAGGATCAGCTCTGTCATCCTGCGGGATTTTGGGGCGCGGTCGGCACGTTCGTCGACGTTGTGCTCATGAGAAATGGGGGATTCGCTTTGCGGGGAAGCGGGACGTACGGGGATCGCCGGTGTTTTCTCCACCGGCCGCAGCAGAGGGCCAGAACGCCATCCTCGCGAAGCTCTCTGCAACTGCATTTTGGAGATCCTCCGGAATACTGCACGAATACCACGGCGACGGGAGGCGGGGCGAGTAGATTCCGCAGAGGGGAATCAAGGTGGTTTCGAGCGGAGGATGGTCGAAAGATTCTGAACAACTGCAAAAGCAGATTCTTCGACTCATCACCCCCAAACCTGCCTCAGAGAGCGACTCAGAATGACAATCGTTGGCGCCGTGGCCAGTCGAAGCAATTGCCTGGACAGCGAGTCCTACATGTTTTCGAGATGTTTGAAGCCGCCGGAGCCGAGAAACATGAAGGTGAAGAGGAGGAAGTTGTAGGTGGCGTGGACCAGGACGCTGGCGGCGAGAGAGCGGGTGAGGAGGCGTGCCGCGCAGAGGACCAGGCTGACGCAGACCAGGAGCAGCAGGGGGCCGACGGAGTAGCTGGTCTGTTCGGCATGCATGAGGGCGAAGAGCATGCTGGTGAGGAGCGCGGCCACGATCATGGCGGGCATTGACCAGCGCGGATGGCCGTCTGCATCGAGGAAGTGGGGTGGCTGATCGGTGACTTTTTCGGCGATCCAGTCGAAGGCGGTGCAGAGGGCGGGGAGAAGGAAGCCGCGGAAGCCGAGCTCCTCAAAGAAGGGGGCCAGGGTGACGCCGAAGGCGAAGAGGAGCCAGGCGGCGCCGGGGACACGAAAGAGCTTGTCGATGGGGGTGTCGGAGGGGCCGGGCATGACGAGGCCATCGAGCATGGCCAGCAGAAAGCAGACGAGCGCGGCGCTGAAGAGGTAGCCGCTGCGCGCGAGGGCCGCTTTTCCGCGCCATTGCAGGCCGTTGAAGAAACTCTTGTGCCAGAGCAGGGGAAAGACGATGAGACTGCCGCCGAGGGTGAGGAAGTAGAAGATGGCTTCGGTGCCGAGGGTGTAGTGGAATTCGGTGGCTGCCTGGTCCAGGCTGGAGACGCCGAAGAGATGGGCAGCGACGGCAGCGTGGGCGATGAGGGCTGCGCAGCCTAGTCCGGCGAGGCAGAGGAGAAAGAGAAGGCCGATGTGGCCCAAGTGGGGAATGCGTTCCTGCGAGGGAAGAGCGGGTCGGACGAAACTCTGAAAGAGGAGTGGGGAGTCGTCGGGGGTTGGGGCAAAGCGGGGCACCGATGACTGTGGGGGTTCGTTGCTTTCCCAGGCACTCGGAGTTGTGCTCTTTGACGAATCCTCTGGTACAGATCCTGCGCTTTGCAGACCTTCCAACGGATCGAGTCTTTGCAGGGCAGAGGCTTCCTCAAAAGCAACCGCGGATCCCTCGGCTCGGTCCGCTCGCTCGGGATGACCATCGCTCGCGGAAGGGATTGGATCGCATTCCCAAGTCTCAGAAGCGAGATCTGGGGCACCCAGAGTTGCGCTTTTTGAAGCTGCTCCGGAAGCGGATTCGGTTGGAGGCGCGGGGGAATCGATAGGGAATTGCTCTGGGGGGGTGCTCATGCGATTCCCGTCTTCTTTTTGCGGGGTGTCCTCTTGGACTTGGACGGTTGCGACCATGCATCGCTTTCCGGATCGGGTCTGTTCGTTGCTTTCCCACTCTTGGTGCGCAAGGATGGGGAACCCGAGGTCGTGTGGATGGATGCTTCCGGAGCAGTGGATTGCGGTGCAGCGGGCAGGGCTTCGATGGCGAGCATGGCGGCGGTGTCGTCGATGGGTGCGAGGCGGCCATAGTGGGAGTTGTAGTAGCGCTGGAGGAACTGGCCGGTGTAAGAGTCGGGGATGTGGGCGATGTGAGCGGGGCGGCCTTCGCCTACGAGGCGGCCGCCGTCTTCGCCGCCTTCGGGGCCGAGGTCGAGGATCCAGTCGGCGTTGCGAATGACGTCGAGGTTGTGCTCGATGATGATGACGGTGTTGCCGAGGTCGGTAAGGCGGTGGAGGACCTCGAGGAGCTTGCGGACGTCGTCGAAGTGGAGGCCGGTAGTTGGCTCGTCGAGGAGATAGAGGGTGCGGCCGGTCTGTCGCTTGCTGAGTTCGCGAGCCAGCTTCATGCGCTGGGCTTCGCCGCCGCTGAGGGTTGTCGCGCTTTGGCCGAGGTGGACATAACCGAGGCCGACATCGACGAGGGTTTGAAGTTTCTGGCGGACGAGCGGGACATCGGCTAGTACGGTGAGCGCGTCTTCGATGGTGAGGTCGAGGATGTCGGCGATGGAGTTGCCCTTGAATTTGACGGCAAGAGTTTCCTGATTGTAGCGGCGCCCGTTGCACACTTCGCACTGTACGTAGACGTCGGGCATGAAGTTCATTTCGATACGGCGCTGGCCGTCGCCCTGGCAGGCCTCGCAGCGGCCTCCTGTGGTGTTGAAGCTGAAGCGGCCGGGCTTATAGCCGCGCTCGCGCGCCTCGGGCAGCATGGCGAAGAGATCGCGGATGGGCGAGAAGACCTGGGTGTAGGTGGCGGGGTTGGAGCGCGGGGTGCGGCCGATGGGGGACTGATCGATGCGGATGACCTTGTCGATCTGGTTTTCGCCGCTGAGGGCTTCGTGCGCTCCGGGCTCTTCGCGGGAGCCGTAGAGATTCTTAGCGAGCGAGCGGTAGAGGATGTCGTTGATGAGCGTACTTTTTCCGCTTCCGCTGACTCCGGTGACAACGGTCATGATGCCGAGGGGTATTCGAATGTTGAGGTCCTGGAGATTGTGCTCGCGCGCGCCGGTGACAGTAATCCATTTGCCAGTGAGGGGGCGCGGCTGGGGGCGGTGCAGAATGCCGGTGGCTCCGCACAGATAGCGGCCGGTGAGCGATTCGGGGCAGGCCATGATTTCGGCGGGCGTGCCCTGGGCGACGACATGGCCGCCTAAGCGGCCCGCCCCAGGTCCAAGATCGAGAACAAAATCGGCGTGACGGATGGTGTCTTCGTCATGCTCGACAACGAGGACGGTGTTGCCGAGATCGCGAAGCTGTTCGAGAGCCTGGATGAGGCGTTCGTTATCGCGCTGATGGAGTCCGATGGAGGGCTCGTCGAGGACGTAGAGAACGCCGCGCAAGCGGGAGCCGATTTGCGTAGCGAGACGGATGCGCTGGCCTTCGCCGCCGGAGAGGGTGGCGGCACTGCGATTGAGCGAGAGGTAGCTGAGGCCGACGCGGCAGAGGAATTCGAGGCGCTCGGCGATTTCGCGACGGATGCGCTCGGCGATGAGCGCTTCGCGGGCGGTGAAGGTGAGGTTGATGGCCGCGGAGAGAGCCTTATTGAGCGGGAGGGCGGTGAAATCTGCGATGGACAGACTGCCAACCTTGACGGCGAGGGACTCGGGACGGAGGCGCTTGCCGCGGCAGACGGGGCAGGGCGTAGCGGACATGAAGGTCATCATGTAGTCGCGGTAGCCCTCGCTGCGGGCCTCGGCGACGGAATCGCGCAGGTAGGCGAGGATGCCGTGGAATCCGGTGCGCGGGGCTTCGCCTTTAGGGGGGCCGTAGACGAGGATGTGCTGCTGCTTGGGCGGGAGGTCTTCGAAGGGAGTCTTGAGATCGATCTTGTAGCGGTCGGCGGCGAGTTGGATGAGCTTGAGCAGGTATTGCGAAGCGGAGCCGGGACCGAGGCCGCCATCGAGCAGCGGTTTAGACCAGTCATTGATGACCTTGGCGGGGTCGAAGTCGTAGAGCGAGCCGAGGCCGTGACACTCGGGGCAGGCGCCGAAGGTGGAGTTGAAGGAGAAGCTGCGCGGCTCGAGCTTGGGGACGTCGAGGCCGCAATCGGGACAGGCCATGGAAGAGGAGAAGAGCTGCTCCTCGGGCTTTTGACTGCTGGAAGCGCTGGCGAGGGAGACCAGAACGAGGCCGTTGGCGAGTTGGAGGGCTTTGGAGACGGCGGCTTCGAGCCGCTTTTCGATGGAGGGTTTGGCGGATGGAGATTCGTGCTTTCCCACTCTTGCGGACGGTGAGACGGTTCTCAAGGATGGGGCACCCGGCGCGTCGGCTTTTTTGCCTTCGCGGGTCTCAGAATCGAGACCCGGGGCACCCAGATTTGTGCTGATAGAGACTCCCCCTGGGGCACCCGGCACCTGCGGCGCGGCTGATTTTACCTCAATCTCATTGATGCTCACATCCGCCGACTTCTCAGATGGTTTCAAGAGGATGCGGTCGACGATGGCTTCGATGGTGTGGTTCTTGCGCTTGTCGAGGGCGGGCGGTTCGGACAGATCCACGATCTCGCCGTCGACGCGTGCGCGAAAGCCCTGCTGATCCAATTCGTCGAGCAGGTCTTTGAACTCACCTTTGCGACCGCGCACGATGGGCGCCATGAGGGTGACGCGTTCGCCGGTGCCGAGGTCGAGAATACGCTGGACGATCTGTTCGGCGGTCTGGCGGGCGATGGGACGGCCGCAGTTGGGGCAGTGGGGTGTGCCCACGGAGGCGTAGAGGAGGCGAAGATAGTCGTAGATCTCTGTAATGGTGCCGACGGTGGAACGGGGGCTGCGGCTAGTAGTTTTCTGCTCGATCGAGATGGCGGGCGACAGGCCCTCGATGGAGTCGACGTCGGGCCTTTCAATCTGGTCGAGAAACTGGCGCGCGTAGGCCGAGAGGGTCTCGACATAGCGGCGCTGGCCCTCGGCGTAGATGGTGTCGAAGGCGAGGGAGCTTTTGCCCGAGCCGGAGAGGCCGGTGACCACGGTGAGCGTATTGCGGGGAATACGCACGTTGATATCGCGGAGGTTATGCTGCCGCGCGCCGCGCACCGAGATGTGAGTAATGGACATGGCCAGGCGAAGAGACTGGAGGGGACGGATGGGCTTCAGAGGCCGATCGTCGAAATCATTCTCCCTTTCAATGGATTTGATTGAGTGTTGTTGAGGCGAGACTCATCGGATTCGTTTCAGGAAAATCCTTCCCGAAGTTGAAACTGGGAGGTGAACCAAACTTTGGTTCAAAGTGCAGGAGAAGAGCTTTACCCGAATGCAACACGCTGGGGGTATTCTAGTTGCCAATAGAAACGAGGGTCAACGCGGCGTTTTTTCTGAGAGAATCGCGATGAGTTCTTCGCGAGAAACTCCTTAGCTCCCCGGATATATTGCGAAAAAACTCCTGCGCATTGTGCTGGATAGACTGAATCGAGAATTATGTCGGATTTATTGAATTTGCTTATGTTGGTTTGTGCTGCAATAGGGTCGATGGCATTTGGGGTATTGGCAGCCTACGGAATTTTTCGCGTGGGCTTTGGCTTGATGCGTCCGCAGCGGCGAGAAGCTGCACCCGTGAAGGCGCGGCCAGAAACGGCCGGCATCTAGGCTTCCCAACCCCATTCTCTTCTTCTCTCCCCGTTCCAAGAAAGCTTGGCTCCCGCGCGGTAATGCGTCCGCGGCTCATTTTTTCCCTTTGGCTGTCTACAGACCACACGCAAT
The DNA here is from genome assembly GCA_036520995.1 of Occallatibacter sp. Taxonomy (GTDB): domain Bacteria; phylum Acidobacteriota; class Terriglobia; order Terriglobales; family Acidobacteriaceae; genus Telmatobacter. The sequence continues at coordinate 84,558 of DATDIQ010000047.1, forward strand.
CTTCACCAAGATGGCGGGGTCCTGTCCGAGGCAAGGCTGATTCCTACAAGCACGCAGTGAAGATTCAAGACAGAGCTGTGACGGCTCTTCCCGTCGTGCGGCCGCGACTGAACTGTGCCGCCCCTACTGCTGCGGATTGGGTTGTTGTCCGGGCTGACCCTGCTGCTGTTGTTGCTGCTGTTGCTGCTGTTGCTGCATCTGCTGCTGAATTTGCTGCGGCAAGCGCCCGGGCGCAGCGCCATCCGGCGGGAAGCCGGGACGGATCGCCTGCGGCGGTGGTGCAGTCTGCTGAGGCGGCGGTGGGGGCTCGTACTGCGGGTAGTCCGGTACGTCCTCATCGTTCTCTTCCGCAGCAGGATGAGTTGGGCCGGAGGGAGCTTTGCCGGCGTTGCGCTCGCTCAGGATGATTTCGCGCGGAACGCCCTGTCCCTTGTCTCCCACCATGACGATGTTGTAGCCGGTGCCCTGCAGCAGCTGGGCGAGGACGTCATGTGCCGAGCCGGGGCCGAAATCGCCGAAGACGCGCTGGTCGCCGGCAAAGCCCTCGACTTGGGCTCCCGTTGCCGTGGAGACGTCGTTGAGGATCTGGTGCAGGCTGGAGTTGCGGGCATCGATGCGGAGATCGGGGCTGATCCAGGCGATGGCGGCGGGGGTGGGCTGGTCGTTAATGGGCCAGTTGGGGGCGGGAGGCGCGGGCGGCATGGCTTCGATGGCGGGCGTCTTCTGCGCGGCCGCGGTGTGCCTTCTGCCGGTGTGGGCAGTCGAATGCAGATCTGGGGAGGCCGTCTGGGCAGGCAGCTGTGCAGTGGCCAGGAGCGCGCAACAAAACCCGGCGATGGGAAGAAGTCCGCGGACAGGCAGAGAGCGATGCAGGAGAGTGAGCGGGGTGGGGCGACGATGCCGGTTCGAATCGTGCACTGGAATGACCCCCGAAGAGCAGCGTAGAGCGAATGTGAGGTTCGCGGGTGAACTGCCCTACGTACTAGACTAACAGTGGCCCGGAGACGCTCGCACAGGTTTTACGAGGCGGGAGGATGAGGCAATTGATGGGCGTCGGCAGGAAGGGTTGGATCGCGGCGGTGCTGCTGGCAGCGCCCCTAGCGGGCTGGGCGGCAAGCTGCACGACGCAGGCCGCGCTGCAGCCGCAGGATCGCACTGCGCTGGCGTCGATCGGGCAGCGCTTGACAGTCGCGATTCTGCAACAGGATTACTCGACGCTGCAGTCGGAGCTATTGCCCTCCATTGGCTCGCAGTGGGATGGCATGCGCAATGAAGTGGAGGTGGGTGCGCCGCTGGTGAAAGGCGGTACTGCGCAGCTGCAGCAGATTTATCTACTGGACAATTCCGCGGCGACCGAGACGAGCGACATGCAGTTCTTCTGCTCGAACACGAGTGGGTCGCTGACGGTGACGATCAGCATGCATGCGCTGCCGCCGGGCAAATATGCCGTGGTGCTGGCGAGCGCAGCAGGCGCGCCGCTAGGCGGGCAGGTGGGCCTGATCGCGGTGTGGGATCCGACGGGATCTCCGGGGTGGAAGCTGGGCGGCGTGTCAGTGCGGCAGGGAATCATCGATGGGCACGATGGGGTCTGGTATTGGACGCATGCGCGGTCGCTGGCATCGACCGGGCAGCCCTGGAGCGCGTGGTACAGCTATGACCTGGCGCATTATTTGCTGTTGCCGGTTGACTTTCTTTCGTCGCCGAACCTGGAGAAGCTGCTGCACGAGCAGTCGCAGATCAAGGATCCACCGACTGAGTTTCCGCTCTCGGTCAGTGATGGATCGCGCACGTGGAAGATCGAGGCTGTGCGGATCGATACGTCGTTGCGGCAGGCCGATCTGGGCGTGACCTATGAATCGCTGGGCATCTCTGACCCAGCGGCGACACGGACGGAGGCGATCGCGGTCCTGGGGGCTCTGGTGAAGGCGCATCCGGAACTGAAGGGAAATTTTCACGGAATGTGGGCGTATGCATCGAAAGATGGAAAGGTGACTCCGGTGATGGAGTTGCCGATGCCGCAGATACCTTGAAGACAGGGATCAGGGAACAGGGATCAGAAAAGCGGGGAACGCGGGACCGGGAGGACACCGACATTGGCTGAGTGGATTGATTTACGTTCCGACACGGTGACACGACCGACGAACGAGATGCGTGCCGCGATGGCAACGGCTGAAGTCGGCGACGATGTCTATGGCGAAGACCCCACGGTGAATCTTCTGGAGAAGCGGGCGGCCGAAGTGTTCGGCCGCGAGGCTGCGCTGTTTGTGCCGACGGGGACAATGGGCAACCAGATCGGGATTCGCCTGCACACTGAGCCGGGCCAGGAAGTGGTCTGCGAATCGCGCGCGCACATTCTGGATTGGGAGATGGCGACGGTTGCAGTGTTCTCGGGGTGCGTTCCGCGCGCCGTGTCGACGGAGAGCGGCACGCTGACGTGGAAAGACATTGAGCCGGTGATTTACGGGCGCAGTTCGTTTCGCGCGGCGACGGGATTGATCGAGATCGAGAACACGGCGAATCTTGCCGGCGGTCGATGCACGCGTACGGACGCTTTGGAAGAGATTTGGGACCACGCAAAAGAGCGGAAGATTCCGCTGCATTTGGACGGGGCGCGGATCTTCAATGCGTCGACAGCTCTGGGTGTGGATGTGAAGACACTGACACGCGGATTCGACACGGTGATGTTCTGCCTGTCGAAGGGACTGTGCGCGCCGGTGGGATCGATGCTGGTGGGTTCGGCGGAGTTGATGGAACGAGGGCGCGTTTATCGCAAAGCGCTGGGCGGCGGGATGCGGCAGGCAGGGGTGCTGGCGGCTGCGGGGCTGATCGCGCTGGAGAAGATGACGAAGCGGCTCCACGAGGATCATGCGAATGCGAAGCTGCTGGCTGAAGCGCTGGCGCAGATGGAAAGTGTGTCCATTGATCCGGACACGGTGGAAACGAACATCTTGATTTTCCGCGTGACGGGCGGGCTGAGCGCCGCGGACGTCGTGGCGCGGTTGAAGGTGCACGGAATTCTTGCCAGTGCAGTGGGCGCGGATGCGATTCGCCTGGTGACGCACCATGACGTGAGCAGGGCCGCGTGCGTGAAGGCTGCCGAGGCACTGACCGAGGTCCTCGAGCCGAGCCTGGCCACTAAAAAATAGGGGTTACCTTGGGGAGTCCTGAGCCGGGCAGAACCGGAGGCGAGCGCAACTTTCGGCTGTTTTTTGGTTCAGACTATGCAAGAGGCCGGAGTGCTTCCCCTGGGGTCCGGCATCCATTCCTCATAAGAAGGAGTACGTGGACTGTGAAGAAAATGGCTTTGGCAGTTTTGTTTGCGCTGATGCTGGTACCGATGGCAGCGAACGCGCAGGTGGTGGTTCGGATTGGACCGCCGGCTCCGGTCGTTGAGCATTATGGGCCGGCCCCGCATCGCGGATGGGTTTGGCAGCAGGGGTATCACGCCTGGGATGGGCACCGTTACGTCTGGCATGCAGGCGTATGGGCGGCGCCACCGCATCCTCATGCAGTGTGGGTGCCACATCGCTGGGAGCATCGCCATGGCGGGTGGGTGCTGGTGGAAGGTCACTGGCGCTAAGGAATTTCAAGTGTGTCAGCAGAGGCGGCCTATGGGCCGCCTCTGTTTTTGACGACTGCTGGTTCGAAGACGAAGACGCTGCCTTTCGTTTGGAACGAAGAGGGCGCGACGCGGCGGCGGGATCACTGTGCTTGTTGTGAACTGATGGACGACGTCGCACGCGCTTACTTGATTTCGATAACGTCGGATGCGGCCGCAGCGGCGGCTTCGGCGCGTTCCATCACCTTTTCGGCAACGTTGAAGAATTCAGTTGCTTGAGGGCTCTTGGGACCTGCCAGCGTGACGGGCAGGCCGCGGTCACCACCTTCGCGAATGGCGGGGATCAATTCAATGGAGCCGAGGAACGGAACATTGAATTGCTTCGCGGTGCGCTCCGCGCCGCCTTTCGAGAAGATGTCGATCTCGTGATGGCAATGCGGGCAGGTGAAGTGGCTCATGTTCTCGACGATGCCGAGGACTTCGACGTTGACCTGGCTGAACATCTCGAGGGCCTTGCGCGCATCCTGCAGGCTGACGTCGCTGGGCGTGCTGACAACGACGGCGCCGGTGAGAGGAACGGTTTGAACCAGTGAAATCACAACGTCGCCGGTGCCTGGCGGCAGATCGATGATGAGGTAGTCGAGCTCGCCCCATTCGACCTGCTGAAGAAACTGGCGAATGATCTGGTGAAGCATGGGGCCGCGCATGACCATGGGCTTATCGCCGGGCGAGATGTAGCCGATGGAGATGGTTTTGATGCCGTGGGTCAGATTCGGCTGGATCTGGTTGTTGGCGCCGATCATCGGCTGCTGGGTCGAGCCCATCATGGTGGGGACGTTGGGCCCGTAGACATCGGCATCGATGAGGCCGACGCTTTTGCCGAGCTTTGAAAGAGCAACGGCGAGATTGACGGCGATGGTGGTTTTGCCGACTCCGCCTTTGCCGGAACCGACGGCGATGATTTTGGAGACGCCGGGCAAAGCCACGGGCGCCGGCATGGCATGGGAATGGGCCATCGACTACTCCTCGGATGAAGCGTTGTTTCGCACGGGAAACCTGCGGGCTTCAGAAGATTGCGGCCAGCCGGAGCAGAATGCGATCCGGTGCATGGGCCTAAGTCAATCTTACAGGAGCGTTGAGCCGTCGGGTTTCGTACCGACGACGCGCGCGAGGACTGCGTGGATGCTGGCGATGCCGTCGGTGAGAGAAGCGGGACCCGGCTGCAGGATGCATGTGGAGGATATCTCGTAGAGGTGGTTGTCGCGGACCGCGGAGATCGCCGACCAGCCGGGGCGGGCGCGGATGGCATCGATTTCGACTTTCATGCCGCACCACGAGGCGAGGATGGCCTGGGGATCGCGGGGGATGACGGCAGAGGGATCAACGATGCGATCCTGCGCTTTACCGCAGTTGCGGAGTTCGGGGAAGACGGGATTGCCGCCGGCGATTTCGATGAGCTCTTCGACCCAGCCGATGCCGTTGATGAGGGGATCGCGCCACTCTTCGAAAAAGACGCGCGGGCGGAAGGGGAAGGCGCGGGCCGACGCGGCGATTCGGTCAAGGCCGCGGCGTAACTCTTCGATGAGCGCAGCGCCTTCTGCGGGTTTGCCGACGATGCGCGCGAGGACGCCGATCATGTCGAAGATTTCCGCGATGGTTCGCTGATTGAAATTGAGGACAGTGGCGCCGCGAAGGACGAGATTGCGGGTGATTTCAGCCTGGACATCGGAGAAGGTGAGGACGAGGTCGGGGTTGAGGTCGAGGATGGCTTCGATGTTGGCATCGCGGAACGCCGAGACGCGCGGCTTGGTGCGGGCTTGAGGAGGACGCATTGCGTAGCCGGAGACGCCGACGATGCGATCCTGCTCTCCGAGGAGGTAGAGGGTTTCGACGGTTTCGTCGGTGAGGCAGACGATGCGGTGGGGAAAGTCGGCGGCCATGGTCTTCGTTCCGGAGAAGCAGATCCTTCGCTTGGCTCTATTTTTTGCCCTGAGCCTGCGTGGCGGCTGCGGCTTTCTCCTGCTTGCGGCGTGCTGCTTCGGCTTCGCGGTATTCGCGGCGGCGCAGGGCATCGGCGTGGCGACGGATTTCGTTGGGAGTTTCCGGCTGGAGGGCCGGGACTTTTTGCCGGTGGCCGCTTTTGTCGATGGCGACGAAGACGAGGTAGGCGCTGGCGACGTGGAGGAGGGAACCGGTCTGGGGATGTTCGACCCAGACCTTGACGCCGACCTCAACCGAGGTATTAAAGGCGCGGTTGACGCTCGACTTCAGGATGAGCAGATCGCCGACGCGCACCGGCTGGATGAAGTCGATGTGATCCATGGCAGCGGTGACCACATGGGTGCGCGTATGCCGAAATGCGGCCATTGCGCCGGTGAGATCGATGAAATGCATGAGGCGCCCGCCGAGCAGATTTCCCAGAGTATTTGCGTCATTGGGCAGGATAATTTCGGTCATTTCGGATTGCGTGCTGGCGACGGTGCGTATGGCGGGTTGGGTATCGGTGGAACTCATTGCGTGTCTGCTCCATTCATTCACGGTGGTTTGATCGGATTTTAGCTACAATACTCGCTGCGGGTGTCGACTCAATGGAAAGACGTTCCCAGTTTCGGCAATCCACGCCAAATTCGCAAATAACTACAGAGAAAGCCAACCCGAGATGAGCAGCACAGATAAAATTGCGGGACTAAAAGAGATTCTTGCGCTCGATGCAAAGAACAGCTTTGCACGCTATGGGATTGCCATGGAGCTGGCAAACCGGGGCGACACAGAAGAAGCGCTGAAGGAATTTGATGCCTTGCTGGCCAATGATCCCGACTACACGGCGGCCTACTTCATGTCGGCGCAGACGCTGTCGAACGCGGGACGCAAAGAGGAAGCGATTGCGCGTCTCAAGGGCGGAATCAGCTGCGCAGCACGAAGCGGCAACCGTCACGCGCTCAGCGAGATGCAGGGCATGCTCGACGAACTGGATCGCTGACGCGCCGGGGCTTGAGGGCAAGGGTGATTGTCTTGCTTCAGGGCAGTTTCAGCGAACTGTCTGACGCTTGTGCGCGTCTATACTACTGATATGCCAAAGTATTCCATCGTCGTTCCTTTTCATAACGAAGAGGAGAATGTCACCGTTCTCTATGCGCGTCTGAAGCAGGTGATGGAGCAAGTGGGGCACAGCTTTGAGCTGGTTCTCGTGGATGACGGATCGAGTGATCGCACCTACAAGCTGCTGGAAGAGATTGCCGCGGTAGATAGCCGCGTGCTGGTGGTGAAGCTGCGCCGCAACTTCGGGCAGACGTCGGCGCTGGCAGCCGGTTTCGATCACGCGTCGGGCGAATTTATTTTTGCGATGGATGGCGATCTGCAGCACGATCCGAACGATATTCCCAACTTTATCGAGAAGCTGGAAGAAGGCTACGACGTGGTGTCGGGCTGGCGGAAGGAACGCATCGACAATTTCGTGATGCGTCGGATTCCATCGCGCTGCGCGAACTGGCTGATGGCGAAGTTGTCGGGCGTCGATATCCACGATTTTGGGACGACGTTCAAGGGATATCGCCGCGAAGTGATCACCAACATTCCCCTCTACGGCGAGATGCACCGGTTTATTCCGGCGCTGGCGAGCTGGTATGGCGCGTCGATCTGCGAGATTCCGATTCGCAACGTGAATCGCGAGCGGGGCAAGAGTCACTACGGTATCAGCCGCACGTTCCGGGTGTTTTTCGATTTGCTGACGATCCGCTTCCTGCTGAAGTACATGAGCCGGCCGCTGCATTTCTTTGGCAGTCTGGGAGCCCTGGGCATCGTGGGCGGGTGGATCGTTTCGATGGTGCTGCTGGCGATGAAGATCATGAATCCGCACGCCAATATCATGGACCAGCACGGACCGCTGTTTGTGATCGCAGGGGTGATGATTGTGGCGGGAATTCAATTGCTGGCTATCGGCCTGCTGGGGGAACTGCAGGTACGCCACTACTACACCGCGCAACAGCGCACCCCCTACGCAATCGACCGGCTGGTGAGGCTTCGTGCACCGGAAGAACCGAGCATGCTGTCGGACCGGGAGTAGATAAGCAGAGACTGCGACTAAGGACCAGGGCCTAGAAGGCGGGCCTCGCGGGAGATTCTTCCAGCGGGGCCCGACGTGTTTTAGGCGGAGCGACGGGGGCTGTGAAGATCTCGATGCGCGCGAATCTGCTTGCAGGAGCGCTGGCGGAAGATGCATCCTTGCGAGTGATGAAAGCCATACAGTTCAATTCCATTGGGGGGCCCGAAGTCCTGCAGGTCGCCGAATTGCCAATTCCTGAGCCAGGTCCGGGGCAGGTGCTGATTCGCGTCGAAGCTGTGGGAGTGAATTTCGTTGAGATCTATTTTCGCAAGGGCGTGTACAAAGCGACGCTGCCGCTAACCCCGGGCAGTGAAGCGGCAGGCACGGTGGAGAAGCTTGGACCCGGTGTGACGGGGTTTGAAGAAGGCGATGCAGTGGCGTCGGTAGGTGTGCTGGGCAGCTATGCGGAGTATGCGCTTGTTCCGGTGATCCAACTGGTGAAAGTGCCTTCGCGGCTGAGCCCAGAGAAGGCGGCGGCGTGTCTGCTGCAAGGGATGACGGCGCACTATCTGGCGTATTCGACTTACGAAGTGAAGGCGGGATCGACGGCGTTGGTGCATGCGGGTGCGGGCGGCGTAGGGCTTTTATTGACGCAGATTGCGGCGCGGCTTGGCGCGAAGGTGATTACGACAGTCTCGACGAAGGAGAAGGCGGAGCTGTCGCGGGAGGCCGGTGCGACCGAAGTGATTCTCTATACCGAGCAGGAATTTGAGACCGAGGTGAAGCGCATCACCGGTGGCAAGGGCGTCGACGTGGTGTATGACTCGGTGGGCAAGACGACGTTTGAGAAAAGTCTGAATTGCCTGCGGCCGCGCGGACTGCTGGCGCTGTTTGGCGCATCGAGCGGACCGGTGCCGCCCTTCGACTTGATCCAGTTGAGCAGCAAGGGTTCGCTGTTTGTGACGAGGCCGACGCTGTGGCATCACGTGGCGACGCGCGCAGAGCTGGAGTGGCGCGCGGGCAAGGTGCTCGACTGGGCTGTGACGGGAGAGTTGAAACTGCGCACGGAACACATGTATCCGCTGGCCGAAGCGGCGCAGGCGCAGATTGACCTGGAAGGCCGCAAGACGACGGGGAAGATTCTGCTGGAACCTTAGAGGCGGGGAACAGGGACCAGGGACAGAGGAGATTCGAGGCATACGTGGAGCGGGTTGTAATCGCGCCGGAGGACCGGGTGTTTGTGCTGACGGGCGCGGGCATCAGTGCAGAGAGCGGGCTCCCGACGTTTCGCGCGGAGGATGGATTGTGGGCCGGCTACCGCGTGGAGGATGTGTGTACGCCGGATGCATGGCGGCGAGATCCGGCTGGTGTGTGGGCATTTTATGCGGCGCGGCGCGAGTCGGGATGGAAGGCGGCGCCGAACGCGGCGCACGTCGCGTTGGCGGATCTCGAGAAGCAGATCGGCGATCGTTTTTTCCTCTGCACGCAAAATGTAGATGACCTGCATGAGCGAGCTGGTTCGGTGCGGCTGCTGCACATGCATGGCGAGCTGGCGAAGGCGCGCTGCGAGCTCGAGTGCGGGCGCGAGCCAGTGGAGGATCGAACTGTCTACCAGAACCTGGCCGAAGTGGGACGCTGCGCCTGTGGCGGACGGCTGCGGCCGCACATCGTGTTCTTCGGCGAGATTCCGCTGGAGATGGATCGCATCCAGGACGAGATTGCGCGGGCGACGCTGATGGTGGTCGTGGGGACGTCGGGGTCGGTGTATCCGGCGGCGAGTTTTGTGCATTGGGCGCGACAGAAGAGCGCGCGCACGGTGTATGTGGGACCGGAGAGGCCGCTGAACGCGCAAGCCTTTACCCATGTGGTGCTGGGCAAGGCAGGCGAAGTGATGCCTGGGCTGTTTCAGGCGGAGTAGGAGGCGGGCAGCGCATGATGGATGTGCTGTCCGAATATGGTCATCAGAATATTGAAACTAAAAGCAGATTCTTCGGCTCACGCCACCCCAACTGAAAGGCGTTTGGGGCTCCGTTCGTTCAGAAAGACCAACCTGCCTTGAACGAGGGATGGGGCAGCCTTTCGTTTCTCAGAAATGGAAACGGTAGCGTAGCTGGACGGATATCATGCGCGGATCGTTGAAGTGGAATCCGCCGATAGTGACGGAGTTGTCGAGCAGAACGCGGTGATTGGTGACGTTGAGGATGTTTGCGGAGAGGTTCCAACTCTCTCCGAAGTTTCGGCCAGCGGCTACGTCGAAGGTAGTGTGCACCGGAAGATAGGTTCCGTTGTAGGGGCCCTGATTTGCGCCCGCGAGCCCGTTGGTGAATCCCGAGCCATAGTACACATTGGAGGCGAACCAAGTGTGCAGCGGCAGATTGGCCGTGAAGCCGGTGTTGAGCGTGTTGCGCTGGTCGTGGTCGAGCGGGGTGTAGTCAGGGCCGAGATTGCAAGCGGGATCGGTGGTGGCGCTGCAGGTGAATCCGCCGATAACGTTGCCGCGTTGCTCGGCGATCTGGTTGGAATAGGCGAGATGGAACTGGCCGAGGCGCGCGATCTCCGGAGACCGGATGGAGAGCTCCCAGGCACGAATGAGGGCGCCGTCGACGGCGATGGGGAAGAAGAGGTTCGACTCGCCGAGATTCGAGTGATCGAGGAAGTTGTTGACCCGGTTCTTGAAAGTATCGATGTCGATGCTCCAGCCGCGCCAAGGGATCTGCGCACCGAACTGATGCTCTTCGTCGCGTTCGGAGGGAAGCGGCGTGAAGGTATTTTCGCCACCGGGCAGATTGGCGGCGTAGTTCAGTACCGCCGCGGAGACGGTTTGAATGGGAGCGGGCTGGAAGAAGTGGCCGTAGAATCCACGGAGGACCCAGTGAAGATGCGGGATATCGACGGTGGCTCCGATGCGGGGATAGATGGCGGTCTCGTCGAGCCCGGCGTTATAGACGGAAAAGCGCTCGCCGCCGAGGAGCGTGACATATTTGCCGAGGCGGAGATGATCGGCCAGGTAGAACTCGAAGAGGGCGGTGCTGGCATTCGAGGGCGAATTGGGCTGGGAGGGCGCTGAGCCGTCGTTGATGCGCACGCCAAAGAGGTCATGCTCGGATTGGCTGAACGTGTAGAGGCCGGCAGAGAAGCTGTTGGGGCCGAAGTCGAGATGTGTGTCCGCCTGTCCTCCGACATAATTTGACGTTTGGCGCCATGTGGTCGCGACTGGAAAGTCGGTGGATGGCGATGTGTAGTTGGACTGATTGAAGTGGTAGAAAGGCGCGAAGGAGAAGAGTGCTTTGGGTGAAAGGGTGTGGACCCAGTTTGCGATGAGGAAGGAGTCACGCTCGGTTTGGCCGTCGCGCAGTCCGAAAGAGCAATAGTAGTCCGAAGTGCATTCGTAGTCGTTAGGATCTGGGTCGTAGGGAACCTGGAAGAAATCTTGACGATATTGCCCATCGACGCGGAGCTGATCGTGCGGCGTGACATTGCGAATGACAGACGCGAAGGCGCTGCCGGAGTTCGTGGCGTCGTGCAGAACCTGGGAAACGGGCGTGGCGAGGCCGTAGTTGGAGCGAGAGCCGGTGGCGCTCGCATACCAGGCTGTTTTCGCGGTGTGGTCACCGAGGGAGAACTGGGCTTCGCTGGTGTAGAGATTTCCGGCGGATAAGAGCAACTCCGCTTGGTGATCACGCTCAAAGCCGTTGCGCGGCAGAACATTAAAAACGCCATAGGTGCGATCGCCGATGTCGGAGGCGTAGCTGCCGCGCTGTGTCTCGAGCTGGTCGATGTCTTTGGGATCGATCTGGGGGCCAACATTGGAATCGATTTTGGTGTTCGGAATGGAAACGCCATCGATGAGCCAGCTGGTCTGGTGGCCTCCGCGCATGTGGAGCATGTCGTGGGTCATGTAGGAGCCTGGCACGTAGTCGGTGATCATCTCCATGCCCGTGGTGCGGCTGGCACCGGGCGTGTTGTCGATCATTTGCCGCGTGATGAGGGTGGTGGGCGTGACGGTATCGGTGGTGAGCTGCGGTGCGTCGGAGGCGGTGACGACCACGGACTGGGTTGCGGAAGCGAGAGACAGCGGAATGTGCAGAACGGGATTGGTGCCGGATGCGAGAGTGAGCGATTCCGATACTGTATCGAAACCGGGAGCTGAAACTAGAAGCCGGTAGACACCGATGGGCGCTTGGGGAAGCTCGAATTCGCCGTTGGCGGCCGTGGTTGCGTGGAGCACGAATGCGGAGTGTTCTGCCTGCAAGGCGACTTCCGCTCCGGCGACGGGACGGTGGGCTGGATCGTGCACAACACCATGGACCGTGGCGAAGACCGTGGCCGCTGCCGGAAGAGCAGAGAGGAGCAAGAGGATGAACAGCGTCAGGGAAGCGCGGCGCATGGGTGACCTCAAAAGAAGGCGACGGAGCACAGGGTCGCCAATGGAATTGCGAAGAGCTATTGCTGAACGGCAAGAGATGCCGGGAGAGCCCGCTGCGCGGGAAACTCAGGCGTCACGAGAACGCGCGGTCGGCAAGACGGTACGATATGTCTCTCGGAGAGGTTCAGGAGAAGATGAGGGGTGGAGGGCCGCGGTCTTCGTGGTTCCTGCGCTGGGTGCTGCGCGGAGCGAGCCGGTTCCTGGGGATCAACCGGAGTTGTGCAAGGGCGGTGTGCGGACCGGCGTGCGAAGGAGCGAGCGCATGCACAGAGGTGGTTGCAGGAAGGCTGCCGGGATACACGGGGCAGTGCGCAGGCGCTGCGAAAGCCGGCGTCGTGTTTTGCGGTGCGGAGGTGCTTCTGTCGCCGGCCATTGCGCAGTGATGGACGCCGTGCCGACGGCAGCAGAAGGGCAGACGCGCATCGTCGCCGGCCTGCAAGGAGGCCAACGACGGGCCCAATCCAAAAGCGAGGGCGAGGAAGATGGCGAGCACGCGCCGCATGTGTCTCTGATGGTACATGAATCGTGTGAGGAAGCGGAGAACGGGGTGGATGGAGCGCTCAGGTATCATCGATGCATCGCGGGCAGGGACAGAATTTGAAGGATTCGATGGCAGAAAAAGGGACTCTTTCTGTAGTGCAAGAGGGTAGATCGGCACAAGGATCGTCGCGCAAGAAGTTGCGCATTGCGCTGTTTGGTTTTGGAACTGTAGGCAGCTCGGTGGCGCGCATCCTGATGGAATCGAAGCCCGAGGGATTGGAACTGACCCACGTATTTAATCGCAACGTGGCACGCAAACGCGTGGATTGGGTGCCGCGAAGCGTGCAGTGGAGCGAGGATGCGGACGCGGTACTGGCGTCCGATGTCGACGTCGTTGTGGAACTGGCGGGCGGGCTTGATCCGGCGGGCGGCTGGGTGCGCAAGGCTCTCGAGAGCGGCAAGAGCGTCGTGACGGCGAATAAGAAGCTGATCGCCTATCAGGGCGTGGAGTTGGAGCGGCTGGCGGCAGAAAAAGGCGGGCACCTGAAGTACGGCGCGGCAGTGGCGGGAGGGATTCCCGTGATTCCAGGATTAGAGCAAGGGCTTGCGGGTGATCGCATCGAGAGCATGGAAGGCATACTCAACGGCACCTGCAATTTCATCCTGAGCCGGATGGAGGCGGGCGCCGAATACGCGACGGTGCTGGCGGCTGCGCAGGCCAAAGGGTATGCGGAGGCGGATCCCACAGAAGATGTGGGCGGATTCGATGCGCGGGCAAAGCTGGCGATCCTGATGCGGCTCGCGCTGCGCGTGGTGGTCGATCCTGAAGAGATACTTCCGCAGCCGATCACTTCGGTGACGGCGGTGGATTTCAGCTATGCAAGGGATCTCGGTTGCACGATTCGGCAGGTAGCGCGGGGCGAGCAACGCGACGGCAATGTAGCGGCCACGGTGGGACCGATGCTGGTGGACCAGCACTCGCCGTTGGCGTGGTCACGCAACACGGAAAACATGGTGATCCTGACGGGGAGGTACGGAGGCGATGTGGTTTTCTCCGGCCACGGCGCGGGCGGGCATCCGACGGCAGTAGCGGTAGTGAGCGACCTAGTGGCGCTGGCGCATGGATCGCGACGCGTCGAGATCCCCTCGGTTCCGGCAAAGATTAGTGCGGAATTTGAAGTGCCACACTACATCCGTTTCCTGGTGATGGATCGGCCGGGGATTGTAGCGGAGATTACCGGAGCGCTGGCCAAGGAGCGGATTAATATTCGCGCGATTGTGCAGAAGCCGGGATATCCGGCGCATGCATTGCCGTTCGTGGTGACAGTGGAACCGTGCAAGTCTTCTGCGCTGGTGCGTGCGCTTACGGAAATCAGCAAGATGGATTGCCTGCTGGAAAAACCGCTGAACCTGCAGATGCTGGAGTAGCTGAAGGGACCAGGGACCAGGGACCAGGGACTAAGAGACTAGGGACGTAGGGACTAGAGCTCGATTTGTGGCGGCGTAATTCTTGTCTGTGGAGTTGGTGGTTCGCCACCGTTTTGTCAGAAAGAAGGCGAAAGGATCGGGCACGGGACAGAGCATGCCCAGCGAACCAAAGACTCGGGACTGGGGACTTAGGGAACGAGGACTATTGGAGAAGTAATTTGGGGGTCAAAAAAAGATGATCGACACGGTATATCGATGTGAAATTTGCAATTTGGAGAGTGATCATCCGCGAGGGTGGATTGTGATCCACTGCAGCGACGCGTACCTGACCGTTTTCAAGTGGACGAAGGAATCGGCAGACGCCAAGAGCGCGCGGCACTACTGCGGCGAGGCGCATGCGCAGGTTTACATCAGCCGGTGGTTTCAATCCTATTGCGGGTGATTGCCGCGCATTATTTCTTTGCGGGCGCGGGTCCCGTAGACTCGCGAATGACGAATTCCGGAGCAACGACAATCTCTGCGGGATACTCTTTCTCGCGATTGGCGATCCGATCGAGGAGGACCTCGGCGCCGCGCTTGCCCATTTCGAAAAGCGGTTGGCGCACGGTGGTGAGGGACGGCGTGGCATAGGCGGCGGAGAGGATGTCGTCGAAGCCGACCACGGAGACGTCGCCGGGCACCGAAAGGCCTGCATCTTTGAGCGCGCGCACCGCGCCGATGGCGGCGATATCGTTGAAGCAGAACACGGCGGTGAAGTCGCGCGATTTTTCCAGTAAATTCTGCATCGGCTTGTAGCCGATTTCGGGTGCCATGGGGTGGTAGCCAGCCTTCATCGACCAGCCGCCGGCGTCGATGCGGATGACATTGGCGGGCTCGATACGAAGCCCCATTTCACGGGCGACTTCCTGAATACTTTCCCAGCGAAACTCGGAGTCGGGAATGGCGCGCGGACCGCGCATGAAGGCGATGTTGCGATGGCCGAGCTCGTGCAGGTGAAACAGAGCCTTCTTCACGGCGCAGTGGTGATCGAGGACGATGTTGGTGACGTTCTCGACCCGACTGTGCGCGGAGATGGCCACCACAGGAACGGGCACGGAGATCTGATCGGCGGGTGTGTTGAGCAGGAGAAAGCCATCGACGGCGCGCTCCACCAACATGCGCGGATACTGCTCGATGAGTTCGCGCTTCCAGTCGTGGCACGCGGTGAAGTAGAAGTAGTGGGCGCGTGAGAGCTCTTCGACGACGCCGCTCATGACACGCGTGAAGTAGCCTTCGCTGAGGTCGGGTGCGAGCACGCCAACGCTCATGGAGCGGCTCTGACGCAGGGAACGGGCAAAGTAATTGGGTCGATAGTTGAGGCGTTGCGCAGCTTCAACCACGCGCGCGCGCGTTTCCTGTGGAATGGATTTGGCGGAGGGAGAGTTATTCAGGACCAGCGAAACCGTGGTCTGTGAGAGCTCCAGATGCTCGGCCAGCATCTTCAGGTTCACGTGACCGGGCGGCGTCGTAGCTTTTCCCTTTGCCATGTTGGATTTGTAACATGTTTTAACAAAAGCGGGAACCAGGGAAAGGTGGAGTCTGTCCCATCGCCTCTTTGCAGTTAACCGGCCTGCGCCGACGCGTGTTTTTCAGTGCGCCTGAATGTGGTTAGCGCCAGGGTGAAGCGGCCACGATTTGCCGTTATAAACGAAGCTGCCAGTGAGCGTGCCCGGTAGCGTGAGTGTGGCGTCGAGGCCGCCCGACTGGCGCCTGTACTCCATCTGAATCAGCCCCTGCGGATGTGGGTAAGCGGCGGTGAGGGCGTTCAAGCTGCCGAGGTGGGGCGCAATGCGAACGGTGGCGAAGCCTGGACTGGCAGGCTCGACACCGGCGACAAGGGTGAGCAAGTCGTAGATGGGATGCGCCGACCAGGCATGGGAGTCGGAGCGTGTGTCGCCGGGAACTTCGGGCCAGGTGCTGAAGTGCATTGGCAGCAGTTCGCGCCACGGAGCGAGGGACTGCAGGTAGTCGTCTGCCAGGCCTGCGTGGTCGAGGGCGCGGGCGAGATAGAAGCGGAAATAATAGGAGGCGCTGAGGAGGCCGTTGGGTGTTGTACCCGGCTCGATGGCCAGTAGTTTTTGCAGCAGCTCCCGCTG
Source organism: Occallatibacter sp. (assembly GCA_036520995.1). Classification (GTDB taxonomy): domain Bacteria; phylum Acidobacteriota; class Terriglobia; order Terriglobales; family Acidobacteriaceae; genus Telmatobacter. The sequence goes on from DATDIQ010000047.1 coordinate 100,628, forward strand.
TTTTTCTTTCGGGACCACGTCATATAAGACGGACAGTATGTTGGCTTGCTGGCTGAAGACTGTCTTGTCAGGGTTGTCGGCAATGAGGCCGCGGTCACTGCTCCAGCATTGGGCGTAGAGGGCGGAGCGGACGTGTGCGGCGCGCGTGTGATCGCGATCGGCAGCGACAGTGTCGCCGAGGGCACGCTCGAGGTCGGCCGCATCGTCGAGCGCACCGAGATATTCGAGGGTCGTCATGCAGGATTCGCCGCTCTTGCTGTAGGTGGGGATCACCTGTTTGTCCTGGACCCAATCAATGAAGCTCCACCAGGGGACTTCGTGCAGCAGGCCGTCGGGTTGCTCGTATTTTGCGAACCAACCCAGAACGGAACGAATGCCGGGCAGAGCTTCGCGCACGGGCGTGGGATCGGGGCGGTACATCCACCAGTCGTGGAGCATGCCCACCCAAAGCAGCGAAAACGTGGGGATGGTTTGCGGAAGGGAACTTGGGTAGCGGCTGCGGGTCAGACCTTCGGGGATGCGCGAATCGTTGAAAGCGTCGAGTGCCTGACGGGCGAGACGATCGTCGCCGGCGACGGTGTAGGAGATGAGGGCCTGGATGCGCGTGTCGCCAATGTACTGGAGCTGCTCGTAGTAGGGGGTGTCCATGTAGGTTTCGTGGGCATCGAGGCGGGCGGTGCGCCAACTGATCTCCCAGATTTTGTCGAGGTCGGGGTCGGCGGACTTGAAGGAGGCAAGCTCCTCGAAGGGATACGCGGAGAAATTGGCGGTGAGGGAGTCGAGGGTGAGCGGCTCGGAACCGGTGGTGATGTCGAGATCGAGATAGCGCCAGGTGCGCCACCAGAGGGGTGTGAAGGTGCGCTGGGCGCCGCCATCGGGTAGGAAGCTGTCGGTCAAGCCGAGAGCGACTCGTGGATGGCGCGTGCCTTGGGCGTCGGTATAGGTGATCGCATCGCGGTCGCCTTTGTGCTGGTCGTTGTCGTAGAGGGCCTCGGAGTAGGTGAGGACGATGTGCGCGCCTTTGCCGCCAGAGACGGTGAGCGAGGGATAGGCGGTGGTGAGGGTCTTGCGGTCGAGAAGGAGGTGGACGTGGACTCCCGGAGGCAGCGTGGCGGGGGACTCGGGGAAGTTTGCGAGTCCTGGTTGTTCGGCCCATATTGAGTCGACGCGAACAACGCTGCCCGGAGTGGTTGGCGCGTACTCCATATGCGGGAGCCGGTCTGGGACGAGGCCCCAGGGGTTGTCGCCGGTGCTTGCGGCGGAGTGGGCGTGATTCACACCGTCGAAGATGCTGTCGCGCATCGGGGATGCGGCAGGAACCCAAGAGGCGGTTGGGGCGGCTGTTGAATTCCAGTTCCAGTCATAGCGGGCGGCGTCAATCTGCTCGCCAGGGCCGGAGGCAAAGTACTCCTGTTGGGTGACGGTGGAGCGATCGAGTGGTCCCTGGCCGGGCTCCTCTTCAACGAGCCAGCCATGGGGAGTGCTGATCGAATCGATGCCGGTACCTTCGGATTCGAGCAGGAAGGCAGTGCGGTCGCTCATTTGGGCGATAGGTGCGTAGACGCTGAAATTCCAGACGGTTGCGGTAATAAGATTCGAACCAACTTGAAGAAATGGAGTGAGGTCGAAGAGCTCATAGCGCCAGTGGGTGAGGTCACCACGGGACGGGCCATCGCCGACGCGTTTGCCGTTGACATAGAGAATGAACCGGTTGTCGGCACTGACACGGACTGGATAGCGCGAGGGTACGGCGGCAAGTTGGAGCGTGCGGCGGAAGTGAAGGACGATAGGTTCGCGCAACGGCGCTGTCGGGTGGGTGATCCAGGAAGCGGTCCACTCGCGTTGGGGAGGATCGGGCTGGGTGACGGTTTGCGCGCGAAGGAGGGACGAGGCGAGGAGGAGGACGGCAACTGCCAGAATGCGTCGCATGGGTGGGCTTCCTGAATTCCGATCCCAAGGGTACAGAAGGGGACCTGCGATACGGGAGAGATTTCTCGAAATGCGGGATGGAAGGGGCTGCGCGTGCGCGGGCGCGGAGTTGCCGGGCTCGAGGATTTGCGGGTTACTGATCGGTGGAAATTCGTGGTTCTTCACCGCATTTTGAACTGTATTCTTTTGATTTTGCAGCCTTGTAACCTCTTATTCATCTTGGCCCGTTAGGCTACCGTTGGTGATAGTTCCTGTGCCAGAAATTCGTATTCGTCAACCGCTAGTCCCAAGGGAAGCCAGGGCGTCCGAGGAGCGGCCCGCTACAAAGGCGCCTCCCGCAGGGCCATCGCCGATCCGACAATATTTGCTCTCGCGAGGAAACTCTGCATTTGCCGACCGGGTGTTTCACAGCCTGATGGTGCTGTGCGCGTTGAGCATCTTTGGGATTGTCGCGTTGATTGGGTGGCAGCTGATTTCGAGCTCGCGCCTGACTTGGAACGCGTTTGGGCTCGGCTTTTTCTACAAGACATTCACGAATCCAATTACGAACCTGCCCCTGTACTGGGACCCAGTGAATGAGCGATTCAGCGCGCTGCCGTTTGTGTATGGGACCCTGGTGTCGTCGTTTCTTGCCCTGCTGATTGCGGTGCCCCTCGGCGTGGGCCTGGCGATCTTTCTGACGGAAATGAGCCCACGGTCGCTGCGCGGTCCACTGGCGTTTCTCACGGAACTGCTGGCGGCGATCCCCAGCGTGATTTACGGGCTTTGGGCGGTCTTCGTGCTGGTGCCGCTGCTTCGGGAATACGTGAATCCATTTCTGGTGCATGTGCTGGGCTGGACTGGGCTTTTTTCGGACGACAATCCCACGGGTCTCGGGTTTCTTGCCGGCGGCGTGATTCTCGCGATCATGATTCTGCCGATTATTTCGTCGCTGACCCGAGAAGTAATGACCGCGGTGCCACACTCGCAGCGCGAGGCGGTGTTGGCGCTGGGTGCGACGCGCTGGGAGATGATCCGGATGGGCGTGCTGCGCAACGCGCGCATCGGCATTGTGGGCGGCATCATTCTGGGGCTGGGACGCGCGCTGGGCGAAACCATGGCGGTCACGATGGTGATTGGCAATACGCCGGAGATTCACAAATCGCTCTTGGCGAACGGCAGTTCGATGGCCGCAGTGATCGCGAACGAGTTCACTGAAGCGGTAAGCGACATGCACCGCACCGCGCTGATCGAGATCGGCCTCGCGCTGTTTATCGTGACGATCATCGTGAATGCAATTGCGCAGCTGCTGGTTTGGGCGGTCACGCGCGGGACGCCGACGCAGGCGCATTGAGGAGAGATTGGTGTACGCAGAGAGCCTAAGATCCAAGATTCGCTCGCTCACCGACAGGACGGTGACGGTGCTGGCGATTCTGGCGACCGTACTCGTGGTGACGCCGCTGGTGGTGATCTTCGGCTATCTCGTTTACAAAGGAGCCAGTTCACTGAACCTGGCCTTCTTCACGCAGATTCCCAAGCCGGAAGGCGAATCGGGTGGCGGCATGGCGAACGCCATTGTCGGTTCGGGTGTGCTTTTGGGAGTGGCAAGCGCGATTGGCGTTCCGATGGGGATTGGGGGCGGGATTTTTCTGGCGGAGTTCGGCCGGGGCACGAAACTCGCGAACACGATCCGCTTCACCGCCGACGTGCTCAATGGGGTTCCTTCGATTGTGATGGGCCTTGCCGCCTACGCGCTGATCGTGAGCCCGCACATCGGTTTTTTGCCGTTTCTTGGACATTTCTCAGCATTTTCAGGCGGAATCGCGCTGGGCATCATGATGATTCCGACCGTGTGTCGGACCACCGAAGAGATGCTGCTGATGGTGCCGCACGCCGTGCGCGAAGCGGCGCTGGGACTGGGCGTTCCCAACTGGCGCTCGGTGCTGTCGATTACGGTGAAGACGGCTTCGCCGGGCATCATCACCGGGTGCATGCTGGCGTTTGCGCGCGTGGCCGGCGAGACGGCGCCGCTGCTCTTTACCGCGCTGGGTAACTCGTTCATGAGTACGAGCCTGAATCAGCCGATCGAGGCCCTTCCCCTGCAGATTTATGTGTACGCACTTTCGCCCTACGACGATCAGCACCGGTTAGCGTGGGCGGGCGCGCTGGTTCTGATCGTGTTGATCGTGGTCGCCGTGTCGTTGGTGCGCTACGTAACGAGCCGAGGTGTATTGAAAGGGGCAAGCTAAGTGGGCGTCGGCATCGAGGTGACCAATTTAAACGCGTGGTACGGCTCGAATCACACGCTGCAGGACATCACCCTGAATATTCCGGCCAATCATGCGACGGCATTGATTGGTCCATCCGGCTGCGGGAAGAGCACATTTGTGCGCTGCTTGAACCGAATGCACGAGACGAATCCGATTGCGCGGGTAACCGGGTCGGTGCGCATCGGCGACCTGGATATCTACAACGACGCGAAACCGGTGCAGGTGCGGCGGCGCGTGGGGATGGTGTTTCAACGGCCCAACCCTTTCCCGACCATGTCGATCTATGACAATGTTGCGTCGGGGTTGAAGCTGAACGGATACCGCAATCGACGCGTGCTCGACGAGATTGTGGAGAGGTCGCTGAAGAATTCGGCGCTTTGGGATGAAGTGAAAGACGACCTGAAGAAGAAGTCGGGCGCCAGCCTCTCGGGCGGTCAGCAGCAGCGGTTGTGCATCGCGCGGGCCCTTGCGGTGGATCCGGAAGTGCTATTGATGGATGAGCCGGCTTCGGCACTGGACCCGGTGTCGACCTCCAAGATCGAAGATCTTATTTTTCAGCTCAAGACGCAGTACACTATCGTGATTGTGACCCACAACATGCAGCAGGCGGCTCGAGTTGCCGAGAAGACGGGATTCTTTCTGAATGGCCGCATGGTGGAGTTCGATTCGACGCACAAGATCTTTACCAACCCGAGCGACAAGCGGACAGAGGACTACATCACGGGCAGGTTCGGATGACACGGATTCGCTTCCAACAGAGCCTCGACGAATTGAAGGAGAACCTGCTGATGATGGCTGGCCTTGCCGAGCAGGCCATCCAGCGGGCGATTGAAGCGTATCGTGTGCGCGACATGTCGATCTGCGACCTGGTGAGCCGCAGTGAAAACGCGATCAACCGGATGGAACGCGACATCGACCAGGCAGCGCTCGATCTGCTGGCGATGGAACAGCCCATGGCCATCGATCTACGCTTTATTCTCAGCGTGATTAAGATCAATGCCGATCTCGAGCGCGTGGGCGATTCGGCCAAAAGCATCAGCGATCGTGTGCGTAGCATGGAGCAGATGGGAATGGTCGATCTGCCGGTGGACATTCCGCGGATGGCGACGCTTTCAGCAGAGATGGTGCGGAAGAGCCTGCAATCTTTCATCGAGGCAGATGCGGAGGTTGCGCGTTCTGTGCTGACGATGGACGACGCCGTGGACGCGATGAATCGCGCGGCCTACAAGGCGCTGACGAAGGTGATGGAGGAGCAGAGCCACATTGCGCCGCAGGCGCTGAATGCCCTGATGATTTGCCGGGCGCTGGAGCGGGTGGCCGATCACGCGACGAACATCGCCGAGGACGTCATCTTCTGGGTGCAGGGTGCGGATGTGCGGCACTCGAAGAGCGTGGCGGCACTGAAGGATGGCAAAACGGCTAGCCCGACTCAAGGCTGACGCCGGCTCACTCCCGTAGCGTTTCAAACAAATCTCAGCGGTCGATCGGCCACCAGTCGAATAGAGACATGCGCGGATAGTAGAGACCGACCCGGAGAGGGAGGTTTCGATCGCCCGCATTGCGCAGCACTGCCGCATAGCTTTCAAGTTGCGGTGCATAGAGGCTGCGCAGAGCAGGCAGCGCAAACAGGGGCTCGAGTTTGTCGGCATGGGCAGTCTTGTAGTCGATGATCCACAATGCGTCGTTGCCTTCGGAGAGCGGTTCAAGACCGGCGCGGAAGATGCGATCGACGCGCACGGCGCGCAGAGCACCCGCCACGACGCCAGTCCAGGCAGCTTCGCTTGAAGCTTCTGTGTGCGGCGAGAGAATCCATTGGCCGAGGAGATCGCCTACGGCACGCAGGGCAATTTCGAGGGCCTGTGACGCGAGGGTGTTTGCCTGGGATTGTGAAATGCCGGCCATGCGAATCGCGGCTTTGATACGGGGCAGCATCGACGCAAGAGCGGTTGCCGCCTGGCTCCAACCTTGCATGACCCGGCGGCGGGCGAGTTCCTCGAGCAGCTTGTGAACCGCAGAACCAAGAGCGCGTGAGGCGGCGCCGCCTTCATGACGTTCGTAGAGCTGCCCTTCCGAAAGCTGGACTGAATCGGTTGTGGCATGAAGGGCGGCGGAATTAGCCGGAAGCTCGAAGTCATGCGGCAGGCGGCGAACGATGGTGGATTTGCCGGGGAAGGGCAGGAGTTCAGAAGCCGAGGCGGCGAGGTCCACGAGTTCTTCGGAATCCGATGGGGCCACATTTCGCTGCTCGCGCCATCGATTGAATTGCCTGCGAATCTCAGTCTCGAAGGCCGGCCATGCTGTGGCCAACAAGGTGTCTCCGGGATTGACGAGGCGCAGCTCGCCGGCCTCATCTCGATACTCCGGACGCCCAAAGATGTGGAACTCTTCGCGCGCTCGTGTGGCCGCGACGTAAAAGATGCGGCGCATCTCCTGCTTCTCGCGTTCACGATAGAGCCGGTCAACCCACAGTTTTGCCGGGCTGCGATCGCCGCCCTTGGTTTGAAGCGGCGCGACCAGAAACTCGGTCACTTCGTCGGAATCGCTTGGCTGGGCGAGGCCGCGTTCAAGCCAGGAGAGCAACTTGAGGTCGGGGCGTCCGCTGCGCGCCTGCAATTCAGGCAGCACAACAACCTCGAATTCCAATCCCTTGGATTTGTGAATCGTCATCAACTGGATGCCGTATTCCGAGGTTGCTTCAGGGTCCGGCATCGCGGTGAGTTTTTCGAGAGCTGCGGAGAGTGCGGGGCCGAGGAAATCCTGCGCGCCATTGGACAAGGCATCGAGGCAGTCCCACAGGAGATGAAGATTTGCCAGCGATTGCGCATCTACGCAGCTCGCTCCGCCCAGGTTGCGCCATGCTTGCTGGAGCCAAGTGCCGAAGGACGTTGTGGGCCGTTGGTTCGCGAGCCGTTGCGCAGAGTTTGCCGCGTGCTGGAGGCGTTCGATGGCGCGCTTGCTCGTTGGGCTGAGAAGGTAGATTCTCTCGCGCATCAATTCGGGGATGGAGCGCTTGAGAACATCCTCGTTATCGGCGCTAGTGAGCAGATGCAGCTCGGCAAGCGAGAGCCCGCACCAAGGGGCGCGCAGTACGCCGAGCCATGCGATGCGGTCTGTCGGATTGAGCAGAGCGCGGCCGAGGGCGAGGGCATCGAGGATTTCCGGGCGGTCCTGAAGCTTTTCGAGATCGACGGCACGAAAGGGGATTGCTCGCTCGCGTAGCGCGGCGGCGATGGGCTCGAGAGCTGTGCGCGTTCGACCGAGGACGGCGATGCGGCAGGGTACGCCACGCTCACGAGCTTGCTCGACGCGATCGAGCTGGCTGCGAATCAACGCGAGGATGGCGTCGATTTGCGCGGTGTGTGCTTTTTTGCGCTCGTCGTCGATGGCTTGCTTTCGTTGTACTGCCTCGGAATCGGCACATACGCCGCGGTGGCTTTGGGGCATGAAGTCGCAGTGCAGTGAAAGCCGCGGGGAGGGAAGAACCGCTGCAGCGCGCGCGGGCTCCGATGGAGAGAAGGTGACACCGCTGCCATCGTCTTGCGCGAACACTCTGTGGAGGGCGTCGTTCAAGCCTCGCAGCAGCGCTGGTTCGGTGCGGAAGTTTGCGGCGAGGGGCACGAAATCGAGCGGCAGCGTTTCCTGGTCGAACAATTCGAGACCGCAGTGACGAACCCGGGGAAAAAGTTCGGCATCGGCGTCGCGGAAGAAATAGATCGACTGCATGGGATCGCCGACGACAAAAAGGCTGCGGCCCGCAGGATCGGGCCATGCGGCAACAAGGCTGGCGAGTAGCCGATGCTGGCGGCGGCTGGTGTCTTGAAATTCGTCGACGAGCAGATGATGAATGCCGTCGGCGACCGCCAGAGCCGCGTCACTGGGCAGACCGTCGGCGCCGCGCAGGGCCTGTTGTGCTTTTTGCGCGATCTCAACGAAATCTACTGTGCCTGCATCGGCGAAGACGGTGTGGAGTTCGCCGGCGGCTTGGCGCAGGAGCGTGAAGCAGGCGCGGATGATGCGCCACTCGTCATGGGTGTAGCGGGCGGAGGGAAGGCGACGAAAGGCGGCGAGCGCCGAAGCGAGGCCGTCGACCTTGCTGAGGCTCTTGGTTAAAGTAGCAAAGCGGGCCTTTTCAATCTGGCTGTTTGGGGGGAATTTGTCACGCGGAGAGACGCGACTGCGGAACTCGCCCTTGTCGGTCAGAAGGAAATCTGCGAGGCAGAGCATTGCCTGGCGCGCTTCTTCAAGTGCGTCTGCAGTTGCAAAGGGTCCCGTGGGCATCTCCGCGAGCTCGGCGAGGCCGCAATGCAGGGTCCCGCCGCTTTGTTCTGAGGCGAAGTGCACCAATTGCATAGCCTCATCGCGTGCGCCTGGGAGATGGTCAAAGAAATGGTCAAGCTCGGCAAAGGCAGCTTGAACAGCTCGAACGAATGGCTGTTCAAGACGAGCGCGGAGAGCGTCCCAGTCGCGTTCACTGGTGAGAAGGAAGCCCTGCATCCAACGATCGCGCTGGCCGAGCATTCCGACCAGAAGGCTTTCGAGCTCATTCCAGCCGTTATCGCGCCAGAGCAGGAGATCCTGCACCGCTGCTGCCAGAGCGGGGTCGGCGCCCTCGAGATGGGTGAGAGTTTGGCGCGCGGCGCGGCGATATAACTCCTGCGGATTTTCATGGACGGCAAGATCGTTGCCGAGTCCGGAGAGCAAGGGTTGCTGAATCGCCAATTCACGGCAAAAGGAGTCAATGGTTGCGATGCGCAGCTGTGCGGACAAATCGGGAAGCTGCCATCCGAGGGCACGCGAGCGCAGAAGGGCGCGGCGCGCGAGAGACTCCATGGAGAATTTGTCTGTCGCTTCGGAAGCGTTCGGGGCAGAGGAGGCCTTCTCCAACTCGGACAAGATGCGGTGACGCATTTCGGCGGCGGCCGCGCGCGTAAAGGTGATGGCGACGATCTGTCTTGGGTCGTCGACTTCGCCCAGGAGGGTGAGGAAGCGTCGGGTGAGGAGGTCGGTCTTGCCCGAGCCGGCCGGCGCCTGCACGAGGACGGATCGTACGGTCTCGAGGGCGCGGTCGCGCTCGGCCTGGTCCGGAGCGAGGGGCCACGCGCGGAGCTTACTCATCGCTTTCCTCGTCGCACGCGTCGTCGCTATCGGGCAGATCCCGATTCTCGTGAACGCGGCAGAGTGCCGGAAGATCGCAGCGCTCACATGTGCGCGGATAGTCGCGGGGATCGACGTCGGCCCGGCCTGCGACAAAATCGCGTGCGAGTTGCTCGATGTCTTTCTTCCATCGGGTGAGGGCGTCGTCGGTAAGAGCATTCTTGACCAAGGAAGAATTGCCTGGAGCATTGACGAGGAGAGTGGCGCGGGCATCGCGCACGCGCCCGGCGAATTCCGAGTTGCCGATTCGAACTTTGGCGAAGACGAGTCCGCCGGGCGGCGTGGACAGACCGAAACTCGCGTAGAGCGGAAGCTGCACATCCTCGGGTCGCGGGAACTGCCAGGCATTGGGACTGACGTTGCCTGTTTTGTAGTCGATGACGAGCAGGGAACCATCGTTGAGGCGGTCGATGCGGTCGAGGCGCAAATCGAGCGAGAGACCCGCGAGCGTGATGGTGCGCGAGGATTCGGTCTCGACCACGGTGAAGGGAAGGCGCGTGGCTTCGTAGCCCAGCCATTCGGTGAGGACACGGACGAGCCGCGCGGATTCGAGATCGAGATAGCCATGCGGCATGCGGTCGCGGACGTCGCCGGGCAGTTTCTCATCGAAGACTCTCCGCACGTGTCCTGCGACGAGGGCCGCAATGTCGGAGCAGGCGAGCAGATCGTTGAGCGATCGCAGGCCTGCGGTTGGTCCCGCCCAGAGGGTGTGCATCACCGCATGAAGCAGGAGTCCGCGCTGCGATGGCGAGAGACCGAACTCGGCCGGGTCCCAGCCTTTCGCGCCAAGCCGCGCCTCGGCGAATGCCTTGAAGGGGCACTGCGATTGCGCGGTGAGAACAGCGGATCCGCCATGGAGTTTGGCGGGAGGAAAGGGGACGTGGGTTGAATCGGCGAAGGGGAGGGTGCGAAGTTTTTCTGCAGGCGGTGGCGCGAGGTTATGAGGCAGAGGCTCGGGCGGGGCGACGATTTGCGCGATGAGGGGCGAAGGGCGGGTTTCGCTGTCTCCCCTGCGCGCGGGAAAACTGCAATGCACGAGGGGTGCGGAATGGAGGATGCGCCTGGTGACAGAAGCCGCGAGATCCCAGTCCTGGCGCAGCGTGGCATGGGGCATGCCGGTCTCGCGCTGCACGGCAAGCGGCAGCAGTGGATGGGTGGACCCTGTTGCGGGCCACGCCTCTTCGTCGGCGCCGAGAAACCAGATGGCGTCCGCGGTGAGGCCCGCGGATTCCGCCGGGCCAGCGATTTGGATGGGCGCGTCGTTGGATTCCGGAGCGAAGAGCGTGTCGTCGAGGATGCGCGCGAGGGCAGCGAGGAATTCCGACCACGCCATGCGATGCCCGTCGAATCCAAGAGAACCGCACGTATCGAGCGCTTGGCTCAATCGCCGCCAAGCCTGGAATTCCGCGCTGGAAAGCGACCGTTCCCCGGGGAGGCCTGCAGCCGACAACAGATCCGGCACCAAGGCGGTCCATGCGAAAGCGGTTTGTCGTCGCTCGATGAGGGCCGCGAGAAGATGGCGAGCACGCTGCATGCGACGAAGCCAGGTCGCGGGCAACGAGTGCGAACTGCTGCGCTGGCTCATGAGAGCCGTAAGAGACCAGGCGGGGCGAGCGAGCCCGCGGTCGCGCAGCATGCGCATTGTGGCGTGAAGAGCGTAGGTTTCCGCCGGATCGGGAGCAAGATAGCCGGTGGAAAACAGCCAGTCGATATCGTTCTCAGGGAGAGAACGGTCGAGCCACTGCAACAAAAGGTGAGCGGTGTGGACGAGCGGGATGCGACCGAGAGGGACCCCAAGGGAGAATTCGAAAAGCGAGTCAGACCCTGTATGGCGAAGAAAGGCGCGCTCGATGGCGCCGCGGCGATCGCCGATCTGCTGGGAGATAACGAGAAGCCGGGCGGTGGGATGGTCGGCAAGATGCCGCATGCACCAGAGCGCGCAGGCATCGAGTTCCGCTCTTTCGTCGGCAATGGAGAAGAAGTGACTTTCGCGGCCGGCTTCGTCTGGCTCCAGCTCCTGCCACGAGCCCCAGGCATCGAAGAGGGCGCGCTGCGTGGGAAGGATGCGGTCGAAGCCGACGGCGAGAAGAGGCGCGCGTCGCGTCGTGTCCTGTTGTAAGGTGCGCACTGCATCGAGCGGCAGGCGGGAGGCGCTGAAGCAAACATTCTCGCGGCAAGCTTTCTCGAATGCTGTGAGCCAGCCGCTGAAAGATTTGGGATCGAGTTCCCAGCTTGCACGCGATTTTGCACTGAGATACGCGGGAGCATAGTGGCACAGGAGTTCGTGAGCTTCCATCGCCAGGGCGGCCATGCGCTGGCGCGGTGCGTCGAGAACCGTGGCGAGATGGGGCTCGCGTCTGATGATCTCGGCCCACAGGTGCTGCTCCTGTGCCGAGTTGAGAAGCATGGATTCCCCAGTTGCGCCTCTCTCCCAGGCACCGAGTGCGAGGCTGGTCCAGGTTTGGATCTTGGGAGCGGGCCACGCGGAAAGGCCCTCGGCAAGCCGGCGCCGGTGATAGGCCTGCGCGAGCGATCGAGAGGCACGCTCGCTGGCGGTGACGACGATTCCTCCGGAGCGAAACCAGTCGTCGATCTGTATGCCGAGCGCGGGGCCCATGTCTGGGTTATACGCTGTTGCGGCGGCACGCTGCCATCTGCATAACCAGGGTGGGTATTGCGGCTGTAAACTGAACTGTGATTCGTCGTGCGTTTGCTTTTTCGCTGTTGATGCTCGCGCTGGCTGGCTGCCATGCGGGCCGGCAATCCCCGTCCGAGGCAGCGTCGAGCCCTTTATACAAGATCTACAAGCTGCGCGGTAAGGTGGTTGGGACCAGCCCTTCAACGGGAGAGGTGACGCTCGACCATGAAGCGATTCCTGGATTCATGGACGCGATGACGATGCCCTACAAGCTGAAGGATGAAAGCATCGTTGGTGAATTGCATCCGGGCGATGAGATCACAGCCGATCTGCTGGTTTCACAAGATGCTGACGCAACGGTACTGCTGGACCATATTGTTGTGGTGGCCCAGGGCAAGCCGGACTACAAGCCGGTGGTGATCTATCATGTGCCCGCGCCGGGGGACAAAGTGCCTGACTTCACGTTGCGCAATCAGGATGGTCACACGATTCATCTCGAGGAGTTTCGTGGGAAGACCCTGCTGATCACGTTTATTTACACGCGCTGTCCGCTGCCGAATTTCTGCCCACGTGTCACGCGAGACTTCGCGACGATCGAGAGCCGGCTGGCGGCCAATCCCGCGCTGCTGGCGCGTACACAACTGCTCAGCGTGAGCTTCGATCCGGAGCATGATACGCCGGCGCGTTTGCGGGCCTATGGCGCGCAGTACATCGGCAGCGACGCGAAGGGTGCGTTTGCCCATTGGGACTTTGCCGTTCCCACGAAGCCGGTGCTCACGGAGATGGCCAAGTATTTCGATGTGGGCATTACCACCGGAGCGGACGACACGATCACCCACACATTGTCGACGACTCTGATCGGGCGGGACGGCAAGGTCATTCAGTTTTACCCCGGCAACGAGTGGACGGCTGAGCAGGTGCTGGCGGACGTGGAGCACGCGGCAAGCGGCACGTAGGACGGATCAAAAAGGCTGAGAATTGTGCGACGGTTTCAGCCCGCGTTCATCCAAAGCTACTGATACCCTAGGTCTGTACAAACGAAGAGGCGGCAATGGCGAAAGTGACCCTGGTGTTTGCGGTTCTTCTGGTGGCGTTGGGACTGGTGGGGTATCTGGGGACGGGGAGCGAGCATCCGACGGCATTGATCCCCACGTGGTTCGGGCTGGCGCTAGGGGTGTTTGGCTTCCTGGCGATCAGCCCCAATGAGGGCCGACGCAAGCTCTTTATGCACATCAACGTGACGATCGGGCTGCTGGGGTTTCTCGGGGTCACGGTTGAGATTGTGCGAACCTTTCTGAAGACGGTGAGCCTGAATGCCGTGATCTCGGGCGCGCAGCCAGCTCCCATCAATGAGGTTGCGATGGCGTCGAAGCTTGCCATGGCGTGCCTGCTGCTGATCTACGTGGTTCTTTGCGTACGTTCATTCGTGGCTACCCGGCGCACGCAGAAAGTCTAGCGAATGGGAACGATGCGCAGCGGCGGTTTGGGGATGGGTATGCGCGCCGAGCGGCCGGCGCGCGGCAAAGGCACGCGCACAGGCCAGGACGAGCAGAAGCGCAAGATCGACATGAAGAAGCTTTGGCCGCAGATCCGGGGCTTGGTTGTGCCCCGCAAAGGGCTGCTGCTGGTCGGGCTGGTGCTGATGGCAGTCAATCGCGTTGCCGGGCTGGTGTTGCCATACATCTCAAAACCTCTGCTCGATAAGGTTCTCTCGCCCAGAGGCGACGCTGCGCTGCTACCGCGGTACATCCTCTATGTATTTTCGGCGATGCTGTTGCAGGCGATTACGTCATTTTCGCTGACCCAGCTGTTGTCGAAGGCAGGCCAGCGGCTGATTGCGGATATGCGGCGGGCGGTGCAGAAGCACGTGGGATTCTTGTCGGTGGCCTACTACGACGAAAATCGGACGGGCACGCTGGTTTCGCGCATCATGAGCGACGTGGAAGGCGTTCGCAACCTGGTAGGAACAGGACTTGTCGAGTTTGTCGGCGGGATGGTGACGGCAGCGCTGGCGTTTGTTTACCTGCTTCATCGCAGCGTTACGGTCACACTGACGGTGTTTTCGGTGGTTGGCGCGTTTGTTTTTGTTTTGCAATATGCGTTCAAAATAATTCGGCCGATCTTTCGCGAGCGCGCCAAGATCAATGCCGAGGTGACAGGTCGGTTGACGGAATCGCTGGGCGGGGTACGCGTGATCAAGGGCTATCACGCAGAGGATCGCGAGCACTCGGTGTTTTCGGCGGGCGTGGACCGGCTGCTGTCGAATGTGATGAAGTCCCTGACGATGACGAGTGTGTTGTCGTCGGCTTCGACAACAGTGCTGGGGCTGGTTTCTGCGCTGGTGATGTGGCTTGGCGGGCATAGCGTGCTGAAGGGCACATGGACCGTGGGCGACTATTTCAGCTACAACATGTTTCTCGCCTTCATGATTGCTCCGCTCTTCCAGATTGTGAATATTGGGACGCAGCTGACAGAGGCATTCGCGGGGCTCGATCGCACCGGCGAGATCATGGCCGAGCTCGAGGAGAATCAGGCTGCCGGTCGCACTGTGCAGATGCCGCCGATCCAGGGGACGGTTCGTTTTGAGAATGTGGAGTTCGCCTACGATCCAGAGAAGCCGGTGCTGCATGGGATCAGCTTTGTGGCGGAGCCGGGCACCGTGACGGCACTCGTCGGGTCTTCGGGGTCAGGGAAATCGACGATCATCAGCCTGCTGTGCGCGTTTCACACGCCGACCAAGGGCAGCGTGCTGGTAGACAACATTGATTTAGCCGCAGTGAACCTGCATACTTTCCGATCGCAACTTGGCGTGGTGCTGCAGGATTCATTTCTATTCGATGGGTCGATTCGCGAGAACATTCTGTTTTCGAGGCCCGATGCCACCGAAGAAGAATTCTTGTTTGCCTGCCGCACGGCGCGTGTAGATGAATTTTCAGAGCGCTTTCCCGATGCGTACGACACGATTGTGGGAGAGCGCGGCGTAAAGCTTTCAGGCGGCCAGCGGCAGCGCCTGTCGATTGCGCGGGCATTGCTGGCGCAGCCGAGAATTCTTATTCTGGATGAGGCCACCAGCTCACTCGATTCCGAATCGGAAGCGATGATTCAAGCGGGGCTAAATCAATTGATGCAGGGGCGGACCACGTTTGTGATTGCGCACCGGCTTTCGACGATTCGTCGCGCCGACCAGATCCTGGTTGTGGAGGGCGGCTTGATCGTGGAACGCGGGAACCATGCGGAGCTATTCGCGCTGGGCGGGCGGTACTACGACCTCTACACGCGTCAGCACGGACTGGAAGCGAATCTCTTTCTTGCGCCTGGTGAAGGCGATATCGTTCCAGCCTGACGGACTGCGCCGAATCAGGCGATCCGCCGCGCCCGGGATAGTGCCCGGGGACCGTGCTCAGGGGATCGCATTCGGGACCTCGCATTCGGTTTTGACGGCGCCTTCCGGGGTCTGGTAACTTGATAAAGGACAATCCAGCGCCCGGCACTCCTCAGTAGCTCAATGGCAGAGCATTCGGCTGTTAACCGAAGGGTTGTAGGTTCGAGTCCTACCTGAGGAGCCAA
>DATDIQ010000048.1:0-15073 GCA_036520995.1 Occallatibacter sp.
AAGGGGCGCGCCCAACGGCCGCGCCCTTTCTTTACCGCTGGATCAGCGGCTTTACTTGTTGGTGTGGCTCGCGCCGGTCTTCTCTTCCAGAACCGCCTGCGCTGCCGCCAGCCGCGCCGTCAACAACCGGAAGGGCGAGCACGAGACATAGTTGAGCCCGATCTTGTGACAGAACTTGACGGACTCCGGATCGCCGCCATGTTCGCCGCAGATGCCGACTTTCAGCGTGGGCCGCGTGTTGCGTCCCTTGGCCACTGCGCCCTTCACCAGTTGCCCCACACCCGCCTGGTCGAGCGAGGCGAAGGGGTCCTGTTTGAAGATGCCGGCCTTGAGATACGCGGGCAGGAAGTTGTTGATGTCATCGCGCGAGATGCCGTAGGTGGTCTGCGTCAGGTCGTTGGTGCCAAACGAGAAGAACTCGGCCTCTTCGGCGATCTGGTCGGCGGTCAGGGCTGCGCGCGGCAGCTCGATCATGGTGCCGACCATATAGTCCACCTTGGTCTTCTTCTCCTTGAACACTTCCGCGGCAACCCGGCGCACGATCGCAGTCTGGTGCCGCATCTCTTCAATCGAGCCGATCAGCGGAATCATGATCTCGACATGCGGCTTGCCGCCCTTGGCCTTCACCTGCACCGCAGCCTCGAGAATGGCGCGCGCCTGCATCTCGGTGATCTCGGGGAAGGTGATGCCAAGACGGCATCCGCGCAGCCCGAGCATCGGATTCTGCTCGTGCAACTCCTCGACCCGCGCCAGCAGCGGACGCAGCTCCTTGAGCTTGGGCGAACGCGGCTTGGTGTCTTCCAGGTGCTTGATTTCCACCAGCAGCTCTTCGCGCTTGGGCAGGAACTCGTGCAGCGGCGGATCGAGCAACCGAATGACCACCGGCAGACCGTCCATCGACTTGAACAAGCCGGCGAAGTCGGCGCGCTGCATCGGCAGCAGCTTCTTCAGTGCGATGCGGCGATCTTTCTCGTTGTTGGCGAGTATCATGGTGCGCATATGCTCGATGCGATCTTCGGCAAAGAACATGTGCTCGGTGCGGCAGAGGCCGATGCCCTCGGCTCCAAACGCACGCGCCTGTTTTGCATCGCGCGGGATGTCGGCGTTGGCCCAGACCTGCAGCTTGCGCACCGGATCGGCCCAGCTCATGAACTTCACGAGATCCGGATCGTCGGGCTGCGCCTCGAGGGTCTTGAGCCTGCCGGCAATCACGCGGCCCGTGGTGCCGTCGAGCGAGATCCAATCGCCCTGCTTGTAGGTGTGGCCCTTGACCCGCAGTTCTCTCTTGGCTTCGTCCACCGTGCAGTCGCCTGCGCCGGCCACGCAGCACTTGCCCATGCCGCGCGTGACGACCGCCGCGTGCGACGTCATGCCGCCGCGCGAGGTGAGGATACCCGAGGCCACTTCCATGCCCGCAATGTCTTCAGGCGTGGTTTCGCCGCGCACCAGGATGACGTTCTTGTAGGTGCCGTTGGTGTAATGCTTCACGGCGTCTTCCGCAGTGAACACGATCTGGCCCACGGCCGCGCCCGGCGATGCCGGCAGCCCGGTCGCAAGAACTTCGATCTTCTCGCCCTTTTCCACGAGCCGCGGGACAAGAAAGTCATAAAGCTGGTTGGGCTCGACGCGTTGAATGGCTTCTTCCTGCGTGATCAGGCCTTCGCGCACCATGTCGATGGCCACGCGCACCGCAGCCAGGCCCGTGCGCTTGCCGTTGCGCGTCTGCAGCATGTAGAGCTTGCCATCCTGGATGGTGAACTCGAAGTCCTGCATGTCGCGATAGTGTTTTTCCATGCGCCGCGTGATGTCTTTCAGTTGCTCATAGACCTTGGGCATGCCGCGCTCGAGCTCGCTGATCGGGTTCGGCGTGCGCACGCCGGATACGACATCCTCACCCTGCGCGTTCATCAGGTACTCGCCGAAGAAAACGTGCTCGCCGGTGGCGGGATTGCGCGTGAAGCCAACCCCGGTGCCGGAGTTCTCGCCCAGGTTGCCGAAGACCATGGCCTGCACATTGACCGCTGTGCCGAGCCAGTCGTCGATGCGGTTAATGCGGCGATATGTCTTGGCGCGCTCGTTCTGCCAGCTGCGGAACACGGCGTCGCGCGCCGCGACCAGCTGCACCAGCGGGTCTTGCGGAAAGTCTTTGCCGGTTTCCTTCTTCACCAGCTTCTTGTACTCGACGATAATCGCCTTCAACGCATCGGGCGTGAGCTCGTAGTCGAACTTGACCTTCTTGGCGGTCTTCACGCCGTCGAAGATGTGCTCGAACTTCTTCTTGGGAATATCGAGGACCACATCGCCGAACATCTGGATCAGGCGGCGATACGAGTCATACGCAAAGCGAGGATTGTTGCTCCTCTTTACGAGCGCTTCGACCGCACTGTCGTTGAGCCCGAGATTCAGGATCGTGTCCATCATGCCGGGCATCGAAAACTTCGCGCCCGAACGCACTGAGACGAGCAGCGGATTTTCGCCAGCGCCCAGCTTCTGCCCCTGCAGCTTCTCCAGCTTCTCCAGCGCCGAGAGCATCTCGTCTTCAATCTGACGACTCAACTTGCCGCGCATGTATTCGCGACAGGCCTCGGTCTGGATCGTGAATCCCGGCGGAACCGGCAGGCCCGCATGGGTCATTTCAGCGAGGCCTGCGCCTTTGCCGCCGAGCACGTCTTTCATCTGGCCGTTGCCGTCGGCTTTGCCGTCGCCGAAAAAGTACACATATTGGGTGGGTGCTGCCGTTGCGGTCGAACCTGCCTTTTCGGCAAGTTGTGGGTCCAGTACGCCCTGCGACATGGATGAAGCCTCCGATGTAGGATTTCGAATATCCCCGACAGACCATCATCTCGCCGGGGACCCGGGTTCCGCAAAGCAACGCCCATGGAAGGTTGCAGGTACGCGAGCTCGGTTCATGGCACGGGAGATTCAGGTGAAAACCAAGCGCGTGCCGTTCCTCAAACACGCGACTGCGTCCTGCGGAGTGACACAGTTAAGGATACCAATAGCGCGCCAAGTATACACTTGCCTGTGCGATTGATCACAGCACCTGCTGTGCGCATTGCAAGTGCTTGATTTCGCACCGCGGCATGCGCCCCTGAAACGCTCTTTGGGCCGCCTCCCTAGGGCTTCGAGTGCCCCGCCGATTTGCGCCTGGCATCGTGAATCTCCTTCTGCAGTTCCGCCCGCAGATCGAATGGCACCTTCGCATCCGATCGATCCACAATGTTGTCGATCCGCCACTGGCCTTTTTGCGAAACCAGCGCAATCTCCAGCGCTCGCGCATCCCGATCTAAACCCTGCCTTCGGAGCAACAGCGCAAACGACACTCCCGCATGCGCCCGCCCGTCGCTTCCGATCTGCACCGCAATCTTCAGATCGTAGATTCCGTCCCAATCCTGGCAACTGCAGATCGGGTCGCCATCCAGCACACCCACTTCGCCGGGCCCTGCAGCCTTCGCATCCGCGTCGAGCAACGCGATCAGCGATTCGTCGAAGTAGCTCCGCGCCCGTGGTCCGCTCAAATCAATTCCTTTTCCGTGATGACCGTAATGCTGATAGATCGACACGAGAAATTGCTTTGCCGCGTCGGCACCCTGCGCGCGCGCCGGCATGGCCGATGCGACAAACAGGAGGGACGCAGCCCAAGAGAACCCTGTGCCTATGCGCACGAAGATCGCTCACTTTCACGCGACAGCGAGGGAAATTAAAGCGATTCTACGCCAGAGAGGATTTGTGAATTTGTTTGTTTCTCTGTGAATGAATTGCAGGGAAGAATGGCCTCAGTGTTTACCGCCGGCGCAGCCTGGGTGCGCGCCCAGTGCTACGCGGCAGGCTGGACGAAACGGCAATCCGTGCGGGCGGGCTGGACCGCAGTCAAGATGCGGTCCAGACCCACGAGCGAAAGAATCTCCCTGACCCGGGGGGATGCGTTGACGATGGCGAATTCGTTGCCGGCCTTCTGCGCCAGGCCATAGAGCGAGATCAGCGCAGAGATACCTGCCGCGTCGATGCGCTCCACGTGGGTAAGGTCGAGGGCCACGCTCTGGCTTCGCACCAGGGGCGTCAACCGCTCCACCAGCGGCTGCTCCAGGCCACGCACCAGCTCGTGCAAGTCCTCCGGAGCGATGCGCAGCGTGTCCGCCGTATTGGGAAGAATGCAGTTCATGAGTACCTCCTTGGGAAACCAGTCGGCCGGAACTTCAAGGGAAGGGACTGGCCGGCGACGGCGATTACCCAACCTTGCAGTTGCACCCGGCGCGCCAAACTCGCAGGCGGCGGAATATGCTGAAAGTACAGGGCATTCACGTATCTGCCCATGGGGTTTGTCGTTTTCGGGTGTCCGGTTTCGATCCTGGCGTTCGCTATCGAACATGTTGTCAGTAAGTACGTTTCAACGGGAGAAATGTTCCATTGGTTGTTGACAAAAATGACACGGGAAGTGAGCAAACGATTACTGGCTTGACAGCCGCGCAGGCACGCGCCCTCGCACTTGCCGCAGGATTCAGCGAAGCCGGTCTTGTCGCTCTTCCTTACGGTCACGAAACACGCGATGCGTCTCGTTTTGCTGCATGGATTCGTGAAGGGCGCGCCGGTTCAATGGCCTATTTGACGCGCGCCGATGAAGACGGCCGGCTGGTCCGCGCGCGTGTCGACACACCCTTTCCCTGGGCCCATTCGGCCATCGTGTGCTTTGCGAGTTATCACGGCGATGCGCCCCTCTCAACTGAAACGTGCGGCCCGCGGAGCGGCTGGATTGCGCGCTATGCGTGGTCGAGCCGCGTCGATGATGACGGTGTGCGCAGGCCGAGCGACTATCACAAAGTGTTGTTGAAACGGCTGCGTGCCCTCGAAGCGAAACTGCATGAACACTGCGGCGCCTTCGAATCCCGCGCCTATGTTGACACCGGCCCCGTGGTCGAGCGCTCACTCGCCGCCGCCGCCGGCCTGGGATGGACCGGAAAAAACACGTGCCTGATTCACCCCAAGCTGGGATCGTTTGGATTTCTGGGCGTGTTGCTGACCAGCCTCGAAGCTACGCCAAAAGAAAAAACAGCGGAGCTGTTCCCGGATCGGTGCGGGAGTTGCACGCGCTGTCTTGAAGCCTGTCCAACCAACGCGTTGACCGCGCCCTACCAGATGGACGCGACAAAATGCATCGCCTATCTCACCATCGAACACAAAGGGCCGATCGCGCCCGCGCTGATGGAAGGCATGGGAAGGCAGGTCTTCGGATGCGATATCTGCCAGGATGTCTGCCCGTGGAATCGCAAGGCGCCGATCGGCAGCGACGCAGCGCTCGAGCCCCGGCCGGAGCTTGTGAACCCGGCGCTCGAGTGGCTGGCGTCGCTCGACACGCAATCCTTCGAGCGCGCGTTCAACGGCTCGCCGGTGCGCAGGACCGGCTTAGCCGGCCTGCGCCGCAACGTGGCCATCGCCATCGGCAACAGCGGCACGCCAGCGCTGGCTGCGCATTTACGCGCGTGGGCCGATGCAGCGGACGAAGGGGTGCGCTCGGCAGCCCGCTGGGCTCTCAGGAAACTTGAATTGTCAGTGGGTCCGACGGAAAAAGCTTACTTCGAAACCCAGGCAACCGGGACCTCGATCGACCGAGGTCCGCAAAAACCACAAGACTAGGAAACGCGCATCACATTGGCCGCGCTCAGGCCCTTCGGCCCTTGCTGGCACTCGAACTCAACGGACTCTCCTTCATTCAGCGTCTTGTATCCCTCTTCCATGATCGCGGAGAAGTGTACGAACACGTCTTCACCGCTCGACCGCTGAATGAATCCATAGCCCTTGGCACCATTGAACCACTTCACAATACCTTGTTCCTTCATTCACCTGCTCCTTCTCTTGTTGTGGCCAGTACACCGTCCTCACCCCTCGGCTCTCTGGTGCACTTCAGAAAAGTCACCAGGAACGCCGCGAGCCGCCCACGCACGCGTGTAGCCATGCGCCTAGGCAGCTCGTTGACTTACCTGAATTGAGGTTGTGCCCGCCAAAAACCAATAACTTCCAAAGCAATCGGCCTTCCATGCACTCCAGGGCAGTTCCACGAAGCCTCGTTGGCCTGCCCATTACGCACCTCCCTGGGCGCGCTGTGCTCCAGTTATGGCAGGAAATTCATGCAGATGCAAGCAGAAAATGGCCACCCGCGCGGCTGCCTCCATGGACCTTCGTCACAGGCTCAGAACCCCAAAAACGTCTATTCTTAGGAATGAGCCCCAAAAATCTCGCGGGCAGGCATCGGCTCTTCTAGGCGTTCCTTCCTAAAGCAGGTGGACCTTCGTGTCTGACGTCTCAAATATCGGTACGCTCGATCCTGCCAAGGCCCCGGCAGCCTGCCAGGACGCGTTCACTCCTCCGGCCAGCCAGAGCAAGTGGTTCCTGCTCCGGCGAAGCTGCGCCTCGGCTGGACGCTATCTTCTTGACAGCGAAGTGCACACCTACGCCTTCAGCGTAGCCGCCAACGCCATCATCTCGTTCATTCCTTTCATCGTGCTGCTTTACACGGTCGCCTTGTCCGTCTTTCACTCGCAAGCCATGGTCGAGGTAGTCAACGAGATGGTGAAGTACTACCTGCCCTCGACCGCGCGCCAAGAGTGGATGACGAGCAGCCTTGAGGCCGTCGCGGTCCTCTCCACGCGCCACGGCGTCCAGATGCTTTCCCTGGTCATGATTCTCATCTCCTGCACGGGAATCTTCCTCCCACTCGAGGTTGCGCTCAACCAGGCCTGGGGCGTGACCAAGAGCCGCAATTACCTGATGAACCAGCTGGTGGCTTTTGGGCTCGCCCTCGGAATGCTCGTGCTGGGGATGACCAGCGCCATCCTGAGCACCTGGCAGCGCCAGGTACTGGGCTTCCTCTTCTTTCACCACACCGACAACTTCGTCTACACGGGCATCAGTTATCTCTGGCTCACCCTATGCACCGGCGCGGCCTCGATCCTGTTTTTCTTTTCCATTTACTGGTTGCTGCCCAACCGCCGCATCCCCGCGCGCCACGTGCTGCGCACCTCGGTGATCACCGGCATCATCTGGCTGGTCGCGAAGTACATCTTCGTCGCGGTGCTGCCCTATCTCGACCTCAAAGCGCTCTACGGGCCGTTTTATGTTTCCGTCGGCCTGCTCTTCTGGGCGTACGTGTCAGGACTGATCCTCTTCGCCGGCGCGCAGTTCAGCGTCACGCGGTTCAACGGGAAACAGTAGAGTTGGTAGCATAAGTGGTTTTGTGGAAGGGCCCATGACTTTCAGTCGTGCCGAAAATGGGCTAATAGAATCGCGGGCTTTAGCCCCTGCGGGACGTTTCCATTCGACCTGCAAAGGGTTTATGCAACCGGTTCTCGACCGGGACGCAAGCGCGGCGTGGCAAATCTGCAGCGATAAAGTAGCCATTGTTCAAAGAGTCATTGCCGGCTCGACGCCAGAAATCCCCAGCTTACAATAACGCTATATACTTGGGCGTCCCCAGAGGTGACTATGCGTCCTCGCCCAACCTCTCTTCTCACCTTTGCTTTGGCCTTAGGATTTGCCTCGCAGCTCAGAGCAGGAAATCCTCCTTGCGCCAGCCAAAGCACCCCGCCGGTCTACAAAACTCAGGCGCGCGAGGTCGTTGTCGATGTCGTCGTGACCGAGGGGAATAACGACCCGGTTAGTGGACTCCACGCGAAGGACTTTGTGGTGATGGAAGACAGCAAACCGCAGACCGTCGATTTCTTTGAAGAGCACTCTGTCCGCAAATTGCCAGACGAACTTAAGCCGCTTCCGATGCCGCCGGGGGTGTATACCAACGTTCCTCCGGCACCGGAGAGCGACAGTGTGAACGTGCTTCTGCTGGATACGCTCAACACCGATCCGCCGGATCAGGCTTACGTTCGTCAGCAGATGCTCAACTTCCTCAAGACCATGCAGCCTGGGCTGCGGGTTGCGGTGTTCGTGCTAGGGGCGAACCTGCGGATGGTGCAGGGATTTACCACGGATAGCTCAGTGCTGCGGGATGCAGTGAACGACAAAAAGTATGGCGTGAGGACCGACGCGGATACGTCGGTGACGCGGTCGCTCCAGAACAAGTTTGAAGACATTGAGGATAAGCAAAGGCTGGCCGACATGCAGTTGAGCGCCGTGGGCCTTGAAGCGCTTGCGTCCCAGCAGGCGAACTTCGCTGGCTATCAGGCAGATCAGCGGGTGGCCATGACGCTGGAGGCGTTGAACTATCTGGGCCGGTATCTCGCAGGTGTCCCAGGGCGCAAGAACCTGATCTGGTTTTCGAGTTCGTTTCCAGTCACGGTGTTTCCCAGCCCAAAGGAGAAGCAGTCTTTTGGACAGATACAGGAATACAGCGCCAAGCTGAAGGAAACCGCAGACTTGCTCACCGTTTCGAAGGTGGCAGTCTATCCCATCAGCGCCGAGGGGATGATGATGAACCACGAGTCGGATGGCATTATCCCGAGCAATGGCCCGGTCGATGTGGAAGGCGGCGAGGTAAATGGCCGCTCAGGAGCCATTCCGTCGGGGCGGCCAGTCGCATTCATGACGCCTTTTAGCAACGAGAATACCGCCCATGCCGACAAGATCATGGCCATGGAGCAGCTCGCCGCCGACACCGGCGGCAAGGCGTTCTACAACACCAACGATCTGAACGCGGCGATGATGCACGCGATCGAGAATGGGTCGCACTACTACACCCTGGTCTATTCGCCGACGAATAAGAAAATGGATGGGAGTTATCGGCGTATCGAAATCAAGCTGGCGGAAGGCAAACACAAACTGGCTTATCGACGTGGCTACAATGCCGATGATTCCCTTGCACTCGATAAAAAGCCTGATGCGGACCCTCTGCATTCGCTGATGGTGCCCGGGTTGCCCGGTTCAACACAGATCATCTACGCGGTACGGGCCGTCCCCGCCGATCCCCAGCCCACGACGAATGCGCCCCGCGCCGGGAAGAACGCGAAACTGACGGGACCAACCAAACGCTACAACGTGGACTTCCTGATTCGCTCGTCGGATGTGCGACTGGAGTCGACTTCCGATGGGAGTCATACAGGTAGGCTGCGGGTTGAATTGCTGGCCTATGATCGCGAGGGCCATGCGGTCAATTGGGTGGGCGGAACGAATGTCATGAATTTGACGCCTGATCTTTACGCGGCGATGCAGCGATCCGGGATACGAGCACATTTCGACATCGACTTGCCTGCAAATTCAGAGGTCTTGCTTGAGACTGGTGTTTACGACTCGGCGACCGGGAAAGCCGGGACACTGGAAATTCCATTGCGCTCGGTCGGCACCACAACTGCTTCAACGTCGTCTGCGCCCCCCAAGACCACTCCCCCCAAGGCCAATTGATGCAGGCTCAGAATCCGATCATGACTGGTTCTATCCAAGATCGGAAGCGCGTCGCGGAGATGTGCTGCTTGTGAGGTGCTATTTGTTCCGCGAGGCGCTTTCGATTTGGACACGAGAAGGAAGCCGCAGGTGTACTTAGCGGACGCGGTGAGTGATGCTGGGTTTATGGATATTGAATGCTGTTTCCTGTTTTGGCCAATAGTCTTTTAGTCCTTCATCGTGGCCACCGGCGCTTGGAACAGTTGAACAGTTGCATAGACTGTCTTCGATTTGGCGTTGCGGCAAGGCGGTTAGCGCGGCTTTAAAGGGTTGTGGGATCAAGTGAACACACGACTGCAAACGCGGGCGTGGAGCAAGCCGGCAGAGCGGATTGGCCGCGACGGTCATGAAGAATCTAAGCCAGCGAAATAGAGTTGTGCGGCGGTGAAGCGCTCGACGACGCGCATGGGTGCGCCACAACGGGGACAGTGCCAGAGATCGTAGTCGGGCGGCGGCAGAGGCAGCGGCTCGTATCCCTGGGCGGCGAGCAGGGTGCGCGCCAGGGGCAGCATCTGTTTTCGAAAACGGTTCGACAGTAGACCGTAGTGGCGGATGCGCACGAAACCCCGGGGCAAGACATGGAGGAAGAAGCGGCGCAGGAACTCGACGGCGTGGAGGGGCATGACACGCTGGATACCGCCGTGCCGATAATCGCGCCAGCGGAAGCTGACTTCTTCGCCGTCGAAGGCGGTGATGCGGTGGTTCGATATGGCCATTCGGTGGGTGTAACGGCCGAGATAACGGAGCACATGTTCCGGTCCGCCGAAGGGAGGCTTGGCATAGACGTACCAGTCCTTGTTGCCCAGCTTCTCGATCAGTTGTTCGAACCACGCGGGATCATGGAAATCAGCGGCGGGACCGCGGCAATCGAGCAGGTTTTTGCGGTAGAGATGACGAATTCCGGCAAGGAACTTCTCACGGAAGACGTGGTGCAGTACCGCAATGGGCAGGAGGAACCGCGGGTGGTTGGTTGAAATCCATCGCTGATGATCTGGAGACAGTCCGCCGCCGGGGACCACGCAATGGACGTGGTAGTGGCCCAGCAGGGTCTGGCTCCAGGTATGCAGGATGGAAAGGAATCCGATCTCTGCGCCGAGCCATTTAGGATCTCGAGCCACTTCGAGCAGGGCCTGGGAACTGGCGGCGAAGAGCAAATCGAGAAATGGCCTGGGAGAAGTCAGTGCCAGCGGGTTCAGTTCGTGAGGCACGGTGAACACGACGTGGAAGTAGTTGGTGTTGACGAGATCCCGCTGCTGTGCCTGGAGCCATCGCCGGCGCTCCTGCGCCTGGCACTTGGGACAGCATCGTGATCGGCAGGAGTTATAGGAGTGGGGTGCTTCGTACTCGCAGCCGACACACATGTCCTTATGTCCGCCGAGAGCAGCGGTGCGGCAGCGCTCTACAGCCCGATATGCCTTCAGCTGCTGGTAGCTGACACTGGAACGGTGGTGTTCGAGATACTGGCGGCCCTTGGCACGGACGATGTCGGCCACTTCGACGGTCGGTCGCGTCATAGGCGCGAATGCCTCCCGTGGCAAACAATTTACACGGGCTGAAAAGTTACTCGAAAGCCAAAACCGTAGCGGCCGCGGCGCTTGCGGCTTCGTTCTGCTCGCCTACCCGGCGGTAATCCGTTCGTTGGCCTGCCCGCGGCGTGAGATGATGTGCCCACCGCGCCGGGCACCCACCCGCATCGCCGTCCCTCGATCACCCCGCAGATTGCGGATGCACGGTCCACGGTGAACCGCTACAATCACTCCGCCCGCTATTTCGCCCAGGATAATAAGATGAAGCGCTTCGCACGGTTCCTTCTACTCGTTGCGGTGGTCCCCACCCTTTTGTCGGCCAGTTTAAGAAAAATGACTGTGGCCCAATTGCAGGATGTGCTCGCAGGACTGCACAACGCTCGCAAGAGCGACGAACAGATCGCCGACGCACTGAAACTGATCGACCTGACTGAAGAACTGACCCCCACCGCCATGAACAGCATGGTCGACCTCGTCAAGGGACCGCTCTCCACCGAGCAGATGTACGTGCTTGAGGCCCGCAGCGCCATGCTCGCCCCACCCGATACCGACCTGCCTAAGGCCGCTTCTCCCGACAGCGCTGCCCAGCAGGCCATGCTTGCCAAGGCCCAGGACTACGCCGCCAAAACTTATCCTGAGTTACCTCGACTCACCGCCACTCGTCTCGTCGCGCGCTTCCAGGACGGCGTCGAAACCATCCAGACCTATGGCGGCAACCACGTCAAAATCACGAAGGACAGTACCGACCCTCTCTGGGAGCAGACCAGCCAATATGTGCGCCTCAAGAACACCCACATTGATACGGTCGAGATCGACAACGGTATCGAAAAACCGGGCGCGAAGGACACCACTCCGTGGGGACGCAACGGTCTGGTCAACTCCATGCTCCCGTTCCTTCCGATGAATCTGCTGACAGGTGAAGCCGTCGCCTCCAGCAACCCCAAATTCCTGCGCTGGGAAATGATCAACGGCCTTCAGGCCGCCGTCTTCGCCTTTTCGGTGGATAAGAAAAATTCCCACTACGCCATCAACTATTGCTGCTTCCCCGATACGTCCAGCGTCAGCTCCGCGCTCTACGGCGGCAACGGCACCAAGGGAGGAGGCCCCAGCCCTGTCGGCGGCAACCTCAGCGCCAGTCCTTTTGCGAGCCCCGCCGGCAACGGCAATTTTTCCTACGTGTCCGACTGGAACCCCTTCAAAGCCGCCTCCGGCTACCACGGCGAGCTGTTCGTCGATCCTGATTCCGGCGCCGTCCTCCGGACCATCGTCGAGGCCCGGTTCAAGGCTTCGGACTTCGTCCACAACGAGGACATCCGCGTCGATTATGCTCCCATGTCCATCGGCCGCAAGACCCGCTATGCCCCCGTGCGTTCGTTCATCAACGCTGAGGTCGTCCCCAACGGCGCCTCCTTCGTGAGCCGCTACGGCCTTCGCCATCAGTTCGTCATCCAGAACTACAAGGATTTCAGGGCAATGGATGGCGCCTACCAGGAGGTGGCCCTTCTTACTCCAGGGGGAAAGACCGCCGAACCGGAAATTCCCCGCAACGGCATGAAGGATTTCTCCACCCGCGGCAGCGTCGAAGACGCCGACGAGGTCCCCTCAGGCGGCTTCCCGGCTCTTGAGTCCATCTCCCGGCCTGCCGGTCCGCTGGTCATTTCCGCCTCAGCTCATCCGATCGAGCGTCCCCCGGATGAGCAGCTCAAAACCTTCCTTGCCGAAGCCGCACAGTTCGCCAACAGCTATTGGGATTCCCTGCCAAACTTCACCTGCCAGCAAGTCACCGAGCGATTTGGCGGCTCCAGTTCCGGAAACAAGTGGGAGCAGATCGATAAGATCACCGGCCAACTCAACTACTTCGACCATCAGGAAGACTGGGAATTTCAGGAATACGAAAAAGACCACAAAACAAGCCACGACGTCAGATCCGATCCCGAGCGTGGCATTTCCGGCTTCGGAATCTTCGGCGGTGTCATCCGCGGACTCTTCAGACCAGCTTCCAAAGCCGAAATCTCCTGGTTCGAAAACGACGCGTTCGGCAACGGAACCGTGCAGGTCTTCCAATATCGCGTCGCCAAAGAAAACTCGAATCTCTTTCTCCGTGCCAGTCCCACGCAGGTGGTTCTCGTCGGCTATCACGGGATGGTCTACATCGACAGCGCCACGGGCGAGGTCCGGCGGATTACCCAGATCGCGGACGACGTGCCAAAGAGGTATCCCATCTACGAGACGCTCGTCAGCACGGACTACGACTACGTCTCCATCGGCGGCCAGAAGTACCTGCTCCCGATCGCAGCCCAGATTGTCCTGCGCGAACGTCGCAGGGGGAGATTGGAGCTGAACCAGGTTCGCTTCGGCGACTTCCATCGCTTCCGCTCCACATCGAGGATTCTGAGCAGCACCCCCGCCTCACTCCATTGACCTGCAGGATTGCTGCCGACTCAGGCCTGGAACAGTTTCGGAATACACCAATTCCAAAACTGCTCCAGTGCCGCGAACGGTGACGTGCGCAACGGCTGAGACAATTGCGAACTCCGTCACTGCGCTGCCGCCTCACTCGGATAGTTGAAGAAGAGCTGGTTGCCGTCGAGATCGTCGACCACCAGAAGTCGATAACCCCACGATCCCTCCCTGACCAGCGCGCCCCTGGCCTCAAGCTCTGCGCGCAGCGCATCCAACGCGGCGACCGCGGCTGCGTGCGTCGACGGCTCGACGTTCAGAGAAATGAACATCACTCCCTTGCCAATCTTCTCGGGGGCTAGATTGTTGGCCAGGATCAGCGCGCAGCCCTGCCGGTCGACTTGTGCGACGCGCGCTCTGCCTTGGTCGTCGAAGCGCCAGGGGCTCGTGAAGCCAAGCACGTTCACGTAAAAGTCGATCGAGGCATCGACGTCCGTGACATGCAGGATGGGGCGCGCGAACCAATCGATCATCGGTCAGGCATCCTCGACTTCAAGGGTTGCATACGGGACCAGACGCCTTCACCGGCTACAGCGCAAGGCGGATTTCGCTCACCTGAATCACCGGAGCAATGTTGGTGTACTTGGGGATGTCGTTCTGCAGCACATCCGCGTTGGGAAGGAAAGCTTCTGTGAATGCCTCTGCCGTCTCGCAAGTGAAATTACAGATTGCCGTAAACGGCGGGGGCTGATGGGGGGTTCCGCCAAGCACTCCGATTTCAACAGAGACAGCTTTCACTGCACTGCCAAGGAGGCCGATGGCGAGCGGCATATGCGTGTTGAGGTAATAGTCCACGTCGAAGTGGCTGTCGGGCTTGCTGGGGTAAAGGATGGATACTTTGATCACACGCTTAGGATAGAACGATCAGCCGGTCCCATCCAACAGTCGAGCCCGCGAATCACACTCAGAATGCTCCTCGGTGCGGCCTCTGGTTTCCTGACTCACAAGCTGCGATCTTGTTCAACGAACCAACCACTCAAGCTGGCATGAAACCACTAGAAAGCCAGGGGAGACACGCGCGCTTCATTCCATCAGAAGCGTGAAAAACAAGACCTGCACATCCGCTTTGTCGTGCTCTGGTCTGCGGCGCGGTACGGGCTTTCCAATGAGCGCAGCGCGTTGCTCTCCTTCGTGCATGCCCAGCCATTCGCGACGGGCATGCAGCGTGTCGTTGCTGAGTCCAGGCTCTGCAGCGCTCGGCGTGCCCTCCATCGAAGGGCCAGGCACGAGGCGGGGACACTCCATTGAGAAGTACGTTGTGATGACTCGCATGTCCCCCTCACACCTGCTTGGCTGAAGTGATTGCCACCGCGTCTGAATGGATCGCTGCGGACTGAATAGAGAACGCAATCGCAAGGCGCTTTTCCTTTCGGCGGCGACGGACGGCTGTGACCACTGCTTCGGGCACATAGGAATGGCTGAGAGAACTCAAGACAAACCGGCAAAGTTGTTCGCCCGCCTCTCCATCGCAGTTCACTGCCTTCAGCGCCTGGGCATCGTTGAGGCCGAGTTGAAGAAGGAGTTGCTCCCATTCCGTGGGCTTCGGCAACTCCAGTTTGAAGGCGCCCAGATTCTCCCCGGGCCATGTTTTCCCGAAGTAACTGATGCGTTGCGTTTTCTGATCATCCATGGAAGAGACCTCACGATGGATTCTTCGATGAGACTGGTCACAAGGCTGTGATTTAAAACACAGGACGGGCTGTTTT
>DATDIQ010000049.1:0-39313 GCA_036520995.1 Occallatibacter sp.
GATACGCCATCGTCGAAGAGATCATCGCTCCCGACAATCGCGGCCAGTGGTTGAGTCCTCTGGAGAACTGCGAGGACCCTATCGACACACTGATCGGCGCTGTTCAAGCATTGTCAGTTCAGCCCGAGGCTGTGCGCGGCGGCTGTCCTTTGATCAATCTTTCGCAGGAAATGTCTCCTCTTGACGCCGGATTCCGCCAACGGCTCGCAACCATATTTCGTGACTGGCAGGACGGCGTTGCCGCTGCCTTGCAGTATGGTCAGAACCATGGAAAGGTGCGCCGCGACCTGGAACCCGCTCAAGCAGCTGGATTGTTGATTGCCATAGTCGAAGGTTACGGCATGCTTGCCAAGAATGCTCAAGATGCGAAAGTGATGGAAGCGGGGATCAGAAACATTGTGGAGTGGCTGCGGTCTTTGCGCCCGCCGAGCAAACGCAAGCGGGGCTGAACGGATCATGTATGATTAGTTTAATCATACCAACCGGTCTGTACTAAATAGAACACGGTCCGGGCACATGCAAGCACGCGACACCAGAGGCGGTGATCTTCTAAACACTCAGGACGGCCCCCAGAGGCCACTAACCCCAAGAATCTGGAACAGGAGAATGGACATGACAGGAATCGGAGTATCACGGCGGAAGGCGTGCGCACTGGCTGGAGCGGCGGGACTCCTGGTGATGGCCAGCGCGGGCGCAGAAGAAGGGTCTAGCACGGCAACCGAAGAAATCGTTCGGAAGTGGTATAAGGCGTGGGTGGAAAAGGACGAGGGTCAATTCGAGACACTGATGACCGACAACTTCACTTTTTCGAGCGCGGCCGGCGACGACCACATCAGCCGGAGCACTTTCAAAACGCAATGCTGGGATACACAGGCCAAGCTTATCGAGCGATCCGATCTGGAGTGCGTGATCACAAGCGGCAACGAGGCGTTTGTGAAGTATCTTTGCCACACGACGAACGGTAAATCATTCCGGAACGTGGAATATCACCGGGTCAGAGATGGGAAGTTGGAGGCCCTTGAGTGCTATTTCGGTGGGGCCGGCTATCCGTCGGCAGCAAGCAAGGGGATGTGACGCGGTATTCAGTAGACCTGTTGGTACAGGATGGTCCGTGCGCCGACGCATGAGAGAAACGGGCGGGCGTCGCGGTTTCAGAGCTCCGCTCGCAGCGAACGACCCCATGCAAGGCAGGAACTATTGTCAGGCAAGAGCGAACGTGACAGGAGGGATAAAGGATGCAACCTCAAAAGGAAAAAATGATGGGCGGCCGAAGATTCCCTGTATTTGCTTTTCTTACCTTTGTATTCTTGTCTGGCTTTTCGACGCCGGGGCGGATGCAGGCGCAAGACAACTCGGCGCCGTCCACGATGGTCTCAATCGATCCCTATTTGATGGACCGCGATGCGGAGATTGCGATGGCCCGCAGCGCCGGCCCGAACTCCATTTCGAGAGGGGCCGAGGTGCTGGTTCTTGGACGGCATGGCTATGAAACGGCCGTGGAGGGGAAGAACGATTTCGTATGCCTGGTGGGACGATCCTGGGACTTACCGAAAGACAATCGGGCTTTTTGGGACCCAAAGATACACGGCCCGATCTGCCTTACCGCTGCGGCTACGCGGTCTTTTCTTCCGATCTACCTCAAGAAGACCGAACTGGCGATTGCCGGAGATTCGAAAGTCCAGATAGAGGACGCCATAGTGGACGGCATCGCGAAAGGTGTGTTGCCCACACCCGAACCCGGCTCACTGTCCTACATGTTGTCAAAGCAAGGGTATTTGAATGCCAGCGTCAAAGGCCCCTGGCTTCCCCACATTATGGTTTTTGTCCCCGAAATCGACCCTAAAGCCTTGGGATCCGGTTTGGGGGATGACGTCCCGTTGGGCGCGCACGAGGAAAAAATAGGCCGCTATACCACCATTGAGGTTCCGGTAAGCAATTGGTCGGACGGAACGCCATCGCCGCTCCATGGCGGCAGCCATTGAAGAAGAGCGCAGTCAAAGGGGGCATCGATATGAACCGGCGAGAATTCAGTCAACAGTTATGCGGCGCGGCTTTGAGCGCGGCCTTCGCCAAGACGGCCGTTGCACAGCAGCAGACTCAGGACACAAGCGGCAAGCAACATTCCATGCCAGAGAAACCGGCAGAAATCGCAATGCTGATTTATCCAGGCATGACAGCGCTCGATCTGATCGGTCCGCAGCAGGTATTTGGCTATCTCCCGGGCGTCAACGTGGAGCTTGTCGCCAAGACGAAGGACCTGGTGAGAAGCGACACTGGCATTAGCATCCGGCCGTCCAAAACCTTCGCGGATTGTGCCGATCCTGTGGACATTCTGTTTATAGGGGGCGGAAGCCAAGGCACTGTGGCGCTGATGTCGGACAGCGAAACCCTCAATTTTCTGGCGCAGCGTGGAAAGACCGCCAAGCTGGTGACCAGCGTGTGCACAGGATCCATGGTTCTCGGCGCGGCCGGCCTTCTGCGTGGCTACAAAGCGACGTCGCATTGGTCGGTGCGTGAACTGCTGCCGCAGCTTGGAGCGGAGCTTGCCGTCAACCGCGTGGTGCAAGACCGTAACCGCATCACGGCCGGCGGCATCACCGCGGGAATTGATTTCGGCCTTCGCGTCGCCGCGGAGTTGCGGGGCGAGGACTATGCGCGGTTCCTTACGCTGGCTCTGGAATATGACCCGCAGCCACCGTTTGGATCGGGCACTCCGGAAAATGCCACGCCTGCTGTGGAAAAGATGTCGCACTCGGCGTTCGATCCGTTGCATACAGCATTTCGCGACGCGGCCCTTGAAGCTCGAAAGAAGTGGGTATCGTAACAGGCATGCAGGTAGGTACATGCCTGGCTCCGAACTGCGCAGTCCGGATAAGCAATCTGTGGATATGCGTCATTTCGAATCCGGAGGCTGGCCGCTGTCGAGGTGTCGCGGTCACATTCACAGGTGGCCGATCAGGATCGCCGCCAAATGACTGCCAACCTTGAAATCAGTCTTTGATGAACAGTCGAGCAGGATTTCTCCCGAAAAGTCGGTATCGCTGCTGGAATCCCCTGAACCAGTAACCCTAACGAATCGCCGTTGCCTAGCTTGGGGTTTCTTCGGTTTTCCGAACGTCTGTCGCGCAGCCCATCATCCAACTGGCAAAGGTGGCGCAGGAGTGACCCGTGACGACAGCTACTCTCATCGGGTTCCTCGGATCGAGGGGCACGGAGAAGTCAGCGTCCTCATAGACTCGTTCAATGAGATGATGGTGCAGCTCGCCAAAGGCAAGGCCAATCTGCAGCGAGCGCATGACGAGCTCGAGTTGCGCGTGGAAGAGCGAACCGCGGAGCTTGTAGCGGCTCAGAAAAAAGTTGAGGCGTACTCCGAATCCATCCTGCGGGCAAAAGAAGACATCGAACGCGCGAGTCGATTCAAAGATCAATTCCTTTCAACCATCAGCCACGAGCTACGGACGCCGTTGAATGCCGTGCTCGGATTCTCGCAGCTACTGAGCGATGACCGCTACGGGCCGCACACCGAGCGCCAGGCGCGGTATGTGAACCATATTCACTCGAGCGGCCAGCACTTGCTGCGCTTGATCAACGACATTCTCGATCTTTCGAAGATCGAGGCGGGACGCTTGCAGTTGAGCATCGAAGATGTCTCCGTCGATTTCAGCTTTGCGGAAGTGTGCGACTCGCTGCAGCCTCTGGTAGACAAGAACGCGCACAAACTGATCCAGAGCGCTCCAAAGGGCCTTGCGGTTCGTGCGGACGGAACTCGGTTCAAGCAGATGCTGATGAACCTGCTGGGGAATGCGATCAAATTCACGCCTTCGGGCGGAAAGATTCAGTTGGTCGCCACGCAGGTCGGCTCGATGGTGCGTATTGAAGTGCGCGATTCCGGGCCTGGAATCCCCCCTGAGGAGAGGCAGCGCATTTTCGAGGCGTTCCATCGGATGCGCCAGACAGAGAAATCCTCTGAGGGGACCGGGCTGGGCCTGGCGATTACGCGAAAACTTGTGGAACTGCATGGCGGCCAGCTGGACGTGGAGAGCAAGCCCGGCGAGGGCAGCTGCTTCTTCTTCACCCTTCCCGCGGTCTCGTTCGCAGAGAAGCCGCAAAAGACGCTGGTCACAGAGACCATGACCGGCGCAAGGCGGAGGACGAAGATCCTGGTGATCGAAGACGACATGTCTTCGGCCTGCCTTCTTGAATCGCAGCTCTCTTCAGCCGGCTACGAAGTAACGGTCTGCAATCAACCGCAAGATGCTGTGAAGGTAGCGCTGGATCTGCAGCCGGCGGTGATCACGCTGGATGTGATCATGCTGCCGCTGAACGGGTGGGATGTTCTGGCAAAGCTGAAGAGCGATCCACGCACGGCGGACATCCGGGTGGTGATGGTGACGGTAATGGATCAGCGCAACACCGGCTTGTTGCTGGGCGCGGATGAGTACATCGTGAAGCCTATGGACAAGGAAATCCTGCTTGCGGCAGTGGGGCGATGCGTCGCACACAGCGATCAACCGTGCGCAAACCAGTCGATCCTGGTGGTGGAGGATGATGCTCCGACGCGCGAGTTTATCGTGGACCTGCTCACGAACAGCGGGTATGCCGTAAGTGCAGCGGCAGACGGAATCCAGGCGAGAGTGCGGGTTCAGGCAGCCCAACCCCACCTGGTGATTCTCGATCTCAACCTGCCCCAGGTGAGCGGCTTTGGCTTGATTGCGGAGTGGAGAAAGGCTTCGGCATACAGCATTTCCCATCATTGTCTTGACCAACAAGGATCTGACGAGTGATGAAATGGAATACCTGCGCACCAACACGGAAGCGCTGCTTTCAAAGCATGAACCATGGCGGGACGAATTGCTGCGCCAGGTGCGCCGGGCCACGCCTCTTTTTGCGGAGGCGCAATGATCCACAGATTGTTGGTGGTTGAGGATAATCCCTTGAATTGCGAGCTGCTTTGCGATTGGCTCGATACGGAGGGATTCGCTGTGGATGCCGCGTCGAATCTGGAGGAGGCATTTGCTGCGAATGCGAAGGCTAAGCCGCACGCCATTCTTCTGGACGTGCAATTGGGCACGGAAGACGGTCTTACCCTTGCCTCGTGGATTCGCAACGAGCCGCGCTATCGCAGCGTGCCGGTGATCGCCGTGACAGCCCACGCCATGCTGACGGATCAGCATCGGGTGATGCAGGCAGGCTGCAACGCTTGCGTTTCAAAAGCGATCGACTTCGCATTGTTGAAAGACCATCTGCATAGCGTCCTCGGTGATTCCGTCGCCTAAGGAGTGCGCGGCACCCGGTCAGAGTTCGAAGGGCTCGCAGAAGTGCTTGTCGCGGGTCGCGGAAGGCGGAGCTGGGCCGCCATCGTCACCAGGTCGGGCAGCGAATCGGCATTCATTTTTCGCATCAAGCTGCCGCGATGCGCCTTGACCGTAATTTCGCTGATGCCTAGCTCGCCCCCAACCTGCTTATTCAGCAGGCCCGAGGCCACCAGGGCCATCACCTGCCGTTCGCGCGACGTGAGTAAGGCGTAACGACCGCGCAGAGCGCGCAGCTTTGACTCTTGGCCCAGCATGGCGAGGCTGCGCTCGAGGGCGCTGCGGATCGCACCCAGCAGAACTTCATCGCTGAATGGCTTGGTAAGGAATTCGACCGCGCCCGCCTTCATCGCCTGGACCGTCATGGGCACGTCGCCATAGCCGGTGATGAAGATGATGGGCATATCGGGCCGGTCGACGGCTACACGCTTTTGGAGATCGAGGCCGTTCAGACCCGGAAGGGAAACATCGAGAATCAAGCAGCTTGGCGCAAAAGTGCGGGGACGGAGCAGGAAGTCGCGGGCGGAGGTAAACGTCTCGGCCTGCCAGCCCGCTTGGCGGATCAATAGTTCCAACGATTCTCGAATGGAGATGTCGTCGTCTACAACAAAGACAACTGGCGAGGTTGGCGGCATGGGGATTGGCCTCAATTCATCGCCAAGTGCGATCGCAGCATTCATTGTACGTCCGCCCTGCATATCGAATTATGAAATCGGAGTCGATCAGCGCAACGCAGCGTTGAGCGCTTTGAGCAAATCCGTATCGCTGAAAGGCTTGTAGAGGCACGCAACCGCGCCCTCTCCGAGGAGGCGCGATCGTGCTGCCTCATCTCTTTGCCCGGTAATGAAAATTATGGGGAGGTTCCGTTGCAGACGTTTCAGCTCGCGCTGAAGGTCGGGACCGGACATACCCGGCATGGCGACATCGAGAATCAAGCAATTTGTTTGAGAAGCGTGTGCGGACGAGAGAAACTCCTCTGCCGAAGAAAAGGTGTGAGCGGCGAATCCGAATTCTCGAAGCAAGTCCGGCAGCGATTCACGCACGGATTCGTCATCATCAATCACCGATACAAGTGTGCAGGTCGTCATCATGGACCTCTCGTGCCGCACCGCCATTGCTGGCTGATCCGCGCATAGAGCATTGGATGCATTCGGCGCGGATGGATGAAGTCGATGTGCAATGTCGAGACATTCCGCCTCAATGCGTCCAGGCAGCACATCGACAACCCGGCTGAGCTCGTCTGCATGGGACCTGCCCCTCTCGACGGCACCCCCAACAACGATCATCGGCTCCCGCGGGAGGCGCGTCTATT
Source organism: Occallatibacter sp. (assembly GCA_036520995.1). Taxonomy (GTDB): domain Bacteria; phylum Acidobacteriota; class Terriglobia; order Terriglobales; family Acidobacteriaceae; genus Telmatobacter. Next base: position 6,625 of record DATDIQ010000049.1, read on the forward strand.
GTACTTTGGTATTGGTTTGCGGTCGGTCTAGAACTGGCTACACCAATCAGCCGTGCCGCCGAGAAGCGTTGATCAGAGGCTGATGTCCTTTTGCACCTCCAGTGCTTTTGCGTGAGCTTAGCTGTTCCGCGACACGGTCGTCTTATCCCATCTGAAGCCCGTCGATGCGGCCATTGCGGCACGACTGAGGTGTCCATTCAGAATCGTATTTGTGCGGACGGCTCCGGGGCCCTTGCGAACTATCCGTGAGACGAAGGTATCGATCAATACCTTTGTCCAATGGATTCAATGCCGCTCTTTTGGCTTAATCGCAACGTGAGCCAGGAACGTCCATTTTGGAGAAACGCAATGCTTCCGTCAGGTCAAATGTTGTCTCCCGCGCTGCCCCAGCGCGTTGCGCTGCGCGACGAGCAGCTCGTTTTGGCGGCCCAAGCCGGGTCGACCGCGGCTTTTGCAGAGTTACAAAACCTCCACGCACGGCATGTGTACAAAAGCATCGTTGCTATCACGAAGAATCGCGAAGATGCGGAAGACGCGCTGCAGGATACGTTCCTGCGGGCCTACCAGGCACTCGGTGGTTTCGAAGGCCGGGCAAACTTCTCTTCGTGGTTGACGCGGATCGGCATCAATTCCGCGTTAATGATCCTCCGCAAGCGGCGCGCCCGCCCCGAAGTGTCGACCGATTCCTCTTTCGAATCCAGGGATGAGCTGCCCCCCTTCGAGGTCCGGGATCCCGGTCCGAATCCTGAGCAAATTTACGATCAGCGCCAGCGCTATCGCAGGGTGCTGCACGCCATTTGCCAGCTTGAGCCGGGCCTGCGAGCCGCCATGCAGATTCGACTCACACGTGGGAGTTCGTTGAAAGAGATCGCGCAGGCGCTGCAAATTACTGAAGCGGCCGTGAAGGCGAGACTGCATCGGGCACGGACGCGCCTGATCGCCTCGAAGTCCCTGAAACATCTTGGCGCAAGTGAGGCCGTGTCCCGCTCGCCGCGAACCGGTTTCCTGCCGGCCATGCAGCAGGAAGGCCAGCCGTGTCTGCACTGAGAATGACGCGGGGAGTCGAATTGTCGAAAGGTGGATTCGTGGCGACCATGGACATTCCGAATCCGCAGTTGGGCCGCGTGAATCTGCTGGATTGGAGTGTGGCGCGACCAGTTGTCGGAATGCGACGAGCTGGGTCTGTTGCGATGAGGCTCCCAGGGACGAGGAGTTGATATGGCGGTGAAAAAAACAGTGATTGTGACGGGGGCCTCGCAGGGAATCGGCGCGGAGATTGTCAACGCGTTTCTCGGACGAGGTTATGACGTGGTGGCAACCTCGCGAAGCATCACGAAAGCCGGGCTTGCGCCATCGAAGCAGCTTGCCCTGGTGGACGGCGATATCGGTGACCCCGCGACGGCGCAGAAGGTGGCGCAGACGGCGGTTGCGAAGTTCGGATCCATCGATCACGTGGTGAACAATGCCGGCATCTATGCCGCAAAGCCTTTCACGGAGTACTCTGCCGAGGATTTTCGCAGCTTCGTTTCGACGAACCTCGGGGGGTTTATCTTCGTTACCCAGCTGGCGGTGAAACAGATGCTCGCACAAGGCAGAGGCGGCAGCGTCACCAGCATTACCGCATCGCTGGCCGACAACCCCATTGCCGGCGCTCCCTCTTCCATTCCCATGATCACCAAAGGCGGGCTGAACGCGATTACGTTGAGCCTCGCGAGCGAATACGCGCGAGAACATATCCGCTTTAATGCAGTGGCGCCCGGCATTGTAAATTCGCCGATGCACGAAAGCGACCCGAAGGAATTCCTCAAGACTTTTTCTCCCATGGGAACGATTTCGGACGCAAAGGACGTGGCAGACGCCGTTGTCTATTTGACAGAGGCGCGTTACGTCACCGGGGAGGTGCTGCACGTGGACGGCGGTGCGCACTCAGGAAAATGGTGAGTCCGCGCAGTGCCCAGGCGGCAGGCCCGGAGAGCCGGTTGCAGGATCTAGGCATTCAGCTCTCTGCGGCTCCGACGCCGTTTGGTACCTACGTGGAAGCATCGCAGACAGGGAATTTGCTCTTCCTGACCGGCATGCTCCCGGTCATCGACCACAAGCCGAAGTATGTGGGGCGGCTGGGAAAAGAGCTGGACGTCGAAGCGGGCCGCGATGCCGCGCGCACTGCGGCTTTGAGCGCTCTGGCTGCTGCGAAAGAGTACCTTGGTTCTCTCGATCGAATCCAGCGAGTCGTTCGCCTCGGGGTGTTCATGGCCGCCTACGGCGACTTCATCGAACACCCAAAAGTCGCGGACGGAGCTTCGGATCTCTTTCGGGATATCTTTGGCGCCGAACAGATGGCGGTTCGCCTGGTGATCGGCGTGGCTAGCCTTCCCCTGGGGGTGCCAGTCGAGCTGGAAATCATCTTCGAAGTGAAAGAGTAGCCGACCAAGAGGCAAGCATGTGTGGATTTTCGGTCCGCTTCGATGTTGATCGCGGTTGCCCTGGTCACGATCTGCGCTGCGCGCACACAGACAAAGGATCCCGCGATGGATAAAGAGGTGTTGTATCGCACAGTGAAGGTTGAGGGACTCTCGATCTCCTATCGAGAGGCGGGACCGAAAGACGGCCCGACGATTCTCCTGCTGCATGGTCTGCCGTCGTCGTCGCGTATGTTTCAATCGCTGCTGACGCGTCTCGCCGACAAATACCATCTGGTCGCGCCGGACTATCCGGGCTTCGGACACAGCGACTGGCCCGACCCGCAGCAGTTTGCCTACACCTTCGATCACATCGCCGAGGTAATGGATGGTTTCACCGAGGCATTGGGCTTGTCTCGCCACACCCTTTACATGCAGGACTACGGCGGGCCCGTCGGTTTCCGCATGTCCCTGGCCCACCCCGAACGAGTGCAGGCCCTCATTGTGCAGGACGCCGTGGCGCACAACGAAGGCCTGGGAGCAAATTGGGACACCCGCCGCGCCTTCTGGGCTAGCCGGCCGGCGTACGAAGAAAAGCTGCGCACCAATCTGCTCTCGCTTGGGAGCACCCGCACACGTCACGTCGGGGACGACCCGCGGGTTGAACTCTACGATCCGGATCTCTGGGCGGATGAGTATCGCTTCCTGAACGCGCCTGGCCAGGCGCAAATCCAGAGCGATCTTTTCTATGACTATCGCACCAACGTCGATTCCTATCCGAAGTGGCAGGCCTGGATGCAGAAGACGCAGCCTCGCCTGCTGGTCGTATGGGGGAAGCACGATCTTTCGTTTGACCTGGGCGAGCCGGAACGCTACCGGAAGGATGTCCCGCAAGCGGAGGTCCACGTTCTCGACGCAGGCCACTTCGCGTTAGATACCAAAGCCGACGAGATTGCCAACCTGGTGCGGATGTTCCTTCAATAGAGAGAGGCTCGGTTTCTCACCCTTGCCAGTCGAAAGGCGAAGGAGAGGGAACGGGTAGAGCGGACGGGGCACGTCGACCGCAACTTCCAGTATGCAGGATAGATGCCTTTAGGGTGGGTGCGAAGGGGCTGAGGAAGTCTCTTTCTAAGAGGCGCCTGGCTCTTGAGCCTGGATCTGCGCCCTACAAGACATCTTCGAGTACGGTCTGATCTCCGCAGGCCTGCGAGGCGGTTGGACTCGGGCCCCGACCGGATAGCGCCTCCGGCGAAACTTGAATCCCGAGAATACTTCAACTCATCTACTTGACACGTCTTTGTGCGGAGCCGGTTCCTCATCCGCAACAAACAGAAAGCCTTCGAACCGAACGGAGAACCAGGATGGATTTCAAAAATTCGTCGAGCGAGGAGAGCACTATCCGGGCCCTTGTGCTTGTAGTGGTGGCCTTGGCAGCCGGCGCGGGTTTTCTTTCAGGATGCGCGCGGAGAGTGGTTTCGGCCAGCGCCGGACCGAATCAAGCGTTGCCGGTGAGCGTGGTCAGAATCGAGCCGACCGATGTGCCGATTGCGAACGAGTGGGTGGGCACAATGGATGGCTACGTGAATGCGCAGATCCAGCCGCAGGCCGCGGGCTACCTGATTCGGCAGCTCTATCGCGAGGGCTCGCCGGTGGAGAAAGGGCAGGTGCTCTTCGAGATCGATCCACGGCCGTTTCAGGCGGTGCTGGATCAGGCTGAGGGTCAGCTTGGGCAGGCCAAGGCGCAACTGGAGCTGGCGCAAATCAACGTGAACCGGGATACGCCGCTTGTGAGCGCGCGAGCGATTGCCAGGAGCCAGCTGGACAATGAGGTCCAGCTGAAGGCGCAGGCCGAGGCGAACGTGAAATCGGCAGAAGCGGCCGTGGAAACCGCTCAGCTGAACCTCAGCTTTTGCGAAGTCCGGTCGCTGATCTCCGGCGTTGCAGGACAGGCCACCGTCCAGGTGGGGAACCTGGTGAACACGCAGTCTGTTCTGACCGCGGTTTCGCAGCTGAACCCCATCAAGATCTATTTTTCGATCAGCGATCGGGAATATCTTGCGCTTGCGCACCAGGCAGCGGACGGGCAGGGAGATTTGCTCAAAGGCGCCGCCAGGGTTCCATTGACGCTCGCGCTTTCAGACGGCAGTGACTATCCCTACAAAGGACATATCGCTTTTGTCGATCGACAGGTGAACGCCCAAACCGGCGCGATTCGCATTGCCGCGGCGTTTCCGAATCCGCACAACCTGCTGCGCCCTGGGCAATTCGGCCGGGTGCAGGCGAACACCCAGCTTCGGCACGGCGCTTTACTCGTGCCGCAGGCGGCGGTCTCCGAGTTTCAAGGCATGCAGCAGGTGTACACCGTTGCCGCTGGAAATCGCGTACACGTGAACACGGTTTCCCTGGGGCCGCAATTCGGGAACGATTGGATTGTGAATAGCGGCCTCGCCCCCGATGCGACCGTGATCGTCGACAACCTCCAGAAGCTTCGCGAAGGGATGCCAGTCACCCCCGAAGCACCGAAAGCGCACGCATCTTCCGTCGCGCAGCAGACGAGTTCAGCGGGGAATTGACCTGTGTCAAAATTCTTTATTCGCAGGCCCATTGTGGCCATTGTGATCGCGATTCTGACGGTGATTGTGGGGACGGTGTCGATGGTGACACTGCCCACTTCGCAGTATCCGGATATCGTGCCGCCGGAGATCCTGGTGACCGCGACGTATCCCGGTGCAGATGCGAAGACCGTTGCGCAGGCAGTTTCGACGCCGATCGAGCAGCAGATGAACGGCGTCGACAACATGATCTACATGGATTCGGTAAGCGCCAACAACGGAGTCACACAGCTGTTTGTTGACTTCGACGTCAAGACGAATCCGAATATCGACCAGGTGCTCGCGCAGCTGCGCGTAGACCAAGCACAGTCACAGTTGCCGGCCCAGGTAACAACCGCAGGGTTGACCGTGCAGAAGGCTCTTACGTCTCCGCTGATGCTGGTCGCAGTCAATTCCCCGGGGGGAAAGCTGAGCGCTGATTTCCTGACCAACTACGCGATCATCAACGTGCAGGATCAGCTGGCCCGCGTGAAGGGCGTTTCGCGCGTGCAGACCTTCGGCGGTCAGTACGCATTGCGGGTCTGGGTTGATCCCGATCGGCTGGCGCAGCTCGGCGTGACGGCGACGGACGTGATCTCCGCGATCCAGGCGCAAAACAACGTGAATCCGGCGGGGCAGATTGGGGCGGAGCCGATTCCGCGCGGACAGCAGTTCACCTACACGGTGCGGACACAGGGACGCCTGGTGACGCCGGATCAGTTCGGCAACATTATTCTGCGTGCGAATCCTGACGGATCGATACTGCATTTGCGCGATGTGGCGCGGATCGAACTCGGCGATCAGGCCTATGGACTTTTTGCGCGCTATAACCAGGCGCCGGCCGGCGTGATGGCGATCTATCAGTTGCCCGGATCGAATGCTGTGGAAACAGCGAAGGCGGTGCGCGCGCGCATGCAGGAGCTTTCAGCCCAGTTTCCCCCGAGCATCTCGTACAGCATCCCGCTCGACACGACGAAAGCTGTGACGGCTGGAATCCGCGAGATTGTCTACACTCTGCTCGAAGCGCTCGGGCTTGTGGTGCTGGTTGTGTTCATCTTCCTTCAGGGATGGCGCGCGACGCTGATTCCCTTGATGGCAGTTCCCGTTTCGCTGATCGGCACGTTCATTATCTTTCCGGCGCTTGGATTCTCGATCAATACCCTATCGCTGTTTGGGCTGGTTTTGGCGATCGGGCTTGTGGTGGATGACGCGATCATCGTGGTGGAGGCGGTGGAACACCATATTGATGAAGGGATGGATCCCAAGGCCGCGACGATCAAAGCGATGGAAGAAGTCGGCGGCCCGGTGGTTGCGATCGCGTTGATTCTTGCGGCGGTGTTTATTCCCACGGCGGCGATTCCGGGGATCACGGGCCGCCTCTACCAACAGTTTGCCGTGACCATCGCGATCTCGGTCCTGATTTCGGCCTTCAACGCGTTAACGCTTTCGCCGGCGCTGGCATCCTTGCTCCTGAAACCGAGAGAAGAAGGTCGCAAGCAAGGGCTGCTGGGAAAAGGATTCGGACTCTTCAACCGATTCTTCAAGCGCACAACGAACAGCTTTGTCCATACTTCGAACATTCTGGTTCATAAATCGGCCATCGCCATGGTGGCTCTGGCTGCGGTGGCTGTGCTCGCCGTATTTGTGGGAAATCGACTTCCCACCGGCTTCATTCCGACCGAGGATCAGGGCTACATGTTTCTCGCCCTGCAGCTTCCTGACAGCTCGTCGGCACAGCGAACGGATTCAGCAGAGCAGAGAATCACGAACGCTTTGCTGAAAACGCCGGGCATTGAAGGTGTGATTGCGGTAACGGACTTTTCGCTGCTGACCCAGGTGCAGAGTACGAATTCGGGGTTCTTCTTTGTCGCCCTGAAGCCGTGGGAGATGCGCAAGAGCAAGACCGAACAGCTCGCCTACATCCAGGCCAATCTACAAAAGCGGTTGTCAATGGACCCAGACGGGATTGCCTTCGCCTTCCCGCCGCCGCAGATTCCGGGGCTTGGCACATCGGGCGGTGTCACGATGGTTCTCGAAGATCGATCGGGGATCGACGATCCGACCACCCTGACGAAGAATGTTTTCGCGTTTCTTGGCGCGCTGTCAAAGAGGCCGGAGATTGCGGCTGCCATCCCGTCGTATCAGCCGGCTGTGCCGCAGCTGTATGCGGACGTCGATCGCGAGAAGGCGCTGCAGCAGCAAGTGGACCTCTCGAACATTTACACCACGATGCAGACGTTCATGGGCGGCTATCTGGTGAACTACTTCAATCGCTTTGGGCGTCAGTGGCAGACGTATGTGGAAGCGGAAGGAACCTCGCGCACGAACATCGCGAACATCAACCAGTTCTACGTGCGTAGCGCAAACGGAAGCCAGGTGCCGCTGGGGTCTCTGGTGAAAGTCAGTCAGACGACGGGGCCTGAGTTTATTTTTCGATTTAATGAATTCAACGCTGCGCAGATCAACGTGACGGGCGCGCCGGGGTACAGTTCTGGGCAGGTGCGCAAAGCTCTCGAAGAAGTGTTTCATCAGACGATGCCGGCGGGGGCAGGGTTCGATTACTCCGGCATGTCGTATCAGGAGCAGGCTGCGGAGAAAGGCGTGCCTTCGTGGGCGGTTTTTGGATTGTCGCTTACGTTTGTGTTCCTGATTCTCGCGGCACTCTACGAAAGTTGGACATTGCCGTTCAGCGTGCTGCTGAGCACGCCTGTCGCGATTCTCGGCGCATACCTGGCGCTGCACTTCCGCGCCTTCGAGAACGATGTGTTCGCCACCATCGGCCTGGTGATGCTGATCGGGCTCTCGGCCAAGAACGCCATCCTGATCGTTGAGTTTGCGAAGCAGAATTACGAGAATGGACAAAGCATCTGCGAGTCGGCGCTCAATGCAGCGCGCCTGCGGTTCCGACCTATTGTAATGACGGCTCTCGCCTTCATCGTAGGGTGTCTTCCGCTGTGGGCGGCGAGCGGATCGGGCGCGGCTTCGCGGCAAATTCTGGGAACGGTCGTGGTGGGCGGCATGACGTTGTCGACGGTGTTCGGCATTCTCTTCGTCCCGGTGACGTTCGCCGTTGTTGAGTATTTATCGCATCGGTTTGTGCGTGGAGGCACGGCGATCACGATGGATTGCGCGCCCGCACCGCGACGCAGGCCGAATCGAGAGGTAGGAGCCGTGCGGACACCGGTGCCGGTAGAAGGAGGCCAGGACTAATGCGAATTCTTCGCGCGCTTTCTTCGTTCTCGGCGGCTTCGACCGCACCGGCATTCGCGGCAATGATGTTTCTTGCCGGCTGCAAGGTGGGGCCGAATTACCAGCGCCCCAACTATACCGCTCCTGCTGCTTATCGCGGCGCCGATGAAAGCCAGGTCTCGTCCGCGGCCAAAGCGTCTCTGGGCGACGAGGAGTGGTCTGCGGTCTACCAGGAGCCGGAGTTGCAGGCGCTGATTCGCAAGGCGCTTGAGAACAACTACGATGTGCGCATCGCGGCGCGGCGGATTCTGGAGCAAGAGGCGCAGGTGAAGATTACGCGCTCGCAGGAGTTCCCCACGCTCACAATCGGCGGAACAGGCATCGGCGCGACGATTCCGTCGTCGCTTGGGACGCAGATCGGCAATCCTCTCGTGGACGGCTCCTTCAGTGTTTCCGGGACGTGGACGCCGGATTTCTGGGGATTGTATCGCCGGCAGACAGAAGCGGCGCGCGCGCAGTTGCTGGCGCAGCGGTGGGCGCAGCGTGCGGTTCGGCTGACCCTGGTGCAGCAAGTGGCGACGCTCTACTTCGAGGTGAGAGCGCTCGATCGGCAGTTGGAGATCACTCAACAGACGATCAAGGTGCGCCAGGATTCCCTGGAATTGACGAAGACACTCGAAAGCGGCGGTTCGGTGCCTCTTTCCGACGTGCGCCAGGCAGAGCAGCTGCTCTATACCGCGACATCGGAGGTTCCGCAGATTGAGCAGCAGATTCAACAGGACGAGAATGCGATCGCGGTTTTGCTGGGAGACAACCCGGGCCCCATCGCACACACCGATCCGAATGCGCTGACACCGCCGCCGCAAGACGTACCGGTGGGATTGCCGTCGCAGCTGCTCGAGCGGCGACCGGATATTCAAGAGGCCGAAGCCACGCTGATTGCGGCCAACGCGCAGATCGGTGTTGCCAGGGCGCAGTTTTTTCCGAGCCTCTCGATCAGTGCTTCGGGCGGCGTGGGCGGCGACAGCCTGTCGAGCATCTTCGATCCCGCGAGCAAGACGATCTACGGAATCGGGTCGCTGGCGCAGCCTTTGTTTGAAGGAGGCAAGCTGCGCGGCCAGCTCCAACTGTCGCAGCAAACCAAGGAAGAGATGGTGTTGAACTACCAGAAGACCATCTCCGGAGCATTGCGCGATGTGTCGAATGCGCTGATTGCCCTCAACAAGCAGCGCGCCTCGCGCGAGCAGCAGGAGAAGCTAGTGAATGCGGCTCAGGACGCTGTAAGGCTTGCACGGCTTCGCTACCAGGCGGGATCGACGGGGTATCTAGAGGTTTTGACGACCGACTCGAACCTCTATGCGGCGCAGTTGAATCTCGTCATCGCGCAGCAAAACGAAGCGCTCACGATTGTGCAACTCTATAGCGCCCTGGGTGGAGGGTGGCAGGCTTGAGAGCCTTGGCGATTTTGCATCGAGGGAAGAGCGGGGATTTCTTAAACCTCTGTCCGTGACGCCCGATACATTGTGCAGGTCCGGATCGATGGGATGATCTTGCCGGGGCAATCGGGCGTATGTTTGCCGCGTTGAAACGGATCGTCTTTGGTAAGGGGCGCCGGAAGGCCCCGCTGCTCGCCGTTTTCCCCATCCCCTCCGCGCTGGCCAAAGAGATTGACGAGCGATTTGAGGTTTTCCGAATACCCGGGGACTACATTCTGTTTCGAGAAGGAACTGAGCCGGAGAAGTTGTTCTTTCTACGCAAAGGGGAAGTAACCCTCACGGTGAAGCTTCCGTTCCGCACGGTCGCCTGTATGCGGCTGGCTTCTGGCGCCTTGCTCGATCTCTCGGCAGTGATCGGGCATCGCGCCCACGCCATGACCGGCACGGTAAGCGAAGATGCGGAGGTTCGTCACCTGGGCGTCCGGGAATTCGTGGTCCTCATCGAGAGTCGTCCGGATTTGTATCTGCAGGCGTTGGAGCTTCTCGCGGCCGAAACACAGGGAGCGTATCAGGCTCTCGCGGAGATGCTCTCGCGCAAGCGATTGTTGTGGTCTCCCCGCGAATAGTTTCGCTCTCCGCTCCTTCTCAGGGCGCCCCGCCGCGGGGAGCGCCCTGACATCCGGCTACAATGAGCTGTGCGAAAGCTCCTTATCCTTCTTGCCGTGATCCTGGTGGTCGCGTCGGTGGTGTTTGTTGTGGCGCGATCGGCAACGCCGGTCTTTGATGTGCAGAACCCAGTTTCAATCATTGGACAAGCGACGCCGGTGAGTGTTCATCTGCGCGATCCGCGCGGGATTCGTAGAGTGGCTGCGTTTCTGGAACAGAATGGCGCGCGCTATCCGGTATGGGAGAGCGCGCAGGCATCGCCTGCCGCCGATAGCAGCTGGAACTTTACTGCGGGAACGGGAACGACGCCGCAACTGAAGGATGGGGCGGCGAAGGTGATTGTGGAAGCAACGTCGAACGATCTGCTGGGTCGGAAAGCGCGATGGGAACAGGACGTCAAGGTGGTGACGCGCCCGCCGGTGCTTAGTGTCGACGCGGATCAGCACTATCTCTATCTGGGCATGGCTGACCTGGCGACCTTCAATGTTGCGGGCAGCTGGACAGAGGCGGGCGTGCGTGTCGGGGACCAGACCTATCGCGCGTGGCCGATGCCAGACGGAAAGCCCGGCCTCTTTTCTCTTTTTGCATTCGCCTGGAACATGCCGCCAGGAACGGCGCCGGTCGTGTATGCCTCGGTGGGCCCAGGCAACGCGGTCACGAGTCCACTGATGTTTCAGTTCCCGAAGAAGGAGCAGCCGCGCTACACGGTGCACGATTTGCAGATCAGCGATGCGTTTTTGCAGAAGGTTGTGAACGAGCTCGACCCCAACGGTACGGGCGATCCGGTTACCCGCTTCGTGAAGATCAATGGCGCGATGCGCCGCGCGAACAACAAGATGCTGGCGGATTTGCGCTTCAAGACAGCGGACCACTTCCTGTGGTCGCAGCCCTTCAGCCGCCAGTCGCACGCGCAGGCCGAGGCAACCTTTGCCGATCTGCGCAACTATATCTATCACGGCAGGAAGATCGACCAGCAGGTGCACCTTGGCTATGACCTGGCAGTGACGCAGCACGTGGGCGTGGAAGCCTCGAACGACGGCCGCATTGTGTATGCCGCGCCGCTGGGCATCTACGGAAACTGTGTCGTGGTGGACCATGGGTACGGGCTGCAGACGATCTACGGACATATGAGCCGTATCGACGTGCATGAGGGCGATATGGTGAAACGCGGACAGGTGATGGGCCTGAGCGGCATGACAGGCATGGCCGGTGGCGATCATATTCACTTCGCGATGCAGCTCGACGGCGTGCAAATCGATCCGAAGGAGTGGTGGGATGGCCACTGGATTCACGATCACATTGCGCGTCGCGTCAGTTTGCCTGGGTTCAAGGAATAAGCCCGTTCAAGAAACTAAGCTGAAGACGCAGTTGCTTGCCGGCAACGTTTCCGCGCGTCAGTCGTTTTTCTGCTGCTTCGGACCTGCCGGATCGATCCGAATGAAAGTAACTTTAAGTGGTTACCTATGCGCGAAATCTTCAAGGAGTTTTCGGAGATTCTGATTCGAAAACGTGGAATTCCAGATGATATATGAAAAGTTAAGATATTTAGATTGATGTGATTAGTTCCATATACCCAGAAGGTAATCAATATCTAGCACTTTAGTGATCAATATCACTGTCGATTTAAGCGACAAGGGGGATTCTTGGCCTACAGCCAAGCCTCCAACAAAGCAGGTTCGTTCCATTCCCCGAACTGCTCCTGCCAGCCCACGAAGGGCGCGCCCGAGGCTTTACGGGTGGACATAGATGGAATGGTTCTTTGGGCCTTTTAGATTCCAGGGACTTCGTCCTAGATACAGTGCGAACAGGCTAATCGGGCTCCTTGCCGGTTGCTTTTTTCTTACAGGTTGCGGCGCTTATGTGACGCGCGATTCGTCAGGCGCGATCAGGCCCACGCAGTCTTCGCACGGCGCCTCAAGCAGCGTGGCGGACAGCCGCGCAGAATCAACGCCGGCTCCGGCGGGAGAGACTGCCTCTACCAAAGAGCCTGCGAGCGTTGCGCTGCCGATTGCGCTCCCCGGGCCGAGCGAGGGGACGGCAAGCCAGGGGCTCGCAAAGGCAACCAGCGCCAGCCTTGTCCCGGCGATGGTGGGGTGGGGGCATCTGGGAAATCCGCAGCCGGTTGACCCCAATTCCATCTGGCGCATCCGCGAGCGTTTCAACATCGTTCCCATCAGCGTCATTTGTGCGAGCGCGTCAATCACGGGCAGCAGCACCGACAACTGCACCGTCACACTGAGCGCCGCGGCGCCGAGCGGGGGCGAAGTGGTCAGCTTGGCAAGCAACAGTGCTGCAGTGACAGTGCCGGCCACCATCACCGTTCCCGGCAAGGCGACGAGCGCTGCCTTCACGGCTACTGTGGCTTCGGTGACTTCGGTACAGACGGCCACGCTGACGGCTTCGACCAGCACCGGTGGCGCGAAGGCCAATCTGCAGTTGAACGCCGCGGTTTCGACTCTGAGCGTGAGCGCGGCCACTGTGAATTTCGGCAATGTCGCGACCGGGCAAACAGCCTCACAATCTGTGATTCTCAGCTCAACCGGAACGACTCCAGTAACGATATCGGGGATTTCGGTGGCAGGGTCCTTGTTCAGCGCCTCCGGGATTACCGTTCCGGCAACACTCAATCCCGGACAAACTGCGACGCTGGCGTTGAAGTTTACGTCCCCGATGGTCAGCATGTTTACCGGAGTCCTGACGATTACCAGCAACTCATCCCAAGGCAACGTCGTGGTGAACATGAGTGCTGCAGGTGTGGCTACGACGGCAGTAAGCAAGGTCTCTTGCAGTACCTCTTCCATCACCGGCGCTGGGTCGGATGCTTGCACGGTGACGCTGACGGCGGCCCCATCTTCCGGTGGACTGAGCGTGAGCCTTGCCAGCAACGACACAGCAGTGACGGTGCCGGCATCCGTTACCGTGGCCGCGAATGCGACGAGCGCAGCGTTCACTGCATCGGTGGCGGCTGTGAGTTCGTCGCAAACCGCAACGCTCACGGCAAGTGCAGGTGGCGCGTCGGCCACAGTCTCGGTTCAACTGGTGCCGGCCGTTGCCACGCTGAGTGCGAATGCCACGAGTATCTCGTTCGGAAGTGTCGCGGTGAATACGCCGGCGACACAATCCGTTGTTTTGACGTCGACGGGGAGCGTCGCAGTGACGGTCAACTCCGGGTCGGTGAGCGGCAGCGGCTTCACGGTATCCGGTGCCACGTTTCCGATGACATTGACGCCAGGGCAGACAGCGACTCTGGATGTGCAATTCGATCCGACGGCTTCGGGAGCGGCCACGGGGCAGCTGACGATCGGCAGCAACTGCGCAGGCAATGGGACGATGGCCATTCCACTGAGTGGAACCGGGCTGACGTATAAAGTCGCTCTGAGTTGGAGCGCGCCCAGCAGCTCAAGCGATCCAGTGGCCGGTTACAAGATCTATCGCGCCCCCCAAGGGAGCTCAACGTTTCTGGTGTTGAACGCTTCGATTGACACGCAGACGTCGTATACCGACAGCTCCCCGCAAAACGGAGTGAATTACCAGTACTACGTAACGAGTGTCGATTCGGCGGGGAATCAGAGTGTGCCTTCGAACGAGGTCAACTTATCGATTCCGTAAATTTGCAAACGGTTATATAGATTAAAAAGTAAACATAAAGTATGGGACGAAATGAGCGGGGAAACCCGCTCATTTCGCTTTTTCAGCGCCGGGTTCGCCGCTTTTCTCGTACGAATGGATCCCGTTTCTCTGCGGGTACACCGGGTTGTCGTCACTTTTCTGTTGCCTGTTCTAGAACTTCTGTAGTAGAAACTATGACAATTGTAGGAGACGCACTTCCTGCAGATTCAGCGAGCCCGTATGCGGAGGTTTCTGTTGTTGATTATCTCGAACGACCGACGCCGGACTAAGCCGCAAAAGACTTCGTATCAAGCAAAATTCATGGGACGCCGAAGCGATTCGGGTCTGTCGAACGTCTTATGCGTGTATCCTTCTGATGCCAATCAAGCAAGAGTGTAGTTGGTGATACGCACGCAGAACACTGGGTTAAGGGAGGAGTGCGCATGGGGATCGAGCGGAGTTGGCAGGGAACAAAGGCAGGTAGAGGGTCGCGCATGCAGTGGACCCTGGCTGGAGTCGTCGTGGCCGGGGTTTTGCTTGGCGCGGTTCCAGCAAAACCGACTTGGGCACAGGCGACGGCGTCCGAGAGCTCGTCGAACAAGATCGAGGACACGTGGCAGGGTACGCTGCATGTTCCGCAACACGATTTGCGGATCGTTTTGAAGGTGACCCGGGGCGACAAGGGCGAACTGAAGGCTGTGAACTACAGCATCGATCAGGGCGGCATGCCGATGAACGCGGATTCAGCCAGTTTTGAGGACAAGACGCTGAAGTTCGGCATCGACATGATCGATGGGAAGTATGAAGGCAAGATGTCTGCCGATGGGAAATCGATCGACGGGACCTGGACGCAAGGTCCGAATCCGTTACCGCTGCTCTTTGAGCGCGCCACGCCTGCGACCGCATGGGCGATTCCGGAGCCGCCTCCACGGCTGCCCCCGATGGATCCCAAGGCCGATCCGAGCTTTGAAGTGGCGACGATCAAGCCAAGCAAGCCGGATCAACCGGGCAAGGCGTTTTTGGTGCGCGGCGGGCAGTTCACGACGATCAACACGACCGTGGCCGACATGCTCAAGTTTGCCTATGGTGTTCAAGACAAGCAGGTGATTGGCGGACCGGACTGGGTTAGCACCACGAAGTTCGATATTGAGGCGAAGCCCGACACACCCGGCTCGCCGAGCGAGACGCAGTTGAGGTCGATGTTGCAAAAGCTTCTGGCCGATCGACTTCAGTTGAAGTTTCACCGCGATGAGCGCGACCTGTCGGCCTATGTGCTGAGCGTGGGCAAGACTGGGCAGAAGATGAAGCAGGATACCGGCGACCCGAACGGTTTGCCCGCCTTGTTTTTTCAGGGTTTGGGGAACCTGATGGTGCGCAACGCGACCATGAAGGAGTTCACGGGCCTGATGCAGTCGGCGGTGCTCGACAGGCCGGTTGTGGATCGGACAGGGTTGGACGGGCGATGGGATTTTCGGTTGAAGTGGACGCCAGACGAGTCGCAATTTGGCGGGATGGGGGTCAAAGTTCCGCCGCCGAGCGATGCAGCCGACGCGCCTCCTCCGCTCTTCACGGCAGTCCAGGAAGAACTCGGCCTGAAACTTGAAGCGACCAAGACGTCGGTTGAGGTGCTCGTGCTCGACCATATCGAGCAACCTTCCGCGAACTAATCCATGCAGCAGCAGCGACGACAGAGGGGAATTCGGGGACTCCGGTTGGTTTGTGCACTGGCTCTGCTGTGCGCTGCGCAACGCATTCTGGCGGCGGAGCACCATGGGCAGGTTTTCTTCCACGGTGCTCCCGTGCCAGGCGCGACGGTGACGGTGTCGCAGGGTGAAAAGCACGTCGCCACTGTGACGGACCAACAGGGCCTCTACGAATTTCCCGATCTCGCAGACGGAGAATGGAAGATCCGGATCGAGATGTCGGGGTTTGCCCCAATAGACGGTAAAGTCCGTGTCGCGCCAAATGCTCTGCAGGGTGCGTGGGAACTGAACCTGCTGGGGCTCGATCAAATCCTGGCCCAGACGCAAGTCGTCACTCCATCTCCTGCTCCGGTTGCGGCGGCGCCTGCGCCAGTCCCTGCGTCGAACAAAGAGCCCTCGCCGACTGCGGCGGCAAACGTAGCTCCGGCACCGGCTGCTCCTCCCGAGACGGCCGATAAATCATCGGACGGATTCCTGATCAATGGAAGCGAAAACAATGCGGCGACTTCGCCGTTTTCAATGGCGCCCGCCTTTGGCAATCGAAGACCGGGAAGCAAGGATCTTTATAAGGGCGGAATCGGAACGATCCTCGACAATTCGATCTTCGACGCGCGCCCTTTTTCGCTGACCGGCCTGCAAATTCCCAAGGACCAGTACAGCCGCTATACGGGCATGTTGACGATCGGCGGGCCGTTGAACATTCCGCGTTTGATCCACAACGGTCCTAACGTGATGGCGGCATACCAGTGGACGCGCAGCAACACGGCGTCGAGCATCTCTGGCCTGGTGCCCACGGCCGCGGAGCGGAGCGGTGACCTCTCGAATGTGTTGAATGCGCAGGGACAACCGGTAACGGTCTACAACCCGGCCACTGGAGAGCCGTTCACTGGTCCGATTCCAGTGAGCCCGCAAGCCGCTGCCTTACTGCGTTTTTATCCGCTGCCGAACCTGGCCGGCAATGAGCGCTACAACTACCAGACCGAAGTTCTGAACAGCACGCACATCGATGCGCTGCAGTCGCGTGCAAACCGCCAGTTGGGGCGGCGCGATCAGTTGTATGGCGGATTTGGATTTCGCAGCGCACGCTCCGACGGCACGAATCTCTTCGGCTTCCTGGATTCGACGGATACGCTGGGCATCGATACAAACATCAACTGGTCGCATCGCCTGCACCACCAGACCTTCGCTCTGCTCGGCTATCATTTCACTCGCTTTCGCACGGAGATTCGATCGCAGTTTGAGAACCGCGAGAATGTTTCGGGCGACGCGGGCATCGGCGGAAATGATCAGAACCCAGCCGACTGGGGTCCGCCGGGACTGGCCTTTGAGAGCGTCGCAGGGCTGTCGGACGGTACCAGCGAATTCAATCGCAACCGAACGGACGAGGTGTCGCTCAGTATCTCGACGACGTGGCGACATCACGAGTTCACGTATGGCGGCGATTTTCGCAAGCAGCAGTTCAACGAAAACACACAACAGAATCCGCGAGGGATGTTTACATTTACCGGAGCGGCCACGCAAGCACCGGGCACCTCGCAGGGTGCGGCGACGGGTTCGGACTTCGCGGATTTTCTGCTCGGCATCCCCGATACCAGCTCGCTGGCTTATGGAAATGCCGACAAGTATTTTCGCCAGCCGGTTTACGACGCCTTTCTTAAGGATGATTGGCGCATGATGTCGACGTTGACGATCAATGCGGGGGTGCGGTGGGATTACGGTGCCCCGATGACGGAGCTTTTTGGCAGGCTGGTGAACCTCGATATCGCGGCTGGTTTTTCCGCGGCGGCTCCGGTAACGGCGAACAGTCCGACCGGGTTGATCACGGGAACGAAATATCCGGATTCGCTGGTGCAGCCGGATCGCCATGGAGTGGAACCGCGTATCGGCATCTCGTGGCGTCCGATTCCCGCATCCACATTGGTGATTCGCGCAGGGTACGGAATCTACGACGACACATCGGTGTACTTGTCGGCGGTGGAAAACATGGCGCAGCAGGCGCCCCTCTCCACCAGTGTGAACGTAGCCAACAGCAGTACGTGCTCGCTGACATTAGCGAATGGATTTCGCAATTGTGCCGCGACGACGGCGGATACCTTCGCACTCGATCCGCACCTCCGTGTCGGATACGCGCAGGATTGGCAACTGCAAGTGCAGCGCGATCTGCCGGGCGCGCTGGTGGCGACCGCCACCTATCTGGGGACCAAAGGGACGCACGGTATGCAGCAGTTTCTTCCCAACACGTTTCCGATCGGCGCGCCTAACCCGTGCCCCGCATGCCCGGTTGGTTTCGTCTACCGGACATCGGGTGGGAATTCAACACGCGAAGCTGGGGAGTTTCAATTGCGGCGTCGCCTACGCAGTGGATTCGCGGCGTCGGTTGACTACATATTCGCCAAGGCTCTGGATGACGATGCGCAGATCGGCGGGCAAGGGCATGTGGCTGTGACGCCCTCGACGGATCTGACGCCGCGACCAGCGACTCCGGCAGCGGCTGTTGCACAAAACTGGCTGAATCTGCGCGCAGAGGGCGGCCTCTCTACGTTCGACCAACGACATCTGCTGAAGCTGCAGGCGCAATATACGTCGGGCATGGGGCTTGGCGGCGGGACATTGATGAGCGGGTGGCGAGGCCGGACCCTGAAGGAGTGGACGGCGATGACAGAGATTTCGGCGGGTACTGGCTTGCCGGAGACGCCCATCTATTTAAGTACCGTGCCGGGGACCGGATTCACGAATATCACGCGGCCGAACCTGACAGGCACTTCGATCACTCAGGCGGCTCCGGGATTCTTTCTGAACGGCGCGGCATTTGCGGCTCCCGCGAGCGGGCAGTGGGGAAATGCGCGACGCGATTCCATTCAGGGGCCGTTTCAATTCACTCTCGATTCCTCGCTCGCGCGGACGTTTCGTTTGCGCACTCGATTTAACCTCGATGTGCGCGTGGACGCGACCAACACGTTGAACCATGCAGCCTTTACGGCATGGAACACGACGGTGAACGGCACGACGTTTGGATTGCCGGCGGCAACGAATCCTATGCGAAGCCTACAGATTACGGGGCGGTTGAGGTTTTGACGATGCGTCGATGTGCGGGATGCCTCTTTGCGGTAATGCTGGCGGCGGCTGTTGCAGGAGCGCAAGAGGTGGGCGGCAACGCGACGCAGGGGCGGGGGGAGGGCTATACACTGCGCTTGAACTCCCAACTCGTGGTCGAGACCGTGGTGGTGAAGGATAAACAAGGGGCGTATGTCGAGGAGCTCACCGCGAAAGACTTTGTAGTCACAGAAGATGGACAGCCGCAGACAATTCGCTTCTGCGAACATCAACAGCTGACCGAGCCGGGACATCCGCTGCCGACCACGCCCACCGATGAAGAGAACATCACGATTTACCGAAAGCTGACGCGGACCGCGATCGCGCCGGAGGACACGACCCGCACCCATTATCGCGACAAGCGGCTCATCGCACTTTACTTCGATATGTCGGCGATGCCGCCCCAGGACCAGATGCGCGCACTGGCGGCCGCCGAAAAGTTCATCCGCACGCAGATGACAAGTTCTGATCTGGTATCGATCCTGCGCTTTCAGGGTGGCTCGGTGGATGTGCTGCAGGATTTCTCTGCGGATCGCGACCGATTGCTGAGCATCCTGGAGACAATGGTCGTGGGCGAGGGGCAGGGAAATGTGGACTCTATCGACGATGCGAGCAGCGCGGATACGGGTGCGGCGTTCGGGCAGGATGACAGCGAGTTCAACATCTTCAACACGGACCGGCAACTCTCCGCATTACAGACAGCTTCGCAAATGCTTTCCCAGATGAGCGAGAAGAAAGTGCTGGTGTATTTTGCGAGCGGCCTGCGGCTGAACGGCATCGATAACCAGGCGCAACTCCACGCCACGGTTGACGCGGCGATTCGCGCCGGGGTTTCGTTCTGGCCGGTGGATGCGCGCGGATTGGTTGCTTCAGCGCCGCTCGGCGACGCGGCGCAGGGATCCCAGGGCAATGTAGGCATGTACTCCGGCACCGCGGCGCAGGCGGTGACCGATCAGCTGCAGCAATCGCAAGACACGATGTACACCCTGGCGGCCGACACGGGGGGTAAGGCGGAGCTGGACAATAACGATCTGATGCGCGGGATCATGCAGGCGCAGAAATCGATTGCGGATTACTACGTGATCGGCTACTACACCACGAACACGGCGCAGAACGGGCGCTTCCGGCGCGTGAAGATTACGCTCGATCCTCCGCGGGACGCAAATCTTGAATACCGGCAGGGCTACTACGCGAACAAAGACTTCGGTCACTTCACGGCCGCAGACAAAGAGCGCCAATTGGAAGATGCGCTGATGCTCGAGGACCCGATCACCGATCTGACGATTGCGATGGAGATTGACTATTTCCAGCTGAACCGCGCGGAGTACTTCGTGCCGGTGGTGGTGAAGATTCCCGGCCGCGAACTGGCTCTGGCGAAGAAGTTTGGAGCCGAACACACGGTGATCGATTTTGTATGCGAGATCAAGGACATGATCGGCGGCATCACAGTCACCAATGTGCGGGACTATGTGGACATCAAGCTGAGCGATGCGACCGCGGCGGAGCTGGCGAGGCGCCCGGTGGAGTACGACACGAGTTTCACGCTGCTGCCGGGACGCTACTCGATCAAGTTCCTGGCGCGCGACGATGTGACTGGGCGCATTGGGACCTATCAGACGGAATTCGTGATTCCGAACCTCAACAAGGTGACAAAGCGCGTGCCGATCAGTTCTGTAGTGCTGAGCAGCCAGCGCGTCGACTTAAAGGATGCTCTCTATAACGCAACGAAAGGAAAGCGACTCGCCAAGGACGACGTCAGCAATCCGCTGGTGGAGAGCGGATTCAAGCTGATTCCGAGCGTGACGCGTGTATTCAGCACGGGCCGGGAGATGTTCATTTATCTGCAGGCCTATGCGGGGGCGCCGGCGACTAGCGCGGCGTCGTCTGCAGGGAACCCAACGTCGGCAACAAGCGCATCCCCCCTAAAAGCACCGCCATTAACGGCTAAGGTAAGTTTCTACAATGACCATGCGAAGGTGTACGAGACCAGCTGGACTGCGGTCACGCCGCTTCCGGGTAGCCGGCTCGGCGAGGTGCCTCTGAGCTTTCACATCGGGCTCGCGCAGTTGCCGACCGGGCGATATGACTGCCAAGTCACGGTGCTCGATCCTTCCGGTGGTCGCGCTGCGTTCTGGGTAACGCCGATTCTCCTGGTGCGTTAGAGGACACGCAGCAGGGATCAGCAATGCGCGCCGCGTGCTTAGAAAAGCAGGCGTGCGGTCAGCACGAAGTTGTGATTGTAAGTATGGAAATGAGAGGAAGCGATCTGGAGGCCGCCGCCGAATGCGAATGCCGGACGGCTCTTCGGGTTCTCAGGACGGAACTTGAATTTGCTGAAGGTAACTCCCGGTGTAATGAAGTTTTGCATTTTGCCATCGTTCTTTCCACCGAAGAAGTAGGTCGCATTATCTTCGACTTCGGGAAAGACGAATTTCAGGATTTTGTACTGCGCGGTGGTATTCCACGCGACGCTGCGTCCAAGCTTCACCGTGTTTCCGGTGGGCAGCGTACCCCCGCCACAGGAGATGACGTCGAAGCGGCCAAATCCCTTACCCGCCAGCAGGGTGGGAGAAATTGATCCGTCGGTGCTGCCATTGCTATGGCTGCCGGTTGGAATGGTCGCCGCCAGCTGGGCACTCAGCATGTAATTGCCATTGTGTTCATTGGCAGAAAGCATGCGGTACTTATAGAGGAACCCGGTATCTCCCGCCCCATCCTTTGCCGCGGGCGTGTTGTGCTGAATGTAGGGTGGGTAGTAAAAATCGAACTCGCTGTTGAAGCCGGGGATCAAGTTCAGGCCACGGCCTCCGCCATAATTCCAGGTGTCTGTGAGGCCGGGCGTTACCTGGCGCGTGAAGTCCGCGCGTATCACCTGAATGAGCATGGGATAGGGCGCGACGAGGGGCACCGACCATGCCGGCTGCTTGGACTGCGTCTTTGAAGTGCGCTTCTCCCACTGCGAGAAAAAGTTGTCTTGAGCGTGGAGACCTGCGCCCGTGGCGGCAAAGAGAACCAGTGCGGCAACTGTCTTTAACAATGGATTGCTCCGATGCGGGAAGTGGGGAAAAGTTATCTCACTGTAACGAAGGCGGAGGGAGACCGGCATCCACCGAAGGATGGATGCGCAGGTCAATCGGAACATGGAGAGGAGCTCGTGGCGGAAGAACGGAGCGTGATTTTGAAAGCTAAAACGTTCCCATTCGGAGGGAACCTAACCCCCTTTAAGGTGCAAGGAGGTTTCGGAAAAGGGCGCCTCTAGAACGGGATGTCGTCGTCGGAGATTTCGGCCTGTTGCGCGAATTCGTCGTGCGCGGCGGCGGCTGGGCGCTGATCGATGTTCGAAGAAGAGCTCGCGCCACGGCTATACCCGCTGGAACTGCCTTCTTCGCGGCCCGAGAGGAGCGAAAGATCGTTGACTATAATCTCGGTCCGGTAGCGCTTGGCGCCGGTCTCTTTGTCGTCCCAGCTGCGGGTTTGGATTTTGCCTTCGATGTAGAGCTTGGAGCCCTTCTTGACATAGTCCCGGACGATTTCAGCAAGGCGGGTGAAGGCGACGAGATTGTGCCATTCGGTGCGATCCTGCCAGTTGCCCTGCGCGTCTTTTGTGCGGTCGCTGGTGGCCAAAGTGAAGTTGGCAACCAGCGTGCCGCCGGTGGTCGAGCGCATCTCAGGATCTTTGCCGACATTGCCCAAAAGGGTGACTTTGTTTACGGATTTTGCCATGTGCGTACTCTCCCGGTAAGCAGAGAGAATAGCAGCTATCGGCCATGTCGTGCGAGAGAGCGGTTGCGCAGCCATTTGGCTATGCCGAGGGCAAGCAGCATGCTTCCGAAGGGAAGGCACATGAGGGCGACGATGAGGGCAAACCAGCCTGTGTTGGTGCTGGCGCCGGTGTGGGAAAAGCCGCCCAGAAGCGTCTCCAGAAGCACGGCGGAGAGAATCCCGATGCCAACCATCGATCCCCCCCACTGCAGCAGCTGACGTGTTCCGTCGTTGCGTTCGTTGGGCTGTGCAGAATCCGGTGCGGAGCGACTTGCGGGCATGGAAGTTCCTATCTCTGGGCCATGCGCAGCATCACGTAGGTGATGACTCCAGTGACAGAGACGTAGAGCCATAGAGGAAATGTCCAGCGCGCGACTTTCTTGTGCTGCGGAAACCGGCCGGAGAGCGAAAAGAAGAAGGTGACGAGGATCAGGGGCAGGGCGACGACCGCCAGGATTATGTGGCTGGCAAGCAGGCACAGATAGAACGTCCGAAATGCTGCGTAGAGTGGAAAGCGGACATCGCCATGCAGAGCGTGGTGAAGGATGTAGCCGATGAGGAACAAGGTGGAGAAGCCGAAAGCCGTGATCATTGAGGCACGGTGAGCGGCAATGCGCCGCGCGCGGATGAAGGTGAATCCAATGAGCAACGCGGTGGCCGACAGGCCGTTGAAGAGCGCATTCAGGCCGGGCAGAAAGGCATATTCCGCGCTGGTCCCGGCCGCGGGATGAATGTAGATGAGCCAGAAAAGGAAAAGCGAAGCCGCAACGCTGAGGCCGAGGATGAGTGCGATGGCGGACCGTGTGCTCGATTTTGAGTGAGAGGAAGCGGCGAGGGTGGTCATGGCTACCGCCTGGCCACCGCGCAAAGCATCAAGGTCGTGAGCAGGAGTGGCAGGTAAATGACGCTGACCTTCAGCAAGTCGCGCGCAAGCATGCGGCTTTCGGTATTGGAGGTGGCGCGGAGGATCCGGCTGAAGCGGATGGTGTAGGCGAGGTAGAAGATTCCAAGCACGACAGCCAATGCTGCGTAGGTGCGCCCGGCCATCCCCAAGCCCCAGGGGGCGAGACTTACGGGAATCATGATGACCGCATAGAAGAGCGCCTCGACAACCGTCGACAAGCCATCGGGTTGGACGACCGGCAGCATGCGAATACCGGCACGGGCATAGTCGTCGCGATAGAGCCACGCGATGGCCATGAAGTGAGGGAACTGCCAGACGAAGAGAATGGCGAAGAGCGCGACGGCGGGCCATTCGATGCGTCCGCGGGCGGCGGTCCAGCCAAGCATGGGGCCCATGGCGCCGGGAAATGCGCCGATAAAAGTCGCCAGCGAAGTGACGCGCTTGAGAGGCGTGTAGACAGCCACGTAGGTGAAAGCCGTGAGCAGCGCCAGAGAGACGGTGAGCAGGTTGGTATGGAGAAGGAGCCACCATGCGCCAAGGGCCAAGGCACCGATGCCGGCAAGAATGCCATGCGCCAACGAGATGCGTCCGGAGGGCAAAGGCCGGTCGGCGGTGCGCACCATGCGCGCGTCTGTGGAACGTTCGAGAGCCTGGTTCAGCGCTCCGGCTCCTGCAGAAACGAGGGCGATTCCAAAGAGAGTATCGAGCAGGCCCCGCTGCAGCGTGGAGATGCCCGACTGCATGGAGCCGAGATAAAAACCGGCCCACCCGGTGACGATTACGAGTCCGGTGACCCGCACCTTGAAAAGCTCGCGCAAGTCGTGAATGAGGATCGCCGTCGTACCGGGCTTTGGCGCATGGATCGCCGGTGCGTCGTGGGCAGGGCTTTCAACCCGTACGGAGATCGTACGGACGGCTTGGGAAGCAGGATTCATGAGAATGGCGGGAAACCAGGTGCGGCGCGAATCGGTTGCCGTCCCTCCTTTGATGATAGCAAGCGGATGGAGGTATCGCCGAGGTTTGGAATTTTAGCGAGGAGCGGCAGCGAGAATCGCGTCGGCCACTTCCTCCGGTGTCCGCTCATCGACCGGGATGGAGGTGTGCGCCGTTCGATAGAGGGGAAGGCGCTGCTCATAGCGGCGGGCGAGGTTTTCGCGGTCGGCGAAGACGGGTCGAATGTGGTCTGTGCCGCTGCAGCGGGCCAACGTGGTGGCGAACTGGACTTCGAGATGGACCAGGAGTGTGCCGGGCGTGGTCCGGAGCAGGTCGCGGGTTTCAGAGCGCTCGATGGCGCCGCCGCCGAGTGCGAGAACGAGATTGTCGGTCTGGATGAGACGAGCGATGGTGGCATGTTCCAGATCGCGGAAGGCGGGCTCGCCGTGGCGGGCAAAGAACTCGGCGATGGTGCAGCCCGCTTCAGCTTCGATGACATCATCCAGATCGACGAAGTGCCAGCCAAGGCGTGCCGCCAGCAGCGGGCCGACCGTGGTTTTCCCCGAGCCCATAAACCCGGTGAGAACGATGCGGCGCCGGGTCGCAGAGCATTGCGTCGCGGAATGCGTATCAGCGGTCAAACGGGCCTTTCGGTGAGCGGCAGAATCTCTTTTCAGTATAGGTACCGTCGTCGACGCGGATCGTCGGCGGGAAGAGAAGGTCTAGGCCAGCACCATCACCACGGCGCCCGCTGTGATGAGAGCCCCGCCCAGGAGTGCGGGCGCGGTGAGCTTCTCGCCAAGCAGGAGCCAAGCGAAGATCATGACCAGGGGAACGCTGAGCTTATCGAGGGGCGCGACGCGCGAGGCGGGCCCGAGCTGCAGGGCACGGAAGTAGCAGAGCCAGGAAAGTCCAGTCGCCAGTCCTGACAATGTGAGAAAAAGCACGGTGCGGCGGTCGAGGAGCCGGATTTCGCTGTGTTTGCCAAGAGCCAGGGCGATGCCCCAGGCAAAGACAACCACGACGCTCGTGCGGATTGCCGTGGCAAGGTTCGAGTCGACATGCTCGACGCCCACCTTGGCCAGCAGTGCCGTGGCAGCGGCGAAGATAGCCGAAAGGATTGCCCATCCTATCCAAGTCATGTGCCCTATGGTACGCGGCAGGCAAGGATACCGCAGCCGTCTACACTCGAAGACATGGAGACGGGTCGCGCCAGTCGAACCGCTTTTCGGGTAGCCATGCGCCGCGCTGCCCACCAGGTGCTCGATCGGCCGTGCGTGCTGCACGATCCGGTCGCGGTTCCGCTGCTGGGAGAGCATTTTGTCCTGGATCACGACGGGGAGCGGCATCCGGTCGCCCGCGCTTTTCGCGCGTTTATGGTTGCGCGCAGCCGGTATGCCGAGGATCGGCTGGGAGAAGCGGTTGCAACGGGTGTCACGCAATATGTAGTCCTCGGGGCGGGGCTCGACACCTTTGCTTTCCGCAATCCCCATCGGGCGCTGCGCGTCTTCGAAGTGGATTTTCCCGCGACGCAGGAGTGGAAACGAGGGCTGCTGGCGGAGGCGGGCATCGGCGCATCGACAAGCGTGTGCTTCGTCCCTCTGGATTTCGAGCGGAAGACACTGGCCGAAGGGCTGGCCGAGACTGAGTTCGATTTTCAATCGCCCGCATTTTTCGGATGGCTTGGAGTCGTTCCTTACCTCACCCGCGACGCATTTCGATCGACCCTCCGAGTGATTGGGAAGATGCCGCCGGGCAGCGGCACCAGCTTCGACTATGCGCTCGATCCGGAGACGTTGAGCCCTCTGCGCCGGAAAGCGTTTGAAGTACTGGCGGCTCGTGTGGCGGCGGCGGGCGAGCCTTTTCAGCTCTTTTTTACCCCGGACGAACTGGAGGCTGAATTTAGAAGCGCCGGGTTTCAGCGAATCGAGAACGCGGATTCTGACGCGTTGAACGCTCTCTACTTTTCCGGGCGCGCCGACGGTCTGCAACTGCCGTCGGATGGCATTGGGATGCTTTCGACGGCGTGGGTGTGAGGCAGCTTCAGCGCGGAGGTGTGCTTTACGATGGAAGCATGCGCGCGCTCGGAGTTTTGTTAGTGGCCGCCGGCACCGCGATGCTGGCCGGATGCAGCTACCACACCGTAGGCGTAGCCACGCATTTGCCCATCGACGCGCACACTCTGGCCGTGCCCCTGTTTGCCACCAAGACCAACACGTATCACACCGAAGCCGTCATGACAGACGCTGTGATTCGCGAATTTGCTGCGCGATCGCGGCTGCGGGTGACCCCCAGTGACGCCGGCGAGCCGGACGTGGTCTTGCGCGGGACGATTCTGCAGGAATCGGTGGTGCCGCTCACCTACAACACATCGACACAACAGTCTTCCAGCTACCTGATCACGGTGGTTGCCGCAGTGCGCCTGATCGGACGCGATGGGCAGGTTCTCTACGAGAACAAGGGCTACGTTTTTCGCCAGCAGTATCAGTCGACCACGGATCTGCCGGTGTATTTCGACGAGAGCCCGGCGGCGATTGAACGGCTCTCGCACGATTTTGCGCGCAAACTGGTCGCGGATGTGCTCGAAGGTCTGTAGAAAAAGCAACGCCGCGATGAGCATCGCGGCGTTGCTTTTGGGCCCAGTTGGGGGAGGGAATCCTATAGCCCAAACCTTCAAACTGGCCACAGTCTAGTCGTGACTGTGCTGGACCGCAATGAAAATCACGCGGAATGTCGATGGAGAAGGGTTGCAGGGTGTTACGGGAGTACACAATAGAATCGGAGTAACCAACATTACTTTACTTTTTGGTTAATGGGGGTAGCTATAGGGTTACCCTTTTCGGCTCCTCGGGTTGCGGTCATCTGAGTATTGCGAAGAAGGGAAACCCCATTCGATGCAAGAATGGCGGGCCCAAAGAGGACGGCGTATTCTGGAGCCGCAGGATTGTGGCATGCAGAGGTGAATTGCAGGTTCGGGGGAGCGGCGAGCGGTGAGTGGCGCGCGATGGGGCACGGGATTTAACGCGGTCGGGCGATTTATTGAGGAGATCGAGGCGGGCGTCGCAGGCAAAGAACAACTTCGCGCAGGCTACGTTTTTGCCGGCGATGAAGTCTTTCTTCTCGATCGATGCCGCGCTGCGGTGCTGCGCGCTTTTGTCCCGGCGGAGCTGCGAGACTTTTGCCTTTCCGATCTCGACCTGGCCTCGACATCGATTTTCGATGTGCTCGATCGCGCCCAGACGCCGTCGCTGATGGCGCCTTTCCAGGTCATTTTTGTGCGGAACGTGCGGCTGCTTTACACGCGCGGTGCAAAAAAAGAAGAATTTGCAGCACTGGATCGCTATTTCCGCTCGCCGAATCCACAGGCGCTGCTTTTGTTCGTCGCCGACTTCCTGCGCATCGCCAGCGACACGCGCCGCATGCAGCTGGAGGATAAGACCCGCTTCGAGCGATTGACAGAGACGCTGGGCGAGCACTGCGGCATGGTGGAACTGGCCCGCGTGAGCGACGAGGATGCGATGCGATGGGCCGTGGCGACGACGCAGGAGGCGGGCACACGGCTTGAGCCCGACGCGGCACGCGAACTGGTGGACGCGCTGGGCGCCGACATGATGCTGATTGGGTCGGAACTGGAAAAGCTGCTGCTCTATACGTCAGGACGTGGCCGGATTACGCTGGGCGACGTGGAGACGATGGTGCTGGCCGCGAAACAGCGCTCACTCTACGAACTGACCGATGCCATCAGCCAGCGCAACCGGGCGCGAGCGCTCGCACTGTTGCAAGGGCTGTTGAACAGTTCGGATGCGGGAGAAGATGCGGCGATCGGTCATCTCTACATGCTGGCACGCACCTTCCGCCAGATGCTGGTGATCCTTGAGAAGAATGTGCGCGACTCGCGCGCCATCTGGCAGGCGCTGTGGCAAGGTTTTCGAATGCCGCCGTTTGCAGCCGACGATCTGATCCGGCAGGCACGACGTTACAAGAGCCGCCGGGAACTCACGCGTGCGCTGCGGCTGATTGCCAGAGCCGATCTGGAATTGCGCTCCTCGCCGCCAGACAAGCGCCTGGTGCTTGAGAGGCTGGTCTATGACCTGGCATCGGAGCCCAAGGCGAGACCGCTCTTCGCTTCGACGCAGCTTTCGTTTGAAGGGTGACGACGAACCCGGCCAAGCGTTAATCAGCGGAGTGTTCGGTGAGCCAGGGGCGATAGCTGCGATCGGCCTTCTGCATGTGATTCGAGAACCAATCGCGCAAACCATTGAGCATGGGCAGGCTCAACAGAAGCTCGCCTTTGTCGTAGAGATTGACGAATTCCTCTACCTGTTGTGCCAGGTGATGATGCAGAAGGCGGTGCTGCGTCAATTCCGGATAGCTGGCAGCGGCAAGCAGGGCTTCTTCGGCGGCAAACGCGCTCCGCGTATAGGCAAGCAGGCTATGCAACAGTGTTCCAGCCCGCATGCGGGCATCGCCTTGCATCAAGGTGTTGTGCAACTCATTCAAGGTTTCGATGAGAGCGACGTGTTGCGCATCGAGAGAAGGCGCACCGACAGAAACTTTGTCATTCCAAACCATCGATGCCATCGGCTTTCTCCTGTCGGAGCGCTCTTGCCCCGTTCTCTATCGGCGTTTTCAGGATTCGGATCAGGGCAAGCTCCCCGGAAAGTGGTAAATGCTGCATGACGAGTTAGCAGCGTGACAGAAGAACATGTGCGCTAAAAGAGGCCGCGCTCACTGAGCCACTCTGCGTACTGCCGGTCAAGCGATTCGATGTGGTCTCTGATTTGCCCGCGAAGGCGACTAAGGTCACGCAGTAGGTCTGCCTCTGAGCCACGGTCGGCGGTGCCCATGGCGTGCCGGATCTGATCGAGGAGCTCCTGATGTGCTCCGCAATGCAATGCCAGGCCAGGAAATGCATGGCGGCGCAGCAGGCTCTCTTCGCATCCGAAATGCATATCGGCGAATTCGACCAGGCGCGCCATCTGCGGGCCAAGCCGCGTTTTGCCGTTGCCCCGCGCAAGCTGCTGCTTCAACTCTTGCAACGTATCCATCAGGATTCCGTGCTGGTCATCCATCGCCGGAATTCCCACGGCAACAAGAGATTGACCGGTAGCAGCGCCCATCGCAGCTTCCCCTCCATTTGTCCTTGATTGTTTATCGAGCAAGGGGGAGGAACAATACCGCTTCCGTGCATGCACGGTGCGACCTTGGTTCCATAGTGGCTGTAAGGGATTACTCGAGAACCACTTCGGGAGGGTTGTCGTGGCTGCGCAGGGTGAGAACAATCGCGGCGCCCAGGATGAGAATGCCCCCCAGACCCGCGAACGGCCCGAGATGCTCGCCCAGCAACTTGACGCCAAGAATGGAGCCAAGAGCCGGTTCAATGTTGAGAAAAACTCCCGCGCGCGATGCGGGCACGTGGTGGATGCCCCAGTTCCAGAGGAGCGTGGTCGCGGCAGTGCATGCGACGCCCCCGATGGCAAGCGCGGTCCAGGCAAGGCTGCTGATGTGTGCGAAGGCTGGCAGGGGGAATTTGTGGCTGAGCCATGGATTGGCCAGCGTCGGTCCGATAATCCAGACGATCAGCATGAGAGATCCGGAAAGAATGGTGTAGGCGGTGACTGCCAGCGGGCTGTGGTTTTGCATCAGTTTCTTGCTCAGCAGAATCCAGGCGAGCGCAGTGCAGAGCGAGAGCACGACCAGCAGGTCGCCTTCGAGCGAGGGCCCGCCGCGCGTAGCGTTGCCATGCCGGCCTCCGAGCACGATCAGCGCGGCGCCGATGGTTGAGGTCACCAGGGCGAGCCAGCCGATGGTGTCGAGGCGCTCGCCCGCGAAGAGAGCTGCCGCGAGGCCCAGCAGCACGGGCATGGAACCGACCATGAGCGACGCATGGCTCACCGTGGTGTGATCGAGACCATGGAATTGGATGAGGAATTGCACCGGAATGCCAAAGAAGGCGGAGATGAGCAGCAGCCGGAGATCGGCGAAATTGAAGCGCTCGCGATGCACCAGGGCCACCGGCAGCATGACGATGCAGGCAAAGAGAAACCGATAGAGCACCATGGATTCGACGCTCATTTCGTTCAGGGCTAGCCTGCCCCAGTAGAAGCCTGTGCCCCAGAGGCAACCAGCGAGCGCGCACGCTCCATAGCCGAGGAAAGCTGTACGGCGACTCGATTGCGCGGTGAGCGTCATTGCTTCCTTTACTGTCGCACACGGGTGGAGCTTCGACGCCACTGCCCAAAGTGCGCGCTATCGGCGAGAATTGGAGCGATGGGACGATGGTTCGGTCAGGCCGGAAAACGATGGCGCGCGGGCATGGGGCTGGCGGTTGTGACGTTGTGGGTGGCTATGCCGGCCCCCGCCCTCGCAGGCCTGCTCTCCCGGAAGCATCCCAAAGCCGTAACTGCTGACGCAGACCAGAACAAAGGCGAGTCTACCTCGCAGCCTCCGGCAGCCTCGATCCCCGTTGAGCCGCTCGGCTTTTTCGCGCCCGGCGCTTTCTATATGGGTTTGCGGGAGAGCCTGGTGTCGCTTGATTTTCTCGATGAGGAGCGGCTCCTTTTTACGTTTCGGACGCCCGGATTGATTCGTCGCAAAAATGCGGCGGACGATGGAGAGCGGCAGATCCGCGCCGAGGTCCTGCGCCTGCCCCAGGGTTCCGTGGAGTCGGAAGCGCTTTGGACGCTCCACGACCACGATCGATATTTGTGGATGTTGCGCGACGGCCACTTCCTGCTGCGCGACCAGGAGGTCGTGAAGGAAGGGGATGCGCGGCTGGGGCTGCGAT
Organism: Occallatibacter sp.; assembly: GCA_036520995.1. Classification (GTDB taxonomy): domain Bacteria; phylum Acidobacteriota; class Terriglobia; order Terriglobales; family Acidobacteriaceae; genus Telmatobacter. The sequence continues at coordinate 37,697 of DATDIQ010000049.1, forward strand.
CGCTGCTGCAATTCCCTGGCCCTATTCTCTCGATGGCCGTGGATCCGGCGCAGCGGTTCCTCGTGACCAATTCTCTGGAACCGTCGGACCACAAACCGCAAGCCGGCGATGTGGGAAGCCCTGCGGCGGCGGAGGCCAACGTTTCGAACGAGAGCTCCGGTTCCTTCGGGCAGAAAGACATTGTCGTGCGCATTCTTGAGCGGGCGTCGGGGCGCGTGATGCTCGTGAGTCGCGTGCACACCACCGTTCGCCTGCCCATCAACACAGAGGGCTACATCGAGACCTTGCGCGGCACCGGGCAGCAATGGATCCTGAACTTCGACGACTTTACGGGAGGCAGCAAAATACTGGCGAAAGTGGATTCTTCCTGTCAGCCGCCAATTGACTTTGTCTCTCAGGATGAAGCGGTGGCGAACACATGCTCTGTCGATACCGGGCGAAGGCTTGTGGCGCTCTCGATGGAGGGGGAGCAGCTTTGGCAAGCGCCGTCCCCGCCAACCCAGGTATGGCCTCTGCTGGTGATGGCCCCGAATGGCTCACGGCTGGCACGCGAAACGTTGACGCTGGATCATGCCATGGATGGTTTTGCGCATCCGCTGGATCCGCAGGACATCAAGGGACAGGTGGTGGAAGTGTTTGACGCCGTGGGAGGTATGCGGGTGCTCAAAGTGTCCGCGAGCCCAGTGCTGGATGGGGGAGGCAATGTGGCCATTTCGCCTTCGGGCAAGCGCGTGGCCGTGTTGAACGCCGGCGCGATCCAGGTCTACGACCTCCCTCCGCCGCAGGTTTCTACACTGGGGACGAAGCCTGCCCACTGAGCGGAAAGTTGGTAGCGTCCTAAAGCAGGACACAACCGGAAATTTGGCGTGCTTCTCCAGGCAGACGGCCCCGTGTACACTGGGCTGCGGGAGACTTTTGCTTGGCCACCGCAGTGCTCCATTATTTGGCTGCAGCACTTTCGGATCGCGGGCGGAAGCGTCCTTCGAACGAGGATGCCTTCGGATTTTCGGTCGAAGATGGAGTCTACCTGGTCTGCGACGGCATGGGCGGCGCTGCGGCCGGCGAGGTTGCCAGTTCGGTCGCCGTGGATGAGATGCTTCGCCGGCTCACGGGCCGCGGGCCGAGTGGCCACGGGGCGATGCCCGCATCGATTGAAGAGGCCATTGTTGCGGCGAACGAAGCAGTCTTCTCGCGCGCACAGCGTAACAAGCGGCTCACGGGGATGGGCACAACCCTGGTGGCTCTCGCTGTGGAAGATAGGCATGCGTGGGTGCTGAATATCGGCGACAGCCGATGTTATCGCCTTCGCCAGGGACGCCTTGAACTTCTGACACTCGATCACTCCCTGGTGGAAGAACAGGTGCGACTGGGACGCATGACGCAATCGGAGGCGCAGCGTTCACCGCTCAAGAATGTGATTACGCGCGCTGTGGGAACGCAGGTCACCGTCACACCCGATGTGTTCGAGCTGGAAGCCGAACCACACGACCTCTTCCTGCTGTGTACCGACGGACTGACCCGCGAACTGCCGGATGCTGTGATTGCCGCGGCGCTCGCCCACGATGCGCCGCTCGAAGAATTGTGCAAGGGCCTGGTGGATGCAGCCAAGAAGGCGGG
>DATDIQ010000050.1:0-19867 GCA_036520995.1 Occallatibacter sp.
TCGACAAAGAACACATATGGGTCGAGCTCTTTCGACGGCACGCGCGGGCCTCAGGAAGAAGCTTCTCTACGTTCTATGAGGAGATCTTTTGGCCACGGCGAGAGGTTGTCCTAATGCTCAAATCACGTAAGCGCAGCATCAGCATCCAGCCATGGTTTTCTTTCGTAGAGATGGAGAAACCAAAGAACTTTCGATACAAAGTGCTGTTGGGGAACGCCGACGAGGTCCGACGCGAATTGGCCAAGGCTCGACGAGAGCAAAGGGCATCTTGTGAAATAGACTTGAGAGAATCCCGCCAGATCAGGGCTGGGCACTCTGCGGTTCCTTTGATAGCTGAGTCTTGATCGGCATATCGGCGTTCGTCTCCCAAGAGACGTCTGAAGCCGCGGTCGTGCTGAAAGCATTCGGCTGTTAACCGAAGGGTTGTAGGTTCGAGTCCTACCGCGTCCACCAAGCAAATTCAATAACTTAGAGCGATTTAGACCGGTCCTAAAACCGCCCAAAATTGGCCCTTGTGCCGATTTTTGTGCCCACGCGATTTCAAAACGGATGCAACCCGGTCGCACTCCTGCTCAATCAGTTGGCGCTTGGCCCGCGAAGAAATCTTCCCTCCAATCCAAAGGTCATCGAAGCCTTCGCATCTATTTGCGCGAATCCTCCTCCTGCTTCACTCTCCACTTGCGCTGAGCGCATTCGCGCCGGCGCCTCACGCGGACAAAGGAGCAGTGTATGGCTGTGTTCAGAAGAGGAGAAGTCTGGTGGTACAAGTTCTATTTCGCAGGCCGCCTCATTCGAGAATCTTCAAAGTCAACTTCAAAAACAGTGGCGCGGGATGCTGAAAAGCAGAGACATCGCGAACTGGAAGCAGGATTTCACAACATCAATCAAGCCCGCGAGCAGCGCATTCGAAGCCTGAAAGAGATCATCGATGAATACCTGGTGGGCTACCGTCTCCGATATCGAGCTCCTCGGTTTGCTATTTATGCGCTCGGGCATGTGGCGCGTCTGCTGGGCACCAGGCTCGCTGTGGACATCGACCCGGACGCAGTACTGAGATACCAAGAAGATCGGTTGCGCGAGGGGGCGGCTCCGAAATCGATCAATGAAGAAGTGCGATTTCTGTTGAAGTTGATTGGTGATCCGGGCGAAATCATACGGGCACAATTGCGAAAGAAGAAGCAGCTAAAGTTGTCGGTCCAAACGAAGATAGGGAAGGCCTTCGATAGTTGTGAGATCGAAAAGCTTGGTGCACAGACCATACAGTCCAAGAGCCCTCATATTCACGTCGCATTCATGTTGGCGCGAAACGCCGGGCTAAGGGATGCCGAGATCAGGACGCTGACGTGGGACCAGATTGATCTGAAAGCGGGTTTCTTGCGAGTAGGGCGAGCAAAGACAGAGGCCGGCGAAGGTCGGACAGTTCCTTTCAATTCCGAGTTGAGCGAAGCGCTGGTGCAACACCGTGCTCGATATGAGGAGAAGTTCGGACAGATTAAACCTGAGTGGTACCTCTTCCCGTTCGGACGTCCGATGCCCTCTGATCCGACGCGACATGTGACAACATTGAAGACCGCTTGGAACAACGTTCGAAAGAACGCCGAGGTCAAGGGACGTTGGCACGACAATAGGCACACGCTGATTACCGAACTAGCCGAGAGCGGGGCAGGGGACGAAACCATTATGCAGATCGCAGGTCACGTCTCAAGGAAGATGCTTCGACATTACAGCCACATCCGAATGGCGGCAAAGCGAGCAGCACTCGATGCCGCGTTCAGATCGCGGGAGAAATGGTGAAAACTAACGATCGCTGGTACTACTGAGAATTGCGGAATGGCAGATTTGACCGAGATTCAGAAGCCGGATAACGTCACTAACGAACAACGGAGGATCCAACAGTCGGAGGTCTTATGAACTCATTGCTAACGGAAAGTCAGGTTTCGGAAAAGCTGCAGGTAAGTTTGGCATGCCTCAGGCGATGGAGATTACGCGGTGAGGGGCCGCAGTACATCAAAGTTGGTCCACTCGTCAGATATCGCCCAGAAGATGTCGATGGTTGGCTTGCAGAGCTTCCAACCGGAGGCAATGGCCGCCGGTTTTCTGTCCGAAATGGCAGGAGGGAAAAACTCGCGATGTCTGCGTAGGAATCCTGCAGAACCATGTCCCGGTGGATCCATGCTTTGCTTTCGAAATATGTCTTTAAGAATCCCGGAAGGAGTGGCTCGACGCCTACACAGGCGACTCCGGCGCCTCGCCTGACAGCTCGCCCGAAAAGTCACTTTCGAGCTCGTTCGCCGGACGATGGGCCATCCACTATCGGAGTGCTGGCGATTCGTCAGAGACCCCTTATTGGGCGCATTCTGCAATCCATTTTGAAAAGAGGTAACGTGTGGCGATTAAATTCAAACGAGAAGATGCAAGGGTCTGTTTCCGGTGCCAGGTGAATCCGCCACAATTTCGCTTGATCTCACTTGAGAAGCTCCCAACTGCGGGCGGCACTCTTGAACCCGATTGTTTGGTCGAGTTGCTCTGCCCAGGTTGTCTGCGATTAGAAATCGATGATTTTTACGAAGCATTCACGCAGTCATGCATTCCAGTGGGAGCGGATGAAACGCCGGATGTCCGTGTTTGCCGGCAAATTGGATTCGCCGTCGTTCCGCTCATGTTCAGCGAACGAGAGTCTCAATTGCTCATTGACGAGCTGAGAACAAATGGCTTCGAGACGGCAGAGAATTGACCATTGGGATGCTTCCGGATTGCAGGCTGCCATGTGAACGGTGGCAATGTCCGAGATGTACTTCGTGAAACAGACTCCACCCGCGATGATTACAACAAAAATCATGAGCACGGCGAGCCGCAGTGTAACTTGGCTCATAACCCAAAGGTCGCTGCTTCAAATCCAGCCCCCGCAACCAATTACGGATTTCAACCCAGAATCCCAACCCATCGAACCGGGCGCATAGGCGCCCGGTTTCATGTTTTTGGGGCTATTGCGAGGACCTTCGCTCCAAGATGAGCCGCGCCACTTTGCTGTTAGCTTCACGCCGTCCTTCCATAGGCGTTTCCCCGTAACTCATGGTCGTCCTGATATCCGCTTGGCGCATCCGGGCTCGCTGGACCTCGAGATTGGTCTCCACTTTGGCGAGCAACGAGCGGTAAGTATGCCGAAACGTATGCCATCCGTGCACTTCTGCAGCACACTCCATTCAAGGAACTCGAAATTAGCAACGAGCTCAGGCCGCACCCAAATGCACTCGCGCATCTTGGCGGCGGTCAGTCCCTCGCCCCATCGGCCACTTTTGGATTCAGGAAGGTTGGCGAATGGGCAGGCGTGCGCGATCAGCGGCTTCAGCTTTAAGTACAACTCACGACGCGTGGCCGGGACCAGGCCGGCGCGCACACGCGCGGCATAAAGAAGTACCTTCTTCTCGTAATAGCCAACGACCAGCGCGTCGATCCCATTGCTTCCCGGTGTGAAGCCGCCGATCACGAATTCCTGTCCAACATTGAAGCGCATCTTCATCCATGCGCCACTTCGGCGGCCCGGCTCATAGGCGGAAGTCAATCGCTTAGCGATGACGCCCTCGCCGCCGATTCTCCGCACAGCGGATTTGAACCGATCGAGCGACCCGATGAAGTGTTCCGAATGTTGAACAAGATCGGAAGAAGTGAATGCCGACTGTAGAATCGAGAGTCGCTCGCTGAGCGGCAAGCGCCTCATCTCTTTCCGCCCAGTGGAACCGGCCACGAGACCTTGGATGGAATTTGCCTCGTGGTTTTGAGACCGAAGAAATAAGGACAAGGCCCGTTGCGATCACGGATTTTACGCAAGCGACTTACGAAGTCTCCTCGGGAAAGTATCTCTGAAAGTACATCTCTCGGAATGATTCAGAGAGCGTGATCTTCGCAAACAACGGCAGATCACGCTCCGGATTCGTTTGCTGAAGAAGCTTCGCTCATTGCACTTGCAGGGTGACATTGGTTGAATGCTGAACGGTGCCGCTGGTCGCAGTGATCGTCATGGTGTAGCTCTGGGTCTGCGGGGATGGACTTTCGCCAGACTGCGAACCTCCTCCGCCGCAGCCGATGAGCGACATGGTTCCGACAACCAGGCATAGAAGCATGAAGAGCAGATGCGCTCCTTTCCGTCCCTGCTTACTGAATCGGCGGATACCGGCAAATGGCAGGAACAGAACGCCGAGCGCAATCGGAGTGAGTCTGCTTCCCAGGCTGGTTCGGTGCGGGACGCGATTTTCCATTGCGGTGGTTGCGGTTGTATCGACGGTGAGGGTCACAGTGGCCGCGCCGGCATTTGCCATGACCGTCGCGGGAGAAAAGCTGGACGTGGCACCTGCCGGAACCCCACTGGCCGTGAACGTAACGTTGGCTGGATATGTGGTCGCAGTCGGCGCAATCTGCAGCGAGTAAGTTGCGGCGGCGCCTGCCTTGACGGTCTGCGATTGAGACTGGCCTGCACTCAACGTGAAGTCCAGAGCAACCGCGGCCGTTACCGCAAAGCTCGTGGTTGCGGTCGCCGCGGTGTAGTTACCGGCGGCGGCCTGGCTTGCCGAAAGCACTACTGTTCCGACTCCTGTGACTGTTACGGTTGCGCCTGAAATGGTAGCCGGGCCGGAGGTGACCGCATAGGTTACGGCTCCGGTGGATGCGGAGGTTGCGCTCACAGTGAAAGGAGCCGCGCCGGCGATTACGTTTGCGATGGGAACAAAACTCAGCGTTGGAGTTGCCGGGTTAACAACGATCGATACGGTCGCGGTTGCGGTTGGATAGTCTGCGCTGTCGGTGGGAGTGAACGTGACGGAGAGAGTTTGTGTGCCCGCTGGGAGAACCGTTCCCGCGGCAGGTGAGTAGGCATAGCTTCCGGCAAGAGATGTTCCGCCTGCGCTGGCTGACGCATTCAGTTGCGTTGCGCTCAGAGGTGTTCCATAGGTGATGGCTGTTGGAGTTGTCCAGGTGAGAGTGGTTGAAGAAGTCAACACCTTGAAGCTCGTGGTTGCGGTCGCCGTCGTGTAGTTACCGGCGGCGGCCTGGCTCGCGGAGAGCACAACCGTTCCAGCGCCAGTCACAGTGACCGTCGCGCCGGAGATGGTCGCCGGGCCGGAGGTGACCGCGTAGGCGACTGCTGCGGTGGAGGCGGAGGTCGCGCTCACGGTGAAAGGAGCAGCGCCAACGGCTACATTCGAAATGGGAGAAAAGCTCAGTGTCGGGGTTGCGGGGTTCACAATGATCGATACCGTTGCGGTCGCGGTTGAGTAATCTGTTGTGTCTGTCGGAGTGAACGTGACTGACAGTGTTTGTGTGCCCGCGGGAAGAACTGTTCCCGCAGAGGGTGAGTACGCATAGGTTCCGGCGACAGATGTTCCGCCTGCACTGGCGGAGGCGTCGAGTTGCGTCGCACTTAGTGCGATTCCATAAGTGATTGCGGCTGGAGGGGTCCAGGCCAGCATGGTTGAAGCTTGAGTACCGGTGAGGCTCACTGTATCGGTGGAGACACTGGGGCCGTAGTTGTCGTCGCCTGGGTAGCTGGCTTCGATTTGATGGGTTCCACTGCCCGGAACAGAGACTCCGCTCAGGGTCGCGGTGGCATCGGTTCCGGTGGGCTGATTCAGCAGCACTGTGATGGAGTTGTCGCCGTTGTTGACGGTTGCGAGATCGGTGATGCCGTCTCCGTTGAAGTCGCCTGCGGCGGCGCCAATAGGTCCAAAGCCTGCGCTGGAAGTGGATGGCGTAGCAAATGTGCCGTCCCCGTTACCGAGGAGAAGAGTTACAGAAGAGCTGCCGAGATCTGGAACCGCAATGTCGGGAATACCGTCGCCATTGAAATCGGATACGACTGCGGGTCCAGGTTCCATGCCGGTGGTGTAGGGGGTTCCCGCGGCGAAAGTGCCGTCTCCTTTGCCGAGGAGCACTGTCAGGGTTCCGTTCGTAGCCGTCTGGGGGAGATTGGAAGCGGCGAGGTCGGGGATACCATCGCCGTTGAAATCACCCACCGAAACAACCTGGACTCCCGCAGCGATATCGGGCGTGGTCGACACGGTGAAAGTGCCATCCCCCTTGCCCAGCAGCACCGTCACGTTCGTGCCTCCGCCGGTGGCGACGGCCAGGTCCTGGATGCCGTCTCCGTTGAGATCGCCCGCGGCCACATATGAGCCGTAACTGCTGATGGTCGTCGTCACCTGGGGCATGAAGGTGCCATCGCCTTTGCCGAGCAGCACCGGTACAAAAAAGTCGCCGTTGTCAGCAAACGCGAGGTCCTGGATGCCGTCGCCATTGAAGTCGCCCACTACGACGGTCGATGGGTATTTGCCAACGCTGGGCGTCGATCCGGGGGTAAACGTGCCGTCGCCTTTGCCCAGCAACACGGAGACGGTGCTGTCGCTTTTGTTCACAACGGCGAGGTCCGGAATGCCGTCACTGTTGAAGTCGCCCACGGCCAGCGATGAGGGATGAGAGCCGACAAAAACGGTCGGCTGGTTGGTGAAGGTGCCGTCGCCCTTGCCCAGCAGCACTGTTACGGTGCCATCGCCAGCGTCGACAGCAGCAAGGTCGGGAATGCCATCCCCGTTGAAGTCGCCGGACCCGACAGCATAGGGAGTGGGGCCAACACTGGGTGATGACGCGGTTGTGAACGACAGTGTCGCGGTCCCGGTAAGAGGCGCCATTCCCAGGCTGGAGTCGGCGTTTGTCGTATCCAGAAAGGAGACGTTGCCGGTAGGCAATGGAAATGCACCCGTGACGGTGGCAGTCAGCGTGTAATTGCCCGGAGTTCCTGAGGACGAGATCGTGGTTGAAATTGCGGATGATCCGCCCGTGACGGCGAGAGATTTTGCCGTCGATGAACTGGCTGCGTTGGCCGTGGTTCCGACAAACACGGCCTTATAACTGTGGTTGCCGATTCCGGGGATGAATTTGCAGGTGGCAGTTCCCGCAGAGGTCAACTGCGCCGAAGCCAATAGATGGTTGTCAGTGCAATAAGTCGCGGATGCGTCGCAGAACTTGACCAACCCGGGATAAACGCCAACGGTCGCGGTCAACGTCACTACCGAGCCGGGCGCAACGGTGGTCGCCGCGCTTCCACCATGGGTAACGCTAAGCGTGGTGGTGGTCGGCGCGCTCACGGCATACGCCGCAAGCTGAACCATCGCGCAAAGGATCAGGGCGAGCGCGATGCGAACGGGATAACGGCGGTTCGAAATCGAAAGCGCTACAGGGAGAAGAGGGTTCGTCATCGCATCCTCCTGGTGGAGCGAGTTGGACGCCGCGGCACCGAGATGCGCGACGAGAGTGAAGCCCCAAAAGCGAAGAAGCTGTTTGTTTTTCATGAAAGATTCGCCTTTTCGATTCGGCGCCGCAACCTTCACGCACCGTGTGATGAAAGGAGTCTGCGGCAATTCCGCGGGGCGATCAATGAGTTGGCGATGAGTTGAACCTGAGTTCAGGGACTCATACAACTCATCCAGAACTCATCTCGAGAAACAAAGCCTGGTGGTAGGCTGTTTTGCATGCATGAGCAAGCAGAGGGGCTCTGCGGGGAGCGAGTGGGATAGCCGCGAAGGATGTAGGGCAGCTCGACTCCGACTTATGCCGCGTATGTGCAGACACGGATCGCGGACTTAGCCGAGATTGTCTCCCGCTCTCAACATTGAGGATTGTTTGATGACCATTACGCCCGCTACCCTGGCAGTTATCGAGATTTTGTCGGCGCCGCCCATCGACAAGATCAACTTTCTTTGCGGCGTGCACGTCACTCCTGCCCACTTTGAAAGAGTGAAAAACGCGATTGACCGAACGATCTTTGTGGAGTTGGCGAAACGAGCTGATATTGAAGATGCTGACTCGAAATACAATCCGAAGGAAAACAAGCTCTATCTAGCGGAGCCTTTCAAGTCGGCCGATTATTACCACGACGTGGGGACGAGAGCCCTTGTCATCCATGAGGTCGTTCACGCGCTTGTGGACATTGCCAAGATGAGCATCACGCAAATCTCGACCGAGGCGGCTGCGTACCTGGCGCAAGTGTTGTATTGGGTGACGTCAGGCAAGGCCATACCGCAAGATGCTGCTTCATACGACGGTGATGTCGCGTTGGCCGCGATTTTCGGCAAGTGTAAAACTCTCATCGATCACTACGGTCTGGATAAGCAGTTCGGCACCGTTTCGCTCAACGATCTCAATGATCTAAGAAGGCTGGTCCACGCCCATCCACAATACTCCGATGTTGATCTGAGGAATTGTGCGCCGGCAGACGGGGACTAACGGCGGGCGAGCACCAAGCGTTCTGATCTCTGCCGAGCGACGGCGGTCTTCGCTACCGTGACGAGCCTCTGACCTCGCCCCGAGCACGACGCGGAGCGATATCTCACCTGGTTGCCTGGGTGATGTATTGCGCGGGAGTTCACGATCGAAGAAAGCAAATTGCTGTCTTGTAAATTTGGTGTCTTGCAAATCATTCGCGTATCGAGAGAGGGATCGAGAAAGGTATGAAGGCCAAAGTTGCACGACGAAAGACGGGTCCGATTACGAACGATCATCGCGATTGTGCTTTGAGTGGAACCCGAACAGCCTCGTTCAAGTTCCTTCTCTAGTTGGCCATCTCCAGTCCTGCGTCGCAGAATTGAACATCTCTATGTAGAGGAAATTATTATATACAAAGTATCGAATTATTGTATATAATATTGAGTATTATGGGAAAGACGATCCCAAGCTTACTGCCGAGACTCCGCCGCACTCTTTTGGGAGTGGGCGAGAATTTGAAGCTCGCTCGCTTGCGGCGGAAGTATTCAGCCGAAATCGTAGCGCAGCGCGCCGGAATAACGCGGGTGACGCTCTCCAAAGTGGAAAAGGGCGATCCAGGGGTCGCGTTGGGCATTTATGCGCGCGTGATGCAAGTGCTTCGGCTCGAAGATGATTTAGCCAAGTTGGCGCTCGATGACGTCCTCGGCCGCAAATTGCAGGACGCCGGATTGACGCCTAAACGGAGAGCCCCAAAGAGAAAGCCTGAAACGCTGCCGCAGGACAGTTCTGGCGCCGACAAGCTGAGGGGTGAGTGATGTCCCGCTTCGATACGGTGCAGGTGCATGTCGATCTCGAAAATTCTGGTCAGCCGATTTTGATGGGAGAACTGCACTGCCAGCAGAGCCGCAACGACGAGATTTTCTCCTTCACCTACGACGGCACTTGGCTTGCTCGTCCAGAGGTTTTCGCCTTCGATCCCGACCTGGCTCTCTCTCACGGACATCAGTATCCCGCGCCGGACAAAGCGAACTTCGGCATCTTTCTCGACTCGTCGCCAGACCGCTGGGGAAGAGTGCTGATGCAACGACGCGAGAGTTTTCGAGCCAGGCAGGAAAAGCGCAAACCCCGCACGCTGACAGCGTGGGATTTCCTTCTCGGCGTTCACGACGAAACTCGATTGGGAGCTTTACGTTTCCGTGTTCCCCCGGATGGCCCATTCATTGACGACGATGCGCAGCTGGCAGCGCCACCGGTCACGTCGTTACGTGAGCTGCAGGCAGCCAGTCTCCAATTCGAAGAGCATATCAATAATGAGGAGAATCCCGAGCACGAGAAGTGGTTGACTCAGCTCTTCGCTCCAGGAACATCCCTGGGAGGCGCACGACCGAAGGCATCAGTGCGCGACGAGACCGGGGCACTCTGCATGGCCAAATTCCCAAGCAGGCAAGACACGCGGGATATTGGAGGGTGGGAACTCGTAGCCCATCGGCTCGCCGCGAAGGCGGGCATTGTCGTTCCTGATGCACGGCCGCTCCGCATCCAGGAGAGCCAATACACGACGTTCCTCGTAAAGCGCTTCGATCGAAACGCACAGAGAGGCCGATTGGCATTTGTCTCCGCAATGACCCTCACGCAACACAAGGACGGAGATGCGGGCGCAAGCTATCTAGAACTTGTCGAGTTACTCCAATCGCGCGGTTCCAACACAGAGTCTGATTGCCAGCAGCTGTTTCGCCGTGTGCTTTTCAACATCATGATCCAAAACACGGACGACCACCTGCGTAACCACGGCTTCTTCATCGACGCACGCGGCGTCCGGCTGTCGCCCGCCTACGACATGAACCCATCGATCGAACGCACGGAATTGTCGTTGGCGATCAATGAGGTCGATACTACTTGCGATGTTGCGATTGCGATGGATGCATACAAGGACTACGGTCTGACGGCGGAACGCGCGACAGTGACCCTCCAGGAGGTGCGCGCTGCAGTCGCGCACTGGAGGCATGAGGCAAATCGTTTCCGCATTCCGAGGGATGAGCAGGATCTAATGGAGCCGGCCTTCGAGCACTGAGCCACGGCAGCGAGCCCGGCAAATTTCAACCCAACCTCAACCCATTCTTGAAACTCCCTGAAGCTCCTTTCCGCTTCTCTGTATCATTTTTGGTGACCAACCACGCCTGCCAACTCTTTTAAATTGCTAGATTTAAGAACTCATAACCCAAAGGTCGCTGGTTCAAATCCAGCCCCCGCAACCAATACAATCAATAACTTAAGCGGACCCTTGGGGACTTTGAGGGCGCATCTTATTGCTCCCTAGAAAATTTCGCTCCTGCCAGCGCGCTGTGTATATTCAAAACTTCCTATCTGCGAATTCGCATGGCATAGGTGGGTAATGGCTACACGGCGCTGATGTTTGCGTCTCATAATGGTCACCAAGAGGTGGTACAACTCCTCAAGAGTGCCGGTGCCAAATAATGAGCGCCCTTTGAAAAGGAGAATGGGAGCATCTATGCGACACAGATTGATTGCTTGTAATTCGATCCTGTTCCCATAGCCTCATCACCGCGTCCGTCGCGCCAGCGACTTACTCCAAAGGGCCCTATCGAAACCGCCCCGGTCGATGAAACTGGGCTCATCTAGCCTCGTCTTCCGGGGCGGTCCCGGTAGGGTTCTAACGTTTCCCGATACCTATTCACTGAACGGGTTCAAGTCTCGCACAATGATCACAATGTCAGGAAGCTAACGATAGTCAGACATTCCGCCGCCGCTGCATTCGTTCATAAATCAATTCCTGGTTCCAGATCTGAAAGCGCTTAAAGTGCGGGATCTGCGAGTTCCGTTGACCCGTCTGTCAGTTTGCTCGATCTGGCAGGTTGAACGAATTTCTTGTACGCGGCGGCCCAGTCTGTGGCAATTGCTTGCTGGGCGCCAACGCTTCGAGTCTGTGCGGGCAGATAGGCTCGTGCGGGTTCATCCAGGCGAACCACGCTCCAAGGACGGGTGGTTGGAGATTTCCCAGGACATTTGGGGGGAGACAGGCCAGGCCGTCGAATCCATCGCGTGCCAACTGATGCCTGGACATGATGTGTCGCATGCCCTCTGTCTGCGGGAGATCCCGCAGCGCCAACCACCTGGTCTGGTTCGCCGGGCTCTTTCCACCTAACCAATGGCTCAAGGATTCGGGCAGGTCGTCACCTTAAGGTAGACAATCCCGGACATAGTTGAGAACAGATACACAAGATTATTCAGTCGTATAGCGGATTTCGAAGCGGCGCATGCGGACGCAGGAGTATGCGAGCACGATCGCGGTGAGCAGCAGAACTCCGAAAATCGCAATCCATGCCGGCACGGGTTCCGTCTGCACGGTGAGGAGTGCGAAAATTCCTTCGCCGGGGACTGTGATGGGCATAAGGTGCCGCAGATATGAGGCGACGCTGATCTTCTGCAGAATCGAAGGCATGATTGGGTTGATCGCTTCCCAACCCCAAACCAGCAGCGCCGCGGGAGTGGGATTGCGGAAGACCATGCTGAGCAGCAGAAAGACGGCGCCATAGCCGAGGCAGCCGAGGACAGTGACAGTCACATAGCCTTCGAGCTGACCAAGCCCGGGACCCTGAAAGACGTAATCGCGGCCGGCGGGCCCAAAGGCCAGGTAAATGAGAATGAAATCGGCGGCGACCGCGGTTGAAAATAAGGCAAGTGCGCTGAAAGCGCCCGCGGCGTACTTGGCCAGCAGCAGGATCTCGCGACGCATCGGAGCGAGCAGATAAAAATGCAGGCTGCGTTCGACCATCTCTCCGCGGATGAGGCGGGAGAAGATCCCCAGGCAGCCGAAGAAGATGCCGAGGCGGATGTAGTAGAACTGTACGATTCCGGCGAGGACGTTCGTGTCGTCGCTGAGGGCAAATGACGCGTGGGCTTCGAACAGCAGGTGGATGAGGATGATGCCGGTTGGCACAAAAGCCAGGAAGTAGATCCACCACGCGCGCAGCGAAAGCAGATTGCGACGCACTTCGATACGGACGGCGCGCCGCGCCTGCAGCCACCACAGGCCCCAAGGCTGCTGGAGGAAAGAGTTCGCGAATGCACTGAATCCCTGGTTCATTACGAGACGCCCCCTTCAGAACCGATCAGGTACTGGTAGATCGCCTGAGCGTCGTCGTCGACCGGCGTCACTGCGTCGATGTCGATGGACTCCTCGGCGGCAATGCTGTTCAGAAGGCGGTAGAACTCATCGATGTTGCCGGTGCGCAGGAAGACTCCCTTTCCGTCGGCGTGCAGCCTTGCCTCCACGCAATGATTCACGGAGAACATCCGGGAGGCCAGCCACTGCGGCCGATCGCAGCGAATGAGCACCTGCATGGGCTTATCGCGCACCTCGCGGCGCACGTCGTGGATGCTGCCTTCAGCGACGATGTAACCGCCGGTGATCAGGACGACTCGATCGGAGATGCGATCGACCTCATCCAGGATGTGACTGGAGATGATGAGGTGCATGCCCTGGCGGCTTAACTCCTCGAACAGAGCAAGGGACTCGGCGCGCGCGATGGGGTCGAGGCCGTTCAACGGCTCATCGAGGATAAGGACGCGGGGGTGATGCGCGATGGCCTGGGCGAGACGGATCTTCTGCCGCATGCCCTTGCTGTAGCCGGCGATTTTGCGGCCGGCAGCATCGCCAAGCTGCACGCGCTTGACGACATCTTCAGCCAGGCGGAACGCGTCGATTTCGCTCATGCCGTAGAGCAGCAGGCTGTCGATGAGGAACTGCCACCCGGTAAGGCCGCGCGGAAAGGAGTCGAACTGAGTGCAGTAACCGACGGTGCGGAAGAAGCGATCGGCGTCAGCGGGTGCGAGGCCGAGGACCGAGATGCTTCCGCGAGAGGGCTGCACGAGGCCGGTCATCAGGTTCATCAGCGTTGTCTTGCCCGAACCGTTGGGGCCGACGAAGGTGGTGATGCCCGGCGCAATGCTGAGGGAAACGCGGTTTACGCCTAGCACCTCTCCGTAAAACTTGGAGACGTTGTCGAAGACAATGCGGTCGCTCATGGCACTCACCCCCGCACCACTTCGCGCGCACGAATGCGCGCATTAAGCATGGCAACACAGATGAAAAAGACCAGGAGGAGCATGATCAGGATGGCTGTAGTGGGCAGAGGCTCGATCCGCCCCATGGAATACGGCGCGCCCAGCATGCGCTGCCAGAGCTGTGTCATGGCGACAGGCAGATTGATGAGGAAGCCCCATTTGGTTCTCAGGACACCGGTAACGATTCCGCCAACTCCGGCGGGCACGAGCACCGCCGCAAGGATGATGCCGGTGGCGACGACCTTCCACTTAACCCATGCGGAGAGGGCAAGGCCGAGTATGGCGAGCAGCGCGATCCAGAGGAGGGAACCGGCGAGCAGACCGATGGCAATGTGCAGATTGGCCGCCATCCACGGGCTCGGTGATGTGTAGCCCTGGTATGCGAAGAGAAGGAGACACGGAATCCACGTGACCAGCGACAGGAATGAGAACAGCGCCATGAATTTGCCCAACACATAACCGAAGCGGGAGATCGGGTGGCTGAGCAGGATGGGAAGGGCGTTATCGGCGAGATCAAATGTGACCAGGCGCGGCGCGGTCCACGCGGTGAGTATGAGCGCAAGCCACGATTGGTTTGCAAGCACCTTGAGAAAATAGCTCGCGTCGATGTCTATCCCCGACGAGCGGCCATGCACAATGACCATGCGCGCGAGAGGATTATTGGCCAGGTAGATGCCCACGAGGAAGATGACGGCGGGGAGCAGGCAAATGATAAAAAGCCCCACGGTGATGCGAGAGGACCACGCCTCAGCGTAGGCGTAGCGCGCGAGCACGCCGATGCGCGCCCAGAGCGGAGTGACGGGGCCGGTGTACGCGCAATACTCGTGCTTATAGACTGACAACCTGCCCCCTCTCCTGCGCCCGGTCCATGGCGCGCACGAAGATGTCTTCCAGGGAATCGCGGCGGCGATTGATGCGGCGAATCTGCACCTGGCTTGCGGCGGCCGCAACGTAAAGGTCGCGCATCTGTATGTGGTCGGGCATCACCAGCTTGATGCGGCCGCCGGGAAACGAAGCGCACTCGCAGCCCTGAGCACGCAGCGCATCGCAGAGTTGCTCAATGGCTCCGCCGGCCTCCAACTCAATGAAGTTGCGATGCGACCGGCGTTCCTCCTCGATGTTACACAGGCCCGCG
Organism: Occallatibacter sp.; assembly: GCA_036520995.1. Taxonomy (GTDB): domain Bacteria; phylum Acidobacteriota; class Terriglobia; order Terriglobales; family Acidobacteriaceae; genus Telmatobacter. Next base: position 14,471 of record DATDIQ010000050.1, read on the forward strand.
ACGCGGCCCTGCTTGAGCATGATCACCTCGTCGCAGGTGTCGTCTATATCGCGCAGCAGATGAGACGAGATGAGGAGGCGGATGCTGCCCTGCTTGCGAATCTCTTTCAGGGTCTGGATCATGCGCTGGCGCGCGATAGGATCCAGGCCGTTGGTGGGTTCATCGAGAATGAGCAACTGCGGACCGTGAGCCATGGCCTGCGCGAGCTTGACGAGCTGCTTCATGCCGAGCGAGTAGGTGCTGACCTTGCGGTAGCGCACCTCGCCCAGGCCGACGTAAAAGAGCGCTTCGTGCGCGCGTTCCAAAGCCGCGCGCACGGGTAAGCCCGCGAGTTCCGCCATGTAGCGGACGAAGCGCACACCGCTCATGTTACCGATGAACGAATCGTTTTCCGGCATGTAGCCGACGCGTTGACGAATCAGCGCGCGATCGCGGCGCACATCGAGATCGAAGACGCGGGCGGTTCCGCGCGAGGGGGTGTGGAAGCCGAGGAGCGTGTTGATGAGCGTGGACTTGCCGGCGCCGTTGGGACCGAGCAGGCCAATCGCGTTGCCGCGCAAATGGCCTGTCAGCCCGTCCAGAACGGTCCGTCCGCCGAGCCGCACTTCCAGTCCGTCGAGCTCGATCACACTCATATCATCTAGTTACGCGCGGAGCCTGCATCTTGTTCCTGTCGAGGATGGCGCCCAGCGTCAGAAAATCGAATCCGAACAGACTGCTGTCGCTGGCAGCTTCGATGCGGTTGTCCTGGCCCCATGCACAGATCACGGTGGGGCGGGAGTCGGCAGCGAGCTTGCGGAGAGCATCGGCCGTCTCGCCGCTGAACTGCGATAGCAACGGCGTCAGCACCGGGCTGAGATTCTGGTAAGCGACCGCCGAGTAGTTCTCGTTCTCGTCGCGCGGAAGCAGCGCGCGGAAAGAAGCGGAGCGCGCCAGGGAGCTGCCGGAGGCCTGGATCCGCAGAGCGTCGATGATCAGGGCGCGGTCCGGGGCGACAATCATGTAGCCATCGGCAAAAGTATAGTACGCCACGAGGGTTCCGGTCTTATCGTCGCGAACGTCGTAGAAGGTACGTCCATCGGCGGTGGCCGATTCGATAGTGACGGGATGCGCCTGGGGATCCTGCATCTGGCTGCGGATAGCCGTGGTCATTCGCTCCAGAGCGTTCTCCAGCGCATCGGGGTTGTTGACGCCGATAACCATCTTCCAGGATGGAGTGGGCAGAACGGGGCCGTCGAACGCCAGCAGGAACTCGCCGCTCAGGTTCGCCAGCAGATCGTCGCGGACGCCGATCTGCAGCTTGGAATCGATCTGGCTCCAGTCTGCGCGTCTGCCATTTTTCTGCGCGACGATCTGCATCAGATCATCGGCAATGGCGGCGGGATCCTTGGTGAGCGTGCCGACGGCGATGGATGCGGCCGGCGAGACAAAATCGAGCGAAGCCATGGGCGCGGGACCGGCGAGCCAGGAGGCGATGCGCTGGCGCGGCCCCGCAAACTGTACGTTGAGATGGTTCTTCGGCAGGCCATTGCTTTCGCGATGCTCGGCGATCAGGTATTGGAGGCCGTTCAGGCCGGTGCCTTCAAGCGCAACTTCTCTCCGCGCGTTCTGCGGCGCCCTTGCCATCTGCTCCTGGATCATGTCATGCAGATTCGCGGCGAGGATGATGCCCGCTCCGCGGCTATAGGCCGCGCCGACTTGTTGACCAAAGTCGCCCGAAGCGAATCCGCTTGCTCCGGCATCGAGCTGCGCATTGATCTGGCGAAGGTTTGCAAGGGTGTTGGAAACGACGACTTCATGATCGCGTACAAGCGCGTATCCGCCGGAGATTCCGCCGGAGGGTGCGGACGCGGAGGCAAGCGTCGCCGGGTCGAGCACGATCAGTCTGCTGCGACTGTCGGAGAACTGCTGCTCGAGTTCCTGCTCCAACCCGCTGCGCTGCACGTCCGCAATTACCGCGAGGCCGGATTGCTTTCCGTCGCCGAATCCGACGACGACCACCTCGTCGCCAAGGTACTGGCTTACGTCATGAAGCTTGGCCACCGCGTCATTCAGCGCGTTGGGGTTCTCCGCGTGCGTTTTGAGCCACCACTGCTGGAGCTGCGGGCTTTGCTTGAGTTGATCCTGAAAGATGCTGTTGGCCTGGGCCAAGTAATCGCCGAGATTGGGAATGCTGAGGTAGAGGAGTGTGCCGGCCGGCACACGCGCGAGAAGATCGCTGCTGTAGCGCGGCTCGGGGAACGGAATCTGCGCGATCTGATGCTGGATATTGGCCAGCTCAGCCAGCAGGCCGATGTACTTCTGGCGGTCGGGACTCCAGGCAAACTGCTCAGCCACCGGTTCGGGCGCCAGCGAATCGCTGGTTGCCATCTGCTCGCCGGGGCGCAGAACAGCATGGATTCCGGCGTGCGCCACCTGTACGGAGCCTTGAAGGACGGCGACACGCGAGCCTTTGAGGCCGGCGTTCACAGAGAAGACCGTACCGGTCACGGCTACGCGGAAGTCCGGAGTGCTGACATAGAGATGCCCGGAGGTGCGGTGCGCGGCCTGAACGATGACCGCGCCGTGGTCGAGGGCGACGGTCACGCTGTGTCCGCGCGCGCCCACGCCGAGAGTGCTGCGCTGGTTTACTTCTACGGTCGAACCATCGGCCAGGCGCAAAACGGCGCGCGAGCCGCCGGCGGTGCGCAGTTGCTCGCCTTCCCGCAACTGGGCGCCGGGCAAGACACGGCGATCCATGTTGGCGGAGACGAGATATGCAGCGCCATCGATCGACTGCACCTCCGCGCGGACTCCATCGGGAACCGCCCAATATGCCCGGTACAAAAAGACACCGGAGACAAGCAGGGCCGCAGTTGCGGCAAACGCCCAACTCCAGGCCATGCGATGGCGGGGCGAGGAGGCGATGCCGGGGGCGGACCAATCCACCGCGGCCGCGCCGGAGCCCTGCCGGAACTGACGGAGGCAGACGCCGCAGTCGTGCAGATGAGCCTTCACCAGCAGAGCCCTGGCTTCCGGCAGCGTACCGGCGCGATAAGCGTTGAAGAGCCGTTGCACGTCGCCGCAGCTTTGGATGGCGTCGCGCATCGCCTCGGTGTTCATGGCGAGACTTAGCGTCTGCGCCACTCGCTCCGCGGAGGCGGCAGTTGCATTCGCGTCCGGCACATCGGCGCGCAGTGCGTGCGCGGCCCGTTCGAGTATCGATTTCTCTTCCTGATTCATCGCGTCCTCCGCTCGAGCTCAGCGAGGCGTTTCCTGAGCTTCGTTCGCACCTGGTACAAGGTGACTGCTACGACTGCCTGGGAGGTCCCCGCGACGGTTGCGATCTCGCTGTTGTCCATCTCCTCGAAGTAGCGAAGAGCGAAGATTTCCGCCGCCCGCGGGCTGATTTCGGCAAGCGCCTGGCGCAGATGCCGCACCAGTTCGCGGTCGCCCAACTCAACCTCGGGAGAGGCGCCTCTTCCGGTGGATACGCAGGTTTCCGCGGCATCCAGCGGCTCCGAGGGCCTTCTCTTGCGGTTTCGGACGAGATCGATGGCGCCGTTGATCGCAGCCCGGTATAGGTAACTCCCGGCATTCGATAGCTCTGGAACCGCGCCCATGCCCAGCCGCAAAAACACGCTCTGAGCGATGTCCTCCGCGTCAGCCAGCTCGCCGGTAATGTGGTAGGCGGCATGGAGAATCCGCCGGTAGTGCTCGGCGAACAGGCGCGAGATCGCTTCGCTTCGGTCTACTTCCGGAAGGTTCGCGGTCGCGGCGCTCACGGGTTTGGGCTCCAGAACTCTCATAAGGAAGACGCGCGCGGTAATCAATTATGAACGACAAAGAATCCTGCAAATTCAGTTACGAAAAAATGGTGCGGGTATGTTCCGTACGGTTTGCCGTGTTCGGGCAGGAGCGCGGCGGCGCCTCAGTACACTGAAAATTGTGAACCGAACTCCGCGTGGTGCCGCCACAGGGCCACGCCCGGAATCTTTTCGGTTCTTCAGGTACAGCCCTCGCTAGGGCGGGCGTACACAGTTAGCGAAGGACAGAAAGGTAACGAGCATGTGGCAGTACTAATGTACGGCGCGCCGACCGCCCTTACCAGCGAGAGCCGGCTCGGGCGACAGCATCAAGCACTCCATGGCTCTCATTTTGGTTGACCTCAAAAAACAGAGGGACGCGACTGCTCGCATCCCTCTTCCGTTGGAAGTTTGAGTTTCCCGCCTATGCGGCCGGCATCCGCGATTGCGCCTCATTCATTTCAGAGACGAGTTTGGTCAAAATGCCAAAGCTTGGAATCTGATTTAGCGATCGGATTCCCAGGCGTTCTAGGAACCCGTAGAACTCGGCTTCTACGGTTTCGGACGCCACTCGGCGCACCTGCGCCATCCCTCGGACACCACTTTCCATCCACTTCAGCACTTCCTGTTGGAGGTGCTGAAGTGGGGATATCGCGCGCCGAGCGAACCTTCGCCACCGATCCCAGGATGTTGCTATAAAGGAGATGACCGAGATCCCTGCGGCAATCCTCGATCTTGCTGGTGACGCTTGCATCGAGTGGTCCCTTCTGCACAGGAGAGGTCCCGTTGCTGGCAGTGCTCGTCTTCGCTGCGGCGTCACCTCCGCTCCGGCGTTCATTTTCGGGAAGCGCCCACGGGGGTAGTTTCGGAATCTGCCGTGGGTGCTTGTATTCGTCCAGATCCACCCACATCTCGGCGAAGTTGTAGAAGTACCGGCCCAGACCAAAATTCGAGCACGCACGTTTGAATGCTTGCGCCTCAGCACTCGTCAGGGCGTTTGGATCCTCGGCCCATTCTTCGCCGCAGCCGCTATGGATGCCCACACCGGGGATCGAGACGACGCAGGTCACGAGTACCTTGCCCGTCTGAATGGGTTTGTCGTTTTTCAGCCGTGTTATCGGAGCAAGAGTTTGAACCGTGTACTCTCTAGTCCACCCGCTTGCGGTGAAAACCAGGTTGAGCCGATCCGTGTAGGCCCGCGGATCAGCATAGGGGGTGACACGGGCTTTACGTCCGTCTTTTGATGTGGCTGCCACGAGCCACTTCACGTCTTTGGAGGCAAAGGGCTCCTCTAGACGCACGAGGGCCTCTGCGGCAGTCTGCGCAGTTTCCATGGTTGACCTTCCTTGTGATCTGAAATTGACTGAGCTTTTGCAGGATTTCGGGGGATCGCGCATGCGATTTTGGGATGAAGAAGTCCCCTGGACTTTGCGGTTGCCAACCCGAAACGAGCTGCTGGTTAAACTTCAGCAGTCTCAACGCCAAGTAACGGGAATTGAAGGAGCCGTCCTGCCCGAACTCATTCCCAGGGGTTGATTACGGAAACGCCCGTATCCTGAAAGTGATCGACGTTCCGTGTCGCAACGGCGAAGCCGTGCGCCATGGCGATCGC
>DATDIQ010000051.1:0-43441 GCA_036520995.1 Occallatibacter sp.
CCCGACCTTCTTGAATGAGGTGCCCGTCATCAACGAGGCTTTTGAGCCAAAACTGGAGGGTTCTCTGCGGGACGCCTTCAAGACCTCTCTCGATTTCGCTCCGCCGAGCTCCGGTAGGGCTTTTCCGCACGATCTCTATGATCGAAACAAGCTCATCTTCTCGTTCTGGACGCTGTTTTGGCATGAGAGAGGGCCTCCATTTTGTTGCGCGATCGATCTATCGCGCAATTAGAACAGATAATCGCGCAATATTCAAGGCGATCGCGCAACAATAACTGGAATCGCGCAACAAAACCTGCGCGATTATGCCATGCATTGCGCGATTCTAGCGAATCGACTGAGTAAGAAGCCAAAACCGAAATTGCAAAGGCCTTCGAGGCTGAACAGCGCTGGGCGCGGACGCAGACCATCGAACAGCATCAACTGCAGCTAATCGCGTTGCGCACCGATGCCATGCGAATTCCCAGATAGGAAGTTTTGACGAGACACAGCGCGCCGTCAGGAGCGGAATTTTCCAGGGCGCAATAAGATGCGCCCTCAAACTCCCCAGGGGTCCGATTAAGTTATTGATTTAATTGGTTGCGGGGGCTGGATTTGAACCAGCGACCTTTGGGTTATGAGCCCAACGAGCTACCGGGCTGCTCCACCCCGCATTGCTAGTGTAGCAATCCCAGGAAAGAGGGTCAACGAAAAGGACGGTGCCGGAGTCCTCCTTTTATTTCTCCTCACTCATCCCGGGCAGTCCGCTTGCCCGAAGCCAGAAAGATGAATGTCGGCCGCCCAACGACGCACGGACCACAAGCCGCCCCCCATCCGATACACTTCTCCCAATCTCGCATTCCCCAAGAGGAACGCCGCGGATGTCGCAACTCTATGTCGCTGTGCTCGCCGTCATCGTGGCAGTCCTTCTCGGTGTCGCCCTCTATCGCGCCGCGCGCGTCAAGACCAAGGCCGATTATCTGGTCGCCGGCCGGTCGCTGCCCGCCTTTGTCCTGGTCCTTACGCTGCTGACTTCGTGGATCGGCGCCGGATCACTCTTCGCCGGAGCTGAGAATGCCTATCGCAACGGATTTGCGTCGTTGTGGCAGCCTGCCGGCGGATGGCTTGGCCTGCTGCTCATCTACTTCATCGCACCGAGGGCTCGCAAATTTGCGCAGTTCACGCTGCCCGACCTGCTCGAGGCCCGCTACAACCAGACGGCTCGCGTGCTCGGCACCTTCGCCATCCTCTTCGCCTACGTGGGGATCACGAGCTATCAGTTCAAGGGCGGCGGCAATGTGCTCCACCTGATTTTTCCTGACGCGGTCACGCCCGAGTTAGGCACCTACCTTATCGCCGTGTTTGTCATCGTGACGACGGCGCTGGCCGGCATGTCGTCAGTGGCCTATATGGACGTGGCCATCGGCTCGCTGGTCACCGTCATTTGCTTTATCGCGGCTCCTTATCTGTTCATCGAGGCGGGGGGCTGGAACGGCCTGCACGCTGCGCTCCCGGCGACGCACTTTGAAGTTCTCGGCAACCTCAGCTTCGCGCGCGCCATGGAGTTCCTGGTGCCGACAATGCTGCTGATGCTTGGCAACCAGGTGATGTATCAGAAGTTCTTCTCGGCCAAGAGTGAACGGGATGCACGCGTCAGCGTCGTTGGCTGGATCATCGGCACTGTCGTGCTTGAAACCTTGATCGTGGCGATTGCGGTGTTCGGCTCGGCGATGTATCGAACCGGCGAAGTGGCTCAACAACCGTTTGAGATCATCCCCTACACCGCCCGTCATGGACTGCCGGCGTTCCTTGGGGCGCTGTTGCTGGGTGCTGTCTTCGCCAAGGTCATCTCCACCGCATCCAATTACCTCTTCTCGCCGGCAACAAACCTGATCAACGACGTTTTCGTCCGCTACATCGCTCCAGACGCATCGCACAAGCGAGTGCTCATCATCTCGCGCCTTGCCGTAGTCCTGCTGGGCTGCTGGGCACTCTACCAGGCAATTTACGCGCAAAGCATCCTTGAAAAAATGTTGTGGGCTTACACCATCTACTCGGCGGCGCTTACGCCTGTCGTGCTGGCGGCGTTCTACTCCAAGCGCGTCACCGCGTGGGGAGCGGTTGCAGCCATCGCCGCCGGCACTGTGGTGACGCTGGCGTGGGATATTCCTGGGGTGAAAGCTGTCTTCCCGCCCATCCTTGCCGATCGCGATGCCATCTTTCCTGCACTTTTTGCAGCACTCGCGGCGATGATTGTTGTGAGCCTGTTCACCCCAAAGCCCGCGCAGAAACAGCTTGCGCAATTTTCTGATTAACGATGGGCTTTCAGTCCGGCATCTCCGCCAGGACTTTACACTGATGAGTGGAAGATCCGATGACGACACGCCCATGCTGGGTTGAAATTCGTACCCAGGCTCTTGAGCACAACTTCCGATTCCTTGCCGGGATTACTGCGCAGCACGCCGAATTGCTGGCGATTGTGAAAGCAGATGCCTACGGGCACTCGATGCCTCTCTGCGCGCCTGCTGCGCTACGCGCCGGCGCACACTGGCTCGGGGTTACGAGCGTGGAAGAAGGTGTTGCTGCGCGCGCGATATGCCGGGAAGCGCGCATCCTCGTTATCAGCGGCGCATTTGCGGGCCAGGGAGACGCGGTGTTGCAGCACCGGCTGACCGTTGTGGCCTGGGAGCCGTGGCAGCTCGACGAATTGGAATCCGCTGCAGTTGCGGCGCATGCGGGGTCGGCCGCGATTCCCGTTCACCTCGAATTGGATACTGGTATGAGCCGACAGGGCGTAGCCCTCGACCACCTCGCGCCATTGCTCGCGCGCTTTGAGCCTGAATCGCCCCTCAAGCTCGAAGGCATGATGACGCATCTTTTTGCAGCCGACGAGGCCAACGGGGTGGTAACGCGCGAGCAGCTCACGAAGCTGGCGGCTGCGCTGGAGCAGGCACAAGCCGCGGGAATACAAGCCGAGTGGCTCAACGTAGGGAACTCCGCTGCGGTGCTCAGCGGCCAGGCCGCCGCGATTGGCCGGTTGGCCAAACGCCATGGGATGAAAACACTGATGCGGCCCGGATTGGCACTCTATGGTTTGGCCCCGGGCTTCAACCCCGCATTCGACGAACGCGAGCCAGCTCCCCTGGCTGCGGCACGCTCGACCCTGCAACCCGTCCTTGTCTGGAAGACCCGCATCGTCGGGGCGCGTTCGATTCCCGCGGGCGCCGTCGTTGGCTACAACGGCACCTTCGTCGCCAGCGATCCCATGCGCGTGGCGCTGCTCGCGGTGGGCTACGCCGACGGTCTCGATCGCAAGCTCGGTAACCGCTTCAGCCTGCTAGTGCGCGGACAACGCGCCCCCCTCGTGGGCCGCATCAGCATGGATCAGGCCGTTCTCGATGTCACCAACATTCCCAATGTCTCTCCGGGCGATGAGGTCGTGATTCTGGGCTCCCAGGACGCGGAGACGATCACAGCCTTCGATCATGCCGAAGCCTGCGGCACCATTCCCTGGGAAGTGTTCACGCGGATTAGCGCACGCGTGCCGCGCGTCGCCGTATAAAAGCCCGCTCCTTCGCTCGCGCCCTCAGTCGCTAATTCGCCAACCCGTCGTTCTCCTGAGCGCAGTTTGGCGCGTCTTCTGCGCCAAACGGAGGACCTGCGGTTGCTCTTGCTTTGCTGTTGCTTTTCTTATACCCCGAGTGATGCTGCGACCTTCGATTTATTCAACGAATGACTCGCTGCGCAGGCGCTGCCTCACCCTTCAACTGCAGTCGTCCACGGTTCCGATCTCGCGGTTCACGGTCTCTACGCCGCACTCTTTCAAACCGGCTGCACCCAGCGTGGCTTCAATCATGGTCTCGATGCCCATCGCCGAGTTCAGCAGCATGTGGTAAAGCCCGCGGGCGCACCAATCTTGCTGATAGAACTTGCGAATCACTGCAGCGCGCCGCTTGTCGAAGGCCGCCAGCATCTGATCGGCGTGCTGGGCCTGTTCAGGAAACGCCTTCATAAACCATTCACGCTTGGCTTTCTGCGGAGCGTACACGAAAAGATGGAAGCAGCCCGCAACACAGGAGAGCGCGCAGGCTGCGCCCCGGCCCACCAGCACGCAATTGCCTTCGTCGGCTGCGTGCTCAATCTCCTTTTTGATGAGCGTAAGCATGCGCTCCGAGTCAAAGACCTGGTCCTCGCCCAGCCCGGTCATGGGATACGCCGAGTCATGCCAGAAGGCCTTGCCGTAGCGGTAATACCAGGGATCGAGCCGTTCGTCGTATTTTGACGCCAGTTCCGCAGAAACCCCGGCGCGCCTGGCCGTGGCAGCAATTAACTCGGAGTCCATCAGCTTCCAGCCCAGTCGAGCGGCCAGCTCATGGGCAAATTCACCCCCGCGCGAGCCATACTCGCGTTCCACCGTGATCACTTTGATTGGCGAAAGCCGCATGGGCTGTTTTTCCCCGCGTCAGGAGCATACAACGTACCATGCCACCCACTGCAAGTATTCGATGCACCACGGCCGCTCGTCGTTTGCGACTCGCAAAAATGATACCTTGACGATCTACAATCGCAGTTGTAGATTATCTAGGCATGGGCAAACCGAACGATCTGGTGCAGGGCACACTCGACCTGCTCATCCTCAAGACCCTGCTCCCAGCGGCGATGCACGGCTGGGCTATCGCCAAACGCATTCAGCAAATCTCCGGCGAAGTGCTGCAGGTGCAGCAAGGCTCTCTCTATCCCGCGCTGCACCGGCTCGAGCAGCAAGGCTGGATCAAGGCCAAGTGGCAGGAAAGCGAAACCGGCCGGCAAGCGAAGTTCTACGCGCTGACCGCCGCGGGCCGCAAGCAACTGGAAAATGAAACCGCCAACTGGAACCGGCTCTCCACCGCCATCAACCTGATTGTGGGGGAAATCTAAGCGCGCACCAGGAATCGACGGAGCCGCGGTCCGCGAAAGGAAAGCAGGACGACGATGCGTTGGCTGAGCCAATTACGCATGAAGACACAGGTACTCTTCGGGCGACGACGCGAGATAGCGCGCTTGGAGAATGAGCTGGCGTTTCACCTGGAAAGGCAGATCGCCGAAAACATTGCCGCAGGCATGAATGCGGCCGATGCACGTACCGCCGCTCTCCGCACCTTCGGCAATCCGGCCTTGCTTCGCGAGCAAACCCACGCCACCTGGAGTTGGAACGGCCTGGAGTCTCTCCTGCACGATGTCCGGTACAGCGCGCGCTCCCTCTGCCGTGCGCCTGAGTTTCTTGGCTTGGCCGTCGGCGTCATGGCCCTGGGCATCGGCGCCAACGTGGCGCTGTTTACAGTCGTGCGCAGTGTGTTGTTGAAGCCGCTGCCGTACACCGATTCAGAGCAGCTGGTCACGTTGTATGAAGCGGACTCGCACCACAAGGGGGCGCACCGCCATCTGCCCGTGGATTTCGGCAGCTTCGACATCTGGCAGTCGACGGCGCGCGCTCATGCCGATCTAACTGCGGTTTCTCCGTTCCAGGATTACAACGTGTCGGCGGAAGGAGGACGTCTTCCAGAGAAGATCAAGGCAGCGTGGAGCACGTGGGATTTCTTCCCGGTGCTCGGCGTGACCCCGGCGATGGGGCGCAGCTTCACTGCGCAGGACGACAGGCCCGATGCGGCCGCCACCGTGATGCTCACGCATGGGTTCTGGATGCGGCGCTACAACGGCGATCCGGCGATTGTGGGCAAGACGATCTGGCTCGATGCGAAGCCTTATGCCGTGATCGGCGTGCTGCCGGCGTCATTTATGTTCTCCAGTGCGTTCGGCGGAAACACCGTACAGGTATGGGCTCCGGTGCGGCACGAAGCGCCGCCGTGGCTGATCTCAACGTTTGAGGATCACGAGTTCCTGGTGGTCGGCCGACTGCGGCATGGAACGACGCTGCCCATGCTTGTCGGCCAGCTCGATGCCCTGCAGAAGCAGATTCAGAAGTCCCATGCCAAACCCACCGTGCACGACGGTGCGGCCGGCCACAGCACGCTGGACGACGCAGTGGAGACCTACAAGACCCCCCTGTATGCGCTGCTTGCGGCAACCGGCTGCGTGCTGCTGATTGCGTGCATGAATGTGGCCGGCCTACTGGTGGCGCGCGCCGCGGCGCGCAGCAAAGACCAGGCCATTCGCGCGGCACTGGGCGGCGGAAGGTTGCGCCTGATACGCGAGCGGCTGATCGAGAGCCTCCTGCTCTCGGCGGGCGGAGGCGCTTTGGGGCTCCTGCTCGCATGGTGCGCCCTGCAGTGGCTTTTGCATGCGCGCAGCGACATGAACCGCGTCGACGCGATCCAGATCGACGGAGTGGTTGGCGCGTTTACCGCGTGCATCATCGCTGTCTGTGCCTTGTTCTCGGGCTTGATTGCGGCACTGAGCTCCACGGGCAAAGACGTCTTGTCGGCACTGCAGGAGTCGTCGCGCGCGCACAGTGGCGGAAAAGCGCGCGCCCAATTGCGCAGGCTCCTGCTGGCCCTGCAGGTGGGGCTGACCGTGGTTCTGCTGGTCGGCGCAGGCCTGTTGCTCAAGAGCTATCAGCGCTTGCGCAGCAGCGATCTCGGCGTACCGGTGGACAACGTCCTGACGATGCAACTGAGTTTGCCCGATGCCCGTTACAAACAGCCGGCGCAGCAGGCCGCGTTTTTCGAGCACCTGATCGAGCGGGTGCGCGGGCTGCCCGGCGTCGAACGAGCTGCCCTCGTAAGCACTGCGCCTGGTGAAGGCTGGAATGGCGACCAGACAATGAGCGTGATCGAACACCCTCCGTTGCCGATGACCGAAATGCCGGACATCGCGGTGCGTGGCGCAGATCCGGGGTATTTCGCCGCAATTGAACTACCGCTGCTGCGCGGACGGATTTTCACTAGCGATGAACGGCTCGATCGTGCCCATGTTGTCGTGCTGAGTCGCCTGGCCGCGCGGGCGCTCTTCAAAGACGAAGATCCGCTCGGAAAACACATCAAAGCATCGACCGGGACGACAACCTATGAAGTCGTCGGCGTAGTGGGCGATACGCTGTGGAATGTCGGCGAGCCGCCGATGCCCACCCTCTATTGGCCGATCTACGGCAACAACTATAGCTTTGCCACGATTGTGGTGCGGTCGACGCACGACGTCGAATCGCTCGCCCTGCCGATGCAGAGAGTGGTGAGCGCGCTCGACCCCGATCTGCCCGTCTCCGACGTCATGACGCTGCAGGAAGCGATTGGGAAATCCACGATCGACTCCGCGTTCGATTCGATGCTGGTGCTGGCCTTCGCCGTGATCGCGCTGCTGCTGGCCGCCACCGGGCTCTATGGCGTGCTCGCTTATCTGGTTGCCCAGCGGACCAATGAGATCGGCATTCGCATCGCCCTCGGCGCGCGGCGCGAAAACGTGCTGCGCCTGATGCTGGCCGATGGCCTGCGCCCAGCGCTCTTCGGCTTGGTCACCGGTTTGGCCGCAAGCGCCGTCGTGGTCCGTCAGATCCAGGCGATGCTCTATGAAACCGCGCCACTCGATCCGACAGTCTATGCGGCGGTGACAGCGACCCTGTTGCTCGTCGCAGCGCTGGCCTGTCTGCTGCCTGCATGGCGCGCTTCGCGGCTCGATCCTATGCAGGCGTTGCGGAGCGAGTGAGACAAGGGTCCAGTGTCAGAGAGAAGCATCGGACTCGGATGCGGGGGGAACCATGAGGCGGTGGCTGGATCGAGTACGCATGACGATGCGGATGCTTTTCCGGCGGACGACAGAAGGAACGCGGCTGAACGATGAGCTCGAATTCCACCTGGAGCAGCAGATTGACGAGAACCTAGCCGCGGGCATGGCTCCCGAAGAGGCGAGATGCTCTGCTTTGCGTTCGTTTGGCAATCCGGCGCTGCTCCGCGAGCAAACGCGCGCCACCTGGAGTTGGAACCGGCTCGAATCTCTTGACCAGGATGTTCGCTTCGCACTGCGTGCCTTGCGCCGCAATCCCGGCTTTACGGCGACAATTCTCGGAACCATGGCGCTGGGCATCGGTGCCGCTGCAGCGATGTTTACGGTGGTCGATCACGTGTTGCTGCGGCCTGTCCTCTATCGCGATCCCAGCCGCCTGGTCCTGATTCAGGAGCGGGATCCGACGGGCAAGGGAATCTGGGCTGTGCCTTGGCTCGACTTCGACGAGTGGCGCCGCGCGACCCGCTCCTTTGAACAGATGGCCCTCGCGCGGCAGATGAATGGCCGCAGCTATCTCGAGGGACAAACCTCGGCGCTCGAAGTGCGGGGCATGGAGGTCAGCGCGAACCTCTTTCCACTTCTGGAGGTGCAGCCGCTGCTGGGGCGAGGATTCGTTGCCGAGGAACCGAGCTTCACGCAAGGGAAGAATGCGGGCACGATCGTCCTGAGTTACGCGGCCTGGAAGGACGGCTTCGGCGGTGACAAGGGAATCATCGGCAGGGCAGTGAAGATCAACGCCACCACATATACGGTTGTCGGCGTCATGCCCCAGGGGTTCCGCTATCCCGCGAGCGGCGTCTACGCCCCCGACGTCTGGGTGTCGCTCACACTCCATGACGCTGACCGGACCCGCGAGTACACCGCTATGGATTTCTCGGTCCTCGGGCGGCTGGCGAAAGGTGCGACAGTCGCGAGTGCACAGAGCGAGATGTCAATCGTGCAGCAGCGCGTCAACACTAGCTACACCGATGCTGCCATGGGCAGAGAACACAGCAAAGTGGAGGTGGAGACCTACACCAGCACGCTGGTCGATGCGGATGTCCGGACCGCGCTGCTCGCCTTGCTGGCCGCGTCAGGCGTGTTGTGGCTGATTGCCAGCCTGAACGTGACGAATCTTCTCCTGGCCCGCAACATGACACGGCAGCGGGAGACCGCGATGCGGATCGCCCTTGGAGCCAGCCGTCTTCGCGTGGTGCAGCAGATGATCGTGGAAGGCCTCGCCTTGAATGGCACCGCGGCGCTGCTTGGCATCGTGCTGGCTGTTGCGTCGGTCAAGTTCCTTGCACGCGAACTGAACCAGAATTTGCCGCTCCCAACGCCTGCCATGCCCGACAAATGGATCCTTCTCGCCCTGCTCGGGATGACGCTGCTTTCAACGCTGGTTTCAACCGCCTGGCCGGCGTGGCTCGCGGCCCGCGCACCAATTGAACCCGCATTGAAACAGGGCGGAATCCAGGCGGGTACTTCGCGGCATCAGCATCGTGTGCGCGGTGTGCTGGTAGCAGCCGAAATTGCGATGTCGCTCAGCCTGCTTGTAGTCTGCGGCTTGTTGCTGCGCACCATTTATACGTTGCGCCATGTGCCGCTCGGCTATCGCACCGACCATATTCTGGTCGCGCATCTCAATATCCCTGCCTTTCGCTATCAGAACAAAGACGTAGAGAGCGTGCTCTACGGGCCGCTCCTCGAGCGGGCGCAGCATCTCCACGGAGTGGACAACGCCGGCATGATCAGCGAAGTTCCCCTGGGGAACACCTTCACTGTGCATCTGGGGCTTCGCCAGGGCAACAATTCCATGGTCTCGGGAACGCTGAAGCCAGTGACTCCGGAGATCCAGCAGATCTTCGGGTTCAAGATGATTGCCGGACGGTTCTTTTCCAAAACCGACACACCCACGTCGGGACTCGTGGCGGTTGTCAACCCGGCGTTCGCGCGCATCTATGCTCCGAACAAGCAAGACCCCAGCTCCATCGTCGGCACCAAGTTCTGGAGCTTCAGCAAAGACGTGGACACGCACATCATTGGCATCCTCGACAATCAGCGGCAAGCGAAAGTGAGTGAGGACTCGGAGCCCGAGGTGGAAATCTGCCTTTGCCAGATCACGCCGGATAGCAAAATCTATCAGCCCTCGACGGTGGCGATGGACCTGGCCGTGCGCACCGAACGCCCTACGGCCGAAATCATTCCCGAACTGCGCGACATTCTCCGCCAGGCGAGCCCGGAACTCGGCAGTGCGCGGATCGCGACAATGGATCAGATTGTCGAGGACTCTTTCGGCAGCCAGCGTCTCGCGGCTCACCTGCTCGAAATCTTCGGCGGCTGCGCCCTGGTGCTCTGCATGGCAGGCCTTTATGGACTACTCGCCTACGTCGTCTCGCAACGGACGCGCGAGCTGGGCGTGCGCATCGCACTGGGCGCGCGCCGCGCCAACTTGCAGTGGATGGTGCTGCGCCAGGCGGGTGGCATGCTGCTTGCCGGAGGAGTCGTCGGCATCGGCCTCGCCTTCGCTTCCGGTAAGCTGGTGGGCCGGTTCCTCTATGGAGTGAGCGCCCACGATCGCTGGACCATGGTTGCCGCCCCGGCTCTGCTCCTGGTGACCGGCCTTATCGCCGCTTACCTCCCAGCGCGACGCGCAGCAAACGTCGATCCCATGCAAGCCCTGCGCGCCGAATAAAGACAAAAGAAGAAAGGCGCAGAGTAGCACTCCGCGCCTTTCTCCCTGTTCCCTGTCTTACTGTCTTATTGCGTCACCGGCTGTTCCGGCGGTGTTTTCGGAGCTCTCAGGTGCGGCGCATTGGCCGACGCTGGCGGATTGGGCGGAGCCGGCGGAAAACCCGACCCCTTCTTGATGCGTAGATCGCCCACATCGGCATTCAGGCTGATCTTGCTTTGCCCGCCCCCGATGCGCCCGCTCACGCTCTTGCTCTCGTCGCCATTGATCTCCAGACCGTAGTCCGAAACAATGTCGCCGTTATGCGTGTGCCCCTCGACGGTCGCGGAGGTATCGGGCGGCAGCGTCACTTCTACATCCCCTTTGCCGCTCTTGGCATCGATGCTGTAGGAGCCGGCAGGTTCAATCGAGATCTGGCCGCGGCTATTGCTCACGTAGGTATCGCCGTAAATCTGGCTCAGGTCTACGTCTTTCTCGCGCGTCGTCACGCGGACTTCGCCCTTGGCCTCGGTCACGCGCAGATCGTCGGAGTTGAGCGTCATATCGCCCGGCAAGGCCGCCAGCTGCAACTCGGTCACCGACGTGTGCAGATGGATCGGCCCGGTGACGTTTTCGAGATGCACGTCGCCGAAGATTTCGCCGTTGATGGTCACCTTGCCTTTGACTTCAGAAAACGTGACGTCGTTGCAATTGCCGTCGGCAGTCAGATCGCCGTCCACCTGGTGCGCTGAGAAATCTCCGCGATCATTGGAGAAGTGCACCTGCACGGAGCCCTGAATCGTGCTCAGATGCACGTCGCCGTGGCTCGAGCTGATGGTGGCGCCATTGCCCAGGCCGGCCGCGGTTACATCGCCGTGTCCGGAATTCACCGTAACCTGCGCCGTCTTGGGAACCGTGATGGCGAGATTGAGACGCCCGCTGTTATTGCTCTCCGACTTCACCAGAACCGTGTTGCCGCTGACCGTCAGGTGCGCCTGCTCTGACTCGAAGATCTTTTTCGCACCGCTGTCCGAATCGGCATACGCTACCTCGTGCGCCTGCACCTGGACCGCATTCCCATCGCCCGTGGTCACGCTCACGTCGCCGCGCGGGTTCTCGATCTGGATCACCGCATTGCCGGGAATCTGCGCATTCAGCACCTGCTGATCCTGGTCGCGCTCCGGCTGGCCAAAGAAATTGAAGAAGTTGTTGTCGTCATGGTCGCCCCAATTCGCGCGCATCGGGCCCCAGAAGCCATTCCAACCCGACGCCGCAAGACCAATCAATGCCAGCAGAATCAGGCCGCCCACAAACCCGCCGCTGCGATGCACCGGCGTAGCGCGGCGCATGTCGAGTGCCCACTCCCCCAGCAGAGCCAGACCGGCGGCAATCAACAAGAGAGGCCACCAGTGCCCATACCACATCCAGAAGTTCGAGGGGGAAATGTGGCCGCCGTAAATCAGCAGACCCACAATGCCGATGGCCACAAGAATGATTGGGCCTACGACAGACGGCACGCGCGGTACATATCCGCCGCCATAGCTAGCCTTCCATGCATGGCGCTGCGCTCTCCACGCATCGCGCTGGGCGCGCCATGCAGCCTTTTGCTGCTCACGATACGCGCGCCACTGCGTGCGTGGATCGTACGGTGCGCCGCCGCCCGGCGGTGTGTAAGGAGGCTGGCTGCTCATGACTGTCCTCCTTCTGAACCTTTGCCAAAGTCCTGGGGCGGAGCCGGGACAATCTCTGTTCCCGTGGGCCCCGGAGCTGGCGGCGTCTGAGAAACTCCCACGCCATAGGAATACTGCGAACCTTGATACGGCGCGCCGGGATAGGGCGAGCCGGGATACATCGGTTCATCGCCAGCCACCGCCAACGCTGCTCGCTGGGCCAGTTTCAACACGCCGATTAGGATCAGCAGCAGAGGAATGAAGATGCTCCAGCTGACGAGGTCGGCTTGATGCAGCAGCGCAACCACTCCGAGCAGAAGAAGAACCGAGGGACCCGTCAAACGGCGAATGAGGATGTAGCGGTTCATTGTGTTCCCCCTTTCGAGTCGCGGTCCCCAGGGACAGGTCCTCGTCCATGCGTTGAGGAGTCACCAACACGGCGAACAATCAGCCACGCGCCGAGGGCGATAAAAATGAGCGGCCAGAGGAAATGAACAAAGTGCTCCGCCAGGTAGCCCATCTGATTGAGCAGAAGAATGACGCCGAAGCCAATCAAAATCAGCGCGCCGATCGGTTCTTTGCGGCGCCAGCCCAACGGCGGCACGGGAGGCACAGGTGGAACAGGCGGCGCCGGCGGCACTCCCGGATCGGTGAATCCTGCGACCGGGTTAAACGGTGGTGCTGCGTACGTGCCCGCCGGCGGCGGTGGATAGGGGGCTGTGTAAGGAGCCTGATATGCGCCCCTCGCCGAGCCAGCCGGGGGCACAGCACCCTGAGCCCACGGGCCAGCGGGGGGTTGTTGTCCAGGATAGGTGGACCGCCCGCCCAGATTCAGCCAGTTGCCCACTTCGTTCAGTCCGAGGGGATCGGGCAGCGGCAATCCGTCGCGCCGCGCTACCGCCGTGTGATACGCCTCGAACGATTGGTAGAGAACCCAGGCGCCAATGAAGATGCCAAAGATACCGTAGTGATCGGTGATGCTGATCAACACAGCAAAGATGACCACATGAATCAGGCCCTTGAAGAACTGGCCGTTGTACATCGCGCCCACGCCGGGGATCAGCCCCAGAACCGCGGCTGCGACCGGGTTCGGGGTTCCAACCGGGGGAGCAACAAAAGGCTGCTGGAGGTTTTGCCACGCAACCGAGCAAAGTTCGCACAGAACCTGGCCGCCCGGCGCGTTGCGCGTGCAAGCGGCGCACATCGCCTTGCCGCAGTTCTGGCAAAAAGCGGTGGCCGCCGTTCCTGGATGGTTTACGCAATCCATACTGTGCTCCTTTCCGATCGTGCTGATACGGAGCCGCCAGGATGCGCCAGGATCCCCAGCGACAGGTCGACGTTGCTGGGATGGTGGGCGGGTTGTTGGTCCATGAGTGTGAGAGAGGTCTCCAGGTAATCCGATGAATCGTTAACCGCCGGCACGCCCGACTGCTGTGGAGGATCGACGCGCGAACCTCCGTCCTTGTGGGGAGCGCTCTGCTTTGATTCGCCAGGCGCCGCGGCCGGCGTACTGTTCTGCGGCTGCGTTTCGGTGTTCTCGCCCTGGCTGCCGCGGCGCAACTCGCGCATGCGCGACTGCACTTCGTACACCAGGCGAAGGTGATCGTAGTAGCGAATGATGGGGGTCGAGGCCATGGTGATTCGCCGCTCCATGAACGAACGGATCGCCGTGGGCCGTAGATTCGAAACTTTGAGATCCGAGAGGCGCACACCCGTCAGGTTGAGGGTGAGGGCGATGGAGAAGAATGCCATGGCAGCCGTCATCATCAGCCGCGGTTCAGCAAAGCGACGAACCCCCGCTATGAAACCGGGGCGCTGCCAGGGCTGGGGCATGGGTAGCGTCGTGCTGCCGGGGGTGACGAGTCCATAGCCGGCGACCTGTCCGGGCCCCGTGGAAGCAAGAATCTTGTCGAGCAAACCTTCGGGCACATCGGGCTCGGTCGCCAGAAAGTCCAGCCACTCGCGGCCGCGCCGCGATTCTTCAAACAACGCCGTGCAGGCGGGGCAGATGGCCATGTGGCCTGAAAAAGTCGCCTCGTCCTCGGGTCGCAGCAACCCATCCAGCGCATCGGCCAGGAGAGTCTCCCACTGGCCGCAAGCCGGAGAATTCGGAATGTGTGTGCTGCTCGCCATGATTACATCACCTCCCGTTGATTACGTTCCAGCAGGCGCGCAAGTTCCGCGCGGCCTCTGCTGATGCGGGACTTCACGGTACCTTCGGGTATGCCCAGAACCTGGGCGATTTCCTTATAGTCCAAATCCTGCAAATCTCTTAGAATGACCGCCTCGCGCAGCTCCACGCTGACACAGGCCAGCGCGTCCTGCACCATCTTTGATAGTTCCTTCTGCGCCGCCGATTCATGGGGCGAAAGAGACGGCGACACAAGCCGGTCCACCGGACGCAGCTCGTCGGTCACGTCCCACCCCTCATCGAGCGAGCCGGTGGCACGTTGATTCCGGGTGCGGCGGAAGTTATCCACCAGCAGGTTGCGGGTCATCGTTGTGATCCATACCTGCAGACTGCCGCGCCCCATATCGAAACTGGCTAAGTTGGAATAGACCTTTAAGAAGACATCCTGGGTGAGATCTTCTGCATCCGCCCCGTTCCCGGTGAAACGGTAGCACAACCCATAGACACGCCGGTGATGCGTGCGGACCAGCTCGGCCCATGCGCCCGAATCCCCGTCCATGCAGCGGCGGACTACTTGGGTCCAGTCGGTCTCCAGCGCTCTTCCCTCCCCGCGCGCCGCGCGAGCCCGCAGCATCCCTTCATTGGCAGCAGCGGGATTTCCCTGGGAATGCCCACTCGCCCGTGGAGCCCCTGCCTCGCGGGGCTGGAGACTCCGCCGACGTGGCTTGGGCGGGGCCGCCAGCCCCAGCATGCTCCAGCTTAATGTACCCGCACTCGCCATGGTGTGCTATACGCATGATTTTGTTACCTGGTTCCATGATTGGAACCAGACACCCGTCCCATCCCCAAACCGCATTCGATCGCCTCGGCCCGGTAACTTTTCCGGCCTATACTCATCTCACATCCGGTGGCCGTATCCGAGTCAAGCGGCTACTCAAGGGGAGTTCCATGACAAAATGGGCCGCTGTTCTTGGCGTTGCTGTGCTCGTTCTCGCCGTCGCTGTTCTGGTCGCCACGCGCACTGCAAAGGCGGCAGGCGGCGGGCCCATCCCTGCCGCGACTACCGACGACAAACTCGCGCCGCAATCAGGCAAAGAGGTTGCGGTCTTTGCCGGAGGCTGCTTTTGGGGAACCCAGTCGGTCTTCGAGCGCGTGAAGGGCGTCGTCGACACCACTGTTGGCTATTCGGGCGGCACCCCACAGACGGCCACCTACGACCAGGTCACCACCGAGACCACCGGCCATGCCGAATCGGTCCGCGTGGTCTATGATCCTTCGAAGATCACCTATGGACAGCTCTTGCGCATCTTCTTTTCCGTCGCCCACGATCCCACCCAGCTCAACCGCCAGGGGCCCGACGTCGGCCCGTCCTACCGCTCCGTGATTTTCTACGCGAATGACGACCAGAAGCGCCTGAGCCTTGCCTACGTCGCACAGCTCGATGCTGCTCACGTGTTTGCCCGACCCATTGTGACGCAGATAGTCCCGCTCAAGGGCTTCTACGATGCCGAGCACTATCACCAGCACTACGCAGACCTCAATCCGAACAATCCCTACATCCTGGTCTGCGACCGCCCGAAGATCGCTGCGCTGCGCCAGCAGTTCCCCGAGCTCTTCCAGGAATACAAGAAGTAAGCCCAGACAAACGGCGCGCAGACAGACACCGTGCCATTTGCGGCAAACCGTAACTCAGTACCGCTCGAGGAAGTCCTGCGACACCGGATTCTCGAAGAGCGAGGCGTCGCGCGTCACAATCGTCAGTCCCGAAGGCGTAACGAAATAGCGGCGCTTGTCTTCAACCGGGTCGTAGCCAATCACCGTCCCCTCGGGAATGTGTACATCGCGATCGATGATCGCGCGCCGGATGCGGCAATGCCGCCCGATCTGCACATGCGAAAAGATGATGCTCGCATCCACATCGGAGTATGAGTTCACGCGCACGTCCTGTGACAGCACCGAGTTCGAAACCGAGGCGCCCGAGATGATCACGCCGGCCGTGATGATCGAGTTAACCGCCATGCCTGTGCGTCCCGGCTCGCCGAAGACGAACTTGGCGGGCGGATACTGGCGCACCCGCGTCCGGATCGGCCAGCTCTTGTCATAGAGGTTGAAGACCGGCGAAACCGAGCACAGGTCCATGTTGGCTTCGTAGTACGCGTCGAGCGTCCCCACGTCGCGCCAATAGAGCGCCTGCTGCTTGTTCTCGTCCACGAAGCTGTAGGCCATCACCTTCTTCTTGCCCAGCAGATTGGGAAGAATGTTGTGTCCGAAATCGTGCTTCGAAGCCGGGTCCTCCGAGTCTGCGATCAGAGCTTTCAGCAAGCACTCGGTGTCGAAGATGTAAATGCCCATCGAGGCATCTACCGCGTTAGGATTGAACGGCGAACGCACAGTCGTCGAGGCCGGCTTCTCCTGGAAGCCCACCACCTCGCCGCTTTGCGCAACTTCCACAATGCCAAACTGGTTGACCTCATCCGGGGGAATGGGCAGGGTCGCAATCGTCGCATCGGCGTGCTGCTCGCGGTGGTACTCGAGCATGCGGCTGTAGTCCATCTTGTAAATGTGATCGCCGGAAAGAATAATGACGTGCCTCGGCTGCTCGCTGCCGATGGAATAGATGTTCTGGTAGACCGCATCCGCCGTGCCCATGTACCAGTTGGAGCCAGTGCGCTTCATGGGCGGAAGCAGTTCGAAAAACTCGCCGAGTTCCTGTGCCACAACGCCGGTCCACCCCTCGCGGACGTGGCGGTTAAGCGAAAGCGCCTTGTATTGGGTGAGTACATAAACCCGGCGCAGGCCCGAGTTGATGCAATTCGAAAGTGTGATGTCGATGATTCGGTAGTGCCCGCCAAACGGCACTGCCGGCTTGGCGCGGTCTCTCGTCAGCGGAAAGAGCCGCTCCCCGGCGCCTCCCGCGAGTAAAACACCCAATGTGTCTCTCATATCCGTAATGGCCCTGCTTTCTTTGGCTTACACGGCCCCACTGCATCTCGACAGGCCCAGCATCCCCGTCCGGATCCCATGCAGCCCCCGGTGTCTTTGGATGCACCTCTTCGAACGGTGGAGGATACCACGTACACCGTGGGACGCGCAGCGTGACCGTGACGGGGGCTGTTTTGGAAAGAAAGGAAAAACAAAAAGCAGGATCGCCCGGCTCTTTTGGCCGGCCTTCGGAATCGATTCCTTGCTTCGCCCACGACCTGGCGCGGCACAGAACCGCTCTCCCTGTGAGCGGGACTTTCTCGTCAACACCAGCGACATTCGACCCGTCGCCATGACCACCCGTGCCGTGATGGAACCCACTGAACTTCGTTGTTCCCCGAACCTCTGCCCGCACTCGCCCGCACTCCCATCGGCGGCGTATAGTGACTGCGTTGCAACGAACGCATTTTCCCCTGCGCGTTACAGGCGAACTCTGCACCCTGCCTCGCGGATTCTGCGCGCAACGCTCGGCAAAATTCCGCACGCGGCTCCGCCGGAGAGAGATGCATGTTTGAGGTCACACCCAGGCGCAAAGTTTACGACGTTTGCATCATCGGCTCCGGTGCCGGCGGCGGCACAGCCGCCAAAGTTCTTACCGAAGGCGGCCTCAGCGTCGTCATGATCGAGGCCGGGCCGCGTCTCGATCCAGAGCGCGACTTCAAAGAACACGTGTGGCCCTACCAGCTTCCGCACCGCGGCGCGGGCATCGGCGGCCTCGGAAAAAACTTCGGCGAATTTCTCGCCCCTAACGGCTTCTGGGAAATCGACGGCGAACCCTACACCACCGCGCCCGGCTCCTCGTTCCGCTGGTTCCGTTCACGCATCGAAGGCGGCCGCACCAATCACTGGGGACGCATCGCCCTGCGCTTCGGTCCCGCCGATTTTCGTCCCCACTCCACCGACGGCATGGGCGACGACTGGCCCATCACCTACGACGAGCTCGCCCCCTACTACGACAAAGTCGAATCCTACATCGGCGTCTTCGGGACCAAAGAAAACGTTCCCAACGCACCCGACGGCGTCTTCCTCCCGCCGCCGAAGGCGCGCTGCACCGAGACCATCGTCAAGAAGGCCTGCGACCAGCTCCACATCACCTGCATTCCATCGCGCCTCGCCATCCTCACCAAGCCGCTCAACGGCCGCGATGCCTGCCACTACTGCGCGCAATGCGGACGCGGCTGCCGCTCCGCTTCCAACTTCAGCTCCAGCCAGGTCATGATTCCGCCCGCCGCCGCCACCGGCCGCTTCACCATGATCGCCAATGCCATGGCCCGCGAACTGATCCTCGGCGACAGCGGTAAAGTCGAAGCGATCTCCTATGTCGATAAGGCCACCAAATCCGAGCAGCGCATCTACGCCAAAGCCGTCATCGTCGCGGCCAGCGCCTGCGAATCGGCCCGCCTCCTTCTGAATTCGCGCTCCGCCAGCTTCCCCAACGGCATCGCCAACTCCTCCGGCGTCGTGGGCCGCTATCTCACCGATTCGGTCGGCAGCGACCTCGCCGGATACTTTCCCCAGCTTCAAAACTTCCCGGCACACAATCACGACGGCGTCGGCGGCATGCACATGTACATGCCGTGGTGGCTCTTCGGAAAGCAAAACGAGTTTCTCCGCGGCTACCACATCGAGTTCGGCGGAGGCCGCGATATGCCCGGCGTCGGCAACTTCGATCGCGTTTGCGAAGAGCACGAAGGCTACGGCGTCAGCCTCAAGCAGAAGTGCCGCAGTTCCTACGGCACCGTCATCGGCTTCAGCGGCCGTGGCGAAATGATTCCCAATCCCAACTGCTACTGCGACATCGATCCTGCGGTCAAAGACCAATGGGGCATCCCCGTTCTCCGCTTCCATTGGCAATGGGCCGAAAACGAATTGAAGATGGCTGCTCACATGCAAACCACTTTCCGTTCCATCATCGAAGCCGGCGGGGGCACCGTCATCGCCGGCACCCGCCGCCACCCGCGCATCGAGAGTGATGCGGCTCCCCCCTCCAACGCGCCGCCGCAAAACCCCGGCGTCCATATCGCCCAAGGCGGCGAAATCATTCATGAGCTCGGCACAGTGCGCATGGGCAACGATCCCAAAACCTCCGCGCTCAACAGCAACTGCCAGGCTCACGACGTCAAGAACCTCTTCGTCGCCGACGCCGCACCCTTCGTCTCCAATCCCGACAAGAACCCCACGCTCTCCATCATGGCCCTCTCGTGGCGTACATCTGAATATCTGCTCGACCAGGCCAAGAAAAGAGAGTTGTAGACGATGCATGCTGACTCAGTTTCCCGCCGCGCCGTCTTGAAGTCGCTCTCGCTCGGAGTTGTCGCCGGCTCGGTTCTGCGCGTAATTCCCCTGCAAGCGGCCGAATCTGCGCACACGATGATCGAAGCGGAAAAGACCGCGACCGGCGCCTACACTCCCAAATTCTTCTCCGCCGCCGACTACAGGACTCTGCAATCCCTCTGCGACACGATCTTCCCCGCCGATGCCGACTCCGGCGGCGCCGTCGATGCGGGCGCACCAGAATTCATCGACCTCATCACCAGCGAGAACACCGGCTATCAAGCCCAGCTCGGCCCGGGTATTCCATGGCTCAACACCACCTGCACCGGCCGCTACGGCAAGGCTTACCTCGATTGCACCGCGCAACAGCAAACCGAAATCCTCGATCGCATCGCCTGGCGCAAGAACGCAACCGGTGACCCGAGCCTGGTCTCCGCCGTAGACTCCTTCGCGCTCCTGCGCAACATGACCGCCGACGGATTCTTTACCAGCAAAATCGGCATCAAGTATCTCGGCTACAAGGGCAACACCTACCTGACCGAATTCCCCGGCTGCCCGCCGGTGCCCGGCATCTAGCTGAGCGAGCAAGTGTCAGGGTTCTGCTGCATCCAGTGCCTAGTTGGGCGTGGGCCGATCGATCGAATCCACCACCAGCGTTTCGACCGAGCCCTTTTGCGCTTCCAGCTTAAGCCCCAGCTGTTCTTCGAGAGCAGTGAACAGGCCCGGCGGGGCATCATCTTTCGGCGTGCCGTTGTCGGCCTCCGGCGTCCTCGGGGCAGGCGCATTTTCCGGCGTCCACTTGAGAGTGAAGTCGTACTTGCCCGTCAGCCCCGTCTTGTCCACCACGACGCGATCGCCTACCTCCGGCATGCGCGAAAGAATGCCCGAGGCCAGCATATCCATGCCCATCTCACTGGCCTCTACTTGTCCGGGTCGCATAAACACCATGCCTTTGCCGAGCTTCGGCGGCGTGCCCGGCGCGGGAAGCGGATCGGGCGCGGGTGCTGGATTTGCTGCCGACACCGGCGTCTCCTTCAGCTTCGGTCCGCCCTTGACCACCACCAGCGCATAGACCGGCAGTTCCTTCGCAACGTGACTCACCTTCAGGTGGAACCGGTCCGCCAGCAGCGCCTGCAGCATCAGCTGCACTTGTTTTGTCCGTTCGTCGCGCGGCAACTTGTCCAGCGCAGCCGCCGTAGCTGCGTCCTCTTTCGCCTCGATGCTGTAGGTGGCCGAGTTCACCCAATCCGGAAGCCCGGAAATCTGTGAATCCGACTTCGCATCGAAGGCGAACATGATCACCATTTTGAACGGCATGTTCTGGACCGTCAGCTTTCCCGGCAGCATCAGGAGCGAGCGTTGCGTCGCGTTCTGGTCGCCCGGCTTCACCGTCGCCACCTCAAAGCTGAAACGCCCCGCCGCAGCCGGTTGATCCTCCAACCCGGCGCTCACCCGCGGCGCATCCACGAACCCAAACACTACCGGAATCAAAATCGCCGCCGCGCCCAATCCGCCAAGCGCAGCCCTTCTGCCGCGGCCCAACACGCGCACTGGCTCTCCCGCCACAATCCGCTGTATGCGCTGCTTCAACTCTGCGCCGCTGATGCCGGCCACACACGCCAGCGGCGACTCGATCGAGAAACGGCACGCGCGCAGGATCGCTTCCGCATACGTTTCTGGCGCATTCCCCAGCAGCACCACAGCCTCATCGCAGGCGCGCTCGCGTTCGTCTATCATCCGCTTCCCGAGCCACCACACCAGCGGGTGCCACCAGAACACCGCCTCAACCACCATGTGCAGTACAGCTGCCAGATTGTCGCGGCGCTGCACGTGGGCAACCTCGTGCGCCAGGATCGCCCTGATCTGCTCCTCGCTCAGCGTCTCCGAAATCCTGCGCGGCCAAACCAGCTTCGGTTTGAGCACGCCGACAATCCCCGGTTCGAGCGCCGACTCCGAAAGCAGAAGGGGAATCGGCCTTTCCATCCCTATCGCCGCCTCGAGCCTGCGCAGCGCGACCAATTCGCCCCCGCCCACCGCCAATTGTGCGCTCTTCAACGCCGCCCCAACCCGGCGCCATGCCCGGGCCCACGCGCCAAGCACCGCCAGCATTCCCGCCAGCCACAGAATCGTTCCGCCAATCAGCACCCAGCGCATCACGTTCCGTGAAGACGTCTCCAAGGCTCCCGGCATGCGCACGGCAATCGTTCCCGGCGCATAGGTGAAAGGCTGGCTGAATGTGTCCACCGAGTAAAGGGACGCCGGTTCGAGAGAAGCATTCGCCCGATGCGTGGGCGCGAGCAGGCTGCCCATCGCGATCAGCAGCGAGAAGGGAACCAGGAACTTGAGCGATGCGGCCAGCCAGATACCCGAGCGCACACGGGCCGGAGCCTTGCGCAGCAGCAGTCCGAGAGCAGCGGCGACGATTCCAAAAAGAGTCGTCTGCCATAGATGATCCCCGAGCGCCCGCCACGCGTCGATCGCCATCACGTCGCCTTCTTCGCCATCCCCGGCTTTTTCTGCGCCAGCGCCCGCAGGGTTTTCTCGGCGTCGCGTACGTCGGCCAGCGTCAGGTTGCCGGTCTCGATCAGCTGCGCCATCACGCTCTTCGATTTGCCCCCGAACAGGAGCAGCAGGTCGTCGATGAATCGCCGCTGCGCACTGCGCCGCGTCACCGTGGCGGCGAACAGATGAAAGTTGCCCATCTTCCGCACCCGCTTCAGAGCTCTCTTCGCTTCCAGGCGATACACCGTCGTCTGCACCGTGGTATACGCAGGGCGCGCATCCTCGGGAAACGCCTCCTGCATCTCGCGAATCGACGACTCGCCGCGCGTCCAAAGCGTTTCCATGATCTGCAATTCGAGTTTTGAGAGCCTCTGGATCATCGGTCTATTACTACATTCGTAGGTGAATCTACTACAGAGATGCGCGCCTGGCAAGGGATCTTCGCGCCTTGGTTCGTGCCTCGGCTCCGTTTGCCGCCTGGTGTCCGTTTGTGAACACCCCGTCTCGCCGCCGTACGCCGCGCCTCGCTACCATCTGCCCTCACTCGTCTTATCCTGCTGAAAGCACAGCCTCAGCGCCCAAGCAGCTTTGGCCGGCAAAATGCACGCAAACTCTGTTCCCGATCCTCATTTTTGAGGCCGCCTTCCATGCAAAAACTCCGCTTCGATCTTCGCTTCGTTGTCCGCCAATTGCTCAAGTCGCCCGGCTACACCGCCACCGCGATCCTCATGCTGGCCTTTGGCATCGGCGCCACCACGGCAATCTTTTCCATCGTCGAGGGCGTTCTGTTGCGGCCCTTGCCCTTCCCGGATTCCGATCGTGTGATGGTCCTCGCCGACCGGCTCGCAGGCGTCAATGTGACCGGCAACGGTGAGGTCGGCGTCACCGTGCCCGACATTCGCTTCTATGCCCGCGATACCCATTCCTTCACTGCGCTCGGTGGCTATCAATACGCGGGCTACGAGCTCTCCGGGAATGGCGAGCCTGCCCAGGTGAATGCGGCACGCATGACCTCGGGCGTCTTTCCTGCGCTCGGCGTCGCTCCTCAGCTTGGCCGCTTCTTCACCGCCGATGAAGACGAACACAGCGCCCAGGTAACGGTCCTCAGCTATGCCACATGGGTCAACCGGTTTCATGCCGATCCCCAGATTCTGGGAACCAAGGTTCTCCTCGATCGCAAGCCCTATGTCGTCATCGGCGTTATGCCGCGCAACTTCGAGTTTCCCCTCGTCACCGGTCAACTCAACCGCACCGAGCTCTGGGTGCCCATGAGCTTCACGGCCAGCGAACTCTCCCCCAACGCCGGCGCCAACTGGAGCTACCAGATGGTTGGCCGGCTCAAGCCCGGCCTCACCGCCAAGCAGGCGCAAATCGATGCCGAGCGCGTTGCCCAGGAAATCATGCGTAACTATCCGGCTAACATGGCCAGCCTCCACATCGACCCCGTCGTGCGCCCCCAGCAGGAAGAGACCATCGAGCAGTCGCGCCCGCTCCTGCGCACCCTCTTTCTTGCCGTCGCTGTCGTCCTGCTCATCGCCTGCGTCAATCTTGCTGGACTCATGCTGGTGCGCGCCATTCGCCGCCAGCGCGAGATCGCCCTGCGCATGGCTCTTGGCGCCCAAGCCGCGGCTCTGTTGCGCCAGACAATCCTTGAAAGCCTCATGCTCAGCGGGACCGGAGGAGTCCTCGGCCTCTCGCTGGCTGCCCTCGCGCTCCGCGCGGGCAAGAGCCTTCTGCCCGAGAGCCTGCCCCGCATCAATGAAATTGGCTTGAACTGGTATGTGGTCGGCTTCGCTCTGTTGCTGGCCGTTGTCACCGGGCTCCTCTGCGGCCTTGCCCCGGCCTTTGCCGCGCTCCGCACCGACGTCAACACCCATCTGAAAGAGGGAGGCCGCAGCGGAACCGCCGGCGGCGGACACGCCCGCTTGCGCTCCGCACTGGTCATCGCTGAGATCGCGATTGCCATGGTGTTGCTCTCCGCCTCAGGACTCCTCCTGCGCAGCTTTGAAAAAATGCGCTCCGTCGATCTCGGCTACCGCCCCGAGCATGTCACCATCGCCGCCTATTCTTTGCCGCAGAAGCAATACTCCAAGCAGGAACAGATCGATGCCTTCAACCGCACACTGCTCGATCGGCTCAATCAGCTTCCCGGCGCAAAGTCCAGTGCCCTCTCCAGCGTGGTTCCGGCCGGGAACAACAACAATAACCAGACCTTTGTCGTCGATGGATACGTTCCGCCCAAGGGCGCCGACATGAATCTGGCGACCGTCTCGCAGATCAAAGGCGACTTCTTCTCTACTATGGGGATTTCCCTGCTGCACGGACGCACCTTCACTGAAGACGATCGCGCCGGGAAACAACTGGTGATGATCGTCAATCAGCGGATGGCGCAGCATTTCTGGCCCGGCCAGGACCCCATCGGCAAGCGGGTGCGCATCGGCACACAGGAAATGCAGACCCCCTGGATCACCGTGATCGGCGAAGTAGACGACGTAAAGCTGACCTCGCCCGACGACCCAAGCAAGGAGCAGTACTACCTCCCCATCTCCCAGCTGGAAGCGGACATCGGCTCGCTGGCCCAGCCCGACGACCTCAACGGGAACGGCGGCTACGTCGTCCTGCGCTCCACGCTGCCTCCCGAGGCAATGGAGAGCGGGCTGCGCAACATCGTCCGCTCCCTCGATCCGCTCCTTCCATTGACCCAGGTGCAGACCATGGAGCAGGCCGTCTCCGGCAGCGAAGCGCCGCGCCGCTTCAATACCGTCCTCATCTCCAGCTTTGCTTTCGCCGCCGTGCTGCTCGCCATTCTCGGCATCTACAGCATCATCGCGTTCTCCGTCGCCTCGCGCGTGCAGGAGATGGCCATTCGCATGGCCCTCGGCTCGCAGCGCGCCGCCATCATGCGCCTCATTCTGCAGTCCGGCGCCAAGCTCGCAGCCGTCGGTTGCGTTCTCGGACTGGGTGGCGCCATCGCTGCTGCCGGTCTGCTGCGCTCCCTGCTCTTCGGCGTCAGCCCCTTCGATCCCCTGGTGCTCACCTTCGCTGTCCTCGGCGTTTTGCTTCTGGCCCTCGCCGCCTCCGCGCTACCCGCGCTGCGTGCCGCGTCCATCAACCCCATGCAGGCCCTCCGCGGCGAATAACAAGCCTCAGAGGCCACGTATTCGATCTTCCCCGTGCCCCGCATCCTTTCGACTCTGTTCTGGCGAAAGGGTGGGAGCCGCGAACCTTGAACTGCGAAATTACCCGGGCACAGTCCTGGCTCGCTGGTTCCCTCAATCCCTGCTTCAGATCCCTTCGCCCATCGAAACGTAGTCGCGAATGTAATCCAGCTCTTTGCGATAGGCCGTGCGCTCGGCTTCCTCTGTTGCGAAAGGAACCGGCTCCGCGCAGGGCTGTGCGCCCACTCGCTCTTCCAGTTCTTCGACGCGCGCCGACAACGCAATCAGCGCGTCCGAGAGAGGATCTTTGATATCGTGCGGATCGGTGAGCAGCACGCGCCGGCCTGCGCGATAGACGATGTGGGCAGGCACGCCAACGACAGTAGAATTGGGCGGCACATTGTCCAACACCACCGAACCCGCGCCCACGCGCGAGTTTTCGCCCACCGTAATATTGCCCAGAATGTTTGCATTGTTCCCGACAAAGACGCCGTCGCAGAGCGTTGGGTGCCGCTTGCCGTGGCCCTTGCCTGTGCCGCCCAGAGTCACGCCCTGGTAGAGCGTAACGTCGCTGCCCACAATCGCCGTTTCCCCGATCACCACGCCGGTCGCATGATCGATAAACAGACGCCGCCCCAACAGCGCCGCAGGATGAATGTCGACACCTGTGAAGAATCGCCCGATCTGCGATACAACCCGCGCCGGCAGCCGCAGGTTGGCCTGCCACAGCCGATGGCTCACGCGGTAAATCCAGACGGCCCACAGCCCCGGATAGCATAGAAAAACCTCGAACCCGGAACGCGCAGCGGGATCGCGCTCCATGATAGAGGTGATGTCTTCGCGCATGCGTCCCCACAGGCCCATTCGTCTGTTTCACTTCGCTCGCGGAGATCAGAACGCGCCGACTTCCGAGCCCTGACCCCTGTTCTCTGATCCCTGCTTCTAAACCGTCTGCGTCTGCAGAGCCAGCACTTCCTGCCGCAGCGCATCGAACAGCACGCTCGACAAATACCGCTCGCCGAAATCAGGCAGCACCACCACGATCAGCTTGCCGGCATTCTCCGGCCGCGCCGCCACCTTCAAGGCCGCTGCCACCGCCGCGCCCGAACTGATGCCGACAAAAAGCCCTTCCTCGAGCGGAAGCCGCCGCGCCATTGCCACCGACTCGTCGTTCGTCACTTGCACCACTTCGTCGATCTGCTTCGTGTCGAGAATGCTCGGCACAAAACCTGCACCCAGTCCCTGAATCTTGTGAGGGCCGGGCTTGCCCCCGCTCAGCACCGCGCTGTCGGTCGGCTCTACGGCAATCGCCTTGAACGACGGCTTCCGCGGCTTGATGAATTGCGATACGCCCGTGATCGTCCCGCCCGTGCCCACACCCGAGATCAGAATATCCACCTTGCCGTCGGTATCATCCCAGATCTCCGGCCCGGTGGTCGCCAGGTGAACCGCCGGATTCGCCGGGTTGTCGAACTGCTGCAGGATGACCCCACCCGGAGTCTTCGCCAGAATCTCGTTCGCCTTGGCAATCGCGCCCTTCATGCCGCTCGGCCCCGGTGTCAGCACAATCTCGGCGCCAAACGCCCGCACCAGCACACGGCGCTCCAGGCTCATCGTTTCCGGCATCGTCAGGATCAGCCGATACCCCTTTACCGCCGCCACAAAGGCCAGCGCAATGCCGGTGTTGCCGCTGGTGGGCTCAATCAGCACTGTCTGGCCGGGCTTGATCCGGCCCGTCTTCTCCGCATCGTCGATCATCGAGAACCCGATGCGGTCCTTCACACTCGCCAGCGGATTCCGGCTCTCCAGCTTCGCCACTACCGTCGCAGGCAGCCCCGCGGTTACGCGGTTCAACTGCACCAGCGGCGTGTGTCCAATCAATTCCGTTACGTTCGCGGCAATACGCGCCATCACTCTTCTCCTCAGGGAATGGTCCCACGCCGGGGGATGGAAGACTTGGCTTGGGAGTGGCCCATATACGGGCGGGAAATAGTTCGCGCGCTCAGCAGCGCACACGTGCATCGCGGCTCTCACCAGGGCGGCGTTAGCGACATCGACGCATATGCATAGCCTATTCGCCCGCCATAGGTTGTGGCAAGAGGGACCGTCTCCATCTCTAGCCATTGCACGCACTTCGCCTGCCTCGCCAAACCGCGCATCCAACCATTCCAGAACGCCCGTTCGACCCCGGCTCGACCCCAAAAACCGAATACGCCCCCCAATTCCTGCAAGCCCCCCAAAACAACCAAATGGAGGTGGAATATATGACGTCTGTCGCCATGACCCGTCCCCCCGCGTTGGCGACGCAGCGCTCCCACGACCCCGCTCTCGATGGATTGCGCGGAGTCGCTCTCTTGATGGTGTTCTTTCTTCACACCATCATCCTTCCTGAAAATGCCTTCCCCGTCTTCAAAAACGTCCTCGAACTCGGCCGCCTGGGCGTCGATCTCTTCTTCTGCCTCTCTGGATTTCTCATTACCCGCATCCTCTACGCCGCCAAGAACGATGCCCACTACTTTCGCAACTTCTATGCGCGCCGCGCACTGCGCATCTTCCCCCTCTACTACTTCTTCCTTGTCATCTACTTCTTGCTCGTCGTCCATTGGCACATCGTTAACTTCGGAAGCGCCAAGGCGGCAGAAGCTGCGCACGACCTGCATTGGCTCTGGTTCTATGGCACCAATCTGCGCATCGCCGCCACGGGTACTTTCATCACATCGTCTATCAATCACTTCTGGACCCTCGCCGTCGAGGAGCACTTCTATCTCATTTGGCCGCTGCTCGTCTTCACCCTCTCCGCGCGCAATCTGCTCCGCGCTGTCGCGGTGATCGCGGTGGGAGCCTTTTTCCTGCGGGCGATTCTCCTTTGGCAAGGAGTCCCCGATGCCGTCATCCTCACCCTCACTCCCTGCCGCATCGATGCCTTTGCCATCGCCGGCCTGGTTGCGATTGCGCAGTTTGTGCCGGAGTGGCGCGCGCTCATCGACCGCGCGTCCGTCTTCTTCCTTCCTCTGCTGGTGCTCGCCCTCGCCGCGATCCTCGCCAAGGGCGCTTGGGAAAGCACGATCGGCTTTACCCTGATTGCGATTTCCTTCTCCCTCTTCATCGCGCGTCTCCGCCGGCCGGGCCGTCTCCAGAATCTACTCAGCCTGCCCGCTCTGCGCACCGTCGGCAAATACAGCTACGCGCTCTATGTCTTCCATTTCCCCATCCAGATCGGGCTCAACCGCACTCTGCCGACAGAAAAAATCGCGCGCTACACCCACTCCCTGGCTCTCGCCATCGTCGTCAACATGCTCCTGGTTGGCCTCATCTCCGGCGTCACCGCGCTCCTCACCTGGAACCTGATCGAAAAACGATTCCTCGCCCTGAAAAAACTCTTCCCCGAAAGCCATACCGCGCAATTTGCCCGTTCCGGCGCGCGCACCGCCACCTAAGCCCGTTGCCTGGGCTCCAATCGCAACCGCCGCGCGAGTCCTCCTGGGGGACTCGCGCTGGTGCAAGTACTCCGGTTCCTCGACGCAGGCGCCCAAAGACCTCTATCCTGTAGTGGTCCCGCTGTCATCACCGCAGAACAGCCGGCCTTCAATCCTTATGAGCAAGCCATCCATCGCCATCCATCTGCCTGACGGCTCTATCAAAGAGGTGCCCCAGGGCACCACGCCCTTCGACATAGCGAATTCCATCTCGCCGCGCCTCGCCGCCGCCGCCATTGTCGCGCGCATCACTCCGGTCGCCGGATCATCAGAAAACATTGCCCGCGACGGCCAACCATCCCCCGACGGCCAGTCTGAGTCGGACTCGGAAGCCGCGATGTACGCAGCCGAAAGCTCCTCCGCGCCGCGTCTCGTCGACCTCTCCACCCCGCTCGACGCCGATGCCAGACTCGAGCTCATTAAAGAAAACGATCCCGACGCGCTCAAGGTCGTGCGCCATTCGGCCGCCCATGTGATGGCGACCGCGGTGCTCGAGCTTTTTCCCGAGACCAAGCTCGGTCACGGTCCCGCAACCGACTCCGGCTTCTTCTACGACTTCTACCGCGAGAAGCCCTTCACGCCCGAAGACCTCGCCGCGATCGAGAAAAAGATGGCCGAAGTCGTCGCGCGCGACGAGCGCTTTGTGCGCCAGTACGAGCCGCGCGAGCAGGCCCTCGAAAACTTTCAGCGCGACGGCGATTTCATGAAGACCCACTTCGTCACCCGGTTCACCGTGCCTGGCTCCGAAGTCAGCTTCTACCGCAACGGCAACTTCAGCGACTTCTGCCGCGGCCCCCACGTGCCCTCCACGGGCCGCGTGAAAGCGGTCAAGCTCACCAAAGTTGCCGGCGCCTACTGGCTCGGCGACGAAAAAAATCCCCAGCTGCAGCGCATCTATGGCACGGCCTTCTTTTCTCAAAAGGAAATGGACGCCCACTTCCAACGCCTCGAAGAGGCCGCTCGCCGCGACCACCGCGTCCTCGGCAAGCAACTCGACCTCTTCAGCATTCAGGAACTCGCCGGCGCCGGCCTCATCTTCTGGCACCCCAAGGGCGCCATCATCCGCAAGGTCATGGAAGACTGGATGCGCGACGAGTGCCTCCGCCGCGGCTACCTTCTTGTCTACACCCCCCACGTGATGCGTCGTGAATTGTGGAAGGTCAGCGGTCACGAAGGCTTCTACGCCGGCAACATGTATACGCCGATGGAGCTCGACGATGCCGAGTACCGGCTCAAGCCGATGAACTGCCCCGGCCACATTCTCATCTATAAAAACTCGCCCAAAAGCTATCGTGACCTGCCCCAGCGCTATGCGGAGTTGGGCAACGTTTATCGCTACGAGCGCTCCGGCACCATGCACGGCCTGCTGCGCGTCCGCGGCTTCACCCAGGACGATGCCCACATCTTCTGCATGCCCTCGCAGATCGAGAGCGAAGTCGCCGCCTGCATCGACTTCGCCGAGGCGGTGCTCAAAACCTTCGGCTTCTCCGATTTCAAAGTCGAGCTCTCTACGTGGGATCCGAATGATCGCGCCCACTACGCGGGCTCCGATGAAAACTGGAACCTCGCCATTCGCTCTCTCGACAATGTGCTCAAGGCGAAAGGCATCCCCTACAAAACCATCCCCGGCGAAGCCGCATTCTACGGCCCCAAAATCGACGTCAAGCTCGTCGACGTGCTGGGCCGCCTCTGGCAGCTTTCAACGGTGCAGTTCGACTTCAACCTGCCCGCGCGCTTCGAACTCGAATACGTCGGCGAAGACGGCGAGCGCCATCAGCCAGTCATGGTCCACCGCGCTCTCTTCGGGTCCGTCGAGAGATTCTTCGGCGTGCTCATCGAGCATTACGCCGGGGCTTTCCCGTTATGGCTCGCGCCAGTGCAGATCGGCCTCGTCCCCATCAGCGAGAAACATTCCGCCTACGCCGCCAAGCTCGAAGCCGAGCTCAAAGCCGCGGGCTTCAGGGTCGAAACCGACGCCCGCAATGAGAAAATGAACGGCAAGATCCGCGACTTCGCTCTTCAGAAGACGCCCTACATCCTCGTCTTCGGCGATAAGGAAGAAGCGGCCGGCTCGGTCAACGTGCGCACCCGCGGCAAAACCGAGCAAGCCTCGTTGCCCCTGGCCGATTTCATCTCCAAAGCCCAGGCCCTCGTCGCCGGCCAGTCCACCGAGCTGTGAATCAGAGAGCCGGGCCAGTGATCTTTCACGCCTGGCTTTTCAGTTCCGGGTACCACCGGTAAATCCGCGCCTGATCCTCGGCGCTCAGCTCCCCAAGCCGACGAGGCTTATCCTGCGGCCGTGTGCCTTTCTGATTCAGCACGTTCATCAGGCTCCACTCGCGCTGCAGTCCCCGCGGTTCCTCCGCCTTCAGATCGTAGCGTGTAAAGTCGATCACCATGCGCGGGCTGTCCTTCGTCCAATCATGCAGTAGTGCCAGGCGAAACTCCCGGTTCATGAACCATTCGATTTCTAAATTCTTCTCCGAGCCAGGCGCACCCGTTCCCTTCGCATCGAATCGGTAGTTCAGTCCCGCGTTATTCCGGAAATGCTGACGCCATGCAAGCCCGAACGCTCCTTCGGTCATCACCTGCTTGTCCGGCCATCGCTCCCGCACCGCTGCAAGCCACCACGCCAGGTCCTCATCATGGCCCAGCGAGGTTTCCCAAATTCCCGTCACCCATCCGAACCCGTTCAGTGCATGTCCGCGATCGAAGTGCATCGCCGTCGTGTCCATCATCTCTCTGCGCCCGACCGTCGTACCCAGGTTCCCCACCGTCTCAATCGGCCCCACGCCCATGCGGCTGTTGAATCCGCCCTCGAATCCATTCCGCCGCGCGGATAGAAAATCGCATGTCCATCCATCCAGGCACACGCAATCAACAAAATCCGCCGCACCCTGCGCCGGCTTCAGATAATGCTCGCGGCTGGGATAGTAGGGATAACAGATCCCTCCATCGCCATCACCGTTGTCGATCCCGTGCTGGCTCCAGATCTGGCCCTGGCACACGTGGATGCCCTCATCTGCCGCGAGCAGTCTCTGGTTCTCCGCGTCCATGAAGCCGGCAACCAGACACTCCGGCCGATACCTGCCGCCCACCATCTCCGCAATCATGCCCAACGCATCGTCGATCGTCTGCCGGATATGCCCCCGCGTGTCATACATCGGCGCAAAATAGCCGCCAGGGATAAACGTGATCTCGTCGCCATAGCGATCGTGATATCCGGCCAGCAGCTTCCGCGCTTCCTGGTACTCCTTCCGAGTGTCCTTGAGGGCGAGCCAGCTGATCGCCCACGTCATCTTGCCGTCCGGGCAGCCGCGCGCAAATGCCTCGCGCCGCGATCGGATGCGCTCGGGCCGATTGTCGGCCGCTTCATCTTCTCCCAGATTGCGCGTCGGCGTCACCTCAATCTGGTTCACCCGCACCACCGACACATGCGTCAGATACCGCCCGTGCCACTGTGACCCGGCCGAAGTCTCCGCGCCCGCTCTTCCATGCCGCCCGGCCAGCGCAAGCGAGGCAGCCGAAGCCGCAGCGTTCCCCAGAAACTTCCTGCGGCTCCACGCGCCGTTCTCCCAATCCATTGCCGCGCCCTCTTTCCTCGAACCAACCCGCGAAATCTCTCCCGAGTCCCGACTCTGCTGCATGCAATGCCCCCACCGCAGGGGTGGATTAGCCCCACCGCAGGTGGTGGATTAGCCCCACCGCAGGTGGTTAGGCGTTGATCGCCATGCCCTCGACTGCCGCATAGGCGTCCAGCATCGCCTCGGCCAGTGTGGGGTGTGCATGAATCGTGAACATCAGTTCATCCACCGTGCCTTCCAGCTCCATCACCGCAACCGCTTCCGCAATCAGCTCCGTTGCCGAGGGCCCAAGAATGTGTACGCCCAGAATCTCGCCGTACTTGGCATCGGCCACAATCTTCACGAAGCCGTCGTGCCCATTCACGATCGTCGCCTTCGAGTTTCCAGCAAAGGGGAATTTGCCCACCTTCACCGTGTGGCCTTTCTCCTTCGCCTGCGCCTCGGTCAATCCCGCGGACCCAATCTGCGGCTCGGTAAACGTGCATGCCGGAATCCGATCGCGCCGCACCGGCCGATAATTCCGCCCCGCAATCTTCGTCACCGCCACAATGCCGCTCATCGCACCCACGTGCGCCAGTTGCGGCAGCCCCGCCACGATGTCGCCAATCGCAAACACGCCCGCCTCCACGGTCTCCTGCGCCTCATTCACCTTCACAAATCCACGGTCCAGTTCGATCTTCGTCTTCTCGATCCCCACGCCTTCCGTGCGCGGCGCGCGGCCCACAGCCACCAGC
The DNA here is from genome assembly GCA_036520995.1 of Occallatibacter sp. Taxonomy (GTDB): domain Bacteria; phylum Acidobacteriota; class Terriglobia; order Terriglobales; family Acidobacteriaceae; genus Telmatobacter. Next base: position 32,854 of record DATDIQ010000051.1, read on the forward strand.
ACCTTCTCGGCTTCCTTCTCCACGCTCTTGCCATTCGCCGCTGTCCACGTCACCTTCACGCCAGCGCCGGTCTTCTCGATCTTCTCCACCTTGCAGCTTGTATTCACATCGATGCCGCGTTTCTTGAAGAGCCGTGTCAGCTCCTTCGAAACGTCTTCGTCCTCCGGCGGCATGATCCGCGGGAGAAACTCGACAATCGTCACCTCTGCTCCGTAGCTCCGAAAAATCGACGCGAACTCCACGCCCACAGCGCCGGCGCCAATCACGATCAGCGACTTCGGCACCTGCGGAATCGACAGAATCTCGATATTGGTCAGGATGCGATCGTCCGGCTTCAACCCGAAGATCATCTTCGCTTCCGAGCCCGATGCCAGGATCACGTTCTTCGTTTTGAGCTCGCTCTTCGTGCCATCCCCGGCCGTCAACTCCACCGTGTGTACGCCATCTTTCGCCGGTCCAGTCAGCCGCGCGTACCCCGGCACCACCGTCACCTTGTTCTTCTTCATTAGAAATTCAAGGCCCTTGGTGTGTTTGTTCACAATCGCCGTCTTGCGCTTCAGCACGTTTTCCCAATTCAGCTGCGGCGCGCTCACGTTGTCGATGCCGTACTCGGTCGCGTGCTTCAGGTGATCCCAGATCTCTGCATTGAAGAGCAGGGTCTTCGTCGGAATGCATCCCACGTGCAGACACGTTCCGCCCAACACGTTGTCTTTCTCAATCAGCGCGACCTTCAAGCCCAGCTGGCCGCCGCGAATCGCCGCGGTATAACCCGCCGGCCCGCTGCCGATGATCGCCACGTCATACATTGTCTCTGCCAAGCGAAACTCCATTCTGGCGCGGCTTGCCACGCCTCGCCGGCCCCGTACCACGGATCAGTTTAATGCACCGCGATTGAATGCAATGCGCTGACGACTTGGTGACAATTGTCTCGCGCCCGTTGCCTACCATCAGCGCATGGGAACCGTGTCTGTCCGTGCCGAGCCGCCGCATCCTGCGCCTGCCGACCCGCGACATGCGCACGATATCCCTTCGCTCGACGGCCTCCGCGCTCTCTCCATCTTCATTGTCATCCTGTCGCACACCAAAGGGATGCTGCCCGCGGGCCTCGTGAACTCCGGCCTCTTCCGCTACACCATCGGCGGCGGCCTTCACGGCGTCCAGGTCTTCTTCGTCCTCAGCGGCTATCTCATCACCACGTTGCTGCTCCGCGAATTCAATCGCACCGGCGAGATTTCGCTGCGACGCTTCTATCTCCGCCGCTGCCTGCGCATTTTCCCGCCCTTCTACGCATACCTCGTGGTTCTCGCCATTCTTTGGATCATCGGATCGGTGCCCGAAGACGCGCCGAGTTTCTTCGCCGCCGCCACCTACACCATTGTTTACCTGCCGAACCCGCTGGGCTCGCCCGTGCAGCATGCCTGGTCGCTCAGCATCGAGGAACAGTTTTATCTTCTCTGGCCCGCGCTGTTGCTCTGGTGTCACCGGTCGCGCAGAAGCCTGCACATCGCCCTGCTGATCCTGGCGATTATGCCCTGCGAGCGCATCCTTCTCTTCTTCCTTGAGTCGCACGATGCGATCCACCTGATGCGCACCCTCGTCAACACAGGCTCCATCGATACGCTGGTCGTCGGTTGCCTCCTCGCTCTGCTTCGCGACGAACCGCGCTGGCAGCGCTTTCACCAGCGCTTCCTCAACGTCTGGACTGCGGGCGTCATGCTCGCCGTTGCCTTCGTCCTCGCCCCCTATGCCGGCGCCAAACTCACCCATGGCCTCGCGGGGTATCTTGCCATCGCTCTCGGCACCAGCGTCACCGCGCTCTCACTCGGCGGCATCCTCGTCTACGTCGTCGAGAATCCCCGCTCTCCCGCTGGACGGTTTCTGAATCTCGGCTTGCTCCGCCACATTGGCGTGATCTCCTACAGCCTCTACCTCTGGCAGCAGTTCTTCGCGTACAACAGGACTCTGGGCGCCGGCCCCTACGCCTACCTCTTCATGCTTCTCGCCGCAGAAGCTTCCTTTTGGCTGATCGAAATACCTGCCCTGCGTTTACGCCGCCACCTGCACCTGTAGCGACCTGACCCGCCCATGCGCCTCTCAGACGAACCCGCGCCCCGCCGCCTCGCGCACCCTTGTGTCCGCCGCATCCATCGTTTCTTCGGCATCGCCGAAGCCTTCGATCCAATGCACCTCGGGTTCGCGCCGGAACCACGTCATTTGTCTCTTCGCGTAATTACGATGCCCCTGCTGGGCGGCTTCTACTCCGGCCTCCAAGGTCAACGTTCCCGCCCGCACCGCAAGTGCTTGGGCGTAGCCCAGCGAATCCAGTGCCTTCACCGGCCCATACCGCTCCAGCAGCCCCTGCGCCTCTTCCATCAGCCCCGCAGCAAACATCTCCACGCAGCGCCGATTCAGTCGTTCATACAGTTCCATACGCGGCGGATTCAGCCCGATGCGCAGCAGCCGGAATCCCTTCAGCGGATCCTTTGCCAGAGCCGGAGCAGCCAATACCTCCGACAACGGCTTGCGCGCTGCCAGGCACACCTCGATCGCCCGAATCAACTTCGCCTGATCGTTGGCATGAATGCGCTCCGCTGACGCGGGGTCCAATCGCCGCAGAATCCGATGCAGCCAAGTCTTTCCATGCCTGCTTGCGCTCCCAGTCAACGCCGAACGCAGTTCCTCCTGGCGCACAGGCCCCGCAAACAACCCTTCAGTCAGAGCCCGCAGATACAGCCCCGTTCCGCCCGTCACAATCGGCAAGCGCTCCCGCGCGCTGATCTCCTGAAGGGCCTTCCGGCCAAGCCTGCTGTATTCCCCCGCGGTAAACGGCTCATCGGGTTCGGCCACATCGATCAGGTGATGCGGTGCCCGTGCCCGGTCCTCAAGCGACGGCTTCGCCGTGCCCACGTCCATGCCGCGATACACGGCCACCGAATCGCAGCTGACTATCTCGCCGCCGAACCGCTCCGCTAGCGCCAGCGAGAGCGCTGTCTTCCCGCTCCCCGTGGGACCGAGCAACAGGATAACCAGCGAATCCGCGGCGACTTCCGAATTTTGCTCGGCGCTCAATCGTTGCTCTCGGTCTTTCCCTCAAAAACATTCGCCGTGCGCCCAGCACTCACAGCCGCCACCAACCCGGCGGGAAAATCCATGTCGGATTCGTATGCAGCAGCCACCACAGGCAGATCAACGCCCCCAGAATCAATAGACCAATCGCCTGGTTGCGCACAAACGCGCGCCGCTGTGCCGCGCGGCGTTCCTGCTCGGCCACTTGATCGCGATAGGGCTTGATGCGTGTTTCGACCATAGCTCTCAGATTCGGCCGCGCGACCCGGCGACTGTCCCTTTTCCCATCCTGCCCACGCCCCAGTATAGGAGCCGGCTCGTCCGCCTTCGCCCGAGTGTCGCCCCGCAGCAGGCACAATTCGCCGCACGCGTAGTGCCCCGCTCGCAGGGGCGCCGAAGGCGCCCCTGCTGCATGCAATGCAGTGGTTGACTTCCCCTACCCCCATTGCAGACCATACCCTTTCGGGGGAAACGATTCGATGAAGGTTCTGATCCTGGGCTCCGGCGGCCGCGAGCACGCGCTTGCCTGGGCCATTGCGCGCAGCCCGCGCGTCACTGAAGTCGTTTGCGCACCGGGCAACGGCGGCATCGCGCAAACAGCCCGCTGCGTCCCCGTCGATCTCAAAAGCCTCGACGCCATGATCGCCCTCGTTGAGGCAGAGGCCCCCGGGCTTACCGTCGTCGGTCCTGAACTGCCCCTTTCTCTTGGGATCGTCGATGCGCTTCAGGCGCGCAACTTGCGTGTCTTTGGCCCTACCCAGGCTGCTGCGCGTCTCGAGTCGAGCAAGGCCTTCGCCAAGCAGTTCATGAAGCGCCATCAGATTCCTACCGCAAAATACGCGGTCTGCGCCCAGCCCAATGAGCTCGAAAAAACCATCGGCTTCTTTCACCCGCCCATCGTGGTCAAAGCCGATGGCCTCGCGGCCGGAAAGGGCGTGGTCATCTGCGAGAACCGCGCGACCGCACTCGAGGCAGCCCACGGCCTCTTCAATGGCTCACTGCTCGGCGAAACCTCGGGCCAGGTAGTCTTTGAAGAATTTCTCGAAGGCGAAGAGCTCAGCTTCCTCTGCCTCAGCGACGGCGCGCATGTGGCACCGCTCGTTCCCGCACAGGACCACAAACGCATCGGCGAATACGACACTGGCCCCAACACCGGTGGCATGGGCGCCTACTCCACCGATGCAATGCTTGAGCCGCAGATGACCGAATGGATTCTGCACCATGTCGCCGAGCCCACCATCCGCGGCATGGCCGAAGAGGGAACACCCTTTGTCGGCGTCCTCTATTGCGGGCTCATGATGACCCCGCGCGGCCCCGAGGTCCTCGAATTCAACGCCCGCTTTGGAGACCCCGAAACCCAGGCCATCCTGCTCCGCCTCGATTCAGACCTCGTCGATGCCCTCGAAGCCTGCATCGACGGGCAACTCGCCGAAAGCGAGCTTCGCTGGAGTCCAGGCGCCTCCGCCTGCGTGGTAGCCAGTTCTGCCGGCTATCCCGGCAGCTACAAAACTGGATTCCCCATTGATGGTCTAAGCTCCGCGGCGCAGATTCCCGGTGTCCAGGTTTTCCATTCCGGCACGACGGGTCAGGGCAATCAGATCGTCACCAGCGGGGGCCGCGTCCTTTGTGCCGCCGCGGTGGGAGAATCGCTCCGCGAAGCGCTCGCCCACGCCTACCAGGCGCTCGCCGAAATCCAATTTGAAGGCGCCTACTTCCGGCGCGACATCGGCTTTCGCGCCCTCAAGCAAGCGCAGAAGCGCTGAAGCTCGTTGAGGACTGCGCCATGCCCCAGCGGGCAACTGTAGTCGGGGTTGCGGATTTTCCCCTCGGGATTTGGCGCGATCTGCTGCTGAGCGGCGGTCTGGCTTAAGGCCCGGTTGTCGCCACACCCTTCATCGGCTGGTTCTTTTGGAAGCACGACCGGCAAAGCACAGGTCTGCCTTGCGTTGGCTTGAACGGCACCGTCGTCTCGGAGCCACATTCCGAACATGTGGTTCGAGTCTCCGGACGCACCCGCGTGCCCGCTGCGCCGCGCTTCGCCTTGCATTGCTTGCAGCGCTTCGGATCGTTCACAAATTGTTTGTCACGAAAGAAGAGCTGCTCGCCGGCGGTAAACACGAACTCTGCCCCACAATCGACACACTTCAAAACACGATCGACGTATTCCATGGCCGTTCCCCGAAACAGGGAAATTGATAGAAATCGGCCATGAACGTGAGAGCTTTGCCGGTCCCGATTCCCTGTCTTCGAACTTCCTGTGCAACAAGGGCCCGGGCCGCGAGTGAGAAGGCGGCAACAAGAAATAGAGAGAGCGTCCGCTTGGCGCGGAAGACTCAGTTTGACTCCGCCTCGACCCCTCGCACGAGCGGAGGAGTTGACGTTGAGAATTGCGATGGGCCGTGCCAGTCTTGCCTGATCTTCCCTGACGTTGCCCGCCTGTCTTCGCGGGCCGTGCCGTACCGGCTCATCGCAATCCGGTTCGATTCGAATTAGTCCTGCTCTTTGCGAGCTTTCTTGCGATTCCGCTTGCGCGCCAAGGCTGCCTTGACGCGGCGCTTCTCGCCCGGCTTCAGGTAGTAGGAGTGACGCTTCACTTCCTTGATGATGTCCTCCTGCTGAACCTTCCGCTTAAACCGGCGCAGCGCATTTTCGAGCGGTTCGCCTTCTTGTACACGAACCTCTGCCAAAACTGTCCCACCCCCAAACCTGCCGATAGGCTTATTTATCATATAGGAAACATTCCATCTCCACCAGAGCGCCTTTCTGCCTCGTTTATCTTGGAGATGCGGGTGCCCGTTTCTTGGTTCGGCGTTTGCGCGTCGAAAGTCCGCTCAGATTGGGGCTCGCCCGGAGTCCCCCCTGCACCATCCGCAAAACGAGGTTTTCATGATTCGCAGTTACCAGGGCCATACACCCAGGATTCCAGCCACCTGCTATGTCGATCTCTCCGCCCAGATCCTCGGTGATGTCATCCTCGGCGAAAACTCCTCCGTTTGGATGAACGCTGTCCTGCGTGGGGATGTCCACTCCATTCGCGTGGGCGCAAACTCCAATGTCCAGGACTGCTGCGTCCTCCACGGCCAGCGCAATCTCTACTCCGTCACCATCGGCGACTGGGTCACCATCGGCCACAACGCTACCGTCCACGGCTGCGTCGTCGAAGATGCCGTCCTCATCGGCATGGGCGTCACCATTCTCAACGACTGCCGCATCGGCGAAGGCGCCATCGTTGCGGCTGGCGCCGTGCTGCCCGAGCACACCGTCGTTCCTCCGCGCACCCTCTGGGCGGGCGTTCCCGGCAAAATGCGCCGCGAACTGGGCGACGCCGATCGAGCCCTCATTCTCGAATACGCCCAGAACTACCTCGACTACGTGAAGATCTATCTCGCGGAGTTGGGCCCAGCCGCCTCCGCAGCGAAATGACGCTTTGTTCATGCCTCCCCAACGGCTCGGCTCATTTAGCATCTTTAGATATTGTGAGTCGTTCAAGAACGCAGCTTCTTCTTCTCCCCTACTCCATCCTTCCTGGCGCGCTGCTCCTCTTCGCTCTTGCTGGTCACGCCTCGGCGCAAAACACCACCACAGGCATATTGCCCGATGCTCCGCAGCCTCAATTCCAGTTCAACGACACCCCCGTCACCCTCCGCGATACGCCACGCCGCATTCTTCAGGATCAGAAAGCCATCTGGACCAGCCCCGCCCATCTCAGCGAATCCAACGCGCTTGGCCCTGTCGTTCTCGTGCTCGCCACCACCGTCGCCATCACCACCGACCATCAGGTCATGGCCTCGTCAAGGATTAACAATCCCTCTCTCAATAGCCACGCAGAAACGGCCTCGACCGGTCTCCTCGGCGGCTTTGTCGCAGCTCCGGCCCTTATCTACGGCCTGGGCGCAATCCACCACGATGACCATGCCACTGAAACCGGCATCCTCGGCGGCGAAGCCTTGCTCGACAGCCTCGCCGTCAGCGAAGTCTTCAAGTTTGTCTCCCTCCGCGAGCGCCCCACCGTCGACAACGCGCGCGGGAAGTTTTTCCAGACTAGCGTGGGCACCGACTCATCTTTCCCTTCCAACCACGCCATGCTCGCCTGGGCCGCAGCCGGCGCCATCGCCTCGGAATACAAAGGGCCGCTCACGCAGATCACCGCCTACGGCCTGGCCACCGGCGTCAGCGCAGCGCGCATCCTCGCTCGCCAGCACTTCCCATCCGACGTCCTCGTGGGCAGTGCCGTCGGCTGGATGATCGGCCGCTACGTAGTCCACCGCCATCACCGCGCCGACTGATCTGCTTTTCCCAAACTGCCATCCACGAGTCTCTGGTTCCAGCGTCCTCTATTTCCATCCGTCACTCTCTCCTTGACAATCTACCTATCCCGAACGTATCGGTAGATTGTCTAGGAGAACCCATCCGCATGGCCCCACTCGAAAAAACCGACCTGCTGCAGGGCACTCTCGACCTGCTCATCCTCAAGGTCGTCGCTCTCAGTCCTGTCCATGGATACGGCATCGCCCAGCGCATCCGCCAGATTTCCTCCGACGTCCTCAAAGTGCAGCAGGGATCCCTCTATCCTGCCCTCCATCGCCTCGAGAAACGTGGCTGGATCGCCGCCGACTGGGGCGAATCCGAAAATGGCCGACAGGCCCGCTTCTATCGTCTCTCCGCCAAAGGCCGCAAACAACTCGCCCAGGAAGAAGAAACCTGGAACCGCCTCTCCAAGGCCGTCGCCCTCATCCTGCAAACCGCGCACTAGGAGCCTGCGATGAAGAACGATCGCAATCCAGCAGCAAAGCAATCCATCGACCCAGAAATCGCGCACCACATCGACCTGCTCACGCAGGACTTCATCCGCGAAGGCCTTTCACCCGATGAAGCCCGTCGTCGCGCCCTGGTCGAATTCGGCGGCTGCGAACAAATTCGTCAGTCCGTGCGCCAAGTCCACGTCTCCGCCATCACTGAAGCAATTGTCTTCAATCTCAAAGCGGCTCTGCGCTTTTTGCGCAAGACTCCCGGCTTCTCGCTTGCCGTCATCCTCACCCTGGCACTCGGCATCGGAGCCAATACCGCCGTCTTCTCCGCGATTGACGCAGTGGTCCTGCGTCCTCTTCCATTCCCCAACGGCGATCAGCTCGTCCAGCTCGATCAGCACGACATCCAGGGCCGCGACGCCAACCGCTTCGTCGCTCCCGCGCGTCTCGAAGACTGGAACCGGCTCAACTCCACCTTCCAATCCATCAGCGGCTACTACCTCGATGACCTCTCTGAAACTTCTGGCTCTCTGCCCGAAAAAGTAACTGAAACTCTCGTCGCTCCCCGATTCCTCGAAACGTTGGGGACTTCGCCCGCCCTCGGCCGCGAGTTCACGCCTCAAGAAGAGCATTGGGGCGGTCCCAATGCGGCGCTCATCAGCTACGCCTTCTGGCAGCGCCGCTTCCACGGCGGTTCGGATGCCATCGGCCAACGTATACATATCGGCGGCTTCTCGTACGCCATCATCGGCGTCATGCCGGCCTCTTTCAAATTTCCCAATCCGGACGTCGATCTGTGGGTGCCCAGCGCACCAGACGCTCCCTATGCAAAGCGCCGCGATTCCACCTGGTTCACCGTCATCGGTCGACTCAAGCCGGGCTTCTCTCTCGCGCAGGCATCTGCCGACCTCAACACAGTACAAGCGCAACTCGGCAAGCAATACGCCAAGCCCGACAACGAACTGAACGTCCTCCTCACGCCGCTGAAAGAGACGATCGTCGGCAGGGTCCGCAGCTCCCTCTGGCTTCTCTACGGTTCGGTCACGCTGCTGCTGCTCATTGCCTGCTCCAACATCGCCGCGCTGCTCCTGGCCCGCACCACCGAACGTGAGCACGAAGTCTCCATCCGCTTCTCACTCGGCGCTTCGCGTCCCGCCATCATCCTCCAGCTCCTCACCGAAGTCTCCGTCCTCGCGCTTCTCGGATCTCTCGCCGGCCTTATCGTCGCAGCCTCCGCCGCACATGGCTTCCATCTGCTCGCCAAGACTCTACCCCGCGCGGAAGAAATCACCCTGAACGGGCGCATCGCTCTCTACTCGCTCTCTGCCGCCGTCGCCACCACCCTCCTCTGCAGCCTCTTTCCCGCATGGCGCGGAACTCGTCGCAGCTTATCTCAAGGACTTTCCGCCGGCAGTCGCACACAGGTCTCTACGCGCAACCCGGTGCAGTGGATTCTTGTCGCCGTCCAGGTCACGCTCGCCGTCACCCTGCTCATCGGAGCCGGCCTGCTCTTGCGCAGCTTGCAGCAGATTGCCCGTGTTGATCCGGGCTTCGATCCAACCCGCGTCCTCACCTTTCAGATCAGTGGCTCCTGGGGCGAAACCTCCGACATGAAAACCCTGACTCAGCACATCGATCGCAATCTCGACACGCTGCGCACGATTCCCGGTATAGTGGATGCATCGACCGCGGCCCAGCTCCCAGGTGTCGCTGGCCTCTATCAGCTCGAATTCAAGGTCGACGGCAAGACCGCGCCCGGCCATCCCATCCTCGCCAATAGCAGTACCGTCTCTGCGGGCTACTTCAATACCGTGCAGATTCCCGTGCTCGTCGGCGAAGCCTGCAAACATGCTTCTACCACCAGCGACATTCTTGTGAACCGGCTTTTCGTCAGCAAGTATATGAGCGACGCGTCGCCGATCGGTCACACTCTCTCCGAAGCCACTTACAACCACTTCGGAGTCAAGGGCATCGTGCGCGGCATCGTGGGCGATGCGCGCGAGCAGGGCCTCAATGAGCAACCCGTACCCACTATCTATTGGTGTTTCAGTGCGCCCGATCCGTTCCCTAACTACTTGGTCCGCACCCAGGGCGATCCGATGGCCATGGCCGAAACCATTCGCCGCCGCCTGCACGAAATTGATCCCAGCCGCTCGGTGTATGCGTTTGCGCCCCTCCAGCAGCACCTCGACGACGCCTCCATCGAGAATCGTCTTCGCACCACGCTGCTGGCGCTTTTCGCCGCGACCGCCATGTCTCTGGCCTGCATCGGCCTTTATGGCACCCTGAGTTATCTCGGCCGCCTGCGCCAGCGCGAAGTAGGCGTGCGCCTCGCGCTCGGCGCGCAACGCGGCCAGATTGTCGGGCGCTTTCTCACGCAAGGTCTACGTGTCACCGTGCTCGGATGCCTTGCCGGGTTGGCTCTTGCACTGGGCCTAAGCCACTTCCTTGCCGGCATGCTCTACCGCGTCTCGGCGCTCGATCCCGCCACCTACGCCGGCGTGGTTGGTCTGATTCTGCTCGTCGCCGCAATGGCGTCGCTCATCCCGTCACTCCGCGCCGCCCGCATCGACCCCGTCAAGGTCCTGCGCGACGAATGAAGCCGCGTTGAGTTAGAACCTGCGGCCGCTAGGTAGTCGATCCTGAAATACCAACAAAAGACCTATAAAACCTGATGAAACGCGGCATTTGTTGCTCTAGAATTCCTTTGAAGGCATGGAAAATGCCTTGGAAGCTGGGGAAAAACGATGCAGCCCAAGCGCGAGCCGGAGCAG
>DATDIQ010000052.1:0-36995 GCA_036520995.1 Occallatibacter sp.
TTCGCACGCCAAGCAAGCTATGGAAAAGACGTGGGCTCCGCCCACTTTGAAAACGCCGATGGCGTTTCCACCTTTCCCACAGCTACTGCGGCTGCTGGTTAGGTTGTAAGATCACCGTGCGGAATATGGGGGCAGGTCAACCCTAGCCACACTCAGCTTCGTGTTGCTTCTGTGCAGCCTCATCTGGACTCCGATCTTGGGCCCTGACTATAGCCGAAGACGGTTGGGTATGATCTATGGCAGCGTCGCTCTCATGGTCCTGGTTGCAATCGCTTCAGCTTCCGGTACGACGCGACTGAAAGCTCCTCTAACCGCTTCAGCCATAATCCTCGCGCTTGAGTGGGCGTATATGGCCGTGGTGAATTCTGTCGTGTGAACTACCGCTACGATGCAGACCGACTTCAACTACGACCGCTTTTCAAGTCTTGTGTCCTCGTGTGCGCCTTGGACGTCTCGTTTCACCGGCAAAGAACGTGACACCGAATCGGGTAATAACTACTTCGGGGCTAGGTACTATGCAAGCAGTATGGGACGCTTCATCCCCACCAAGCTGACGGCAGAAAATGGCCCAATCCACCGTGGCGACCTGCTGGTGACCTGTTCAACCGCGGGCTATGCGATGACAACTGCCTTCATCGCTACGAGCTCCGTCCGTTTTTTCGGATCACCGACTGCAACGCTTCCTTGTCCAGACTCAGATCCGCCACCAGCTTGCGAAGCCGCGTGTTCTCATCCCGCAGTTGCTTGGCTTCCTGAGCCTCGCTCACATCCATTCCGCCGTACTTCGCTTTCCAGGCATGGATCGTGTGCTTCGACACTCCGCACTCCCGGGCTACAGCCTCGGCCTTCCGGCCTGCCTCCAGTTGCTTCAGCGCAGCAATCATCTGCGCCTCCGTATACTTGCCTTCGACATGCTCCGCCCTCTCCAAATACGATTTCATATTCGGATATGTGCGGATTCCGGCGGGCAGGTCACCTGCTTGATCTATGCGCCGAGTCTGCGGCTCCTGCACGGATCGAGCGCCACAGACCACTGATCGAAGCCGTGGAGCTTTCTCGCAAGACATCCTGGCACTCAGTTGCCTGCGAAAGCCTCGAAAGAAATCGGGAGTCCGGTGAGGCCGCGCAATCCTGCATTCTGCCTCCAGACCAGGCGCGAATCTGATAAGCGCGGATTCACCAGCCTCCGGAAGAGAATCGGGAATGCGATCTGCGCTTCCATCCGAGCGAGCGCGGCGCCGAAACAAAAATGCGATGCCCAGCCGAACGCGACATGCCGATTGTCAGCCCGCGCGAGGTCAAGCATATCGGGATCGGCAAACCGCGCGGGATCCCGGTTTGCAGCCGCCAGCACGGCGACCACGCGATCCCCTTTTGCGATTTTCTTTCCAGACAACTCCACATCGTGTGGGGCGATACGAGCCGTATGCTGAACCGGGGATTCGTAGCGCAGCAATTCCTCCACTGCAGTGCCCATCCGCTCGGGATGACCGTGTAGCTGCTCGAAGGCGGCCGGATTCTGCATCAACGTCAGAAATCCGCTCGCCACCAGATTGGTTGTTGTTTCGTGTCCGCCGATGAGAGTAATGACAATATTTGCGATGATCTCATCCCGAGGAAGCGGAGAGCCATCCACGCGTGCATCGGAGAGCGCCCGAATCATGCCGGCGGATGTATGGGGGCACCGCAACATACCATCGAGATAAGAATTCACGCTTTGCAAACTCTGCAAGAGAGCTGTCAACCGGTCTGGATCGTGTTGAAAGTTACCGAAGAGCTCGGAGAGGTCGCGAATCCAAAGATGCACCTGCGCGCGATTCTCGAGCGGAATGCCGAGAAGACGAGCAATAACGATCGACGGCAATGGATCGGCGAAATCAGCGATCAGGTCCAATTGACCACGCGTCGCGACGGCGTCGATGAGACAATTTGCGGTCGATTCGATTTCTTCTCGCAGCTTCTCGACCCGGTTCGGCATGAAGGCCGCGGAGCAAATGCCTCGTAGCTGTTTATGCTTCGGCCCATCCATGAACATCATCTGCTTGCGCATCATGTCGCTGAACGGACTCATGACGGTCAAGCCAAGTTTTTCGAGATAGGCAGCCGATGGGATTCTCTCCGCCGAGAATTCAGACAGAACTTGAACTGACTCGCGATAGCTTGTAACCACCCAAGCATGCATATATGGATCCCAATGGACAGGGTCATATTCTCTGAGCGCCGTATACAGTGCATGCGGCTGCGACAAAACCTCCGGAGAAAGGAGGCGCAGAAGGCTGAGGTCCTTATCGATCGCTGTTGGCATAATTCATTCTGACGCATGCGGCGCGGTGCGGCGCACGCTTATACGAGCAACGAAAGCACGGAGAGTCGCTTCAGTTGTGCTCGAATGTAAGAGACGCCTCGGTTAGGACCTCTTTCCCTCCTGCGGGTGTAGAGATCAGATGCGAAAGGATTGCCTCTGCGACTTGGCCCACCAATGGTGGCTGCGCCAGTTCGCTGTGGTGACCATCAACCCGGAATGTCGCGATTGGGCCGTCCATGAGACCGTGCCACCCTCGTTCCGCGTGTTTGTGAGGGGAGCAGTCGGATGCCACCAGCATGAGTACGGGGCCCCCATAGGTTTGAGGATGGTAAGAGAGGGCCGCGGATTCGACCACCACCTGCGTCTTCTCGACCTGCGACCTGGCTATAGCGCGACGAAGGCTTCTAGGAAGCTGGCGATTGGAAGCGTCGTAGACGCATTGCAGGGCACCCCGCGCACCAAGGTGTCGCGCTCGGTCCACCAGATATTTTGAATGATCGATCAGGTCTCGAACTGAGCCATGTCCCGGACGATAACGAGGGTTTGCCGCATCCACGAGGATGAGAAGAGAAACTTCGTGGCCAGCCGCGCGAAGCTGAGAGGCGACTTCATAAGCAAGGATTCCCCCGACACACATTCCCCCGATCACAAAAGGGCCGGTGGGTTGAATCTGCAGGATTTTCCCCATCATGCAGTGCGCGATGGCTGGTGCGGAAGGCCAGGGCCCCAACACGGCGAAATCCTCCAAGGCCAGGCGGATCGCAAAAAAGCCAGATTCGTCGCCGATCGCTCGCGCAAGATTTCCATGAAGGTAATGAATCCAGAAGATCGTTCTCCGGCTTGTATTCGGCTGCATAGCAGCGACACCCGTGGGAAGCCCGTTCATGGTTGAGAGCGGTTTCGCCTCTGCCGCGTTCACCACACTCGACGTCGGAGGTGCAAGGCGCGACCCCTTCGGATCATGGGTTTTTCCATTCGCCGTGTTGAAGACGCCATGAGCCTCTTGAGACTGAGCATCGTCGATCGATGAGTTTTGCGTGGCGTTCCGCGCGGGGTCGAGCGCCCATTCAATCTCGGCACTGAGCTGATTGACGGTGGGGAATTCAAGAATCTGTTGCAACGAAAGTTCTGCGCCAAACGCTTCTTCGATGCGAAGAATGAGTTGCATGCCGAAGAGTGAGTGCCCCCCGGCCAGGAAGAAGTCGTCTTCTTTGGTGAGAGCAGGATACTCAAGCAATTCCTGCACCAGGGTCAACAACCGATCCCCTATTTGCGATTGCCATCCCGTCATCAAGCGGGTACCAAGGCCAAAGGGAGACCCGCTCTCCAAGGTTTTTTGGTCCAGTTTCCCGTTCGTCAGGAGAGGTATGGAAAGCAGTCGAACGAAATGTGCGGGGACCATGTAGGATGGCAGCGTCTCCGCTAGATGTTTTCGAAACAGATCCGCCGAAAGAATCACATCTTCGCTTTTGGCCACGACATACGCAATCAGACGGACCTCTCCATGCGAACCAGCTCGAGCCTGCGTTGTTGCGAACGAGAGATCCTGGTGACGAGCGAGTGCGCTGTCGATTTCGCTGAGCTCAACCCGCTTGCCGTGTATCTTCACCTGGCGGTCAATGCGACCCTTGAATTCGATTTCGCCATTGCTGCCTCGTACACCCAAATCTCCCGTCTTGTACATGCGCGCGCCAGGAATCAAAGAAAAGGGGTCTGCGCGAAACGCCGCTCGTGTTTCATCGGGAAGATTCCTGTACCCTCGCCCCACGCCGGCTCCGCCGATATAGATCTCTCCAAGTTCTCCATCCGCAACAGGCTCGCCATCCAGGTCGAGCAGGTAAACCCTGGAGCCGGGGATAGGCTTTCCGATGGTCGGAATACTCTCTGATCCCACCATGACGGGACCTGAAGTCGCGAGAACAGTACACTCCGTGGGGCCATAATTGTTTACCAGAACGAAAGGAATTTGCTTGCGCGGTCCGCGTGGAAGGACGTCCGCTCCGGTGAGCATAAACCGCAGGGCTGTCGACAATGGCCATTCTCTGTCCATCAAGGCGGTTGCCTGAATGGTCGGAACGAATGCGACGGTGATTTGTTCTTTGATGAGCCACTGCTGCAGCAGATCGGTCGACAGGCGAACGGGATCCTCTGCAATGCAAAGCGTCGCACCGGCGCAAAGCGCAGGCCATATCTCCCACACCGCAGCGTCAAAGCCCAGGCTCGCCAAGTGACTGGTTCGATCTCTGTGGGTGAGGCTGAACCGTCGCAAATGCCATTCGATGAGATGGGAAAGGTTGGCATGCGTAATCTCGACACCCTTCGGCTCTCCGGTGGAACCGGAGGTGTAGATGACATAGGCTAGATCATCCGGCTTGGCTTGATTGAAAAGAGCGGGTGCGCCAGGAGGCATGCGCCATGCATCGGCGAGAATATCGATCTTCTGAATCCCACTGCCGAGTCGGTTGAGCAGAGAGCTTTCGGCGATGACGGCCTTTGCGCCAGAATCCTGAAGAGCAAATTGGATCCGCGGCTCGGGCCAGGAAATATCCAACGGGGCATAGGCAGCACCGAGTCGCCAAATTGCCAGAGCTGCTACCGTCCAGTCGATAGACCGCGGCATGCAAAGCGCAACGATGTCGCCGTGTTGAACTCCGCGAGATAGAAGATAGTGAGCGAGGCGCCCGGCCCGTTGATCGAGGTCCCGATAACTGAGAACCTTGTGGTTTTCCTGGAGCGCAATGCGGGTAGGATGACGCTGTGCAATTGCATGAAACTGCATGGGGGCTGGTTCATTCATTGTATGAGCGTGCATCCATCCTTCTCCAAACCGGGCAACATCCTTTAACGACCGTATTTGGGCGGGCAGACTCTTGCGACAACTCGCTATTCCTACTATGAAACAGATGCATTCGGCCGGGTTCACGATGGCCGGGAACATCGAGGTTGCGTCTGCCGCGGTCATCGAAAAATAAGGCGGACGTGACGCCCGGGCTGGGTAGGGCTAAGTAAACCCCTGAAACCGCAGAAGAACGGCGCCAACAAAGCAGGGGCGAGCTGGGAGAGGTGGGGGCGCGCAAAAATAAGTCCCATCTGAACAGAAGATCGCAAAGCCGGCGTCGGCGGGACCTTCTCCGCCTGCCAATCCCTTGGGTTCGGCGCGCGATGAGCCCTAGTGGGCGGCTTGGATCCGTCCGTTCCGCGCTTTCCACGTCGCCCAACCAAAGGCGCCCACCGTTGCTGCGACTCCGATTACCGCAAAGGCCGCCGTTCGTAAGAAGGAGGGCCCCGGCTTGGGCCTTCTGACGGCGCATACATGCTCGGGACGTGCCCCAATGCCGACGGCATACCCCAACGCCGCATGGATACCCGGAATTCTGGCCGCTAGTTTCATTTGCCAAGGCGCGTGAATGCAGCCGGAACTTTCAAATGTCCGCACTAAGCCGCGGTGAGCAAACATCTGAATCGCTTGCGTAAGACGAGTCGGAAACTCGCGGCGTCTTTGAACCAGCGCCAGGTCCGACTCAGCAAAGCAACCATCTAACAGCGGCTCGGTTAAAAGGTTTGCGGTCGCGACAGCATCCTGAATGGCCAGATTAATCCCCACTCCTCCGGCAGGCGACATGGCGTGTGCCGCGTCTCCGATGCACAACAATCCTGGACGGAACCATCGCTTCAGGCGGTTGATCTGAACAGTCAGGATCTTGATTTGCTCCCAATCATGGAGCTCGGTCACACGCTCGGCCAGAAAAGGGGCGATCTTGCGGATGTCGGTCCGCAAAGCGTCAAGACCTTGCGCTTTGATCTTCTCGTAGGAGCCCTTTGCGATGATGAGGCCTGCTTGAAAATACTCTCCGCGATCGATCAGGATCAGCGCCTTCCCATAGTTCACGCTGCCGAGCACTTGAGCCGGATCTCCTGCTTTCCGGCTGATTCGGAACCACAAAACATCGATGGGTACTCCATGATCGATCAACTCGAGTTCGGCTGCGCTTCGAGTCCCGGAGCCGCGTCCGTCGCAACCGACCACAAGCTCTGCCCGTACCTGCACAGTTTGTCCAGCGTTCTTCGCCACAACTCCGCGGATGCGGCCGCCCTCGCGCAACAAATCGATGACCTCATGTTGCATGAGCAATTCAAATTCAGGAAAGGTCTTCGCGCGGTCCGACAGAAACTTCAGAAAGTCCCATTGCGGCATCAGCGCGACGAATCGGCAGGTGGCGGGCACTTGGCGAAAGTCAGCAACTTCGAACGCGGTGTCCCCTATGATCACACCCAACGAATCCACTTGTTGGTGCGGCAATCGGAGGAAATCGCTCAAAAGCCCAAGTTCTCGCAAAACTTCCAGCGTCGAAGGGTGCACGGTATCTCCCCGAAAATCACGAAAGAAATCCGCGTGCTTTTCGAGCACCGTGACTCGAACTCCCCTTCGAGCCAAAAGATATCCCAGCATCATGCCGGCTGGCCCGCCGCCCACTACACAGCAAGTGGTCTCCAGAATCTCGGGTGCCATAGAATCGTCTCCCATCCACTTAAGAATCCTTCAAGGTCTTGGATGACGAATTGCGATCGGCTGGGAGTCCGGCAAGAGAGCATCTTTGCAGTTTCTGAATAGGTCGAAGGGCCCGTCATGGTCGATCCCGCGGGCCGGAACAGGCGATCGAATCCATTGTCCCGGGGCAAGCGCGTTATGGTAGACCGTGTACAGCATGTTGCGTCGGGGGCAAGCCATCCTCAAGCGATTCGTAGCGGAGCCGTCCCAACCATCTGGGGTGTGGCGAAGCGGCGCCGGAATCCGCACTCTGCTGCATTCCCGCCCCGCTCTTTCGTGCAGGACAGCATCCGCAGCTCTTTTTTTCCTGGCATATTTTCCTCTATACGCTCAAACAATTCCGTGGTCGGTGCGCGTCGCCAGCGCGCTCGTTGCGCGGACCCCACAGGGCGAAAAGCCGCCAGCCTGGAATGACCAGGCCGGTTTGGAACTCGAGGGCCTCGCCGCAGCGTGGTACAACACGGCAAACGGCGACTATTTCCAATATGTCCGCAGGACTATCGATGCTTCACTCGGTGCCGTCGGCAACGCGCAGTCTCCCGGGACCGACGACCCTCGGCTGGCGCGCCAGCTTCTGCTGCTCTACCGGGTCACCCTCGCACCGCAATATTACGAAGCCGCCAAGGAATTGCAGCATCGTCTTTCGGAACATTGCTTCGGTCCTGCTTCCTCTGCGTCTAGCCCGGTCCCCCAGGAGAATGTTTCCGAACCGCCTTGCACTGCGCAGCCCTTCCTCGCTGAATATGCGGCCGTCTTTCACCAGCCCCGGGATTTCGCCCCCCTCACCCGCAGCTTCGATCTCTGGCAGAGACAGATCGAGACATCCTCGCCACGATCGGGCCCTGCTTCCGCAGCCGCCCATAGTCGAGACACGCAACTGGCTTGGTTGACATTCGCACTCATCGACACGCTCCCCAACTATCCGCACGATGATCCGGGACGCGTCGACCTCATTGCTCGGTTCAACCGCCTGGCGACGGGATTCCTGGCTCACCAGGACCGCCAGACGGGTCGTTTCAAAGATTGGTCCGCCGCAAAGACTCCGCTTCTTGCCCCGACCGCCTGTCTCCTTATCTACGCCCTCGAGAAAGGCGTTCGGCTCGGCTACCTGCCGGTCAGCGACCTGGACCCTGCCGAACGAGCCTGGCACACAATCTCGACCCATGCGCTGCGCGTCGCTGCCGACGGTTCAATGCAGCTCGCTTCCGACCCTCCTCAATCCGCAGCCGTCCAGGGATACGTAACAAATCTAGGTCCCTTGCTTCTTGCCGCAACCGAAGCAGATCACACCGCCACCGCTACCCAGGCTCGCGGCGAAACGGTGATGCTCGACGCCTGGTACAACAGCCAGCTGCGCAAGAATGCTGCCGGCGAAATGGTTTCCTTCCACTACAAGTGGGATGACTGGAGCGACAGCGGCTACTCGCTTTTGGGCCACATCTTTCGCAATCACGGCGCGATGACTGAAACCCTGCCCTCAGAGCCTACGCAGAAGGACCTGAGCCGATCGCAGTTCTACCTCATTGTTTCGCCCGACATCCCGGTGAAGAACCCGAATCCTCGCTACATGACCGCGCACGATGCCGACGAGATTGCCGCATGGGTGAAGCAAGGCGGTGTGCTGGTGATGATGGAGAACGATCCGCCAAATGCCGACATCGCTCATCTGAACCTGCTCGCGGATCGCTTTGGCATTCACTTCGACGATGTTCTGCATCATCACATCCTCGGCGAACATATCGAAGACGGCCGCATGCCCGTGACCCCCGATGGCCGCCTGTTCCACGAGTCTCACACGCTCTACATGAAAGATACCTGCGCCATTTCATTGCGTTCCCCGGCTGAGTCGCTCTTCCGCGATCGCGGCGACGTGGTGATGGCTACGGCAAAGTATGGCCGCGGTACCGTGTTTGCGGCCGTCGATCCTTGGCTCTACAACGAATACACCGACGGCAGAAAGAATCCGCACATCTACAATGAATTCGATAATTTTGCGGGTGGCGAGGAGTTTGTGCAATGGCTGTTGCAGCAACGTCCCAGGTAATGCGCGGGGACGAGAAAGAGAGAACCTCGATTGCCATGAAAACGATGCTGATGGCCGATCCCGTGCGCTATCCGCGCATGACAACGCACGAGCTTCGTGATTCCTTCTTGCTCGATGGTCTTTGTCAGGCAGGTGCGATCCAACTTGCCTATGTGGATCTCGATCGCGCCGTGGTGGGCATGGCCGTTCCGGCGGCGAGCGCCCTGACGCTGTCGACATTCCCTGAGTTGAGGGCCTCATTCTTCACCGAACGCCGTGAACTCGGGGCGCTCAACGTCGGCGGGCCGGGCACCCTGCACATCGGCAGCTCGTCCCACCTTGTCGAGAACCTCGACCTCGTCTATATAGGTCGCGGCAACCCAGAAATTAGTTTTGAATCGCAATCCCAAAGCGCTCCCGCGATCTTCTACCTTCTCAGTTATCCGGCGCACGCCGCGCATCCTGTCACAGTGGTGAAAAAAGACGACGCCCAGCCCACCGCACTCGGCACGGTCGAGACGTGCAATCGCCGCACGATTTATAAGTATGTCCACATGGCGGGAGCAAAAAGCTGCCAGCTGGTGATGGGCGTGACGCATCTGCACGAGGGCAGTGCCTGGAATACGATGCCCGCGCACACGCATATGCGGCGGTCCGAAGTCTATTTCTACTTCGACATTGCGGAGAATGCCCGCGTCTTCCATCTGATGGGCCCCCCGCAGGAAACGCGGCACCTCGTGATGGCGAACCGTGAGATCGTCGTTTCGCCCGGGTGGTCCATTCACGCCGGCGTTGGAACGCAGGCCTACAAATTCTGCTGGGGCATGGGTGGCGAAAATCAGGATTACGCCGACATGGATCCGGCCCCTCTTGAAACCATGCGGTGAAAAGGAGTCTGCATGAAACCGTTGATGATGGCTTTAGCTCTTTTTGCGTTCGGCCTTTCCGCGTCGGCCCAGAGCGCCGGCAAGTCCGAAGTTTTCTCTTCACAACAAATCCGCGACCATCTCTCCAGCCTCGCCGCGCAGGCTCAGGCGGCCGGAAGTTCCGGTCTGACCCTGGCCGATTATGGGAGCCACAAGCTGCAGATTTCCGTGCGCACGGCCAGCGGCGGCGCCGAAATCCACGCGCATTTCGACGACGTGATGATCGTGCAGCAGGGAACGGCTACGTTGATCACCGGAGGCTCGGTCATCGATCCGAAAGCGAGCGCCGACGGAGAAACCAAGGGCACGGGCATTCAGGGCGGTACCACGCGAACCATCGGCCCGGGTGACATCGTCACCGTCAACGCCGGCATTCCGCATCAGCTTCTCATCCCCCAAGGGACCACGTACAGCGCTCTCGTGATCAAGGTGAAGGAGTAGCCCGTTTTCGCGGATGTCTCGGCTGGCTCGAGCGTCAGGATGCGAAGACAGAAGGCGGCCGCGTGGACTTCGACTTGTGCGCAGCCAGCGTGGCAGAGATTACTTGTGCGCATCGCATCACATGCTCGGCAATGCCTGGGACACAATGAGCGACCAGCCGCGATGCCGCGCCCGAGACGCTGACCGCCGCAATGGCCCGTCCCGCTTCGTCGACAATCGGCGCGCCCATGCAGCGCGTGCCCACTTCCAACTCTTCATCGTCGATTGCGTAGCCCCTTCGCCGGATACGCTCCAGAGAACCTCGTAGTTCTTCGCGAGAATCGATGGTCTTGGTTGTGAATGTCTGAAATTGGACTGCCGCGATCACACGCTCCGCCTCCTCGATCGGAAGAAACGCCAGCATCGCTTTCCCCATCGATGTGCAGTAGACGGGGTTTGATGTTCCCGTACGCGAACTCAGGCATACCCGCCGATTGATCGGTTCCACTTTGTCGACATAAACCACGCGCGTCTTATGCAGCACGCCCAGGTGAACGGTCTCGCCGACGCGCAGCGCAAGCTTGCGCAGATGCGGTCGCGCACCGGCTCTCAAATCCACCTGTTCTATGGCACGGCTTCCCATATCGTAGAGCTTCAGCCCGAGCCGATAGCGATTCGCCGGCGCCCTTTCGATCAGGCCCGTTCGCTCCAGCGCCATCAAGGCGCGATGCGCAGTGCTCTTCCGCAGTTCCATGCGCTGGCAGATTTCGGCGAGGCTCAGTGAGTTGTCACTCGCGCCGAGCAGATCGAGAATCGCCACCACCCGATCCAGGCCCTGGAGCTTATAGGGATCGCCGTCCTTGGTATCTGCGCCTTCTCGCCTGGTCGCGCCACTCATCGCGACATGGATCGCCTGGGTCGCACGACGGTCTTCGGTCGCCTTCATTCCATCCAGTGCCACCTTTTTGTCTCGACCGGGGCCAGTCTGGGCGATCTGCGCTCTCATCCTCCCGCCTCCTCGTTTTCTATTGTCGCGGATGCGAGGGCAGCTAGGCGAGTCCCTTCTGCCAGCCGACAGGGTCGTTCCAGGCACGTAAGCTATCGGCTCATCCAGCCGCCATCGACGACCAGGATGTGGCCATGCAGATAGTCGCTGGCTGGCGAAGCCAGGAAGATCGCGGCGCCGCCAAGATCCGACGGCTTTCCCCAGCGGCCTGCAGGAATGCGTTCGAGAATCTGCTTTGATCGCACCGGATCGGCGCGCAGCGCGGCCGTGTTGTCCGTCTCCATATAGCCCGGCGCAATCGCGTTTACGTTGACTCCGCGCGACGCCCACTCGTTCGAGAACGCTTTGGTGAGTTGCCCCACGCCGCCCTTCGCCGCCGCATACGAAGGCACAAGAATGCCGCCCTGGAAAGTGAGTAGGGAAGCGATGTTGATGATCTTGCCCGATCCCTGGGCCAGCATATGCTTGCCGGCCAATTGCGAGAGCCGAAAGACGCTCGAGAGGTTCGTCTCGAGCACTGCGTTCCAGTCTTCCCAGCCGTAGTCAACCGCGGGCGATCGGCGGATCGTTCCGGCATT
Source organism: Occallatibacter sp. (assembly GCA_036520995.1). Taxonomy (GTDB): domain Bacteria; phylum Acidobacteriota; class Terriglobia; order Terriglobales; family Acidobacteriaceae; genus Telmatobacter. Next base: position 11,808 of record DATDIQ010000052.1, read on the forward strand.
GTTGACCAGGATATCGATCCGGCCAAATTGGTTGATTACCTCTTCGACAATGCTTGTGCATGCATCGGCGCGGCTCACATCGCCCGTTACCGCAATCGTTCCCCGCGTCGCTGCATCCACTTGGCGTACCGCTTCTTCGGGCACGGATTTCGATCCGTGCAGCGCGACCTTTGCTCCCCCTTCGGCCAGGGCAAGCGCAATCCCCAAGCCGAGTCCGCGCGAGGAACCCGTCACCAATGCCGTCTTTCCATGTAAATCAAAAAGCTTCAAAATATACCGTGCCTCTCCGGCCGCTCTTGCGGCCCAGGGTTTTGATGGACGAAATTCGTTCGCTCCCTATCGAACCACTCCGAATACGTGCTCATTTCGCCGGGAAGAGGCATGCATTCTGAGGGCGGGCCGGAAGCCGCGAGGCCCCTCTTTTCGCCCCTTCCCGCCAGCGATGTGACCTGCCTTTCGTACTCCCTGAAGGGCGACAAAAGGATGGCTCCTCCATACTTTACCGGGTATAGTGGCATCTACTGGAGCGGCCAATTGGAAGACATCCTTCAGATACAGGACTTTCGCAAGACAGAGCACATTGCCACCCCGGACCATCGCCCGCGCAACATTGGTGAAGCCGGCGTGCGCGAATCGGTCCTTGAAGACATTGCGCTCAAATCTCTCTACACCTCCGGTCCGTTTTCGGTTCTCGATCTCGCCGAGCACATGCGGATCCCTTTCGAATTGGGCAACGACCTCTTCAATCGGCTTCGCGGAAAGCTTCTCTGCGAAGTCACCGGAATGACCGGCAACATTCCTTTCTTTGCCATCACCTCGCAGGGCCGCTCGCGGGCTCTTGAGCTTCTTTCGCACAGCCAGTATGCCGGTCCTGCGCCCGTCTCGCTTTCCAGCTATGTTGAGCAGGTGCGCAAGCAGAGTGTGCGCAATGTCGAGGTGCATCCGCCCGACGTCGAACGCGCGTTCGCCCATATGGTCATCGACGAGAAGACGCTGGCTCAGTTCGGCACCGCGCTCAACTCCGGCTCGGCGATCTTCCTCTATGGCCCTCCCGGCGTTGGGAAAACCGCCATCGCCGAAACTCTTTCGCGAGTGCTTGCCGAAGATGCCATCTGGATTCCCTACGCGATCGAAGTGGATGCCCAGATCATCACCGTCTTCGATCCAGCCATTCACAAACGCACCTGGGAGTCTGAACCGGACAATCGCGATCTGCGCTGGGTCCGCTGCCATCGCCCTACGGTCATGGTGGGAGGCGAACTGACCGCCGAGATGCTCGATCTGCAATATAACCCGATCAATAAGTTTTACACCGGGCCGATGCAGATGAAATCGAACAACGGTGTTCTCATCATCGACGACCTGGGAAGGCAGCGCATCCGCCCCGACGAACTTCTTAATCGTTGGGTTGTGCCCCTCGATCGCCGCATTGAATTTCTGACCCTGGCCGGCGGACGAAAAATCGAGATCCCTTTCGAGATGCTGGTTGTCTTCGCCTCGAATCTTGATCCGTTAGAATTGCTCGATCCCGCGTTCCTGCGCCGCATTCAAACCAAGATTCGCATTGGCGCCGTCACCGACGAGCAATTCTGCGAGATTTTCCGCCGGATTGCGCAGGAACACGATATCGAGGCCGACCCCGTGCTTCTCGGCGAGCTCATCACTGTGATTCGTGGAACCCTCAAGCAGGAACTGCGCGGCTGCTTTCCGCGCGATCTCGTCAATCAGATCTGCTGGTCCGCTCGGTATGAAGGCAAAAAGCCGATCATCGATAACTCGGCCCTGATGCGCGCGGTCGAAGCGTACTTCTTGCCCAAGGTATCCCAGCCCTAACCGCCGGTAAAGCAGGATGCAGGAAAAGAACGGCGCGCCTCGCAAGGTGCGCCGTTCTTTTTCCCCACGGTCAGTTCGGAAGATAGGCCTGTTCGAGCTTAGAACAGGTTCCACAGCGACTGGTTGTAGACCTCGTGGTGATACTGCACCTCAGAAGCCTTCACAAACGTGCCCAGTTCGCGCGGCGAGCGGTTGGCCGACCCCTGCTTCAATTCGACGAAACGTCCTTGCACGTCTGATCCCAGAATCTTTCCGATCCAGCTCGAGGCCTTGAAGTCGTCGATCGCCTGTTGAATGTGGTCGGGCAGGTACCGCTGCGCCTGGCGCAAATCGTCGATGTCGGATTTGGTTCCATCGATCCCTGTCTTGAAGATCGAGTAGAGCGTCAAATAGGGGTTTGCGTCCGGAGCCACCGAGCGCACCTCAACGCGCATCGAGCGCGAATTGCCGATCGGCACGCGCACCATCGATCCGCGATCGGTTGCCGAAGCCTTGATCTGGTTGGGCGCTTCGAAGTGTGGGTCAAGACGCCGGTAGGCATTCACACTGGGATTCAGGATCAGGCAAATGTCGAGCGCGTGAGTCAGGATGTGATCGATGAAATCCCATCCAAACTGAGACAGTTTCTCCAGGCCCTTCTCGTCCCAGAACAGATTCGTCTTGCCCTTGGAAATGGAAACGTTGGTGTGCATCCCGCTTCCATTCACGCCCACCACAGGCTTGGGCAGGAAGCACGCCGTGTAGCCCATGTTGTTCGCGATCTGCCGACAGAGCAGCTTGTAAAGCTGAATCTGGTCGGCCGCTGCCACCACCTCGCCATAGCCGTAGTTGATCTCAAACTGGCTCGGCGCTACCTCGGGATGATCCTTCTCGTTCTGGAAGCCCATCGCACGCTGCACTTCAGCCGCCGTGTCGATGAACTGGCGCAGAGGATCGAGAGGCAGCACATGATAGTAGCCGCCGGTGTTGATGAATTCGAACTTATTCGTCTCGTGGAACCTTCGTTCCGCATCGCGCCCGGCGAAGAGAAATCCTTCAATCTCATTGGCCGCGTTCAGCGTGTATCCCTTCTCCTTGTGCAGAGTGTCGGCATACTTCTTCAGCACGCCGCGCAAATCGCCCGAGTAGAGAGAACCGTCCTTATCGATCACCGTGCCAAATACGACCACCTTGCCGTTTCCAAACACGTCCGACGGCACCCAGTAAAACGCGCTCCAGTCGATTCCCAGGCGCAGGTCGCTTTCTTTCTGCGCCGTGAATCCGCGAATCGAAGATCCGTCAAAGGTCAGGTTCTCATAGGCGCCAAGAAGAAATTTCTTGTCGTAGTCGAGAAGATGCAACCGCCCTTCCAGATCGCTGAAAAGCACGGTGACCGCCTTGATGCGCTTCTCGTCGGTCAAATATTTGAGCCGTTTCTCGCGAATCTCATCCATCGAGACCCGGTTCAAACGATCAGCTTTCGCCTGCAGATTCAATTCCTCGAGCTCATCATACGAGAGGGCAAGAAAATTGCGGAACTCAGTCGACATTTCACTCCTCTTCAACCGTTATCGGAAGCTATGGCTCAAAATCTATCACAGTTCACTGGGCACACCGGCTGGTGTACCGTCTTGAATGCGCTGGGAAAACAAGCGTGGAAAAGGTGAACGGCCGATGCTCCTCACGCTCCCACGCCCTTGTAGCCAGGCCGAATGCGGAAAGGTACATGCCGGCCGTTCTCGCGCCGCTTACACTGCCGCCAGCACACCCTCTAACTTGGCAACCGTGTTGATCGTCTGCAGAATCCGCGAGACCACCTGGTACGGGTCTGCCTCGGAATTGGGCCGGCGATCTTCCAGGTAGCCCTTGTACCCGTCCCGCACAAAGTTCACGGGCATGCGAATTGAAGCGCCGCGATCCGACAGGCCGTAGCTGAACTTGTCGATGGCCTGCGTCTCATGAAGCCCCGTCAAGCGAAGGTGATTGTCGGGCCCGTACACGCCGATGTGGGCGTCTATGTGGTTCTCAAAGGCCTTCATCAGCGACTCGAAGTACTCCTTGCCCCCCACTTCGCGCATATGCTTGTTCGAGAAGTTGGTGTGCATGCCTGAACCGTTCCAATCGCCGCGGATCGGCTTGCAATGCACCACAAAATCCACCTCGTAGCGCTCGCAGAGTCGCGCCATCAGATAGCGCGCTGTCCACAGATCGTCAGCCGCCTTTTTCGACCCTTTCCCGAAGATCTGGAATTCCCACTGTCCCTTGGCCACTTCGGCATTGATGCCCTCGTGATTGATTCCCGCCGCGAGGCACAGTTCCAGGTGTTCCTCCACGATCGTGCGCGCCACCCGGCCCATGTGCTTGTAGCCGACGCCGCAGTAGTACGGGCCTTGCGGGGGAGGAAATCCGTTTTCCGGAAAGCCCAGCGGACGCCCGTCTTTGTAGAAGAAATACTCCTGCTCGAATCCCAACCAGAAGTCGGGGTCGTCTTCGATCGTCGCGCGGATATTCGTCGAGTGCGGTGTGCCGTCGGGATGGAGCACTTCGCTCATCACGATATATGCGTCTTTGCGGCTCGCATCGGGATACAATGCCACCGGCTTCAAAATGCAGTCCGAGCTCTTTCCTTCGGCCTGCATCGTCGAGCTGCCGTCGAACCCCCATAGAGGTAGATCGGCCAGCGTCGGCGCCGTGCTGAATTCTTTAATGGTGGTCTTTCCGCGCAGTTCGGGAATTGGCTGCTTGCCATCGAGCCAGATGTATTCCAGTTTGTACTTTGCCATGGGTCTCCTTCGGGCAGGAAATGAGGTGGTTTGCATACAAATGCTATTTCTCAGGTCATAAAGATTACGTGAGGATTCTCGCTCCCATGACCCTATCGCCGGTGTGCCACAAGCATCATCAGCAGCAGAACGACAACCGGAATGAGAGCGAGAGCGCCATAGTAAAGAATCGTCCGCGGCAACTGCGATTTGCGCTTGCGCCAGTTGTGGATTTCGGGGCGATCTTCCACGCCGACCTCATCCAGATGCTCCAAATCATGTGCAAAATCCTGTGCCCCCGCATAGCGGTTTGTCGGATCTCGTTCCAAGGCCCGGTACAGCACCTCCTGCAGTTGTGGAGAGATCGCAGGATTGGCCACGGAAGGGGGAACCGGAGCATTCAGAAGCCGGTCGTTCATCACTTCTAGTGGCGAAGACCCGGTAAATGGAATCTTTCCGGCTAGCATTTCGTAGAGAATGATTCCCATCGCGTAGATATCCGACCGTCCGTCTCCGCGCTTCCCCTTCACCTGCTCGGGCGAGATATAGTCCGCAGTGCCCAGAGTGGCGGTGAAGTTTGCGTAAGTCAAACGACGCGCCGCCGTGTCTCCGGCTATGCCGAAATCGATCAGCTTGATGCCGTCCCGTTCGTCCACCATGATGTTTTCCGGCTTCAGATCGCGATGCACAACGCCGTTTTCGTGGATGTATTCGAGGGCCTGCAACACCTCAATGGCGATATGCACAGCGCGGTCCTGCGGCATTTTTTCCTCGTCGAGGATCGTGCGCAGCAGCCGTCCCTCGCACCACTCCATCACCATGTAGACCCGCGAGCGTTTTTCCCCGCCAAACACGCGCATCACGCCGGGGTGATTCAGGCGTTCGCCAATGCCGGCCTCGCGTTGAAAGCGGTCGAAGAGAATCGGGTCGGCTTCCATGTCGGGATGCGGGATCTTCAGTGCCACGACGCGCTGATTGCGCAAGTCTGTCGCGCGAAAGATAGAGGCCATGCCACTCCGCGCCACCGGGGCGTCGATGCGGTACGAGTCGATCTGCGAGCCAGCTTCAACGCTGTCAAGAAAGCCCATTGAATGGTTTTTACTCCGGGAGCTTATGCATTACTTTAGCGGCTGACACCATTCCTCCGGCAAGAGTTTCTTAGTAGCTGCCCCGCTCGCGCGAAGGCAGGCTGTATGGCCGGCCGCGATACATGCCAACCTGTTCAACCGATCGCACGCGAATCACCTGTGCCGTCGTGTTATCGTTGCCGTCGTTTTCCACGCCGCGCGCCACCAGTTCATGCGCGATTTCGTCAATGTTCTTTTGCTGGCCCACAATCTCCGCGATGGCGTCGCCCTGCATTTCGTCGTGCAGACCGTCCGTGCACAACACCAGCACGTCACCGGGCAGCAGGGTCAGCGCCGTGGTATCGGGCGACACAAACATCTCGGGCCCCAACGATCGGATCAGAATGTGACGCGCATCCGAATCGGCAATTTCGCTAGCGCTGATCAGCCCAAGTTTGCGCTGTTCATTTACCCAGGTGTGGTCCTGCGTGATCTGCTTGGCCTTGCCTCCACGCACCAGGTAGCAGCGCGAATCGCCCACGTGCGACACAATGGCCTGGTCGTGCCGCAGCGCGCAAGCCACCACCGTGGTTGCCATCTTTTTGCCGCGATATTGAGGATCGAGCGTGCGATCGTGTACCGCGGCATTGGCAAAATGGATGAGTCGCGGCAAAAGGCTGATGAGCATCGCACCTGCCTGCGCCTTGCCAAACTCGTCGGTCAGCACGGAGATGGCCGTGGCCGATGCCACTTCACCCAGATCGAGGCCGCCGACCCCGTCGGCTACGGCGAAAAGATAGCCATGAGATCGAGCTTGCTGGCGCGATGAAGGGATGAAGGAACCCATCGCGTCTTCATTGTTGGTCCGCACCTTGCCGGGATCGCTTGCCTGGCCGAACTGAACTTCTAACATGGCGCCGCTGCCTGAAGGGTCCTGCCGCGCGGTTACGCGGATTGTTCCTGCTGCTTCATCGAGAATTCTTGAAAAGCCTGCTGGGCGGATCCACCCAATCGCCGTCGACAAAAGAGGCTATGGAAAGAACCACCCAGCCTTGCAGAGAGAGTACCGCGAATCCGACGCTGCTAGCCGAGCGCGCTTTTCGATTCGAGCAGCACGGCTTTTCCTTTGCTCTTCGAACTTCGCAGGAAGTAAATCGCGCCGTACAAGCCCCAGATTCCAGAAATTCCCAGCGCGCAGAGAGGCTCCATCTTTGTGCCCAGGTTAAAGAACGGGCCCGCAACATAGAAGCCCATGCATATCAGGTTGGCCACCAAGCCGAAGCCGGGGATCAGCGTGTGAACGAGAAAGTTGTGGTCCGGCCGCTTGTGATACGCCACCATGCAAAGCGCGCAACTTAGCGCGTAAAGGATAAAGGTTCCAAAGTTCGAAGTGAGGGTGATCGTCAGCAGCGAGTTAGGCAGCACGGCTAACTTATCGTGCGATGTATACCCGAAGCTCGAGAAGATTCCATGCGGGAGAGCTGCGATGGTGGCATCTGTCGGTGCGGTGGCGTCGGCGAAGACAAACGAAACGGCGACAAGGCCGACAACTGCGGAGATGACAGCCAGCGTCCAGATCGCCCGGCGCGGTGAAAGGGACCCGGCGTGCAAAATGCCAAAGTGCTCGGGTGCCTCATCGTCCTTGCCCATCGCGTAGGTCACGCGGGCGCCAGTGTTCATGCAGCTCAACGTGGTTCCGATCAGCGCAAAGAAAACTGTGATCGCCTCGGCCAGCATGAAATATTTGCCATGACCCTGGCCTAACAGCGCATCGCCCACAATGATCATCATGTCGCCAATGGGCGCTGCAGAACCGGTTGCGCTCACCATGGTATAGCCCGAGTTGAGAAAGTAGTTGGCGGCGAAGTACTCGATCAAATAACAAACCAATCCCTGGATCAACAGCGAGGCGATGACTGCGATGGGAATGTGCTTGGTTGGATTCTTTGCCTCACCCCCCATCGAAGTCACCGATTCGAAGCCGACCAGGATAAGAATCGCCACCGTAGCCTGAATAAACATGTAGCTCACTTTATGTGGCGCAATAACCGATGCCGCGTTGGGATGAGCAAGGAAGTTACCGCTTGCATCCCTCTCGGTATAGTCGATGGTGAAGGGGACGGGCTTGCCGGCATTGTCGAGCAGCGGCATGGGGTTTCCGCTTGCGTCGCGGACCGTCGAACCGTCCTTGGCCGTGGCGAACTGGTACGTGTAGGTCGATAGCGATTGCCCATCGTAGTTGAAAGCCGGAGAGCCCGCCGGGTGGTTGACCCGGTAGCCCAATGCCAGCACGCTGAAGACAATCAGCGCCGAGATCTGCACGATATTGATTGCCAGGTTCACCGCTGTGGAAGCGCCGGCGCCCTTCGATGCGATCCAGGCTACGAAGAATGAAAAGACGACCGCAACCAATCCCATGAACACCGGGCCTGGATTGGATCCGCTCATGAGATTGGGATAGAGAAAGCCCACGATATAACCCACGAAGACACCGGTAACAGCCACCATCACGCCGGGATAGACCCAGTAGTAAAGGTGTGAGCCCCAGCCGACAATGAACTTCGCGATGCGGGCGTACTTGAAGGCCTTGTCTTTCGACAGCATTGCCTGTTCCGCATAGTAATAACTGGAGCCGGTGCCGGGGTACAGCTTTGAAATCTCAGCATAGGCCACGGCGGTTGCCAAACACAGCAGCAGGGCGGCAAAAATGCCAAGCCACATGGCGGGCGCGGTTGAAGGTTGGCCTGCAACACCTGTACCAGCTTGGATGGCGAAGGTGAGCCATAGAAAGGCGCCCGGAGCGATCAGCGCCATTGCGTTGCTGGTCAGCCCGGTAAGACCGAGGGTGGCCTGCATCTGAGGTGCTTTCTGTTCTGCCATGAACATTCTCCTGGAAACTTCGTGAAGTGTTTTGATCTGCTCCGGGCGGTCCCCGGCCCCTTCTGTGGCTCGCCCGTCTTCAATGTTCCGCGCGGGCGATGTGCATCAACAGTGGCTTTGGTCTTTCCAAAGGCTAGAGGTGCGTTGATAAAGATGAAATGAAGAAACGCGATGCTTGTTTTCATCCCCGCTGAAGAGAGTTCGGCGCCCGCGACCGCTTTCTGCAACGACGCCCGCGGGAGCCCAACCCTGTTTAGCGTTTTGGTCCAAAGAACGCGACGAATCCTGCTGTGAGCGTTGATTGCGCCTTGACCAGGTTGGTATCGCCCTTGTGGAAGAACGGCTCGTCCGACCAGTCCCGCCGATATTCGACGCGGGTCAGCAATCCTTCCGCCCACTTGTACTCATAGGTTCCGGTGAATTCCTTCACCTCCTGCGCCACGCCCGTCGAAAACCCGTTCATGTCGTGGAAGAATTCAAAGCGCCCCGCCAGCGCCGACGTGCCGGTCAGCTGCTCATGCACGGCAAATGCAGCGCCCTGCCAGTGGTTCAGGTTCTTGTCGCCGGAGCCGGTGCTCGTGATTCCGTCGCGGTTCTGGCCGTAGTCGTAGTTCAGATATGCATTGAACTTTGCGTTCGGGGTCAGCAGCAGCGTCGTATCGATGAGGTTTCTGAATCCGTTCTGCGTGTCGGTATTCGAGGGACCCGTGTAGTAGTTCAGGTTCCAGGTGTACTTCGGCTTCACCATGGCGCTTGTCAAGCCAACCGTCACGCCGCCGTTGTTCGCCGTCACGTTGTTCCACCCGTTCACCACCTGCACGCCAATGGTTTCCACCTTCGACACCGGTAGCGACGAACGAAGGCCGAAATGATAGTAGGGAATCGCCCAGGCGAACAAGATTGAGCGTGAATAGTTCCAGTTGTCCTTGGCCTCGATCACCTCGGCGCCCGCCGACGTTACGAACTTGCCGAAGTCCAATTCAAGACCCTTGGCCTTGGCCGGCTTCAGGCTCAGGAATGCCTGCTCCAGGTAGTCGCCCTGATCATGAGACCCGCCATTGATCAGTGTGTTGGTGCGCCCAAAGAACAGATCGACATGTGCGCCCACAGGGTCAGGATCGTGGTTCAATGTGAGGCGCGCCTCGCTCAGGTTGAACTGATCCGTCTTGTCGTTGAAGTTGTAAAGGTCGTTGCTTTGTCCGTTCGCTGTGTCGCTGGGCCGGTTGGCGTTGTAGCTGTAGTACCCATCGATCAGGCCGCTGATGTCCATGGGCCCTACGCTCCAGGTTGGCGCCGCGGGCGCGGCCGCAGGAGCCGGCGCCTGAGCCGGCGCAGAGGCCGGTGCTTGATCTGAGGCTGGAGCCGATGCCGCCGGGGTTTGAGCGCGGGCGCCCACCGCGGCTGCCAGGGCTATGCCGGCAATCGGAAAAAGAAAGCTGTGACTCTTGGCGAAAATCTGCACTGTTCCTCCGATGAAAAATGATGGATTTGGCAATGATGCGGAAAGCATGCAGAGACAACACGGGTCTTAGGCACACGACGGACGTGTGATCTCGGTTCCTGCTCTGTTGCAGACCGGGCGGGTTCCCAGAACGAATTGGCCCTTCGTAGGGCTTGAGTCGCTTGTTTCGAAATTCTCTTCGGCGGATTGGTTTACTGTGGATCAACACCAGTAACGCAAATGCAGCATAAAGAAAAAATGAAGAATTGAAAAAGATATCCTTATGGCCTTTATCTGCTGATTTGGCGCGGCTTTTGCACATTCAAGGCTGCTCCGCATCCTCCCTTTGAGCCGCGCCCATACGCTTTACCGCGTAAGAAAGACATGGAATTGCTGATAAAATTCAGTCACAATTTTCACAGTGGATCGAAGCGCTCCTGCACAGTCGAGTCGTTTTCGGCCCTGGGCTTCCCTTTCACGGTGGAAGCAGAACCTGCGCAGATGCGCACCGAACTGGCAACATTGCATGCACTCTGCGGAAGATCCCCGCTGGCAAAGGAGAGTACCGGGTGTCGGGTACCTACATTCCGCTGCGCACCATCTTCTCGACACGACGCGCCCGACGTGTCGGCTCGCGCACCCTTCTGTTCACGCTCGAAACCACGTTGGGTATCGCGGCCGTTTGCTTCATCGGCGTACTGGCCCATTGGTTCCAGTGGCTGCTCCCCGCCTCTGCCTTTCTTTGTCTCCTTGTGGTTGTTCCCACGGCGCTGCTCTGCGGGTTCTGGCAGGCTGCCATCGTTTCCCTCTCGTCGGTTGTGGTGCAAAGCTACGCCACGGCGCGCCAGTCTGCTTTTAATCCGGCTACCGATCCTGCCAACTCCGTCACGCTTCTCGCATTTGTTCTTACCGCTCTGCTGGTCAGCCGGCTCTCCGCGCGGGTCAACGCGCACGCCACCGAAGCCGAATCATGGGGCGGCCAGATGCACGATCTCTACGAGTTCACGCGCCGCACCCTGCAGATGAACGTGAACGTCGAACCCGGCGCCCAACTCGCTGAACTGGTCCACGAGATCTTCGCGCTTGAGGCGGTCGTGGTCTTCGATGCCGACCTTCACGAGATCTACCAGGCCGGTCTCTGGAACGAGGATCCGCAGGAGCTTGCGCAGAACGTCTACTACTTCGAAACCTCCGACGACGACTCCGCCACCGGCATCGGACGCCGCGTCGTTCGACTCGGCAATGTTCCCATCGGCAGCATGGTTGTGCGTGGTGATACCAGCCCGCTTACCAACAACGCCATCGCCTCGCTGATCGCCATCACCTTCGATCGTTATCGCGCCTTTGCCAATGAGAGTCGCATTGAGACCGAGCGCCGCACCGAACAGCTCCGCTCCACCGTCCTCGACAGCCTGGCCCACGCCTACAAGACGCCCCTCACGGCGATTCGCGCCGCCAGCACGGGCTTGAGCGAAATGGGGCATCTTTCCCCGTCGCAGTCCGACCTCGTGTCTCTCATCAACGAGCAGGCCGGCCAGTTAAGCGACCTCACGACCCGCCTGTTGACTACTGCCCGCCTCGATGCCGGTGAAGTGACCATCGATGCCCATCCGAATAGCGTGAAATCGCTGATCGACGACGTCGTTGCCAACCTGAGCGAGCGCCTCGCCAGCATGAAAGTCGTAGTCGACCTTCCTGACGATGGATTGTTTTTGGTTTGTGACCGCCAGCTCCTTGTCATGCTGCTGACTCAGTACATCGACAATGCCTGCAAGTATTCGATTCTGGGAACGCCCATTACCATTCGCGCTCTGCAAACCAGGGCAGAGGTCATTTTCTCGGTGCATAGCATTGGTCCGGTCATCCCCATCGCGGATCGCGAACGGATCTTCGATCGCTACTACCGATCGTCCACTTCTTCCAACCGTGCCTCGGGAACCGGGATCGGTCTTGCCGTCGCCAAGCGCGCCGCGGTTATCCACGGCGGCTATGTCTGGGTCACCAGCGACGAAGAGGAAGGAACAACCTTTTACGCAGCGATTCCCGCACCGGCACAGAAAAGGATTGCTCGATGAATCAACCTGTCATTCGCGTTCTGGTTGTTGACGATGAAGCGGTGATTCGCCGCGCATTGCGCCCACCCCTCGTCGAACTGGGATTCCAGGTCCACGAAGCTTCCCGTGGCGAAGAAGCCCTGCAGCTGCTTCATTCGACTCCCATCGACGTCGTCCTGCTCGATATCAACATGCCCGGCATCGGCGGCATCGAGACGCTGCGCCGCATTCGATCCTTCGCGCCGCGTTTGCCGGTCCTCATGGTCACAGTTCGCGAAGGGGAAGAGCAGAAGGTTGAAGCTCTTGAACTGGGCGCCGATGACTACGTCACCAAGCCCTTCAGCATGCGCGAACTCATTGCTCGCATTCGTACCGCGCACCGCCGCATGCACGCTCCCGCTCGCGTCGAAGACGCTCCAATCGAGATCGGTGAAATCAAGCTCGTTCCGGCCCGTCGCAGCGTCAATAAGCGCGGCCAGCCCGTTCACCTCACCCGCAAGGAATACGACATTCTCTACTGCCTCATGAGCCGCGCCGGTCGCGTCATCACCTACGCACGGCTGCTCACCGCGGTTTGGGGCGCCGATTGCCGCGAGGAAGTCGAATACTTAAGGACCTTCATCCGGCAGCTGCGCAAGAAAATCGAGGACGACGCCTCCCGCCCCGTCTATCTGCTCACCGATATGTATGTGGGCTACCGCTTCGCCGATGCGCAAATGCTGCAGGAGAATGCGGAGAACCCCTCGGCGGCAGAAGAACCCGGCGAGGATGCGCCCGACGGCGCATTCAACGGAGCAGGCGAATAAGCAGGCGAGTCGAGCTTTCGGCCGCGCTCCGATCGATACAAGGCCACCAGGAATTGGAGACGCGGCCTTTGCAGTTCTCTGCATCCCAAGATCGCGCCGACCCTATTCGTCGTAGTGCAGAAGGCTGAAGACGTCGAACTCTGCAAACCGATCGCGGCCCTTCAGGAAGTCGAGCTCAACGGCGAAACCCAGCCCGGCGATTTCGCCGCCCAGTTGGTTCACCAGGTTTACTGTCGCCTCCATCGTGCCCCCCGTCGCCAGCAGGTCGTCCACCAGCACAACGCGCTGTCCACGCTCGATCGCGTCCATGTGAATCTCAAGCGTGTCCGAGCCATACTCCAGGTCGTATGTCACGCGGGCCACCCGGGCTGGCAGCTTGCGCGGTTTGCGCACCGGCACAAAGCCCGCGTTCAGTCGGTAGGCCAGCGCTGGACCGAAGATGAAGCCGCGCGCCTCAATGCCCAGCACCAGGTCGATGCGCTGTTCAATGTAGTGTGCCGCCAACGCGTCGATCAACTGCGCAAAACCGGTCTTATCTTTCAGCAAAGTGGTGATGTCATAAAACAGAATCCCCGGCTTGGGAAAATCGGGCACCGTGCGCACCAGCGCCTTCAAGGCTTCCACATTCACAGGCTTGTTTTTGTCGGGCATGCGTCCGCTCGCTCCTCAAATGCTGCTTTCAACTGTGGCTTAAAAATGCGGGAAGGGAACAGGTGGGTCTGCGGTTCATCTTCCTTGTCGATTATAGAAGGCGGGAATCAGGGCCAAAGGATGGTAAGGCCTCGGAAATGACAGCTCCTTCACCACGCCCCTTCGATCCGGAACGTCTGCAGGTCCTTCGCTTCGCTCTCGTCCAAGGAATGCTCGACTACACGGTCCACGCGGCTGCCGCGCGGGCCCTTCTTGAGGCTGGCACGCAACTCGGCTAAATCTTCGGCCGTCCCCGACGCCACAACTTCTACATCGCCGTCTTCAGTGTTGCGCACCCATCCGCGCAGATCCAATTCGCTGGCCTCGCGATGCACAAACCAGCGAAATCCCACGCCTTGCACGCGTCCCCGAATGAGAAAGTGAAGAACCATCATCGCAAGCCAGTCTTTCAGATGCCATCGCCTGCTCGCAACCGGGCGTTCGAACCGCCCGTCATTCCTGCTCCAAGAGTGTCCGTAGCCTTCGAATCGACTCGGCGATCCGTGCTCGTTCAGCCTCCGTTGCTCTCTCCAGCGCGGCTAAGAGCGGGCCCCGGCTCAGCGCTGGAATCTGCTCTCTGACAAATTCCTTCACTACTAGCGTGGGATAAATTCGGCTGATCCGCCCGTCCGCCGCATCCGGGCGGCGGGCCAGCATCCCGCGCTTCTCCAACCGATCCACGATCCCGCTGACCGTCGAGTGGGCCAGGCTCACCGTGCGACTCAGATCCTTCAAGCTGATGCCATTGTGACGCACGACTTCCCGCATCACCCCGACCTGAGGTGCGGTCAGCTCGCCTTTCGCCACTTCGGCCTCCAAGGGCTTGCGCAACGCCCGCCGGATGTGGCTCAGGCTCCGCTCAATCTCCTCCGCCAACCCAGAGATGCCCGCTGCCTTACGGCTCCCTCCGCGCCTGGTCATGCGTTCTTCCCTCAAAACACACCCGGGATCAGTGCCTTCACGCGCTGCCGGTAGGCAGGATACGCCACCGGAAAGGTCTCCAGCATCAGCCGCTCCTCCTGGCTCATCTTGATCATCAGAGAGAGCACGATCACGATCAGCGCCAGAATGCCGCGCCATTGCCCAACGTTCAGCGCGGTGCCTGCCACCGCAACCAGAAGGCCCGTATAGATAGGGTGCCGGGCAATCGCATAAGGACCGTCCGTCACCAACTCATGATTGGCTTTCACTGTTGCGCGCCCGCTCCAGTTGCTGCCCAGCGTCAGCCGGGCCCAGATCGCGAACCCGGCGCCGGCCACGGTCAACAGCAGTGCTGCCGCTGCAATCGAGTCGGCGTGCGGCACGAACTGCACAAAGAGCCACTCGTAGGGAAAACAGGCCCTGCACTTCCCGCTCAAGAGAACAAACCCCAAAGCCGCCACCGCAATTTGGAACAGCCGTGTTCCTACCGGCTGTGCGCGCACCGTCCGCTTGGTAAATAACACACCCCCCAGCCAAACCAGGCCCACTGCCATCCACGCGTATCCAATCGCCGAATCCACATTGATGTGCATGTCAACCTCCGCATATCCGTCGTATAAGATACGTCGTATACGACCCAATAATCCCTCCAGCTTATCTCCCTGTCAAGCGCTTTCTTGCCGCCTGCCCATCTCTGCGTCTCAGCCGTGGCACGTTGCCCCAACAATTTGCCTGTCGTCTGAACTCCGCATGCCGTGGCGTCCGTGCCATCCGTGGGAGCCAGCGACCGCGCTACACTGGTTTGACGATGGTTTTCGTGCTCGACAACTACGATTCCTTCACCTACAACCTCGTGCAATATCTCGGCGAGCTGGGTGCGGACGTGGTCGTTCGCCGCAACGATGAGCTGACCGTCGAAGAGGTCGAAGCGCTTAAGCCGGACCGCATCCTCTTGTCCCCTGGCCCGTGCACGCCCGGGGAAGCCGGCATTCTCGTTCCCCTCATCCGTTACATGGCGGGCAAAGCGCCCATCCTCGGTGTGTGCCTCGGCCATCAGGCAATTGGCGAGGCCTTCGGCGGAAAAGTCGTCCGCGCCCGCCACCTCATGCACGGCAAGACGAGCTCGGTACAGCACGACAGCACAGGCGTCTTTTCCGGCCTGCCTACGCCGCTCACCTGCACTCGCTATCACTCGCTCATCGTTGCCGAGGAGTCATTGCCCCCCGACCTCGAGGTCACTGCGCGTACTCCCGAGGCGAATGGCAACGGCTATGCCGGCGGCTCGGTGATTATGGGGCTCCGTCATCGCAAATTTCCCATCGAGGGCGTGCAATTTCATCCCGAGAGCGTCCTCACCCAAGGCGGCCACGAGATGATCAAGAATTTCCTGGAAATGTAGCGTGAGGGCCCAATCGTCTCGGTCAACGGCAATCTCTGCTAGAGCGGCGAGGCGCGCCGTTGCCTTCTTCGTGTGCGATATCGTCCTGAGCTGCCCGGCTCTCCATGCGCAGGCTCCTGCAGCAGCATCCGTCATTCAGGTTCCGCCGGTTGCCGCGCAGCCTATTGCCATTGTCGCGCTCGATAGCCACATCCCGGGCAGCGCCGCCATGGTCACGGGCGCGCTTCAGGTGATGAATGGCAAGGCTATCATTGCCTCGAATGGCACCGTGACCGCCGGCGCTTCCACGACCGAGGTCGATCTGCCCCAGCGCGGCACCCTCAACGTTTGCGCGTCCACCACCGTCAAGCTTGCTGCCGATGCCAGCGTTCCTTCGGGCGAAACTCCGGGCATCCTCATGGCCATGGACCATGGCGCAATCGAAGCTAGCTTCGCCACCAGCCGCAATGCCGACATCGTCCTCACACCCGACTTCCGCATTCTCATCGGAGCTCCCGGTACGGCCCACCTCAAAGTCCGCCTCGGACAGGGGGGCGACACCTGTGTCGACAATCCAGGCAGTGACGCGCCCTACGTTCTGGTCACCAGCGTCTTCGATGGCAGCGTGTATCGCGTGCAGCCCGGCCAGCGCGTGATGTTTCAGCACGGCGATCTGCACGCAGTGGTCGACCAGGAAAAAGAGCCCTGTGGCTGTCCGCCCGCCCAGGTGCAGGGAAACGACTTTCCCCTTGCACAGAGCGCCGGTCTCGCGCCCATCGCGCCTGCGGTTCCGGCTGCCCCACACGCTGCGAAGCCTGCACCCGCGGCGCAGCCCCTCGTCTTCAACGCGAGCGATTCCTCAGGTCCTGCCGCTCAACCACCCGCCACATCCGCCGCCGTGGCCACTGCGGCTCCAAGCCAGACAGCTCCGCACAAAAAGTCCGGCTTCTTTGGCCGCATTGGCCACTTTTTCCGCCGTCTCTTCGGCGCCGAAGCATGAGCCGTTCAATTAAATTTCAATTCTCTGCCCTCGCAAAACTCCGGAACCTTCCGACGCGTCGTGCCGTACAGCCTTCAGATGACCCAATCAGTACCATCAGGCGACAGTCGAATGGCTCTGCAAAAAACCTCCGAACGCGTGCCATGGTGGATCCAGCTCATTGTGATTGTCGGAGCGTTGCTTTCAGCGGCCGGCGCAATCATCGCCCTGGTGAATCCCGCCATGCTGGTTGGGTCGCAGGCCGAAATCAACAGCGCCGCCCACGTTTTTGCCAGCTACTTCGCGGCGCGTAATCTTGCCCTGGCCTGCATTCTGCTTGCCTTATTCGGTCTGGGCGCCCGGCGTGCCTTGGGCCAGATCCTCGCCCTTGTCGGCGTCATTCAGCTCATCGACACAGTCATGGATTGCCTGGAAGGCCGCTGGGCTGTCGCGCCCGGTGTGCTAATCCTGGGCCTGCTCTTTTTGCTGGCCGCGACAAAACTCTGCCGGCGTTCCCTCTGGAATCGCCAAGCCTGGCTCGATTGACTCGAGACTCCTACAGCTCCGCCGCCTGTTCGATGGCGCGAATCACCGCCTGCGCCTTGTTGAGCGACTCTTTGTACTCCAGCTCCGGCACGGAATCTGCCACGATCCCCGCGCCGGCCTGCACAAATCCCCTGCCATCCTTGGCCAGCAGTGAACGAATGGCAATGCATGAATCGAGATTGCCCGAGAAGTCTGCGTAGAGCACCGCGCCCCCGTAGGTTCCACGCCGTGCAGGTTCCAGTTCCTCGATGATCTCCATCGCCCGCACCTTGGGCGCGCCGCTCAGGGTGCCGGCCGGGAAGCAGGCACGCAGAGCATCCACGGCAGTCAGTTCCGGCCGCAGCTTTCCCTCGATCGCGCTCACAATGTGCATCACGTGGCTGTACCGCTCCACAAACATCAGGCGATCGACCTTCACGCTGCCGAAGGTGCTCACGCGTCCCACATCGTTGCGGCCCAGGTCCACCAGCATCACGTGCTCCGCACGTTCCTTCTCGTCGTGCATCATCTCGTTTTCGAGCGCGAGATCTTCCGCTTCGTTCGCGCCGCGCGGCCGCGTGCCGGCGATCGGCCTGTATTCCACCTTCCCGTTATGGACGCGCACCAGTAGCTCCGGCGACGATCCCGCCAGCTCAATGGTTCCTGAGTGATTCAACTTCTTCGCCGCACCCTTTGAGGATTCCGGCGGACCCGACGTGAACCGCAGAAAATACATGTACGGGCTGGGATTCACGATCCGCAGGGCCCGGTAGACCTGGAAGGTGTCCATGCCGGGCTGCAAATCGAATCGTTGCGAGATCACGGCCTGAAACACGTCGCCTGCGGCAATGTATTCCTTCGTCCGCTCCACTGCCGCCAGGTAATCCTTCTTGCGCGTCCTGTACTGTACTTGAACTTTGGTTTTTGTGTGTGGTCGCGGCATCCGGGGCAACGGACCGGCGAGACGCTTCTCCATCTTGTTCAGCCTGCGCAGGGCGTCAGCGTATGCCTTTTTCGGATCTGTCAACGTCACGTCCGCCGTCACCATCAGCCAGATCTGCTTGCGCACATGGTCAAACGCCAGCACTTCGTCGAAAAACAGCAGGCACGCATCGGGCAGGCCCAGCTCGTCCTTGGCCCGGTTCGGCAGGCGCTCGATCTGCCGGACTGCATCGTAGGCAAAAAAACCGACAGCTCCGGCCGTGAACGGAGGCATTCCCCGCAGCCGCGCAGGCTTATGCCCGCTTAGCGCATCGCGCAGCACCTCGAACACATCGCCGTCCATCCGGATCGTTCGTTTGCCTTCGGTAATCGCAAGGCTGCGTCCATGCGCAACAATCCGCTTGTAGGGATTCAAGCCGATAAAGGTGTACCGCCCCACCTGCTCGCCGCCCTCCACCGACTCCAGCAGAAAACATTCCTGCTCCGGCCACGCCGCGCGCAAAAAAGCCGAGACAGGCGTCTCCAGGTCCGCCGTCAGCGTTCGATAGACGGGGACCAGCGTGTGCGTTTTGGCAAGCGCCGTAAATTCTTTTTGGCTGGGATGGATCGATTGCGCGGAAGCTGTCACAGAAACCAGTCTATCTGGTTGCCGAGACTCTCTCTCAGCGGACGCGTCCCGCTTCGTAGCTCTTGATCCACTGGATCAGTTCGTTCACCGGCAGCGGCGCGCTGAAGAGATACCCCTGCGCGGCATCGCAGCCCTTTGCCTTCAGCAGCTCAAATTGTTCTTCCGCCACCACGCCCTCCGCGATCACTTCCATCTTCAGTTCGTGGCCCATCTCGATGATTTTCTCCACCATCACGCGGTCGCTGTCGTTCACGTGCATGGTCTCGATGATGCTCTTGTCGATCTTCAGCTCCGTCGCCGGCACGTTTTGCAGCTGGCGCATCATGGCGTAGCCCGTGCCGAAGTCGTCGATCGAAAGCTGAAAATTCTTCATCCGCAGCCGCGTCAGCACGTCCAGCGTATGCGAGATCTCGCTCATCAGCCGCGACTCGGTGATCTCGATGGCCAGGGCCTCGGGCGGAAAATTGTACTTGCGCGCCAGGGCGATCATCGCGTCAGGAAACTCGAGCTGATGCAGCGAGTGCATCGATACATTGATCGAAACGCGCGGCAGCACGCCATTCTTGCCTACGAAGTTCTTGGCTTCCGCCATGGCCATCTCGGCTGCGCTCCAGCACAGCTCGTCGATCAGCCCAAGGTTCTCGAGGCGGGCAATAAAGTTGTCAGGCAACACGACGCCCCGCTCCGGATTCTTCCAGCGCGCCAGCGCCTCCACGCCAACAATCTGTCCCGTCGCCAGGCTGATCTGCGGCTGATAGTAGTTCACAAACTCTCGGAGCCTGATCGCGTCATGAAGCTGCTCGTCCGAGATCGCGATGATCGGCGTTTCCTTGAGCGCTTCCGGCGTTTCCATCACCGCGATTGAGGAGAGGATATCCTTTAACTCATTGAGTGGGAAAGGTTTCTGTAGGTGCCCGACCACGGCCAACCCGAGGCTCTGGGCCAGCTTCTCGGCTGTCTCCAGCACTCTTTTATCCATCCCGCTCATCAGCAGGATGCGCGCTTTACACTGCCGCTCCCCCAGCAGGCGCAGAACTTCGATGCCATCCATCTCGGGCATCATCAGATCCAGCAAGATCAGGGAGGTCCCTGGCGTAACGCTATCCAGAATGTGCGCGGGGTCTTTCGTCGTATCACAGGAGAGCCCCATCGTCTTCGCCAGCGCGGAGACGAGTTCGCAGACCATATGATCGTCGTCTATAACTAGGACTTTATCGGCATTTGCCATGCTTCTCCGCGTCCCGGCGGGTAAGTTCGTTGATCAGCACTCCGCTTCAAGGAAACGACGTCAACCTGAAAACAGCAATCCGCAAAGGCTACGTTGAGTGTAGCTTAGCCTGCTCCACCCCTATCTGCGTTTCGCCTCTGCCGTTTCACGCTCGTAACTTGGCACGCCAGTAACTAGGAAGGTGCGATGATCTGCTGCCCGCCAGATTTCCGCACCCTCACACAAGTGACTTTGAGCACCCGCCCCGGGCTTGTCAGTGACATTTTGCACCCGCCGCGCGGAATACGCCCGATACCCTACAAATGTCCTGGAGAAGGTCTCTGGGGTTAGACGAAGAAGCCGTCTTCGAACCCACAAACCGGGCGCATTTGGGGTTTGCAGGCTGGTTCCGAAAGGTTGGTCGGCAGCCGTCGCTCGTCTTGACGCGGCTTGGCCGGGAGCCTAGACTCACAGGGGTTTGGGCTCAGGGACACTTATCAGGAAGCCTCAGCGATGGCCAGGCATCGGCTCATCGTGTGCACGTTGCTGGACCTTTCGACGTTTGAGCGCGTCTAACGGATTCGGACGAGTAGATCACCGCTCCCGGCGAGCAGGCGGCAAGCAAGGAACTGGAGAACCGTATGGCAATCGCAACACAAACCGTCACGCTGGATCAGGAGATCAATCCCTGGGAAGCCCAGAGTGCACGGTTCGATTTCGCAGCGCGCAAGCTGAACCTCGACGAAGGACTCTGGAAGCTGCTTCGGACGCCAGCCCGCGAGATTATCGTGCACTTTCCCGTGACCATGGACGATGGTCGCATTGAGATCTTCACCGGTTTCCGCGTGCAGCACAACATCGCGCGCGGCCCTGCCAAAGGCGGCATCCGCTATACGCCCGAGGTCACACTCGACGAAGTGCGCGCCCTCGCCAGCTGGATGACGTGGAAGTGCGCTGTGGTAAATATTCCTTTTGGCGGCGCCAAGGGCGGCATCATCTGCGACCCCAAGACCATGAGCAAGGGCGAGCTGGAGCGCATGACGCGCCGCTACACCGCCGAGATCATCGACTTCATCGGGCCGGAAAAGGACGTTCCCGCGCCCGACATGAACACCAACGAGCAAACCATGGCCTGGATCATGGACACCTACTCCATGCACATGGGGCGCACTGTCACCAGCGTCGTCACCGGCAAGCCCCTCAACATCGGCGGTTCGCGCGGACGCATTGAGGCGACCGGTCGTGGCGTCATGGTGGCCTGCGATGAGAGCCTCCGCTATCTCAAGGTGCCCATCGAAGGTTGTCGCGTCATCATTCAAGGCTTCGGCAATGTGGGATCGAACGCGGCCCGCCTCATGATGGAGCACGGCTACAAAATCATCGGCATCGCCGAGAAAGACGGCGGTCTCCACAACTCCAACGGCATCGATATCCACCAGCTCGCCGAGTACAAGTACCGCAATGGAACCACGCTCGGATTCCGCGGCGCCGAGGCCATTCCCAGCGAAGAACTCTTCGTCTCCGACTGCGACATCCTCATCCCCGCCGCCACCGAGAACGTCATTACCAGCCGCAATGCCGATCGCATTAAGGCCCGCGTCATTGTCGAAGGCGCCAATGGCCCCACCACTGCAGTGGCCGATGAGATCCTGGCCGACAAGCGCATCTTCGTTGTCCCCGATATTCTGGCCAACTCGGGCGGCGTCACCGCCAGCTACTTCGAGTGGGTCCAGGATCGGCAGGGCTACTTCTGGAAAGAGGCCATCGTCAACGAGCAGCTCGAAACCATCCTGCGCGACAGCTTCGACGACGTGGTTCGCTATGCCGAAGCCCACAACGTCAACAACCGCATCGCAGCCTACATGCTGGCCATCGATCGCGTTGCCTTCACCATCAAGCAACGCGGCATCTACGCGTAGCTGGTCGAATCCGGGAAAAAAACGGGTCGCTTTTGCGGCCCGTTTCGTTTGGGGTTACAGGCAGCATGTCCAAAACAGTCTGGACCGTTATTCGACATGGCCTCCGACAGCCTGGCTGCTATGCACCCACAAAATCGCACACCAGGGCCGTCAAATCGTCGTCCTGCAACTGCGCCCACTGCTGCACCTCGGCGAGAATCCACTCGACGGCATCCGCAGGCGACATGCCCGCCGTTTTCTCGAGCGCCGCTCTGAGCGCTTCCTCCCCAAACAACTGCCCGCGAGCGTTTTTCGCTTCCAGGAGTCCATCGGTGTAGAGCAGCAGCCGGTCGCCGTCTTCGAGCTGCAGAGATTTTTCGGTATACGTTGCATCGTCCGCGGCCGCCAGCAGCAGACCATTTTCTGCCACTTCATCCACGGCGCCACCCCGCAACCGCAGCATCGAGGGATGCCCGGCAGCCGCATAGCGCAGTTCCCGCGCCTCGGCATCGAGATACGCATAGGCCGCCGTCACATACTGCCCCTGCGTGTTTCCGCACAATGCCGCATTCATTCCCGCCAACAGCTTTGCCGGCCGATCTGCGTGGGCACGCTGCGCGGTTGCCGACATCTTTACCATCGAGGCAATCAGCGCCGCCGGCACGCCGTGTCCTGAAACATCCGCGATCAACAGGCCCGCATGGCGCGCATCCGACGCTAGAAAGTCGTAGAAGTCGCCGGCCACTGCCGTCATCGGGACATACTTGGCGGCTACGCGAAACGACGCCGAGGCAGGGAACTCGCGCGGCAAAATCGATAGCTGAATATTCCGCGCGATTTCCAACTCGTTTTGGATTTCGCGCAGAGCTTTCTCGCGCTCCAGCGTTCTGCCTGCCGCCACGTAACCCAGACATCCCAGAAGGACCGCAAACCCGTAGGGTTCAAGATTGACCCAGCGCAGCGACTGGCCCATCGTGTTGTCCCAAAGCGCCAGGACCACGAAGACGAAGAGCCCGCGCCGCAGCACCACGAAGTCGTGATCGGTTTTGCCCATGAGAAAGGTGCGCACCAGCACCCACGGCAGCGCGGCAATCACAACGACGTTGTTGATGGTGTGCAGAATCGGCAGTCGCCCCACGATGAACACCGCAACTGCCAACCCCAGAAAGAGTCCGGAGAGGATCGCTGTGATGAGCTTGCCTCGTCGTGCCAGCAGCCCTGCCGACTGAAAAAAGAGAAACGCCGGAATGGGCACGACAAAACTCACCACCCAGCGCAACCGGGCAAAAAACTCGTTCCCTGCCAACGTCATGTCGAGCAGGCCCGTATCGAACCACATCCGCTGCCCATACAGAATCGCAAAGATACCCAGCGAAATCAGCAGCGCGTCGAATCGACGCCGCAGCAGGCAAAACGCCTCCGTCACCAGGCCTACGGTTGTGAAGGCCGCGCCTAGAAACAGGTACGGCTCATCCTGATGGAAAACACGCAGAACCTCGCTGGCAGAGAGTTGCGCACTGGCCTGGAGCATGGCAGTTTATCGTACACGATCGATGCGTGACCCGCGTGCGCTTGCCCGGGGCGCTACCGTCTTCTATCGTCATGCTCCAGTGCAATAATGGTCCCAACCCGGGGACAGTTTCCCGGCCAAGGCGCGCGCCTGTGAACTTGCCCAATTCCATCACGATGAGCCGGTTAGTTTAACTCACTTTAGAAATCAACCACTTATAGAAAACACAGGCTTTAAACACTTCAAGAAGTGACGAAAATTCAAGAAATGACAGATTGGTTCCGCAATTTTTCCGCAAATCTGGACTCCCGCCAGCAAAGGAAAATGGGGCTAGGAATCACGCTCTCTTACTAAGTGCTCCCTCGATTTCCTTTGACATTAAGTGCACGGCGCAGGATCATCATCCGCATGACCCACAACTGACGAACTGGGAGATACCTTCAAATGATCTGCCTCCTGATCTGCCTCCGTGTGCCGTCCCTGGACACGGAGGCTTCTTCTTTCAGGCGCTAAGGGGTCCAGCTCAGAATCGGATTCTGGCATCTACACCTCAAAGGTGTATTGGTGTCTATTCGAGAAATTCCAACAATGGACTCGCACTGGATGTCAGGAGAGCTACGGGTGCTTTACAGGTTGCAATATGACGCGCTCCAGAAATCTTCTTATCTTCACATGTCAGAAAAAGATGCAGAGGTTTACGACAGGCGTCGCCTACGCATCGGAGAGCTTTGCGAGATATTGGCCAAACTCAGAGCAGCGTCCGCTAAAGACCTCGTTCAGTCATAGGTCGGCAAGACAAACTGTCACAAACCATCCGCAATCAGAGTAGTCTCAATCACACTGCTCCCGAACGGCTGGGAGCGTGGATCGAGGCCGCACCATGGCCGAACACCACCGGTACGACATCCTCTTCCCCCACAAACGCAGACTTGATGGAATTTACGAATCGATCTGTCCGCGATGTTTCAAAACAGTTGGCAGCAAAGCCAAAGAGGACGACTTGGCTGAGTTGGAGACAGCCCACGAATGTCTTGGATTGGACCTGAGTGAACTGCTGCGCCCAACGAAGGATCACAAATGACGGTTGGTGTCCTGCTCCAATTTCTGCACTGGGCTACACGGTCCAAAAATGGTTGATCCATTTCCCGTGCAGCTTTTGCACTCGACAGATGCGCTGATCAAAGATCAACTCATATTTTCCATCTGGAAGGTCATCTGGGGCATTCGTGATCTGGATTGCCACGTATTCATAACGTGCAGGTGTGAATGTGATCAAATGTTGCTCGGCGATCAATATGCACTCAGCCTTGCGCTCGGCACTGACCAGCATGCCTGTTAATTGAACGCTTTGATCTCGCGAAATCATGTTTTCGAACCTCGCAGGCGGTAAGCAAACTACCACCCTTCTTTCGGGCCAAACATCATACCCCAGACGAAGTTAGATTGATGCAACCTGCTCGCCACTCTCAACACCATGACTGAGAAAATCGGCCAACTGCAATGCCAAGAATCTGTTTGGATTTGTAGGCCGCAGAGTGTGGCATTAAATCTACCATGGAAAATCGGCGGGTGCTGGAAAAATCTACCCAAATAAAAAGGAAAACGGGAACCGGATAACCGGCCCGCTCCCATTGCCCGCATTGTTCCCTTGGGGTTGTCAGGGGTCAGGCGGCGAGCAATCCTCTACC
>DATDIQ010000053.1:0-144183 GCA_036520995.1 Occallatibacter sp.
ATTGGCGTCCCCGACGGGATTTGAACCCGTGTTATCGCCGTGAAAGGGCGGTGTCCTAGGCCGGGCTAGACGACGGGGACTCGGTGGGGAGCAGGAACGGTTGAGGACTGACTGTGTGCGCGCCCTCCTGAAGGCTACCAACTCACGCATGCCCTGTCAAAGAACGGCCCTGTGAACGCCCTGTGGCGCGTGTCCAAATCTGCGCGAGCCGCACTCAAGTGCGGACACTTTCTGCCGAAATGCGATCTCATTTGCTCCCGGCACGACCGCACCGGCTATCCGGTCCGAGGCGGCTTTTCACAGTCCATTGACATAGCCCAAGCAAGCCTCCGATTTAGAGTGGAAATCTGTCCAAAGGTGTCCATTGAATCGGTTCGTCTTTCTGATCGTCTGCGCAATCTGCCATGCAGGTCCGCTTTTTGCCCAGATGCCCTTCTATACAGACGATGCCGACGTGACAGATCGGCGGGTTTTGCACTTTGAATTCTTCAACGAATATGACGGCCTGCAGTCCTCGCAGTATCCGAACCTTAATCAGAACACCGCGAACTTCAAGCTGAATTACGGCCTCCCTCACAACCTCGAATTGGATGTGGATGTCCCGTATCTTGGCATCTATCGGGCCCGCGGCGCGCAAACCTCGGCGGGCATCGGCGATACCGACATGGGCGTGAAATGGAAGCTGCCCAGTCCGTCGCCTGCCCCGCATTTCCCCGCGTTCGCTGCCAGTTTGTATATTGAGGTTCCAACCGGAAGCGTGCGCCAGCAACTCGGGTCAGGGCTGACCGACTATTGGCTCAATGCAATCGCGCAAGAGCCGCTTTCTGACAAGACAAGAGTCACTGCAAATTTTGGATTTCTCTTCGCGGGGAACACCAGCACAGGTGTCATCGGCGTGCAGACCGTGCGCGGCCATGTATTCACGGGCGGTCTCTCCCTGTTGCACGACTTTAGCCCTCGTCTGACTCTGGGTGTCGAAGGCTACGGCGGCGTGGCCGATACCGGCGGTCTCGGAAGAGATCAGCTGCAAGCTCTCATCGGTGGCTCGCGCACGCTTCGCAATGGCTTGAGCATCACGTTCGCTGTGCTCGGGGGCCAATACGAAGCCAGCCCCAGTATCGGCGGGCAGGCCGGCTTTGCCATCGATTTTCCCGACGTTTGGCGCTCGCTTCCATAATCCCGGAAATGCGGCAGCCTGAGTTCGAAGACACCTGTTCAGCCTGGAGATCGCCATGACCTGCAAACCCGAAGTGTTGAAAAGCGTTCCACTCTTTTCCCTGTTAGATCAGGACGAGACCGCCGTCCTCGCAGAACAAGTTGAAATGAAAACCTTCGCCGCGCGGCAGCGTATCTATAAGGTGGGCGATCCAGGAAACCAGGCCTACGTGCTGATTTCCGGCCATGTCCGGGTTACCACGGTGGACCAGGATCAACAGGAGGTCGTCGTCGACGAGCCCGCGCCCGGTGAATTTTTCGGGTTTGCGTCCATGCTCGAGCAAACAACACATCAAACCGCGGCCACTGCGCTTGAGGAATCGGTGTGTCTCGAAGTATCCCGAGATGACATTGCAATATTGTTGCAACGCAAGCCCATGGCTGGAATGGACCTGCTCACGACGCTAGGCCGTCAGTTTCATGGAGCGCAACAACTGGTGCGGGTGCGCGCCATGCGGAATCCCAACGAGATCATCGAAAAAGAATCCACCTTTGGCGAGCGGATCGCCGATGCGGTGGCCGGCTTTGGCGGCTCATGGACGTTCATCATTTCCTTTTCCGTTGCGCTCGTGATCTACACCCTGATTAACGTGGTGCTCCAGTCAAAGGCCTGGGATCCGTATCCGTTTATCCTTCTCAATTTGTTTCTCTCCACGCTTGCGGCCTTTCAGGCTCCCGTGATCATGATGAGCCAGAATCGCCAGGATGTGAAAGACCGGCTTCGCGGCGAACTCGACTTCGACGTCAATCGCCGCGCAGAATCGGAAATTCAAGGCCTGGCTCGAAAACTGAATCTGCTCGACGACAAGATGGACGACATCCTGAATCTGATCCGCCTCCCAGCCGACAACCGCTAGAGAAGCGGAACATGCAGCAAGGCTTGCGCTATCCTCAAGAGGCATGCGCCGCTTTCGCTATCTCGATCTGCTGACCATTGGGTTCGTGGTGGTGCTGCTCATCTCCAACCTGGTTGGGCCCAAGATCTGCCAACTCGGTCCGCTGCGTCCCAGCGCGGCCGAATTCCTCTTCCCGCTCACCTATATATGTGGCGATGTCTTTACCGAGGTCTACGGCTACGGCTCCTCGCGACGTGCGATCTGGCTCGGATTTTTCGCCATGGCGCTGCTGGCGGCCATGGGACAAGTTGCCGTAGCCCTGCCGCCGGCACCGGAGTGGAAGGGGCAGGATGCTTTTGCCACCGTGTTTGGCCTGGTCCCGCGTTTTGCCGCCGCCAGCCTCATCGCCTATTGGGCCGGTGAATTCACCAACAGTTACACCCTGGCCAAGCTCAAGCTCTTTACCAGCGGCCGCTGGCTCTGGACCCGCACCGTCGGTTCCACGGTCTCGGGGCAGGCGGTCGACACGGTCGTCATCGTCGTCATCGCCTTCGCCGGTGCGCAACCGCCGCGCATGCTGCTGCGCATGGTCCTTTCCTCGTATCTCATCAAGGTTGCGGTGGAGGTTGTCGCCACTCCCGTCACCTATATGGTGGTCGCCTGGCTCAAACGCGCCGAGCGCGTCGACTTCTACGACCGGGCGACGAATTTCAGCCCGTTCGCGCGGCAGAGAGAAAAGGCTTTGTCCCCTCCCTGAGCCGTTCTGCAACACCAGGTCGCCCGCGCCCATGAATTTTTTGCGACAATGAACGAAGCTCGCGCGTCACATAGGGAAGCCTTGTCAAACGATTGATTTGCTTCGGACTTGGTCGCCCTTTGTCTCGGGGATCACAGGCAGCACAGCGGTCGGAGTTGTAGGATTAGGGCTGCATTTCACCCGGCTTTCGATACAACTTGTGCGGCTCAGTGGGGCAGGGCCGGCAGTGAGGACTAACGCATTGAGACGCATTCTTCTTTCCATTTCTGCAGTTGCTCTTGGCCTGGCCATCAGCGGATGCCAGCAAAAACCACCAGCCCAGGCGGCCCCAGGCGGCGGCATGCAGGCCATGCCAGTCAAGACGGTTGCCGTATCGCTGGCGCCGGTCGCGCAAAGCAGTGAGTATGTCGCTACCATCATGTCGCGGCGGTCGGCGACCCTTCAGCCGCAGGTGAACGGTCGCCTGCTTTCGATCAACGTGCGGTCCGGCGATCACGTGAAGTCCGGCCAGGTGATGATGCAGATCGACTCCAGCCCGCAGTTGGCTACCGTAGAAGCCCAGCGCGCCACGGAACGCCAGAAGAAGTCGCTCTTCGACTACAACACCATCGAAATCGAGCGCCAGCGCAAGCTCTTTGCCGACGGCATTATCAGCCGCGACGTGCTCGATCAGGCCGAACAGTCCTATACCAACACCAGGGCCGACTACGAGTCCGCCGTGTCTCTGCGTAAGACGCAGGAGGAGCAACTCGCCTACTACACCATTCGCGCTCCTTACGATGGCATCGTGGGCGACGTTCCCGTCCATGTGGGCGACTACGTTTCGTCGAGCACCGTGCTGACCACGCTCGACGAGAACAAGGATCTCGAAGCCTACATCTATATCCCCACCGAGCGCTCGAGTGAAGCGCGGCTGGGCCTCGGCGTCGTCCTCTCCGACACCAGCGGCAAGCTGATCGAAAAGACCAAAGTGGACTTTGTCTCGCCCCAGGTCGACAGCACCCTGCAGGGCATCCTGGTCAAGGCGCCCGTGCACGCGTCGGCAGAGATGGTACGAAATGCGCAAATGATCAAGGCCCGGGTGATCTGGAGTACGAAGCCGATGGCCGTGGTTCCGGTGCTCGCCGTGACACGCCAGGGCGGTCAGACCTTTGTCTTCGTCGCGCGCGAGCAAGGGGGCCACGTCATCGCCGAGCAAACGCCGGTAGTCTTGGGCGATACGGTGGGCAACACCTACGCCATCACCTCCGGCTTGAACGCGGGCGACAAGGTCATTGTGTCGAGCACGCAGTTCCTGGTTAACGGCATGCCCGTCATGCCCATGGGCGCCTGAGCCGCGCCGTCCTCGGGATCTAGGCGCGCGCAGCGGAGCACGCACCGGGCGCTGCGCCTGTTCCTGAACATCAGAAAGAGGGTCCAGTTTGTTTGTCGACTTCTTCATTCATAGGCCGGTATTCGCGACTGTTTGCGCGCTCATGATCATTCTTGCCGGGGCGATCTGCATTCCCAACCTGCCCATCGCCATGTATCCGACGTTGACCCCGCCGCAGGTTGGTGTCTCGTGCAACTATGTTGGCGCCAATGCCGATACCGTTGAAAAGGCCGTCACCATTCCGCTGGAAGAAGCTATCAACGGGGTCGAGGGCATGCGCTACATCAGCTCCTCCAGCACCAACAATGGCACCAGCCAGATCACTACGACGTTTCGCACCGGTTACAGCCTCGACATCGCCGCGGTCGACGTGCAGAACCGCGTGGCCAGCGTCACAGGCAGGCTGCCCGCCGCAGTCAATGCCACCGGCATCACCATCAGCAAGGCGAATAGCAACTTCGTCTTCGGTGCCGGCTTCTTTACTCTCGACGGCCGCTACTCCCACGAGTTCATCTCCAACTACCTCGACGTCTACGTGAAAGACGCTCTCAAGCGCGTCCCGGGCGTGGGCGATGTGCAGATCTTCGGCGAACGCAAATATGCCATGCGGGTCTGGCTCGATCCCCTCAAGCTGGCCGCGCGCGACCTGACCGCCGCCGACGTAGTCGACGCTCTGACCGAACAGAACGTCGAGATTCCCGCCGGGCAGCTGGGCCAGCCCCCGTCGGACCAATCCCAGGCCTTTCAGATTCCGGTGCGCGTGGTCGGCCGCCTCACCAGTCCCACTGAGTTCGACAACATCATTGTCAAAAACAATGCCAACGGGCTTGTGCTTCTGAAGGATGTCGGTCACTCCGAGGTTGGAGCCGAAGATTACAGTTCGTCGCTTGAATACAACGGCCATGCGGCGCAAGGCATCGGCGTCTTGCAACTGTCGAATGCCAACGCGCTCGATGTCGATGCGCGCGCCAAGGCCGTTCTGCAGGAGCTCTCCAAGAGCTTCCCGCCCGGCCTCCAATATGCAGTGGCCTTCGATTCGACCACCGTGATCGGCGACTCCATCCGTGAAGTTCTCATTACCCTCGCTGAAGCGATTGTCATCGTCATCGCCGTCATCTTCCTTTTCCTGCTCGACTGGCGCGCCACCATCATCCCTGCCGTCACCATTCCGGTTTCGCTGATCGGCACCTTCGCCTTTATCCGCATCTTCAATTTCTCCATCAACTCACTCACCCTCTTTGGCATCACTCTGGCTACCGGCCTGGTCGTCGACGATGCCATCGTGGTCATCGAAAACGTGCAGCGCCACATCGCCATGGAGCACTCCGATCCCCACGAGGCCACCTCACACGCCATGGGCGAAGTGACCAGCGCCGTCATCGCCACCTCTCTCGTGCTGATCGCCGTCTTCGTCCCCGTCTCGTTCTTCCCGGGAACCACCGGTATTCTCTACCGGCAGTTTTCGCTCACCATCGCCTTCTCCATCGCCATCTCGGCGTTTAACGCGCTCACCCTTTCGCCCGCCCTCTCGGCCCTGTTCCTGCGCGGAGAAGAAGCGCGTCCGCGTCAGATGGACTTTCTCCACATCGGCTTTGTCTCCCGTGCCTTCGCTGCCTTCATCCATGGCGCCGACGGATTCGTCAGCTGGTTGAGCCGGACTTACGCCAAGATCATTCATGGCGCCCTGAAATTGCGCTACGTTCTGCTGCTGCTGTTTTTTACCGGACTCGGCGCCACCGTGTGGCTCTACCAGCGCGTTCCCACCGGCTTTATTCCCCAGGAAGACCAGGGCTTCCTGATCGGCATCGTCCAGGCGCCGCCGGGATCGTCACTTGCGTATACCTCGGCGCTGGCAGAACGCGCACAGGCCATCATCTATTCAAACAAAGACATCGCCGGCGCCTTCTCGATCATGGGTTTCAGCTTCTCGGGCGGTTCCTCCAATGCAGGCCTCATGTTTATCAGCACCAAGCCTGCCGATCAACGGCGCGGCGCCGGCCATTCTGCCGCGGATATTGTGAGAGACCTGGCGCCTAAGCTCGGTTCCCTCATGTTTGCGCCCAATGGCGGTCTGGTCGCGGTGATTCAGCCGCCGGCCGTGCAGGGCGTCGGCAGCTTCGGCGGCTTCCAGTTCATGCTGCAGGATTCGGGCGGCAACTCTCTCTCGGACCTCGACCGCGTTGCCCACCAAATCGTCGGTGCGGGCCGCGCACGCAAGGACATTACTGGCCTCATCACCACCTTCTCGGCCAACGATCCCCAAGAGCTCGTCTCCATTGACCGTGAGAAGGCGAAGGCCATGAATATTCCCCTTTCGCAGATCACCACGGCTCTCGGCGTCTTCATGGGATCGCAGTACATCAACGACTTCGACTTCAACAACCGCACCTATCGCGTCTTTATACAGGCCGACCAGCGGTTCCGCATGAACGCCGGCGACCTGCACAGTTACTACGTCCGCTCCAACACAGGGCAGATGATTCCGCTCGACAACCTCGTAACCGTCACTGAGAGTTCCGGTCCTCCGGTCATCTCGCATTACAATCTCTTTCGCTCGGTTGAGATCGACGGCTCGCCCGCCCAGGGCTACAGCTCAGGGCAGGGAATCACCGGCATGGAAGATCTGGCCAAGCAATACATGATGCCCGGCATGCGCGATGAATGGACGGGCCTGACCCTCGACGAAATCGAATCCAGCGGCAGGGCGACACTCATCTTCGGCCTGGGCCTGCTCGTGGTTTACCTCACGCTTTCGGCGCAATACGAAAGCTTCGCCCTCCCGTTCATCATCCTGCTTGCCGTCCCCATGGCCGTACTCGGCGCCCTGGGGCTCGTCACGCTCCGTGGGCTCTCCAACGACGTCTACTGCCAGATCGGGCTCGTCATGCTCATCGGTCTCTCGGCCAAAAACTCCATTCTGATCGTCGAGTTCGCCGAACAGCTGCGCCGCAAGGGCCGTTCCATCGCCGAAGCCGCCATCGAAGCAGCCGAACTGCGCCTGCGCCCGATACTCATGACGTCCTTCGCTTTCATCCTCGGCGTCCTGCCTCTCTACTTCGCCACCGGCGCGGGCGCACTTGGCCGGCGGTCGGTCGGAACGACTATTGTCGGCGGCATGTTGCTCTCCACCGTGCTCAACCTGATCTTTATCCCGGTGCTCTACGTGCTGCTCAGCCGCCTGCTGAAACGCGATCGACCCCCCGCGGCAGAGCCGGCGCGCGCATAACACGGTCGCTCACTGCGAATCGCGGTGGGCGACGATCGAGTCCTTGATGCGGTCGTACACCGCGCCCGGCACCACGCCGCGATCCAGCAGGTCGTTTTTCGCGTGATAGGGCCTGAAGCGCACGATGCGCGTTGCCCATATCCGTGTCATACCGGGCGCCTTCAGCAGTTCTTCAAGACTCGCATGGTTGATGTCCACGCGCGCCTCGCTAGCGGACGCAGCCGCTCGCGGCCGACTCGTTGTCTGCGCTAGCGCGGGAAGCGCCAGGCAAAGCGTAACCAGCGCAAGGCTCAGGATTCGCAGCGGAGAAAGCACGGCCCCATTGTCCGCCCTCGCGCCCTCGCTCGACAAACGCCCCGGGAAGAGCGCAGCCCCCCCCCCCGCAATTTCATTTGCAGAAGCCGTCATTTTTGTAAAAATGCAGGATATGGCAATCCCCCCAATTGCTCCCCCTCCCGCCGGGCCCGGCGCCAAGAGCGTTGCAGGCAAAACCCGGATGAGTCTGCTCGTTGCGCTGACGGCGCTTCTTGTTCTCTGCCTGATCTTTCTCTGGACCACGCGCGGCGCGTTGGAGAATCTTGCGTTCCTGCGCCAGAAGGATGGCGCGTCCGGCTCGCTCGGCGCCAAAAAGACGCTGGTCGACGTCAGCCCGTGGCAAACAGCGCAGGCCCTCGCGGCGCTTGCCGTCACCTCTGAAGAGATGGAGTACGCCGGCGACGCCGAGCGTCTCGCCGACCACGAAGTGGACCAGGCCTTCGCCTCGGC
This sequence comes from Occallatibacter sp., assembly GCA_036520995.1. GTDB lineage: Bacteria > Acidobacteriota > Terriglobia > Terriglobales > Acidobacteriaceae > Telmatobacter. Next base: position 8,172 of record DATDIQ010000053.1, read on the forward strand.
ATTGCGACAGGCCACCCAGCGTGCCGCGCATCGCACCCTTACCGGCGATGCGCTTGCCCTTTCACGTCGAATCAAGCAGCTGCAACAGCTCGTGACCCAGGATCAGGCAACGGTCAACAGCCTGACACCTCCGGCGAATGCGCCAAACACAACCGACAAAAAAAATACAGCTCCGCCTCCGCCCGACAGCGACGATCTCGAAGTCGCAAAAGCCCAGCTCGGCCTCGACTCCGATGAGCTTGCCGATGCACAGGAAGATCTGGCGCGCGCTTCTGGCGACGACAGCGCGCAAATTCAAGAAGAGCTGGCAGCGCACGAAGCCGCCATGAAAGAGTACGACACGGGATCGCACGGCAGCGCCCAGACCGCCACCCTGACTGAAAAGAGGCGCAGCACACTGGCGTCGCGTGTCCAGGCCTGGTTCAGCCAGTCGGATCGCTACAAATCGATTCAGCAGGCGCAGCAGAAAGCCCAGCAGGATGCCGCGACGCTGACCACCGCGCACAACCAGCTCGAGAGTCAGGCTAACGCGGCTTCACCTTCGACCAATACCGGTGATCGCGCCTCAACCCTCGCGTCACTCAAAGAACGCGGCGTGCAACGCCAGATTCTGAGCATCTACGACGATCGCATCCAGACCCAGCAGCAGCTCGCCTCTGTCTACAGCAAGTGGGGAGCGCAGGTGATGGTGCAGCACACCATCGTGCTTCATCTCATCTTGCGGTCTTTCGCGTTGATTCTCTTCATCCTCATCGGCATGTTGCTCTGCGATGCCCTGGTGCGCAAGTTGATGGCCCATCCGTCCCTCGACCGCAGACAATCGCAAACCTTGCGCAGCGTCCTCGCGCTCTCCATCCAGGTGGTGGGTGTCATCCTCATCCTCTTCGTCATCTTCGGCACGCCTCAGGAGACACCTACGATCCTCGGACTGGCGACTGCCGCCCTCACCATCGCCTTGCAGGACTACATCGTCGCCTTCCTCGGCTGGTTCTCGCTCATGGGCAAAAACGGCATGCATGTCGGCGACTGGGTTGAGATCAACGGCGTTGGCGGAGAAGTCACCGACGTAAAACTCTTCACCACCACGTTGCTCGAAACCGGGACCCTCGAAGACAAGGGCTATCCCACCGGACGCCGCATCACCTTCATGAACAGCTTTGCCATTCGCGGCCAGTACTTCAACTTCTCCACCACCGGCCAATGGATGTGGGACGAAATCTCCGTCACCATTCCTTCCTCTGAAGATGCGACTTCGCTGGTCGAAAAGATCCATCAGGCCGTACTCGAAGAAACAGAAGAGAACGCACACAAGGCCGAACTCGAGTGGAAGCACGCGACTCACGGCGTCGGTTTGAGTGTCTTCGGCGCATCGCCGGTCGTTAACCTGCGGCCGTCTTCCTCCGGCATTGGCACGCAGGTGCGCTATGTAACTCGTGCCTCCGAGCGCTTCGAAGTGCGCAATCGCCTCTACCAGCGCCTCTTCGAATTGCTGCAGCAGCCGCAAAAGCCCGCTGCAGCCGCGGCCTCGAAGAGCTAGCTTCTGCCGCGAATTCGCTCAACAAAGCGCTGGAACCGGTTGCACCCATACTTGGCTTGACAGACCCCGGCCCCGGCCCGTAACGTGAATCCAGATGCAGAGCCACCGCCACCATGGTCACCACCATCATCATGGGACCTCCATGCCGGCGGACTGCCATGGCCTGAACTAGACGGCCAGAGAGTTCAGAGAACACAACGGCCCGCCGGCGAATCCGCTGGCGGGCTTTTTGCTGCGCAGCCGATTCTTCTCGCGGGGAAAGAAATGAGCAACGCAATGGGTTCAATTGACTTTGAAAAAATGGATGGCCTCGTGCCCGGCATCGTGCAGGATGTGCGCACCGGAGAGGTTCTGATGCTGGGCTTTCTGAATGCCGTCAGCTACGCCAAAACCCTCGAATCCGGCTTCGTCACTTTCTGGAGCCGCACCCGGCAAAAGTTGTGGATGAAAGGCGAAACCAGCGGCAATCGCCTGCGCATCGTTTCGGCCTCCACGGATTGCGACAACGATACGCTCCTGTTTCGCGTCGAGGTCGAAGGCGACGGCCTCGTCTGTCACGAGGGAACCGTCAGCTGCTTTACGCGTCCGATCACGCTCGATGGTCAGAAAGAGGAGGCCGCCCGTGGCTAACAAGCTTCGACTCGGTCTTCCCAAAGGCAGCCTGCAAGATGCAACCCTCGCCCTCTTCAAGCGCGCCGGATGGAACATCTACGCCGATGGTCGCTCCTATTTTCCCTCCATCGACGACTCCGAAATCGAATGCATGCTCATCCGCGCGCAGGAGATGGCACGCTACGTCGATCACGGCGTGCTCGATGCGGGCCTCACCGGCATTGACTGGGTCGTCGAGAGCGGCCTTGACGTCACCAGCGTCACCACGCTCACCTATGCCAAGCAGAGCCGCCGCAAAGTGCGCTGGGTGCTCGCCGTTCCCGAAGCCAGCGGCTTTGAGAAAGCGCAGGACCTCGAAGGCAAGATAATCGCCACCGAGCTCGTCGAGGTCACCAAGCGCTACTTCGCCGACAAGGGTATAAACGTGAAAGTCGAGTTCAGCTGGGGAGCGACCGAAGTGAAGCCACCCATGCTCGCCGACGCCATCGTCGAAGTTACCGAAACCGGCAGCTCGCTCAAGGCGAATCACCTCAAGATCATCGACACGGTGTTGGAGAGTGAAACGCACCTCATTGCCGGCAAGCCTGCGCTTGCCCATGCGTGGAAGCGCGAAAAAATCAATCAGATTGCCCTCATGCTACGCGGCGCCATCGATGCGCAATCGCAGGTGGGCCTGATGCTCAACGTGCGCCGTGCCGACCTCGATGCCGTGCTCGCGGTGCTGCCCTCGCTTAATTCACCTACGGTTTCCCATCTCAGCAATTCAGAGTGGGTCGCGGTCAACACCATCGTCGAAGAAGGCATTGCGCGCGATGTGATTCCCAAGCTCAAAGCAGCGCGAGCCGCGGGCATTGTTGAATACCCCCTGAACAAAGTGGTGCTGTAGCCCGGAGACACCATGAAGATCATCCGGACCACAGGACGCAGCGCAAAACAAGCAGAGGAGATCCTCGCGCGGCTCGAGACACGTGGCGGCGCATCGCTCGCCACAGTGCTTCCGGCTGTCCAGCGCATCGTTGAGGCGGTGCGCAAGCAGGGCGACCGCGCGCTGCTCCGCTACGCAATCAAATTTGATGGCCTCGCCGATCCCGCCAATCTCCGCATTAGCCGCGAAGAAATGGCCGCGGCCTGGGAGGCTACCGACCCCGCGCTGCATAACGCTCTCACAACGGCAGCGAAGCAAATCCGCGCCTTTGCGCAGCGCCAACTCCCCGCTTCCTGGAGCCGGACGGCGCGCGGACTCACGCTGGGTCAACTGGTGCGGCCACTTGCCTCCGTCGGTTGCTATGTCCCGAGTGGCCGCCACCCGCTGCCATCCACCCTGCTCATGACTGCCATCCCCGCGCAGGTGGCCGGCGTCGCACGCGTCGTCGTTGTCTCGCCGAAACCCGCGCCCGCGACGCTCGCCGCTGCGCATCTGCTGGGCATCACGGAGTTCTATCGCGTCGGCGGAGCGCATGCAGTCGCCGCACTGGCCTACGGCACCGCAACCATCCCGAGTGTCGACAAAATCGTTGGCCCCGGCAATCTCTACGTCACCGCGGCCAAGCGCCTCGTCGCCTTCGATTGCTCCATCGACATGCTGGCCGGCCCCACCGAAATCGTTGTCACCAGCGATCGTGGCAATCCCGCTGAAATAACCGCGGACCTCGTCGCACAGGCCGAGCACGATCCCGAAGCGCTGGCCATCTTCATCACTACGCGCCCTGAAGTGGCGCGCGCCGTCGTTGCCGAAGCGAAGCTCCAGAGCCGCTCGAATTCCGTCGCTCGTCAAGCTCTCGATCGCAATGGCCTCGTCTTCGTCGCGACCACTGCGAACGAAGCGCACGAACTCACCAACCGCATAGCTCCCGAACACCTCACCGTGGATACGCGGAAAGATCTCGACTGGGTGCGCAATGCGGGCTCCATCTTCGTCGGCCGCTGGTCTGCGCAGCCCCTTGGCGACTACATCTCCGGCCCCAACCACACCCTGCCCACCGGCGGCATGGCGCGGGTGCGCGGTGGACTCAGCGTCAACGATTTCGTCAAGCTCATCACTGTGCAGGAATACTCAGCCCCGGCTCTACGATCTCTCGGCCCTGCGGCCACACTGCTTGCGGAGGCGGAAGGCCTCGGCGGTCACGCGGAGGCAATCCGCATCCGCCTCAAGAGGAGGTCCCGTGATTGAACGGACCGTGGAAGCGATCGCATCAACGCCAAGTCACAACCCCAAGCCAGCCCCACCGCAGGTGGCGCCGCGCGCGCGCGTGCAGGCGATGAAGGAATACCATCCCCCACTCGGCAGCCGCGATGCGCTTCGTCTCGACTTCAACGAGAACACGCTGGCCTGTTCGCCCAAGGTCCGCGAGGTTCTAGGCCGCATCTCCGCGGGCGACCTCACGCGTTATCCCGAACGCGAGCCCGTCGAAGCCGTTGTCGCGGCTCATCTGGGTCTCGCGCCCGCCCAGGTTGCGCTCACCAACGGCGTTGACGAAGCGATTCATGTGCTCTTCGAAACATTTCTCGAGGCGGGCGACGAGCTGCTCCTTCCCGTGCCCACCTACACCATGTACGAGGTCTACGCTTCCGCCACAGACGCGCGCCTGGTCACGGTGCAATCCGCGGCCGACCTGCAGTTCCCCTTCGAGCGTCTGCTCGCCGCGATCACGCCAAAGACGAAAGTCATCGCCATCGCCAACCCCAACAGCCCGGTCGGCTCCATAGCCACACGCGCGCAGTTGCTCGAGCTCGCGCAACGCGCCCCGCACGCCGTGATTCTCGTTGATGAAGCGTATTTTCACTTCCACGGCGAAACAGTCATCGATCAAATCGGCGTGACTCCGAATCTCATCGTGGCGCGCACCTTCTCCAAAGCCTACGGCCTCGCTGGACTCCGCCTCGGACTTCTCGCCGGTTCCACGGAGTTGATGCACTGGGTGCGCCGCGTGCTCTCGCCTTACAGCGTCAATTCGCTTGCGCTCGCTTGTCTTCCGCCTGCTCTCGAAGGCAGCGAGTATCTCACCTGGTATACGGGCGAAGTGATCGCCGCGCGCGCAGAATTCGAAGCCGTGCTCGATCAAGCCGGAATCCGCCGCTGGCCCAGCCGTGCCAACTTTGTGCTCGTCGACATAGGCCCGCGTCACGCGGAGTTCGTGCAATCCATGCGTGCCGCGGGCGTGCTCGTTCGCGACCGCTCCGGCGACCCGGGCTGCAACGGATGCGTGCGCATTACCATCGGCACGCGATCCCAGATGAAGGACGCCGCCGCCGTTCTGCACGAGACCCTTGCCGCCCTGCGGATTGGAGAAAAAGTCCGATGAATACTGCGAAACGCCGTGCCTCGAAACCCGTGCTTCGTTCCGCCTTCATCGCGCGGCATACAGCCGAAACGCGCATCGATCTCCGCCTCACCATCGAGGGCCAGGGTCGCTACAAGGTCTCCACCGGCATTCGCTTCTTCGATCACATGCTCGAGCTCTTCACCCGCCATGGCGCCTTCGATCTCGATCTCAAGTGCGACGGCGATCTCGACGTCGATCAGCACCACACGGTCGAAGACGTTGGCATCGCGCTCGGCGAAGCCTTTAACAAAGCCCTTGGCGACAAGCGAGGCATCCTCCGTGCCGGCTACTTCCTCATGCCGATGGATGAAACTCTCGCCATCGCGGCCGTCGATCTCAGCGGCCGTGCAGACTTTGCCGTCGACGCAAAAGTACGCACGCGCCTCGTCGGCGATCTGCAGACCGAACTCGTTACCGACTTCTTCGAGGGATTCGCCCGGGGCGCGCGCGCCAACGTGCACGTCAAAATCATGTACGGCCGCTCCAATCACCACAAGATCGAAGCCATCTTCAAAGCCTTTGCGCGCGCGCTGCGCGTCGCCTGCTCGCGCGATAAGCAACTGGGCAAGATGCTGCCGTCCACGAAAGGGCTGCTCTGAGAAGCGTGCGGAAAAACCCGCCTGGATCTTTGGCCGCAGCGAACCAGCACGAAAATGGGTGCCCCAGGTCTCGCGTTTGAGACCTGGGAAAGCACGAACCTCAACATAGAAAGTGACTGGGGCTTTAGCTCCTGAGGTATGGAAGAGAGTGCGCGTCACCGTCATCGACTACAAGGCCGGCAACCTCACTTCGGTGCTCAAAGCGCTGCGGCATCTAGGCGCTGAGCCCATCGTCACCGACGGCGATCTCGCGCTGGTCGAATCCGCGGAACGCATCGTCCTGCCCGGCGTCGGCCATTTCGCTGCAACAAAGCGCCTCGACGCAACCGGCCTCACCGCAGCCATCCGTGCAGCCATCGCGCGCGGCCTCCCATTCCTCGGCATCTGTGTCGGCATGCAATGGCTCTACGCCGGATCCACCGAAGCCCCCCACCAGCCCGGCCTCGGATATTTTCCGGACCAATGTACCCGCTTCCCCGAGGGCCACGAAAAAGTTCCCCATGTCGGCTGGAACTCGCTGGAAGTCCGCAACAGCTCCCGTCTGCTCGCTGGCGTTGGCCCCGGTGAATATGTGTACTTCACTCACTCCTACAAAGCTCCGGTCACAGCGGACACAGCGGCCACGGCTCAGTACATCGAGCCATTCGCCGCAGCGGTCGAGCGCGACAATGTCTTCGGCGTCCAGTTCCATCCCGAAAAATCCGGCGAAACCGGGCTGAAGATTCTTCGCAACTTCCTGGAGGTTGCGCCATGATCACCAAGCGCATCATCGCCTGCCTCGACGTTGACGCCGGACGCGTGGTCAAGGGCGTGCAATTTGTCGACATCGTCGATGCCGGCGATCCCGCCGAGCTGGCCGCACGACACGCTCGAGAAGGCGCCGACGAAATCGTGATGCTCGACATCACCGCTACCCATGAAGGCCGCAAGACCCTGCTCGACACGGTGCGCCGCGCCGCCCGCCAACTCTTCGTGCCCTTCTGCGTCGGCGGCGGCATTCGCAGTGCCCACGATGCGGAGCAGGTCTTTGACGCCGGGGCCGACAAGGTCAGCGTCAACTCCGCCGCGCTTGCCGATCCCGCGCTGATCGACGCCATCGGCCGTAGCTTCGGCGCGCAGGCAGTCGTGGTGGCTATCGACGCCCGCCGCGATCCGCAGGCAGCCGACCCAGTTCGCAATGCCCAGGTCTTCGTGCAAGGTGGACGCAAGCCCACGGGCCGTCGCGTTGTCGAGTGGGCGCGCGAGGCCGAGCAGCGTGGCGCGGGCGAGATTCTTCTCACCTCCATGGACTCCGATGGCACCCGCGCCGGCTTCGACTGCGAGCTGACCTGTGCCGTCAGCGAAGCCGTCCGCATTCCCGTCATCGCATCGGGCGGAGCCGGGACTGTCGCCCATTTCACCGACGTCTTCGCGCGCGGCAAAGCCGACGCCGCGCTCGCCGCCAGTATCTTTCACTTCGGCGTTTCCTCTGCTCGCTCGCTCAAACAAGATCTCCAGCGCGCCGGAGTTTCTGTGAGGCTTCCATGTTGATTCCTTCAATCGACCTTCTCGGTGGCCGCATCGTCCAGCTTGTACAAGGCGAAAAACTTCGCCTCGCTTTCGACGACTTCGACTACTGGATCGAGCGCTTCTCGCGCTTTCCCCTCGTGCAACTGATCGACCTGGATGCGGCCATGCGCCAGGGAGAGAACTCCGTTCTTCTAGCTCAAATAGCGAAGCGGTTGCCCGTTCAAATCGGCGGCGGCATTCGTTCCATCGAACGTGCTCGCCAGCTGCTGGATGCGGGAGCGAAGCGCATCATCATCGGCTCCGCGCTCTTCACTGACGATGGCGGCGTGAAGACCGAGTTCGCGGGCTCGCTGGCCGCCGCACTCGGGCCCGAGCACATCGTCGCCGGCATCGACACCAAGAATGGCCGCATCGCTGTGAAAGGATGGAAGGCCGAGATCGCACTCACGCCCGAAGACGCCATCCCCTCGCTCGAGCCGCACGTCTCAGCCTTCCTCTATACCCACGTCGACGGCGAAGGCATGATGCAAGGTTTCCCCATCGCCATCGCGGAGCGCTTGCGCAAGTGTACTCAGCGCCAGCTCATCGTGGCCGGCGGCATCCGCAGCCAGCAGGAAGTGGACGCGCTTCACGCCATCGGCGCCGATGCCGTGGTCGGCATGGCCGTCTACACCGAACTGCTCGCCGTTTGACCCGTGCTCGCTCGGCGATCCCGCCGCCGCGACCGCCTCGCTTTCATCGGGTATGCTGGAGAACAACTTGGTTCCCCCTTCCCGCGAAGGAGCCCACGCATGCCGATGTCACGGAGCGGAATCCGATTGGCGAAACGCCTGGACGAAGTCGGTTTTTCCGACATCGTGCAGATTCGTAACAAGGTCATGGCAATGCGCGCCGAGGGCCTGCAGGTCCACGCGCTCCACGGCGGCGAGCCTTATTTTGAAACGCCCGATGACATTAAGTTTGCCGCGGTTCGCGCACTCGTCGAGAATCAGACGCACTATGCGCCGTCTTCAGGCTTGCCCCCCCTGCGCACAGCCCTCGCCAGCAAGCTCGCCGCAAAGAATCAGATTCGCGTGACGACCGAAGAAGTCATTGCCACGGTTGGCGCATCTCAGGGCCTCTATGCTGCTTTTCAAAGTGTGCTCGATCCCGGCGATGATGCGCTCGTTTTCTCGCCTTACTGGACTCCCATTGGCGACCTCGTTACCGGCGCACAGGGGCGTCCCTTGCTGGTGCCCACCACCACGGCTCGCCGCAATGGCATTCGCAAGACGCTGGAGCAGTTCTCCACTCCCAAGACGCGCGCCATCTACTACAACACGCCGCAGAATCCCAGTGGCCTGGTTTTTACGCGCGCCGAAGCCGAAGAGGTCGCTTCTTTTGCCATCGAGCGCGACCTCATTGTGATTGCCGACGAGGCTTACGAAGACCTCGTTTACGACGGCGATCATGTTTCTATCGCATCGCTTCCCGGCATGCTCGATCGCACCATCACCTGCTTCACTTTTTCAAAAACCTACGGCATGACAGGATGGCGTGCCGGCTATGCCGTCGCGCGCGAACCCTTTATGACGGCGCTGCGCAAAATCGTCCTCTATTCGACCAACGGCGTGGCCACCCCGGTGCAATTTGCCATGCTCCATGCACTCTCCACGCCCGAGTCGCAGATCGCCGCGAAGCGCGAGGAGTATCGCAAGCGTCGCGACCTGTTGGTTGCCGCTCTCAACCAAGCCGGGCTTGAGTGCGGACCCCCCGCAGGCGCCTTCTATGCCTTCCCCAATGCGGAAAAAGTCCACCGGAACAGCCGCAACGCCGCGCAAATCCTGCTCGACAAGGCGCACATCGCAACCGTTCCCGGCTCCGTCTTCGGCGCGCAGGGCGAAGGCCATCTGCGTTTTGGCTACGCAATCAGTGTCCAGGAAATCCATGATTGCGCCGAGGCGCTGCGCCGCTTTTTCAACTAAGGCGGAAGCTGCTGCTTCTGCGCCTCGCCAATTGCGTGGCTTGTCTCCACGCGGGCCGCGCCTAGCAGGCGCGCAATCTGCTTCAAATGCAGTTGCACGGCATAAGCCCTCAGAATCTCGGCCTGCGAGAATTGCGCGCCGGTATGCCGCACTTCGGCCATGCGCGCTTCCAGCTGGGCAATGTCTTCCTCCAGGTTGATGCCCGCGGGAGGCAGGTTAAACCGCCACCCGTGAACGCAACCACCCAGATAGTGAAAGACGCTTCGGATGTCGAGGACGAGCCGGCCGAGCGCGGGCTCCAGTTGCCGCACGTACTTGTCGTCGTGGCTGTCGCGGACCGCAAATTCGAGCGCCACCAACGCATCGAAAATCGAACGTCCGAATTGCGCCAGCATGCCCAGGCCTTCGCGCCAACCCGGTCCACCAGAAGGTTCGTTACGCGCGGCCTCCAGCAGCTGGCCATTGGCGCGCAGCGCGTCCAGCGCATCTTCCCGCACGGCCGCGAGGTTCCCCGCAACACTACCGCCAAACCCTTTCAACATCTCCTCGAAGAAGATGCCAAGTGCGAGAAACTCCTGCGCCAGCCCGTCGCGCAAGCGCAGACGCGCCCGATCCGGGAAGACGAGCGTCGATACCAGCAGTGCCACGACGATCCCCAGAATCACCTGGCTCACGCGATCCAGCGCGAGCGTCCAGTGCGAATGCACATTATTCTGCACCAGCATCACGATCGTGATCGTCACGCCCGCCAGCCGCGAGCTGCTGCGGAACCCTAGCAAGCCGCAGACCGTCATCGCCAGCGCGACCGCTGCAATGTAGTTCCAGGGCAGGGTTCCGAATAGCGAGAACGCGAAACCGATCACTGCGCCAATCAGCGTTCCCAGCAGGCGATCGCGCGATGCGGTGATGGTCGAGCCAAAGTTCGACTGTAAAACGATGATCGCGCTGATCGAGCCCCAATACCCTTCATGGAGTCCGAAACGCGTAGCCAGCCACCAGCACAACGCAGCCGCAAGCGCGGTCTTGGCCGCATGAATCAGCAGGCGCCGATGCTCCCAGCTTAGCCAGCCAAGTGTCTCGGGACGATCGACGCGCAGCTTCTTGACAAGCTGCTGCTGCGACCAGGTTGGGTCTAGCTTGAATTGCATCGCGCAAGTCTCTAGCCAGAATACGCGTCTCTCAGCGGCAGCGCACCCCACGGACCAGGCAAAGGGCGCCGGATGCTTTTGGCGCGGCGTGTAGCATAGAAAGTGACCGCTCGATCGAAGGAACCAATCGAACCGATATGCTCCGTGTCGGATACCCCGCTTCTATTTCTGCCGAACTCTTCGCGCATTTCCCTCGCGAAGTCGAACTGATTCCGCTCTCCGACAAGCTCGATCACCAACTCGAAATCGACGTCTGGATTCCCGATCCCTATCCCTCGCGTTCGCTGCGCATCGTGCCCCATCTCCGCGGAGTGCGTCTCGTGCTCTCGCTGATGGCCGGCACGGAGTGGATTCCAGGCGCGATGGGCCCCCATGTCACCATCTGCAATGCCCACGGCGCGCACAACATCTCCACCGCCGAGTGGACATTGTCCTCGATTCTCAGCATGTTGAAATACGTTCCGCTGTATCTCGACGTGCAGCATTCCGGCGTGTGGAAGCGCCGCTTCGAAGCATCGGCATATTACGCGCGAATCACCGGCGACCAGAAAGCGCACTATCCTCCAGTGATGCAGGAGGAGCTCACCGGCAAGACCGTGCTGCTGGTGGGGCACGGCGCCATTGGCAAGGAAATCGAGCGCATGCTCACTCCGTTCCGCGTCGATCTGCTCCGCGTCGCTCGTCGCGCGCGCACCAGTCCAGACGTGCATGCCATCGCCGCACTCGACACCCTGCTTCCGCAGGCCGACGTTGTGGTCCTCATCCTTCCATCGACTGCGGAGACGCATCACCTCATCGGCACGCGCCAAATGGATCTGATGCGCCAGGGCGCCCTGCTGATCAATGCGGCACGCGGGCCGGTTGTCGATACCGATGCATTAGTCGCTGCGCTCAACGCAGACAAAATCCGCGCCGCGCTCGACGTCACCGATCCCGAGCCTCTGCCGCTCGGGCATCCACTGTGGCATTGTCCGAATCTGCTCATTACACCGCATATCGGCGGATCGAGCACCCAGTTTGCGCCGCGTGCGGTCAAGACAGCGGAAGACGAACTGCGCCGCTACATCGCCGGCGAGCCGTTGAAGAACGTGGTTCAAGCCGCAATCTGAAGCGGCCTTTCTGCCCGCCGCCAATCGCGGAGACCCAGCACGGCCAGGCCCACCAGACCCGCGTAGAGCACCGCCGTGGGCCATAGGCCTTTGTAAATGTATTCGCCCACGTAGATAGCATCCACCACGATCCACAGCCACCAGTTCGCGATATGTTTGCGCGCGCCCCACCAGCTCGCCACAAGGCTGAAACTGGTCAGCGCCGCATCCAAATAGGGAAGCGCCGCATGCAGACGCTTCGCCAACTCGCCCAGTGCAAAGCTTCCCGCCACGCCCAGCAGAAGCGCCGCCCACAGGCTCGCCCGCGCCAGCGGAACAATGCGCACTTCGCCTTCTTCGCGCACGCCGCGCCACCAGTGCCACCAGCCGTAGAGCGTGAAGACAACGAAGAAAACCTGCAGCAGAGCATCCGAGAGCAGCCGCGCCCGATAAAAGACGATCAGGTAGAGAACATCGGCCGCGAGAGTGATAGGCCAGCAAACCAGCAAGCGCTTCGTCGTAAGCCAGATGCCCAGTACCGTGGTCACAAGGCCTGCGATCTCCATCCAATTGGCAAGCAGGTAATGCGCAAATTCCGAGAGCATTGTCATGGCCGATCTGCCTTGCGTACACCGTTGCCGCGCGCCTCCGCCCACTGGCGCAGCGCATCCAGAAGGCTGTGCCCACGCGCGCTTGCAAACCACTGCGCATGGCCTACCAGGTAGCCATCGGTTGCCATCGGAACTTTCTCCGGCGCATGCAGCACACCGAGAAAATAATCCGCTTCGGTCAGCGCGAACTCCGCATGACACAAGGCCGTCATGGGAGCCAATGCCAGGGCTTCCCCCTCTGAAAGCGGCCGCACCTGCTCGTATCCATTCAGCAGCGCTTCCAGATGATCGAAGTGTACCGGCACGTCGTCGGGATGCGACGGGTCATTCACCAGCACCAGCCACTCGACAATGCTGCGCTCGATCGCGATGGCCAAATCGTGTACCGCGTTGGTCCGGTTCGCCAGCCCGAAATCGATGATCGCCGTTGCCTGTGCGTCCTCACTCGAATCGCTCCAGAACAGATTCGATGGGTGCAGATCATTGTGTGTCCAGAGCGGCGCGAGGGCGGGGAGATGCGGCAAGAGTTCAGCATGAAAGGGCGCGAGCAGATCGAGAGCCGCGTCGCAAGCGCGTCGCGTGGCCGCATCTGCAGCCAGCGCAGGCCGCGCCGCCACATAACGCTCCATTGCTGGGGCGGGATCGTCGGAAGCAAAGATCGTGAAGCCGGCCACCAGCGGTCGCACCGTGCGCCCAGGCGCCGCAAATCCCCTGGCCGCGTCATGCAGCCTGGCCAGCGCCTTTCCCGCTGCGCCCGCGTGCCCTACCGAGCGAAACGGCGTCCACGAGATAGCGTCCTCATAGGCGTCGATGCCCTCCGGCGTCTCGTGGACTTCATAAGTCCAGTCGCCGTCTTCGATCGCAGTTTCTCCTGAGAACGTTGCGAGAACGCATGGCACCGCAGCACCCTGCGCCCACAAATGCCGCAAAAACCGATGTTCTTCCAACAGGCCTTTGTGATCGCGCACCGCGCGCGCATGGCGCTTCACAAAGACGCGGCCGCCACGCGTCGAAACCACACTCGCCGCGGAAAACGGTCGCGGACTGGACGAGAGAATCTCAATCGGCTCCGCGCATCCCGGGAACTGCCGCAACAGCGTGCGCACCTCATCGAGCAAAAGAGGCGGCCAGTCAGGTTCAACCAGCGAGCCATCCATCCCGTGCGCTGTGGTAGCCGTTGTCATGCGCGATCGTTGCTCTCCATTCAATCCCACTCCGCCGCTCAGAAGGTGTAGTGCGCCGAAAGCCGCACCGTCGCCGGCGCGCCCAGCCACAAAAACGTGTCGCCACCGCTTCCACCCGTGTCGGACCAGTAGCGTTTGTTGGCGATGTTGTTGGCATAGAGCCGCAGGGTGAGCTTGCCCTGTTCACCGCCTGGCGTGTAGCGCGCGCCGAGATTGAACACGTTGTTGCCGGGAACACTCACTACATCGTCGCGCGTTGCTTCTTTGCGACCCGTGTAGCTCCACCCAGGCATCAGGAAAAGACCGCGCATGTGCGGTAGAGCTACATCGGCAAAGACCGTGGTATGCAGATGCGGCACATTGATTACCTGCCTGTTGTCGAACGCGGGCGTCCCGGTGTCGGTTCCTTCTGCATCTATTGCCATGGCCGACGCTGTCAGGCGCAGCCAGCTCGCCGCCTTTCCTTCAGCGCTCAACTCCACGCCATCATGCGTCTCATGCCCCGCCGACTCAAAGCATAGATCGCCGGCATTGCCGCTCGGACAAAAGGAATCCGGCGCCGCCAGCACCTTGGGGTAAAAGAACGGCCCGCGCATGCGGAAGAGAGCGGTCGTCAACAGAATGCGCCGGTCCGGTTCGTACTTCGCGCCGACCTCCACTTGCCGCGTGTTGAAGGGAGCAAGGAACTGGCTTCCGTTGTCGACCCACCACGGCGCTTGCGGTCCCAGTGAGAGCAGAACTCCGTAGTTGGCGTAGACAGAAACATTGGCCACCGGGTTCGCGATCACCGAATACTGCGGCAGCCAGACCGGCTTGTCGGTCAGCTGCGGCGTGCATTCCCCCGGTACGGTGAAATCGAGGCAAGATGCGAACGCCGAGTAGTTGTGGTCGCGCAGCGAATCATAACGCCCGCCCGCCACCAACTGCACACGGCCCGGCAAATGGATTCGATCCTGCACGATCGCCGACGACTGGTGGCTGTCTTCCCACAGCCGTTGCGGCCCCGCTGACGCCGTCGGGCTCTCCATCGCCACGGGCGCGATCGGCTGATAAATGTTCTCCACGCCTACATAGGAGTACACCGCGCCGTCCTGCACAACAACGTCGGGCGAGATTGGGTTGTCGGTCGAATAGAAACCGGGCTGATGCACGCTGCGCAGAAAGAGCTCCGTGCCCGCGGCAAGATCCTGCGTTACAGCACCCGTCTTCAGGTGTCCCAGCACCATTGCTTCGCCTTCCGCGTCCATTCGCAGCTCGCCAGGATCGCGGTAGTCGTAGATGCCGTACGTGCCATCGGGGCAAAAGAAATAGGCCGGTGCGTCCGGCGCATTGGGGCAGTTGACCGCGCCTGTCGTCGGATCGAACGACGAACCATACGCGTAGAGCACATTGTCGTCAATAAGCGAGTGGCTGAAGCTGCCGGCCGCGAAAACTACCCAAGCCGGAGAGAAGGTGTAGTCGAAGCGCGCGCCGGTGTTGAACACATCGTAGCTATCGGGCGATACCCACGATTGCTCGCCCAGCATTGTCGATGCATCGATGTGATGAATGTCGGGCAGCGTGGTGCCGCCCAGCAGCTGGTAACCGCTGCCATCGCGCTCCACCTTGTGCTGATATTCAAAGTCGCCTTTTAGAATCGCGCGCGAGTTCGGTCTCCAATCGGCCGCGCCCGCTCCCACCGCGCGCCAGCCCTGTGTGTCCTGCATGTACGGTTCGATGTGTTCCCCGGCCAGGTTTACGCGCGCGCCTACCTGCTTCCGGCTTCCGAAAAAACGACCCAGGTCCAGCGCCCCATACGCCGAGCCGCGATGATCGGTGGCTAGATCCATCGCCGCGACGGTCGCGGGCCGCTTGGTCACGTAGTCGATCAGCCCTCCGCCCGAAGCCACGCCGCTCTCGGTGCTGGCCAGCCCTTTCAATAGTTCGACACGCTCTTTATTTTCAAGCGGTACATCCTGCTCGCCGGCAATGGTCATGCCGTTGATTTCGAGCCCGGTCGCGAGGTCAATCGGGAATCCGCGAATCTCAAAGACGCCGTAGTAGCCCACCGGCACGTAATCGTCATCGAAGGAGGCATCGTTCTTCACCACGTCGGATAGCAGGCGCGCCGCCTGGTTGTTCATCAGGTCGCGCGTCACCACGGTAGCCGAAATCGGAGCCTGCGCAAGCGGCATTCCGTCAAGCGTGCCCACGGTCACGGAGTCGGGCAGATAGTCTCCGTTCACATCTTCGTGAACTTCTACCGTGGTAGTCACCCGCGGCAATTGCGGCGTAGACGAGCTTTGCGCAGAAGCAGTTTGCGCCGTGCTCCCGTCGGTCGGTGGCTCATTTTGCGCCCAAGCGCACTGCTGATTCGCAAGGCAGGCAAGCACGCCGCATCCCAGCATGATCGCGGCGGCAAAGCGCAGACGCACTTCGGCCCCGTGCCGAGCGAAGGAGAAATTGTATGGATTGGATGCGAGTGCGGGCGCTTTCATGTGTTCGTTCCCCTTGTCTCAACTTCGGTGAAACAGGAGGAACTCGTGCTTCGAGAAGGCCGCTTGATTTCGGAAACTTCCCACGCCGGTATGATCCGGATCGGGTTCGAGGGTATCTTCTCAGCCCCACCTTCTGGGGCACCCCTGTTTCAATAGCAAGATTGAAACACTTCTTTGCGGTTTTGTAAAACGGCGCGTCTCATTGCAGCGCCAAAGCGATTCGCTTTCAGCCGTCTGGTTTTGCACGTAGCTTGTGGCCGCCCCGCCACAGGCTACTTCCCGCTCCCTTCCGTGATCGTCACGATCCGGTCCACGCCGGGCACTGTGAAGTGCTCCACTCTGCCGCTTGGCCAATGGATCTCGATGTCCTCGACCTTGGTAGCTTGCCCGAGGCCGAAGTGTGGACGGGGATCGTTCGTCGAGAGATAACTGCCGCCGCTCAATACATCCTGCCTTTGTCGCATGCCGTTGGCCTTGACGTAAACCGTCGATCCAACCGCATCCCTCGGACTCTTCAGTCCGCCGACAAGCTTTAATTCGAGCCAATGATTTCTATCGGGGTCCACATTTCGCAGCAGCACCGGATGCCCATCCATCACGTTGATCACCGCGTCCAGCTTGCCGTCGTTGAAGAGGTCGCCGACTGCCATTCCACGTCCGGCAATCACGTCGGCCAGTCCGGTGCCCACCACTGCAGGCACTGGCTCGAATCGTTTACCGCCGACATTGCGAAAGAGCATCGGCCGCTCCTTCCAACTCGTGCCCCAGTTGTATTTGTCTGCCTGAGGATACACGTGCCCATCCGACATGAGCAGGTCTTTCCACCCATCGTTGTCGTAGTCGATGAACGCGTCGCCCCAGCTGAGAAAGGGAACTGTGATTTCGCTCAGGCCCATCTCATAACTCACGTCTGTAAAGTTTGCGTCGCCTTCGTTGTGAAAGAGCGGCTTGTAATTGTCTGAGAAGGTGGTATCGAAAATGTCGAGCTGGCCATTGTTTTCGTAATCGCCCACGGCCAGGCCCATCGACGCCACTTCCTGGCCCACGCCGTTCACCGCGAAACCCGACGCGTAGCTTGCGTCTTCAAACTTGCCGTTGCCCTTGTTTAGATAGAGATAATTCGGCGTCGAATCGTTGCCCACCAGCAGATCGATCTTGCCGTCGTTGTTTACGTCGACGAAGACCGCGCCCAGCCCGTAGTAGGCTGGTTTGTCGGCTACCCCCGCCATCTCGCTCACATCGGTAAAGGTTCCGTCGCCGGTGTTATGAAAAAGGTGGTCGGGCTCGCCCTGCAGCCCGCGCGGTCCACAGCTCACCGGCTCGCCGCGAAACATGCAGGTCGCTTTGCGCGCGCCGTTCTCCGTGGCCACCGGCAGATCGTCGCGATCGAAATGCAGGTAGCCCGCCACAAACAAGTCGAGCCGCCCATCGCCGTCATAGTCGCCCCAGGTTGCGCCGCTCGACCAGTTGCCTAGCGCCACGCCGGCTTTTTCGGCTACGTCGGTAAAGGTGCCGTCTTGATTGTTGCGGTAGAGCCGATTCTTGCCCCAGTTGGTTACGTAGATATCGGGCCAGCCGTCGTTGTCATAATCGGCGATGGCCACGCCCATGCCCCAGCGATCGTTGGTCACGCCGGCCTTGGCTGCCACATCCGTGAAAGTTCCATCGTGATTGTTGTGGAAGAGCGCGGCATGCGGGGGCGTTTCTTTGCCGTCGAGCGCATCGAAGGTCGAGCCATTCACGACGTAGATATCGAGCCAGCCGTCGTTGTCATAGTCGATCAGCCCGATCCCCGATCCCTTGGTCTCGACGAGGTAGGTCTTCTCCGGCGTGCCCATCGTGTGGGTCCACTTCGTCAGGGCCGCCTTTTCTGAAATGTCTTCGAAGATTACGGGTCCGGTCTTCACAAATCCGCCCGCGGTGATAGGCCGATGCTGCGCGTCAAGTTGTACGGGATGAGGCGACTCTGCCGCGCTGGATTGTCCCGTGGTCGCTCTCTGGGCTGCATTCTGTAATGGAGCCAGGATTGTCACCAGTACACAGACAAGTGCCGGGAATCCGGCCGACCCGAGCGCCCGGAAACCCGTTGCACGCGATGCCTTGAGCATGAGTGCCAGTATAGGGGCTGCAGCACCCAGCGTCTCGAGGCAAACCTCGGCTCCTGCGGTTCTCCTCACGCTTTCTCAGGTCTCGTGAACGCTACAGAACTTCCAATTCCTCAATCGGCGCCGGCGCCGCGTGCGGCAGGGCGAGAGCGCGTGCTCCAGCCGACTGCGCGGCCAAGTCTTCAATCACGCTGCGCTTCAGCACATCCAGCATGGCTCTCTGTGCCTCGGCCCATACAGGGTGTGCCGAGCACCACGCCTTGCGGATGCAATGCTCCTCCGGGTTCAGGCATGTGTTCAGGTAGATTGGACCGTCGATCGCTTCCACTACATCGTAGATTGATGCTGCGCGCCCGCGCGCCAGAATCGCAAACCCACCCGCTTTGCCGCGCCGCGATTCAATCAGCTTGGCATGCGCCAGCGCCTGCAACACCTTCGAGAGAAAACTCTCCGGCGATTCGGTAGCCGCTGCCAGCTCAGGAAGCAGCGCCCGTTCGCGTGGCGACAGAGTCGCCAGGTGAATCATCGCGCGTACGCCATAGTCGGCGCCGCGCGTCAGCTGCATGGCGAAATTGTTGGTGTGCATAAAACACGCTCCAGCCGAGAGCCGCCCCCCCTCGACTAGTGCCCAGGATGCGTGCCGCCACTTCCCAACCCTTCCGCACCCCGGGCACATCGATTCGAAAACATTGGCCGGTGTTTCAGACAGTACCCAACGCGGCCACGTCTGCCAGTGCCCAAAATCACCGCTCTTGACAGGCGATCTGCGCTGCCCGGCGACCGCCGATCCCGGCGCATCCCCTGTGCTTGCGCTGACCGCTCCAAGAGACACACAAAGAGCAGGGAAGAGCACTCCCCGCAAAAAGAGAAGGCCCGCAGCGCGCGGACCTTGCCCGTTATCCTTCTTCCTGACCCCCGCCTTTACTTATCCCCCAGCTCATACGGGATCCCGAAGCGCCCGATCTGGATCAACGACCGGTCGCTGGGCGGCCAGATGCGCAGGCTTTCCACGCGCGTGTGGCCGGCGATCAAGTGCGCCTCCGCGTTGCCCACCAGCGCTCCCGTTGCGGCCTGGTTGAAATGCACCTTCAACGCTTCGCCATCGCGCACCCAGCCAAAAACATATTCGCCCGGCTTCAGCTCTACCCCGCCGATATTTACCGGCGCCTGTACCACAAGGTAGTGCGAATACTTGCCATCGGCGGAGTAGCCCGCCGTGATCAACACGATTCCGGCAATGTAGCGCCCGCGCGCATCCACGATACCGCTGGCCGTGCGCATTTCGGTTTCAATGTGCTCTTTGATCACCTGTGCACGAGCCGGCAACAGGGCCGCCAGCTCGGCATCGGTGGCCTGGCGCCAGGTTGTCTTCTCGCCGCGCGCCGGCGCAACCAGAGAAAAACAGAGGAATGCGATCAGTAGGAGCCGCTTCATGGTTTGGGTTTCCTGAGAGATTCAAGAGGAACAATCCCGCGTTGAATCGCCGCGGTTGCGGCCTGCGTCCGATCGGTCACGCCCAGTTTGCCCAGCAGGCTGTTGATGTGGGTCTTCACGGTGGCTTCAGAAATGTCGAGCTCCGTCGCAATCTCCTTATTGCTCTTGCCGTACACAATCTGTTCCAGCACGTCCGACTCACGCGGTGTCAGTTCTTCGGTCCCCATGCGCTCCGCCAGTTTCTGTGCGATCGCCGGTGGGATATGCGACTTGCCCGCGTGCACCGTGCGAATAGTCGCGATCAACTCCTCGCTGGTCATACCCTTCAGCAAATAGGCGCGCGCGCCGGCCTGCAGGGCGCGATAAATGTCTTCATCGCCGTCATAGGTCGTCAGCACGATGAAGCGCGCCGTCGGCGTCTCCATGCGCACCCGCTGAATCACGTCCACCCCGCCCATGCGCGGCAGTCGCAGGTCTACCAGGGTGATGTCAGGCAGAAACTTGCGAAACTGCGCGATCGCCTCCACGCCGTCCGCGGCCTCGCCCACCACCTCGATGCCATCCGCCACTTTAAGCAGCGCTACCAGCCCTTGCCGCACGACATGATGGTCTTCCACCACCAGCACGCGAATCGATTCCTGTCCCACCTAAGCCACCTCTCTTGGCGCCGGCGCATGCAGCCGCACCGTTGTTCCCGCACCCTCTTCGCTCACAACCTCGAGCCTTCCGCCGATGGCTGCCGCGCGCTCGCGCATGCCTGTCAGCCCGAAGTGCCCGGGCGGCGTTGTTTTCGCATCTGCTGCGAACCCCCGTCCATCGTCGCGCACTTCGAGCGAAATTTCCGCCGGCCCGTAATCCAACTGCACAGACAGATGCTTCGCCGCCGCGTGTTTCTTTACATTATGAATGGCTTCCTGCACCACCCGCACAATCTCCCGTTCCGTGCCCGGCGGCAGCGGCCGATACGCGCCGTGCACGCTGAAGCTTGCATCGAGGTTGTGGCTCCCCGCCTGCTCGGTCACGCGACGCAAACTTACCGGCAGCGTTTTCTCTCCCGAGTCCTGCGAGCGCAGCGCCCAGATCGATTGCCGTGCTTCAGCCAGGCCTTCGCGCACGTGGCCGCGTGTAGTATCCAACTGCTTTGCCGCATCGTCTACCTTGCGCAGCCGCAGCAGCTCGGCCAGCACTTCCAGCTGCACCGAGATCCCCACATAGCCCTGCGCCAGGGTGTCGTGAATCTCGCGCGCAATGCGATTGCGTTCGCCCAGCACGGCGTTGAACTCGCGCTCCGCCACCAGCAGCCGCCGCCGCAGCAGCAGCGCAATCAGCCCCGCCGCCGTCAGCGCCAGCAGAATGTAGAACCAGAACGTCTGGTAGAAGTGAGGCTCCAGATCGAATTCCAGAGCCGCGCCCTGCAGGTTCCACACCCCGTCGTTGTTGGCTGCCTGCACCCTGAACGTGTACGGCCCCGGCGGAATGTTCGTGTAGTAGGCCACACGCCGCGTGCCCGCATCCGTCCAGTCGTGATCGAAACCCTGGAGCATGTAACGGTAGCGCACCTTCTGCGGCGCCACAAAGCTCAATCCCGCGTAGTCGAATTGAAAGTGATTGTGTCCCGCACGCACGCGCAGCCCTGGGTCTGCTCCACGCAATAGCGCCTGATCCACATCGTCCACCGCAAAGCGCTCCACCACCACCGGCGGGGGAATCGAATTGACTTGAAAATGCGCGGGGTCCACTTCCTCAAGCCCCTTCGGCGTGGCAAACCACAGATGTCCGTCACGCGAGCGCCACGCCGAGGGATGGCTGTTGGTCGCCGTCTCCCGGCTGCGCAATCCATCGGCAGGCCCAAATTCCATCCAGCGCGTGCAATCTGCGCTCATCGAGCAGTCGCAGCGCGCAATCCCATTCCCCGTGGCAAACCAAAGGTGATGCAGCCCATCGTCGAGAATCGCATGCACCGTGGTCGTGCGCAGTGCATCATCCTTCACCACCGAGAATGCCGCCCCGTTCCACAGGGACCAGCCGCGATCCTGCGTTCCCACCAGCAGCGTTCCATCGCTGCGTGGGAGTAGCGCGGTCACCACGTTGCTTGCCAGCCCATCGGCCGTTGTGTAGTTGCTGATCTTGCCGCCGTCGATCCGCGAGAGTCCCGCCAGCGTCGCCACCCAGAGATTTCCATGCTCGTCGCGCGCCATCGAGCCCACCAGGTCGCTGCCCAGCCCGTTCGCCTGCGTATAGGTCTCCATGCGTGGATTCGCTTGCGTGCGCACCCAATGCGTGAGCCCGCGCCGCGTGCCCACCCACAGCGAACCATCCGCATCCACAAGCAGCGAGCGGACAAAATCGTCGGGCAATCCATCGGCCGA
The DNA here is from genome assembly GCA_036520995.1 of Occallatibacter sp. Classification (GTDB taxonomy): domain Bacteria; phylum Acidobacteriota; class Terriglobia; order Terriglobales; family Acidobacteriaceae; genus Telmatobacter. The sequence continues at coordinate 30,132 of DATDIQ010000053.1, forward strand.
AGTGAACGCTTCAATGCGCCCGTTTTCAATCCGGTTCAGTCCATCAGGCGTGCCTACCCATAGATCGCCATTCGGCGCCGCCGCCAGCGACAGCACGATATCGCTCAACAGACCTTCGCGCACCGTATAGGTCCTGGCGGTAAAGGCATCGCCGTTTCGGTGCAGCGCATTCAGCCCGCCCCCGGCCGTTCCCACCCATAGCGTTCCCGCATGATCCTCCACCACGGTAGTTGTCTTGTCTGAGGAGAGGCCGTCGCGCGTATCCACCGCGCGAAAGCGCGCATCGCGCAGCACATGCAGGCCGCCTGTCTCGGTTCCTACCCACAGGTTGCCTTCGCGATCCTCGAGCAGCGCCAGAATCGACGCGCTCGACAGCGGATCGGTCACTGGAAATTTCTCCACGCGCCCATCCACCACGCGCACCAGCCCGCCATTGGTTCCGATCCACAGGCAGCCCGCACGGTCGGCGAGGTGTGCCTGGATGCGCGTGCCCGGCAGCTCCTTGCCAACGATGAATGCCGTTTGCCGCGTGCCGTGCTCCAGCTCGACGGCACTGCGCGTTATGGTCACGCTCTCTCCATCCGCCAGGTGCGCTTTCAAGGCGGCGCCGTCCTTCGGCTGCCCTCCAGGCGTCAATGCCTGCAGCCAGCCCTCGCGCCCATACTCTGCAGCCTCCTGCATCGTTTCCACGCGCAGCCGTCCCTCGGCTGTTTCTTCGAGAGCGGTAATGGCTCCGGCGGGCGGGCCTTCGTGCGGCCCAAACGCGGTCATCGCGCCATCCTTCCACCGCGCCAGACCTTCCGCTGTTCCAATCCAGAGCGCTCCGTCCTTCGTCTCCAGCAGGTAGCGGATATCCCCGCTCGGCAACGCCGGCGTCGAGCTGTGATCGAGCACCAGAAAGCCGCTGCCATCGAACCGGACCAGCCCCGCCTCCGTCCCCAGCCAGAGAAACCCGTCACGCGTTTGCGCCAGCGCGTGCACGCTGTTTTGCGGCAGCCCGTTTTCCATCGCCCACGATTGCCGTCCATACTCCGCAAGGGGCGTCGTCGGTTCCAGCGCAACACCAACCGCACAGAGCCCGCTAAAACCCGCTGCCACCGCAAGCCAAAGAACACCGCGCGTAAGCGATCTCAGTCTTGCGCCGATCGGTTTCCGCGGGCTCGGATTGGAGTGAGCATCGATCAAAGTCAATAGGCGGAGTCAAACCCAGGAGAATGCACACCCGCCAGTCCGTAACTCTGTTCTTCACACTAATCGGATTGCAGCGAATTTGCACTCAAGTCCTTTGAAACGATCGCAATAAAACTCCTCCTCTCATCCCAATGGATGAGTTCCGCTTCCGTCAAAGGACCCAAGACACGGCATGCGCTACCGGCTAGCCTGTCGATGTCTCCTGATTTTGGCTAGTACATCACTTCATGTGACTTTCGGGTGGCTGACCTCTGGGTCGCCACCCGTTTTCTTTGTTCTGTGATTTGAGTCACTTCCAGCCGGGCGCCGTTCCTGAATTGGCACTAGAAAGTGACCTTCGGGCTCGTCTGACCTATTCGGGCCATTCCTGTGGTTTCAGCTCCGGATTACTCTGAGCACGTTACCCGTCAAGAGGAGTGGTCCTATGGGGCGTTCTTTCCCAGCGCGCTCGGCTGCCTGCTGGCTTGTTGCCTTGGTTCTCTTTCCACTCGGTGCCTTTGCCGCGACGCCGACCACGACCGACTATCTGACTCCGCGCCTCGCATCCATCAACGCAAACGCAGGCGCGTCCAAAATGGTCAGCCTCATGCAGGCCGACAACTATAACTTCCAAGCCACCAAATCGCCGACCGTCTGGCTCATTCGATTCAACGGCGATCACCTCAAAGACATCAAGGTCGTCGTCACGGTAAAGGACTCCACCGTGGTCGTCTTCGTCACCTTGGTTGAAAATCAGCGCATGCCGGTCACTACCGACTTCATGCGCACCCTGCTTGAAGAGAATCACGAACTCGACCGCGTCAAGGTGGGCTATGATCGCGACGGCGACCTCTCGGTCCGCATCGACAGCAGCATGCGCGTGATGGATGCCGCCGAACTGCGCGACATTGTCAACCAGGTGCGCAACGCCTCCGACGAAATCTACGGCATGATCGAGCCCAGCCTGCTGCAGTAGGGGGCCTCCCGCCTTCGCCAAGAAGCCCTTCCTCCTTGACCACCGACGCAGGCTCGACGCGCAGCCGCGCACGATTTGCTGAGCCTGCGCATTCCAAGCCGCAGAATGATAGGGCTCGGGTCACTCGTTCCGAATGTCGTCATCGGGTCTCATGCATGGAGTGATCAGGTAATCTACTTCATATTCGTCGGACCGGGCACTCGGAGTGCCATATCCCGCAAAGACCTTCTGGCGTTGTGAGGCCGCAACCGTGAAACGACGCGTCCTTCTGCTGCTGTTGAGTGCCGCCCCCCTTCTCTCGCAGAGCAACAGCGGGGAGTTGCGGCTCCACGTCGCCGATCCGTCAGGCCAGGGCATTCGGGCAACAATCCATCTCGTCAGCCAGGCCAATCAGTACAACTCCGTTCTCGAGACCGACAAGCAGGGGAATATCGACATCGCCAGGCTTCCCTACGGTATTTACCGTCTGGAAATCGGCCACACCAGCTTCGCATCGATCGACGAGACCTTCGCCATCCGCTCATCGATTCCAGTCGCCCGTGCGGTCTCGCTCAACCTCGCCACGGTAAAAGAAACCGTCGCCGTGCAAGCAGCCAACACCCTCGTTGATCCTGAACAGCCCGGCAACGTCGATCAGGTGGGGTCTTCTTTCATTCAGCACCGCCTCAGTTCCATTCCCGGTCGATCGCTGCAGGACCTCGTCAACTCCCAGCCCGGCTGGCTCTACGAAGGGAACGCTGTCCTTCATCCGCGAGGGTCTGAATATCAAACCCAATTCGTCGTCGACGGCATCCCCCTCACCGACAACCGATCTCCCAGCTTTGGTCCCGAGATTGAAGCCGACGATGTGCAGTCGATCAGCGTCTATACCGCGGGAATTCCCGCGGAGTACGGCCGAAAGATGGGTGGCGTGATCGAAGTGAACACCGTGCAGGATGCACAGCCCGGCTTTCACGGCGATCTGGCGCTGGCGGGAGGCAGCTTCAATACTGGAAGCGCCTTCGCAAAGGGGCAATACTCAGCAGGCAAAAACACCGTGGGCGGCAGCGTGAGCGGAAGCATGACCGACCACTATCTCAATCCCGTCGTTCCGCAGAACTACTCGAACACGGGCACGCTCGGCGACTTTTCAGGCCGATACGAGCGGAATCTGTCACCCGACGATCGGCTCAGCCTCAGCGTCCGGCACGAACTGTCGCGCTATGACATCCCCAACGAACAGGTGCAGCAGGCAGCAGGCCAGCGCCAGACGGCAGACAATGTCGAGACCATGGGCATCGCTTCCTATCAGCACACATTCTCCCCGAATACGATGGCCAGGTTCGGCGGCATGCTGCGCGACAACGCCAACGGCTTCAATTCGAATCCGGATTCGACACCGGTCGAAGTCTTCGAGGCCAACCGGCTTCGTGAAGGCTACTTCAAGGCTGTCGTGATTGCCGACCGCGGTCGAAGCGAATGGAAGGCGGGCGTTGAGTCCGACAATACCTTACTCCACGAAAACACGAGCTACCTCATCACCGATCCGACGCAATTCGACGATGGAACGCCGCTCACCTTCGCCTTCACCGCACAGCGACCTGACCTCGAGCAGTCCGCATTCGTCGAGGATCTCGTCCACCTGGGGAACTGGTCAATCAATGCCGGCCTGCGGTGGGATCATTACCAGCTCCTCCTCAACAATCACGCCGTGGAACCGCGATTTGCCATCGCGCGCTATTTCCCATCCGACAATCTCATTCTGCATTTTTCCTACGACCGCGTGTTTCAGACTCCATCGTTCGAGAACATTCTGCTCTCCAGCTCCACCCAGATTGAGTCGCTCGATCCTTCTACTTTTCTGCGGCTGCCTGTCCAGCCTTCGGTAGGCGATTATTTCGAAGGCGGCCTGACCCAGGGCCTTTTCGGCAAGGCCAAGCTCGATGTCAATTATTTCCGCCGCGTCGTCAGCAACTACGCCGACGACGACCAGATCAACAACACGAGCATCAGCTTCCCCATCGCTTTTCGAAAATCGATCATTTACGGCACCGAAGGCAAACTCGACTTCCCCGTGTGGAGAAAATTCTCCGGCTTCCTCAGTTACTCCTATCAAGTGGGCAATGCCTGGAATCCCGTGACCGGCGGGCTATTCCTCGGCGACGACGCCACAGCCGCGGAGACACAGCTCTCCGGCCACTTCCCCGATTCCCAGGATCAGCGCAACACGGTGCGCGGTCGTGTGCGTTGTCAGCTTCATCCGCGATTCTGGCTCGCAGCGGGAATCCAATATGACACCGGTCTCCCCTTCGAATTCGACGGCGATCCAGGCACAGTCCTCGCCCAGTATGGCCAGCAGGTGCTCGACCGCATCAACTTCGATCGCGGGCGCATCGATCCTTCGTTTCAAGTGAACGCCTCGGCCGGCGCCGATCTCTATAACTCCGAGAAGGTCCATGTGCGCCTCCAGGCGGACGGACAAAACCTGAATAACGTTCTGGACGTCATCGATTTCGGCGGCCTCTTCTCAGGCAACGCCATTGGACCGCCTCGCAGCGGCATGGTTCGCCTCACAACATCATTCTGAGACCCTCACGGAGTACCGGATCGCGCCGCCTTCCCTTGACAATCAAGATGAGAATGGACTATACCCCTTGTTTATCAAGTGGAGAAGGATGATGGCCGACCAATCTCACGACCTTGTGCCCGGCACTCTCGAGATGCTGGTGCTCAAAACCCTGGCCCTCGAAACCATGCACGGATACGGCATCGCCCTGCGCATTGAGCAGATCAGCGCTGGAGCCTTCCGCGTCAATCCCGGATCGCTGCTGCCGGCCTTGAGTCGCATGGAACGCGCGGGGCACTTGAAATCCGAGTGGCGCGCTTCAGAAAACAACCGCCGCGCCAAGTATTACGTCGTCACTGCGCGCGGCCTCAAGGCCCTCGAAAAGGAACGCCGGCAGTGGGGCCGCCAGGTTGCGGCCATCGGAAGAATCCTCGAAGCCTAGAAGGAGAAACCGTTGCCCCTCCGAAGCCTCTTCAGCGGGATTAAGTCTCTCTTTCGTCCGGCAAAGCGCAATGCCGAGATTGAAGCCGAGCTGCGCAGCTTTTTCGACGCGGCGGTGGAGCACAAGATGCGCCACGGAATAAGCCGCGAAGATGCCGAGCGCGAGGCCCGCGCCGAGATCCGCAGCGCTGAAATGGTAAGGCACAAGGTCTGGGCCGCGGGGTGGGAATCGCACGCTGAATCGCTGGCGAAAGATGCGCGCTACGGGTTCCGCCAACTTCTGCGCTCGCCGGGGCTCTCCATCGTAGCCATTCTCTCGCTCGCCCTCGGCATCGGCGCGAATACCGCGATCTTCACCGTGATCGACGGTCTGCTGCTCAAGCAATTACCGGTGCACGATCCGCAGATGCTGGTCTCCTTCGGCGACGGTAGCGATGCGGGCATCATGGCCTCGTCCAGTCCGGGCCCCTACGACATCTTCCCCTACGACTTCTATCGACGCATCGCGGCAGAGCGCGACAAGCTCGACGGCATCTGCGCATTCGCCAGCTTTCCCACTATGGTGAGTGTGCGCACAGGTTCAGGCGCAGAGAGCCCCGCAACGCAGGCCACCAGCCACCTCGTCTCGGGAACATTCTTTAGCGTTCTGGGAGCGCAGCCTCTACTGGGGCGCGTCTTTACTTCCAACGACTCTGCCATCGAAGGTCGCAGCGCGCTTGCGGTCATCAGCTATCGCTATTGGCATGAAAACTTGTCTTCAAACCCGGCCGTAATCGGCCGCTCCCTCACCATCAACGGCACGTCGTTCGTGGTGATCGGCGTCATGCCCGCTTCGTTCTACGGAGTAACCCTGAACGCGCAGTTGCCTGACCTCTGGCTTCCCATCACCATGCAGCCGCAGGTGATGATGCAAGCGAGTCTTTTGAAGCCCGATGGCTTGTTCTGGATTCACATCATGGCGCGGCGGAAGTCAACGGTCTCCGTGGCCCAGGCACAGTCCTGGGCGACTCTCGAATTCCAGCGATTCCTCGCCCAGCGAGAAGGAGCCCAAATCTCGGCCTTGCGCCAGACCCAGATCGGTGGAACGTTCATTCCTCTTCTCCCGGGCGGCTCGGGATTCTCAACCATGCGCCAGGCGTATCAGGCGCCTTTGACGATGTTGATGATCATGGTTAGTGTCGTCTTGTTGATTGCATGCGCCAACCTTGCCAATCTGCTCCTGGCCAAGGCGACATCGCGCGAGCGTGAGTTCTGTGCCCGCCTTGCGCTTGGCTCCACCCGCGGCCGCATCTTGCGGCAGATCCTCACCGAGGCCCTCGTTTTGGCCGTCATCGGCGGCGCGCTCGGGTTAGGCCTTGCCTTCTGGTCTACGCGCGTGATCATTCATTTCATCGACGGCGGAGCCGCGCACACAGCTCTTTCGGCCATACCCGATCTGCGCGTGCTTCTCTTTACATTTGCCACCTGCATTGTGACGGCGGTTCTTTTCGGCATCGCGCCGGCGCTGCGTGGATCGCGCACCAATGTTGCGGGAGCGCTCAACGCAAGTGCCCGGACTGCTGCCGGCACGGCGGCGCGATCGAACCGGCTGCTGCCAAAGATATTGATCGTGACCCAGGTCGCTCTCTCGCTCGTCCTGCTCACCGTCGCGGGGCTGCTGCTACGCACGCTCCAGAACCTGCGCGGGAACGACATTGGCATGAATCGCACCCATGTCCTGCTCGTCAACACCAACCCCAAATTCGCCGGGTACCAGCCTGAACGGTTGAATCCGCTCTACGACCGCATCCTCGACCGAATCGATGCGCTTTCTGGCGTTCGCTCGGCGGGCATCTCCGGAGCACCGCCCCTGCAGCGCGGAACCTGGGGCTCGCCCATCGACCTCGATGGCCGGCGTACGGGACCCAATGAGGACATCAGCACCCTGCTCAATCGCGTCTCCACCGGCTACTTTGAAACGCTGGGTATTCCTCTGCTGCGCGGCCGCACCATTCAACCCGTCGACAAGGCCGACACCCCAAAATCTGCGGTGGTCAACAAGACGTTTGCCGATCGCTATTTCCCCGGCGGAAGCGCGATCGGCCATAGCTTCACCATCGCCGATCCCGATGCTCCCGGCGTCTGGCATATCGTCGGCGTCGTGCAGGATTCGAAACACAGAAGCCCCGCGGAAGAGCTCCAACCCTTCGCATACCTCTCCGTCCCGCAGCTCACCGGCAACGACCAGTACGCCTATTGGCTGCAAATCCGGAGCGTCGGCGCCCCTGCCAAAATCGCCGGAGAAGTCCGCTCGGCGCTCGCCGCCATCGATCCCAACCTGCCCATCCTCCAAACCCAAACCATGGATGAGCAATTCGACGATATGCTCGACCAGCAAACGTTCGTCTCCAAGTTGGCGGCCGTTTTTGCGTTGCTGGCGCTCACCCTCGCTTGCATCGGGCTCTACGGCGTCATGACGTATAGTGTCGTGCGGCGAACCAGCGAACTCGGCGTGCGCATGGCGCTGGGCGCACCCCACGCTGCGCTTCCGTGGATGGTATTGAAGGAATCTATCGCGCTGCTTCTCTTCGGCATTGTCCTCGGCGTTCCGGTGAGCCTCGCCGCAAGCCGCGCTTTGCGCGCCGGTTTGTTCGGCGTCGATCCGGCAGACCCGCTCACCCTGTGCGCGGCCGTGTTGATCATTAGCGCCTGTCTCCTTGCCGGCGCCTACTTGCCCGCGCGCCGCGCAGCCAGGATCGATCCCATGACGGCCCTGCGTTGCGAGTAGCGCAAATGACCGCGTTCAATCAGTGCTTGGCATGGACAACATGACGACCAGCGTATCCGGGCGCGAGCCCTTGAATGGCGCTACCGAACCTCGAAGCGATCTCCTGAAAACTGATGTCATCGAGGGCGCAAAATCCGTGCGAGCGAAGAATCGCCGCAATTTCCGCCGGCTCGAAGCGGGTGTCCGAACGTTCTCCCATTTCTCAAGCCGTTCGGTCCGCGCCTTTAGCTCTTCTGAGAATGCCTGAGATCCAGTGGGGAAGCAGGGGAGCGTCTCGGTTCACGCTAAAACGCCATCTATCAAATCGGCCCGCTCGACAGGTGGCGATCGGCGCGCCTAAAATTTACGCGGCTGCTCCTGCTTGCGCATCATATCGGTAACAGATTGAATTGAATGCGAAGGGCACGATTACCCAGGAAAGAGAACGATGACTCTGCAACGGCATGAAGAATCTGAACCCAGTACCCGTCCCACCATTCGCAGGGCCTGTCCTAGGCTTTAGATCGCGCCTTCGGCTGTTCAGAAGGAACATTGTCTCAAATTTCGTGCAGGCAATCATCGTCGGCGGAGTGCTGGCGGTCGGCGGAGTACTGGCGTTCATCACGTTCCAGATCGTCGCCCACGCCTATGTGACGAAGGTCAATGGCTGGACCACCATCTACGGATGCGGTGAGCCCGGAAATGGCATTCTCTTGCGCGCGGCGTGTGGCGCCATATTCGTCGGACCGATCAACGTGCCACAAGAGGCGATGTACTGGACCACGAGGAAAGATGGCGTGGGCCGAATGCTCTCCGGCCGGCACGACTACGTCATGCATTTTCCGCCGGGAGGCTTTCCGCCCAACGATGCCTTCTGGTCGCTCACCATGGGCGACGCGCGGAATCATTTTGTGAAGAATCCGATCAACCGGTACGACGTCAGCGACCGCACCGGCCTGGTTCCGAATGCCGACGGTTCCGTCGACATTTACATCCAGAGCGCCGCTCCGCCCGGCCATGAATCCAACTGGCTCCCTGCACCCGCAAGCAACTTCACGCTCTGGCTGCGCGTATACCTGCCCGGCAAAACCATCCTCGATCAGCAGTACAACGTGCCGCCGGTCGTCGAGACACCATGACATCGCCTATGAAGCACAAGCAGCTCCCTTCATTCATTTCGGTCATGGTCGCGGCATGGGCGCTCGGCACGCTGCTCCTCATCTATTTTTGGCCCCACCTTGTCAGCAACTTCTATAGAAAAGTGATCCTCGATCGAGGATTCGGCGATGGCCCTGTCCCGATCAATACGCTCTATACCGAGCCCCCAAAACTCTTTGCAGAGCCCATTGCATCGCAGTCTGCCTCGGGCCGCAAGAACTTGATGACTACTGGCGTGAACCACGACACGCTCCTTACGGTTGGCTGGTTGGACCTCAGCAAAGGAGCGCAGATTTTGCATGTGCCGGATTTTTCTGGCCGTTACTATAGCGTCCAGTTCACTGACCCGTTTGACGTCGATTTTGCCTACGTCGGCACCCGCACCACCGGTACGCACGCCGGCGACTACCTGATTTCCGGTCCCGGCTGGAAAGGACAGCTACCGAGGGGAATGAAGCACATATCCTCGCCGAACAATTCTGTCCTGGTGATTGGCCGCGTGCTCGTATACAGCGACAGCGATCTCCCCACCGCCTATGACCTTGACCGTCAGATACGATTGACGCCGTAAGGCGATTGAGCTTCCGCTCTCTTCATTTGTCCGGCTTGTAAACCCGCAATCGCGCGAGCTCAGTCGATTCGGCTGGCGAGTTACCGCCTACGTACATCCACCAGCAAAATCCATTGCGGTGAGATCGGTCCGACCCGAGGGGATCCTCACGGGGCTGTCAACGATCCTTCCTCTTACGCTGCGTCAGATCAATGCCAAATCGCCAAGTCACCTGATCCGCGGAAGCTGAACATCCCACATCCTCCTTGCGCTCCGTCCCCTCTGCTACGCTTCTCTCCCATGGACACAAACCTCCGCCTCGAAAAGCGTCCGCCGCTCGCCGTCATCACCCTCGATCGCCCCAAAGTCCTGAACGCCCTCAACGCCCAGACCCTCGACGACCTCGACGCCGTCTTCAACCATCTCGCCCAGGATGCGTCGATCCGCGTCATCCTTCTCGCCGGCGCAGGAGAGCGCGCCTTCGCCGCCGGGGCCGACATCCGCGAGCTCGAATCCCTTGCCCCCGGCGACGCCGAAGCCTTCGCGCGCCGCGGGCAACAGCTCTTTCGCCGCATTGAGACTCTCGGTAAGCCCGTCATCGCCTGCCTGCAGGGCTTCGCTCTCGGCGGAGGCTGCGAGCTCGCCATGGCCTGCACCCTGCGCCTTGCTGCCGACAACGCGCGCCTCGGCCAACCCGAGGTCAAGCTCGGCATCCTCTGCGGCTATGGCGGAACCCAACGCCTGCCCCGTTTGATCGGCCGCGGCGCCGCGCTCAAAATGTTGCTCACTGGCGCTATCCTCGACGCCCACGAGGCCCTCCGCATCGGCCTCGTCGACGAAGTGGTTCCTGCCGCCGAGTTGATGCCGCGCGCTGAAGCCCTCGCCCTTGAGATCGCCGCCAACGCTCCGCTCGCCATTGCCGAAACTCTGCGCGCCGTCGATGAAGGCCTCGACCTACCGCTTGACCAGGGCCTTGAGCGCGAGGCTGCCGGCTTCGCCCGGCTCTGCGCCACGGCCGACAAAGCCGAAGGGGCTCAGGCGTTTCTCGCCAAGCGCGTCCCGGTGTGGCACGGTCGGTAGTAACCCCTTTCACTCGGCTCGATCTCCCCGCGCCATCTGCCTGGCTGGTATTCTTAAAAGGTGATTCCGGTTCTCCGCCCCAGGGGATGCGCGGCAATGGCCCTGCTGCTGTTGCTTGCCCTTACCGCTTGCCATAAAGAGGAGCAGGCCGTCGCCGGCGTTGCGCAAAAAGCGGCCAATGCCGAGCGTCAGGCCCAGGCCACGGCCACCCTGCGCGATCAGCAGCGCGCCCAGCTTGATCGCATTCCGCTGCCTACCAAGAGCCTTTACGTCGATATTCACGAGCCGGGCGCCTGGGCCAATCCCTTCCTCTCGATCGAAGCCAACGTGCTCGACCTGCGCATCAACATCACCGACGCCAACCCCAGCCCAATGGGTCAAGGAACGATCCTGCGCCCGGCCGCAGCCCGCCGCCAGGAAGTGCAGCTGCGCCCCGCCGATCTTGCCGAAGCCATCGTGGCTCTCCCTGAAAGCGCCTGGCGCTATGGCCGCGTTATCGCCGTGGCCGAGGCTCCAGGCGCCAACGCCAAAGATCGTGCCAAGATCCGCCGCAACGTCGAAACCGCCATCCAGCAACTCAACGACCTCGGCATCGTCGTTGAAGAGTGGCCGGGCCGCTAGCTCGCATCCGCCTTATCAATCGCATTCAATCAACTCCCTTGCACGCGCTAACATGAGCCGGTGAGCACTTCCACTTTTTCTATCCTCAACAACTTCACCCCCCTCGAGCACGAGCGCTTCAGTGCTCACCGCGAGCTCGAGGCCAGGCTCAAAGCCTCCTTCCGTGGCGACATCCTCTTCGACCTCGGCTCGCGCGCCCTCTATGCCGCCGACGCCTCCAACTTTCGCCAGCTGCCCATCGGCGTTGTCTACCCGCGCGACGCGGCCGACGTCGAGTTAGCCCTCGAAGCCTGCCGTGCTACCGGAGCCGCCGTCCTGCCCCGCGGCGCAGGCACCAGCCTCGCCGGCCAGTGCGCCAACGTCGCCGTGGTCTTCGATTTCTCCCGGTACATGAACCGGCTCGACTCCATCGATCCCGACGCCAAACTTGCAACGGTTCAGCCCGGTATTGTTCTCGACCGCCTGCGCAACGCCGCCGAGCACTACCACCTCACCTATGCACCCGATCCCGCCACCCATTCGCGCTGCACGCTCGGCGGCATGATCGGCAATAACAGTTGCGGCGTCCACGGCCTGCTCGGCGGCAAAACCGTCGACAATGTCGAATCGCTCGACATCCTGCTCTACGACGGCACGCGCATGACCGTTGGCCGCACCAGTCACGATCAGCTGGCCAGCCTCATTCGCGCCGGCGGCCGAATCGGGAAGATCTATGCCGGCCTCGCGCGCCTCCGCGATCGCTACGCCGATCTCGTGCGCGAGAAGTTCCCGCGCATTCCGCGTCGCGTCTCCGGCTACAACCTCGACGAACTGCTGCCCGAAAACGGCTTCCACGTCGCCCGCGCGCTGGTCGGCAGCGAAGGCACCTGCGCCACCGTCCTCTCCGCTCGTCTCAATCTCACCGCCAGCCCGACCCATCGCGTCCTCGTCGTGCTCGGATTCCCTGACGGATTCCTTGCCGCCGATGCCGTGCCGCGCGCGCTGGCGCATCACCCCATCGGCCTCGAGGGCTTCGATCATCTCCTTGTCGAGTTCATGCGCCGCAAAGGCCTCGCGCTCCGCGAACTCAACAAGCTTCCCGCCGGCGTTGGCTTTCTCCTGGTCGAGATGGGCGCCTGGAACGCTCAAGACGCGCAGTTCAAAGCCGAGTCTCTACTGCACGATTGCCTCGACTGGCCAGTGCCGCCCGTCGCCCACATCTGCACGCCCGAAGAAGCCGCCAGCGTCTGGCACGTGCGCGAGTCCGCGCTCGGCGCCTTGGTCTGCGTGCCCGGAGAACCCGACCGCTACGAGGGATGGGAAGACGCCGCCGTCCCTCCCGACCAGCTCGGTGCCTATCTGCGCAGCATCGTTGCGTTGATGGATGAATACGGCTACCGTAGCCCGCTCTACGGCCACTATGGCCAGGGTTGCGTGCACATGCGCGTCAATTTCGATTTCCGCAGCGAGAAAGGCCTGCGCGACTTTCGTGAATTCATCGAGCGCGCCGCCGACGTTGTCCTCCACCATGGCGGCTCCCTCTCCGGCGAACACGGCGACGGCCAGTCCCGCGCCGCCCTCCTGCCCAAGATGTTTGGCTCCGAGCTCATGCAGGCCTTTCGCGAGTTCAAAGCCTTGTGGGACCCCGACAACCGCATGAATCCCGGCAAGCTCATCGATGCAGTGCGCGTCTACGATCCCGTCGAGAATCTGCGCTACGGCATCGCCCCTGCCCCTCCCCCGACCCCGCAGCATCCCGAGAACGCCGAGCTCGGTATCCCTGAAGACAATCACAAGCTCCACTTCGCGTTCGCCAACGACGCCGGCTCATTCGAGCATGCCACCGAACGCTGCGTCGGCGTCGGTGCCTGCCGCAACACCGTGGGCGGCGTCATGTGTCCCAGTTATCGCGCCACCGGCGAGGAGCAGCACTCCACCCGCGGCCGTGCCCGCCTGTTGTGGGAGATGCTCGTCGGTGCCCTGCGCGACCAAAGCTTTCAAAGCAAAGCAGTGCACGAAGCCCTCGACCTCTGTCTGAGCTGCAAGGCCTGCAAAGCCGAATGCCCGGTGCAGGTCGATATGGCCGCCTACAAATCCGAGTTTCTCGCGCAGCACTATCTGGGTCGCCTGCATCCGTTGCAGCACTATGTCTTCGGTTTCGCCGACAAGCTTGCCCGCTGGGGCTCGCTCGCCCCGTCGTTCGCCAACACGATTCTGACTGGCCCCATCACCAGCCCGCTCATCAAGCGTCTCGCCGGCATCGCTCCGGAAAGGGAACTCCCACGCCTGGCGCCGGAGCCCTACGCAAAGTCTCGCGCACTTGCTGCAAAGCGCGAAGCGCATTCAGCCCCACCCCAGGCGGTCCTGCTCTGGCCCGATACGTGGAACAACTACTACCATCCGCAATCCCTTGTCGCGGCAGAATTGTTGATCGCTCGCGCCGGCTTCCAGCCTGAAAGCCCGAAGCGCCATCTCTGCTGCGGCCGACCCCTCTATGACTTCGGCTTTCTCGACGCGGCCCGCAGCTACCTCACGCGGATCCTCATCCGCATGGCACCGCAGATCGATGCCGGGTTGCCCTTCGTCTTTCTGGAGCCGAGCTGCGCCAGTGTCTTTAAAGACGAGCTCTGCGAGCTTCTCCCCAATGATCCCCGTGCCCGGCGCATGCGCGATCAGGTCTGGCTCCTCGCCGACTGGCTCACCGCCCACGCGCCCGATGTCGCCGCCGATACGCTCTCCGGTGCCCGTGTTTTGCTCCACGGCCACTGCCATCACAAAGCCGTCTTCGGCGGCCCCGCCAGCGAGATCGCTCTCCTGCGCCGCGCCGGCGCCGAGGTCGATGCGATTGAGGCGGGCTGCTGCGGCATGGCTGGACCGTTCGGATTCGAGGCAGGGAAGTACGAAGTCTCGAAAACCATCGCGCAAGACGGCTTGCTGCCTGCCGTTCAATCCGCGGACGCCGACACGATCCTCGTCGCCGACGGCTTCAGCTGCCGCGAACAAATCGCGCAGCTCGGCCATCGCCAGGCCTTCCACTTCGCTGAAGTGCTCGCATCTGGAGTGACCAAAACGGGTGACAGCAACGTTCCCTCACGGAGTGCTGCGCTACCATAGAGCTTCATCTTTGGGTCTTCCTATGTTTATCGTTGTCTGGCAATTCGAAATTGCCGAAGAGAAAGTTTCCGCTTTTGAAGCGGCCTACGGGCCAGAGGGCTCCTGGGCACAGCTCTTTCGCGTCTCACCCGATTACCGCGGCACCGAGCTGCTGCGCGATGCCTATGTCGCCGGCAACTACCTGACCATCGACCGCTGGGCAAGCGAAGACGCCTTCCGTTCCTTCCGCCGCGACCACGATGCCGAATACGAGGCACTCGACCGCGGCTGCGATGCGCTCACCACCCGCGAAACCCGCATTGGTGCATACACGGCGTAGAGCGAATGTCGGGCTGTTCGAGCACGAATTGCCTGCTCCGCTCAACGCACTGTCTTCCCATCCTCCCGCTCCGGCCGGGCATAGTAACCCAACACCGTGCGCACCTTCACATTCGGCTTGTCCACCTGCACCTGCAGAGCGTGATACTCATTGGCGCGATCGCCGGGCGACGACTCAAACGTTAATTCGTAGCCCGCGCTCTCGTCGCGTACCGCACGGTTCAAGTCGCCCGCAATGTCTTTTCCCTGCACCAGAACCTGCCCTCCCGAATGCTCCGCCAGCACCTGCAGAGCAAGATTTGGATACTCGGCCTGCCTGGCAGACGCGACGCCCTTCAGATAACCCTGGTAGTAGAACGGACTCGTTCGCCCCAGTTCGAAAGGATCGAGGCAATAAAGCGTGATGCGCGCCGCTCGAAATCCATTGGTCAACTCCACGATTGAATTGAAAACCCACGCCCGCTGCTTCATATCCGCCTGATCCCCGGCGACTGCCAGCAGCGGCCAACCCCCGCTGATCACCAGGAACAGCTTGCGCCCCGGCTGCGCGGCTTCGACCGCCGAGAGTTGGTTGAGCTGGCTCAACGACGTGTCCAGCCGCTCGGCCGCACCATAAAATCCGGCATCGCGCGTCACCGTGCGCAATTCGGTCTGCGATTTGTCAAACGATGCCATCAACGCATTGCCGTCTTGCGTAGCCGCTCTCTGCAACTTCGCGCCTCGGTCCGCGAAAACTGCAATCGATGTCGGGTACTCCAGCTTCCCGCCGTCCTGCTTTAGAAAGTTGTCCAGTTGTTGGCGCTCCCATGCCACTTCGCCGAAGCCGGTGTTGATCATGTCCACCACGATCACCACGTGCACCGGATCGGCCCCGGCCCGATCGCCGAGCGGGCGAAAAGCAACGATCTTCTGCGGCGCCTTGTTATCGAGAAGCGTGAAGTCGCCTGCCTGCAGGCCATCCACATGGTGGCCTAGCTTGTCCATCACCGTCACGTCGATCGTCATGCGATTGCCGGCGGCCGCAGCGCTCGGCTCGGCCGCCCGGTCCGCGCGCTGTTCGATCGGCGGAGTTTGATCCTGCGCCTCGAGAGTTGACTCTGCGTAAAGGCTTGCTCCCAGAACAACCGCAACAGCAAACGCCAAAATACGGTCACAGCCAAGCGATACGCGCATCATTGTCCTCTTTCCATGGAAGACGGTACGGTACTTTGGAAGGTTGCTAAACAGACGGGTGTGACCTCGACTACAGCTGTTTACTGTTTTCCCTTTTTCTTCGCTTTTTCGCTGTTTTCCGCTGTTTCAAACTGCTACAATCCCATCGAATCTACTGAAGCCGCCGCGTGTTTTCTGTCTAAAAATGAGGGTCCGCGCATGGCGAGCAACTGATTTGAGGAGTATTCGCCATGGCCGTTGTTGATGACCGCGCAAAAGCCGTAGAACTCGCGCTCTCGCAGATTGAAAAACAGTTTGGCAAGGGTTCCATCGTCCGCCTTGGCTCCAAAGAAGCCCTGCTGCCCATCGCCGTCATCTCGACCGGCTCCATCAGCTTCGACGCCGCCCTCGGCGTGGGAGGCTTCCCCCGCGGACGCGTGACCGAAGTCTTCGGGCCCGAGTCGTCGGGCAAAACAACCATTACTCTCCAGGTCATCGCCGAGGCTCAGCGCAACGGAGGCCTGGCGGCCTTTGTCGATGCCGAGCACGCCCTCGATCCCGCCTACGCCCGCAAATTAGGAGTCGACATCGATAATCTGCTCGTTTCCCAGCCCGACTCTGGAGAACAGGCCCTCGAAATCACCGAGGCCCTGGTCCGCTCCGGCGCGATCGACGTGCTGGTGGTCGACTCGGTCGCCGCGCTCGTCCCCAAGGCCGAGCTCGATGGCGAAATGGGCGACTCGCACATGGGCTTGCAGGCCCGCCTCATGTCGCAGGCCCTGCGCAAACTGACCGGTACGGTTTCAAAGTCCCGCACCGCCCTGGTCTTCATCAACCAGATCCGCGAGAAAATCGGCGTCATGTTTGGCAACCCCGAAACCACCACCGGCGGCCGCGCCCTCAAGTTCTACTCCTCGGTCCGCGTCGACATCCGCCGCATCGCCGCCGTCAAAGAAGGCGACACCGTCGTCGGCTCCCGCACCAAGGTCAAGATCGTTAAGAACAAGGTGGCCGCGCCCTTCCGCGAGGCCGAATTCGACATCCTCTACGGCGAAGGCATCAGCCGCGAAGGCGATGTGCTCGACCTGGCCGTCCTCCACAACATCGTCGAGAAATCTGGAGCCTGGTACAGCTATAGCGGCGAACGCATCGGCCAGGGCCGCGAAAACACCCGCACCTTCCTCAAAGAGAACAGAGACATCTTCGCCAAGATGGACGCCGAGGTGCGCAAACGCCTCGGCATCGGCCAGGCCGCCAACGCCGAGGTCCCGGAAGTCCCAGTCGCCGGCCCCGCCGAAGCCAAAGAAGCCATCCGCACCCGCAAAGGATAAATCTTGCCATTCCAGAGCGGCTGCGATGGCGGCCGTTCTTTCTTTTGACCTCATGGGGTAGTGAGAGTAATGTAGGTTATGCATGAAAGGAGGATCAGATGAAACAAGCGGAAGAAATGAAGCCAACCGTCCAAACGACCCAATACGCAATCAAGGCATATGTCCAGCCTGCCCGGACGCGGGGGGACGAGACGGTTCGCATCCGCGTAGGCAAAATTCAGAAAGAGCTGGGCTGGACGAATCGAACTCCTTCGGTCTTTTCAACTTTGAAATCAAAGCCCTTTCAACAGGAAGCAGGGATCGAATTGATTGAAAAACATGGCGGACCGGCTTCCGGGGGTCCGAGCACGACGGTTGAATTTGTGTATCGACTCCTCGACGGAAAGGCTTCAAATCAGTCGCGGAGCGCCGAAGAAAAACCAGCCCCAAATGGGATCGGCCTGGAGAAACTGTATGGCATCTTTCGAGATGTGTATGCCTCGTTCGGCGGAGGAGAAGCTTACCTGAGGGGCGAGAGGAATTGGGGACCGGATGTCTGGGAGAGATATGAGCAGGAGCAACGAGAGCGAAAGGGAAACCTCGAGTGACGCGGATCTATTGGGATTCCATGCTGTTCATCTACATGCTCGAGGGGAATCCAACCTTCGGCCCAAGGGTGCGCAGCATCTTCGACCAAATGGTGGTTCGAGGAGATTTCCTTTGCACCAGCGTATTCTCGATCGGAGAGATTCTGACTGGACCACGGCGGCGAGGCTCGGCGTCGGGTGTGGATGCGGTAAAAATGTATTTCCTGAGCGGTGCAGTCGAAATCCTGCCTTTCACTGAAAGGACTGCAGATCGATATAGCGTAATTCGGTCAGCGAATCGGGTGAGACAAGCGGACGGAATTCATCTCGCCTCAGCCGCGGAAGCCAGCGTGGATCTCTTTTTCACGAACGACAGCGCCCTGCGCAAACTGTCGATTCCGGGAATCAAACTCTTTGCCGACCTTGAGGGCAAGGTTTTTTGAACTGCAAGGCCACTGGTCCGCCCTCACTCATCAGACGCCGCACTCGGAACTGTGATTGAGTTCGGTTCGTATTTTCGTTGACGCACGAAAGAACATGCCCTGCTCTACACTTGGAATACACATGAGGGCCTTCAGGCAAGCGGCATCGCGGTTGTGCCTGCGGTACGTTCACCGCTCGCTTGCCTTGCTCTGCCTCTGCTTCTTTTCGCTCCATGCCTGGACTTCTCCTAGCCCGGCAGCCGACACCCTCACTTCGTCAGGCACCGCCAACACGCCTCCATTTCGCGCCGTTTTGAATCTCGACGGGCCCTGGCATTTTGAGATCGGCGACGATCTTCGCTGGGCCGATCCTGCCTATGACGACACCACCTGGCCTGCCGTCGCGCTCAGCCAGCCGCTCTCGCTCCTCGGATTCCCCTCCTACACCGGCTACGCCTGGTACCGCATCCGCGTCCAGCCCCCCCAGATTGGGTCCCTGACCGCGGCCAATCAGCCTCTCGAACTGCTTGTCACCAGCGACTCCGTCGGCCAACTCGACGTCTTCCTCAATGGCGTCGAAGCCGGTCACACGCGCGGCATGACTGAAACCCCCTCGATGTATCAGTCTCCGGCCTTTACCGTGCCGCTTCCCGCCACAGCCGGCAAAGAGCCTTTCGAAATCGCCATCCGCACCTGGGTCGCCGCGCCCGTTTCCGTCAGCCGTGGTCTGCTCGCCAAGGTCGAGCTCGGCACGCACGACGACATCGCCGATCACCTCGACATGGCCATCGGCCGCCGCTGGAATGCGGGCGTCATTTCCGCCTTGGGCGTAACGCTCCTCGCCTTTTGCGTCGCACTTCTCGGGGCCGCTCTCTATCTCTCGCAGCGCCATCATCCCGAATATCTCTGGCTCTCCCTGCTTTGTCTCTTTCTGGCCATCGGAGCAGCCGGCGACATCGCCTTCAGTCTTGCATCGCTGTCTCTTGCGGCCGATTGGATCTTCACTCTCTTTATCTGGCGCCTCTTCATGGCCGCCACGCTCGAGTTCGTTCAGCGCTTCACCGCTAGCCCCTATCGGAAAGCCGTCTGGACGTTCCAGGCCGCCGTCCTTCTTTTACCGTTGTTTTCTATCTTCGGATGGCAGCAGGCCTACACAGGCCTCTCGGTCCTCTCCCAGATCGTGTTCTCGGCATTTGTCGTGTTCCTGCTCTTCCACGCTTGGCGTCGCGGTCGAAGCGAGGCAGGTGTCATGCTGATGCCGTTCCTTCTCGCGGCAATCGCCGACTCGGCCGATACCCTTCTCGGGTTCGCTGCCAACCTTCATTGGCTTCCCGCCGAGTCTGCCTCGCGGCGCTTCCACATCGGCCCCATCGAATTCGGCATCTCCACCCTCGCCTACACCCTGTTCCTCGGCAGCCTGGTCGCCGTCATTCTCTACCGCTTCATCCGCGTCAGCGAAGAAGAACAGCGCTCCTCGGCCGAAATCTCCGCGGCCCGCAGCGTTCAGGCGCTCCTCATTCCCACCCACCTCCCTTCCAATCGCAACTTCATGCTTGAGAGCGCCTACCTCCCCGTCAACGGAGTCGGCGGCGACTTTTTCCAGGTCCTGCCTTTGAAAGACGATTCGCTCCTCATCGTCGTGGGCGACGTCAGCGGCAAAGGCCTGCAGGCGGCCATGAACTCCAGCACCCTCGTCGGCGCTTTGCGCAACGAGCTCTCGCACGATCCGGCCACCGTCCTCGAACACCTCAACCGCGTCCTTCTTGGCGCCGTCTCCTCGCCCGGCGCCCTCCCCGGCCTCGACTCGGCGCCCTGCTTTGCTACCTGCCTCTGCGCGCGCATCTATCCCGACGGCACCCTCGCCGTGGCCAATGCCGGACACCTCAGCCCTTATCGCGACGGCCGCGAGCTCGAGCTGCCGCCCGGTCTGCCCCTCGGCGTCATTTCCGATTCGCGCTACGAGCAGGTCACCTTCCAGCTCAATCGTGGCGACCGCCTCGTCTTCCTCTCCGATGGCGTTGTCGAAGCCACCAATCACGAGGGCGAGCTCTTCGGCTTCGAGCGCACCCAGCAAGTCAGCCACGAATCGGCGCGCTACATCGCCCAAACCGCGCAGCGCTTCGGCCAAACCGACGACATCACTGTCGTCTCGCTCTACGTCGCTTCTCGCGCCGCCCAGCGCAACTCCGAACCGGCACTGAGTCCCTCTGTCCCCAGTTCCTAGTCCCGGTTCTTCGTCCCTCGCCTGTAAAATCGCACCTGAGCCCATTCATGAGCGTCAAAGCCCTCTATCCCGGCACCTTCGATCCGCCCACCAACGGCCACATCGACCTCATTCAGCGCGGGGCCAAGCTCTTCGAGCACCTCACCGTCGCTATCCTCAAGAACCCCGTCAAAAACCCGCTCTTCACCGTCGAAGAGCGCGTCGAGATGCTGCGCGAATCTACCGGCGCGCTGGGCAATGTTTCAGTTGCCACATTCGACGGCCTCATGGTCGACTTCGCCCGCCGCCTCGACGCCACAGCCGTCCTGCGCGGCATCCGCGCCATCTCTGACTATGAGCACGAGTTTCAAATGGCGTTGATGAATCGCCGCCTCGCCCCTGAGATCGAAACCGTCTTCCTGCAGCCTGCCGGCCGCTACTCCTTTGTCAGCTCGCGCATGGTCAAAGAGGTCTTCGGCTTCGGCGGCGACGTCACCGGCCTCGTCCCTCCCAACGTCCTCAAGCGCCTGCGCACCCACATGAATGGCGGCTGAATTGGCCGTAGATGGATTCCCAATTCTGGGAGACAAGCCTTGTTCAACCTGTTTGCCAAAGATCGATCAGATCAGCCCCCGCAAATCCGGGATGCGCTCTTCGGCGACATGCCTCTCGATGCATTTCTCGGTGCAAAACAGGAAACCCATGACGCGGAGCCATGGGCATCCTTCGAACGCGTGCGCATACTCATCGAATCGAATGACCCACAGGGCGCCGCGCAAATTCTTCATGCGATCCTTGCCATGCCCCAGTTCGAATCACGTTGCTATCTCCAGGCATGGCACGTTCTGCGTCAGCTTGGGGAGCAGCCGGGGCCGGACAGCGTAAAACAATTGCTCGGCATCGTTGTCGAAGTCGGAGTTCCGAAAGGCCTCGACCTGGTCGCAGCCTATGCCGATCATCACGCACGCTACTACAATTTCAGCGGCGCCGGCGTGGTTCGGGAACACCCCAACGATTCTCTGGATGCTGCGATCGACAATCTGCTCAAGCTTGGCGCCTCCGTGGTGCGGGCCATCGGCCCATGGAAAGAGGCAAGGCCCGGCCCGCCGGCGAAGGATGAAGCCCGCTTGAATTTCTTGACTCCCAGCGGCCTCCACTTCGGCCAGGGACCGATGGCCGCCCTCAGCAAGGATCGAATGGCCGGACCCGTTCTCGCCGCTGCGTTCCAGTTGATGCAGCAACTGATTGCCCAGACCAAGCGGTGATCTACGCAAGTCCGCAAAGAATCCCGAGCTTCGCCGCAACCTTCCTCAGCTTCGTGTCCCGGGTCCACAGCTCCGTTCCCGGCGTGATCAAAGCGGCTGCCAGCAAGTGTGCATCGACCAGGCCGATGCCCAGGTTGTGGAGAGTGTGCGTCTCGACCATCTGCCGGACTTCCTGTTGCTGCGCGGTCCGAACGGCGGGCAGGTGGTCAAGATAGAACAATACTCTGCTTCTGTTCGGCAACGGGCCGAGCGCAAGCTCCCCCACAACGAATGGATGGGCGGCGATTTCGCGGGCAACTAGCCGTCGCTGTAGCTCCGCATCGGTTTTGCGAAAATGATCGATCCAGACGCTGGTGTCAGCGAGAATCATGGCGCTTCGCCTTGCGGCGTGGAATCGCGGGGAACTTTGGCGCGATGCCGCCCAGCGCCGCCAGCCGACGTGCACTCTCGCGCTCGATGAGAGCCTGCAAGCCGGCGCGGATCAACGCGGTCTTCTCTTTCACCCCGGTTAGCTCCTGCGCTTTGCCCACCAGATCGTCGTCCAGGGCTAGAGTGGTTCTCATGTGCCGCCTTCCATGCATATAGAATAGCATCGAATGATGCCGACCTTATGCAGCTTTGCCAATCGGCGCCAAGCCCTCGGCACCACATGAAGGGCCTCGCACGGCGACCCGTCGGGAACCGGAACCAGCTCCCTCCGGTAACCTCCGCGATGGTGTCTAAAGTCTTCGCAATGTTCGTTTAGCCGCGTTATATACTGCCCCTGTACCGGCCGGGTCGCTCTCCCCCCACGCAACCCTGTTGGTTTCCCCCCGCCGTAGCCGAAGCGCATCTTGAGGGGGAGACCATGCCCGAAGCCGAAAGCAGTTTCTCGACAATCGCCAATCCCATCCTGGTCACCGAAAACTACATCTTTTCCGGCCGGGAATGCGTCGACTCGGATGGGAAAATCGGATGGCTTGCCGAATCGTTCTCCGTGGATGGCGCCCGGCGTAGCCTGTGGACCATGGACGGAACTCTGTATGGAGCCGGAATTGTGGATCGAGGATCCTCCGGTCATCCCGTCGTTGAAATCTATGGCGAAGCCCTCCGCGTTGAACCGCTGAGACAAATGGAGATGCTCCGCGCCGTAGCTGCCTGGTGTTCTGGCGTCAATTAACCCCGGTCGATCATCTGCTGCCTCCCCTGCAACGCCACGATTCGCTGCGATCCACAGACCTCCCTCCGCGATTTCCCCATCCCCAGAAAATCTGCAAGAATAGAAGCATCATGACCGTCGCTGCCCCCTCTAAGACCTTCGCTGATCGCATTGGACGCATTGAAGTTTCTGCCACCATGGCCGTTGCCGCCGAGGCTGCCAAGCTCCGTGCCCAGGGCGCCCACCTGGTCGATTTCGGCGCCGGCGAGCCGCATTTCCCCACCCCGCGCCACATCAAGGACGCCGCCATCGTGGCCATCGAGGCCAATTTCACCCGCTATACCGTCGTCCCCGGCATCCCCGACGTGCGCAAGGCCATCGTCGAGCGCCACGCCTGCGACTTTGGCTCCGACTACGCTATCGACGAAGCCATCTTCACTACCGGCGGCAAACACGCCCTCTTCAATACCATCCAGATCCTCGTCGACCACGGCGACGAAGTGATCCTGCCCGTGCCTTACTGGGTAAGCTTCAAAGACATCATTCAGTACGCCGGCGGCAAGGTCGTCTTGCTCGAAACCAGCGAGGCTGAGAACTTCCGCATTACGGCCAGCGCCATCGAGCGCGCCATCACACCCAACACCAAGGCCATCATTCTCAATTCGCCCTCGAATCCCGCAGGTTCGGTCATGTCTGCCGAGGACCTTGAGCGCATCGTCCACCTCGCTCACGAGCGCGGTATTTATCTACTCCTCGACGAGTGCTATGTCTATCTCAACTACGCCGGCAAGAGCGTCTCCGGCGGCTCCTACACCTGGGCCAAGCAGCACATCGTCATCCTCGGTTCGCTCTCCAAAACCTATTCCATGACCGGATGGCGCGCCGGCTATGCGCTCGCCGCCAAGCCCATCGTCGCCAACCTCAGCAAGCTGCAGTCGCAGCAGACGTCGAACGCCACCAGCATCGTCCAGAAAGCCGCCGCCGCCGCCTTATCCGGGCCGCAGGACTGCGTGACGCAGTTCCGCGCCGAGTTCATTGAGCTGCGCGACTACATGCTCAAAAAGCTCGCCGAGATTCCCGGCATCACCTGCACCAAACCCGAAGGCGCGTTTTACGTCTACCCCAATATCTCTGCCTTCCTCGGCAAGTCCGGAATCCAGAGCGCAACGCAGCTTGCGACCCGCCTGCTCCACGAGGCGCACGTCGTCACCGTCCCCGGCGAAGCCTTCGGCACCCAGCAGCATATCCGTCTCTCCTACCCGGTCACAAAGGAAAGCATCGACGAGGGCACGCGGCGCATGGGCGACTTCCTCACGCGTCTCGCATAGCAGAAATCCTGAATTCCTGCGCAAACCCCTGTAATCGCGGGGCCTGCGTGTATCTGGTGACGCGTCTCACGCGCAGTCACTAGAAACCCCGCCCGGGACTGGGCAAACCTGCCGTCCGTCGGGTACGATGGGTCTTCCATGCCGAGCACGATTGATTTTCGCCCTGTGATTCTCGCTGGCGGCAGCGGTACCCGTTTCTGGCCTCGGTCCCGCCGCGCCCACGCAAAACAGGTTCTGGCGCTCGATGGCGAGCGCTCCATGATTCAGCAAACCGTCGAGCGCCTCAAGCCCATCGCCAAAGCTGAAAAGACCTGGGTCATCACCAACGAGTACCTGGCGCAAGAGATCGCCGAGCAGCTTTCCGGCGTTCCCCGCAAGCAGATCATCGAGGAGCCTTGCGCGCGCAATACCGCGCCCGCCTGCGGTCTGGCCGCCTTTCTTATCGAGCGCCAGAATCCGAACGCCGTTCTCGGTGTCTTTCCATCCGATCACGTCATCGCCGATGAGCCGCGCTTCCTCAAGGCCCTCCACAAGGCCATCGCCCTTGCCAGCGCGGGAGAAAACATCGTCGTCCTGGGCATTGAGCCCACCCGCCCCGAGACCGGCTACGGCTATATCGAAACTGGCGACGACATCGGCGACGACGGCGCGCTTCACGTCCGCCGCTTCACTGAGAAGCCGAATCTGCACCGCGCCGAAGACTTCGTGGCCGCCGGTAACTACTTCTGGAACTCCGGCATGTTCCTCTGGACCGCGCGCACCCTGGCCAATGCCGTGCGCGAGCATCTGCCCGAGACCGCCCCGCTGCTCGAAGCTATCGCCGCTTCCTACGGCACGCCCGACTTCGAAGAGGTCTTCCGCAAGCTTTACGAGAAGTGCGAAAACATCTCCGTCGACTATGCGGTTCTCGAGCCGCGCTCAGCCAAAGGCGAACACCTTTCGCGCCTCTATTGCCTGCCCGCGGAGTTCAGCTGGAACGATCTCGGCTCATGGACCTCGCTCTACGAGTACCAGCTCGAAGCGCGCCTGCGCGGCGATGGCGACGGCAACGTCGCTGAAGCCAACGGTCATCTCGCCATCGAGGCGGGCAACAACTACATCTACAGTCCCAAGAAATTTGTCGCGTTGGTCGGCGTCGAGAACTTGGTCATCGTCGACACTGAAGATGCCCTGCTCATCGCGCACCGCGACCACTCGCAGGACGTGGGCAAAATCGTCAAAGAGCTCAGCCTCACCGGCCACAGCGAACTCATCTAACGGTCATGGAGTTTGCCAAACGTCTCCGCGAAGGCGTACGGCAAGGCCGCATCACCTGCACCGTCCGCATCTGGAAGCGCCTGCACGTGCGCGTCGGCGGACGTTACCGCATGGGCGAGGGTGAAGTTGAGATTGATTCGGTCGAGCCCATCGGCATTCCCGACATCACCCCTGCGCTGGCTCGTGAATCAGGATTTGCAGGCGTCCTCGACCTGCTCAAAGTTGCCAAGCACGGCAGCGGCGACAAAATCTTTCTCATTCGCTTTCACTACATCCCGCCGAAACCCCCAGCAAGGGCCTCCGCAAAATAGGGACCGCAATTCCGGGCCGCAGCATGGCTTGTTGATCAGCGGAAGCTTGGCAACGCGGCGCGAACCTGATTGTTTAGACTCATTCAAGGAGAACGATTCACCTCAAAATGCCCCATCCCCAAATCAAGTTTGGTACCGACGGCTGGCGCGGCGTCATCGCCGACGACTTCACCTTCGCCAACGTCCGCACTGCCGCCGAAGCCGTCGCCGCCTACGTCCACGCCCGCCTCGATTCAGCTCAGGAGAATCCGGCGAAAGGCCTCTGCATCGGCTACGACAGCCGCTTCGGTTCCAAGGCCTTCGCCCGCGCCTGCGCCGAGGTGGTCGCCGCCACAGGCATTCCCGTCGCTCTCGCCAACGACATCACGCCAACCCCGGCGTTGAGTTATGGCGTGCGCCAACGTGGCGCTGCGGGCGGCATCATGATCACGTCTTCTCATAACCCGGCCCAGTGGAATGGCGTGAAATACAAAGCCTGGTATGGCGGCTCCGGCAAACCCTCCATCATCGCCGCCATCGAGACCTGCCTGGGCAAGCCCGTCGCGCGCCCCGCACAAGCCGCTCCAATTACTGAACTGGATTTCCTTCCGCCGTATCTCGAAGCCATCCAGAGCTTCGCCGACCTCGATCTCATCGCGAAATCGGGCATGACGTTCTGCATCGACTCCATGTATGGCGCCGGCCGCACCATTCTCTCCGACATCTTCACCCGCATCGGCGTCGAGCACGTCCAAATTCGCGGCGACGTCAACCCGCTCTTTCCCGGAATCAATCCCGAGCCCATCGAGCCGCACATTCGCGCGCTTGGCGAAGCGGTTGTCGAGCACCACTGCCACGCCGGCCTCTGCACCGACGGCGACGCCGACCGCATCGGCGCCACCGACGAGAATGGCAACTTCGTCGATCCCCACAAAATCTTTTCCGTTCTGCTCTCGTGGGTCCTGCGCCGCAAGGGCTGGCCCGGCGCCGTCACCCGCGCCTTCAATACGACCAAAATGCTCGATCGCATCTGCAGGAAGCACGGCCGCGAACTCATCGAGCACGGCATCGGCTTCAAGTTTGTCTGCGACTACATGCTCGAACGCGAAATCGTGATGGGCGGCGAAGAATCGGGCGGCATCGGCTTCCAGCGCCATCTGCCCGAGCGCGACGGTCTGCTCAACGCCCTGCTACTCGCCAACGTGATGGCCGAGGAAGGGAAGACCCTGGGCCAGCTCGTCGCCGATCTCCAGGCCGAGTACGGCGAGCACCAGTACGGCCGCATCGATCTCCACATCCCCGACGACCTCAAGAACCGCGCCATCGCGCGCGCCAAATCGCGTCCCGTCGGCGATACCATCCTCGCCGGGATGCCCATCCTTCGCACCGAAACCCTCGATGGCGTGAAGTTCTACCTCGACAATCCCGAAGCCAAGACCAAACCCAACGCCGCCGAAACCTGGATCCTCTTCCGCGCCAGCGGCACCGAGCCGCTCATGCGCATCTACGCCGAATCCTGCTCCAAAGAATCCGTCGCGAAACTGCTCGAATCCGGCCGAGCCTTCGCGCTTGGCCAGCTGACGAAGACTCCCGCTCCATAATTATGGGCGTCTCAATCCTTCGCCTGGTTTGCCGCGCGGAGGTTGGGAAGGCACCCTCCTGACCACTGTATTCTGGACCCATGTTCATCCACATCTTCGGATTTCGCTGGAAGCCCCAAGCCACCGACGCCGACAAGGCTCGCGCCGCGCAAGATATTCTCGCTTTTCGCGGCCACGTCGTCGGGCTTCTCGATGTGTACGTCGGCAACAATCTTTCGCCGCGCGGCCAGGGCTACACCTTCGCGGGTCTCATGCAGTTCACTGACAAGGCTGCAGCCGACGCCTACACCACCCACCCCATGCACCAGGCGCTGCTCAAATGGCTGCTCCCGCTCATCGATCCCGTCGAGCTCGACTTCGAAGCCTAAACGAGAACGAGCCTCGCTCACTCTAGAAAAAGCAGCGCCGCACTTGCTTCCGGCACGCGCAGCCGTAGCGTGCCGTTGCTCGCTTCAACAGCCTCTGCACGCGCGCTCCACCGCGCATGCGGGTCGATCTCCGCGGCGGCCAACCTGACGCCGTTTGTCGCGTCGAGCCCCGGCCCCTGCAACCGCCATATTCGCCCCGTTCGCGCCACGAATCCGCCTCGCAGCGTAAGCACCAGCGGCGTTGCCGCGTCCTTATTCAACACCGCGATGCGCGTCTCGTTGCCCCTTCGCCCCGCATATACGGGCGCATTCACGCCGTGCAGATCGCCTTCGACGCGCAACATGGTTGCCCCCGCAAACTGGTTCGCCAGCATCATCCCGTAAAACACCGGCATCGCCTTCACGTCCCGGCCGGGCTCGCTTTGAATCGGGCTGTAGAAACCGCTCTGCACTGCCTGCGGCGTCTTCGCTACTTCCATTCCCGGCGTATGTCCGCCCAAGCCGGCGGTCAGAAACTCACTCCGCCCGCCGTGTAGATTCACGCCCGCGCACCCCAAACTCGCCAACTCGAGCAGGTAATCGCCCGCCCACAGCGCGGCTGCAAACGCATCACTCATGCCAGGCTTGCCGCCGCGATAGCAGGAGTTGCCTTCACTCATGCGATACACGCGCCCTGTGCCCCGCGCCGCCGCCACAATTGCTTTTGTCTCCATGGCGATCTTCGGATCGCCCGCCAGCAGCCGTTCAATCGTCACCCGCGGATCATCAGGCGGTCCCTCGGCGTAGTAGTGACCCGTCAGCGCGACCAGCCGCGACGCAATCGCGGACGGAACCTCCGCGCTGAACCGCGTCACCCAGTCCGATGATGCCGCCACATCCGGGCCGCCAAACCGCGCCTCCGAAACTCGCGCGGCAATCGCGTTAGCAAAGCTGGTCCATTCGCGCACATAATCCGCGAAGCTCCACCCAGGCGGCCGCGTGCCGTTACTTGCTTTGGTGTAGAGGTCTGGTTCGTTGCCGATCTGAAAAAACTCCAGCTGGCCGCCGACCTTCTGTGCCACACAGGCAGCTTCTTCCGCAGCCCTCTGCGGCGTGCTGTTGCCGAAGTTCACACCGTAGATCAGGCGCCATCCCGTCGCGCGCACAAACCCGGCCAGCGCGTCGATCGCTTCAGGCGTCACCTCAAACAGCCGATGCGGCATCCAGTTCGCGTCTAAGTTTCCCGGCGGTACGTGCAGTACCGGTTCCAGCGTCGACCCATTCGCCTTAAACCAGCAGAACTCGCTGGTGTTGCCACCAAGCCGCAGCACGCCGTTCGCGCTCAGCAGCCGAAAATAGGCCACCAGGTCCTCATTGTTCACAGAGAAGAACGTCGGATCGCTCAGCTGCGCCAACTCGTAGCTCAGCCCGATAAAATCCGCCGGAATTCGCAACGCCTCCGGATCCTCACGCAGCGTGAGGTCTGCAGCAACTTCCGTCGCCCCGACAAAGCGCGCCGGTGCGAAGACTGAAACTGCCGCCGCACCCGCACGCCAGAAAAGCTCTCGGCGATTCACTCCGCGTGCCTCCGCACAATCCCGCAGCGCCCCAAAGCTCCGCGCGCGTCACCACATTCTCTACGATGCATCGATTCGGTGCTATTCGCGAAACATCCGCGCATCAAAGTGAAACGGCTGCGGCTCTTCGATCGCCAGGGTGCCGATCCCGGGGTGCGCAGGGTTCACCAGCACATTCCACTCCAGGCGCAGCGCTGCCGAGGGCACTTCCAACGCCAGCGAAGTTTTCTCGCGGATCCACGCGTCGCCAATCGCGCGAAGCGGGCCGAAATCGTCGCGCCACCACTGGGCCGGCAGTGCCTCCGGCTCCAATTTGCGCGCCGGCTCGCCCGCTGGCAGCGTCGCCGCAATTGCGACCAGATCATCGGGCTGCAGGTTGGGTTCGAGATGGACGAACAGCTCAATCGCCGCGAGCGCAAGCGACGTCGACGCATACACCATCGGCACACCCGGCGTGTTCCACCGTCCGCCAAAGCGCCGCGCCCCCACGCCCGTGAATGCCTCGCCCGCATAGCGCGCGCGGCAAATCCGCCAGATCCGCATCACACCGCTGCTCCAGTTCCCACTTGGCGGAATCTCCGCGCACGCGTTGCCTCCTCAAGAAAAGGCAGCATGCTGTTCTTTTGACGATTGCGCATCGAAGGGAAGTGCCCGCTAACTGTACACGCCGTATGCAATGCGGCCCAGCACTTCTTCCACCTCGCGCACGCCGGGATCGGTGTCGAGTTGATCGAGAGGCCGCGCGCCACCCAGCGCCCTGTTCGGCGTCTTCAGCCATTCGGCCGCCTTGCCGCCGTCGCCCAGCGTCTCCTGCGCAGCCGCATACACGCGCGCCAGCCGCACCGTGCGATCACTCTCCGCCGAGGTCAGCTTCGAGTGGCGCGCCAGCCGACGCGTCAGCGTCCGCTGTGAGATGCCGAAGCGCGAACTGACGTCGGCCTGCCGCAACCCCGCGCGCTCCGCCAACGCCACCAGGGCCTCCACCGGAATGCCATCGCGCACCAGCTGCGCCAGGTCGGCCGAACGTGTCACCGTCCGCCCCAGCACCTTCTCTCCGCCCAGAATCTCGGCAACAGCTGCAGTGGTCATTGGTACACCTCTTGATGGCCATCATACGCCATTTGGCGATAAATAATTCGCCAAACGTGCATATCCCCAGAGATCCTGCCGAAACGTTGTTTTCTTTCTTGACAAATATATTATGTAAAAGCAATATATCGTCATGGTAGAGAACAACAGCGGGAGCACCCCCGGCGAAAGCGGTCTCTACAACCGCATTGCGGTTCTGCGCGCCGACCGGGGCGTCAGCCGCCAGGCGCTGGCCGATGCGGTCGACGTCAACTACCAGACCATCGGCTTTCTCGAACGCGGCAACTACGGCCCCAGCCTCAAGCTGGCGTTTCAGATTGCCGAATTCTTTGACTTGCCGATCGATGCGGTTTTCTCGACACGGCCTTTCAAGCCGCTCAGCGAACAGGTGTATGGCAGCAGTCAGCTTGCGGCAAAGGGGAGATCATGAACACCGAGTATTCCATTGGGCGCCTCCGCATCCGTTTCGAATCGCGCGCGCGCCGTCGCTGGTTTGTCGCATTCTTCTACGCCGTGCTGGCCCTATCGGTCCTCGCCGGATTTTCCGTCAGCGCAAAAAATACCACCGGCCAATCGGGCGTCTCGGGTGGCTTGTTCCTGTTCGTCGTCCTCTGGATCGTCTTCACGTGGGTAGCCGGTGACATGCGCGCCCGCGGCGACGAACGCGAAACACATCGCCGCGATCATGCGCACTTCAGGGCCTATCAATTTTTCTCGTTCGTCCTGATGGGTATGCTCTTGGTCCGTTCTTTCAGCGTACCCAATCCGGTCGCGCCGCCCCTTCCCCTCGCGCTGCGGGGGATTCTCGCGCAACCGAATGCCCTGGCCGTGTCGGCTTTCTTGCTTTACATCACCCTGCCGCAAGCAATCTTGCTCTGGACCGAACCCGACATGGATCCGGACCGCTAAAGAGGGATACGCGAATGCGCCGTTTCTTTATTGAGCGCGAATATCGGTGCCCATGTCTCGATTCTGAGACATGGGAGAAAGCACGAACCCTACTCGACCACCGCAACCTTCGCGCGCTTTCCCAGTCGCACCACGAGGCGCGCGGGTAGCGCATCCACGTTCACCACGTTCCCCGGTGCCGTTTCTCCATCCAGCTTCACAGCCTTCTCGGCGATCTTGCGATTCGCTTCCGCGCCGCTCGCGGCCAGTCCCAGCGCGAGCAGCAGCTTCGGCAAGCGCACCGCCAATCCCTCGCCCGGTCCCGCCACATCCGCATAGGCGATGTGAACCTCATCGAGGTCTTCACTCTCTGCCTTCTGCTGAAACATCCGCGCCCAGTTTTGCGAAGCAGCCAGCGCGGCTTCGGCTCCGTGGAAGTCGGCAGTGATGGATTCCGCGAGATTCTTCTTGAGCCTCATGGGATGCACACTGCCCGTCTTGACGCTCGTTTGCAATGCATCGATCTCCGACTGCTTCTTGTCCGTCAGCAAGACAAAATACTTCCACATCAACTCATCGGAAATGCTCATCAGCTTGCCGTACATCTCCGCCGGCGGCTCATTGATCCCAATCGCATTGTTGAGAGACTTGCTCATCTTCTGCACGCCGTCTGTGCCTTCGAGGATCGGCGTCATCAGCACAATCTGCGGCTTCTGCCCATACTGCCGCTGCAGCTCGCGACCGCAGCCCAGGTTGAAGCGCTGATCCGTTCCGCCCAGTTCTACGTCACACTCCAGGCACACCGAGTCGTAGCCCTGCATCACCGGGTACAGCATCTCGTGCAGGCTGATTGGCTGCTCGGCCTGGAAGCGCTTGTGAAACTCGTCGCGCTCCAGCATCTGGCTTACTGTAAAGTGCGCCGTCAGCCGGATCGTCTGCTCGTAATCGAGTCTCCCCAGCCACTCCGAGTTGTAGCGCACCTCGGTCGCCTTCTCGTCGAGAATCTTGAAGACCTGTTCCTTGTAGGTTTCCGCGTTGCGGTCGATTTCTTCGCGCGTCAGCGGCTTGCGCGTTACGTTGCGGCCCGTGGGGTCGCCGATCAGCGACGTGAAATCGCCGACCAGGAAAATTACCGTGTGCCCCAGCTGCTGAAAGTGCCGCAGCTTGCGCATCAGCACCGTGTGGCCCAGGTGCAGGTCCGGCGCCGTCGGATCGAAGCCTGCCTTCACCCGCAGCGGGCGGCCCGTCTTGCGGCTCTCTTCAAGCCGCTCGCGCAAATCGGCCACGCGAATAATTTCTGCCGCGCCCTTTTGCAAAAGATCTAACTGCTCATCCACTGGAAGAAACGTGCTCATGCCGTCTTTCAGTATAAAGTCCGCATTTCACGGCAACAGCATGCCGGCAGTCGCACACGCCCGCGCCAAACCTCGGTCAGCGCTTTCCGCGCCCGCTTCCAGTTGCTCCACCTTGAAGCGCAATGCCTGGTTCGTCGCGAGCAACTCGCCCACCAGCACCTGCAGGCGACGATGCTCAGCGGTCAGCGCGCCCAACTTCTCCGGCGCGGCGCTCGCCGTCGGTTCCAGAGGTTGCGCCGGTGTTGTCGGCGTCATCTCTTCAAACCTCATCAATCGTTCGCGCCGCCGCGTCCAGTGCTTCTGCAATCTTGCCCAGCTGTTCCGCGGTCAAATTGCCGCGTTCCACTCGCATCTTCAGCGCGATTTTCAAATTCAGAATCGCCCTCTTGATCTGCGGCGAACGCCCGCGCCCAAACATCTTCCCCGCCGCCTGAATCCGCCCGAAGATTGCTTTGAGCAAAGGCTGGTTGGCCTTCAAATGCTCCTTGCCTTCCTCGGTGGCGGCGTACCTTTTCTTGTTGCCGTCCATCGATGCCACTGCCAGGCCCTCTTCTTCCAGCAGGGTCAGCGTGGGATACACCACTCCTGGACTCGGCGCATAGCCTCCCGAGAGCTTCTCTTCGATCGCCTTGATGATTTCGTAGCCGTAACTTGGCTTGTCTGCGATCAGCTGCAGAATCACCAGCCGCAAATGGCCGTTATCAAAGAATCGTTCGCGGGCTCCCCCGGCAAATGCCTCCCAGCGTTCGCGCCGGTCTTCCCACCAGCCGCGCCCATGACGGTGCCGGCAGTCGCCCGGTCCGTGTTCCCAATGCATTTCTCTAAAATGTCCGCACATCTGTGTTTCTCCGATCTATCAAGATATATCTTACGATATATCTAAAATAGGTCGACGTCAAGACCGCATCGTTCAAAAACTCAGGCCATCGCCTCGCGCTCACAGAACATTCATGCATCTCTCGCAACCTTCACAGCAAGATTTTGCTCTAACGCCGAGGAGAAGAACCCCATGTCTGCAGTTCAAGGCCGTGCCATGCAGGTGTCCGCCGCCGGCGGCGCTTTCCAACTCGTCCAGAAAACATTCCCCGACCCCGCGCCCGGACATGTCCGCATTCGCATCCAGGCCTGCGGCGTCTGCCATAGCGACTCCCTCACCAAAGAGGGCATCTGGCCCGGGCTTCAGTTCCCGCGCGTGCCCGGCCACGAAGTCGCCGGCGTCCTCGATGCCGTCGCCTCCGACGTTCCCGTCTTCAAGGTGGGCCAGCGCGTCGGCCTCGGCTGGCATGGCGGCCACTGCAACTACTGCACCCCCTGCCGTCGCGGCGATTTCATTCTCTGCGAAAACCATCTCGTCTCCGGCATCGACTACGACGGCGGCTATGCCGACTACGTCCTGGCCCCGGCCAACGCCATCGCGCTCGTCCCCGACGACCTGAATGACGCCGATGCCGCGCCCCTGCTCTGCGCAGGCATCACCACCTACAACGCGCTCCGCAACAGCGGAGCCCGCACCGGCGACACCGTGGCCATCCTCGGCATTGGAGGCCTTGGCCACCTTGCCGTCCAGTACGCGGCCAAAAGCGGCTACCGCACTGTGGCCATTGCCCGCGGACACGACAAGGCCCCCCTCGCCAAACAGCTCGGCGCCCATGTCTACATCGACACCACCACGCAGGATCCCGCCAAGGAACTGCAGAAACTCGGCGGAGCCCAGATCATCCTCTCCACCATCACCGTCGCCAAAGCTCTGGAATGGGTGATCGACGGGCTTGCCCCTGCCGGCAAATTCATCGTCGTCGGCGCTCCCGACGGCCCCGTCGTCGTCAATCCCTTTCCGCTGATTCTCGGACGGCGTACGGTCGTCGGCTGGCCCGCCGGCACCGGCATGGATTCCGAAGACACCCTCAATTTCAGCGCGCTCACCGGCGTTCGGCCCATGCTCGAAACCTACCCGCTCGAGAAAGCCGAAGAGGCCTACCAGCGCATGATGAGCGGCAAAGCGCGCTTCCGCGTCGTGCTCACCACTCGATAGGCCGTTTTTCGTCAGGAAGTTTTTTGTCGCGGGGCTCTTTCAGGCCCCGCGCACCGAAAAACCAGCCCCGCGGGGCTACTCCGGATTCTGACCTCGCTGCTCCCCGATACCCGAGCACAGCGCCACACCGCGGCTGACTGCCACTTTCGTAAGGATGCAGAGAGCAGAAGCCATGGAGTACGCTTCTCGAATGCCGGCAAGCCGTATTCCGACTCTCGACGGATGGCGCGGTGTGGCGATTCTCCTGGTGATCGTCGCACACTTTCAGGCCGGCTACTTCCGCCAGCATGCTTTCCATGATTGGGGCTGGCTCGACATCGGCGGCCATGGGGTCGCGATTTTCTTCGTGCTGAGTGGCTTCTTGATTACATCGCGGCTCTTTGGCGATGGGGACCTAAAGAGATTCTACGTGCGCCGCTTCTTTCGCCTGATGCCGGTCGCTTGGGTCTACCTCTCCTGTGTTGGAGTTCTTGGCCTCATTCTGGGTGCCAACATCATTGGCCGAATTGATGTTGTGCCTTGCCTTCTGTTCTTTCGCAACTATTACCCTTCCCACGAAGCTCCGCAATGGGCTCTCACCAGCCATTTCTGGAGCCTTTCGGTTGAGGAACAGTTTTACCTGGCGTGGCCTGCGATCCTGATGCTCGCAGGGCGACGTGCACCCCGCCTTCTGATTCTGGGTCTCTTGAGCTGCTGCGCTCTCAGTTTCACTTCGGTCGGACAATACTCCTGGCCTTATGCGGGTCTCTTGATCGGATGCCTTCTGGCATTCGCAGCAAAACACGCCCCATTCCGCCTCTGGGCTCAAAAGAGATGGATTGCGCCAGTGTGCCTCTTAGGACTGGTTTGGCATATCGCCACGCACAAGCAAGTGATCCCTCTTTCCGAACTTGCACTGATCGGGATGCTTCTGGCGTCGACCACTTCGAGTCCTGCTTCTCTCTTTGGACGTGCCTTAGAAGGACAGTTTCTGCGGTCGGTTGGGATCTACTCGTACAGCCTATACATTTGGCAGGAGCTATTCCTGCTTCTCCATACTGGTGTGATCGGCCTGCTGCTGCTACCGTTGGCCGCCGTGGCCAGCTACCACCTCATTGAGCAGCCTTGCATTAAGTTCTGGCGCCGTCAGGAAGGGCGAGGGGCCCCAGTCCAAGACGTTGGTGAGATTCACCAGATCGTGGGTATTTGAGCGAATGCGGGTCGGACTCAGGGCGGTGTCCGGTGACTTTCCGCAATTTAGTACCCATTTAGTAACCTGCAAAAATCCTAAGAAAGGCTATACTCAACCTATGGCGTCCCCTCGCCAATCTGACCGCACTACACTCCGGGCAAAGCTCTTCTATGAGATCGCCTGGACGCTGGCGTCTCTCATCTTCCTCGCCACGGGCGCGCTCACTCTCCAGGCCAACGCCGGCAGTCCCCACGAACTCGGCAACTTCATCGCCGTCTTCATCGGCGTCTTCGGGCTCTATGGAACCGTCATGGGCATCCTGGCCATTCTTGACCTCTTCTGCCCGCTGCCCGCGCCCCACCCCTCCACCCACTGACCTTCCATTGCTCGTCGTCAGTCCCTCTGACTCCTGATCCCTGTTCCCTGATCAAACCTGACGCCTGACCTTGATCCATGACCCCTGTCGTCACGCTATAATCCCGTCATGCCCTTGGCCCGCATTCCTGCCACCCTCGCGTGCAATCCCTGCGCGCCTGCGGCCTATGCGGCGGCTTCGGCCGCCTAGATCGCTTCACCTCATCCCAAAATCCAGTGATCAGTTTTCAAACTTTCAGCGTTCAGTGCGTTCGCGTGCACACCGAGGCTGTTCCCGCGAACGCTCCCTGATTGCTTACCTCCGATTCTGACCGCTGATCTCTGACCACGGTTCACTGTCATACTGGAGTCATCATGGATCAATTCAGCCGCATTCAGCGCCTCCCGCCCTACGTCTTCAACATCACCGGCGAGATGAAGGTTGCCGCGCGCCGTCGCGGAGAAGACATCATCGACTTCGGCATGGGCAATCCCGACGGCGCCACCCCCAGGCACATCGTCGACAAGATGATTGAGGCGGCGCAGAAGCCGGTCACCCATCGCTACTCCGTGTCCCGCGGCATTCCCCGCCTGCGCAAGGCCATCTGCAACTGGTACAAGACGCGCTACGCGGTCACGCTCGACCCTGATACCGAGGCCATCGTCACCATCGGCTCCAAGGAGGGCATCGCCCACCTCTGCCTTGCCATTCTCGACTCGCGCGACACCGTGCTCGTCCCCAATCCTTCCTACCCCATACACATCTACGGCCCAGTCATCGCCGGAGCCCATGTAGTCAGCGTCCCCATCCACGACACCGACCAGTTTTTGTCGCAACTTGAAGATCTCATCCCGCGCATGACCCCGCGCCCCAAGGCGTTGATCGTCAACTTCCCCTCCAACCCCACCACGCAAACCGTCGAGCTCCCCTTCCTCGCGCGCCTCGTCGCGCTGGCCCACCAACATGGCTTCTATCTCATCCACGACCTCGCCTACGCCGACCTCGGCTTCGACGGATACAAGCCGCCCAGCGTTCTCGAGGTTCCAGGAGCAAAAGAAGTCGCCGTCGAGTTCTTCACCCTGTCCAAGAGTTACAACATGCCCGGCTGGCGCATCGGCTTCATGGTCGGCAATCCGGTCCTGGTCAACGCCCTCGCGCGTTTGAAGAGCTACTTCGATTACGGCACCTTCACGCCCATCCAGGTCGCATCCATCCTGGCCCTCGAAGGCCCGCAGGAGTGCGTCGCCGAGATCCGCGAAACCTACCGGGTCCGCCGCAACGTGTTGGTCGAAGGACTCAACAAGGCCGGCTGGCAAGTCCCCTCGCCAAAGGCGACCATGTTCGTCTGGGCAAAAATCCCCGAGGCCTACGCGGCCCTCGGATCCCTCGAATTTTCCAAGCTCCTGCTCACAGAAGCAAAAGTAGCCGTCTCCCCGGGAATAGGCTTCGGCGATCACGGCGACGGCCACGTCCGCTTCTCCCTCATCGAAAACGAGGAGCGCACCCGCCAGGCCCTGCGCGGCATTAAGCAGATGCTCGCGAAGCCTGTGCTGGTGGGGTAGAATGCGGTTCGTCCCGCCGTCGGGATGCGCCAAAATCACCACGAAAATGGGTGCCCCAGGTCTCGCGTTTGAGACCTGGGAGAGCACGAACCCGAGCCACCTAACGACGGGCTCTTTCAAATACGACCAGCCTGTTGCCTCTCCCAACCAGTC
Source organism: Occallatibacter sp. (assembly GCA_036520995.1). Taxonomy (GTDB): domain Bacteria; phylum Acidobacteriota; class Terriglobia; order Terriglobales; family Acidobacteriaceae; genus Telmatobacter. The sequence goes on from DATDIQ010000053.1 coordinate 67,912, forward strand.
CAGAACGATTCAATCTCAACCGTTCCCTTCAATCCAGTCGAGTAATGAACGAAGCTCGACCGCTTCCAATCCTCTGGCTTCGTAACCAAACCCCGCTTCACCGGATTACGGTGCATGTAGCGCAATTTTTCGACGCGCTTTTCTTCTGAATGGACATTGAAGTCGTAATAACGCGGTAGCCAAAAGGGACGCTCCCGCCGCCGGACAGATACAGACAACTTCAATGCCTGAATCGCCTTCGCGAGTGGCGCTTTCTTCGGCTCATTCACCATGAGATGAACGTGCTCTGGCATGACCACATACCCTGCGATCACAAATTCATAGCAGATACGCATGGATTCCAGCGACTGTTCGAACACTTCGCACGCCTTTGACGAGCCGAGATACGGTCTTCTTCCTTGACACAAGAATGTCACGAAGTGCATGTTCCCGGTCTGTTGAATGCAGAGCAGGCCTTTCGGCATGCAAGCGTCGTAGCCCGGCCGGCCAGGACGAATTTCAAAGATCCGGCGCGCAGTCGCTTCCGTCTCCGTTCATCCCACATGCGTCATCCTGAGAAAGGCCTTCAACCTCTGCAGCCAGATCCACCCGCACCAGCAGGCCTCACCGGATCTTGATCATCGTGGCCCGGCTGGCTTCCTTCGGAATATAAATCGGCACATGCGCCGCGACCGGCAGATGGGGAGTCGGTCTTGCCCCTGCGACCGCGGCCGGCGCCTCGCTCAAGATCACGCTCACCAGCGCGAAATCGAGATGCGTATCGGGTTCGAGAGGGCTCTTCAGCGTTTGCGCCTTCGCTGCCTTGAACCCGGAGGCCGACGCCCGCAGTGTCGCCCCTGACCCGCTGGGCAGACCCGTGAATTCGATCTTGTAGGCGCCGTTCTGGTCCGTGAGGTCGTGTACCGCACCCGTGTTGCTGGTGTCGCCTGTCAGATCGATCTCGACCATCGCGTTCGGCACCGCCGCGTTGCCCGAATACACCATGCCCTCCACCGTGGTCACCGCCGGCGGCCGGGTGAGATACCAGGTACCCCAGCCCCCCAATACAACCGCAATGATTCCCGCGACCCAGATGCCAAATGCTTTCATGGGGAAGCTCCTGTCGAAGTGGAACGCAAACAGTGAGAGAAAACCTTGGCTGAAGCATAGCAAAATTCTGTCGAAGGTCCTTGCATAAAAGGGTGTCATGCAAGGCACACTTGATCGTAGCCACCATGTCCGCTGAACCCTATCCAACCCGCGCACGTGTCACCCTGCACATGGTCGCAAGCCTCGATGGCTTCATCGCGCGCAACGACAACAGCGTCTCCTGGCTTGAGGGCGGCAGCGTCTACGATGCCGGCGTCTCCATCTCCGCGGAAGAAGCCGCAGCATTCGTCCAATCCATCGACTGTTATGTGCTCGGCTCGCGCACCTATGAACACGCGCTCCAGCTGGGCTGGCCTTATGGCGATACGCCCACCGTCGTGGTCACGAGCAGGGAATTGTCGCCGCCCCGCAAGACCGTCGACTTCTACGCTGGCGATCTTCGGGCACTCGTTCACGAAAAACTTGCGCCGCGCTATCGCAACATCTGGCTCGTCGGCGGAGCCTTGCTCTCCCACCGTTTTCTCTCGCTCGATCTGGTCGACGAAATCAAGCTGACCGTCGCTCCCGTGCTGTTGGGAGACGGACTGCGGCTCTTCGGAGATTCCCAAACCGAAAAGCGATGGGATTTAAAAAACGTGACGGCCTACAAAAATGGCTTCGTTGAGTTGTCCTACTCCACCCCGACCGTATAAAAACCTCCGAGCCCACCAGCGACGTGATCGGCCGCCAAGCTTTCAAGTCTTCGCCTGTGCAAGACCCGCTTACTGTGTGGGAAAGAAGCGCGAAATCCCCAGCATCCATGCGCCGCCGCGCCTTCCCCGCACCCTGCAAAAACTTCCAAAATCGTCGCCACGCGCCCACCTAACCCAGAAAGTCCAGCGCATTGCACCAACCCTGGTGATATCCACAATTTAACTTGAGATTTACACTTGCTTCCACAGATCGAACCATCCTAATGTCTCTTCAGTTGGTGACCCTGTAGCGAGTTGGAGAGTAGCGCGGGTCGGACAACGGCGAAGAATTGATGGACAGCGGGAGTTCGTGGTCGGGCAACCGATAGCGAGAACCCGGGAGAAATTGAGAAATCGTCGCGCCTCCGGCAAGTCTGCGAAACCTGCTTGAACACGAAGATTCATCCGCGGCGCAAGCCGAGGATGCAAAGTTCGAGAACAATTGGGGTTCATCATCGACCCAGCCGTCCAAGTGAAACCGGGGAGACCCGGCGGAGCGGAAGCGGCAAGCTGAGGGCGTGCGATCCGAGGCGAATCGGAAAGCAAACCATCAGTACCGCCGAATGACCGAAGAGCCAAGGCGAAATGGAACCAGGTCGGTCGGCGGAGCCAGAGGCCAAAGAAGAATCGGGGTGACCCGAAGATTCTCTCTGGCGCAACCGGCGGGTGAACGCAACCGGGGCAACTCGGAAGCGTGATCAGCTGGTGCCGGAAGATGCAGGTTCCGGGGAGACCCGGAAGCTGGTCGTCGGCGATACCGAAGCATCGAGGTACGGGGCAACCCGGAAACGGTACTCGGCACCGCCGAAGGATGCGGGCCTCGAGTCGCATCGAGGGTCCATCGCCGGTAAAGCCGGAAGATGCAGAACGAGGGGCAACCTGAATTCTGCGTCGGAGGCGCGGCAGACAGCGTGAGGAGCCGGGCAACCGGAGCTTCACCTGCACGCAGCGCTCAAGGATGTGAAAATCGAGTCGCCTCGATGATCCATCGCCGGCAACAACACGAGGACCGCACTCCGGGGTAACTCGGATACACGGTCGCCGACGCAGCCAATGGATGCGAGGTACGGGGCAACCCCGAAACGCATTACAGGCTGAGGCGGAAGATGCAGGCGAGGGGGCAACCCGGAACCGGCATCGCGAGGTTGAACGGGACGATGCATGATCCAATGAGTTACCAGACCACCCGGAGAGCGCCAGAGGCCGCAAGGTCTCTGGCGTTTTCGCTTATAGACCTTGGACTCTCTTCGGTATTCCTTTGCCTTCCCCCAGATGGATTTCGGGCCACGGGCTCGCATCGATCCCCAGCGGCGCGTCCTCGTCGCTGGGGACTGCGTTTTGTCCAGCAATTTGATTAAGGTGACCCCGGCGCCCTCAGTGTATCGCCCCGCCGCCACCAGAGCTCTCGCCGGGCTTGGCACTGCTCAACAGAAATGCCAGCAGAATCAAAGCGCACGACGCCCATGAAAGCTCCATGTACACATCCTGGTAGCCTTGCATCTGCGCCTGCTGGTTCAGCTGGTTGTAGATGTTCGCCATCGCCAGCCCCGCGCCGTTCCCAGCGCCGAAGTGGCTGTTAAAAAAGCCAGTCAGCGCGTTGAGATGCTGCTGGAAGGCGATCGTGCCGGATACCATCGACGCTTGCAGATGCTGCTGGTGCCACATGGCGCGGCTCGTCACCTGCGCATTGGTGAGCGCGATCAAAATGCTGCCCCCAAGATTGCGCACGAAATTGATCAGTCCCGAAACCTGGTTGCTCTCCTCTTTCGGCATCCCGATGTAAGCAGCATTCGTGATCGAAATAAAACAGAATGGCAGCGGCAGCATTTGGATCACGCGCAGCCACGAGGCCTGCGTGAAGCTCATGTCGAGCGTGGTCAAGTCTGCGGCGATCCGGAAGGTGATCACAAACAGCGTGAAACCCGCCACCGCCAGCGTGCGTGCCGAGATCTTTCCCGTAGCAAAACCGGCAAGCGGCATCATGATCACCAGGGCAAACCCGCCCCCGGTGAGCGCAAGACCGGCATTGGTGGCCGTATAGCCCAGCAGCTGCTGCAAAAACTGCGGCTGCAGCACCGTGTTCGCGTTCAGCACGCCGCCTACCAGCATCATCAAAAAACAACAGATCGCGAAATTCTTGAAGCGGAACAGACGCAGGTTGATCAGCGGATTCTTCTGCCGCCACTCCCACACAAACAGCCCGATCATGCCGCCCACAAACAGAATCGCGAAGAACCGGATGAAGCCCGAGGCGAACCAGTCGTTCTCCTCGCCCTTGTCGAGCATGATCTGCATGCCGCCCATGGCAATAGTGAGAAACGCCAGGCCCAGATAGTCCATGTTCCTCAGCTTCGACGGATCGGCCTTGATCCACGGCGGATCGTCCACCAGCCGCGTCACCAGGAAGAAGGCCAGGATGCCGATGGGTATATTGATGAAGAAAATCCAGCGCCACGAAAAGTTATCGGTGATCCATCCGCCCAGTGTCGGCCCGATCGAAGGCGCCAGCACCGCAACCAGCCCGTAAAGCGCGAAAGCCTGGCCGCGCTTGTGCGGCTCAAATGAGTCGGCCATGATGGCCTGCGCCATCGGCTGCATGCCGCCGCCGCCCGCTCCCTGCAGAACACGAAAAATCAGCAACATCGGCAGCGAGGGCGCGGCGCCGCACAGAAAACTGGCAACCGTGAAAACACCGATGCAGAAGACGAAGAAATTGCGGCGCCCCATCAGGCTTGAAGCCCATCCGCCCAGAGGCAGCACGATCGCATTCGAAACCAGATAACTCGTCAGCACCCATGTGCCCTGGTCGGTGCTGGCGGCCAGCGAGCCGGAAATATGCGGCAGCGCCACGTTGGCAATCGACGTGTCGAGCACCTCCATAAACGCCGCCAGCGCCACGGTCGCGGCAATCGCCCATGGATTGACCCGCGGCTTCCACACTGCCTGCGCTGCCGGGTCGGGGTTCACCACGGTGGCTGCGCGCGGCCCTGCGCTCGCGGGAGAGAGAGTTGTCGCTTCGGCCAAAAATCGCTCCTGTCCGTTGGCTGCTTCGTGTGCGAAAGGGAAGTTGCGCGGCGCTGCTCAAAAGCTGCAGTGCCCTGGCACCGCGAATCCTGGCGAGAACTTCTCGGGATCCGCCGCCTATTTAGATACAACATTCTACCGTTGCGGTGCAGGGAATTGTGGTGGCCGGGGGACCGCCGGAAGCGCCGGCTCCGCCATAGGCTGCGCCGATGCACGCCACCCGATCAGCGCGATGGCCAGGCCTGCAATCTGCATCGCCACAATAAACGCCACACACGCCGGCCACTTGCCCATCGCCCAGAAAATCCCCGGAACCACCCCGGCCGCCGTGCCCCCGAGATAGTAGCAGGTCAGATACAGTCCTGCAGCGGTCACGCGCGTGCCCGCCGGCGCCGCCACACGCAGATGGCTCTGCGATGCAGTCTGCGCGATGAACACCCCACTCGAAAGCATCGTCAACCCCACAATCGCCACCGGCAGCGAGCGAGGCAGTGTCAGCAGCACGCCCACGATCGAACACGCCATCGCTCCGCCGATGCCCGCGCGCAGCCCGACACGCGTAATCAGATAGCCCGCAGCCGGCGTCACAACGAGCCCCACGAGATAAACGAAGAAGAGCGAGCTGAGCCCCGACGTCGAAAGATGGAAAGGAGCGCCACTCAGGTAGAACGTGATCCACGTGAACACGCCCACCAGCGAGAACAACACGTTGAAACCCACCGCGAACGTCGCAAGCAAACGGCGATTGCGAAACAATTCCTGCACCTGATAGGGAAACGACGGCAGCGCATCCAGCTTTGGCTGCGAAACATTTCGGCGCCGCCCATGCGGCAGCCACAGAGCCACAGCGCCTGCGCCCGCCAACGCCGCGATCCCCAGCGCGAGGAAACTTATCCGCCAGTTGAACCAGTCGGCGAGATAGCCCGCAGAGATGCGCCCCGTAAACCCGCCCAGTGCAGTGCCGCTCACATAGAAGCTCATGATCAGCGCCACTTGATCCGGCGGCCACTCCTCGCCGATGTAGGTCACCAGCACCGCAATCACGCCGGGCACCGTCACTCCTTGAAGAAAACGCCAGAAAACAAGCTGTGCGAGAGACTGCGACGTTGCCGCCAGCAGCGTGGGCAGCGAGATGCCAAGCAGCGACGCAACAATCACGCGCTTGCGCGGTAAACGTTCCGTGAGCGCTCCGAATACCGGTGCGGAGAGCGCCACGCCCAGCGTGGCCGCCGAAACCGTCATGCCCACGCCGGTTTTCGACGCATGAAACAGCCGCGCCAGCAGCGGCAGCAGAGGCTGCGTGCAGTAGAGCTCGAGAAACGCGCACACGCCGCACAAAAACACCGCTGCTGCCGCCAGCCGGCTGGGCGCTGCGCGTTGCTGCGTCGAAGCTTTCAATGAGGTCAGGATACTGCAACCCATCCGCGCCCCTCCGTGCGCCACGCCTCGCGTTATAACCTAAAGGACACATGGATTCCCCTCCCGCACAATCCCCGCGGCGCGGCATGGAGGCCTTTGCGTCGCGCGATTTCAGGCTCTATCAGCTGGCGCGTGCGGCGGTGATTCTTGGCGCAGAGGCGCAGGCAGTTGCCGTTGCGTGGCAGGTATATTCCATTACCCACCGCGCCCTCGATCTCGGCTTTACCGGCCTGGCCCTCTTTTTGCCGGGCCTGCTCTTTCTTTTACCCGCGGGCCACGTGGCCGACCGCTTCGATCGCCGCGTCATCATTCTCACTTGCTACTCGGTGCAGATCTTCTGCACCACGACCTTGCTGCTCTTTGCGCGTGCTGCCGTCCACCGCGTCTTTCCCATCTATGTAGTCCTCTTTGTCATTGGCATGGGACGCGCGTTTTCTGCGCCCGCCAGCTCCGCGCTCATTCCCCATCTGGTGCCTGAGAAGCATTTCGTCAACGCTGTCACGTGGGGCGGCGCCATCTTTCAATTCGCCAACATTTCCGGCCCGGCTCTCGGCGGCCTCCTCTTCACTCTGCCCCTGCTGCGCTTCTTTCCCGGCACGCGCATGGAAGGCGCAGGGATCGTCTACGCCTTCACGCTTCTCACCCTGATCTGGTTCCTCATTCTTGTCGGTAATATGCATGTGCGCCTCGGCCGCATGGAACATCGCGAGCTGTCCCTCCAGGTCGTTTTGGCTGGATTCAAATACGTGTGGAGTCTGCCCCTGCTGCTCGGCTCTTTCTCGCTGGATCTGTTTGTCGTGCTGCTCGGCGGCGCCGTCGCGCTCATGCCCATCTTCGCCAGCGAAGTCCTCCACACCGGTCCGCGCGGATTGGGCATGCTGCGGGCCGCGCCCGCCCTCGGCGCATTGACCATGTCCCTCGTCATGGCGCGCTTTCCTCTCAGCCGTCGCGCCGGCAAGAGGCTCTTTATCTGTGTCGCCATCTTCGGCGTAGCCACCATCGTCTTCGGCGTGTCGCATAGCCTCTGGCTCTCCCTCATTGCCCTGGCCATCGGCGGCGCCGCTGATACCATCAGCGTCATCATTCGCGGATCGCTGCTGCAGCTTGCCACGCCGCCCCAGATGCGCGGCCGCGTCAGCGCCGTCAACTCGCTCTTCATCGGTGCCTCCAATGAGCTCGGCGAGTTTGAGAGCGGCCTCACGGCGCAGTGGTGGGGAGCGGTCCGCGCCACCATCTATGGCGGAATCGGCTCTCTTGTCGTTGCCGGTTTATGGTCTGTGCTGTTCCCCGATCTCCGCAAGGCCAATCAGTTGACCGCCGATGCTTTGCGACCGCGCACAGTTTCTTCTGAAAAGACAGCCGCCCAGGCATGAGCCACGGCTTTGGATGACCGCCCTGCGTCACCGGACAGGTTGCACAAATACTGTCATCAAAAGGCACGGCTTCAGCCATGCTGAAAATGCTTTGAGAAGCAAGCGCCAGGCGATTCTTGATCCCTCACCGCTGCAACAAATCGATCGGCTGCGTATAGTCGGTCACGCGAATGTGCCGCGCCAATGAAGGATGCTGGCGCTGCACCGCCAGGTACATCTCCCACGCCACACGCCGATAGCTGAAGTGACCCGCAGGCGCGGACCGCAGCTCGCTGATGTATTGCGCTTCGGCAAAATCCATCTTGAAGAGACAGCGAACACGCGTCGCGAGCGGCAGCAAGTAAAGCGCCGACATCGCGGCTTCCGGCGCCGTTCCGGCGGCAATCTCCGCGCTGCCTTTGTGCGCGCCCTCAATCGCAGCCTGATACTCGCCCAGCATACCGGCCTCTGCCAATCCTGCCGCGTCTCCATCATGTGGCGTTTCGTAGCCGTGCAGCGCGGTGAATCCCTGCTTGATCTGCACGCAGCGCCGGTGACGGTGCATATCGCGAAAGCCTCCAATATCCATCAGGATGTCGAAGCGCAGCGCCGCGCCCGCCGCAAAGGCCCGCAGCGCCTCGTCATGTCGTCCACGATGGCGTAAACCCAGCTCGACGATCTCGTTCACCCGGTACGCCGGCAGCTCTGCGACCGCATCGCGCACCTGCCGATACGGATGATGGCTGCGCCAGTAAAGCAGGGTTGCCGCCAGCTCCACTTCCAGGGGCTCCGTCCGCTCCACCAGGTCTACAAGCGGCGCCGGTGACGGGGGCGCCCCCTTCAACAGCTCCGTCGCCGCCTGCTCCAGCTCCGCCCGCGTCTGCATCCGGTAAGGATTCGCCTCGGCATACTTCACCAGCGTCGGCGCCGTGCGCACCTCGCGCGTCAGCAGGTTGGCCGCTTCTTCAGACAGCTCCGGTTGCGCCGCAAGCTTCTCCACCAGCGCCGCCCCCGCCTGCGCATTCACATTCCACGCCGCGCCCGTTGCCGCCTCGCGCAGTTTCTCTCCCAGCATGCGCACCTCGGCCACAGGATGCGACAGCAGCCGGGATACCTGGGTTTCGAGCGTCCGTGCATTCACAATCTGTCCCAGCGACGTATTCGTCGCCAGCGGTAGCAAATAGCGTGCTACATCGAAGGCCCGCGCTTTGAGGGTGCGTTCGTAGGCCTCCGGCTTCATAGCCTCGGGCCGGGCCACACGCTGGCGCAGCGCCTCCTGCACCGCGGCCGTCGTGCGCTGATACGTCGCGAAAAGGTTCTCCACCGTCTCCGCATACAGCTTCCCCGACGCCCCATCCGCGCCGAAATCCGGAAAATACCACCCCGACTTCATGAAATTCTGGTAGCGCGTCGACCGTTCTTGCCCATCCCACCGCTGCTCGTCCACCAGGACGATGGCCGCCAGCAGGCTCAGTCGCTCCACGGCAAACGCCACGTGCGCCAGGTCGGCAATCGATCGGTGCCCGTACTGAAAATAGAAGGTATTCAGAAACTGTTCGGCCCGCTGGCTGCTGATCTCTGCCAGCGATTCCCGCATCGAAAGTGCTGAGCGCGAATATTTGGCCATCGCGTACGCCAAAATCTCCGGATCGGCCCCGTGAACGGCGTAGACATCGGTTTGATTGTGGGCGCCTGCGGGACGAAAAGATTCACTGGACATTCGGTTGGGCTCGCGACCAGAATACGGCATTAGGGTGCTGGACGGTCTGTGCATCCCAGGCCCTTGTGATCACGTCCTATAGGCAGGAGCAGCGGGCCATGCGGGAGATCAAGGTGCGCACATCGCAGCGGCCTCGGCCATTGCCCCCGGGGCGCTGGGCGATCACCCAGCGATGGAATGACCTGCTCTTTGCGCATTGGCGCGCCCAGTCTTCGCAGGTCGCTGCCCTGCTGCCCGAAGGTCTGCATCTCGATACCTTTGACGGCTCGGCCTGGCTCGGCGTCGTCCCTTTCTGGATGGATCGCATCAAAGTCCGCGGCATTCCCACTCTTCCCGGTGCGCGCAGCTTTCCTGAGCTCAATCTCCGCACCTATGTGCGCGACCACCGCACCGGAACCCCCGGCGTTTATTTCTTCTCGCTCGATGGAGCTAACTTGCTCGCCGTCGCCGTGGCCCGGGGCTTCTATCACATGCCCTATTACTGGGCCCAGATGCGCATTGAGGCGCGCTCCGAACGCGAATTCGTCTTCTACAGCCGCCGCCGCTTCGTCTCCAAACCGGTCATCTTCAAAGCCCGTTATCGCGGACTAGGCCCCACCCGCAAGCTCGCCGAAAGCCGCGCGGGAACAATCGAGTATTTTCTCACCGAGCGCTATTGTCTCTTCACCCACAACTCTTCTGGAGAGTTGGTGCGCGCCAACGTGCACCATGTGCCGTGGCCCCTCGAAGAAGCCGCCGCCGAAATCGAGCAGAACGATCTGCCCGCGTCCATCGGCATCGACCTGCAGGATCAGGAGCCGGTACTCCACTACTCGCGCCGCCTCGCCGTCTACATGTGGCCGCCCGAGCTCGCGGCTCCCGCCCGCGGTCGTCAGCGCATTCCCGCGCAAGCCATGCCCTCCGCCTAGAGGCCCCTGCGTCTCACGCCCCTGACATTCCTGCCAAGAACGCCTCCCGGCCATTTGGGCACCCTTCGGCCGAACGGAGATCTCCGTTCAGGCCGCGCTCCTTATAATGAGCTTCGGAACACGCGGCGCGCCTTTCATGCGCCGTGCGGAGGAATCCAAAAAGAATGGCAAATCTGCAAGGCAGAATCGCGCTGGTCACCGGCGCTTCGCAGGGCATCGGACGTGCCTGTGCGCTCGAATTGGCCAAGGCCGGGGCCACGGTGGCCCTGGCCGCGCGCAACCCGGAGAAGCTTGCCGAGGTGGCCGCGGAAATCGCCGCGGCAGGCGGACAGGCCGCGCCTTTCGTGCTCGATGTGGCCGGCGAAGACTCAATCAAAAATGGAGCAAAGGCCATCCTCGACCGCTTCGGCAAGGTCGAAATCCTCGTCAACAACGCCGGCATCACCCGCGACGGGCTCGTCCTGCGCATGAAGCGCGCCGACTGGGACGACGTGCTCGGTACCAACCTCACCGGCGCATTTTTGCTTACACAAGCCCTGCTGCCCGCCATGCTGCGCAACCGCTGGGGCCGCGTCATCAACATCACCAGCGTCGTCGGCCGCACCGGCCAGGCCGGCCAGGTGAACTACGCGTCCTCAAAAGCCGGCCTGATCGGCTTCACGCGCTCCCTCGCGCGCGAAGTGGCCTCGCGCAACATCACCGTCAACGCCGTCGCACCCGGCTACATCGAAACGCCGATGACCTCCGGGCTCGACGAGAAGCAGCGCGCTGTCATGATGGTGCAGATTCCCCTCGGCCGTCCTGGAACCGACACAGAAATCGCACAGTCGGTCGCCTTTTTGGCGTCCGATGCCGCAGCCTACATCACCGGACACGTCCTCGACGTGAACGGCGGCATGTTCATGGGCGGATAAAGCAGCTCGGCCTGGCCCCTGATTCTGATCCTGATCCTGATCCTGGCTCCTGGTCTTCAGATTCCCAGCCGTTCCTTCACGCTGCGTACCCGGTCCCGCGCCACAGTCAGTTGCGTGTGGGGCCCGTCTTTCAGCGTCAGCACTACCTTGCCGGCAAACCACGCATTCACCTCGTGTACCCAGTCGATATTCACCAGCGCGCCGCGATGAATGCGCAAAAACTTCGCCGGGTCGAGCCGCTGTTCGAGATCGGCAATGGTCTGGTCGACGCAATGGCGCTTGCCGCTGACCACCGCGTACGTCAGCTTGTCCTGCGCCACAAAGTGGGTCACATCGTCGAGCGCAAGGAATGAGACGCGCTCGCCGACGCGCGACGCGATGCGCTGCGGATAGCCTGTGTGTTCGCGCTGCAGCGAGGCTGCCAGATCCCGCAGCATCGCCGGCAAATCCGCGTTCTGTTGCCATTCCTGCTGAGCAATCGGGCGCACGCGTCCCAGCTTGGCTATCGCGCGCCGCAGCTTTTCCGTCTCGATGGGCTTGAGCAGATAGTCGATGGCGTTCGTCTCGAAAGCGCGCAGTGCGTGCTGATCGTAAGCCGTCGTAAAAATCACGAAGGGCTGTCGGATAAGTTGGGCAAGCATCTCGAATCCATTCATCCCGGGCATTTGAATGTCGAGAAACAGCACGTCAATCGAGTCGGTACGATTCAAAAAGGCAAGCGCCTCGGCCGGATCGGTGGCCCTCCCTGCGATCTCAATCGCAGAAAACGCCGCCAGCAGCCGCTCCAGCCGCTCCAGTGCGAGCAGTTCGTCGTCCACGAGATAGGCGCGTAGTGCAGTGCTTTCCATGAGTTCTATATGTCGGCGGGCAGCGAGATGCGCACCACCGTTTTCGCGTCGCTCCGCGTCACATCCAGCTGCCCTGCGTCATCGAATAACAACCGAAGCCGCGCGGCGAGATTTCCCAGCCCATGATCGGGTGAGACGGCCGCAAGCGAAAAGCCGGGACCATCGTCGATCACATCGAGCGAAACGCGGCCCTTCTCCTCCCGCGCCGCAATCCGGATCGTCGCCCCGGCGCTGTGCTGCGCGGCCACGTGCTTCACGCTGTTCTCCACCAGCGACTGCAATGCGAGTGGCGGCACTTTCACTTGGCCGAGCGCCTCGGGAACGTCGATCTGGTAGCGCAAGCGCGCCCCGAACCTCGTCGACTCGATTTCCAGATAGTCGCGCACCACCTTCAGTTCCTGCTCCAGCGGCACAAGGCTGGTTTGGTTCGCGTTCAGCGAAAATCGCAACAGCGAGGCAAGCTTGCCCACCGTTGCCTCGGCGCGCACCGGGTCCGACGGAATCAACGACGCAATCGAATTCAGCGTGTTGAACAAAAAATGCGGATGAATGCGCGACTCAAGCGAAGAGAGACGCGCTTCGGCCAGCAGCTTGTTGGCCCGCTCCTGTTCTACCTGCCGCGTGCGCAGCTCAAGCGTGGCGCTCTGCAGTTTGTGCCGCATCGTCTCCAGCGACGCAAGAACAAGCCCCACTGCCAGCGAAATCACGATCGCGAACGGATACGAGACACGGAACTCCGGCCAGAACTCACTGCGGGGAATCATCCTGCATACCTGATAGACGACTCCTGCAACCAGGGAGCCGACAGTTGCAGTGCAGAGCAGCGCCACGGCTTCCATCGCCACCACGAGCCGCGGATAGGCTGCAGAAAATCGACGTCCGATCCACGTCAGTAGCACGATCGATGGCATGCCAATACAGGCCGAATAGATCAAGGCCCCGACGAATTGACGGACCGCGTTCGATAGGTGGACTTTCCCAATCGAAAGAAAGAGAACCAGAATGAGGATTGCAACGCCAGGCACGGTCCAGAGACTCGAGCGCACGAAGTCGGCCCAAAGACTATACGGCTTGCGAGGAGACTTGCGATCACGGTAGACAGTCGGAGCGGCGTTCATAGCTGGAATCGGATTCCCACCGAAGTCGCTGCCCCATACGGCGCCGCTCCGTAATCAGACGTTGCCCCGCCGTGCGGAATCTCCGCATGCACATAGGCCGAGAAGTGATTGCCGAACCAGCGATTCACATCGACAATCCCCGTCAAGCTGCGATCGTTGAGGTTCCCCACTACCGAACCTGAAACGTCCCATTCCTTCCATCCCGGCAGTTCCCGCAGCCGGGACTTGCCCACATTGAAGAATGCATAGTGCTGTCGGCCCGCAAGCGGACTCACCGACATGTCCCGATACACCCCAATATTCGGCGGCGTATAAAACTCGCCCAAAAAAATCACGCCGGAATGCAGCGTGCACTTTGCTCCCATCAGCGCCGCGGTCTGCTCGCGCCACATGCCTTCGCCGTGCAGCTCCCACCCCTGCCCCACCACGCGCGTGAAGGTTAGGCCCCCGAAGCTGTCCCCGCCGCGATCGTTCCCCGCGATCAGCGCTGTGTCGAATCCATGCACCAGTACGTTATACCGGAAGGCCGTCGTGTCGCGTAGTCCGGAATGTGCCGGGGCCAGCGCCGCCGTCGACCAGGCAAGCGTGAACGCATGCCGTCCGTGAACAAAATCCGCCTTCACCATGTCGCGCCCTTCGTTCACATTCAGCCGATCGCCAGGATCTGCCGGGTCGCGTGGCGGGTCGAGTACCCCCGCTGCGCTGAAGGCGTATCCCGTTCCCCACCGCACCATCTTGCGCCCTGCGGTGAAATCAAAGTCCCCCGCCGAGAGGTGAGTCGAAAGCTCCCTCACGTGCAAGCGTGTGTTCGTGTCGGAGTACCTCGACGTCACCCCGACGAGGCTGGTCGAAACGCTCACGCGTTGCCGATACCGCAGGTCGAACGTCGGTTCCAGCAGCACCTGGTTCAACGTCTCCGGCAGCGGCTCGCGCAGATCGCCATAGAACGTCGCGTCATCGATCACGGTCACCGAGTACCGCGTGCTCACCGCGCTCTCCTCTGAAGGGGCCGGGTCCTGTGCCAACACGCGCAGCGATCCGGCAAGCAGCAGAGCAACCGCGATAGCTTCCAGCCGTTTCATGCTCAGAACCGGTCCGAGCGTCCCTGGTAGAACAGCTTGTCGGGCAACATGCGCGGAGCCGAGCCCGAGTACTCCAGCACGCTGTGCGAGGTGTGGCGAATCTCGTCATAGAGCGTCAGCTTGTGCAGCTGCTGCCGCCCATTGCTCTCGGTATATTCATCGAAAGTCGCCGACTTGATGTGCTTGCCCGAGGTCAGGTAGAACTCCGCGCGGACCGGGCGTGCATCTTCCGCGCGCAGCCAGTAGAGAATGCGTTGATACGTCGCTCCCTTGCGCCTCGCCGTCAGCTCCAGCACATCGCAATCGACTGCGCCCACCTTCTCGCTGCGTAGGTACACCGGCGTGTAATCCACGGCGTAATTGGTGCGTGCCACGTCCCCATTCGAGGCATCGCCCGTGAGCCGTTCGAGCGGCGTAATCCGCACCGGGCGGCTGGTGTCGGGCAGGTAGACCCACATGTCGTCCCCCACCATCAGCAGATGACGGCCCTTCTCGCGCGGGCTCATGAACTCGACGTAAGTCTTGTCGGTGCCTTTCTGCGAAACCTCGTAGAGATGTTCTTCATCCGGCGTGCCCGCTTCGTAGTCCGTGATCTTCACCTGTACCACAAACGATGGCCACCCGTTGCGATAGGCGTCCGAGCGCTTCAGCAGGGTCTCGGCATTCGGCGCCGGCGCCGGCGCCGACGCCGCATGCGCAACCAGCGCGCACGCCAGAAGAAATCCAGCGAGAAAGAGCAGCAGGAACGAACGGAGAATGCGATTCACATTAGACATGGGCCAGTGCCTCCGCAATCTGCAGCCGCGATGCGCGCATCGCCGGAAGTATCGAAGCCAGCGCCAGAGAGATCATCACCAGCAGCGAAGTGCCGATCATCAATCCAGGAACATGCAGGACCTGGAAGGGCATTGCGACATCGGAGCCCGGAGGCGGGGGCAGATGCAATCCCGACGCATTAAGCGCAACGCCCAGCAGGTTGCCGATCAGCACGCCCGCGCCCGCGCCAAACAAGCCCGTCAGCGTTGCCTCCACCATGAAGAGAGCCACAATCCAGCGCCGCGGCGTTCCCATCGCCAGCATGGTGCCAATCTCGCGGGTGCGTTCAAACATGGCCATCAGCAGCGTGTTCACCGTGGCCATCAACACCATGAAGAACACAATCACGCCCAGGAAAACGAAGATCCCGCTGAAAAGCGTGCGCACCTGCTTGTAATAGGCCGCGAGATCGATCCACTTGCGAATCACCATGGGCTGCGACTGGCGGCCCAGCTGCGGAGTCAGGATTGCCGCAACCTTGTCGGTGTTTTCGGTTTCGTCCAGCCCCACCACCAGGTTCGTTACGCGATCCGTCTGCAGCAGCCGCTGCGCCGAGGGCAGCGTGATGCGCAGATAGCGGTCATCAAGATCCTTGAATCCGGTGCTCACAATCCCCACGATCTGCACATCGATGCCGTTCAGCGCCCCGTCCGCGGTCACGGCCAGAATCGTCAGGCCATCCCCCACTTTCACGCTCATCGACTTGGCCACGCCGGTGCCGACCAGTGCTTCTACCTCGCCATTCGCATTCGTGCTCAGGTCGCGTCCCGCAGCCAGTCTCGGGCTGAATCCCATGGCGCGCTCTGCGTCCGGCTCTACAGCGTTACCCATAAAGACCGACGACTTCACGCCGTTCGAGAGCATGCCATAAAACTCGATGCGCGGCGCTACCCCGCGCACATGCCCCCCGGCGCCTACCGATGCCGCTACATGCTGCCAGTCGCGAATCCCCGTGTCGAGAACATGCACTTCATCGCGCTGAAAGTGTTCGGCGCTGAAAATCTGGATGTGCCCCAGTCCATTGCGAATCGTGCTTTCGCGCAGGCCGTGAAACATGAAGGCGAAGAATCCCCCTACCAGCAACAGGCCCGCCACGCCGCCGCCCACCATCAGCAGCGTCATCAAAGTGCGCCGCCGATTGCGAAACACATTACGAAACGCGAGAAGCAAGAACTTGCCCATGGCTGTCTCCTCCATGACTGTTTTCTTTGATCTGAGCTGCCGAGAATCCGACCAACGCCGCGACGTCGGCGCCGTCCGCCGCATGTACGTCCGACACCACTCTCCCGTCGGTCAGGCGCACGATGCGCGGCGTGTGTTCCAGCAGCCGCTGGTCGTGCGTCGAAAAAATGAAGGTTAGGCCGAGCCGGCAATTCAAGTCGCGCATCAGCTCGATCAGTTGCGTGGCGTTGTGCGTATCGAGGTTGGCGGTCGGCTCATCGGCTAGCACCAGCGCCGGCCGATGCACAATCGCGCGCGCCACGGCAACACGCTGGCGTTCCCCGCCTGACAGCAGATCGGGCCGCTGATCGGCGCGTTGCGCGAGCCCCACGCTCTCCAGCGCTTCGCCTACGCGCCTGCGCCGTTCCGCGGTGCCCACGCCCTGGATCAGCAGTGGATACTCGACGTTCTCCGCCGCCGTGAACACCGGGATCAGGTTGAAGGTTTGAAACACGAAGCCGATCTTCTCGCGGCGCAGTTGCGTGGTGCGCGACAGGCTGAGCGCGCCGGTCTCCACGCCCTCAATCCAGATGCGCCCCGAGGTTGGCGTATCGATGCAGCCAATCATGTTCAGCAGCGTCGATTTGCCGCTGCCGCTGGGCCCGGCAATCGCCAGAAATTCGCCGGCGTCTATGTGAAAGCTGACGCGGTCGAGCGCGATTACCGCGTTGTGGTCGAGAGGAAACCTGCGGGTCACCTCTTCCACGCGTACCAGGGCGGGTATTCCTTCCATGCGCCTTTTCCTTTCCTGAGAGTTCTTTCCTCACCAGAAAGGTAGCGGCGTTCGACGCTGCAATGCGCGGGGTTCCGGACCAAAGGTCAGAGATCTCGACGAAAGGCTTGTCTGTGCCGACGAATCGCGCCCCGCCTAAGAACGGCTCTCGGCGTATTGAACCAAAAAGCCGGCCAGCCCTTACTGCGGTGCCGCCTGTCCTTCCACCCGCGCACCGTGGTTCGGCCCGCCGGTCGGCTGCGGAGTCATCACCGCCACCGCCGTCGCCACAAACGCGCCGTCCTTCATCCCGCCCTCCGCGCGCACCAGGTCGCCCACCTGGATGTCGCCGAGCGTGATCGGCTCGCGCCGCTTGCGGAAGGTCGTGTTCTCGTCGGCTATGAAGCTATGCGCGGTGTTGTCGGGTCCGGCCTGCAGCGTCACCTTCACTTCGTTGATAGCCGTCACCCGCCCCGCAAGCCAGGTCTTGCCATAGTTCGCTTCCATCGCGCGCATCTCTTTCACGCGCTCCGGGTCCATCAGCATCACAAAAACCGCGCCTACCGATTTGGCGTTCGCGTCCTCTTCGCCGCCGGCCATGATCACATCGCCCAACTTGACGTCCGTCGCCTTGATCGCCTCCGGCGGTGTCCGCTGGCCCGCGTCATCGTCGCGCCGCCGCGGCGGTCCTGCCGGCTGTTTCATCATGCGGGTATTCACGCTGTAGTGCACCGTGTACACTTCGCCCAGTTCCGTCTTGATGGTGAAGTGGTCGGCCGCCACTTCAGTCACCGTACCCACCGTGCCGCGCCCACTGCTCATCCCCATCATGCCGCCCTGGCGCCGGCCCTGCTGCCACCCGCCCCGTCCCTGTCCTTGCCCCGGCGCCTGTCCCTGCCCTGGTTCGGGCGCATCCTGGGCGTAGGCCATTCCCATCGCGAAGACCAAAAGCAGCACAGCCAACAGTCGAGCGGGCATACGAATTCTCCTGGGACCAAGCGAACAGGCCCCTGTAGATAGACGCATTCTAAGTCTCGTGGGACGAAGCGGAAAGGGAAGCACCACGCCCGGAAGCCGAGATCGGCCCGGGCCCAACATACCTATTGCGACTTTTGTTCCGCCAGCAGCTCTTCAAATGCCGGAATCCCGCGTAATCCGGCAAACTCCTGGTCGGCTGCAATCTTCTTTGGGTTCGTAAAGCCCTCGTTGAGCGCCATCCGCAGGTACTCGATCGCCCGCTCGTTTTTGCCGGCCTTCACGCAGCCCTTCGCCATGTAGTAGTTCATCGCCCCGCGTTCCTGCACCGACGCGGGATTCTCAATCCGCGGTCCCCCATTGTGGTCGAAGATCTGCGGATCGACAGCCAGGGCCGACTGATAAACCTCCCAGCCCTTTTTGTATTTGTGCTGGGCCAGCAGGTCCGTCCCCAGGTTCTTCAGCACCAGCGCCGACTTCGGATCGTACTTGAGAGCCTTGTGATACATCCTCACGGCTTTCTTGTAGTCCTTCAGCGAGTCGTACACCGTGCCCAGATTATTCAGAACATTCACATTCTTTGAATCCAACTTGAGCGATGCTTGATAGCAACGGTCCGCGTCCTGCAGGTTGAACATCATCTGATACGCGATCCCCATTTTGTTCCACACCGCGGCCGAGCTCGGCTCCACCTGCTTATAGGCCTCGATCGCCGCCTGGTAGCGGCGATGTGCCATCAGCGAGTCACCAAGCTCCTCTGAAGTGGGTTGCGTTGCAGGCGCCGCAGTCGATGAGGGCGGTCGGGGACTCGCAGGGAAGTCCTGTTTGGTCGCTTGCGCGGCCGCCGTGAAGGCGCCTGCCACCAGAGCTGTTGCGCCAAAAATGGCCGTCAGCAGGCGGCGTGGATGCTTGCTGGGCATGTTCCCTCCTCAGGAAGGAAACGGGCGACAAACCTCGAGAATCGTCCGTGGTGCATTAAACCACTTTTTTGGTTCACTTGGCCACAGGCAATCGGCTGGATTTGTGAAACGGCCCCCGGTAGGGCCGAACTGGAAGCCTTTGCCCCTGCATCGGTATCGCATGGCCCCGCTCCCCCTGCCGTGACCGGTGCCACTCGGTTTCTCTTTGGGATGCCGAAAAACGAAAAACCGGCAAATCTTTCTCCGAATATCTTCAATTTGGCATCGCAACCTCCTCTACACTCATCCGATGAACGAGAGGTCGCCCTTGAGCACAATTGCGTCGCCCCGCACCCACACCGCTCTAGCTGTGCGCTTTCGTGGCGCGCGCGCCCAGACCGGTGCCATCATTCGCCCGCTCACTCCCGAAGACATGATGGTCCAGTCCACGCCTGAAGCCTCTCCAGCCAAATGGCACCTGGCCCACACCACCTGGTTTTTTGAGTCCTTCGTTCTGCGAGAATTCCTCGCCGGCTACAAGACCTTTCATCCCGACTTCGCCTGGCTCTTCAACAGTTATTACCAAAGTTTCTCTGCCTTCCCTGAGAAGCGCCTGCGGGCCTCGTTTTCGCGGCCGCCCCTCGACGAAATCCTCAGCTACCGCCGGCATGTCGAGGAAGCCATCGAACGGCTGCTCGATTCCGACGTCGACCCTGAAGCGCTCCGCCGCATCGAGCTCGGCGTCAACCACGAGGAGCAGCACCAGGAACTCTTGCTCACTGACATCCTCCACACGTTTTTCTCCAACCCGCTGCGGCCCGCCTATCTCCCGCTCGAACCCGGTGCTGCCATCTTCGATAACGCCTTCATGGCGCCTCAGCTGCGCTTTCTCCCCTGCAACGGCGGCCTGCGCGAGGTCGGTCACAACGGAGAGGGGTTCGCCTTCGACAACGAACTGCCGCGTCATCAGGTATGGATCGAGCCTTATCAGCTCGCCGACCGCCTCGTGACCTGCGGCGAGTTTGCCCAGTTCATCGCCGACGGTGGATACCGTCGACCTGAGCTCTGGCTCTCCGCCGGATGGGACGCCGTGCAGCAGCAGAATTGGCAAGCCCCGCTCTACTGGTCCCGCCACGACAATCTCTGGAGCCTCTTCACCCTGCGCGGCGAGCTTCCATTGACCCAGCTCGAGACCGCGCCCGTCAGCCACGTCAGTTACTTCGAGGCCGACGCCTACGCGCGCTGGGCGGGACACCGGCTGGCCACAGAGTGCGAATGGGAGGCTGCCGCCGAAAACCAGCCCATTGAAGGCAATCTCCTCGATTCCGAAAACCTCATTCCGATTCCAGCATCTGGCCGCGCCACCACTCTTCTCCAAAACCAAGGCCCTGCGCAGCAGCAACACCAGAGCTCCATGCAATGCTGGGGGGATTGTTGGGAGTGGACGGCAAGCGCCTACCTTGGCTATCCCGGCTTCAAACCTCTCCCCGGCTCCCTCGGCGAATACAACGGCAAATTCATGAGCAGCCAAATGGTTTTGCGCGGAGGCTCCTGCGTCACGCCCCAGGCTCACATCCGCGCCAGCTACCGCAATTTCTTTACTCCCGAGACCCGCTGGCAGTTCTCCGGCATCCGGCTGGCACAATGATTCGTAACCCGATTCCACCTCGCTGCATCCAAGAAACGAAATGACGACCTCGGTTTTGCCAGTCCCCGCGGCGCAATGGACAGAACGTATCGCTGCGGCGGTTCGTGACGGCCTCGCGTCTTGCCCCAAGCATCTGCCACCCTGGCTTTTCTACGACGAAGCGGGCTCACGGCTTTTTGAAGAAATCACCGAAGCTCCCGAGTATTACCTCACCCGCTCCGAGCGGGCGATCCTCGACGAGCATGCAGGTGCGATCATCGCCCATGCTGCCGTGGGCGATCGCCTCCGCATCACCGAACTGGGTGCCGGCTCTGCCGACAAGACACGCGCCCTGCTGGCCGCCGCCGTCCGCCGCCAGGGCCCCGTCGTCTATGAGCCCGTCGATGTTTCGGCAAGCGCCCTCGTCAAAGCTCAGCAACGCATCGAGCGCGAGTTCCCTGATGTCCTCGTCGCCCCGCAGATCCTCGACTACACCGACGGTTTGCAAATTGAGCTGCACGCGCCCGACGAGCGCAGACTGGTTCTCTACATCGGCTCAAGCATTGGCAACTTTGAGCCCCACGAGGCCGCCCGCCTCCTCCGCCAGCTGCGTGCCAGCCTCCGTCCCGGCGACGCGTTGCTCCTCGGTGTCGACCTGCTCAAGAGCGCCGAGATGCTGCTCGCCGCCTACGACGATGTCGGCGGAGTCACGGCTGCCTTCAACCTGAATCTCCTCGTTCGCCTCAATCGCGAGCTGGGCGCCGACTTCGATCCCGCGGCCTTTGCCCACTGCGCCATGTGGAACCGGACCTTCTCGCGCATGGAGATGTACCTCGTAAGTCGTGTGCCGCAGACCGTTCGCCTCTCCGCGCTCGATATGACCGTCGACTTTCGACGCAGCGAGTGTGTCCACACTGAGAACAGTTACAAATACCGCCAGGGCCAGGCCGAAACCTTGCTCACCGGCGCCGGCTTCACGCCCAGTGCCACCTGGACCGATCGCCGCGGTTGGTTCGCCGTCGTACTCGCGCACGCAGGCTAGACGAGACTCCTACTTCGGCGCGGCAATTCGCACCAGCAGCACGTCGTGGCTCTTGATCTCCAGCGGCATCCCGTCGGTGAGCGTCAGCTCTTTGCCGCTCCACAGGTCCTTCGCCTGCTGCGCGCCATGCAGCCCAAGCCGCGCCAGGCTCAAATGAAACGGGTGCGTCGAGTAGCGGTTGTCGCCCGCACTCAGCACCGCCACCGCCAGCGCGCCGCCTTCCAGGTGCCGCGTCCACACTTCCACTTCGCCCTCGCTGTAGGCCCGTGATCCTTGCTTGCCAAGCCGGTCCTGGTCAATCGCGATCACCTCCCGGTTCATCAGGATCTCCCGCACCTCCGGCTTCATGTTCGTCAGGTCGTTGCCCGCCAGCAGCGGCGCCGCCAGCATGGCCCACATCGAGAAGTGCGCCCGGTTTTCCGCCTCGGTCAGCTTGCCGTTGCCCACCTCCAGCATGTCGGGATCGTTCCAGTGTCCCGGCCCCGCATATTGCGCCAGCCCATCCTGCTGTTCGAGAAGCGTGTAAATGCGATCCCAGTCGGCAGAAATATCGCCGGTCGTCCGCCACAGATTGCCGCCCAGCGGCGGCGCCCACTCCCACACCGCGTCCCAGCCGTACTGGCAGAATGAATAGACAATCGGCCGCCCTGTCGCCTTGAGCGCCTTGCCCATCTTGTCGTAGGCCGCGTGCATCAGCCGCATCTGCGCAGCCATATCGTTGGGCGCCTGCTTCTGCATCACGTCGGGAATGAAACTGCACAGATCGTACTTCAGATAGTCGATGCCCCACTGCGCGTAAAGCTGGGCATCCTGTTCCTCGTGCCCCCACGAGCCCGCATAGCCCGCGCACGTCTTCGGACCCGGCCCGGAATAAATGCCGATCTTCAGCCCCTTCGAGTGCACATAATCGGCGAGCCCCTTCATGTCGGGGAACTTGGCATTCGGATGCAAGACCCCGCTCGCATCGCGCTCGCCCTGCCACGTGTCGTCGATGTTTACGTAGATGTAGCCGGCATCGCGCATCCCCGTCGCCACCATCTGGTCGGCCGCGGCGCGCACCCCCTTGTCATCCACCTTCTCGGCAAAATAGTTCCAGCTGTTCCACCCCATCGGAGGTGTCTGTGCCACCATCTGCGGTGGGGCCGCCTGCGCCTGCGGCACAGAAGCGAAAAGAGCGGCAGCAATGACAACAACAGGCAACAACGCGAGGCTACGCATAGGTCGGGCTTCTCCTGAAAACGATTTCAGTGGAATACTATGCCGCGCCCCTCACTTCGGCAATCTGGATTTTCCTTGGGCTGTGTCTCGAAAGTCGATCTTCGCTTACCGGCCCTTGCCACCCAGCTTGGCGCACACGCCGCGCCGGAAGCACTCCTCCGCATGGTCGTTCACCAGGCCCACCGCCTGCATCCACGCGTACGCGATCGTCGGGCCCACAAACTTGAAGCCGCGCCGCTTCAGCTCTTTTGAAATCTTCTCTGCCAGCGGTGTCGTCGCCGGAACCGGTCCATGATTCTGCAGCGGCTTCCCGTCCACAAAGCTCCACGCAAAATCAGCAAACGATTCGCCGTTCTTCTCCATGTCCAAATAAATGCGCGCCCCGCCGATCGTCGCCTCAACCTTCGCCCGGCTGCGAATGATTCCGGCATTCTCCAGCAGCTTTGCAATCTCCTTCTCGCCCAACCTCGCGACCTTCCGAGGATCGAAAGCATGGAACGCCTTCCGAAACGCATCGCGCTTGCGCAGCACAGTGATCCACGCCAGGCCCGCCTGGAACCCTTCGAGCATCAGCATCTCCCACAGCATGCGGCTGTCGCGGTTGGGCACGCCCCACTCCGTGTCGTGATACGCCTGCATCAGCGCATCGTTCCCCGCCCAACCGCAGCGATGCTTGGTTGTGCTCATTGTGCTTAGTCCGCAGCCGCCACCGCGTAGCGCGGCGCCGTCGCCATCAGCTTTTCAATATGTTCCAGCGGACCGATACCGCCGCGCGCGCCCTTGGCCGTGCAGTTGAGCGCCGCGGCCGCGCAGGCAAAATCGAGCTGCCGCGGCAGCGCCCAGCCCTGCAGCAGGCCATAGATGAAGCCCGCGTGAAACACGTCGCCCGCGCCCGTCGTGTCCGCCACCGACACGCAATACGCCGGCCGCAGATGGAAGTGGCTCCCATCCCACGCCAGCACGCCATCCTGCCCCAGCGTCGCCCCCGTCACCGTGCAGCCAAAACGGCTCTTCATCTTGCGCAATGCCTGCTCCAGACTGCGCTCCCCCGTCATCCGCGCTGGAAAGTCGCGGCTCACAATGAGGTAATCCACGTTGTCCAGCAGGTCCTCAACGCCGGGATACATTTCATCGAGATCGGCCACTACGGGAATTCCCGCGGCACGCGCCCAGGTCGTCGCCAGCGTCGCCGCGGCCGTCTCCAACCCATCCACGTGCAGCGCGCGCGCGTTCACAATCCATGCGCGTTCCATTTCTTCCGGCTTAAGCGCCAGCCGCTCGTCGCGCCGGCACAGCACCGTGCGCTCGCCGCCGCCATCCACAATGATCAGAGACTGCGGGCTCGCCGCATCGGGCACAGTGACGATCCGCGCGTCCACCCCGGCCCGCGCAAACTCGCTGCGATGCAGCCGCGCCGCATCGTCATCGCCCAGCTTGCCCACATAACGTGTCGTCAGGCCCCACGTCTGGCATGCAATCACCGCAGAAGCCGTCTGTCCGCCGGGAAGAAGAGAGGCGTGCGAGTATTCCACCTTGGAGCCGCGCTCGGGGTACTCCGCGAGAGGGATCAGCGTGTCGGTGGCATTCAGCCCCACGCCGACAAGATCAACCAGCGACGGCTCCGTCATATCCAACTATTGTACCGGCGTTATGAGAACCGTGTCTCTTTCCAGAGTCTCCAGGCGCAGACCACCGCGCTCACCACCAGCACCGCGCACAGAATGCCCGTCCACCCGAGACTCATCCCCAGCACGGGAACGCGCGCCAACGATCCAAGCCAGATAAAGACACCAACCGCCCCGGCGAGAATCGCATAGTCCCACCACGCCCGGTTAAACTGCTGCCGCCCATTGGGCGCGCCGGCAAAGGCCTTCAATACATCGGTGAAATCCAGCCCGTAGCGGTCGCACTCCCGCACCAGCGCGTCGTGGGTCGATGTGTGCTCGCGCTCCGTCGCCACCGCTGTGCTCACCGCGAGCGCCCCGAGAATCATCACAACCGATCCCACCACCACCAGCAGCTGATGTGCGCGATCGGCATGCGCCAACTCGCCAAACACCAGCGCGCCCCACGCCAGTCCCCACAGCTGATTCGTGTTCGACAGCGGAATCCCGCGTCCAATGCCCAGATACTTCGTCGCGTATTGCTGGAAGATGTCGCCCACCACCCACACAAATCCGCCCAAAAATAGCCAGAACAACATGGGCCGAACCTGCGGCGAAAAGAAAACCGCGTGCGTCGAGCCGGGATCGAGCGACAGCGCCAGCGCAAACACCGCGCCCAGCTCCCCCACCGTAAACACCGTCACAAACGACAGCGGATTCATCCCGCTGAGGTACGCCTTGCGGTAAGGGATATACATCGTCCCCCACAATAGGCTCGCGCCTGCCGCCGCCAGAATGCCCCCCGCGGCGTGGCTCGCTTGCCCGCCGCTGTTGTGAATCGTGCTGAACCCCAGCATCACCGCCGCGCCCACAATGGCCAGCGCCCCCAGCACTACCTTGGCCACATTCTTTCTGCTCGCCCCCTTCAACTCGCCAAACAGCAGCCGCCCCCACAGGATTCCTACCAGCGAGTTCGTGTTCCACAACGGAAACGCGATCGCCAGCCCCACATCGCGAATGGCAAACACCGTGAGCGTATTCGCCACCGCCCACAGCATCCCCGCAAGAATCGCAATCGGGATGAGATGTTTGTTCTCCGCGAGGTCCGCGAAAACCTGTCGCGTGCCCTTCAGCAGCGTCGGCACTGTCCACCGCGCAGTAAAAACGCCGGCCACCATGCACAGCGAAATTGCGTAGGGAGAAAGGCCCGTCGTCACCAGCTTCGTCGGCGCCTCGGCCGCGCCCAGCCACACGCCAGCGCCCAATCCGCACACCACGCCCAGCCCGTGCCCAGAACCAAACGTTACAGACGGGGAGTGCTTCGACGCTTGGCTCATGGAGAGGGCGATCGGTCCTTTCAAATCTGGGCGCGGCACGACTGCAAAGGCCGGGCGGCGTCAACGCAGCGTGATCAGGAGGGCGAACCCGATACAAAAAACAACCAGCGGAATCAGAAAATGGCTGTCCGTGACAATCGCGCCCGTTAACCTGCGCGCCGCTGCAGACCTGTCCGTGGGGAACCTGTTTTGGCCAGAGGATCGCATCTTTTTCAAGTCCTTCGTCGTCGTTCGGCTTGCGTCACCATAAAGACGCAGCGCGCCGGGTGTCAAGCCGCCGCCTCAGTCGCGCCGATACGACTGCGAATTGCCTTTCAGAAGATTGGCCGCACCGCAGGCGCCCTCAGTCCTCGCAGATTGCCTTTGAGAGAGTTGGCCGCACCGCAGGTGCCTACTTTAGCGAGCTCATGTCGATCACGAAGCGATACTTCACGTCCTGCTTCAGCATGCGCTCAAACGCTTCGTTGATCTTCTGCATCGGGATTACTTCCACTTCGGACGTGATCTTGTGCTTGCCGCAGTAGTCCAGCATCTCCTGCGTCTCCGGCATGCCGCCGATCATCGACCCCGCAATCGAGGCGCGCTTCGCGATCAGTGAAAACACGCTCACCGCCGCCGGCTTCTCCGGCAGCCCCACCAGTGTCATCGTCCCATCCTGCTTCAGCAGCCTCAGATACGGATCAAGCTCATGCGGCGCGGAAGCCGTGTCGAGAATAAAGTCAAACGTCCCCGCGTGCGCCTTCATCGCGTTGGCATCGGTCGACACCACAACTTCGTTCGCGCCCAGCTTCAGCGCATCTTCTTTTTTCTTCAGCGAAGTGGTCAACTGCACGGTGTGCGCGCCAAACGAGTGAGCAAACTTCAGGCCCATGTGACCTAATCCGCCCAGTCCCACGATGCCGACCTTCTTTCCCGGCCCCACCTTCCAGTGGCGCAGCGGCGAATAGGTCGTGATCCCCGCGCACAGCAGCGGCGCCACCGCGGCCAGGTCCAGATGCGCCGGCACGGTGTGCGCGAAGCGCTCGTCCACCACGTAATTATTCGAGTAGCCGCCCATCGTGATCGATCCGTCCACGCGATCCTTCGCCGCATAGGTCAGCGTCGAGCCCTCGTGGCAGAAGTGCTCTTCGCCCTTCTTGCAGGACGGGCAATGCCGGCACGAATCCACAATCACGCCGATGGCGGCGACATCTCCGGTTTTGAATTTCTTTGCGTCTTTGCCGACCGCAGACACTTTGCCCACAATCTCGTGCCCCGGCACCAGCGGATAGATCGACTGGCCCCACTCGTTGCGCGCCATGTGCAGGTCCGAGTGGCACACGCCACAGTAAAGAATCTCGACAACGATTTCCGTGGCGCCGGGTTCACGGCGCGTAAACCCAAACGGCCCCAGAGGCGACTTCGCGTCCTGTGCGGCATAACCTTTCGAAGCTGGCATGCAGAGTTTTCCTTTCGCTTGAGAAGAATAAATGATGGACTTGGATTGCCAGGCATTGAAGCGCGCTCCAATGCCGTCATCCAACGCAGCCAGGCTCACACCCTTCGTGCCGCCGCCACCCGCGGAATGCCCTGCAAATCCCGGGTGAACGCGATCTCCGCGAATCCTGCTTCTTCGAGCAGCAGCCCCACCGCCTCCGCCTGTCCAAATCCCAGCTCCAGCGCGATGAATCCACCCGGCACAATCACCGCATACGCCTGCGGAATCAGCCGGCGATACATCGCCAGACCATCCTCACCCGCAAAGAGCGCAATCTCCGGCTCATGCTCGCGCACTTCCACAGCCAGCGCCTCGCGATCCGCCGCAGCCACATAAGGCGGATTCGAAACCACAATCTCAAATCGCTCGCTGGCCACAGGCGCCAGCAAATCGCCCCGCAAAAACTGCACGCGATCCGCCACCGCATTGCGCTCCGCATTCGCGCGCGCAATCGCGAGGCTCTTGTCCGACAGATCAACCGCGGTGACCAGCGCATTCGCGACAGCATGTGCCAGCGCAATCGCAATCGCCCCCGACCCCGTCCCCACGTCCACGATCCGTGGCTTTGAAAACTGCCAACCCAGCTCAACAGCCTTCTCTACCAAATGTTCCGTCTCCGGCCGCGGAATCAGCACGTCCGGCGTCACCCGAAACGGCAATCCATAAAACTCCGTCTCCCCCATGATGTATTGGATCGGTTCGCCCCGCAGCCGGCGCTCCAGCAACCCCGCGAACACAATCGCTTCGCTCTCCCCCAACCCATCGTCCAGATGGCTCAGAAGCCAAGCGCGATTCTTGCCGACAAGATGCTGCAGCAGCGTCTCTGCATCGCGCCGCGCGCGCTCCGGGTGCGGTCCCTGGCGGAGCTGCGCTTCCCCACGCGCCAAACCCTCGCGCAGCGTCATCAGGCGGCCTGGCTGTCCGCCTTCAGCTGCTCGGCCTGGTAGTGCGCAATCAGCGCATCCACAATCGGCTGCAGCCTGCCTTCCATCACCAGGTCCAGCTGGTGCAGCGTCAGCCCGATGCGATGATCGGTCAGGCGATTCTGCGGGAAGTTATAGGTACGGATCTTCTCGCTGCGATCGCCCGAACCCACCTGCTGCTTGCGCTCTTTGGCGAGTTCCGCATTCTGACGCTCCATCTCCTGTTCGTAGAGGCGCGAGCGCAACACGCGCATGCCTTTTTCGCGATTCTTGATCTGCGACTTCTCGTCCTGGCAGCTCACCACCGTATTCGTCGGCAGGTGCGTAATCCTCACCGCCGAATACGTCGTATTCACCGATTGCCCGCCTGGCCCCGACGAGCAGAACGTGTCAATGCGAATGTCCTTGGCTTCGATCTTGATGTCCACGTCCTCGGCCTCCGGCAGCACGGCCACCGTGATCGCCGAAGTATGCACGCGCCCCTGCGTTTCCGTCGCCGGCACGCGCTGCACACGATGCACCCCGCTCTCCCACTTCAGCTGCGAGTAGACGCGCGCGCCTTCGATAATCGCGATCACTTCCTTGTAGCCGCCCACGCCCGACTCCGACAGCGACATCACCTCCACCTTCCAGCGATGCTGCTCGGCAAACCGCGTATACATGCGAAACACCTCGGCCGCAAACAGCGAAGCCTCGTCGCCGCCCGTGCCGGCGCGAATCTCCAGAATCACGTTCTTCTCATCGTTGGGATCCTTGGGCAACAGCAGCAACTTCAGCTCTTCTTCAAGCACCCCTTCGCGCGGAGCCAACGCGGCAATCTCTTCCTCCGCCATGGCGCGCATGTCCGGATCGTTCACCATCGCGCGCGCCTCCGCAAGCCCCTGGCGCACCTGCTTCAGCTCGCGGAACTTCTCCACCGGCGCTTCGATCTCGCGCAGCGCCTTGGCCGTCTTGGTGTACTTCTCGTGGTCGTTGATCACTTCCGGCAGCCCAAACTGCGATTGCAGGTCGTTATAGCGCTGATCCATTTGTTCTAGACGATCGATCATGTGTGCCCTCCGGCTCTTCGTTGTGGGCTTTGATTTCAGGGGGGAGCGCAGAACCAGTGTGTGCGGCGGGCGCCGCTAGAGAAGGGCCAAGATGGGCTGGCGCAAAAACATTACAACCTATTCTACTCGATTTCCGATCAGAGAAATGGATTCACGATGCGCAGGCCGTCAATCACCTGCCCGTGCTGCATATCTTCCGTGAGCAATACTTTGCAGCCTGAAACCAGGGCGCAGCGAAGCGCCAGCGAATCCCAATAGGTGTAACCGTGCGGCCGGTGCAGATCTATTCGCACCCCGCGCATCCGCCCATCACCGGCATCTCCACTTGCGATGGGTGCTCCGGATCTGCGTACACCGTGATCGTCTCGGCCTTATATGCTCCGGGCTTCGCGGTCATGATGTTCGCTACAAAAGTCTGCGGATTGCGATCGTAGAGCGGGAACCACGTGCTCTGGATTTCCACCATCACCGTGTGCCCGGCCTTGAAAACATGATCCACGTCGTGAAGGCTGAACTTGTACTCCTGCACCGCGCCCGCGCCTAATGGCTCCGGCTTTACAAAACTGCGTAAATAGCGCCCGCGAAAAATCTCCGCGTTCGTCATCAGCTGGTAGCCCCGCATCTTCGGGTCGGGATCGTCCGCGGGATACTGATCGATCAGCTTCATCACCAGGTCGTTGTCCGTTCCCGTCGTGGCCGCAAAAATGTCTGCCATCACTTCGCCGGTCACTGTCAGGTCTTTTTCGAGCACCGGCAGCGTCCACACGGCCACGTCCTTCCTTCCGGTCACAAAGCGCTGGTCCTCGGTCAGCCAGTCGTACCACTGCGACCCCTCGGAGTACGTCGGCTGAATCGGCCGATGACGATAGGGAACCGGGTTCGCCGGATCGCTCACGTAGCTCGTCCTCTCCTCGGTCGTCGGGCTTCTCCAACCCAGCTTGCCCTCCCCCAACAAATAGAGCCCCATCGGCTTCGATTGCGCCGGCGGAAAGTGCGCATAGTATTTCCACGTGTTCGATCCCGTCTCGAAGCTCGCCGTGTCCTCAAGCGTGAATCCCGGCTCGTCTTTCAGATAGTGTCCGAAGAACTTCGCCTCGATCTGTGCGCGAAATTCGTTCCCGATCGGCTTGCCATATTCCAGGTTGCCCAGGCGCCGCGACGACGAAGACCACGATCCATGCCGCCACGGCCCCAACACCAGGAAGTTCTCGTGCTGCGTATCGAAAGGCTCCAGCGTCGCATATTCTTCCTGCGGCCCGTACATGTCTTCCTGGTCGTAGTAGCCGCCCACGCTCAGCGTCGGCACTGTCACCGCGTGCAGATCGTGCTCCACGCCGCGCGACGACCACACCCTGTCATACGACGGATCGTTGAGAAACAGCTTCCACGTCGGCAGCAGCTTGGCGCCCGACTTCTTCACGTCCTCGGCGAAGTTTCCGCGCTCCAGAAAAAACTCATAGCCATCGCGCGGCTTCCCGTCCCGATCCTTGCCGTAGTCCACCGGCGTATCTTCTTTGCTCGACTCCAGCCCGATCGCGTAGTCGTATCCGTAGCTCTGCCGAAAAGCTCCGTTGTGAAAGAAGTCATCGCCCATCCACACGTCGATCATCGGCGCCTGCGGCGAAATCGCCTTCACCGCCGGGTGCGGATCGATCCCCGCCATCATCGCCAGAAATCCTGGATAGCTCGTGCCCACCACGCCCACGCGGCCGTTGTTCCCCGGCACGTTCTTGATCAGCCAGTCCACCGTGTCGTAGGCATCGGTGCTCTCGTCGGTCGCCTTCGGATCGTGCGGATCGGCCAGCGGCCGGCTCATCACAAACTCGCCCTCGCTCTTGTAGCGCCCGCGAATGTCCTCGCCCACGTAAATGTAGCCCTCGCGCGCCAGGTTCGGCCGCTGGCCAAAAAAGGAACCGCGCGTGAATCCGTCCACCCCATACGGCGTTCTCTGCATCAGGATCGGCAGCGGCGTCTTGATGTCCGCAGGCTTCAAAATCACCGCATGCAGCTTCACGCCATCGCGCATCGCGATCATCACCTCCGCGCGTTGATAGTCGTGAAAGACGTGATGCACGGCTTCGCCCGTCCGTCGGTATACCGCATCCGGATTGGTCGACGCCATCGACGTCGCACCTCTGCCGCTTGCGTCGAGCGTGAAGTGAATCGTCACATTCGAGCTCGACTGGCCAAACAAAGTCGCCGAGATTGCCGTCAGCTCTGTCGGAACCAGCCGCTCCGACTCCAGCATCAGCTTGCCGCCCTGCACATAAAAATCCACCGGCAGGTCCGGTTCCTTGGGATCGGTGTATTCGCCTGCAAGCGCCTGCAGCTGCGCCGCGCTCGGCTCCTCCGCCGCGACAAAGAAGCCAAAGGTTCGTGGCGAAAGGGTCGACCAGGAAAAAACAACAAGCATCCAGACGAACATCCGCGAACGAGGAACCAAGCGACCAACCTCCTGAGGATTTAGTGCACGTGCCCGGGATGGCTGGGTGCCGCGCCGCTTGACATCTCCTCCATCGGCACCACGCACCCCACCAGCTCGCCGCACCCGATGTGCTCAAACTGCACTGTCGTGTGGCTGATGTGGAAGTGCTCGTGCAACACGTGGTTGAGTTTCACCAGAATACAGTTGCTCTCTGAAGGCGGAATATCGGCGATGGTCACGTGGCAGGCCAGCGCGCTCGATTGCGAGCCAAGACACCACACGTGCAGATCGTGTACGTTGCACACGCCCTCCACCGCCTCCATCTGCGTGCGAATCTCGGCGAGCGAAACGCCGCGGGGCGTGCCTTCCAGCAGAATGTTGAGCGTCTCGCGCACAATCCCGATGCTCGACCAAAGAATCAGTGCCGCAATCAGCAGCGAAAGCACCGGGTCAATCCAGTCTTTTCCCGTCAGCAGGATCCCAGCGCCTCCCGCGATCACCGCAGCCGTTGAAAGCGTGTCGCCCGCCATGTGCAGAAAAGCGCTGCGCAGGTTCACATCGCGCGCCACGCCCCACAGCAGCGCCGCGATCACGCCGTTCATCACCACCCCGGCCGCCGCCACCAGCATCATCAGCTTGGCCTGCACTTCGACAGGCGCGCTCAGCCGATGGAAGGCCTCGACCCCGATCCACAGCGCAATCACAATCAGCGTAGCCGCATTGATGAACGCCGCCAGCACGCCGGCTCGCTGGTAGCCAAAGGTCTTCGAATCGTTCGCGGGACGCGACTGGAAGTAAACCGCCGCAAAACTCAGCAGAAGCGCCAGAAAATCAGAGACATTGTGCCCCGCCTCCGACAGCAGGGCCAGCGAGTGGGCCTGCAACCCCGCCACAAATGTCACCACCACATAGGCCAGGGTGGCGATCAGCGAGAAGCGCAGGACGGATTGTGTCCTCGACTGCGCAGGGCCCGTCGCGCCCGGTCCTGCCGTCGCTGCATCGACATGCATACAGAGTCAGTGTAAATCGCGGTCGGCACATCGTCGCGAACTCGGCCCGCGGCGATGCTTTCACTGGGTTTGCGGGCGCTGCTGCCGCGCTTCTTCGCGCGCCAAATGGCCCGCAGCCGAAAAATCAGGCAGCGTCGCCCGCAGGCCGGACCACTCTTCCGCTACCACGATGCTGTTTTGCGGGCTCCCCGGCAGGTAGCGCACCGAGCATGGATAGCCGGCCCGTACCTCCGCCGGATCCACAATCTCGCCCATCAGCGTGATGTCCTGCGAACAGTCGTATTCCACCCCGCCAATGCGGTAGCTGTACTCCAGCATGGTCAGGGTAGTTCCCTCGTCCATTGGCACCTGGCGTACGTCCAGCAGCATGCCGTCCACCACCCGCCCCTTGGCAGCCAGATGCGCACGGCGTGCCCGCTCCATCTCTTCCGCGGTGGGACGGCGCCGGCGATACCACCAGATCGCGTACGCAGTCGCAGACGCCACCAGCAGCAGCCCGGTGGCCGCCTCCCATGTGCTTGCCTTGACGAGGGTCATTCCGAGGCGTGACTCCAAATCCGGGAGTTCTAGGTTCAAGCATAGCGCAGGGAATGCGCATCGCGCGTTCACTTCCCGCACCAAGGTTTTAATCCTGCGGTTTTAATCCCGCCTCAATCAATCCGATGAAGCCACGCGTTTGAAAGCCACCCTCCAAAGGGCTACACTCCCCCTTACAAAGGAGCGTGTAATGAAGGTCGGAATTCTTGGATCGGGCGATGTGGCCAAATCTTTGGCCGCCGGTTTCCTCAAGCATGGGCATGCAGTCACCGTGGGATCGAGATCGCCGGAAAAGCTTGCCGACTGGGCCGCAAACAACAAAGGCGCCAAGACCGGAACCTTTGCCCAGGCTGCCGAATTCGGCGAATTGCTCGTCCTCGCCGTCAAAGGCAACGTCGCTGCCGATGCCCTGCGTCTGGCCGGCGCAAAAAACCTTGCCGGCAAGCCGGTGATCGATGCCTGCAATCCCATTGCCGACGCGCCGCCCGTCCACGGCGTGCTGAAATTCTTCACCACCCACGACCAGTCCCTCATGGAACAGCTGCAGCGCGACTTTCCCGACGCGCATCTGGTCAAGGCCTTCAACTCCGTCGGCGCTCCCGGCATGGTCAACCCGCAATTCCCCGGCGGCAAGCCCACCATGTTCATCTGCGGCAACAACGAAGCCGCTAAGAAAACCGTTACCCAGGTCTGCGACCAGTTCGGCTGGGAAACAGCCGACATGGGCGCCGTCGAAGCAGCGCGTGCCATTGAGCCGCTCTGCATGCTGTGGTGCATTCCCGGCTTCGTGCACGCCGAGTGGACGCACGCCTTCAAGTTGCTCCACAAATGAACACCGCGATGCCGCTCGCCTTGCGTCAGGCGCGGCCCGTTCCGCGCCTTGACCCCTTCCGCCACCCTTCCGTATCCTCGGGGCCAGCGACGCCACCAACATCCGCGCGTCGAGGGAGCAATGCATGAGCAGCGTCGCACCCGCCGCGACCGCCAAGCCTGGCCTCGCCGCCAAGCCATTTCTGGTGCGCCGTGCCGCAGTGCTCGGTGCCGGCACCATGGGCTCGCGCATCGCCGCACACCTTGCCAACGCCGGCATCCCCGTGCTTCTTCTCGACATGATCCCTGATGGCGAAGGCCCCCGCAGCCGTCTCGCCATCGGCGCCCTCACCGCGCTCGCTAAATCCAAACCCGCAGCTCTCTACGAATCCTCCCTCGCCGCGCTCATCACCCCTGGCAACTTCGACGACGACCTGCCCAAGCTCGCCCAGTGCGACTGGGTCATCGAAGCGGTCGCCGAAAACCTCGCCATCAAAACCGCGTTACTCCAGCGCGTCACGCCTCACCTCGCGCCGCAGGCCGTGCTCACCACCAACACCTCCGGCCTGCCCGTCCAACAAATCGCCGCCGGACTCACCGCGCATCGCGACCGCTTCTTCGCAACCCACTTTTTCAACCCGCCGCGCTATATGCGCCTGCTCGAAATCATCGCCACCAACGACAGCGATCCAGCCGTCGTCTCCTCCTTTGCCGCCTTCGCCGATCGACTCCTTGGCAAACAAGTTGTCTACGCCAACGACACCCCCAACTTCATCGCCAACCGCATCGGCGTCGCCGTCATGTTCACCGCCGCCACCCTCATGCTCCAGCAGGGCCTCACCATCGAAGAAGTCGACGCCCTCACCGGACCCGCCCTCGGCTGGCCGCGCACCGGAACCTTTCGTCTCGCCGACATGGTGGGCATCGACATCCTCGCCCACGTCGCCGCAAATTTCCCCCAAGGTGCAGCCCCCGGCCGCTTCTCCGGAATCCTCGCCGAAATCGTCAAGCGCGGCTGGCTCGGCGACAAATCCGGCCAGGGCTTTTACAAGAAGAACAAAAGTCCGGAGGGCACGAGAGGAGCCGGCGCGAAACCAGACGCGCCTAAGCTCGAATCAAATGCCGAGCGCCTCGTCCTCGACCTCAATACCCTCGACTACCGTCCCGCCGTCAAGCCCGCGCTTCCTGCGCTCGAAATGGCCAAAAACGCCGCCACCGTCGAAGAGCGTCTCCGCATGCTGCTCGCCAACGATCCCGCCAAAGACAAAGCCGCAAAGTTTCTTTGGCCGTTTCTCTCTTCGCTCTGGAACTACGCCGCCGAACGCATCGGCGAAGCCTCCGGGGACGCGCCTTCCATCGACGCCGCCATGCGCGCCGGATTCAACTGGGAGCTCGGCCCCTTCCAGATGTGGGATGCTGCCGGTGTCCGCGAAACCATTGCCCGCATGGAAACCCTCCACCTTCCTGTGAGTCGCGGCGCCGCCGATCTGCTGCGCGCCAGCCAGGATGCTGCCAAAGTCTCCTGGTACTCGCCCGACGGACCGCAGTGCTTCAACCCTGTCACCGGCGCCTGGGACGCAATTCCCCAGCACCCCGGCCACGCCCGTGTCGCCGACTTCCGCCGCTCGCATCGCGCCGTCCGCAGCAACGCCGGCACCTCGCTCGTCGATCTCGGCGACGGCATCGCCTGCATCGAACTCCACTCCGTGAAAAACGCCATCGGCGGCGACGTCGTCGCGCTCACCACCGCGGTTCTCCGCGCAGACTCCGATGCCGTCCGCGACTTTGCCGGCTTCGTCATCACCGGCGACCGCGACAACTTCAGCGTCGGCGCCAACCTGCTCCAGCTTCTTCTCGTCGCGCAAGAGGGCGAGTGGGACGAAGTTGATCTCGCCATCCGCGGCTTCCAGCAGATGACCGCGGCCATCAAGTTCTGCCCGCGCCCCGTCGTCGTCGCGCCCTTCGGCATGACCCTCGGCGGCGGCGCCGAAATCTGTCTCCATGCCGCGCGCCGCCAGCCCCACGCCGAAACCTACATCGGCCTCGTCGAATCCGGCGTCGGACTCATACCCGGCGGCGGAGGCACCAAAGAAATGCTTCTCCGCGCCCTCGATGCTGCAGCCTCCGTCGCGCCGCCCGATCCGCGCAATCCTCCATCCGCCTTCGCCCAATCCGCCGAAGTCGCCGACGCGCTCAAGCACGCACTCGAAACCATTGCCATGGCCAAGGTTTCTACCTCCGCTGCTGAAGCGCGCGGTCTTGGCTTGCTCGCGTCCCTCGATCGCATCACGCTCAACCGCGAGCGTCTCCTGCTCGATGCCAAAGCCATTGCCGCGGCCATGGCCGAAACCGGTTACGCCGCGCCCGTTCCACGCATGCAGATGCCCGCACCCGGCATCGGCGCCCTCGCCACCCTCGAGACAGGCATCTACCTCATGGGCGAAGCCGGCTATGCCTCCGAACACGATCAGAAGGTCGCGCGCTGGGTCGCCTACATTCTCTGCGGCGGCCGCATCACGCCGGGCACGCCCATCACCGAGCAATACGTGCTCGACCTCGAGCGCGAAGCCTTTCTCTCCCTCTGCGGCGAACGCAAGACCCAGGAGCGCATTGCCTATACACTGAAAACCGGCAAGCCGCTCAGAAATTAGCCTCAGAATGACGCACGGATCAGTCGCGCGGATCCCATTGTGGATCGCCGTTTGCCTGGCGCTCGCAAACTCAGCCGCCAGGGGGCAGGGAATCCCTCCGCCGCCCGCGTCTTCCTTAACCGAGTCGGGCCACACCACGGTCGATGGCCGCCCGGCCCCTTACACAATCCATCGCCTGCCGCCCAACGCCTTTCCCGATCTTCCTGAGCCGATCGTCGACCAGTTGGATCATCGCGGCTGTCTCATTCCGCAAACCTACGAAGCGCACCATCCCGAGAATCTCGTCCACGCCAGTCTCGAGCACGCGGGCTCTTCTGACTGGGCCGTCCTCTGCGCCTCAAAGGGCGCCGTCTCACTCCTTGTGTTTTTCTCGAGCGCGCCCGATCACCCCATCGTCCTTGCCACCGCGCTTGAAACCGACCGCCTGCAGCCCCACGATGCAGGCACCCTCCTCGGCTTCAACTGGGGCATCGATCGCGCTTCTCCGCAGCAGGTGCACGACATGCGCATTGGCATGGACCCCCGACCGCCGCGCCTCGATCACGATGCCCTCGCCGACTCCATCCTCGACAACCACACCCTCTTTCACTTCTACGCAAAAGGCAACTGGACGCTCCTCGACATGCCGGAATAAGCTCGACGTGGGGCAGAGACCTGGTCCCTTAGTCCCTTAGTCCTCTGGGAGCCTCCCATGCCCGAAGCCGTTCTCGTCAGCGCCGTGCGTACTCCCGTAGGCCGCGCCCCCAAAGGCGCCCTCGCCACCACCCGTCCCGACGATCTCGCCGCAACTGCGTTGAACGGGGCCTTGGACCGGGTTCCTCAACTCGACAAGGCTGAAATCGACGACGTGATCCTCGGCTGCGCCCAGCCCGAAGGCGAACAGGGATTCAACGTTGCCCGCTTTGCCGCTCTCCGCGCCGGTCTCCCCGTTGCAGTGCCCGGTGCCACCGTCAACCGCCTCTGCGCCTCCGGTCTCGAAGCCATCGCCCAGGCCGACATGCGCATCCGCGCCGGCATCTGCCGCGTCGTCCTCGCCGGCGGAACAGAATCCATGAGCATGATCCCCATGGGAGGCAACAAACCCAGCCCCAATCCCTGGCTCTCCCAGAACTATCCCGCCTCGCTGCTCACCATGGGACTCACCGCCGAGCGCGTCGCGCGCCACTACAACATCGCCCGCGAAGATCAGGACGCCTTCGCCCTCCTGAGCCACCAGAAAGCTCTCGCTGCCCAGGCCGCCCACCGCTTCGACGAAGAACTCATCCCGGTGCAGATCACCACCGCCACCCCCTCCGCCAAACCTGGAAAGCCGCACGTCCAGGAGAAAAACTTCGCCGCCGACGAAGGCCCGCGCGCCGACACCTCCGCGACAGCCCTCGCCTCCCTCAAGCCCGTCTTCCACGCGCAGGGAACCGTCACCGCCGGCAACGCCTCGCAAACTTCCGACGGTGCCGCCGCCGCCATCCTCATCGACGCAGCCCGCGCCAAGGAACTCGGCCTCGAACCGCTCGCCCGCCTCGTTGCTTACTCCGTCGCTGGCTGTTTGCCTGAAGAGATGGGCGTCGGCCCCCTCTATGCTGTGCCCAAGGCCCTCAAACAAGCAGCGCTCAAGCTCGACGACATCGGCCTCATCGAGTTCAATGAAGCCTTCGCGGCACAGGTCCTCGCCGTGATGCGTGAACTCGGCCTCGATCCCGCAAAGGTCAATGTGAATGGCGGAGCCATCGCCCTCGGCCACCCCCTCGGCTGCACCGGGGCGAAACTGACGGCAACCCTGCTCGCCGAAATGAAACGCCGCAACGTGCGCTACGGACTCGTCACCATGTGCGTCGGCGGAGGCATGGGCGCCGCCGCCATCTTTGAACGCCTCAACTGACGCGAAGATCGAATCCCCACAATCATGGGTGGGAATCCACGAACCCAACCCAGCCGTAGTTTCAAAGAGTCCCGAATGACCACCACCCTGGGTGCCCCATGTCTCTCTTTTGAGGCATGGGAAAGCGACCCAAGCATCAGTCTTGCTTTCTCAACTCAAAAACTTCGCCAGCGGTTCCCAATAATGTCCCCTCCAACCCGCGGCCAGATGGGGCCCCAGTCCCTTCGGAAATCCGGTGTGATCGAACACCACCCGTGTCCCGCCTCCGTCCTCCTTCAACTCGAATCGAGCAATCGAATAGATTCCCGGCGCCCAGTCCGCCACCCGCCACGCCTCAACGATGCGCTCGCTCGGCCTCAATTCAATCTGCCGTCCAAAAATGTGTCCGCCGAAAAGCACGAACGCGCCTCCTGCCTCCTTGCTGATGTGCGTCGCCTCGCTGCCGAGAGCCTTTGAATCTCCGCTGCCCAACTGAATCACCTTGTCGAACTGCGTCGTGTCGGTGAGCGCTTCGTACACGCGCTGCCGGCTGGCCTTGAAAACCGTCTCCTGATGAATCGCATCCGCAGAATGCGAAACCTCCTCTTCT
The DNA here is from genome assembly GCA_036520995.1 of Occallatibacter sp. Classification (GTDB taxonomy): domain Bacteria; phylum Acidobacteriota; class Terriglobia; order Terriglobales; family Acidobacteriaceae; genus Telmatobacter. Next base: position 106,915 of record DATDIQ010000053.1, read on the forward strand.
GGCTCTGCCTGCGCGTTTCGAGTCTCCAGCAATGCCGCTCCGCCGCAGGCCATCGCCATCGCTGCCATCGCTCGCCGCCTGCTCTGCCATGCCCCCTTCGCTTGCTCGTCCATCCCCATCCTCCCCTTCCGACCGATTAAAAATCGCTCCTCCCGAGAAGAACAGCGGAGAGAAATATGTTCAAGAACATATTTTGCCGCCGCATACTTGAATCTCGAACCAACGCTCGAACCAATGCTCGAACCAATGAAGGAGAAATCCATGGCCTATCCCGCTGGACATCGCTTAACTGTCAGGAAAAAGATCGTCGAGAGCGCACGACGGCTCTTCAACCGGCACGGCTTCGAGAATGTTTCGCTCACGCAGATCATGGCAGGCGCCGGCCTCACCCATGGCGGGTTCTACAGCTACTTCCAAAGCAAGAGCGACCTCTATGCCGAGGTCCTCGGCTGTTTCTTCACCGACCCCGAGTGGAAGAACGGCTGGGAAGGCGTGCACGTCGATCTCGCCTCCTCGCACGCCGGCGCTCAGGTCGTCCGCGCCTATCTCTCGCGGCAGCACTTTGAAGATGTGGAGAATTCCTGTCCCATGGTCGCCCTGCCTACAGACGTCGCCCGCAAGAGCGAAGTCGCCAAGCGCGCCTTTGAAGATGTCTTCAAGGCTATGGTCGGGGTCCTCGAGCGCAGCGCCGTCCAAAACGGCCGGTCGCGTCGCACCACCGCCCAGGCCATCGCGGCTCTGTCCATCGGCGGCATGATCGTCGCGCGCACCGTCGACGACCGAACCCTTGCCGATGAATTGCGCGCCGCGTGCATGGCCGTCGCCCTCGATCTGGGCGGATGGAGCCGCCGCAAGCCACAGCCGAAGCGCAGAATCGCCGCACACGCTTAGAGCAAGTTTCGCAATCCGCGTTGACTCTTCGCAGTGCGTTCCTTCGCTTTACACCTATTCCGAAATTGCTGAACGATTTTCTCGCCCCCCAAAAACAGCAACGGCCGGGATCGCTCCCGGCCGTCGTTCAATCTCCAGCCTCTTCGGCCGATCCGTTACGCCTTCGCCGTCACCAAGGCCTTCAACCGCGCATTCAGTCGGCTCTTGTACCGCGATACCGTATTCGAGTGCAAAACGCCCTTCTGCACGCTCTTGTCGAGCGCCGAAACCGTCGTACGGTATTGCGCCTGGGCTGCCGCCTTGTCGCCCTTGGCCAGCGCCTCACGCAGCGCCCGCAGGCTCGTACGCACACGCGTCCGGTTGGCGCGGTTCACTTCGGTTTTGCTCTCCGTTTGACGGGTGCGCTTCAGCGACGATACATGGTTTGCCATTCTGCTTCCTTGTTCTAAAGCCCTGAATTGTCAGGGAAAATTGGTGCAGGCACAATGAAGGCCCCGATGCAGGTCAGATGCAGACACACCGCATCCCTCGCAATTTCTAAGTCTACGGGAATCCCGCGCCCGGGTCAACGAGCGGCACTGGCGCCAGTTCCCACAGGGCTTCTCCTGAGTGCCTGTCCATCGCACCATTGCCCTCCCGCAGAAAGGCAGACAGCCATCAAGCACAGGAAGCCAACCCCACCCCACAATGCCCCATCCTTGTAACTTCCATCGGTAAACGATCCGAACGTCGCTAAAGCATCGACCAGCAGTGTCGGGGAAAGCAGAAACCGGCAAACCATGCCCCCAAAGCTGCAAGGGCGATAAAGCAACAACCATTTTCTCCACCTGGGTAACTTCGCCAGCGGCTGCTCCACAACCGCAGGAGCTGTAGGCGGATTGGGCCGCGTAGCCTCCGCAAGCTGATTGTGTTGCGTGCCGAAGCGGGGTCCTGGCGCCGGAGTTGCCAGGTCCTCCGGAATGATCTTCTCCAGCGACTCAATCAGCCGGTTGAGGGTGGGAACGAACGATGTGTCGGAGATTTCGAAGGCGTTGCGGCGCGCCAGCTGCGCAAGTGCCTCCGGCAGGTCGTGGCTCGCAGGCATCTGCGCGCCCCCAACCAGCGCAGGAATGACACGAACATTTCGGTTCAGCGCGGTCGAAACTTCTACCCGGACCAGGTCTTCGGGATGATCGAGCCGCCGACCGTCGGCATCGGTTGCCGTGAGCCACTGCCTGCCGATCACGGCGATCAGCACATCGCACGACCCAACTGTGTTCTGGAGGACCTCGATGAAGTCAACTCCTGGTTCGATACTGTCGACGTCCATGAAGACGCGGCCTTTGCCGAAGCGATCGACCAGGTGGTCGTAAACCCGACCAGCGTATGCGCAACTATCCGCGCGCCGGTAACTGATAAAAATCCCAGGCATGGGGACTACCTCAAAAGCCGTCGTTCCATTCCAAAGAGGTAAGTGTTGCCCGACTCAGCACCGCTGAACCAATCAAGCTCGTCACAAGAATTCGGCGATTTCCGCGGTCATACCACGGAGCAAGGCGAAGGGATCAGCCCAGCTTTGGGATCCTTTGAGGCAGCCCCCGGCCCTCCGCGAGCGGATCTCCTCATTCGCCCCGGTACACCCTAAGTCACTATTTTCTTGAATCTTTACCCCGGTGGGATTGACGCCGGAACCGACCGGCGCTACTCTCTCCCCAGATAACCCATTTGGGCGCATTCGCCAATACGTTTCGGCTTCAGACTCTCACCGGTCCGCCCTGCGTCTGCGCTCTCCTCAACGAAAGATTCCGCTCCATCCCACCGATTCCTCGCGCAACTGAATCTAACTTCAAAGCACAGTCTGCCCCCGCGGCAGCCATGGAGGTCGTCTGAACGCAAAGCTGGAGATCACGCCGAATCTTGAGCCCCTGTTTGGGACCCGCGATGAAAACCTCAGGTTAATGGAGGACTCACTCGGTGTACGGATCGAACTCCGATCCGACGCCGTGCACGTGGAAGGGCCGGATGATGCCGTCGGTCGAGTCAAGCGTATCTTTCAGGACTTCGAAGCCCTCCGCCGCCAGGGCATCAATCCCCACAACGGCGAATTAAACGGCATGCTGCGCCTGGTCGTAGCCGATCCCGCCTTGACACTTAAATCTGTTGCCGAAACCGGTAAGCAGCGCTCCGCCGGCGTCAAGCGCGCCGTGCAGCCCCGCTCACTTAACCAGCGCCGCTATGTCGAGGCCATCGAGCAGCACGACATGGTCTTCGGCGTCGGCCCCGCGGGCACTGGCAAAACCTATCTCGCGGTGGCCATGGCCGTTGCCGCCATGAACGCCAAAAAAGTCAGCCGCATCGTGCTCGTGCGTCCCGCCGTCGAAGCCGGCGAGCGCCTCGGCTTCCTGCCTGGCAGCCTGCAGGAAAAAGTCGATCCCTACCTCCGCCCGCTCTACGACGCCCTTTACGACTTGCTCGAGCCCGAACGTGTCGACAAGATGCTCGAGAAGAACGTGATTGAAGTGGCGCCGCTCGCCTTCATGCGCGGCCGCACCCTCAACGACGCATTCATCATCATGGACGAGGCTCAGAACACCACCGTCGAGCAGATGAAGATGTTCCTCACCCGCATGGGCAACAACTCCAAGAGCGTCATCACCGGCGACATCACGCAGATCGACCTGCCCAATCCGCGCAAATCCGGCCTCGTCGATGCCATCAACATTCTCGATGGCGTTGAAGGCATCCACTTCTGCCACTTTGAAGAGGGCGACGTCGTTCGCCACGCCCTGGTGCAGCGCATTGTCCGCGCATACGAATCGGCCAAGCCTCAGCAGCAGGAACTGCCCCTTTCGCTCACCGATAGCCTCGGGGTTGAACAGCCCGCCACCGCGGTGCAGGCGCAAAAACCGCAGTAAACTTGCCCTTCGCGTAAAATCGAAGCTGGAACCGGGGCCGCGTCTTCTGCGCGGCCCTCCACCCCGCACGATGATTCTCCTCGACCCAGACTTGGACCCTTACCCCGCTGCTCAAACCGGCATGGGTGTCCGTGCTCGGGGCGGACGGGTTCCGCGCGCGAATTCCAGCGCCTCTTCCGATCGCAATCACTCGGCCCGCGGTTCCCAGCGACTCCCGTCCACCCGCGTCCTGGCTCGCTTTCTCGCCCAGGCCCAGGCAGCCGTCCGGTTGCGCGGCCACGTCAGCGTCCTGCTCACCACCAATGCCGCAATCCGCAAGTTGAACCGCCAATTCCGCCGCATCGACAAGTCGACGGACGTCCTCTCTTTCCCCGTCGAAGCCCATATCCAAAAGCAGGAAAAAGTCGCAGGCGATCTCGCCATCAGCGTGCCCACCGCTCGCCGTCAGGCTGCCGCGCAGGGCCATTCCCTGGCAACCGAAATCAAAGTTCTGATCCTCCACGGCCTGCTCCATCTCGCCGGTTACGATCACGAATCCGACGCCGGTCAAATGGCCCGCCGCGAGCGCACCTTGCGTGCCCGCCTCGGCCTGCCCCAGGGCCTCATCGAACGAGCTGAGAATCTCTCCATGAACCGACGGGTCACGAGAAGGATTGGCCCCATCGCAGGTGGCGCAGGCCCGGCCAGAAAATCTGGGAACATTGGCCCCACCGCAGGTGGCATTGGCCGCACCGCAGGTGCCGCAGGTGCCGCATGACCCCGCTCACCGTTTTCCTCCTCATCCTCGCCGCCGCCATCGTCACGCTGGCTTCTTACATCAGCCGCGTCTATGCCGAGTACGGCAAGATCCTTTCCCGCGAGGTCCAGGAAAATCTCGATGCCTGGGAAGAAAAAGTCGAGCCTCACCTCGGCCTCAGCCGCGAACACGCCGCCATCTCTGCTGCCGTGCTCCAGCAGATCGCGCTCGGCGTGATCGCGCTGGCATTCGGCGCCATTCTTTTCGATCGTGCGCCGCACACCGGCCGCCCGTCTTACCCTGAGATCGCCCAGGCCGTCGTCGGAGTCATACTGGTCGTCGTCTTCTGTGCCCAGGTCCTGCCCACCATGCTCTTCAATCTCACCGCGGGGCGCTGGGCCGCGCGCCTCTTGTGGCCGATTCGGTTTCTGCTCTGGGTCATCACCCCTATCACCGTCTTCGTGCGCTTCTTCTACTCCGTCGCCTCCCTTGCCGAGCCGCCCCCCGACCCGCAAGGAGAAACCGCCGGCAACGTCGAGGCCCTGCTCGAAGCCGGCCAGGAAGAAGGCATCCTCGAAGAAACCGACCGCGACCTGGTCCGTTCCGCCGTCGAATTTGGCGACAAGCTGGTCCGCGAAGTCATGACCCCCCGCCCGCGCATCTTCGCTGTCTCTGGCGACACCACCCTCGAGCACTTCATCGAGTTGCTCCGCGAACACAATTTCTCCCGCGTCCCCGTCTACTCCGAATCGCTCGACAACGTCACCGGCATCGCCTTCTCTCACGACCTCCTGCAGATCACCGATGCCGAAGCCCGCACCCAAACCGTCGCCCAGATGCAGCGTCCCGCGGCCTTCGTGCCCGAAACCAAGCGCGGCTACGAGCTGCTGCGCGAGATGCAGCGCGAAAAACAGCACATGCGCCTTGTCATCGACGAGTACGGCGGCGTCGCCGGCCTTGTCACCATCGAAGACCTCTTCGAGCAAATCGTCGGCGACATCAAAGACGAGCACGAAACCGACACCCCGGTCGAAGATCCGCAGCGCGAGGCGGGCGGCTCCTGGCTCGTGCCCGGCAGTTTTCCCGTCGATCAGCTGGTCGACCTCTTCGGCGAGCCCGTCGAAGTCGACCAGTCCTACGAAGCCACCACGCTCGGCGGCCTGGTCAGCGAAATCGAGGGCCGCATCCCCCTGCGCGGCGAAGTGGTCGAGCTCGATCACGCCGGCCTGCGCATTGAAGTGGTCGCCTCCACCGATCGCCGCGTCGAGCGTGTCCGCATCTTCCCGCCCCGCATCGAGACCGCGGCAACCCGCGCTTCGTGAGGCTTCATTCTGTTTTGCCTTGTCACCTGAGAACCCGCACGCATGGCGCGAACGATCTGCGTTGGTTTCGACTCGCTTTACCCGTGTTTTGCGGGCACGAAAATGAGTGCCCCTGTTCCTGTAGCTGGACATGGGAAAGCACAAACTCAAACCCACCACTGTCCGCCACACACGAATCTCCGAAAAAAGCCGTAAACTCAGTCAGGAGAATCTCCATCCCTTGAAATCAGGATTCGTCGCCATTCTCGGCCGCCCCAATGCCGGCAAAAGCACGCTCCTCAACGCCCTCACCGGCGAAAAGGTTGCCATCGTCACGCCCAAGCCGCAGACCACGCGCAACCGCATTGCCGGCGTCGTCGAAGTTGCCGCGCGCAAAGGCACGCATCCCGCAGCCCAGATCGTCTTCGTCGATACCCCGGGAGTCCACAGGCCCGCGTCGCAGCTCGACCGCCGCATGCTGCAGGAAGTCCACGAAGCTCTCGAAACCCGCGACCTGGTACTGGTCCTCATCGACGCCAGCCGCCGCATTCAGCTTGAAGCCGCCGCAGACCCCGGCGACGTAACCACCCAGGCACAAACGCCGGTTTCCCTCGACGCGAGTTTAGCGGCCGGCAAAGTCGTGGGTGCTCCCGGTTTTGCAGGAAAACGCAAAAGCGCCCACGCCGCCGCCGCGGCCAGCGAAGACGACTTCCTCTTCTCCCTCCTCCGCGGCCTCGACTGTCCCGTCTTTCTCGTCCTCACCAAGATCGATCTCGTCGCCAAAGACCTGTTGCTTCCCCTCATTGAAACCCTGACAAAACAGTTTCACTTCGCTGAAGTCATTCCCATAAGCGCCCGCAAGCGCGACGGCCTCGACCTGCTCGTCCGCAAAATCGTCGCCAAGCTTCCCACTGGCGAACGCTACTATCCCAAAGATCAGTACACCGACCAGCCCATGCGTTTCATGGTCGCCGAGCTCATTCGCGAGCGCATTCTCGTCGAAACCGGCGAAGAGGTTCCTTACGCCGCGGCCGTCGTCATCGAGCAATATGAAGAGGCCGAACCGCCGGCGCCGCCGCGAAAAAAAGGGCAGCCGCCGGCTCGGCTCCCCCTCGCGCGCATCGCCGCTGCCATCTACTGCGAGCGCGATGGCCAGAAAGCCATCCTCATCGGCAAAGGCGGAGCCAAGTTGAAAGAAATCGGTACCGGCGCGCGCAAGCAGATCGAGTCGCTGCTCGGCACCCGCGTCTTTCTCCAACTGCACGTCATCGTCGAACCCGGCTGGCGCGAATCGCGCGCCTTCATCGATTCGCTCGACTGGCGCGCTCAACTGGAAAGGCTCGCCGAAAAGCAGGACAACGAATCGTAAGAAAAATCAAAGGGACGAAGGATCAGGGCACGACCTCACAAACTGCAGGAAAAAACTGTCGTCCTCCTCGTTTTGCCACAGGGCACAACATTTCAGCCGCGCCGCGAAAAATGGCTTTGTAACAGGGCACGACTCAAACGGCCACTGAAAACACGTAAGTTCCTGATTCTGCAATATCCCAAATGTCCAAGATATCCAAGAAGTCCATATCGTTAGCACAAAATTCCGGCACAGAGCGGCTGCATGCAGGGGCCGAAAGTTCCCAATTGCCCACGACACACCCGCAATACCAAATCATTCGGAAAACCCTGCACTGCGCAGAGGTTTGATTAACTCTGGTCAAACGCAAACTCGACGACAGTCGAACCTACATGAAATCATCCCTTCTGAAGTGACCGCTGCGAACGCCCTGGGGCTCGCCAGCCTTCGTGAGGAGCTTTTGGATGAGTCCAGCGACGAAGATTTCTACTGTTTCAACGAAGCCCGCAGCTTCCCCCAACATCAATCGGGAAGAGACTCCTTTCGAGGCGCTGGCCAGCATCTGCTCAGTTCTGGTGGTGGGCCTGTTCATTCTGACCTTCTTAGCTCAGAACTACCTCATTCCGTCAGGCTCGATGGAGAACACGTTGCTTGTAGGCGATCACCTGGTCGTCGACCAGATTACGCTATCGCCGCCCGCTTCGTGGATGCCGCTCATAAGGTATCGCGAGCCGAGGCGCGGCGATATCGTGGTCTTCCACAAGCCCGTTTATCAGCCTGGTATTGATGCCACTGACGCCGACGGAACACCACAATACACTCCCCTGGTGAAGAGATTGATTGGCGTGCCCGGCGATCATATTCATCTACGCAACGGCATTGTGATTGTGAATGGTGTTGCACAGCCCGTGGGATTTGCGCAGCCGACGACGCCGGATAACTTCAACGAGTTCCTCGACGATTTTCCCGCAGTACCTCCAGCCGAGGTGCCTGGGGCCACAGAGTCGTGGGCCATGAACTTCTCGAGTTATATCCAGGACGGCGACCTGGTCGTTCCACCCGGCATGTATTTCATGATGGGCGACAACCGGCACAACAGCCTGGACTCGCGCTACTGGGGCTTCGTGCCACGCGCCAACATAATTGGCCGTCCGCTTTTCAACTATTGGTCGTTCGAGGCCGCAGACGGGCAACTTGAACAAACAGGATTCGGTCACAAGCTCGCGTGGATCGGCCACGTTCTGGTGCATTTCTTTCCAGACACGCGCTGGAAACGCACTTTGCACGTTGTTCGTTGAACCGGAATTGTAGGATCCCGATTCCATATTGGTGCGTTCCGGTCATGCGACCGCCTATGCGGAAGTTTCGGTAGGTCCGGTCAGGGCACGACTTCAGTCGTGCCGCAAAGAATTCCCGCATCACGCGGGCTTCAGCCCCTGAGCGACCATGCCTGCCCCCTCCCCAGGGACGCAACCCGCTACGGTTTGCCCGGATCCGGAATGTAGCGGGCGCTGCCTAACGTCAGAATGGGTTGCGAGTGGATGACTTCCCGGTCGTACATGACCTCCGTCCACCACCACCCGCCAAACGAAATCAATGTCAGAACCGCCGCCACGGTGCAGATGCGGAGATACGACGTCGCCTGCTGGGCGCGCAGCGTAGCGACGAACCCGACAACTCCGATAAGAAGAACAACGAACTCCGCCAGGGGCGGATCGACATAGAGCCTTCCCAGAGTCTCCACTGTGGGGCTGGACGTGTCCGTGTCGGAATTCGTAATGCCGTCGGTTGTGGCCCGGCTCGACGTCCGGTCGGAGTTTACCTTCTCGAGAATATGGCTCCAATGATGCCACGACGACTCGAGCGCAAACAGGACCACAAGGCATGCAGGAACGAGCAGCAAAACGCTCACCCAGCGTTTCCCCGCCCAGCGCAGCCTCCAGCTTCCCAGAACACCGAAAACACTCAAGGCGAAAAGCAGAAACCCGCTGAAGGCCGCTCCCCTGAGCACCGCAATCTGGTCGTAATACTCCTTCAATCGCGCAATTTTATCCGCGCCTTCCAGCATCAGCGCTCCCTCCTGAAGCCGGAACATATCCTCGACGCGCCTCTGAAAGCCCAGCTCCGTAATGATTCTTCTGGCCCTCCTCGGATCGTTCCCGGCCTGCACCGAGTTCTGCACAGTGCTCACCGTGCTCGAACTCGCCGGACAGAGACCGAAACGTCTCCTCGATCGCTCCTCAATGCCCGATGTGCCCGGCGCGTCCGATGTGCTCGAGACACCCGAAACTCCCGATGCCGGAGATGTGCTCGACATGCGCGACGGGCTGGACATGCTGGATGCATTGGATTGCATCAATGGGCCGGAATCGTTCCAGAAGGGGAGATTCAGCTCCGAAATCAGATGCCCCGAGCAGTACGCCTCCCGATACGTCTCCACGCGGATTTGATGTTCGGTTGGAAAGCTTCTCCAGATATCGTCATTGAAAAAGTTCCGCGAGATCCGCTCGATCGCCGATCCAAGCAAATAGCCAAAAGCCAGGACCACCGTAATCGAAACCGCGCTCTTCGCATCTTTCGGGATCAGGTCGAGCCATCCGCGAAAACTGAAGGAGCCCTCGGCCGGGAACATGCGATGAAGCAGCGCCAGCCAGGGCATGGCCAGCGCAGCCACTACCAGAATCTCAAACGCAAACTTCAGGGCGTCGAGCATCGATTCACCCGCTTATCAGCTTGAACGCGGGAAATCCGGACCATCCTTTAGTTTTTTTGATTTGCAATAGAAATTGACGCGCCGGGACTTTAGCAGGCCAGCCCCTTACTTGCCCCGCACCCGTCCACGGCCGTCCGACTTCACGCCGTACATGCGCGCATCGGCCACGCCTATCACTGTGTGAATGGTGCTTCCGTCCTCGGGCGCTGTCGCCAGACCCACGCTCGCGCTCACCACCAGTTCCAGCTTCCCGTTCATGCGAAAACGCGTCGCCGTCAGCTCCCGGTGCAGGACGGTGGCCAGCTCTGCGGCTTCGCGCGCCGCGGTACTCGGCATCACCACCACAAACTCGTCGCCGCCATAGCGGAAGCACAGATCCTGCGGCCGGCTCAACTGCTGCAGCCGTTGGCCCGTGCGCGCCAGCAGCTCGCTCCCAATCAGGTGGCCGTATTCGTCGTTCACCTGCTTGAAGCGGTCCAGATCTAGAAACGCCAGGCTCACCGGAATCCGCTCGCGGGTGCTGCGCTCCAGCTCCCGGCCCAGCACGTCGTAGAGATGCCGCACGTTGAACAGGCCCGTCGTGTCGTCGGTAATCGTGAGTTGCTGAATGCGCGCCACGTCCCGCGCGTTCTCAATCGCAATCGCCGCATGGTCCGCCAGGATGTGCAGAAACGCGATCGTGTAGTCGGTCAGCTGTTCGGCGCGCGGATTGAAAATCTCGATCGCCCCTTGCGTCCCCTTGCGCCCCCGCAGCGGCAGCGCAATCACTGAGCGCACCTTCGGCCCGCCTTCCGATCCCGGCCGGTAGAGCCGCGGATCGTCTTCCGTCTCCGGAACAATCAGCGTCTCGCCGTGTTCCACCACCCAGCCGGCAACGCCTTCGCCCACCTTCACCCGCAGGTCGCGCAGCGCCGCTTCCTCGCCGCCCGCGGCAATGGCATAGAACAATTCCTGCTTCGTCTCGTCAAGCATCAGAAGGCTCCACAGATCGGCGTCGATGAACCGCTCCATGTGCTCCAGGATGGTGCGCAGAATCGTGTCCAGGTCGAAGCTCGAAGTCAGCGACCGCGCCAGTTGGTGAAACACCAATAGGTCGTCGATCGGGATCCGCTCTTCCGTTCGATTCAGCATGAGAATTGCGGGGGTTGCCGCCAGCGACAGCTCCGGTGGTTCGTGGGCCCCGGTGCCCGCCGCTCGGTCGATGCCGCCGGTGGGTTCCTGCAGCCCTGCATCTGCGAGTAGCGATTCTGTCATTCCGAGACTGTCCTGTGTGAATTCTGGCACACGTTCCGGACTGATCCGCTCAGGAATTGCACTTTCGTCATGACGTTGGTTTAGTGCGCCTAAGGCAACTATCCGCCGATATGCACCATCGAGCGGGATGGCTTGAGGAAACCGGCCTCGCCAATGTGGTGGCGCGCCTCCTTGCCCTGGACCGTGAGCGCAATATAGCTGCGCAGCTCCTCGTCGCTCTCCCCCCCGCGCATGCGCCCATATAAATCGTGTTCCACCTGCGAAAACAGGCAGGTCCGGATCTTGCCGTCCGACGTCAGCCGCACCCGGCTGCATGCCCCGCAAAAAGCCTGCGTCACCGGCGCGATAATCCCGATTTCGCCCCGCCCGTCGGCAAAAGTGTAGCGTCGTGCCGTTTCGCTCGCATCCCGTGCCGGCAGCGGCTCCAGCGGCAGGACGCGGTCGATCCGGTCGATGATTTCGCGCATTCCTACCACGATCTCCGGCCTCCACAGGCGGCCTTCCTCGAGCGGCATAAACTCGATAAACCGCACCACCACGTCTTCTTCCCGGGCAAAGCGGGCAAAGTGCTCGATCTGGTCGTCGTTGAAGCCGCGCAGCAGCACACAATTGATCTTCAGCGGCGTCAATCCCGCCATGCGCGCCGCGCGAATCCCTTCCAGCACCTTCTTGTGGCTTCCCGGAACCCGCGTAATCCGCTCGAAGGTCGCGGCGTCCACCGCGTCCATGCTCACCGTCACGCGCTGCAGCCCGGCCGCCTTCAGCGGCTCTGCCAGCGTGTCCAGCAAATGCCCGTTTGTCGTCAGCGCCAGGTCCAGCCGCTTACCGTCAAGGGTGCGCAGCTTCACCAGCTCTCGCAGCAACTCCAGCAAGCCTTGCCGCAGCAGCGGCTCCCCGCCTGTCAGCCGCACCTTCTCGATTCCCAGGCTCACAAACAGCTTGATCAGCCGCAGGTACTCGTCGATCCCCAGCTCCGGATACTGCGCTCCATACTCGCCCGTCCGGCAGTAAACACACTTGTAGTTGCACCGGTCCGTGATCGACACGCGCAGATCATGAATCACCCGGCCATGGCTGTCGGTGAGCTTGGATGACGATGCGATGGAGGAAGAAGTAGCCATTCTCGTATAGGCTATACCGCCCCGCACCTCGGTGCCGGGCCAATCAGCTTCCTCTAGGATGCGAAAGGGCGGTTAATCGATGCGATGGCTGCCGCGCCGCAGAACCAATCCGGTAAGCCCGAACCCCGCCACCAGGCAAATAGCCAGCGCGAAGTAGTAGAACATCGGATGCGCCCAGCCCGGCGAGTACGTCAGATCCTGTCCCACCCAGAGCGACAACACCGTCGCAATCACCGCAAATTGACCGGCAATCACCAGAAACGTTTGCCCCAGGTCGCGCCGTTTATCCAGCGCCTCCACTTGGTCAGGGGTCAGGTTGCGCTCTTCAGGGGGAAGAAGGGAATTGGCCATCACGATCTCCAGGCGGCCCCGTGCCCATCACGGCCGCCAACACCTCGATTGAATCACACAGGGGTCCATCCACGCCAGCAACACGGCTTGCGCTGTTGCGCGTCGCGCACATGCGCCCGCTATTCCGTCAAAAATGCCAGCGATTGCAGCGTCGTGATCTCGAACGGTTTCCGGCACCGGATATTGGTGCAGGCCAGTTTGTCGTCGCGCCGCACCATGTACGACTGCGCCTTCGCAAAGCGCGCCCGGTCCCGCTCATCGGCCTGCCGCGGCAGCTGCGGCTTCTTGCGACGGACCACCCATGTCACCTTGTACTCCGAGGCCTGCCCGCACTTCGGGCAACTCAGCGTGTGCGTCCGCATCTCGGTCGTCTCGTTGAAAAACTCCCGCTCTTCCATCGACTCCTTGACTCCGGCCCGTGGGGCAATATTCACATTCGGCTGTGCCGAAATTCTCATTCGGCTGCGCAGAAAGCCTTTCGTTCTCGCGCAAACTATTCCATACTCTTCCTTGCCATGGCGAAACGCAAGCCAGCCGCCTTCTCGGCCACAAAGGCCGTCAAAGCCAACGCGCGCGAACGCGTCGGCCAGCCCAAACCTGCCCGCGTCGTCCAGGATCAGCCCCGGACCGGCCGCCAGGTGAAACACAAACCCAGGCTTCACGATCTGCTTCGACAGGAGGAATAGCAATGGCCCGTGCCGTAGGTGTCGGTGGCATTTTCCTCAAGGCCCAGGATCCGAAAGGGCTCTCTGCCTGGTACGCCCGGCACCTCGGCATCCCCGTCGGTGAAGGCGGCACGCTGGCCTTCGAGGGGCCCGCCTCCCTCGGCATGACCGTCTTCTCGCACTTCCCAACCCATACGAAATACTTTGGCCCCGGCCCCCAGCAGTCCATGATCAACTTCCGTGTCGACGATCTCGACGCGCTGCTCGCCGAGCTCGCCAAAGCCGGCGTCACCATCGATCCCAAGCGCGATGATTACCCCTATGGACGCTTCGCCTGGATCGAAGATCCCGAAGGCAATCGCATCGAACTGTGGCAGCCGCCCCCGCCCGAAGCAGCCTAGCCTCGGGTTGCTGAAGATCTTGCCGTCCGGCCCGTTTTGTAACAGGGCACGCTTCAGTCGTGCCGCAAACCGCCCGAATGACGAGGGCTTCAGCTCCTGAGGTATGGTTCTTCCCCTCCGCCGATTGAGGCCGCTGGACCTAATTCCACAACAACACCAGGCTCGCCGCCAGCGCCGCCGGCATGGCCAGCAGTCCAATGCGGAAAAACTCCCCTGCCGTGATCTCCACGTTCTCGCGCCGCAAAGCAATCAGCCATAGAATCGTCGCTAGCGACCCGGTGACAGAAAGATTCGGCCCCAGGTCGACACCGATCAGCAAGGCATGCGCCACCAGTCCCGCGTGGCCTGCATCGCGAAGCACCGACCCGCTCATCAGCCCCACCGGCAGATTGTTCATCCCGTTCGACACCAGCGCCACCGCGAAAGCCGAAGCCCCCTTGGCCATCCACACTGGAAGCGCGGAAACCGATTGCAGCCCGGCCTCCCCCGCCCGCCGCAGGCCGGCATTCTCCAGCGCCTCCACAATCGCGAACAGCCCAGCCACCAGCGGCAGCACCGACCACGCAATCCCCCGCGCAACCCTCGTCAAAATCCGCGGGTTCCGCGCGGCCACCACCAGCAGGGCCGCCGCCGCCGCGCAGCACGTAAGCGCGCCCAGCGGCAGCCCGAAAGCCGATGCCCCGATCAGCGCCCCTGCCGCCAGCAGCAGGCCCGCCAGCGCCAGCTTGCCCTCCACGGTTAGCGGCGCGGGCGCTGCCTCTCCCTCGATCTGCCCGGCCAGCGCGTGCCGCGACTGCCACCGCAAGCACACGAATGTCACCGCGATCGACGCCAGCGAGGGAAGCAGAAAAATCTTCAGCCACGCCATGAGCGGCGGAATGCCGCGTCCGAACACAACCAGATTCGCCGGGTTCGAAATCGGAAAGACGAAGCTGGCCGCATTCGCAATCAGCGCGCACGCCAGCAGGTAGGGCTTGGGGCCTGCCCGCGCCCGGCGCACCACGGCTAGCACTGCCGGCGTCAATACAACTGCAGTCGCGTCGTTCGAGAGCAGCGCCGTGACCCCGATGCCCACCCCGTACACCAGCGCAAACAGCCGCTGCGGCGAGCCTCGCGCATGCATCGCTGCGACCCCGGCAGCCCAGTCAAAGACGCGCTCTACGCGTGCCATCTCCGCCAGGATCATCAGGCCGGTGAGAAAGAGATACACATCGAGCCCTTCCCACACCGCGTGGCCGGCTTGTCGCAGCGGAAGAAGCCCCAGCACCACCAGCACCGCCGCTCCCGCGCAAACCCACCACGCTTCCGACACCCTGCGCGGGCGTACCAGCATGCACAGAATGCTGGCCAAAGAAATCGTCCAGATAAGCAGCGGATGGAGAGAGGCAGGGAACAAGCGTAGGAATCAACTCCTCCTCGTAGCCTATCGGACTCCGCGCCCCCGGCCGCTCTGTCTTACACCGGGGGAACGTGTAAGCCAAGGATCGAGTCCCGTGTCAAACAAAGGCGCTCCCCAAAGACACCGTGTCTTACGGGCGTCCGACAAATGTCCAACAGATGTCTTACACGCGTAGGACACAAGTCCCGCCCTGCCGCGCCGTCTTTCGCCTCGTCTCCCACGAATCGCCAGTTCCCAACCCGCCCGACACCTCAACGTCAGACCGCCGCAGCTGGCCTCGCACAACCACTCGTCCCCGCAAGACCAACTCCACACCTCATCCGACAAACCCTACCAGCGCAACCAGAACTGCGACGGAGTTCAGAATCGCTTGAAACATGTTCCCGGCATTCAGCTTGTGACGCGCTTCCTCGAGCCTTGCCCCATCGCCCGCATCCAGCGCAGCTACCGCTTTGTAGACGGGAAGTTTGATCAACTTTGCGATTCCCCCCGACACCAGCCAAAGTGCGAGCCCGGCAATGAGCCATCGATTCCCAAAACCATAGAAATAGAGATACGGGATCGCCCCAAGCAGTGGAATGTCTAAGACCGTGAGCATGAACGGCGACCTCTTTGAATGACGAACCAGCGACATCACGAACTGCTTGAATGCAGCCTCGTCCATCTCGTTCATCACCTTGCGAAGAACCCCCGCAATAAAGATCAGGAGCCCTGCATTCATCGCCAGCAGAGCAAAAAGCAGAATCTCGGCGAAGCTCCTTGTCATCGTTCCTCCGTTCCACTCCTTCAGCAGACAAGATGAAAGAGCGCCAGCTCCGTCGCCTCACTTCGATTTCTTCGCGCGCCATTTCTGCAAGGCCGTTTCCATGGCCTCGAACGTTGCCAGGTAAAACTCCGCCATCCCGTCGAGGCGTTTCTGCACCGCGCCAGAGGACGTGGAATGCGCGCCCGCCTTCAGCAGATCGGCCATCGCCTGCAACAGCCGTTTCTGTTCACTCAAGATGCCTTCGTAATTCTCCGACACTTCATACAAGGCCCGCTTGCTGCCGCGCTCCCCACAGCGCTGCGCCAGCGTGTACTTCTCCAGCAACCGTGCCGCCACACTGGCGCTGCTCTTGCTCATCTCGAGCTCGTCCGAAATCTGGTCCAGGCTGGCCGGCGCCGGACAGAGCAACAGGTACCCATACAACCGGGCCGCCGCCTGCGGCACCCCCGAAGCCATGAGCAGCCGCGCCATGTCTTCGATAAAAAACTGGCCGGCCTTGGCTCGAGCTATATTTCGTATATTCGGCACATATCGAATATACTGCGTAACCTAAAGAACGGCAACCGCGCCCTGGCTTCGCCCGCGCAATTGGGAAGATGCATGGGCGTCGGCACGTGTGGGGTGAGCGGAGCCGACGGGTGCCGTAAACATCGGGCTTCATACGCTGCGAGAAAATCGTGGTAGTCGGAATTCTGTAACAGGGCGCAACTCTTCACGAGTGCCGCCAAGATGCCTTCGTAACAGGGCACGACTTTAGTCGTGCCGCAAACACCGCACAAAATCGTGGGCTTCAGCCCCTGAGGGATGTTTCTCAAATGCCTCGCCGATTGATGCGATCGGCTCTAGCCGCCGTAGCCTTGATGAAAAAGACGTGGGCGCGCTTACTCCGTCGTCCCATCGAGCCACGCCGCCAACTCTTCGTGGCCGCGTTCTCTGGCAAAATCGCCGGGCGTTTTGCCCTCGTTATTCGCATAACGCGGATTGGCGCCGTGATTCACCAGCAGTTCTGCCAGGTCTCTGCGATTGGCCGTCGCCGCAGCAAAAATCGGCGTAAATCCTCCGGCTTGCGTGGCGTTCACATCGGCGCCGTGCGAAATCAGCAACTCAATCGCCGACGGATTCTTTCCCAAAGCCAGCGCCGCATGCAAGGGCTGATTGCGCTGCGCGTTGTCTGACACCGCATCCACGGCAGCGCCCCGAAAGATCAATGCGGCCACGCCGAGCGGCGTGCCGAATGCCGCGGCCAGATGCAGTGGAGTCCATCCGTCGCCGGATACAACCAGCGCGGCAGTCGGGCTCTCGCTGAGGATCGCCTGCAGCCGCTGTTCGTTGCCTGTAGCAGCCGCTTCAAATACATCGAGCGGCAAATTCCACGCCGTGCGCTTGGCCACCAGAAAATCCCGCACCAGCGGCTGCCCGCAATAGACCGACCAGAGCAGCGCCGAGACGTCCTGCGGGTCGCGCCACACCGCCAGCGCCGGGTCTTCTGCGATGGCGGAGGCTACTTCTGCGGTGTTCCCGCTTTGAATGAGCTTCAGAAAATTCTGATTCACGGACGTATCGCGCTGTAGGGACCTGGAAGCTTGGGCCCGGAATCCGCCGTCTCCCCTTCGGGATTGGCGGGCTTGTCGGTTCGTTTCGAGTAGATGCGAAACTGCACGACCAGGTCGAGCAGCACCGGCACCGCTTTGCCGTCTTTCATCGCCGGTTGAAAAGTCGCTTTGCGAATCGTCTCTGCCGCGCTCTCGTCCAGCCCGAAGCCGATCGGCCTGCCCACCACGATCTCCTGCGGCTTGCCGTCTGCGCCGATGACCGCATGATACAACGCCATGCCCGCGACGCCGGCATTCTGCGCATACTCATTCGACGGCGGCTCGAAGGTCGAGAGCAGCTTCGCTCTCTGATCAACCATGCTCTGGCGCAGGATGGCCGGGTCGGCAGGCCGGTAATCCGTCTGCTTGGCCGCCGCGGCATAGTAGAGCTTCCAGAAACTCGGCATCGACGCCATCATCCGCTCGTCGAGCCCCGGCGCGAAGATGCGATCGATGGCACCGCGCAGCAGCCTCGCAGCATGCGCCGGCGATGTCGTCGTGGTCACGCTCGAGCTGTCGGCGGGCCTCTCGGCCTCCGGCGCCGCATTCATCGCGGCCTTCGCTTCCTCCACGTCGCTGGCCTCGACAGCCGTGTCCGTACTCGCGGTCGCCGCTCCCGGATTCGCTGTTGCCGTGTTCACGTTAGCCGCCGCCGTGTTCGCCTCTCCACCTGCCGCCTTCGCTGACGCCGCCTCGCCTTTCTTCTGCTTCTTCTTCTTCGGCGTGATCACCAGCTCCCGATCGATGGTGATCTTCGCAGCTTTTTTCTTCGGCGTGATGCGTACCCGGTCGACGGCCTTGGTAGGATCTTCGTCCGGGCTCGCCCCGAGAAAGTGCAGCCCGTAGCGAACCCCCGTCAGTTCGACCTTGTGCTTCGAGAGGTGTACCCGGTCGATCTGGATGAGGCTGAGTGTGTAGGAGCCCTGCGCCGAGTGCCCGATCAGTTTGCCGTGCTCGTCGTAGCTCAGCGCGTTGTCAAGATACCCGTCCCGCAGATAAAGCGTCTTGCCGACGACAAGCTGCTTGACCTCGTCCTCGGTGATGGCGCCTTTTTTGTCGTCGGCGGATTCCGCCGGCGCAGACTCCGCAGGCACGGACTCCGCAGGCACGGTTGGTGCGGGTGTAGACACGGCGGGTGTTTGTTGCTGTGCCTCGCTCGGCGCGGGCGTGGCGGCTGGCGCGGGAGCCGCGGGGGTCGCCTGCTGCGCCGCATCCGGCTGCGGCGCGGCAGGCGCTTGATCCTGCGCGCCAGAACTCAGCACAAGGCCAAGCACAAGGGTGCCGGCCGCGATCGCTGTTCGTCCGCAAAATGGAAGACACGGGCCCCGAAGAGGGAAGCGCTTCATGAAGATGACCCTTTGACCAGAAGGGTATCAGGCAGGTTCCGCTTTGCTGGTTTCGATTTGAAGAACAGCGTGTTACGGAGGTGTTTTCGCAGACCTCAACAGCTATTTGCCTGGGCGCTCGATGCGCCCCAGGATACGACGGAAGACGCCGAGAGCGCGCCGGGCGTCCGCTGCGTTGAACTGGAGCCGCCGCAGAAGCAGGTGGAGGTCGTGCCGATTGGCCGCCTGCATGGCGCGCGGCGAGTAGTCCGAGGCGATCATTGTTGCTTCGATTGCTTCAGCGAGCCGGTCGAGGCTGCCGGAGTCTGCGGGAAGCGCGGTGGGTTGGGGCACGCTCCCGGCGGCGCGGGCTGCGCATGCCATTTCATAGAGGCAGACCGCAACGGCCTGGCCCAGGTTCATCGAGGGCTGGCGTGCCTCGGTGGGGATTTCGACCAGCAGATGGCAGAGCGCGAGATCTTCGCGCGTGAGGCCGCGCTTTTCAGGTCCGAAAACGAGGGCGACGCGGCCGCCGCGTTCGAGGTCGGCCTCCACCTCCGGCGCGAGTGCGGGTAGGGAGACGACGCGCTGCTCGGCCTTGCGGCGCGTCAGCGTCCCTGTGCCGAGGACGAGGGTGCAGTCGGCAATGGCATCGCCAAGAGTCGCGCAGACGTGCGCGTTTTGGAGTAGTTTTTCGGCTCCAATGGCAGACCGCGCTTCGCGCCAGTGCGGCTCGTAGGGCGCGACGACGTTGAGATGGGTGAAGCCGAAGTTGGCCATGGCGCGCGCCGCGGCTCCGATGTTGAGCGGGTTGCGCGGCGCGACCAGCACCACGGTGCAGCGTTCACGCTGAGCTTCAGTGAGCAAGGAGTCATTGTAGAGCGGCGGCGAGGCCGGCGCGGCACAGGAAACAATGCATTGGTACACTCGGAGGACGGATGGCGCCGAATCGAAAACCCGATCCGTCTGCGGCGGAAGTGAAGGCGCTGTGCGCGACGGCGCGCTGGTGTTCCGCGCGCGGATGGACGCCGGCAACCAGCGGTAACTTCAGCGTGCGCACGGGCGAGCACATCTGGATTACACCGACGGGGCTCGATAAAGGCACGCTGGCGCCGGAAGACTTGCTGGAGATTGATGCCGAAGGCCGCGCTGTGGGCGGGCGTGGAAAGCCATCGGCAGAGACCAGGTTGCACGCCGTGATTTATCGCGATCGGCCCGAAGCCCGCGCGATTCTGCATGTACACAGCATCTGGAATACATTTTTATCAGGCCATTTTGAGGCCACCGGTTACGTTCTGCTGACGGGTTATGAGCTGTTGAAAGGGCTCGCGGGGGTGACGACGCATGAACACCAGGAGCGTGTACCGATCCTGGCTAACTCGCAGGATTATGAGGAATTGGCGCGTGGATTGACGGCTTCGCTGCAGGCGAATCCTGCCGCGCATGGCGTGCTGCTGAGCCGACATGGGCTTTATACTTGGGGCCAATCGGTGGCCGAAGCGCGGCGCCATCTGGAAGCCCTGGAGTTTCTCTTCGAGGGACTAGCCGTCCAGGGGACTAGCCGTCCAGGCGATGGCTTCGCGTGGCACAGGTGAGATTTGCTGAGCCCGAAAGGACTGGCCGTCCGGGGGACTAGCCGTCGAGGCTATGGCTTCGCGAGGCTAGTGAAAGGTTCGTGGAGCTCGAAAAATGTTCCACGTGGAACAATTTTTTGAGCGGCTCTTTTGGAAATTGTTCCACGTGGAACAATTTGGGTGGTCCTACCAAGGGTTGGGTAATTTGCGGATTATTTCGCGCGGTGTGAAGCGCGCCCGCAAAGAGGAGTGAACAATGGCGGTTCTTCGCTTCCCCGCAGAAGATTGTCAAGTGAATGAGGAGTCCGAGATATGCGCGAAGCTCAAAGAGCTGGGGGTGGACTACGAGCGCTGGAGCCTGGACCGGGTACCCCCTGACAGTTCCGCAGAAGTGGTCCTGGGCGCGTATGGGGCGGAGATCGAAGAGATGAAGCAGCGCGGCGGGTACGTGACGGCCGATGTGATCGACGTGAATCCTATGACGCCGAACCTGGACGTGATGCTGGCGAAGTTTGACAGGGAGCATACACACTCGGAAGACGAAGTGCGGTTTATCCTTGCGGGCCGCGGGATTTTCTTTCTGCACATTGGCGATAGGGTTGCGTCGGTCGAGGTTGGTCCGGGCGACATGCTGCGGGTGCCGCGTGGGACCACGCACTGGTTTACGCTGTGCGAAGACCGGCGGATTCGCGCGATTCGCTGGTTCCAGGACACGACCGGTTGGACGCCGCAGTATACGGAGTCGGGCGTGGACAAGGGATATCAGCCGTTGTGTTTTGGCCCGGCGTATCTGGGAGCGCGTGTGACGACGCCGTTCGGCGAGACGCGACCGAATCCGTGACGCATCCCTCAGGGGCTGAAGCCCTCGGTTGGTGGATCGCTATGGCACGATTGAAGTCGTGCCCTGTTCCAAAACTCAAGACCGTTTGATTCGTGTGAGGGCTCAACGGGCGTGAACCATGCGACGGTCTATCTGCTGGACGTGGAGGGAACGGTTGCGCCGTTGTCGTTGACCGGCGAAGTGCTGTTTCCGTATGCGCGGCGGAACTTTCCCCAATTTCTGAAGAAGAGCACGGGCGATGCGGCGGTGCGCGCCGACCTGGCGCTGCTGGCGGCGGAGAATCGCGCGGAGAAGGCGGCCGGTGTGCCGCGGCTGCCGGAAGTGGTGGTGGGCGAGCAGGTGGAGACACCACGCTTTCGGCTGGACGCGATGGTGTATCTGACATGGCTGATGGATCGGGATCGCAAATCGACGGCGCTGAAGAGCCTGCAAGGAAAGATCTGGAAGGCTGGATTTGAAAGCGGGTACCTGAAGGGGACGGTCTTTGACGATGTGCCGGAGGCTTTTGCGCGGTGGGCCGCGGACGGCAGGATTGCGATTTATTCTTCGGGCTCGGTGGAGGCGCAGGAACTGCTGTTTCGGCACACGACGTTTGGGGATTTGACGCCGTTTATCTCAGGCTATTTTGACACGCGGACCGGCGCGAAGGCGGAGAGTGCGAGTTATCTGGCGATTGCACAGGCGATGAAGGTTGCGCCGGAGGCCGTGCTGTTCTTTTCAGATGTGGTGCGGGAATTGGATGCGGCGCGGGAGGCCGCTTGCGGGACGCGGCTGGTGGTGCGGGAAGGGAATGCGCCGGTGGACGGTGCGCACGGGCATTCGGCGGTGACGCGGCTGGGTTAGGGATGGGCTTTCGTAGCGAGGAGTGGCTGGCAGTTTAGGCGGGTACGGCTTTTTCGGCAAAGCACAGGGTAAGGACCGTGATGTCGTCCGACTGGCCGTGAGCCTGCGCAGCGCGGGCAATTGCTTCGGCGGAATGTGTGCTCATCGCAGGTGTACGGTCGAAGCCGAAGAGTTCGCCGCTCGGGGATTGGGCTTCGACGACGCCATCGGAAAGAAAGGTGACGGTGTCGCCCGGCGTAAGGTGCACCGTCGATTCCGCGTAATTTACATCGCCGATGATGCCCAGCGGCAGGCCGGAGTCAAGCTCCAACTCGTTGCCATTGTGGTAAGGGGCGAGATGTCCTGCATTGGCGAGCGTAACCGAACCATCGGCCGCGATACGCGCGCAGAGGCAGGTGATGAAGCCGCCCTTTTGAAGCCGGGTCATTTCGCGGTTGAGTCGAGCCAGCAGTTGTGCCGGGGCAGAGCACTGCGCGGCCACTGCGCTGGCTGCGCCGATCGTGAGCAGACCGGTCATTGCTGCCTTCAGGCCCTTACCGCTCACGTCGCCGACGAGCAGGATTGTCGCGTTATCGTGTTCGATGACGTGATAGAAGTCGCCTCCCACGTCGGTGGCCGACAGGTACGCCGCTTCCATCCGCCAGCCGGCAATGGCTGGCAACGTGGCGGGAACCAATTGCTGCTGAAACTCGCGCGCCGCAACGAACTCGATGCGCAGGCTCTCGCCCTTGCGCCAGTTCGTCCACGTTTGCCGCATGAGCAGCACAGCAATAAAGAGTGTGCAAACGTAAAAGGACAAAGTGAAAAAGCTGAGCCCCAGCCACTCGAAGTGTAGGGGAGTGCCTGCGAGCCCTAAGAAGTAACCGACGCTAATGAGGACCATGGCGGCAGCTATGGCGCGGTTCCGTCCCCGGCCGAGGAGCGCGGCAATGTTAGCCCCGCTCCCGATCACATTGAAGCCAAACAGCAGCCAATTCCCTGTCAAGACTCCAGCTAAAACCAGAGCGCTCGAGTGCATCTCAGTGGCTGCGCAAAGGAAGCCGACCGTCAACCCGATCCAGCAGAGGTGGTAGACGACGCGGAAGATGCGATTGCGAAAGCGCTGCACCGCCCAGGTCAACTCCACCACGACGTACATGCCGAAGGCATTGAGGATGAGGAAAACGATGTAAACGGTGGATGCCGAGGCTCCCGTAAGCAGCGATCGAAGCGGACCAAAGGCAAAGAAGGCGGGCAGCGCGACCAGCCATAACGCGCACAGCAGCAGTTGACGTTCGCGAACCCAAATGCCGAGCGCCAAAACGGCGAGCCCCAGCAGGATGAAGACAAGCGCGAAGGTGAATTTCGGCCAATAGCGCAGCCACGCGCGGTCCTGGTCTTGAGCGGCCAGCGCATGCAGCAAGGGCGCGCCGCCAATCGAAAATGTCACATTGACCGGGTCGGGATGGCGGCGCAGCAGGCTCTCACTCCGGTCGTCCGGCGCATTCCATGTGCGCAGGGCAATGACAGCCATCGAGCCGGGGACGGCTACGCCCGCGGGAAGATCAAAGACCAGCATCTTCGGCGAGACAAGCGGGTTGGCATCCGGAGGAAAGTTCCCGTAGCGACCGACGAGGCGGCCATTGACCCACACTTCCTGCACATGGGGGGCTGCGTCAAGGGTCTGCGACTCGATGGCAAGGGTACCGGCAGCGCTGGCCGGCACCGCAATCTGAGAGCGCACCCAGAAGAAGCCGTCGGAGTCATAGTCGGGCGCGGGAAAGCCGTCGTTTCCGCCCTCCGGCCATGCGCCATCATCGAAGTTTGGATTGGCCCATCCCAGCCTGGCCCCCGGGTCATCGCCGAAGTGAAAGCGGAGAGGTGCGAGGGGTTGGGGTTGCTGTGCAGAGCAAACCAATTCGACCGAGCATGCCGAGAGAACTGCGAAGAGCAATAGGAGTTCCGGCGTGCGGGGAAGCATCCGTAAATCATACGCCGGCGGTAGTTTTCAGAAGACATGGATCATCATCGGCAGAGATATGCCTGGATGACCCCCCAACCTGAAGGAACCCAAATTCGGTACATTTTCGGACTCAGGCGCGCGTCTTCAGGACGGGGTGGCTCGCCGCCTCTTCGATTCAGGATGCGCCGGAAAGCCTTGCGATCGGCGCGAATTTTGCGATCCTCAAAGAACCGCTCCGTTTCCATCGCTGCGATCTTCTCCGCTGCCGCGATCACCAGGAACTGGTTCAGGCTGGTTCCGTCCCGCTCGCTGATCTGTTCAAGAGCTGCTTTCAACGAGACCGGCAGCCGCAGGGGAAATGTGGAGACTCGCGTTGTCATTTCTTGATCCTCCTCAGAGCTTCGGCGGGACGAATGGCATCGATCCCAAAAGTGCGGTGCGCCTCGCGCAGATGGCTTTCGTTAAACGTGACAATCGCGTCGGCCTGCCCGTTCACTGCTGCCTCGAGACACGCACCTTACTTCCTAATACTCTTTCTTTGGCTCGGCTTGCCCACTCGTCGCATTTTTCCTCTACTATCTCTCTTTTTCACGTGCAGTTTTCCTGCCAGAGCCATGGCGCGGAACAAAGCTGGCGACCTGTTCAATTGGTCTCACCGTTCTCTCGCTTATCGTGGACTGTTCCTGGCCTTGAATACATTCGGTTCATGAAAGGCCCAAGCTTCTAGGAATGCGGCTCTGGTTGGATCCACCCCGGATTTACCCAACTCCTCGGGTGCGAAGGCTGCTTTTGTTCCCATCCTGATCGCAGAGAAGAGCGGAAAGGATGGGCATGCCCGGTCGTGAGGATGGAAGCATTGCGCAACCGCGGATTTCCAGGGGCTGAAGCCCCCTGCCTCTTTGCGCGTTTGCGGAACGACTCAAAGTCGTGCCCTTTCACCCAACGGTTCCTTGGGCGCCGTTGGGTCTCGCAGACTTTTGGGAGCGTGCAGATTTGCACCAGATTTGAGGCAAGGACGGGGGGGGGGGAGGGTCCTCAGGCCGCCGGTTTGAGAGTGTCGCTGCGGCCTCGGGCGGAGTTGGCGACCTGCGCGGCGTAGAGAAGGTGTCTGGATTCGGCGTCGGCGAAGACCTCAAAGAGCATGCCGTAGGC
The DNA here is from genome assembly GCA_036520995.1 of Occallatibacter sp. Classification (GTDB taxonomy): domain Bacteria; phylum Acidobacteriota; class Terriglobia; order Terriglobales; family Acidobacteriaceae; genus Telmatobacter. The sequence goes on from DATDIQ010000053.1 coordinate 132,024, forward strand.
GACGCAGGCGATGAAGTTACGGATGTTATCGGGTCCGCAGAGGGGCGGCATGGCCTTGCGAAAGCCTTCGATGGCGGCGTCGCGGGCGCGGGTTTCGCGGTCTTTGTCGGTCTCGTTAGGTTCAGGGCAGGCGAAGACATCCTGATAGGCGCGGGCGAGTGCGTCGCAGCAGCGCACGATGGCCGGGTTGGTCTCTGTGGTGGCTTGTGGGTCGTTCATGAGACATCCTTCCTAAGCTTCGATCCCAGTGTGCGCAGAAGCGGAGAAATAATCTGCAAAAGGCAGGTACGAAAGACAGGGAACAGAGCACGGACTAGAAAACGAGGGCGAGGGAGGGTTCCTGGGGCTTCCCGGGTTGTGGGAAGTTTGTGGATTTGGGGGTGTGCGCGGGGGAAGGGGGCGGCATCCAAGGGGAGAAAGGGGCTCGCGGCATGCTTCCGCCCTGCGGGCACCCGGGTCTGTAAGCGTTATCTAATTCCATCGATTTGCCTTTGCCCGCAGACTTGAGCCGGGCTTTCCTTTGGGGCAAGCTTGCACGTTCGTCCTGAACGATTGAGTTGCCGCAAGAGCGAAACAATCTGCTGTGGTGCTGGTACGCGGATGCGGGCGGAAGCTTGCGTGTGCATGGCGGAGCGTCCAGTGCCGGAACCGGGAAAAAAGGGCGAGGAATTCAGTGAGCAGTTTTTTGCGAAGCACCGCGGTGCGCGTGACGTTGTCGAATCTGTTTCAGGCAGTGCAGGATGGGCTGGGCGTGAGCGTGACGCCGCTGCACTTTTACTTTCCTGTTCCCAACATCAAGTCGCTGGAGCAGAAGGATTGGCGGGCGCCGCGGCCGTGCGGGGCGTTTGACTATCGGCTGGAGGAGCAGATCGAGAGGCTGGGGCGGGAGATTCGGCCTTATGCGAAGGAGTGGAGTTTTGCGGAGCGTGTGAATGGGGATCCGCAAGCGTTTCATGTGAACAATGGATTCTTTGAACGGGTGGACGCGGAAGTAGCGTACTCATTTGTGCGGCACCGCAAGCCGCGGCGGGTGATTGAGGTGGGGAGTGGGCACTCGACGCTGGTGCTGGCGAAGGCGATGCGGCGCAATGCGGAGGAGGGAGCGGAGGGCACATTCACGGCGATTGAGCCGCACCCACGCGGGTTTTTGAAGGACGGGCTGCCGGGATTGACCGACTTGCTGGAGGCGCGGGTGCAGGAGGTGCCGCTGGAGGTGTTCCGAAAGCTGCAGGCGGGAGATGTGTTGTTTATCGACTCGAGCCACGTGGTGGCGATGGACAGCGATGTGTTGTATGAGTGCCTGCGGATATTGCCTGCGCTGGCGCCAGGGGTGCGGGTGCACTTTCACGACATTTTTGCGCCGCTCGATTATCCGGAGAAGTTTGTGAAGCGGAATTTGTGCTTCTGGGGCGAGCAGTACATGCTGGAGGCGTTTTTATCATTCAACACGGCGTTTAAGGTGGTGTGGTCGGGAAGTGCGATGCAGCAGTGGCATGGGGATGTGCTGCGGGCGGCGTTTCCTCGGTGGGAGGGAAGTTTTGCGCGGATGCCAGCGGAGCTGAAGGTATTTGCGCCGACGCTGGATGGGGAGAATGTGTGGCCGTGCAGTTTCTGGATTGAGCGGGAAGGATAGAGGAGCAGGGGGCAGGGGTCTACTCAAATGCCCTGCTCGTTGAACATAAAGAAAGCGAGGAACATAAAGAAAGCGAGCACACGCTGGTTATGCCTTAAGCTCTAATCACTCGTGCTTTGGACGAATCCAGCCGCGGTTGCTTTCAACGAGCTGAGCCGTGCGCCGCTGGTGCGCTTCAGCGTGCTGGCGCTGAGCTCGATCTTTTTTCTGGTCGATCCGTTTGCGGCGATTCCTTCATTTATTGCGATCACGAGCGGCGCGGATGCAGCGCGGCGCAAGCGGATGGCGCGCAAGGCGGCGCTGACATGCTTCCTGGTGCTGACCAGTTTTGCGCTTGCCGGACAACTTATCTTTAGAATGTTTGGGATCACGCTGCCGGCGTTTGAGATTGCCGGGGGACTGATTCTGCTGCTGATCGGGTTGGACATGCTGCAGGCGAAGCGGTCGGCGACGCAGGAAGCGCTGGGTGAAACGGAAGAGGGCGCGGCGAAGGAAGACGCGGGGATCGTGCCCCTGGGGATTCCGATGCTGGCGGGGCCGGGGGCGATTTCGTCGGTGATGGTGCTGGTGGGGCCGGTGCCGTCGGTGTTTCATTGGCAGATGGGCGCGATTCTTGGATCGATTACGGTGACGTGCCTGATAAGTTATTGGGTGCTGGCGGGTGCGGGCCGGGTGCGGTCGGTACTGGGCGAGACGGGGATCCGGATTCTGGTGCGGATCATGGGGTTACTTCTGGTGGCGCTGGCGATGCAGTTTTTTGTGAACGGGTTGACGGATTTGGGGATCATTTCAAAGCAGGGGTGACGGGGACAAATGTCGGCGCACACGCGGGAACTGCTGCATTGGGTGGCATTGGCTTCGCCGGTATTTCTGGTGATTTCGCTTCTTGTGCCGGTGAGTTTTCCGTTTCGACGGCGGCGCTGGGCACTGGCGGCATTCGTGCTGCTCGTGGTGCAGTTTGTGGCCGAGGAGTTTCATGCGCCGGTGGTGGCGGCGGTCGCGGGGCTGGCGGTGGAAGCAGGGGCTGTGGCATTCCTGGTACGCGGCTGGCAGCAGTCGCTGCGGACGCATGCGGATTGGCTGAAGCGGCTGCGGGCGGCAACGCCGGTGGCGCTTCAGGCTCCGTTTGCGGGGCGATGGAAGGCGCTGGGAACGGGTCCGTGGACGGCGCGCAATCATCACCTGGCGGCGAGCGACCAGTGGTATGCGACGGACTGGATGCGGGTGGATGGGGAGTCAAAGGGAAGCAACGTGCTGGCGCCGGTGGACGGCATGGTGATGCACGTTGAGAATCAGCAGCCGGACAAACCGGCGCGGCTTTGGATCCAGCGCGACGTGGCGAATCCGGCGGGGAACTACATCTCGCTGCGCGTAGATGGAACGGAGAACGTGTATGTGATCCTGGCGCACCTGGAGCAGGGGTCGATTGAGGTGTGGCCGGGGCAGAAGGTGCGCGCCGGCGAAGTGCTGGGGCGGTGCGGAAACAGCGGGAACACGACGCGGCCGCATCTGCACGTCCACGCGCAGACGGTGGAACAGGTATCGCCGGGTGCGGTTTGGGGCTTGCCGGTGGTGTTTGGCGGACGGACGGAGTGGATGCGGCGCGGCGAAGTGATGGAGGGAGTGCCGACGGGAGTTACGGACGCGGTGAAAGCGTAAGGGCCGATTGTGCCAGCGGGCGCGGAGTCAGCCGATCAGGATTCAGTAGACGCCCGCGTGACGGGCTTCTTCTTTTTTACCGAGGGGCAGGGTTTCTTCCGGTTTGGCGGGCTCCCAGGGATTTTCGGGCGGGGTGACGACTTCTTCGACCACGCCATACACGCCAATAATATTGCCTGAATTGCCGAAGCGCGGCGATCCGCGCGAGCGCATCGGGAGCCAGGCCCCGTCGATTCTGCGGACGCGGTAGTGGACGTCGATGGGGGCCCCGGTAGCGAGACACAAGCGGACCGCTTGCTTGGTTGGCTCGATGTCATCGGGGTGCAGCATGGCGAGCCATCCGTTGCCCAGGGCCTCGGTGAGAGGCTGGCCGGTAAAGTCCTGCCAACGCGAGCTGGCTTCGACCACTTCGCCTTTCTCGTTGAGCACCCATGGCACATGGGGACCGAGTTCAAGCAGATGGCGGATGTGGGTGAGGCTTTCGCGCAGAGCTTCTTCGGTGCGCTTGGGCCCGGTGATGTCCATGACGGCGACCGAGACGCCGAGAACTTCTCCTGCTTCGTCGCGCGCGGGCTGATAGGAGAGCAAGACGGTCTCAGCTTCATGCGCGTGGGGCCCCGGTTTCTGGACTTCGACACCGGTGACGGGCTCGCCCTGCAAGGCTCGACGGATATAGGGCTCAATGAGGGGAAAGACGTGGGGGATGACTTCGGCGACGGACTTGCCGAGGTGCGCGCTGATGGGCGCGCCATTCATTTCGGCGAGTTGTCGATTGAGACTGACATAGCGCATGCGCCGATCGAGGAAGCAGAGGCCGACGGGAGCTCCATCGTAGATGGCCTGAATCTGGGCGAGACGTTGTGCCGGCCAGGATTCGTGGCCCAGGAGGGAATTGCCTTCGGTGGGCAGCGGCATCACGGAGGCGAAGGTTTGCGGATGCGCTGCGAGCATGCGGGGAATTTCTTCGGTTGGAGCGGGTTTGCCGTAGAGCCAGCCCTGGGCGAGATCGCATCCCAGCCAGACGAGCATGCCGGCCTGGGCGGGGGTTTCTACGCCTTCGGCCACGGTGGTGAGCCCGAGGCTCTGGCCGAGGCCTACGACGGCGGCCACGATTTTGCGGCTTTCGCGGACGTCGGTAATGGAGCCGACGAAGCTGCGATCGACCTTAAGTCTGTCGAAGGGCAGGGACTCGAGGTGGCGAAGACTGGAGTAGCCGGTGCCGAAGTCGTCGAGCGCCAGGCTGCAGCCTAATTCTTTGAGCTTGCAGGCGATCTGGTTGGCGCGGGCGAGGTCGTTGAGCAGGGCGCTTTCAGTGACTTCGAGCGTGAGGCGATTGAGGGGGAAGTTTGCCTGCCCGGCGCATGCGGCGATGAGCGCGGGAATTGCTGGGTCCTGCAACTGGATGGGAGAAAGATTGACGGAGAGATTTAACCCGCACTGGAGGAGGGGCACCGAGGCGAAAGCCTGTTGCAGCAGGGTTTCAGTGAGGCGGGCGCTGAGACGGCCCGCTTCGACCCGGGGAATGAATTCCTCGGGAGGAATGATCGCCTGCGTGGGGTGCCGCCAACGGGCCAGGAGCTCAAACCCAGTGAGTTGCCCGGTTCTCAACTCCACGATCGGCTGAAAGACAGGGAAGAACTCGCAGTGGTCCAATGCCCGTTGGAGATCGGTCGCATCGGGATCCATTGCATCACTTTACGCTTGCTCCCAAAGGGGGGAATACCACCTTTGTATCGGGCAGGGTACTTGGGCGCGATGGGGAGGGGCAGCTTGTTGATGTATTCCGCAATGCAGATTCCTTGCCGCGAACGCTGAAGGTCATTCGTCGATCCCGATCCAAAGTGGACGGACTATTTCGCGGGAAGGGAACGGGTAAAGACGAGGGCTGCGGTCAAGAGTTTTTGACGGAGCGCGTCGTTGCCATAGACCAGGGCATTGGCGCGAACCCAGCCGGACATGCGCCTGCCTCGCGAGATCATCGGCGCAACGCCCGGAATCGCGAGCGCCCAGGTTTCATTTTCCTTGCCGAGCCTGATAAGCATACCGTCGGTGCGCGCGCCGCACAGCAGGTTGCCGTTGACGAGCCACGCCCAGCCACCAAACATTGCCTTCTGAGTCAGTCGAGGGACGGAAGGAAAGCTCTCGTGCAGCGATTCTTCGAGGCCTTTGTCGCGCGCCATGGCAATCTCCTGCGGGTATGATCGCAGGTTTCTGGCCAGGTGGATGGGAGGGGAAGTGCTCAGCGGCTGGCGTGTTTTTTGTCGGTGGGGGCGGGTGCAAAGTATCCCGGGCGGGCCTGAATCTGGACGCCGGGGCGGGCGACTTTGACCTGCAAGCGGTGGTAGGCGCCGGCGGGCTTCGCGTCGTTGAGGGAGATTTGCAGCAGGTAGAGGAATTGCGGCGGCGCGACCAGGCTCTTCAGTCCGCCGGCGAGGTCGTTGTTGTTGTGGAAGAATGTGCCGCCGGTGCCATTGGCAATTTCTGCCAGTGCGTTTTCGCTTTCCTGCGCGGAGTTTAGCTGGTCCTGGGACGCTGATCCGATGATCTGATTTGAGGTGACATTGGGGCCCTGGCTGGCATCGACATTGCCGGCATAGAGCCCGCGCGCATCGAGGGTGTTGACGATGACATTGGAGGCCAGCGCCTGATCGAGGAGGTGTTGTTTGAAGATCATGGTGTCGGACGACAGGGTCAGGAAGCCCGGTGAGACGAGGACAAGGACCCGCTGTCCGTCGGCTTTGCCCAGCGCGCGAATGACAGCGTCGACGCCGATCAAGGATTCACGGGCATCCTCGTTGCCGAAGGCGAGGGCGCGGGTGGCGGCGGCGACCGCAAGCCGCTGTGCCGAGGTGGTCGGATTGTCGATGCCGTCAGTGCTGGCATATTCGATCGCCTGCATGTGATCACAGGACTTGACCTTGCCGACTGCGATCTCGAACTCGACCTGGTCGTGCAAATTGAGAATGCGGTCGGCGCTGTAGTAGTCAATGTCGGGGCAATCGTGGGTGTCATGCAGAAAGGCGCGATGGATGCTGAGCTTCATGACGGCGGCCTTGAGCACGGCGTGGTCCTGCGTCACACCGGAGTTGATGCCCATGAAGGAGACGACGGCGGCGTAGTCGGTAGGAGTGAGGGCTTCGTCGATGGCGTGAAGGGCGGCATTCTGGGTGAGGGCGAGATCGTTGGAGTTGAGGTGCCGGTCGTCGAAGAGGAAAACGAGGAAGCGGGTTTGATGGGGAGGGGGTGGCGCTGCATTGGTTTCTGGCTGCAATGAGGCGGCGGGAGCTTCGGCCGCGCCTGCCGACTTGACCACGGTGAATCCAGTGATCGGTTGCGGCTTGCCCTGATCGAGGATCTTGAAATCCTGTTGGGTGAGATCGCCCACTGCGTTTCCCTGCTTGTCGCGCACCACGACGGGGACGAGCAGAGCGTCGACATTGACGCGTAGGGTAAGCCCCTTGTCGGGCAGGGGAGCGGGCTGGACGGGTGGCTGGGGCGGTGTGTTGGCGGCGCTGGTTTGCGTAGAGGCAGCAGCGGCAGGTGAGGGAAGTGAGGTCTGCTGCGCTGCGGGCTCGGCGGACGTGAGGGTGGTGGCAGCCGGATGCGGTGGCTGCGCGGCTTCGGTCGGTCGGCTGAGCGGCTGGGCGGGCGATTCGTTGATCGTTAATGGAGCGGGTTGCGGAGAGGCTGCGGCGACTGAGGTCTGAACGGGAGTGGCTGGCGCCGCCACGGCGACGGATTGGGCAGACGACGGGACGGCTGCCGGCGCCGGTGAGGCGGGCGGTGGGGTGTTGTCGCCGAGGATGCGCGTCGTGGAAGCGAAGAGGTGATAGCCGCTGAAGAGATTCTCGTTGAGCCACTCAGTGGGCGCGCCGGCAAAGGTGGCGCTGACGGAGGGTGGCGCGGAGGAGAGCGCGAGGCTGCGTACGGGGCCGATGAGAGTTTTGTCGGCGATCTGGACTGGGCCGTACTCGACGAGGATCGCACCGCGTTCGAAGGTTGGATTGCCTTTGAGATCGGCGACCAGGGTGACGCGGGTGATGACGCCGGTTACGGGATCGATCCAAAGAGAGCCTGCATAGGCGGGTTTGCTGCGGATCATGCGGGTCCAGGTGGAGACTGCACCGACATCGCTGGTTCTGCGACCCGCCCAACGCCCCGATTGTCCATTGGCCTGTATCTCCTGGACGGGCGTGTCGATTTCGTAGTGGGAGGCGGGCTTGGGAACTTCGTAATGGAAGACGGCCATGAGACCGGAGGGGGTTTGTTCCCAGTGGTTCCAGGTGGTTTTGCCTTCTGCGGAATCGCTGAGAATGACGAGCAGGTCGGAGCCGAATTCGCCCCAGGAGGTGAGTCCGGCAACCGTTGCGGCAGGTGTTGTGGCGGCGCTGGTGGAGAAAGTTTCTTTCTCGCTGTGCACGGAGACTTCGGTTTTGGAGGTGCCGACGAGGTGGAGGCCGAGGCGCTGGGGGTATCCGCCGCTGACCACCTCCTGCGGGCTGTCGTCGAAGTTGAACGTGGTGCGCGTGGCGAGGAGGTTGGGCAGGCGCGGCAGCGTCTCGATGGCGAATTTTTGGGCGGCCTGGAGGAGATGCTGCTGGGTTGTGGAGTCGGGTGGGGGCGTGGCGGGGAGCTCGTTGGCCGGGGGATCGAGGAAGGCCGAACGGTCGGCGAGAAGCAGCAAGGCATCGGCGACCGGAGAGCTTGAGTCAAACTGCGCGTGCAAGCGAGAGAAGGTGGATTCGGTGAGGCGCTCGGAGAGTTCGAAGCTGCTGACCTTGCGGGCAATTTCGATGTCGGATTTGTGCGCGGCGCGGTCGGCGCTGACGGTCTGCTCGAGTTGCGCGACGGTGATTCGCTTGGCCGCGGTGGCGGGTAGCGCACTGCAGGCGAGGAGGACCGGAATGAGGAGCGAACGCATGACAGGGCCCATCAGAGGCGCATCCAATGCGGCGTCGGCATGCATCGAGGGTACAGGACTCGATTTCTGCGTCGATAGTGCGCGAAGAAACGATACACCTTTTCGCACCCGCGGATCGAAGGCGGAGTTGTCTGCGTGCCCCTGTTGCGTCCGGTTTTTTGAAGCGAATGGCTGGTGCGCTATGATCGCCCTTCATTGAATTGAGGCGGAGATACCGTGATCAACCGAAGAGAGTTTGTGACCGCGGCCGGCGCGATGGCGGCGGGTGCGTTGGCAGGACACGCGGGATGGACGCAGGGAATGGAAGGGAAAGGGAGCCTGGCGATTGCGGTGGATGCAACACGCACAGTCGGACGGCTTCCGCATTTCTGGGAGAAGGCGGCGGGGTCGGACCGCACGGTGGTGGGCTTGCGGTCGCAGTGGCGCGAGGATCTGGTGCGTGCGCACAAAGAGACGGGGATCGAGTCGGTGCGCTGTCACGGGCTATTCGACGACGAGATGGGAATCGCTGCGGCGGGAGCGGGGAATTTCAATTTTCTCTACGTGGACCAGATCTACGATTTCATGCTCGACCACGGGGTGCGGCCGTTTGTGGAGTTGAGTTTTATGCCGGAGGCTTTCGCGAGCAGCGCGAACCGGATTTTTGCGTACAAGGGAAACGTGTCGCCGCCGCGGAACTGGCAGGACTGGCACGACATGGTGCAGGCGTTCACCGCGCACTGCGTGGAGCGTTATGGTGCGGCGGAGGTACGGGGCTGGAAGTTTGAAGTGTGGAATGAGCCGAACATCAGTTTCTGGGCGGGCACGCAGGAACAGTATTTCGAGTTGTATCGGCAATCGGCGCTGGCCGTGAAGAAAGTGGATGCGCAGCTGCAGGTGGGCGGGCCATCGACGGCGCAGCTGGGCTGGATCCCGGAATTGATTCAATATTGCGCGGAGCATGGGGTGCCGCTGGATTTCGTGAGCACGCATGTGTATCCGAATGATCCGCAGAAGTACATTTTTGGCAAAGACAATTTGTATCCATTCGAGCAAGTGATTCCGCGCGGGGTGGAGCATGTGAAGCAGCAGGTGGAGAGCTCGAAGATGCCGCATCTGCCGCTGTGGATCACGGAGTGGAGCTCGCAGAATCCGGCATTTATCGCGGACACGGTGAAGAATTGCATCGGGCTGGCGGAGGCGATGTCGTATTGGACGTTCAGCAACGTGTTTGAAGAGGGCGGCGTGCCGCGCGGCATTTTTAATACGACGTTCGGGATGCTGGATCAGTGGGGGATTGCGCGGCCGTCGCTGCATGCGTTTGTGCTGCTGCACAAGCTGGGTGAATTTCAATTGAACTGCGATGCAGGACCGGTGCTGGCGACGCGCAGGGCGGATGGGTCGGTGGCGATTCTGCTTTGGAACCTGATACCCGCGGCGGCAGGCGGGACGGCGAATGGCAACCCGATGGCGGCGTCGGGCGGCGCGGAGGCATCGCGCGGGGCGAGCCGGCAATTTCGGTTGAAGGTGACTGGGCTGCACGGGCCGGCGAAGGTTTCGGTGCGCCAGGTGAATGGGCAAGCAGGCACGGCGATTCCGAAGTGGAAAGAGATGGGGAGCCCGCCGTATCCGAGCGAGAAGCAGATAGCGGAACTGCGCGGCGCGGCGGAATTACCGGCGCCGGAAGTGCGGACGGTGGGAGCCGATGGGGAGTTTTCGATGGAGTTGCCGGCGGACGGGATCGCGCTGCTGGAATTCGCGGTTTAGGGCCTTGGGCAGAGGGAAGGAGATGACGATGCGCAGAGAATTTCTGATGATCTTGCTGGCGGGCGCGACAGCGCTGAGCGCGCAAACGCAGGGCGCGAGGCTGGGCGGGACGTGGCGTCTGAATGTGGCGAAGAGTTTTCTGGGCGGCGATCATCCCTTTAGCGACTACGCGCTGACGAAGACGATTGTGCAGACGGGCGACGCGGTGTCGATCACGGATGCCTCGGTGCACAACTCGGTGGTGAATATTCCTCTACCCGATTCGACCACGACGCTGGAGGTGGCTGTGGACGGGAAGGAGCATCTTCAGACGCAGCAGGCGGGATTCCCCGGAATGCCTGTGTCGAAGGCAGCGGTGACTGCGGAATGGCAGGGTGGGACGCTGGAGATGGTTCAAGTTGTTTCCGGATTTGCGAATTATTCGAAACAGCGGCTGTTTTTGTCGGAGGATGGCTCGCAGCTGATCGACCTGGTGGAGCAGCACTCGATTTATGGCGATGGGGAACAGCGGCTGGTGTTTGAGAAGGCGCCATAGCGGCTTGTGATGGCTCTGGGCAATGCTCTTTTCCCACAGAAAACGGGGATTTTCACAGGGGTGGTGGGGTTGTGCTGAGGCGGGGTGGTTGGTATTCTCAATAAGCCGCAACCGAGGGCTGCAAGTAAGAGATTTTCTTGCCCGTTATAGGTTGCAAAGCAGGGTACCCTGTGGTACTCTCGAAAAGTTGCTGTTAGGAAGCAGTGGAGCCTCCCGGTGGCCTGTATGGGCCTGCCCGAAGAGGGAAGTGGGAAGCCGGTTCGTAGGGTCAGATGAGTAGCGTTTGTCGCTCCACTGAACCCCTGTAGGGAACCCCGCAGAGAACAAGCCATTGCAATAACCCGGGAAGAGAAAAACTTCTCGTGCGCCTGAGTGGCGCAAGCATTTTGTGCTGGTTGCTCTTTGATAGATTGCGCTGCGTGATACCCGAATGAGGAACCTGGGGAGCTAACAGGATTCCAGCTTGACTTCGGGGTGGAAGTTCGATACCTTCGAAAAGTTCGCGCAAAAATGCTGGCGAACGTAGTCAACGGCGTTTTCGGGAATCTGCAGGCTTGTTGGCCGCGACCCGAGAATGTAATCGCTTGAAAAACCAGCAGCGCATCAAGTTTCGAGGACAGCCAGGCCTTCGGGTCTGGACCTCGATCCAAAGGGGCACCGCTTAGGCGGACCGTCCTAAAGGATCTTTGACAACTAGGTTGAATATGCCAGTCGTGAGGATCGATCAGGTTTGGCTTGATCATTCTCACAAGGTAAGAGCATCTGCGTGCACCCTCTTGTTTGGAGCAATCTGAAGAAGAGATGCGCAGATGCCGTCGCCCCGGATCCGACCTCCGTCGGAGAAGGGACGGCAACAGGTTTCAAACGAGAGTTTGATCCTGGCTCAGAATCAACGCTGGCGGCGTGCCTAACACATGCAAGTCGAACGAGAAAGTGGAGCAATCCATGAGTACAGTGGCGACCGGGTGAGTAACACGTGACTAACCTACCTTCAAGTGGGGGATAACATCGGGAAACCGATGCTAATACCGCATAACATCGACGCTTCTCAAGAAGCGACGATCAAAGCAGCAATGCGCTGGAAGAGGGGGTCGCGGCTGATTAGCTAGTTGGCGGGGTAACGGCCCACCAAGGCGAAGATCGGTATCCGGCCTGAGAGGGCGCACGGACACACTGGAACTGAAACACGGTCCAGACTCCTACGGGAGGCAGCAGTGGGGACTTTTGCGCAATGGGGGAAACCCTGACGCAGCAACGCCGCGTGGAGGATGAAGCCCCTTGGGGTGTAAACTCCTTTCGACCAAGACGATAATGACGGTACTGGTGGAAGAAGCACCGGCTAACTCTGTGCCAGCAGCCGCGGTAATACAGAGGGTGCGAGCGTTGTTCGGAATTATTGGGCGTAAAGGGCGCGTAGGCGGCGCGGTAAGTCACCTGTGAAATCTCCGGGCTTAACTCGGAGCCTGCAGGCGAAACTGCCGTGCTGGAGTATGGGAGAGGTGCGTGGAATTCCCGGTGTAGCGGTGAAATGCGTAGATATCGGGAGGAACACCTGTGGCGAAAGCGGCGCACTGGACCATAACTGACGCTGAGGCGCGAAAGCTAGGGGAGCAAACAGGATTAGATACCCTGGTAGTCCTAGCCCTAAACGATGGATGCTTGGTGT
>DATDIQ010000054.1:0-32959 GCA_036520995.1 Occallatibacter sp.
TGTGATAGCTGCCGAGAAGTCCGCGTTTGAACAGGCTAAATGCGCTCTCTACCGTGTTCGTGTGAATCTCATTGTGATCGCCAGTGACGTAATAGCCAAGCGAATGATTGATGCGGTGATGCCGTCCGGCGAATTTCTTGAGCGCCAGTGGATAGCTCTTGAAATCGTCGGTCACGATGGCCTGCACGTCATCTGAGATGAATTGCTCCGCAATCATCTTCAGCGTGTCGGCCCGCACATCGTCCACATGCATGAAGCGCACATTTCCGCCCCGTTCACGGAGCGCAACGACGATATCTTTGCTCATTGCGCTGCGACCGGGCCGCTTGCCGCGACGAATAGTCTTTCCCCCGACATAGGTCTCGTCCATTTCCACTACGCCGGTCATCTTAGGGAACTCTTCGTTTGGAACGTCCATTGCCTTGCGGATGCGATGCGCCATGTACCACGCAGTGCGATAGGAACCCAATCCCAGGTGCGCTTGCAGTTGCTTCGCGCTCATGCCTTTCTTCGCGTCCAGAACGAGCGCCAGGGCCATGAACCACTTGTGCAAGGGAAGATGGGAGTCGGCAAAGATGGTGCCGTTTGTGGCTGAGAACTGCTGCTTGCAGGTTTCCTCAAGGCACTGATAGATGAACTTCCGCTTGTTCTTCGTCTCTGATTTGCGTGTGATCCTGCTAATCCGGTCGCCGCCGCAAACGGGGCATCGAACACCATCGGGCCAGCGGGTCGCCTCAAGATAAGCCAAGCACTGCTCGTCGGTTGCGAACTGCTCGTTGACGTCTATCAGGTTCATGTAGAAATAGTGACAGAATCACTGTTCTGTGTCAAGTGTATAATCGTCTCGCCTTCGACGCAACGGTCAGCCCGTCCCAGTCAATTAGATTCAGTTTCAACTTGATAAATATCTATGACTTAGCCTCGCTCCCACCCAGTCCACCACCGCCGCCCAATCCCCCGCCTTCCGCTGCCGGAAGAGCCGCGCCGTTGGATACCACGGCGTCGTTTCCACCCCTTCCATCCATCGCCAGTCGGCCCGATGCGGCAGCAGAATCCACACCGGCTTGCCCATCGCACCGGCGAGATGCGCGATGCAGGTGTCCGTCGTGATCACCAGATCAAGCACCTCGACCAGCGCTGCCGTCTCCGCCAGATCGCAATCCCGGCTCGACCCATCCTCGACGCGCACATCCTTCGGCAACTGTGCCAGCTGCTCCGCTGCTTCGCCCTTTTGCAGCGATACCCACTGCACTCCGCCCGGCACCCGCAACAGCGGCAGCCACGCAGCCAATTTCATCGACCGCCGCGCATCTGCCTTGTAGCGCGGATTCCCTGCCCACGCAATCCCCACGCGCAAATCGCGGCGTCCGCCTTCCAGACCCCAAGCCTCCATCTCCGCGCGCCGCGCTGCCACCAACTCCGGCTCCGCATTCAGATACGCCCCGCGCCACGGCACCGTCTCGACCCGCGTCCAAAACACCGCAGGCAAACTCATCAGCGGGCACTCCACATCGAATGCCGGCGGCTCTTCGCCCAAGCGCGCCACTTCCGCCTTCCGCGCGGGCACAACACCCAACGACCGCACCAGCCTCTCCACCGGCTCATGCACCTGCAGGATCACGTGCCCGCCGCTCGCCGCCACCCGCTCCGCGTACCGGCAGAACTGGATCGCATCGCCCAGCCCTTGCTCCGCGTGCAGCAGAATCCTGCGCCCTTCAAGCGGTTCTCCCTTCCAGCGCGGCTGACGAAACAACCTTGGCGTCCGGTGCACTTCGCGAAAACGCCAGCGAGCCTCGTAGTTCTCCCAGCCCTGTTCCCAACTCCCCAGGCGAAGCTGGGCCATCGCCAGGTTATAGCGCGCACCGGCGTTCAGCGGATCGAGCGCCACAGCATGCTCGTGCGCCTGCAGAGCCGCTTCCGTGCGGCCCAGGTCCATCAGGCTGTTGCCACAATTGCTGGCTGCCGATTTGCTGCCCAGCGATTCGGCACGCTCAAACGTCTCTACGGCTTGGTCGAAGCGTTCTTCCGCGTGCAGCAAAATGCCGCGCATGTTCGCTGCCTCTGCTGGACGCGCGTCGCGCGCCTCAGCCCATCGCAGCCAGTCCCAGGCTCCCGCGCGGTCCTTCTCTGCCGCGCAAAACTGGCACCAGGCAATCTGCGTGTCCACGTTTTCCGGATCGAGCGCAAAGGCCCGCCGCAAAATTCGCTCCGCCTCGTGCGGCAGATGCTGCGCGCGTTTCAGCAGCGCCAGGTTGAGCCAGCCTGCAATCAAGTCCGGCCGCAACTCGACCGCCCGCAGCAGCGCCGCCTCCGCATAGGCCTCGCGGCCTTCGTCGCGCAGCAGGCACCCCAGGTTCATCCACGCCGCGGCAAAGTCAGGCCGTAGCATCAACGCCCGCCGATAGCGTCTTTCCGCCTCTTCGACGCGCCCCAACCGCACCAGCACAAAGGCAGCGGCAAACTCCGCTTCCGCGGTGCGCGGGGCAAACCCCAGCGCCTGTTCATAGCGGGCCAGCGCTTCCTCATTGCGCCCCAGCCCCACCAGCGCGTGGCCCATGCCAACGTGCGCGCCAACCATTCCCGGCTTGCGGCGCAGGGCTAGCTCATAGGCACGCAGAGCCTCTTCCGGCTCCTCGGCCAGCCTCAGTTCCCCCAGCCCCATCTGCGCCAGTGGATTCATCCCATCCAGCCGAATCGCTGCCTGATACGCCTCTTGCGCATCCTCGCGGCGACCCGCTGACCTCAGTGCCTGGCCCAGCACCACCCATGCGCCGCCCATCGCGGGCGCGGCCGTAGTCGCCGCGGTCGCCATCTGTACCGCCGCATCGTGCTGACCGCTTGCCAAAGCCACCAGGCTCAGGCCCAGCAGTGGCTCCGGGCGCTGCGGATTCTCGGCAAGCTGTCGCTGGCAGCGGAGCGCAGCTTCCGTCAGCCGCTCCCCGGATGAAAATGCCCCTTTGCGCGCTTGCCCGCTTCCCGACATTCAAACGATGCGTGCATGCAGAGCCCCATCAACCCCTGCGCACGCTGTGAACCTTCTCATCTTTTCTCCAATCCCCACACGGCTGGCCGTGTCCAGGAAAGGAATTTCCCCACTCCTTCCGTTTTCTTCAACAGGGGAGATTCAATGTATTCAACAGCTTATTTACAGACGAGTATTCGGCACGGCTTCACCCTGGCGGGATCGAACCCCTGGGGCGTCCTCTCCACCATCAGCACGCTCGACCCCCGCGTTCCACTGGTAGAGCGCGAGGAAACACCAGACGAACTCACCGAACTCTACGACAAGCTGCTGGCCGACCGCGGCGTTGTCCCCAATATGTTCAAAGCCCTCTCCGGCGCGCCGCATCTCGCCCTGGGCATGGCCACATTCCTTAAGGCGCTTATGCGCGAGGGTGCCTTGCCCGGGTGGTACAAGGAGCTGATCGCCACGCGCGTCGCCTCGCTCAATCGCTGCGATTACTGCGTCAGCGCGCACCGCTATCTCGCCCTGCAGCGCGGAGCCACCCTCGGCCAGGTGGCCAGCTACGACAACTTCGAGAACGGCCCCTTTACCGAGAAAGAGAGAGCCGGCTTCCGTTACGCCACGCTGCTTCACCAGTCGGGCCACGCGGTGAACGAGGCCGCTTTCGAAGCGCTCGCCCAGCACTTTGACTCCGAAGAAATTCTCGAGCTCACCGCCGTCGCCTCGGCCTACGAAATGCTCTCGCGCATCAACTCCGGCCTGCGCATCCCGGTCACACCGCTGCCCGGCAGCGCCTAGATCCGACCGCGAATCTCATCGCGTATGTTTTTGTCGGGGCACGACTTCACAGCTCACTGAAAAGACCCAATCGCTCCCTCGGTTTCAAAAGCGAACAATTTCACAGCCTGCAGAAAAAATGCCCGTGAGCCCGTTTTGTAACGGGGCACGCGTTCACTCGTGCCGAAAAAGGGCGCGACGGAGAGAATTGCGCTTCACTGCTCCCGCCTTCTTGGCTACACGTGTCGCACGCCCTACTTATTCAGCTCTTTCACAAAGAAGTCGGCCATCAAGTGATTCGCTTCGATGGCCTCGGGCAGCATCGGGTCATACCAGAAGGCATGCGGCAGCGCGTCAAACACCAACAGGCGTGCATCCACGCCCGCTTCGAGATACGCGCGATGTAAATTGGCCGTCCCGCTCAGCAGCAGATCGCGTCCGCTGGTGACAAACAAGGTCGGCGGCAGCCCGTGCAGGTCTCCATAAATTGGCGACAGGATCGGGTCCTTCGGATCGGTCTTCGCGCCGTAGAAAGGATCGTGCGCCCTCGGCTCCGGCGGATCCAGATGCCCACTCAACCCGCGCAGCGCATACATGGCAATCGAATCACCGGCCCGCGCAAAGTCTCCCATCCCGCTGAAGATGCCGAGTGCCGCCGGCATCGGCAGTCCCAACTGCTTTAGCTTTGCGGCCACCTCGGCCGTCAAAATCGCTCCAGCCGATGTTCCATAGATCACGATGTGCTCGGGCTTGTAGGTCTTCAGCAGCTCTTTGTAGACAGCCACCGAATCGTCCACTGCCGCGGGAAACGGGTGCTCGGGAGCGAGCCGGTAGAGCACCGCGACAACCTTGATTCCCGTGTAGCTGGCAATCGGAATCGATTCCGTATACGACCCCGAATCCGAATTGAATCCGCCGCCATGCAGATTCAGCAGTACCTTCTCCTTGTTACCCTCCGGCAGATTCGCGGGCGTCACAATGCGCACCGGAACGCCGGCCATCTTGTCTTCGACGAGAGTGTTGGGGCAGATCCGCGTCCACGCCTCGCGAGCTCGCGCCGTATAGGCATCGGTCATCTTGCGCCGCTCTTCGAGCGACTGCGGCGGGCCCTGGTCCGGCGCAGGCCGCCCAAGTGAAAGCTGCGCCTGCGGGCTCAGATCCTGCGGCACCGGCACCACGCGGGTCACGTGCGCCGTGCCCTTCGCGTCAATGTAGCTCGTGTCATGTTGCGGCGCTTCGGCCGCCGTCGTAGGCGCAGGTGCAGTCTGCGCCCCGAGAACCAACGGCATCGCGAACAACGAAATCGCTGCAAATCGAAAAATCATAGAAAAAGTCCCCTGGAAAAATCTAACAGTAGCTGGCCATTGCGGACTGTCCCGCCTTGTGAAAAGCACCCCTTGAACCGCGCCACATGCCATGGGGCCTGTAACAGGGCACGACTTCACTCGCGCCGCAAAAGCCGCAAAAAAATCGCTGGGCTTCAGCCCCTGCTCACCACCATCTGGCTCGATTCAACTGCAGGAGTTTGAGCCAAGATTCTTGATGTCACTGCCACCCCGTACGCGATACATTGAAATTCCCATGACCGCCGCACTCACTTCCCCTGCCATTCGCAATTTCGTCGCCGGCTCCTGGCAAATTTCTACGAGCGAACCCGGCCTCCATCTCCTCAATCCCGCCACCGGCGAGCCACTGGGCCAATCGCCTGCCGGCTCCGCTGAAGAGGTCGACGCCGCCGTCCAGGCCGCCCACGCCGCGTTTCCCGCCTGGCGCGCCACGCCCGTCGGCGACCGCGTGCAGTTTCTCTTCAAGCTCAAGAACCTTCTGGAAGCTCACTACGATGAGCTCGCCTCAATCATCACCACCGAAAACGGCAAGACCTTCGCCGAATCCAGGGGCGAACTGCGCCGCGGCATCGAAAACGTCGAAGTCGCCTGCGGAATTCCCGTGCTGATGCAGGGCTACTCGCTTGAAGACATCGCCCCCGGCATCGACGAAGTCATGGTCCGCCAAGCTCTCGGCGTCTGCGCCGTCATCACGCCCTTCAATTTCCCGTTGATGATCCCGCTGTGGTTCCTGCCTTACGCCATCGCCACCGGCAACACCGTCATCCTCAAGCCCAGCGATCGCGTGCCGTTCTCCGCCGCACGCCTTGTCGAGCTGATCCACGAAACTGGTTTGCCGCCCGGCGTCGTCAATCTCGTCAACGGGGGTAAGCCCGCAGTCGATGCCCTGCTCGACCACCCGCTGGTCCGCGCCGTCAGCTTCGTCGGCTCCACGCCCGTGGCAAAGTACGTCTACGCACGCGGCTCGGCCAGCGGCAAACGCGTGCAATGCCAGGGCGGCGCCAAGAACCATGTCGTGGTCCTGCCCGACGCCGACCGCGAAACCACCACCAAAATCATTGCCGACTCGGCCTTCGGTTGCGCGGGGCAGCGCTGCCTCGCCGTCAGCGTCACCGTCGCGGTAGGCGAATCGCAGAATTGGTTCCGCGATTCCATCTCTGCCGCGGCCTCGGCCCTCAAAGTCGGCAACGGCCTCGATCCCGCTTCGCAGATGGGCCCGGTCATCACTCCTGCCAGCCGCGAGCGCGTCGTCGCCCTCATCGGCCAGGGCGCAGGCGACGGCGCCAAGCCTGTCGTCGACGGCCGCAGCGTTTCCAGCAGCAAAGGTTCCTTCGTCGGCCCCACCGTGCTCGACGGCCTGCCTGCCTCAAGCTCGCTCATGGAAACCGAAATCTTCGGCCCCGTTCTCTCCGTTGTCCACGCAAAGAGCGTCGATGAGGCCATCGCGATGATCGATCGTTCGCCCTACGGCAACGCCAGCTCCATCTTCACCTCCTCGGGAGCTGAAGCGCGCAAGTTCCGCAACACCGTCTCTACCGGCAACGTCGGCATCAACATCGGCGTTCCCGCGCCCATGGCCTGGTTTCCTTTCTCCGGATGGAAAGGCAGCTTCTTCGGCGTGATGCATGCGCAAGGCCGCGACGCCATCGAGTTCTACACCGACAAGAAAGTCATCGTCGAACGCTGGCCCAGGGAGTGGTCGCGCAAGTTCTAAAACCGCGCCCGCAACCAGCCTGACACGCAAAACGAGAGGGAACGCACTCTCCTGCGTCCCCTCTCGTTTCTCCTAACCACTTACTGCGGCAGCACCAGAATGCCACGCTCCAGCAGCTGCTCCGTCAAGCGATCCAGCGCTTGCGGAAGTTTGTACGAGACCGTCCGTGTACTCATGCCCAGCAGCGCCGCCGTTTCCACCTGGGTGAATTCCTGCAGCACGATCCGGCTCAGCAGGTCCCGGTCCAGCTTGCTCAGCCGATCGAGACACTTCTCCATGTCGAGCACGAAAATCACCGCGTCCTCAAACGTCCGCACTGCCCTGCTTGAAACCCATCCCCGCGCCACCGGATCGCTGAGGATGGAGGGAGATCGACCCACCTGCATCGATGCGTAGAGATACCGCCGCAGCATGCGCTCCGTGTGTTTGCGATAGAACGCGAGGCTGATGTTCGGTCCACTCTCCTGTTGCTGCGAGACCGGCTGCCCGGCATCGCCTCGCCGACTTTCTTCGTCGGCCCGACACCCATCGTTCGGCTCCTCCGCCGCCCACAGCATCGGCAACTGAAGTGCGGCGCTCATGCCGCACCTCCCGCCTGCGCTGTTCTCCACGCGCGCGCCGCGGCAGGGACCTTTCGGCTAGGACGACCACGCCGCCGCCGTGTCTCCGGCGCTGGAAACTCGCGCAGCTTTACCTTGCAGGCGGAGCAATAAACGTTCTCCTGATTCTGAATCCTGAACCAAAGACATCCGCACCCCTCGCAAATTTTTAGATGTACAAATATATCCATAAGGGTCTCCTTAGAAAGTGCCGCATCCCGCCCTTGCTGATTTGAATAGTTGCGGGCGGGGCAAAGAGAACCAGGCAAGCCAATTCAGGCTTCTTCCGTCCTGATGGGGGATTCCTGTCTGCTTTCTCCTGTTAATTTCTTATGCAATAACGCGCGCAGATCCGGCAGTCGCGCACACTGGTCCCTACGCCTCTTGCGGACGTTTGCTTTTGATGATTTCGAAGGAGTTCGGATGAGCCCGGCATTCGTTTTAAGGTATTGAGACACACACCAAAGAGACATACTAACGCCTCTTCGCGATTGCGTCTCGATCGCGAATCTTCGAGAATTGCCCTACAAATATGCGAGATAAAGTAAGCCCAATGTAGATGTCTACAACTTTAGGGTCAATGGGTCCTTACTCCTTTCCTCCCCGGCAGTCTCCATAGACAACCGCTGTCTCCGAATTACGGACTTAGACGAACGTTTGGCATTGCTAAAAGAAATTAGAGGTCATTTCGATCCATAGCTAGTAGCGAACAATCCACAGATGACTTTCAGCCAGTTGCACGAGTGTCTTCGTTTAGAGCTGGTTCGCAGGATCCAGCGAGGCACGCTCACTGTCTCGCTCCTGTCCCGCCAGACCGGCCTTGCCCAGGCGCATGTTTCCAATTTCCTGTTGGGCAAACGTGGGCTCTCGCGCAACTCCATGGACCGCGTTCTGCACGCGCAACGCCTCGAAGTTGACGACCTGCTTCCTTACCGGGAAACGCGAGATGCAAAGATTTTCTCTGTCGGAGACATCGCCGTGATTCCCGTTGTCTCCTACGCGACCGCAGCCACCGTTCCCATCCTGCACCGGTCCGATGCTCTCGAAGGCATGCCGCTTTCCGCCGCTACGCTGAAATCCATGCGCGCCCGCGCGCCGAACCGTCGTCTTTCCTGGGAACGGTTCGTCGCGGTGCGAGTCCTCGGCGCAGATGCGCTTCCCATGCATCCCTTGATCGTTCCCCGCACACTTGTCCTTATCGACCGCCTCGATACCCTGCCCGATCGCCATCGTTCGACAAAGCCCAAGCTCTTCGCCGTGCGCCGGGGAGGCGGTTTGGCGTTCCGCTATGCGGAGTTCCAGGCTGACCGGCTGATCCTTCGTCCGCACAATCTCGCGTTTCCTGTGGATGTCCTCGCGTTCGATGAGGACACGCGCAACACGATCATCGTGGGCCGTGTGGCCATCGTTCTGAATGAGCTCTAAGTTAGACTCGAATCCCGCTCGCCTTATGCCGGATGCGCCACACCAAGGCGCGCGCCGTTCCACGCCACCTGGTCGCGCTCCCGTATCCGCGTCGCGCCCGCGATCCAGCGCATCGACCCGGGCGCGATCGCCAGGCCCAGCGGCGCAAACCGACGGCCCGTCGCTGTCACCATCGCGCGCGAAACCAGCGTCGCCAGCCGCATGCTCCCTCGCAGCTGCGCACGCAATGCACGGCCATACGCCTGCGCGCTTCGACCATCCAGAAACATCTGCGCCGCCAGCGCCGCGCTGTGCAGCGCAATCGACATGCCGTCGCCCGTGAACGATGGAATCACCGCCGCCTGATCGCCCACGCGCCACAACGCATCGGTTTCCTGCGCCATCCACCCATACGGGATCGGCGCAATCGCCAGCGGCCGCTCCCACAACGCTTGCGCACCCTCCAGGTGCATCGCCAGGCTCTCGCTCGCCCCTCGCACCGCGGCCAGAAGATCCGGCCAGCCCCGCAACGCCTGCAAGCACGCGCGCCGGATCACGAAGCAAAGCGTCGCAGTATCTCCCTCAACCAGCGACAGCCCGCCATACCCATCGCGCAACAGAAACAACTCCATCACCCCGCGTAGCGCTTCGGTCTGCGCCGGCCGCAGCCGCCAATGCATCTTGAATCCGACAAGATCCGCGTGTCGCCCCGCACCCCGCACCCAGCCCCGCACCTCGTGTTTCCCCGTCGCGAGAAAAACGTGCCGCGCCCGGAGCACCGCCCCATCACGCATCGTGACCCGCCACAGATCGCCCTCGCGAGCATCCTCGCGATCCACCGCTGTCACTTCCAGACCGCGCCGCACGTCGCTTCGCATCGCTTGCGCGCGCGCCAGCATCGCTTCATCCAGAACGCGCCGCGATAGCGAGAACGCGCGAAACGGCAGCGTAGCCTCCACCACCCTGTTGCCCGCACCCAGCCGCACCCGATCGATGGCTACGGCGCCCAGGCTTGCCAGCTCCAGCCCCACTTGCGCCAGATACGCGACCGCCTCGCGGCTCAGGAACTCGCCACACACCTTGTCATGCGCTCCACGCTCGCGTTCAACCAGCGTTACCGCCCGCCCCGCGCCCCCCAGGCGCAACGCCACCATCGATCCCGCCGGGCCGCCGCCAATCACCAGATGCTCCACAATCGCTGGCTTCATGCCTGCGCCTGCTTCCTGCGCATCACGCACAGCTTGCCCGGCGTGTAGGGCCGCACCGTCACGTCTTCCGCACCCAGCCCAGCTTTTGCGCACAGCGCGCGCCACTCCTCCGGCACAAACGCGCGCCTGATCGAAATCGGCCCATCATTTTGCACGAAAGGATGCAGCCGCGTTCCCCACGCCAGGGCGCGAAACAGGTGGTAAGGAGTCGGGTGCCGCACCAGGTCGTGTATAAACCAGCCCGTGCCCGCGTTCGCTTCCATCCACGCGACAAACCGCACCACGTCCTCATCGGCCAGATGGTGCGTGAAGAGCGACGTTAGCACCACGTCAAGGGGCTTAGGCGGCTCATAGGCAAACACATCGGCCTGCACCCACGCGATCGCGCTGGCCCCGTGGCTCGCTTCCTCCGCAATCGCCACCGCGTCCGGGTTCAGATCGATCCCCGTCAGCTCCATGGCCACCCCGCGTTCCCTGGCCCACCGCTCGATGCGCCGCAGGACATCGCCGTAGCCACAGCCCACGTCAAGAACCCGCACCGGGCGATCCGCGCGCTCCAGCCCCAGAGAATCGAGCCACCCAAGCACCGGCCGCGCGGCCAGCAGCCACCGGTTCACGCGCGCAAGATCCCGCAGGCAGGCGCGCAACTCCTCGCGGGTACACGGCTCATCCATTCGCTCCACGAGCTGCGCGCGCCGCCGAAAATCCGGCCGCTCAGGCTGCATGAAAGAGCATTGTCTCGGCGGTCACTCCGGGCCCAAACGACATGGCACAGCCCTTCTGCCCCGGCTTTGCCCGCTGCATGATCCGCTGTAATACAAACATCACCGTCGCCGACGACATGTTCCCGAAGCGCGCCAGCACATCGCGCGAGTGCGCCAGCGCCTCGGCAGGCAGGTTGAATCCCTTCTCCACTGCATCGAGAATTGTCTTGCCTCCCGGATGCACGGCCCATAGGTCGATCGATAGCGGATCGTTGCCCCGCGTAATGTCGCCCCCGATCTCCTTCAGCGCGCGGGCCAGCTCGCCGGGCACCTTGCCCGAAAGATGCATGTCGAAACCAAGCTCGCGAATGCGCCACGTGATCAAATCGACCGTGCCGGGAATGCCCGCCGCCAGAAAACTATCCAGTCCCAGGCCGCGTTCCTCCGCGCTCACCAGGCACGCCGAGCAGCCATCTGCGAACAGGAGAAACGACAAGAGCTGTTCGATATCCTGCGTCTCCTGCATGTGCAGCGTGCATAGCTCCAGGCTCAGAATCAGCACCTTCGCCTCGGGCTCTGAGCGCACAATGTGCCGCGCCGCCTTCAGCGCATTGATCGCCGCATAGCAGCCCATAAACCCGATCATCGTGCGCTCCACCGAGGTGTCAAGCCCCAGGTGATTCACCAGTTCGATGTCGAGCCCCGGCGCGTAGAGCCCGGTGCAACAAGTCACCAGCACATGGGTAATGCCGCGCCGCTCTTCATCACGCAGTCCCAGCTTGTCGGCGGCGCAGCGCATCAGCCGCGGCGCATAGCGCTCGAACGCTTCCATCCGGCGCGCGGTGCCTGGAAACGCGCCCGGGACGTAAAGCCCTTCCGCATCTTTCCACTCGCCGCTCTCGGTTGCGATGGGATCTAAAAATGAATAGCGATGCTCGATCCCCGATAGACGCACCATCCGCCGAAACAGGCTGCGCTTCACGCCTTCCGGCGCCAGGCTCTCGGCAAAATCGATGAAGGCCCGATGGACATCGTGCGGCGGAACAGCCGTTGCAATGCGGTTGATGTGGGCGGTTGTCATCGTGGGTCATCCTGTCCAGCGATCCCTCGCTACAGACATTCTTAGACACAGCCGCACCTGGATATGTCATCCAAATGTAAGCCCGGCGTCAGCGCAATTTCGTGCCGGCGCCCGGCTCACACTATTCCTGATCCGGATAGTCTGCGGAAGGATTGTTGAAGCGCGTACAGTCCGAATTAAAGGTGAGATGCACGGTAGTAGTAGGACCGTTGCGCTGCTTCGCAATAATGATCTCGGACGAGGCTTTCTCGTCAGCAGACATGCTTTCGTCATTCCGATTGTAGTAGGCTTCGCGATGAATAAACGCCACCACGTCGGCGTCCTGCTCAATCGAGCCCGACTCGCGCAGATCGCTCAGCATGGGACGCTTGTCGTCGCCGCGCCGCTCGCTGGCACGCGAAAGCTGCGACAGCGCAACAACCGGCACATCCAGCTCCTTGGCCAGCGCCTTCAATCCCCGCGAAATCGCCGACACTTCCTGCGTCCGGTTCTCATAGCGCTTGCCGCCCGCGGAAGGCAGCGTGGCCGACATCAGCTGCAGATAGTCCACCACCACCAGGTCCAGTCCCCCGGCATTCTGTTTCAGACGCCGCGCCTTGGCCCGCATCTCGGCCAGCGACACGCCCGCCGTGTCATCGATGAATATGTGGGCTTCCACCAGCTGCTCCAAGGCATGCTGCAGCTTGCCGTGATCCTCGCGCCCCAAGAAGCCCGTTTGTAGCTTGCGTTGGTTGACATTTGATTGCGCCGACAACATGCGTCGCAGCAGCGACTCCTTGCTCATTTCCAAACTGAACACGGCAACGATCGCCTTCTCAAGAACAGCGGAGTTCTGTGCGATATTGATGGCCAGCGCCGTTTTCCCCATTGAAGGACGCGCCGCGATAATGATCAGCTCGCCCCTCTGAAAGCCGCTCGTCACCTCATCAAGCTTCGAGAATCCAGTCGACAAACCGGTGATCAGTCTGGATCCCTTACTGTATAAGTTGTCAATCGATCCAAACGAGCTTTGGACGATCTGGTCGAGCGGTTCCAGCCCCTGCGAGATGCCCTTTTCGCTTACCTCCAGCAGTTGGCTCTCGGCCATGTCCAGCACTTCGAGAGCCGTCTCGCTCTGGTCGGCCGCCCGCGCAATCGCCGCCGAGCAGATCGCCATCAGCTTCCGCAGCAGGCTCTTGTCTTTGACAATCCGGATGTAGTCTTCGATGACCGGCCTGAGCGGCAAGCCTTCGGTGAGCGACGCCAGGTAGGCCACGCCGCCCACCGTCTCCACTTCCTTGAAGCGGGCCAGCTCATTTGCCAGCGTCACGATGTCCACCGCGCGCTGCGCGTTCATCAGCTCGCTCATGCGCAGAAAAATGCGCTGATGCGAATCGAGCGAAAAGTCGCCGGGCTCCAGCTTCTCCGCGGCCTCCGAGTGCGCCGCGTTGTCAAGCAGGATGGCACCCAGGATCGTCTTTTCTGCGTCGATATTCGCCGGCAAACCGGCGTCGAGTCTCAGGTCGGGAATTGTCGCCATGGGGAGGGCCTTCTCAATGCGGGCCGTGGCCCTGCTTCGAGTGTAGGCTGAATCGCGAATGGCAATGGGGTGTGGATTACCGAGGACGGTTGTGAAGAATCAGGTTGAAAACGGGCTACGTTCCAACCATGCGCAGCTCAAAAGTTGATCACCATCTGCGAGGTGCTGCTCACCTGGGCGATCGTGGGCCTAACCCAGGGAATCGATAGCGGAAAGCGGTACGTCACCACCACCTTCACCGCATTCCCCTCGGCGTTGCAGGCGTTGCCGTTCATGTCCACGCTCCCCGCGCAGGCGATCGTCCAGCTCGTGCTGCCGCTTGCGTTCTGCTTCGCCACCCACCAGGTCACCGCCGCCGAAAGGTTCCTGGAGTCCAGGCCGGGATAGCGCAGCGAGTCGATATAGGCAAGCACCGGGTTACGGCTCGGATTGGTCGTCGAGGTAATGCTTCCCGGCTGCAGATTGCAATTCGGGAACGTTGGATTGGGCACGCAGGAGTTTTCTCCGCGGATCACCGCGTAGCGCGTCGCCTCACGCGCCGCATCCGAAACAAAGTTATAAGAATAGAGCGCCAGCGACAGCTCGATCACCATGAAAAGCAGCGAGAGATACACTGCCAGCGAAACGGCCACTTCCACAAGCGACGCTCCATCTTTCCGTCGCAGCCGCCCCAAGGCGCGATCGATCCATCGGCGCCCGTCCTGTGCGTTTGAGCGACGTGTCGCGGCCCGGCATGTCGGCCGCTGTCGCATTCCACTCACTGCAGCACTTCCTGCTGGGCCGCGCCATGTAGCGTGACAGTGGTGAAGCCCGATCCCGGCAGCTGGATCAACGGCCTGTAGATCGCCTGCGTGCGCACCGTGATCGTCACCAGAAGGTGCGAGGCCGTGCAGCCGGTCGGTGGCGACGTCGCGCAATCTGCCGTACCGGCTCCGGTGCAGCGGCAGGCGTAGGTGGGTGCCGTCTGAAACGAAATGTTGCTCACCAGGTTGCCCGCATCGGCCTGCGCCGCCGCCAGCATCCCCACCCGATCCAGTCCCGTCGCCGTCCAGGCTCCGCCATTCATCGCGGCATACTGCGCAGCCGCTTTCGCCGAATTGGCCACTTCGATCGCCGCATACGCCACCATGCCCAGTTCCACCGCGCCCAGCAGCAGCAGCATCAGGAACAGCGAAGACAGTGCCGTCTCGATCAACGCCTGCCCGCTCTCGAGGCAAAGCCCAAGTTTGATCCTTCCGCGCATTGCACGTCGCTCCATGCCTCCGCCTCCTACTCCACCAGTTCCACTTTGTTCAGCGGCGAAGTGGTCGGGTTCGCCAGGTTATAGTTCCCCGTCAAGTTCAGCGGTCCATCCACATCCACTTGATACGCAACAATCCCCCCTACTCCTCCCGTGCCATCGATCGTCAGGCGCGCAGTCGGGGCATAGATGATGCCTGTCACGCCCCCGCCCACCAGGCGAACGTGCAGGCACGGCGTCGCCATCGGAGGATTCGTGCAAGGCGTGGTGTCGGTCGGCGGCTGATAGATGGCGATTCCGTTGAACAGGTCCGCCGGATCGGCGGGCGCGGTGACCGACAGCGTCCCGAGGCCACCTGGCAACAGGGATCCGCCGGCAACCTCCACCGTCCCGTTCACCCGCACATTCCCCAGCAGCTGCAATCCGTTCAGGAAGATGAACACCTGATTTCCACCCGCCCGGCCCAGCGTAAGCCCAGAAAGAAGGACATTCAAATCTCCGAAGCAGGAGATGGTAACGGAAACTGCTCCCAGCGTCACCGTGGTCGATGGAATGCGCGTCGCCCCTGTCACTGTCGGAGTCGCGCCGCCGAGGGTCAACGTGTTCAGCAGATTGCACGACGTGGCCGGGTCGAGCCCGCTCAGGTTGTTCAGCGGATCACCCGACGGCGCTACCCCGGTCACCACCTGGGTGCTCGTCACCCTGCCGCATCCTCCGCCGGAGTCCTGCCCACCCACAACGTGCAGGAACGGCACATCCAGCGTCTGTCCATCGTCGCAGCTCGCATTGGGGCTGCTCGAGTTCACCTGGATGCCGCATTTCGGCGCGGTTACGCTCCCCGCGACCGTCAGCGCATTGGGATCGCTCGGGTCGAGCACATACATACACGCCGTGCTCGGCGCCATGCCTGCCACCGCCCGTCCCGCCACGCTGAACGAGGTCTTCGAGCCACTGAACGCGCTGAAGAAGAACGTCGGATTCGGCACGCTCAAAATGGTTTCCACATAGCCCGGGCCGGTGTGAAACCCGTCGGTCGGGTTTGTATTCACGGCCACTATGTCCGACGCGGGAACCCCATTGGCTGCCACCGCGTTTTGCACCGCGCACGCGATCGGCGTCACGCCGCCGCCGCACGCGGGGCTCGGCGAAATACCATATTGTTCTGCGAGAGCGCCCGCGATCGCCCCGGCGTCGGCCGCAATCTGCACGTTCCGTTTTGCCCGAAACAACAAGCCCACATCGATGGCCAATGCAAGAAAGCCCATCAGCACGGTCATGCACAGTGCCGTCAACACCAGCATCTGTCCGCTTTCATCGTCCCGGAATCGCATGAATACTCCTTCTACGTCCTGGGTTGGCCGCCTGCCGAAAGGCAAATCCCGGGCCCCTCGAATAAGGCAACGAGAACTGTCCTGATTGTGCGTTATTTTCTGAGAACGTTTGCGCCTGGGAACGCG
Organism: Occallatibacter sp.; assembly: GCA_036520995.1. Lineage (GTDB taxonomy): Bacteria > Acidobacteriota > Terriglobia > Terriglobales > Acidobacteriaceae > Telmatobacter. Next base: position 16,015 of record DATDIQ010000054.1, read on the forward strand.
CCTTGGAACCGGCCTCCACGCGAGTCGCTCCGCCGATGACCGGCCGTGCTACGGCTCGCGTTCCCCAACGGAAGAAAAACTACTCCCTCCGCCGCAGGGAAGGCTATTATCCGGCTCGGGACAAGGTCGCCGCAACAAAACGAAGGTGACCGAAATCAGCGCATCCTTGCGAAACGAAAGTGACCGCCGCGCTGGTTACTTCAACCGTTGTTGGGCTCCGGCCGCCAGCGCAGAATCGGCTTCCGCGCGGCCTGCACCTCGTCGAGCCGCGATACCCGCGTGGAGTGCGGCGCCGTCTTCACCAGCTCCGGGGTCTCCTCGACCTCTTTCGCAATCGAGCGCATGGCCTCGATGAAGAGATCCAGCTCTTCGAGCGATTCGCTCTCTGTCGGCTCAATCATCAGCGCCCCGTGCACAATCAGCGGAAAGCTCACCGTGTAGGGATGGAAACCATAGTCGATCAACCGCTTGGCAATGTCGCCGGTCTTCACGCCCTTTGCCGCCTGCTTCTTGTCAGAGAAGACCACCTCGTGCATCGACGGCGTTTTGTAGGGCAGTTCGTAGAGATCTTCGAGCTTCTTGCGAATGTAGTTCGCATTCAGCACCGCGTCTTCGGTCGTCTGCTTGAGCCCATCGGGTCCGTTGGCCAGGATGTAGGCGAGCGCGCGAATAAACATCCCCGTATTGCCGTAAAACGCCCGTACCCGCCCCACCGATTGAGGTCGCTCATAGTCCCAGTGGAGGGAACCCGATGAGGCTTCCTCGGCACCCTTCCCTACCCTGTCTGACGAGCCGCTCTTAGTCAACGGAGCGCGGAACAAGGTTGCGCCGCCAGTGCCCGCGTCTGCATTCGCACTTTCCCAGCCCTCTGTAGAGGGGGTATTCGCCGCATTTCCACCGCGAACCAGCACAGGCGTCGGCAAAAACGCCTCAAGAAACGCCTTGCACGCCACCGGCCCCGATCCCGGTCCGCCCCCGCCATGCGGAGTCGAAAACGTCTTGTGCAGGTTCAAGTGCATCACGTCCACGCCGAAGTCGCCCGGACGCACCTTACCCACCAGCGCATTCATGTTCGCGCCGTCCATGTAGAGCAGCGCGCCCTTCGCGTGCAGAATATCGGCGATCTTGTGAATCTCGTTCTCGAAGACTCCCAATGTCGACGGGTTCGTCAGCATCAGCGCCGCGGTGTCTTCATCCACCTGCGCCGCAAGCGCCGCCAGATCGATCCCGCCCTCTGCATTCGACTTCAGATTCTCCACCTGGTAGCCGCAGATCGCTGCTGTCGCCGGATTCGTCCCGTGCGCCGAGTCGGGAATCAGAATCTTCTTCCGCGCATTGCCCTGCGACGCGTGCCACGCCCGCACCAGCAGAATCCCCGTAAACTCGCCATGGGCGCCCGCCGCCGGCTGCAGCGTAATCGCATCCATGCCCGTAATCTCGAGCAGGCACTTCTGCAGCAGGTCAAGCACTTCCAGTGCGCCTTGCGCCAATGATTCCGGGCGATATGGATGAGCCTCAGCCAGCCCCTCGATCCGCGACACAAACTCGTTCACCCGTGGGTTGTACTTCATCGTGCACGAGCCCAGGGGATACATCCCCAGATCGATCGCGTAGTTCCATGTAGAGAGCCGCGTGAAGTGCCGGATAATCTCGATCTCGCTGAGTTCGGGGAGCTGGGCGCTCTCTGAACGCAAGGTATTGCCGAGCAATGTGACAGGATCCACCGCCGGCACATCGAGCGGCGCCAGTCTGTACGCCTTCTTGCCCGCCGACGACTTCTCAAACACCAGCCGCTCGTTCTGCGTTTGATGCGGCCGCACTTTGCCTGTCGTCTTTTTCTCGATCTGTTCCGCCGCCATCACGCCTCCACCAACCGCGCCGCCAGCGCCTTCGCCGCCGCATCCATCACCGCACGCGGCATCACTTCGGTTGCGCACCACAGCGTCGCGTTTTCCAGCTCCGGATACCACCGGCTCAGTTCCACGCCGCCCACAATCTTCTCGTCCAGCAGCCGCTTCTGCCACACCGCCGGCGCTTCTTCCGTCTTCAGCACAAACTCATGAAACCGCGGCGCGCCTTTGAACAGCAGATCCGCTCCCGGCTGCCGTGAAAGCGTTCGCGCCGCATATGCACTCTTGGCCAGGTTCTGCTCGGCCAGCTCGCGCATGCCTTCTTTCCCATACACGGTCAGAAAAATCGTCGCCATCAGCGCCACCAAGGCTTGATTGGTGCAGATGTTCGACGTCGCCTTCTCACGCCGGATATGTTGTTCTCGCGTCGAGAGCGTCAGCACGAACCCACGATTCCCTTCGCCGTCCTTCGTCTGGCCAACAAGGCGCCCCGGCATCTGCCGCAGGTATTGTTCCTTGGCCGCGATCACCCCGCAGAACGGGCCGCCATAACTCAGTGCGACACCAAAGCTTTGCGCTTCCATCGAAACAATGTCCGCTTCGACGGGCGGCCGCACAATCCCCAAACTCACCGCTTCGGTGATCGACACAATCAGCAGCGCGCCTTTCTTGTGCGCGATCTCCGCAATCGCCGGAATGTCTTCAATGGTGCCGAAGAAATTGGGGCTCTGCACCAGAACCGCCGCCGTCTCCTCTGTCACTGCCGCGGCAAGCGCCTCAAGGTCCACGCGCCCCGTCGCTTCGAGATACCCAACCTCCGACGTTGCCAGGTCGCGATGCTGCAGATACGTGGCCAGCACCTCGCGATATTCGGGGTGCACAGTCCGCGCCACCACCGCCTTGTGCCGACTCGTAACGCGCATCGCCATCAGTACGGCCTCGGCCGCTCCTGTTGACCCGTCATACATGCTGGCGTTGGCCACATCCATGCCGGTCAACTCGGCAATCATCGTCTGGAACTCAAAGATCGCCTGGAGCGTACCCTGCGTGATCTCGGCCTGGTAGGGCGTGTAGCTCGTCAAGAACTCTCCACGCTGTACCAGCGCATCAATAATCACCGGCCGGTAGTGCCGGTACGCGCCCGCGCCCAGAAAGCTCGCGTAGTCCGTCGCGTTCTTTTGGCCGGCGGCCTTGAAATAGTCGACGATCTCGCTCTCGCCTTGCTGCCGCGGCACTGCCAGGTCGCGCGTCAGCCGATACTCGGCCGGAATAATCGCGAAGAGATCCTCAATCGATTGCGCGCCGATGGCCTTGAGCATCTGCTCGCGTTCCGCCGGCGATTTCGGTAAATAGCGCATGAAATCCGTCGCGTCCTTTTCAGCTTTGATGAAGTACGGAGGGCCTACGACTACCTTTCGGCGATGTTGCTCGCAATCGATACCGAAGCACGCCGAAGCTGGTTGGTCAACCCAGATTTCTCCGACTCAGGGAACCGCGAGGTCAGTTTGCAGACTTGCAACGCTAACTCGACCGATCGCTGCCAAACGGTAAGATTGCGAAACGACTCACCCATTGCTCGCTCCAACCAGTCCCTACTTCCCTAGTCTCTAGTCCCTAGTCCCTACGTCCCTAGTCCCTGCTTTCGTCACTGTTCTTCTGCAATAAACGCTTCGTACGCCGCCGCATCCAGCAGCTTGTCCCACTGGGAAGGATCGGAAAGCTCCACCTTGATGATCCAGGTCTCGTGCGCCGCGGCGTTGATCTTGTCCGGTTCGGTCTTCAGCCCTTCGTTCACAGCGGTCACCGTGCCGCTCACCGGCGAATACAAATCGCTCACCGCCTTCACGCTCTCCACCGAGCCGAAAGTCTGGTTCGCCGTCACCGTGTCGCCCACCTTGGGCGCGTCCACGTAGACGATATCCCCCAGCGAATTCTGCGCGTAGTCTGTGATCCCCACCGTGCCGATCTTGCCCTCCAGCACAATCCACTCATGTTCCTTCGTATAGCGGTAGTTCGTCGGGTATGCCATCCAAGCACTCTCCTCGAGAGAACAGCGAAGACACAGTGTACGACTCGCGCCCTCGGCTGGGTTGTGAAGAAAGCCAGTGAATTACGGGCAGTCGACCGGCAAAATGCGCCTGCCGGCTCACGCTTCCGATGCGGTCAGTTTGCGAAAATCCATCAGCATTTTGGCACGCCAGATCACGATCATGCCGAAGGCCAGAATGAAGAACACACCCGCCGTCTGTTGCGCGGTTAGCAGGGAGTCGAAATACCCGCGCGCAAAAAGGCGGATCGCCGCCAACACCAGAATCACCAGCAAAAATGCGCTCGAGCGCTTCATCCGCACCGTCTCACCCTGCCGCTCCAGCCGCGTCGTCAGCAGCAGCGGCCAGGCAAGAATCGCCGCCCCGGTCAGAAACGCCGCCAAAGCCCACAGCCACGGCACGCGGAACGACGAGTCCACGAACATCGAGAAACCCGTCGCCATTCCCAGCGGCGGAAAGATGATCTTCCTCAACGAAACCGCGGTGCGCGTCTCCCGCAGCCGCCAGATGAGGACGGCCACAGCGCCCACGCCCGCAGCCATCACCGACCCGACAGCCTTTCCAAACAAGGAGGAGAACAGGGGAAGAGCCGCCATACCCCCATTTTATGGGATTCCGCCACACACCGCGCGAACCCCTCAGTCCCTGGTCCCTCAGCCCCTGTTTTCTGATCACTGCGGAAAGAACTCCCCATGCCCCCCATTGGCCCAGGGATTGTACTGTGCCGCAAAATTCGCGCGTGTCTTCACCGACGGATGGCTGTACTCCCAGAACTCGATGAACGGGCTCGGATTCGGGTCCTCGAGCCACGCCTCGCCCAGCGCGTTGAATCCCACCACCGCCGTCTTCTGCGGATCGGGCACCAGACCATGAATCGCCTCTTGCCCATACACGTCCGCCTGGTGCTCAAAGTGCCGGCTGAACGCGTTCGAAGCGGGCTCGAGCACAAAGCTCGCCACCGAAATTGTGAAGAGCAGCACCACAAATCCTGCACGACACGCCAGCGGCGCCGCCGCATCCAGCCCCCACCGCGCGCCGAACCGACGCGCCAGCCAGTCGGCAAAGCGCGCGCATCCCCAATAAATGAAGAACAGCGCAACCGCAAAGCCCGACAGCATCTTGGGAATGTGTTTCAGCACGTAGTGCCCGCTTTCGTGCCCGAAAACGAACATCACCACATCATCGGGCACGCGCCCCGCCGTCGTATCCCACACCACAATGCGCTTCGTCGCGCCCATCCCGCTTACATAGGCGTTCAGCCCGTTCGTCTTCTCGCTGGCCTTCATCAGAAACATGCGCTGCGGCGGAATCTTCGTCCCCGTCCGCTGGGCCACCAGTTCCAGCTTCGCCACCAGGTCGGGATAGCTCTTGCTCAGCGGCTCATATTTGTTGAAGAGGGGCTCGAAGAACGGCGACACAAATACCGCCAGCACCATCAGCGGCAGCGTTGCCACCCAGATCCCAAACCAGTATCTCCGCGGCCACTTGCGCACGATCCACTGAAACAACAGCATCACCAGCGAGCCAAACACCACGCCCAGCCCCAGCGCTTTGCCCTGGTCGCCAAACCAGCTTCCCCATCCCTGCACGCTGATGTCGTACTGCCGGCCCACCGTGTGCATGTACATGTCCAGAGGCAGCTCAGCCAGGGTCAACACCACAATCAGCGCGACAAAAAACAGCAGCCCCTGCAGCCATCTCTTCTTGAACACTCCGACAGTCCAAGCCTCCATTCGCGCCGCCGCTTTGCTCGCCAGCAACAGCCACAAGACGAGAAATCCCCAGAACGCATCGACAAAATGCTCGATATCGCGAATGCGGCTCAGCGCCACGGCTTTGGCCAGCTTGTCCGGCGGCAAGTGATACGCCCCCTGCGCATCCGTTTGCGCAGTGGACGCACTCGGCGCCTGCCCCGCCTGCCCGCCCAGGGCTGGAACCGCGCCCCAGCCGAAGCCCCAAATCAGCACAGCGACCGCCAGCACCATCGTTCTTCCCAAACCCATCGCCGATCTCCTCCCGCAGCTTCCCATCTGCGACAATCAAGGCTGCACTCGCTTTTACAAGATTGCCTCCGCTTTATGCCACAGAATCCTTTCCCGGCTTCCTCTTTTTCTCTGCTTGGTCCACTCGCGCTGTTCGCAGCGTCGCTTCCTCTCGCCGCTCCGGCGCAGCAACCCACGCCTGTGCTTTTAGACGCCATGACTACCGAGTTGCACCGGGCCTTCACTTCCCTCGGCAAAGCAGCGCCCCCCAGCCAAAACGCGCCAGATCCCGACAAGCAACTTCCACCCTACTTCCTTAGCTACTCGGTGAGCGACGCCAGCGCCGTACTCATCCGCGCTCAATATGGAGCCCTCGTCGGCAGCTCCTCCAACCAAGTCCGCGTCGCCGACGTGCAGGTCCGCATCGGTTCGCCCGCGCTTGACAATACCCATGGCGATCACCGCGGCGCCGCCGTCAACAGCCTCGAGCTGCCCCTCACCGACGATCGCGAGGCACTCGCCCGCTCCCTCTGGGTCGCCACCAACACCGGCTACGGCAACGCCGTCGACAACTATCTTCGCGTCAAAACTGAAGCCCAGGTCCGCGCCAAAGAAGAAGACACCTCGCCCGACTTCTCCAAAGAGCCTCCCCAGGTTTCCATCGTCTCGCCGGCGCCACCCGTCAAGATCGATCGCGCCGCATGGGAGCAGCGCGTGCGATCCCTCTCGCGCATCTTCCGCGACTACCCCGACGTCTACCAGAACTTCGTGATGCTGACCGTGCAGAACGAGACCGACTACTTCGCCTCCTCTGAAGGCTCGCGCGTCGTCACCCCGCATTTGCAGGCGCGCCTCGTTGTCCTCGCCGTCACCCGCGCCGACGATGGCATGGACCTCTTCCGTGATCAGACCTTCGAAGCCGAAACCGTTGACGGCCTGCCCTCCCAGTCTGCCCTCGAATCCGCGATCCGCGACCTGGGCAAGAGTCTTGAAGCGCTGCGCAAAGCGCCCGTTACCGAGCCCTTCGATGGGCCCGCCATCCTCTCCGGACGCGCCTCCGCCGTCTTCTTTCACGAAGTGCTCGGCCATCGTCTCGAAGGCCAGCGCCAGCGCGGAGACGAAGAAGGCCAGACTTTCACCAAGGAGCTCGGCCAGCCGGTGCTGCCCAGCTTTCTCTCCGTCGCCGACGACCCCACCGAAACCACCTACAACCGAACCTGGTTAAGCGGCAGCTACACCTACGACGACGAAGGCCAGAAGGCACAGCGCGTCGAGCTCATCCAGGACGGCGTGCTCAAAACCTTCCTCATGTCGCGCCTCCCCATCGCCAGCTTCAGCGAATCCAATGGCCACGGCCGCGCGCAAACCGGCCGCATGCCCACTGGCCGCCAGGGCAACCTCATCGTCACCTCGACCAAATCAATTTCCGACGCGGCCCTGCGCCAGCAGTTAGTCGACGAAGCGAAGAAACAGGGCAAGCCGTATGGTCTCTACTTCGAAGACATCTCTTCAGGATTCGCCGTCACCACGCGCAATTCGCCCCAGGCCTTTCAGGTCATTCCGCTGGTCGTCTACCGCGTCTACGTCGACGGCCGGCCAGACGAATTAGTGCGCGGCGTCTCCATCGTCGGCACGCCGCTCGCTGCGATGAAACGCATCCTCGCCACCGGCGACAAGCCTGAAGTCTTCAACGGCGAGTGCGGGGCCGAGTCAGGCACCGTCCCCGTGAGCGCGGTCGCGCCTGCCATGCTCCTGAGCGAAATCGAAACCCAGCGACAGCCGCAGGGCATCGAGCGCCCGCCCATCCTGCCCATACCCAGCGCGACGAAGGAGGCCCAATGAACCTGCTCGCGCGCCGCAATCGATCGGGCTCATCAAACTTCGCCGCTCCGTGCCCCATTCTTTCGCCTTCCTTCTGGCGAAAGGGCGGGAAAGCGAGAATCTCATTCGCTCACGCCGCCGCCCTCGTTGGCCTCTGCCTCTTCACACCGTCCCTCTCCGCCGCCCAATCCCGCACCGAGGCCCAACAAGATCCCATCCTTGCCGCCATGCTTACCGAGCTCGATCGCAGCGTCCACGATCTCCAGCTGCCCAGCTTCCAAAAGCCTTTCTTCATCCAGTACCGCGTCGAAGACGTCGAGGACTTCGAAACCAAGGCCACCTTTGGCGCCACCGAGGGCTCCGGCCGCAATCGTGCCCGTATCGCGCGCGTCACCGTCTACGTCGGCGACTACAAAACCGACAGCTCCGGCGGCCGCGGCGACGGTTCCGTCGAGATGACCTCGCTCGACGACGACCCTATCGCGCTCCGCTCTTCGCTCTGGGCAGCCACCGATCAGGCTTACAAAAACGCCCTCGCCGCCTATGCGCAAAAACAGGCCGAGCTCAAGCAGGTGGAAACGCCGCCGCAGGCCGACGACCTCAGTCACGAAAAGCCGGTCATCTCGCTCGAGCCCGCCCAGTCGCTCAAGATCGACGATGCTGAGTGGCAAAACCGCGTCGCCCGCTTCAGCGGCCTCTATCTCACCGACACCTCGGTGCAGGCCCTCGTGCGCGACATCGAATACTGCACCGCCGCCTTCCACGCCCGCGTCACCACCACGCGTCTCGTCAACAGCGAAGGCACCATCGTCCGCAAATCGGCCTCCAGCTATCAGGAGAGTTTCGGCGTCGGTACCCAGGCCGCCGATGGCATGCGCCTCGACCGCTCGCATGCAACCTCGGGCGTCGCTGTCACTGACCTGGACACTCCCGAAGCCTTTGAGAAACACGCCGTCGCGCTCATCTCTTCGCTTGGCGATCTGCGCAAAGCACCGCTGGTCGAAGAGGAGTATCACGGTCCCGTCCTGCTCAGCGCCGACGCCAGCGCTGACACACTTCGCCGTCTGCTCGGCGCCGGCATCACCGCCACCCGCCCGCGCCTTGGCACTGAGGCCCGCACCAACGGGCCTTTCGCTTCGAGTTTCCACGCCCGCGTGCTGCCTGACTTCCTCAACGTCGTCGACGATCCCTCGCTGAAAACCTTCAACGGCAAAGGCCTCCTCGGCGCCTACGACATCGATGACGAAGGCGTTCCCGCGCAATCCGTCGACCTCGTCACCGATGGAAGGCTGGACAACTACCTCATCGGCCGCCAGCCGGTGAAAGATTTCTCGCGATCGAACGGCCATGCGCGCGCCGCTCTCTCCGGCCCCGCGCATCCCGCCATCGGCGTCCTCAAAATCACCGCCAAAGAAGGCCTCAGTGATGACGACTTGAACAAGAAGCTGCTCGCCATGGCCAAAGACCGCGATCTGCCCGCCGTCTATTCCGTCGAAACCCTCGGCGGCCCCATGAACCCGCGCGTGCTCTACCGCATCACCCCCGATGGCACGCGCCAACTCGTGCGCGGCGCCCGTCTTTCAGATTTAGACCAGCGCGCACTCCGCTCCAGCGTCGAAGCCGCCGGCAAAGATCTCTGGGTCGCCAATTACGCCGGCGAAATCCCTGAGACTGTCCTCGCTCCCGCTCTGCTCCTCGACGATGTCACCATCCGGCGCGCCAACGACAAAAACGACAAGCTGCCCTTCTACCCCCCGCCCGACTAATCCGCGCCGCAATCCCGCTCCAACGCCCCGTCACATCCGGAGCCGCTTCTCTTGTGCTAGAGTGCCTCTCCGCGAGGAGATAGATCATGCGGAGACCGGTCAGACTGCTGCTTGCAAGCGTCCTTCTGCTTTTGCCGGGTATCTCGATTGCGGGGGAGCGCTTCGACGGCGCCTGGCAAACCAAGCTCACCTGCCCGCCCAAGGGAGACACCGAGGGTTACACCTGGCTAATCCCCAGCGTCATTGAAAACAGCAATTTTCGTGGAGAACACGGTTCCGCAGGAGAGCCGGGCTACCTGCTTATCGAGGGCAAAATCAAAGCCGATGGCAGTGCCAAGCTCTCAGCCAACGGCATCGTCGCCTCCAGAAAATATGCGCGCGGCATCTTGGCCCACAAAGGAGAGGAGTACAGCTACGATATCAAGGCTCAATTCAAAGAGACGGAGGGCACGGGCCTCAGAAGTGAAGGTCTCGGCATCGTTGGCCGCCCCTGTACATTCGACTTTCTAAAGCAGCAGCCAAACGCGCTGAGTGGAAAGTAGAGGAAGCAAGCCTCCATCGCTTACGCGTCGTCTCCCGTGCACACCTCAGCCCTTCGCGGCTCGCACCCTCCGCAACTCCGCAAGCTCGCTGCGTACCCGCTCCATCACCGCCGCCCAGTCGCCAAACTGCGCCTGCCGGAAGATGCGCATCGTTGGATACCACGGACTGTCCTCGCGCTCCAGCAGCCAGCGCCAATCCGGCGCAAACGGCAGCAGCAGCCACGTCGGCTTGGCCAACGCTCCCGCCAGGTGCGCCACCGAAGTATCGACGGTGATCACCAGATCGAGGTGTTCGACCAGCGCCGCCGTATCCGCGAAGTCATGAATCGCTGGGCGCAAATCCATGATCGGCCCGCGCACCGCATCCAGCTGTCCGGCCGCCGTCCCCAGTTGCAGCGAGAAAAAACGAAAACCCTCCATCTCCAGCAGCGGCTCGAAATTCTTCAGAGCCATCGAGCGCATCCGGTCTTCCGCACACTTCGGATTGCCGCTCCACACCAGCCCCACGCGGAGCTCGGGTTCGGGCCACTCCAGCCGATCCGCTGCATGCATCGCCTCTTCCGGCGCCTTTAGATACGGCACCTGGCTTGGAATCGAATCAAGCGTCGTTTTGAACGCAAGCGGCAAACTCAGCAGAGGACAGTGCCAGGCAAATTCCGGCAGCGCCTCTCCTTCCACTGTCACCGTATCGACTTCCGGCAACTCCGCGGCCAGCCGCCGCAGCGTCGCAGGAACATTCAGAATCACCCTGCCGCCCGCGGCCACGACCATAGGCACATAACGCAGGAACTGCATCGAATCGCCCAGCCCTTGCTCCGAGTGCAGCAGAATCCGCGCCCCATCGAGCGGCTCCCCGCGCCACTGCGGCTTCGAAAAACTGCGCGGCCGGTTTTCCTTGCGCTCGTGCCGCACTTCATAGCCCCGCCAGCCCGCCGCAAAGTCGCTCTCGAGCAGATCGAGCAAACACAGATTCCATCGAATGTCGGCCGAGCGCGGATCAAGCAACACGGCCAACTCGAAACTCGAACGCGCCTCTTGCAGCTTCCCCTGCTTCCGCAGTGTGTATCCCAGGTTGTTGTGCGCTTTTGGAAAACGCGGATCGAGCGCGATTGTTCTCTCGTGGCACGCGGCCGACTCCGCAAGACGCCCCATGTCCCGCAGCGTGTTCCCCAGATTGTCGAGAATGCCAGCGTTCTCCGGCCGCAATGACAGCGCCTTCGTCAGACACTTCTCCGACGCGTCGAGTTCGTCCAGCTGCCGCAGCAGAACACCCAGATTGCTCCAGGCATCGGCGTACTCCGGCTTCAGGGCCAGCGCCCGCTCGTAGTGCGCTTTCGCTTCTTCAAGCTTTTCTTGGCGGCGCAGCGTGAGCCCCAGGCTGTTGTGCGCCTCGGCCAGCTCCGGCCTCAGCGCAAGCGCCTGCTCAAAGGACGCCACGGCTCCCGCAAGATCGCCCAGACCCTGGCGCACGATCCCCAGATTGAAATGCGCTGCGACGGAATCGGGCTGCGCCGCCAGCACCTGCCCGTAAAGCTCCGCGGCTTCTCCGAGCGATCCAGCTTGTTGCTTCTCGGTCGCGCGCGCAAACAACTCCCGCACAACCGAACCCTGATCACTGATCACTGATCCTCTGTTCCCTGTTGTCTAGTCCCTAGGTCCCTAGTCCCTGTTCCTAGTCAATCCAGCCGCGTCAGGTACGCATCGCCCTGCGTGGGCCGCACGCGTCGCACAATTCTCTCGGCTTCGGCCCGATCGTCTCCATGCGGTCGAATGCGCACCCAGTAACTGGCTTCGCCGGGAAACTCGATCACGTTCGCGTCGGGATACGCGCGCAACAGCGCCGATTTCATCTTCTCAGCCCGCTCCTCGCTTTTGAATGCGCCGATCTGCACACACCAGCGACCTCCGGTATCGATCGGCTTCGGCGTTTCGTACACATCGATCCGCACCGGCGCTGTCCCCCTGCGATAAATCCCAATCGCCTTGGCCGAGGCAATCGTCAGGTCGATATTCTTGTCTGGCACAAACGGCCCACGATCGCTGATGCGCATCGCCGAAGCCTGCCGCGTGGTCAGGTTCGTCACCACCACCAGCGAGCCCATGGGTAGCGTGCGATGTGCCGCCGTCAATGCATCGTCGCGAAACACCTGCCCGTTGGCTGCTTTCCGCCCCTTATACGGCGCCGTGTACCACGTGGCCGCCCCCGTCTCGGTGTAAATCGGCTTGTGGGCCAGGATGAATTCCTTGTCTTCTTCGCTCACCCCGCCGTCGGGCAACTGCGTCACAGGAATCCGCGCGGTTGCGGTTACTGATGCGGTCGTCGACTCCGACTCCGTTGTCTGCGTTTTCACCGATGGCGCAGTTGCCGACCCACGCGCCGCCTGTTGTCGGTGGCCGCAGCCCACCGCCAGCACCGCCGCAAACGTCAGCCCAGCCCAACAAGACCATCGCAGAACAGTCGCCTCGTAACAGGGCACGACTTCAGTCGTGCCGCAAACGCCGCCAAGAAAATGCCGGGCTTCAGCCCCTGAGGCATGCATCGCGCAGCGCCAGACGCCCACGGTGAAACTCGCTCCACCCGTCCGCGCTTCCTCGCTCATCGATTTCCTTGCTTCTGGTCCATGCGATCGGCCAGGTTCTTCAGCGTGTCCGCCACCTTCCGCATGGCGGTAATCGACTCGCTCCGAACCTGCGGAATCACAGCGTCGTTGACATACGCGACCGCATGCCGTAGTTCCATCTCGATCAACTCAATCGCTTCTTCAAGACGATGCCCCACGCCGCCCGGAGGAGGAGGAGGATAAGAGCTCATGACAGTTTCCCTCACCTTCAAGTCTCGAATGCACCCAACCGGCCGTCAATTCCACCAGGGTGCCCAGATCGCCCGATGTGCCGCCCTCGACAACAGGTTTAGATGCACGCGGTCTCCGGCACAAAACCCTCGGCCAGATCACCTAAGAATGAAGTTTTGCGTCTGATGCTTACAGGGCAGCAAAATACAGGGCAGCGAAATGTTCCTGCCCCAACCAGGCGGTTCAAGCGTGACCAAAGGCGAGCATCGTTCCCCTGGACAGGCTGGTTTTCCTGCATCGCGCGCGACAATGCAACGTGGCTCCAACGTTTGAGGCCTGGCTCTTTGAGAGAACGACAAAACGTGATCGATAGATGTTCGAGCTCCGGGGCGCGAACCCTTGGCCGCCAAATGGCCGCTCTTCTCTTCTGCGGAACCCTCTTGCTCATCGTCCGCTTCGCCGCCGCGCAATCCCCGCAAACCACCGCGCCCTCCACCTTGCCCGATGCTCCGCAGCCCACAACGCCCGTCCCGCTGCCCGACGCCGGCGCCTGCCAGGTGCGCTCTCAGGGTGGAGCGCTCGCCGCCACCGCAGCCGCCAAGGCCATCTCCGTTGCCGGATACGGCCCCAAGGATGCGCAGACCTCCGGCCAGCAGCTCCCCACCACGATCCCCTGCCCGATTTACGTCCCCATCGTCAACTGGTACGCGCGCTTCCTCGATGGACCGAAGGTCAAGCCGCTCACCCCCAAAGAAAAAGCCTGGCTCGCTGTGCGCAATATCGGCGACCCGTTCAACGCCATCACCATCCTCGGCATCTCCGCTATCACCATCGGCTCCGACTCCCACACCGCTGATGGCCCCGGCATGCCCGGCTTCGCGCGCAACGTCGGCATCAGCTTTACCCAGGACATCACCGGAGAATTCTTCGACACCTTCCTCATCCCTTCTGTCATGCACGAAGACCCCCACTACCACCGCGAGCCCAAGGCCTCTATCCGCCACCGCATTCTGCACTGCATCGCCCAGGTCGTCTGGACCCAGGGCGACAACGGCAAGGGCATGCCCAACTACTCCAACCTCGTCGGCTTCGCCATCGACGACGAGATCTCGAACCTCTACGTCCCCGGCCGCTCCACCAATCTGCCCTCGAGCGCCGCCCGCTACGCGATCGGCCTCGCCACTGCGCCCACTGACAACGCCATCACCGAATTCGTCCCCGACCTCGCCCGCCACATCCATGTCCAGGTCGTCCTCGTGCAGCGCATCATCAACCAGGTAGCCAAAACCGAAGCCGGCCCCGGCGCCTCCTGATCCCGGGCATAGCCTCCTAACACATTGCATCCGAAAGGGTTCGCGCGGCCGATCCGATTCTTCAGCCCCGTCCATTCGCAGCCCGCGCTTCCCCATTCACCCCCCAATATCCCCATTCGCTGCAACAGCATTGGCTTGACCCGCTCGGGTTATTACCCTAGTGCTGTCGTTTCAGGTTCCGGATTGGGCATTTCCTCGCCTCCCGAATCACGCAACCCAGCACTCTTTCAGCCACTCTCTTCTAGGAGAATGCCACTCATGTCCAAAGCCGTGAAATATGCAGAGAAGGCCGCCGTCTACGCCGCCAAGGGCGCGTGGGCCATCTATGAGCGCCTCAACCGCATCAGCCCCAATGCTTCGTTCACCCCCAAGTGGTCAGAAAAACCTCTCCTCAAGAGCTATCAGAAAGAGAAGCCGCCTCTCGGCTGGCCCCGCACCACAGACTCGCTTTGCCCGAAGTGCGTCCCCGAGATTCGCCAGCAGATCCTCGACGGCAAGCTGCCTCACGAAGTCCTGCTCAACGAAAAGGTCGGCGAAATCAAGGCCCAGATCATCGAGCGCGACGGCAAAATCCTCATGGTCAAGGATTGCCCCAAGCACGGCCACTTCGAAGATGTCATGTCCATCGACCCCGCCTTCTTCAAGCACCTCGAAGAGAGCTTCCCCGGCCGCGACATCCGCGCCCACGGCGAAGGCGACAAAAATCTCCACCACCACGGCACATCCACCATCACCAACGGCCGCGGCTCGGTCCTCACCATCGACCTCACCAACCGCTGCAACATGATGTGCGACCCCTGCTTCATGGACGCCAACCAAGTCGGCTTCGTCCACGAGCTCACCTGGGAAGAAATCAAGACCATGCTCGACAACGCCATCACCGTGAAGCCCCGCCGGCAGATGAGCGTCCAGTTCTCGGGCGGCGAGCCGACCCTGTCGCCTTACTTCCTCGACGCGGTCGCCTACTCGCGCAAGGTTGGATACAACTCCGTGCAGGCCGCCTCCAACGGCATCGAGTTCGCCAAGTCCAAGGAGCTCTGCCGCGCCGCTGCCGAAGCCGGGCTCCGCTACGTTTATCTCCAATTTGACGGCATTGGCAACGCGGCCAACTCGCATCGCAAAGTCGGCAACCTCTTCGACGTGAAACTGCAGGCCATCAATAATCTTCACGAAGCCGGCGTCGAAATCGTTCCCGTCACGACGATCATCAACGGCATTAACAACGAGCAGGTCGGCCGCATCATCGAGTTCGCCCTCGACAATCCGAAGAAGATCAGCTTCCTCTCCTTCCAGCCGGTCAGTTTCACCGGCCGCGACGAGGACATCACCGACGACCGCCGCTTCGCGCAGCGCTACACCCTCTCGCATATGGCCCACGACGTCAAATCCCAGGTCGGCCTCGGCGAGCCCGCGCGCGACTGGTTCCCCATCTCCTTCATGTCCACCTTCTCTGACTGGGCCGACCTCATCCACGGGCCCAGCGCAGAGTGGGGCCAGCTCTCCTGCGGATGCCATCCCAACTGCGGCATCGGCATGGCTCTGATGATCGACAAGGAAACCAAGGAAGCCGCTCCCGTCACCGCCTTCCTCAACATGGATAAGGTGGCCAAGGATCTCGCCAAGGTCAACGACGCCGCCCGCGGCAAGTTCCTTTCGGTCCTCGGCTTTGGCCTCGCGCTGCTCCGCAACTACGATCCCTTCCAGGCGCCCACCCATTTCAAGATCACCGACATGATGAAGAAGATGGACAAGACCTTCAACGCCACCGGCAAGAACTACGGCAGCGTCAAGGGCGACCGCACGATCGAAGACATCAAGAAGCGCCGCCAGGATCGCTGGAACTTCCTCTTCATCGCAGGCATGTGGTTCCAGGATTTGTTCAACTATGACTTCCGCCGCACCGAGCAGTGCATCATTCCCTACGCCACGCAGGAAGGCGAAATCAGCTTCTGCGCGTACAACACCGGCGTGGGCTGGCGCAACATTATCGAGAAGATGCACATGACGGCCACGCTGACCAAGTGGTATGAGGAGCACGGCCGCCACGAAATCTTTGCCGGCGGCAAAAAGGTCGGCATGAGCCAGGTGGGCCACGATCTGAACCTGAACATGGCGCACGTGAACTCTGAAGCCAACCACACTCTCGATAACCTGGGCATCGCCAAAAACGCACGCGAAGAAAAGATCCGCGCCCGCGACGAGAAAATCAAGCAGGACGCCGAGAACACTCGCATGGCGGCGCTCTATCGCGAACACGTCCTCGGTGAAAAGCCGGTTGACGGCCTCGTCAGCCTCAGCTCCATCAAGCCCGCCTCGAACAACGCCGCCTCGCCCATCAACAGGCACCAGGACGAACTGGTCGCCGGCGACTAACTTGTAGTGCATTCGTAGCGCCGACCTCCAGGTCGGCCGTCGTGCGGGTCTCCAGACCCGCACATCGGAAAATTTGGCGCGCCGCCCTCGCCGGGCTTTTGTTTTTCTGGCTAGGGTGAGGCAACTCAGCACCAGGATCGAACCGAAACCGTATTCATCCCAAAATCCGCCGCCTGGGTTTTCTCGAAAGCGAAGGCCGTCCTTGCGGACGGCCTTCGTACGTTTGGCATATAAATCCGTCGCAGTCCTGGTTGCGCCAGAGAATCCACCCGGCGAGGAGATCCCCAATGACCTTCAAAGCCTACATCGACAACATCCACAAGAAAACCGGCAAGACACCCGACGACTTTCGCAAACTCGCCGAGAAGAAAGGCCTGCTCAAGCCCGGCGTCAAAGCAATGGCGGTCGTCAACTGGCTCAAGAGCGAGCACGGCCTTGGACACGGCCACGCGATGGCC
>DATDIQ010000055.1:0-122263 GCA_036520995.1 Occallatibacter sp.
TATCAAGTTGAAACTGAATCTAATTGACTGGGACGGGCTGACCGTTGCGTCGAAGGCGAATTTCATTGACACAGAGTACTCTGTAAAATAGAGTAATGCTGCTGCCGGATCGATGCTCCCCTCCATCGCCGCGCATTCGGAGGTCAAACGATGCAAACCAACTTGGTCAATCGGGTTTCTCGGATTCTTGACAGCCTCGCGAAGGCTGGCTTTCTTGCCGCTGTGGCCCTCGTGCTTCTCGCGGGCGGGTTGGCGGCGCAACAACCGGACAACCGGGCCGCCACGCAACGCGAGGCGATGCAGAAGCTCAAGTTTCTAGCCGGGCACTGGTCGGGGCCGGTGACGATTGTGCGCGGACCGGGTGAACCGCTGCGCCTGACGCAGACAGAGCAGGTCGAGTACAAGCTCGAAGGACTGGTGCTGGTGGTGGAAGGCAAGAGCACGGGCGCCGATGGGAAGGCGCAGTTCGAGGCGTTGGCGACGATTGCGTACGATGATGCTGCGCAGGCGTATCACATACGCGCGTACAACGACGGGCACTATGTCGACGCTCCACTGACCGTGGAGGCGGACGGATTCTCGTGGGGGTTTGAGGCGGGTCCGGCGCATATTGTGAACGCGATGCACCTGACCGCGAAGGGTGAGTGGCAGGAGGCTACGGACGTGACGTTTGGCGCCAATCCGCCGCATCGGAGCGTGGAGATGGTGCTGACGCGGCAGCCGTGAAACGCTCGTCCACATCGAGCGGCGGGGGAGAGGAGTGCGGAGATGGAAGACGAAATGAGCACGCAGGATCTGAAGGAAAGGCTGGCCCTGATTGAAAGCATGATTGCCGAGGGCCGCCGCAGCATGGCGGGTTGGGGATGGTGCTTTGTGCTGTGGGGCGTGGCTTTCTATGTCGCGATGGCGTGGACGGCCTGGGGCCCGAAGAGCATCTTTGCGTGGCCAGTGACAGTGACGGTTGCTTGCCTGGCGACTGTGCTTCTAGCGGCACGCACGGCGCGTCACCAGCCGGCCACGACCCTGGGGCGCGCTGTCTCGTCGGTGTGGATTGCGGTGGGCATCTCGATGTTTGTGGTGCTGTTCGCGCTGGGATGGCACGGTTTGCTCGAGCAGCATGTCTTTATGGGGATTCTGGCGGCGATGCTGGGATCGGCGAATGCCGCTTCAAGCCTGATTCTCAAGTGGAAGGCGCAGTTCGGTTGCACGCTGGTGTGGTGGATTGCCTGTGCGGTTTGCGTGTCGGGAACGGGGACAGAGAGCAATGCGGCATTGTTTGTCGCGATTTTCGTTTGCCAGATTGTGTTTGGCATTTACGCGATGATTCTGGAGTCGCGGCGCCGCGGCCAGCATGGAGTGGCGCATGCCTGAGTTGCCGGAGCTGAATCCGGTGGTGCATGGAAAGCTGCGCCTGGCCTTGCTGTCGCTGCTGACGGGGGTGGAAGAGGCGGAGTTTACCTGGCTGCGGGCGAAGACCGGCTCGACGGACGGGAATCTCGGCGCTCAATTGGGGAAACTGGAAGAGGCGGGCTACGTGGCGGTGGAGAAGAAGTTCGTGGAGCGCAAGCCGCAGACGCTCTATCGCATGACCGAATCGGGGCGCACCGCGCTCACCGAGTATGTGCGGGCATTGAAACAGCTGCTGGGTGAGGCGATGAGTGACTAAGAGTTTAGGGACTAGGGACTAGGGACTAGGGACTGAGGGAACAGGGTTCTAGGCGATGCGCGCAAGCTGTGGCACACTTGAGACGCACGCGCAGCGGGAGGAGCCATGGCAGGTTCGGCGCCGATTCGCAAGAGATTGGGGCGATTTCTCGCGCTGTCGAGCGCGCTGCATGTCGTGCTTGCAGTGTTTCTGCTGATCGTGTGGACACACACGCGACCGCGCGTTGTGGAGCAGCCGACCAAATTCTACGCAACGACTTTGCACGTGATGGGCGGGATTCGCGCGCCGTGGACGCCGGCACAGCCCGGTAGAAAGCGGCACGCGACGGTTCCTGCTCCGAAGCCGCATACGGACCTGGCGAGGACCACGCGGCCCGCGCCGCCGAAGGGTGAGCCGCTTGCTTCGCTTGCGAGCGCGGGTGCTGGCGCGGGCACCGACGCAGACAACGCCAACCCGGCATTCCCGGTGTTTTCACCGCGGCCTGCAGTTGCGGACCGTTCGCTGCTGCCCAGCGCGAATCGCGAAGTAGTGGTGGACGTGAAGGTGAGCGCGCAGGGCGATGTGCTGGAAGCGACGCTGGTGAAGGGAATCGGCAATGCGCTGGACGGGATTGTGCTGCAGACGGTGAAGACGTGGCGCTTCCATCCGGCTTCGATTGCCGGCAACCCGGTTGCATCCGAAGCCGAACTCATCTTTCCCTTCAATATGAACTATCCGACTACGAGGAGTTAGCGCCAAGGGCCAGGGACTAAGGAATCGCGCTTGTGGGAGCGGGCTGGGCGAGAGAATCGCGTACGCGCTGCATGATGCCGAGGTAGTAGGCCAGATTGTGGATGGAGTTGAGCGTGCCTGCAAGCGGCTCGCCGGCTTGCATCAGGTGGCGCAGATAGGCGCGCGAGTAGCGGCGGCAGACCATGCAATCGCAGGCTGGATCGGGTGGGTTCTGATCTTCGGCGTATTGTTTGTTCTTGATATTCATGCGGCCGAGGCTGGTGAAGAGCAGGCCGTGGCGCGCGGCACGCGTGGGCAATACACAATCCATCATGTCGACGCCCAGGCGGGCGTATTGCTCGATCTCGTCGGGATAGCCGACGCCCATGACGTAGCGCGGCTTGTCTTTGGGCAGCAGTGGCAGAACCTCGGAGATGACTTCGAGAGTAGCTTCGCGCGGCTCGCCGACGCTGAGGCCGCCAATGGCGTATCCGTCGAAGTCCATCTCGACGAGGCGCGCGGCCGACTCGCGGCGCAGGTCGGTGTAGACGCCGCCCTGCACAATGCCGAAGAGGCTCTGGGTGCGATCTTCGATCCCATGTCTCAGGTTCGAGACCTGGGGCACCGAATCGTTTGCCCATGGGACTTCGTGCTGGTGCGCGCGGAAGTGATCGAGGGAGCGGCGCGCCCAGAGCATGGTGAGGCGCAGACTTTCACGCGCACGGTCGCGGGTGGCCGGATACTCGGTGCACTCATCAAAGGCCATGCAGATATCGGCGCCGAGCGCGATCTGGACATCCATGGAATGTTCGGGAGTAAACGTGTGCAGGCTGCCGTCGAGATGGGAACGGAACTCGACGCCGTTGTCGCTGATTTTTCTGAGTTGCGTGAGACTGTAAACCTGAAAGCCGCCCGAGTCGGTGAGCATCGCGCGCGGCCAGCTGATGAAGCGATGCAGGCCTCCCATGCGGCGAATGGCTTCGTGCCCGGGGCGCAGATAGAGGTGGTAGGTATTGCCCAAAATGATCTGGGCGCCGAGGGCTTCGACTGTGTCCTGTGGGACGGCCTTCACGCTCCCGGCGGTGCCGACGGGCATGAAGACGGGCGTTTCGACGGTCTGATGCGGCAGAAGCATTTGCGCGCGGCGCCCACCGGAGGGCGTCTCGCGGATCAGGTTGAATTGCAGACTCACCCGACAATTCTATCGGGCGGATGGAGACAGGGAGTTCGAAGCGAACTCCCTGTGTGGTTGCGGTTCACCCCATGCGGTTGTGTTTGGCGCGGAAGATGCGGCGCGACGCAACATTCTGCCGGTGCGCGAGGATGCGGCGATTGCGCAGCGTGAGGCGGCCGTTGTGGCGGACGCGCATCCTGCGCATCTGGTGATGGATACTGCGCTGCTGGCGCTCGAGCCGCGCGGCTTGTCGCGGATGCAGATGGCCGGTGCGCACGCCGTTGGCAATGCCCCGGTGCTGGTTGAATTCACGTTGGCGGATGGTTTGTTTCTGGGCCGCCGGCGCGGGTGTTTGGGCAAAGGTGATGGTGGGGGTGATGGCGGGCGCGAATGCAAGGGCCGCCACAAGGACGTATTTCATGATTCTCATGGTGTTCCTCCTTCTGTGACGGCGGCAGATGAATTGCGCTTTCTGCCACGCACACCGGAAGAAACACGGGGTCGGGGCAATCGTTGTCAACCGAAGGATGGAGCGGCGCCTCGAACGGAAGGTGGCGCTGCCGACCCAAGTCATTTCGATTCGCGATTGAGGCGAATTTGCAGACCGGCACGCTCAACGCGCGGCATGCCAAGGGTGGTGGTGGGCGTCTTGGCAACTTCGATGTCGCGATCGAAGAGATTTTCGCCGGCGGCGAAGAGCTCAAGATGTGAGCCGATGGCCCGGGACGCGTAAGCATCCAGCCGGAAGTAGCCGTGGAGCATGAAGAGATTGGCGTCGTCGTCAAATTGGCGGCCGCTGAGGCGGCTTTGCAGGCTGAGCGTGCCGAGGGCAGGCTTGTAAGCGCGCAGGTTGAGCGTGGCCATGTTGCGCGCGACTTCGGGAATCCAGTTGCCGTAGTCCTGCGGACCGCGGGAGACGGTGGCGTGCGCATACTGGTAGCCGCCATCGACGCTGAGCCAGTGCTGCGGCGCGAGTTCGAAGTCGAGGGCCACACCGCGGCTCTCGATCTGGCCGAGGTTTTCGCGCAATAGAAGAATCGGGGATGAGTTGGGATTGGTGGTGACGGCGACGATGGGGCGATTGACCTGGGTGAGGAAATAGCTGGAGCGGATCGTGCCCCAGTGCCACTCGCTGGCAAGGCCCGTCTCCCAGCCGGTAGCGCGCTCGCTGAGAAGGTTGCCGCTGGGCAGCGTGAGCTTGTTGCCGACTTGCGTGGAGCGATAGAGTTCGCTGGGCGTAGGCGCGCGAAAGGCGCGAAAGCCGGAGGCGGAGAGAGCCCAGTGCGCGAGGAAGCGGCGCGAGACACCAATGCGCGGATCAAAAATATCCTGATCGCGCTGGATGGGCTGCGTCGCGGAGGGGACCCATGTTCCATTTTTCAAAGTGCGCTGAAAGCCATCGTAGTTCTGGAACCAGTCCATGCGCGCCGAGGCGGAGACCGTCCATGCATTGTGCACCCACATGGCTTCGCCGTAGAGACCGGAGACGCGCTGGTGATCGGAGAGGTTGGTGAGCGCAGCGGTTGCACCGAAGGTCTGCTCGCGATCCCAGTAGCGCACGTCGTGCACGTCGGCTCCGGCGAGGCCGACCAGTCCCGCGCCGAAGGGATGGGTCCAGTGGGCGACGGCGCCGAGTTCGTTGACCGGCACGAGTGCAATGCGCGAGGGTGCTTCACCGCAGCGAAAGGCGCAGGTGGGATTGGCCGGGTTGGGCGTGTTGACGATGCTCGAAAAGGTCTGATGGTAGTGCTCGGTCGAACCGTAGAGGCGGAGGATGGCATCATCGCCGCGCGCGCTGTGCCAATCGCCGCCGGTGGCGTAGCGCCAGAGGCGCGTGCTGTTGATCTGATAGGGAGTGCCGTTGGCGCGGGCTTCGTTCATGCCGCTGCCGCGCGCGAAGAGACGGAGCGGACCCTGCAGGTGTTCGACATCGAAAAGCCCGTTCTGGCTGTGAACGTTGGAAGCGATATCGACCGGGCCACGCTGGAAGGGAGCTTCTTGAATGTAGCCGTCGGTACCGATGGTGCCGCCGGCAGCGAGCACACCCCACGGGCCATGCTTGGTTTCGGCGAGGGCGCTCTCGTCGTAGGTGCCTTCGCCGCCATAGCTGGAGCGGAGCTCGAATTGATCCGAGGTGGGGCGCGCGGTAATGAAGTTGAGCACGCCGCCGATGGCGCTGGAGCCGTAGAGATCGCTGGCGCCGCCTCGTACCAGCTCGACGCTTTGCATGGCGAGCTCCGGCTGCTCCTGCCAGTGAATCCAGCCGCCGATGGGGTCGTTGAGCGGCACGTCATCCTGCGTGACGAGGGTGCGGCTGGCGGAGGTAGATCCGAGGCCGCGCACGCTGATGCCCTGCGAAGTGGGATTGGCCACGAGCGAACTGGAGCGGCGAAACATTTCGACGCCGGGCAGCTGGCGGACTTGGTCGTCCATGGTGACGGCTGCGGTGGAGCGAAGCGCGGTGGTGGAAAGGGTGCGCGTTGTAACCGGGCTCTCGAGGTCGCCGAGGGGTTCGCGATAGGCCGTGACCGTGACTTCCTCGGCGACGCCGGAGCGCTCGAGATGGACGGTTTCGTTGGCGGTGATCTCGAAGTAGCTGCCGACGAAGCCCTCGGCGTCGATGCGCACGCGGCAGGGAATTTCACATTCGAAGGTGAAGCGGCCTTCGACGTCAGTGCGGCCCAGCAAGTGCCCCGCAGGTTTTTGCACGGAGGCGTTGGCGATGGGGGCGGAGGAACTGTCGGTGACCGTAACCGTGAGGCTAACTTGTTTTTGCGCGTGAAGGGGGATAGGCGCCAGCAGCGGGAGCATGAGCAGGCCAATGAGGGCTGTCGATCGGGAGCACGTCGCGGCGATCGACCGCAGGGAGGGCGTCGAGCAACTGCGCAATGGTGCGGTGCTGGACCGGGTCAACGGCGTCGGGCGCGATCTCGCAGAGCGGCACGAGAACGAAGGCGCGGTCAGCCAGTCGCGGATGGGGAAGTTCCAAGCCAGGTTCACTGATTCTGAGGTCTCCCATCAGAAGGATATCTAAGTCGAGAGCGCGGGGGCCGTTGGGAACGCTTTGGGCGCGGTTACGACCGAATGCGCGCTCGAGGTCAAGCAGGGCGTTGAGGAGTGCGCGCGGGTCTAGCGGCGTTTCGAGGGCGACAACGGCGTTGGTGAAGCGGGGCTGGTCGGCCAGGCCGACGGGCTCCGTGGAGTAGAGAGACGAGCGGGCAACGATGCGGCCCACTTCTTCGAGACGCGCAGCGGCTGCGGCCAGCGTGGCGTCGGGCGGGCCGGCGGGACTGGGCAGGTTGGCGCCCATTGCGATGTAGGCGGTCAGCATGGGGTCACCCTTCTTTTGTGCGGCGCGCACGGGTGACGGCGTGCAGGCGCGCGAAAGCGGCTGCCAATGCGGCTAATCCAGCGAACCAAACGGCAAAGACAATGCGCACTGCCCAGGCAGGTGCGACGCCCACGCGTTTGAGAAGGAAGGGCAGAAAGTTCCAGCACGTCATGTGGACGTAGTCCCAGGGATCTTCTTTGAGGGAGTTGGTGGCGAGTCCCCAGGAGCCCATTTTGCCCAGCGCGAAGGCAACTATATTTTCGAAGCGCAGGCCGATGATGAAGGTGGGGTGACCGAATTCTTCAATCTGGTAGATCTCAAGGGGCAGCCAGAAGGCGAGTGAAGCGAGTTGAATGACGATGCTGACGACGAGGAGCACGACGCCCGCGATCCAGAGCGGGCGGCCGAGCGCGGCGCGATGGCGCAGCAGAAGCGGAAAAGCGAGCAGGGTCGCCAGTTCGACCGCTGTAGAAACGTAGCGGTCGCCCCAGGCCATGTCGCCGCTCCACACCGTGTAGCGCGCGTAGAAGCAGATGTAGGCGAGCAGCATGAGGAATGCGGCAACCGTGTAGGCGCGGACCGCTGGGCTGAAGCGCTTCCATCCGACGAGGGCGATGAGGATGGCGAGGATGAGCAGCGGATCGTAGAGGAAGATGGATTTCTCGGGCGTGACGAGTGCGCCAAAGAAGCCTTCGTGGAAGGGAGTCTCGAAGGGATAGGCTTTGGGCCAGTCAGGATGGCGCGCGAGCGTTTCTTTGGCGACGACGCCGACATAAGTATTGGTGAACGAGCCGAAGCGGTAGAACTGGTAGAGCCGATCGAGCAATCCGAAGAAGCAGTAGACGGGGATGGCGACGGAGGCATAGGTGCGTAGGCGCGGCCCCCCATCGCGTGCGCGTTCGAACCACAGGACGAGCAGCACAAAGGCGACGCCGGCGAGGAGGTCCAATCCTGTTGTCAAACGCGTGAGCAGGTTGAGGCCGAATGCGCCGGTGCCGATGACGAGCGCGCGGCGGCTGCCGGTGCGGAGCCACTCGTATTCAAAGGCGAACCCCGTCGCGGTGAGGAGATAGATGTAGTTGTTCTCCATCATGTTTTGCGTGTAATGGAGATGGGTGGTGGCGAGCAACATGGCGAGAACGCCGGCTACGGATTGATTGACGGTGAACTCGAACTGGCGCAGCAGTCGGAAGCAGACCAGCGCCGTGAGAACGGTGACAAGAATGTTGGTGGTAAAGCTGACGAAGATATTGCGGACGGTGGGGTCGGTATTTTTGTAGTGAGCGAAGAGATGGAGATTTTCGAGGACGGTCCCGATCATGTCCTGCGGCAGCATCATTAACGACTGGCCGATGCCATACCAGCTTTGCAGGCGGCCATCGCGGCCGTG
Organism: Occallatibacter sp.; assembly: GCA_036520995.1. Taxonomy (GTDB): domain Bacteria; phylum Acidobacteriota; class Terriglobia; order Terriglobales; family Acidobacteriaceae; genus Telmatobacter. Next base: position 8,273 of record DATDIQ010000055.1, read on the forward strand.
AACGCCAAACTCGGGATATTCCCAGGTGAAGACGGGCGGATCGGAGGTCCAGAAGGCATGCGTGGAGTTGAGGCGGTGCTGGGTGTCGGCGGTGCCCAGTTCGCCGGATTGCACCACGAAGGCAATGAGTCCTGCCGTGAGAGCGAGCAGGAAAAGCGGATTGCGGAAGCGAATCTGGAGGCTGCGCATCATCCGCATAAGTCAAGGGTATCGTGCAAGGGCATCATGGCGCAGACTCTGCGGCGGGGACGCGCGCACCGCCATCTGGTAGCATCCTGTTCGGAGAACTTTTCAGGATGGAATCAGTCAACAGCACGGCGCTCGGCATCCGCCGCAACGAAGATATTGCACTCGACCTGCTCAAGTTTGTCGCCGGTACCGCCGGAGTCGGCCGCCCCGTCGCCACGCCGACTGGGTTCAGCGGGACGTCTGCGCCGAAGCCCGAGGAGCATGTGAATCAGCTGCTCGAACTCTATGGCCGCTGCCTGCGCGCCGTGGAAGGCAAAGGGGCAGGACAATAGGCGGCACCGGCATGCTGCGTGTCGCTGTTGTCGGAGCTGGAGCTTTCGGCCGCAATCACCTGAGGGTGTATCGCGAGCTGGAGGCGGAAGGGCACCCGGTGGCCCTGGCAGCCGCGGTTGAGCCGGATGCCGAGCGCGCCGCAGAGGCAGCCGCGAAGTACTCCATTCCCGTTTTCGCCAATGTGGACGAGTTGCTGCGCGCCGATCTCCACCTGGATGCGGCCAGCGTGGCCGTGCCCACGGTGCAGCATGCGGCGGTGGCAACGGAGCTGCTCGAAGCCAATCTGGATCTGTTGCTCGAGAAGCCGCTGGCCGCAAGTTTGGCGGAAGCGGATGGTCTGATCGAATTGGCCGAGAAGCGGAATCGCCTGGTGCAGCCGGGCCACCTGGAGCGCTTCAATCCCGCGGTGCGGGCGGTTGAGCCGCAACTGCGTCGTCCCATGTTTTTTGAGGCGCACCGGCTTTCGATTTTCACGCCGCGCGCTCTCGACGTGGACGTGGTGCTGGACCTGATGATCCACGATCTCGACATCGTGCTGACGTTTGCGCATTCGCCGGTGCGCGAAGTGCGCGCGGTCGGGCTGCCGATTCTGTCGCCGAAGGTTGATATTGCGAATGTGCGCGTGGAGTTCGAGTCGGGCTGCGTGGCGAACTTTACCGCGTCGCGCGTATCGACAGAGCGGGTGCGGAAGCTGCGCTTTTTTGAACCGCGGCAGTATGTGTCGATTGATTACGCGCGGCGCGATTTGTTGGTGATCCGCCTGGACGGGACCGTGCCGCCAGAGATTGCGGCGGCGCTCGAGAGCGGGACGCTCGATCCTGCGATGCTGGCGCACCTTGCAGCGCGCGCAGCGAGCACGCCGAATCCGGGGCTGTCATTTGCCAAACCGCAGGTGAAGCCGGGCGAACCGCTGCGGCTGGAAATAGAGTCTTTCCTTGAGTCGGTGCGCACGCGGCGCGCGCCGCGGGTGACGGCGCGGCAGGGCCGTGATGCGCTGGCGTTGGCGCTGGAGATTCAAGCCACGATGGCCTCGCATGCCGAGCGCGCCGGGCTGCAGGACTTTTTCGAACCGGGAAGCTAGCCACCTGCGCCACCTGCGGTGGGGCCAATCCCCTATGGGGACCAACGGCAACACTTAGTCTGCGACTCCGGCATGCGGCCACCAGCGGTGGACGCGCGCGCAATAGGCCATGTATTCCGGCCCGAAGTTGCGGCGGAGGGTTGGCTCCTCATACAGAACGACGAAGGCGTGGGCCATAAACAGAAACACTGCGCCGTAGACGAGGAGTGCCAGCGACTGATAGTAGATCGAAGACCCGGCAAGATGAGCGCCGCGCCGGAATACATGGGGTTGCGTACGAAATGATAAGGACCGCGGACGACGAGGTGACGCGGCGGGTCGAACGGTGCCGGTGTGCCTTTGCCGATGGAGACGAAGGCGCTGATGCACCAGACGGCGAGGGCAGCACCGAGTGCGGCGATCGTGGCACCGACTAGCTGCGGCGTGTTGAGTTCAGTGGGACGCGCGACGCCGGCCCAGGCGAGAACGCGCGCCGGCAGATAGAAGAAAAGGAATCCGACGAAGACAGTGGCATAGGTGAGGGTCGCATCAGGACAAACATTGGAAACCTCCTTCTGGTGATGGGGGTGAGGCGACGAGCATGCGCAGCGTACATTCAGGCGATACCCAGCACGCGATTTACAAAGCCAACGATGTACTTCCACACGAGGTAATAGGCAACGAGTGCGCCGAAGAAGATGGGGGCAATGAGGGTATAAGGAAAGTGGAATGCCTGGAACCAGACGACTCCCTGAGCGCCGATGGCGAGAATGCCGAGGCAGGTGGCCAGCAGGGCCCCGAAGGGCATCAGTACTAGGGGCAACAGGGCGCCATGCAGGCCGATGGGCAGATGAGTGCGCGCGTGTGAGCTCATCCACAGCATGTTCCACAAGCCGAAGAGGCTGGGCACAAGCGCCATGGGAAAGATGATTCCGCGCTCGATGGGCACAGGAACCTGAAGCACAAGGCGGAAGACGATGAAGACAGTGAGCACGAGTGGTAGAACGAGGATGGGCGGAAAAGCGCCAGCCAGGAATGCGCGGAGGTAAGGATGCGTGTTCATGGAAGCCTCGCTTTCTGCGGGCAGAAGCCGCGGGTTCACAGGTAATAAAGGAAAACGGGGATGGTTGCCGGAAAGGCAACTGCGAAGAGAGCAAGGCCGCCGGCGAGGGCCCAATCGAACCAGGGCGGCGCAGGGCGTTCGTCGAGGCGGCGCAGGATCGCGGGCCACAGATCGCGGGCGGGCCCGCTGTTGCCGGGCTCGGTGTTTTCGATCGGCGGAAGAGCTGCCTTGAGCAAATGCCGGATGCGTTCTTCGTCGTGTGTATTCATGGTTGGATCCCCTGTTTCAGTAAGTCACTTCGCAATAAGCGCAGCGCCCGAAAGACGCGCACCTTGACCGCTGCAACCGAGATGCCGAGGGCCGCGGCGATTTCCTTGTGCGGCAGTTCTTCCACCACGGCGAGCACGGCCGCCACGTGCAACCTGGGAGGCAGGCGGGAGAAGGCTGCCTCCGTCTTCTCGCGGATCTCGGCAGTCACGCCCGGATCGCTCGGCGCTGCTGCAGCCAAGTCCGGGGGAAGTGCGGTCTCCGGGCGCTGACGGCGCAGCCAGTCAAGTGCGGCGTGGGTGGCGATGGTGCGTGCCCAGGCTTCGAATCCTCGAGCGGGCTCGAAGCGTGCGTGCGCGCGGTAGATGCGCCAGAAGGTTTCCACGGTCAGGTCCTCTGCGGCTGCGGGATTGCGAACGATGCGCAGCAGCCACCCGTAGACTGCGCGCTGATGCAGGCGGAAGAGAGTCTCGAAAGCATCGAGGAAAGATTCCGGGCTGCCGCGCCGGAAGTCGTCCAGGACGTTGCTCGCTCCGTCCTTCATCGTCTCTTCCCCTTTCACTTTGGCTTTACGGTTGTTTGCGCAGAAAGGTTACAACGTGGGGCGCTGGAGCGATGGTGAGCCAGAAACAAGTTACCCGCCGAGGGCGAAAAGCGGAAGCATCAAAAGTGAGAATAAAGCGATTTTCCGTGGGGCGCTGAAGGTTCGCGTGTCTTGACAGCGGGGTTTGCCGGCTTTATGGTTGGCTGCCGTGGGGCGGGTACGTTTCTTTTATGTTTTGAGCTTGCCTGAACGTCTTTTTTCATCGGAAAGGATTGCCATGAAGGGTGTGAGCTTGCGGAGTGTGGCGGCGGGATTGGTTTTTTGCGGATTGGCGTGCGCGGCATGGGCGCAGGAGAAGCCTGCCTACCTTGACACAAACTTGCCGCCTGAAGAGCGTGCCGCAGACCTGGTGAAGCAGATGACGCTCGAAGAAAAGGCCAGCCAGCTTGTGAACCAGGCGCGCGCGATTCCGCGGTTGAATATTCCTGCGTATGACTGGTGGAGCGAGGCACTGCACGGCGTCGCCGTCAACGGGACAACGGAGTTTCCCGAGCCGATCGGCCTCGGTGCGACATTCGATCCCGCCGCGATTCACCAGATGGGTGTGGACATTGGCACAGAGGGGCGCATCAAGCATGCGCAGGATGTGCGCGCCGGGCACAGCAACATTTTTGAGGGGCTGGATTTCTGGGCGCCGAACATCAATATCTTCCGCGATCCGCGCTGGGGACGCGGGCAGGAGACATACGGCGAAGATCCTTTCCTGACGGGACGCATGGCGGTTGCGTTTGTTACCGGCATGCAGGGCGACGATTCGAAGTATTTTCGCGTGATCGCGACGCCGAAACACTATGCGGTGCATAGCGGGCCTGAGCCGTCGCGCCACTCGATCGACGTGACGACCAGCAAGCACGACGAGCTGGATACGTATCTCTGGGCATTTCGCGCGGCAATCACCGAAGGCCACGCCGATTCGATCATGTGCGCCTATAACGCGATCAATGGGCAGCCGGCGTGCGCCAGCGATTTTCTGCTGGTGGATCAGCTGCGCCACAAATGGGGTTTCAAGGGCTACGTGGTATCGGACTGCGATGCGGTGACGGACATCTTCGAGGGCCACAACTACACCCCGGGGCAGCCGGAGGCTACGGCGCTTGCGCTGCAACACGGCATGGACAACGAGTGCGCCGACTTCTTTACCAAGCGCACCGATGATAAAGACTACAAGCCATATCTTGACGCTGTGAAGGAGGGATTGCTGAAGGAGAGCGACCTCGACACGGCCGTGACGCGGCTGTATACGGCGCGCATGAAGCTGGGTATGTTTGACCCGCCGGAGATGGTGCCTTACACGAAGATCGACGAGCACGAGCTGGATAGCGCCGAGCATCGCGCCTATGCGCGCAAGCTGGCCAACGAGTCGATGGTGTTGCTGAAGAACGACGGCACACTTCCGCTGAAGACCTCGGGGATCAAGATTGCGCTGGTGGGACCACTGGCTTCGCAGACGCGGTTCCTGCTGGGCAACTACAACGGCATTCCCACGCACACGGTTTCAATTCTCGACGGGATGAAGGCGGAGTTTCCGAACGCCACGATCGATTATGTGGAGGGAACGCAATTCCTGAGCAAAGCGGCGAATGCGGTGCCGGCCAGCGCTCTTTCGGTGGATGGCAAGCCCGGAGTCAGGGCTTCCTATCTGCAGACGCGCGGCATGGAGATGAATCCCAATGCCAAGCCCCCTGTATTGGCGACGCGCATTGAAGCAAAAATCGATCCCGCCGCGCCTCTGCCGAAAGAGGCCGCGGGTGAAGAACGCGTGGCGATCCATTGGGAAGCCGACCTGACCGCACCGGAGACGGGCGACTACGACCTGGGACTGAAAGCGCAGGGATTTTTCCGTTTGTCGCTGGACGGCAAAGATGTGACCTCGGGCTTTGCTCCCAGCGAGCCTGAAACGAAGACGGGCCGCGTGCATCTGGTGAAAGGCACGCCGGCCAAACTCAGCGTGGACTACTTCCAGGGCGAAAGTGGCAAACCCGATGCGTCGCTGGTGTGGATGAAGTACGATGCGGCGCCGCAGCCGGAGGCGATTGCCGCGGCCAAGAAGGCCGATGTAGTGGTTGCGGTGGTGGGCATCACGAGCGAACTGGAAGGCGAAGAGATGCAGGTGAGCGAGCCGGGCTTTAAGGGAGGCGACCGTACCAGCATCGATCTGCCCAAGCCGGAAGAGGATCTGCTGAAGGCTCTCTCGGCCACCGGCAAGCCGCTGGTGGTGGTGCTGACTAACGGCAGCGCGCTCGCGGTGAACTGGGCGAACGAACATGCGAACGCGATTCTCGAAGCGTGGTATCCCGGTGAAGAGGGAGGCGCGGCAGTGGCGGAGACGCTGTCAGGCCGCAACGATCCAGCAGGACGGTTGCCGGTTACTTTCTATACCGGCGTGGATCAGCTGCCTGCGTTTGAAAACTACTTCATGCGCGGCCGCACCTATCGCTACTTTGAGGGGACGCCGCTTTATCCCTTCGGCTATGGGTTGAGCTACACGACTTTTTCGTATAGCGACCTGAAGGCGCCGAGCGAGAGCGTGCATGCGGGCGATCCGGCGGGCTTTGACGTGACGGTGTCGAATACGGGCAAGGTCGCGGGCGATGAAGTGGCAGAGCTCTACCTCACTTTCCCGAACGTGGCGGGCGCGCCAATTCGCGCTCTGCGCGCGTTCAAACGCGTGCATCTGGAACCGGGCGCGTCGGAGCAGGTGCACTTCGATCTGAAGCCGCGCGACCTGAGCATGGTGACAGCCGCAGGCGAGCCGCTGATTCCGGAGGGCGACTACACGGTTTCAGTGGGCGGCGGACAGCCGGGCACGACTGCGCAGACGCAGACGAAGGTGTTTCACGTGGAAGGTTCGAAGGGGCTGCCGGAGTAGCGACGCGAGGCAGCGTTTGCGAATGCAAAAGGGCGCATCCCATGCGGATGCGCCCTTTTTTGGGTGATCAGTTGGCGGCGGCGCGGGCGGTGGCTTCGTCGACGAGCTCTCTCATCTTGAGATAGACGGCGTTGGTCCAGCCGAAGCCGATTTCGTTGGTGGTGTAGCCCGCGCTTACATGCACGTTGGCATTCCCGGAGACGACGTTGTATTTTTCGCGGATGGTGCCGTCGTGGGCGAAGCCGGTGTCAACGGTGGCGTTCCATTTGTGCGCCAGGCGTTCTGCATCACTGGGGAAGCCGCCGGTGTCGAGGCCCGCGACGGCGATCCAGTTAGTCGGCGCCCAGCCGAAAGGCTCGTCCCATTGCATACCGGAGTTGGTGTTGCTCATGGAGAGGCCTCCCGGCCGCTCGAAGAGGCTTAGCTTGTCGACCATTTGTTTTGCTTGCTCGCGCGTGGCCACTCCCGCCCAGAGCGGATAGAGCGAGGAGATGTAGGCGTAGGTCGAGGATTGGTGACGCACAAAGTCGAAGTCGGCATAGACGCCGTCTTTGGCGCGCCACAGATAGCGCTGCATTGCGGCGGCGCGCGCTTTCGAACGGCGCTGCCAGCGTTGCGCATCGGCCGCTTTGCCCAGCAGCAGCGCCAGGTGCTGCATGTCGCGCTCATAGCGATAGAGCAGGCTGTTGAGGCAGACGGGGGCGTAGTGCTGCGTGGCGCCATCGAAGGGACCGAAGCGGAAACTTGGATCGAAGCCGGATTCGCGCATGGCGCGGTCGCCGACATAGAAGTCGCGTGTGAGCCGGTAGCCTCTGAACCATGCACGCATGCAGACCACACTCGCGTGCACGTCGCAGCTTGTGGATTTGAGGCGCCCCGCTTCGGCAGCATCCGGATTTTCTGAACCTTTGATCACGAAGCTGTCGGCGCCGGAATGGGGATGCGCTACGATCCAGCGAAGCACATCGATGTAGTAGCTGCTGTCGTCGGCCATCTCGGGCACAGGGCCATTGCCGTAGTCGAAGTAGCGCACAAGGCCTGTCACGCCTGCTTTGTGCTCGGGCCGTGTCCAGGTGGAGTAGTCTTTCCCGGCCAGTTCGTAGGCATGGGCAAGCCATTGGTGTGCGTCGGCGCGGCCGGCAGGCGTGGCAGGAAAGCTCGCGGGATTCTCGTAGACGGCGCGAATCATCGAGGTGAGGAAGGGCGGCTGGGAGCGCGTGAGGTAGTAGGTGCGGTTGGCGTTGAGCACCCCGCCGTAGTGCTCGATTTCGAAAAGGAAGTTATCGACCATGTCTTTGCCGAGCGCTTCGTGGTGGTCGGCTTCGAGCCCGAGAAGGATGAAGTAGCTATCCCAGCCGTACATCTCGTTGAAGCGGCCGCCGGGGACTATGTAGGGATTGGGCAAATAGAGCAGGCCTTGCGCGGGCAGCTCTTCGGGATGCAGGTCGCCGATTTTTTCGATGCGCTGCGGCAGCGTTTTCACCTGCACATGGCACTTCTGTTCGAGAGCCGTGACGACGGGCGGCGCCGGCACTTCCGCGGGCATGTAGAGAATCGGGTTGCTTGTGACCTTGATGTCGACCAGGGAGTGACAGTCGGTCATGGAGCGCATGAGAGTGTCCCAGGTCGCGTGAATGTAGGCGAGCGTCGCGGCTGGATCGGGCGCGGCGTTCGGCGGGGGGCCGGCTTCCTGGGCCGGCGCGAAGCCGACTCCGAGAACAGCGAAAAAGAGAAGTGCAATGCAAAAACGGTTCATAGCTATTCGTTCGGAGCCGGGGAGAGCTTGCGAGGCGGGCCCTGAGTCGATTGGAGTTTATCGCATCAATTGTGTCGAAGCAGGGGCATTCGTACTGTTCAGGAACAATTCGAGTGACCGTGGTGTCTACACAAGCACAGTGGTTCCGATGGGGATGAGCGAGAGGCCTTGGGCTCCCGCGCCCGCGCCGATGCATGCGCTGGACGGATGAGAGCTTGCGCGCCGGCGCGCCTCCTTGCCGGTGCGACTGAATGCCGAGGGCCCGGTCTGAGCGAGAGCGGGCCCTCGGCTCGAGCGAGGAGGCAGGCCATGTTTGAAGATGCGACCTTTGAATCGACAGGAAGAATCCATACCCGCAGCCGCCGGTGGATGATCGTTACGCTTCTCTTCAACGGCGCCCTTCTCATGGCGCTGATTCTGATTCCCCTGATCTACCCCGAGGCGCTGCCGCGACAGGCACTGCCGTTTTTGCTGACGGCGCCTGCGCCACCCCCATCAACCCCACCACTTCCCAAAGAGACGCCGCATGCGTTTCATGGCGCATCGGAGATGCAGGGCAGCGTGATACTGGTGCCGCAGAAGATTCCCAGCGGCATTTTTCGCGAGATGTACCGGGAGCAGGTGCCTGAAGGAATGCTGGTGAGCATGGGGCCAGGCGCGGGCTTACCCGATGGCGGGACGGGCATCTTTTCGAGCAACGCGCGGCAGGTTGTGCGTGCCGAGGCGCGCGGCCCGGTGCGCCTCTCGTCGACGATGGTGGCGGGCCTGCTGATCTGGAAGAGTGTTCCGCAATATCCAGCGATTGCGAAGGCCGCGGGCATGGAGGGAACTGTTGTGCTGCAGGCGACGATTTCGAAGACGGGGACGATCGAGAATCTGCGCGTGGTGAGCGGCCCCGCAATGCTGCAGCAGGCGGCGCTGGACGCGGTAAAAGCGTGGCGCTATCGGCCGTATCTGCTCGACGGCCTGCCGGTAGAAGTGGAGACAACGGTGAACGTGGTGTTCAAGCTGGCGCGCTAGGAACTCGCGCCGGTCTGGAGTTTTTCGCGGGTCAGCTCGTTCCACTGTGCGATAGCGTCAGGCAGGGGCGGGCTGACCACTCCGGGGGCAACGCTCTCGAGAACCTGTTGCGGATCAAGGCCGGCGCCGGCGTCGCGCAGCATGCCTTTGACCCAGCCCAGCGCGGCGAGGCCGTCATTGCCGGTGAAAGTTTGCTCGAAATAGAACCAGCGCGCGTCCCAGCAGAGGAGGCGCGTGGCGATCGAGAACGCAGAAAAGAGCGGCAAGGAACGGCGGTAGGTCATCCATACGGCGCCGACGAGCGGCTGCCAGCGGGCGCGCACGATGTGTTCGAGGACGCGCGTGCGGGCCAGCAGGTGGATCCGCGCGTAGTCCATGACGCTGAGGTAGCGCGCATTGTTCATATGCAGGTTCAGGTCGATGTCGTGCGGCCAGACGTGCATACGGATGCGGTCTTCGTCGAGCACACCCAGTGCCGGCAGAGGCCACATTTGCTGGCGGATGGCGAGCGCCGGAATGCGGACGAAGCTGATGAAATGCGACACACGCGAACCTTGCTCTCCAGTGTAACGGCGAGAGACGCTGGCGCAGCCTGCGTGTCATCGGCGACAATCGCATCTGCTATGCGAAACCTTTCTCGCCGTAACTTTCTCAAAACCACATCGTCGGCGGCGCTGGCAGCGAGCGTCGCGTCGAGTTATGCGGCTCCCAATCTGCAACGCGTTCTTGTGGGGTCAGGCACCGAAAATGGAATCCTGGCCTACGACTGGGATTCGGCCACCGGAGAACTGAAGCCGGCAGGAGTAGCCGCGAAAATCTCCACCGTGGATTGGTTGACTTATTCCCCGGGCCACTGGTACCTGTTTGCCGCCTGCGAATTGGACAGCTTCAACGGCAAGCCCACGGGAGAAGTGGCGAGTTTTCGCGTGCGCAATGGCGAGATTCATCCGCTGTCGGCGCAGAACTCGGCGGCGAAAGGAACCTGCCACGTGGCGATCGACCGCACCGGACGCGTGCTGTTGTCGGCGGACTACGGGGGAGGCAGTGCGGCGAGCTTCCTGGTGACCGAAGGCAAGCTGAGCGAGGCGGTATGGACCGAGCACTACACCGAGCATGGGCCGAACGCCGACCGGCAAGAAGCCGCGCACGCGCACTTCTGCTCGTTCTCGCCCGACAATCGCTTCGCCTACATCAACGATCTCGGCGGCGACCAGATTCACATCTACCGGCTCGATACGACGACCGGCAAGCTGGCTAAGGCAGGCGCGTATCACGCCAAGGCCGGCGTGGGCCCGCGCACCCTGCACTTTCATCCCAACGGGCACACGGCCTACGGCATGAACGAGCTTGCCTCGTCGGTCGATGTGCTGGAGTGGCACCGGGCAGACGGCAGTTTCACACGCACGACGACGGTGGATCTGCTGCCTGCCGATGCGCCCAAAAATGTGGTGTCGACAGGGTGCGACACGGTGATTACGCGCGATGGGCGCTTTGTCTACTTTGCGAATCGCGGCGACGATTTTCTTTATGCCTTCAAAGCCGATCCGAAGACCGGCGCGCTGACGCCGATGAAGCGCTCGAGCTGCGGCGGCAAAACGCCGCGGAATTTTGCGCTCGATCCCACCGAGCGCTGGATGCTGGTGGCAAATCAGAATTCAAGCGTGATCAGCATCTTTGCGCGGAATGCGGAAACCGGGGAACTGGCGAACCAAGGCAAGAATGTGGAGGCGGCGACGCCGATGCGGATTTTGTTTATGTAAGGATCTCGATGTCGCAGGGGTTGAAGCCCGCGTCAAGAATGGGCTGTTTTCGGCACGACTGAAGTCGTGCCCTGTTACAAGACCGGACCGCGTCGAGTTTTCTGCAGCTTGTAAAGCTGCTTCTCAAAGCCGCGCAGATGAGCGGTTTCAGGCGCCGAGCAGGGCTGGGTGGCGAATTGCCACGGCCGCGAGGCTTTCGGATTCTTCGTGCGCGGAGGCGGCGACCGGAACGCGCGCGAGCTCCCAGGCCGAGCGATCTTTCAGAAGACCGGAGACGAGCGCAGTGTGCATGGCGTGTCCCGCGCGCTCAGCTACAACGTGGCCTTCGATGCGCCGGCCAGCCAGAGCCAGGTCGCCGATGAGGTCGAGCACCTTGTGGCGCACGTATTCGTCTTTGAAACGGAGCGGGCCGTTCTCAGGGCCCTTGGGACCCAGGACAATGGCGTTCTCTGTGGTGGCTCCGCGGATGAGGCCCATATCACGCAGGCGTTTTTCATCTGCCTTGTAACCGAAGGTGCGGGCGCCGGCAATCAAGGCGCCGTAGGTTTCGGCGGCGAGGTCGATGCTGGTTCTCTGCTGGCCGATGGGAGCAGGGAAGTCGATCGTGTACTGAATGCGGTAGCCCGAACCGGGGTACACGCCGATGAACTTTTTGCCTTCGCGTACCTCGACGGGCTTGAGGATGCGCATGTATTCGCGCCGGCGCCGTTGTGTGCGAATGCCTCCGCTCAGGAATGCGTCGACGTAGGGCAAGGCGCTACCATCAAGGATGGGCAGCTCGAGGTTGTCGAGTTCGACAATGACGTTATCGATGCCGGTGCCGATGAGGGCGGAGAGGAGATGTTCGGTGGTGGAGATGAGCACGCCCTGGCGCATGAGGCTGGTGGCGTAGCTGACCTTGGCGACGTTGCGGCCGATGGCGGCAATTTCGAAGTCGTCGAGGTCGGTGCGGCGGAACACAATGCCAGAACCGGCAGGCGCCGGCAACAGTCGCATAGTGACGGGCGCGCCCGAATGGAGGCCGACCCCTGTGAACTCGAGGGGCCCGGCGACGGTCTGCTCCAGGTGCGCAGAGGGTGACAGAAATCTCTCTCCGAATGTGGAAAAATCGTGCAAGCGATAGATTAGACGGGAAATGGGAAAATAAACTGTGGCATTTTTGACACACATTGAAGCCCGGAAGTCATCTTTCGGAATCGGGTGAAACTGTGGTTTTTCCGCTAAGTTCTGCGGAATCAGCGGCTGGATTTGATGAACTTTGAGGGCGGGGGAGCGATTTGGACTGGGATCCCGCCGCTTTACGACTTTGCCGGTCCTTGCCTCGCCATTAGCTCTGCTGGTTCGCGGACGCGGCTAGAATCGATCCCTGTGACGAAGAAATTGAGGACAACGAAAGACGGCCAGCCCTCGCCGGATCGGGTTCCGATGCGGGCCTTGCTGGCGGGGGCTCGGCGCAAGGAGCCCGCCTTGCTCGATCTTGCGCGCGCACTGGTGCGGGCCGAGTCGCCATCGGACGAGAAGGCGTCGGTAGATGCGTGCACGGCGCTGGCGGCAGAGCGGGCACGCGCGCTGGGCGGTGTAGTGCGGATGCATCGTCAGAAGAAATTCGGCGACGTGCTCGAAGCGCGGTTTGGCGCGAGATCATCGAGGATTATGGCGGGGCGCGTGCTGCTGCTGGGGCATCTCGACACGGTGTGGCCGCTGGGCACGCTGCGGCAGATGCCGTGCCGCGTGCGCGATGGTCGATTGTGCGGGCCGGGCACGCTCGACATGAAGGTCGGCGTGGCGATGGCGTTGACGGCGATCGAACTGCTGACTGAGGCCGGCGTGCTGGAGCGGGAGATTGTGCTGCTACTCAACAGCGACGAGGAGGTAGGCAGTCCTGTGTCGCGACCGATCACCGAGCGCATCGCGTCGCAGTGCGAGGCGGTGTTTGTGCTGGAACCGGCGCAAGGGCTGGCATACAAGACGGCACGCAAGGGCACGCGCAACTGGCGCATCGAGATTGACGGCGTGGCCGCGCATGCGGGTGTGGACTTCGCGAAGGGAGCGAGTGCATTGCGCGAGTTGGCTCGCACGATCGAGACAGTGAGCGGCTGGACCGATTTGAAGAGAGGCCTGACAGTGAGCGTGGGCACGGCGGGAGGCGGCAGCAAAACCAACGTGATTCCCGCCGAAGCATGGGCCGAAGTGGACGTGCGCATCGCGCGCCAGAGCGATGGGCCGCGGATCGAGCGCAAATTTGCCGGCCTGCGCGCCGTGGACAAACGCTGCACGTTACGTGTGACGGGCGGCGTCAATCGTCCGCCAATGGAGCGCACACGGAGGACCGGGATGCTCTACGAGAAGGCGCGCGTGCTGGCGAGCGAATTGGGTTTTGCACTTGGCGAGGCGGCGACTGGCGGCGCCTCGGATGGAAACTTCACGTCGGCGCTGGGCATTCCCACACTTGACGGGATGGGCGCAGTGGGCGAGGGTGCGCACGCAAGTCACGAGTCGGTTGTGATTGAGCACCTGGCGCAACGCACCGCGCTGCTGGCGGGGATGCTGGTGGGCGCGTAACGCGAGCTCGCGCAGGAAGGCTCTGCAAGCCGTGAATGCCCTGCTACACTCCGAGAGGAATGAAGCTGGAGATCTCGGATTCAATGAAACCTATTGCGGTGATGTTCCTTTCTGTTGCAAGCGTGGTTGCGGCCGGACAAACCGCATCGAAACCGGCGACCGCGCCTAAACCTTTGACTCCCTCCTCGACGAGTTCCTCGGTCAGCGCAGCGATCAAGCTGCCGCCGGGCGTGCCGCGTGTGCACGGCATTGTGAAGACGGCATTTTCGCTGCGCTACGAAGACATCAAGATCGGGACGGGGATCGAAGCCGAGCCCAACAAGATTTATAAGGTGCTTTACACCGGGTATCTCGCGGCCGATGGGCACGAGTTCGATTCGTCTGAGGATCATCGCCAGCCGCTGCGCGACAAGGATGGCAAGCCGGTGATGGGTGAGGACGGCAAGCCGGCTCTGGCCGAAGCGGAACCCCTCGCGTTTGCGCAGGGTTTTGGCCGCGTGATTCCCGGATTCGACCAGGGATTTGCGGGTATGAAAGTCGGCGGCAAGCGGCGTCTCTTCATCCCGTGGCAATTGGCGTATGGCGCGCGTGGACATCCGGGGCCGGACGCAGCGCATCCCGGGATTCCCGCGAAGGCGGATCTCATCTTCGATATCGAGCTGGTGGATGTTGCGGAGATGTTAGTGCCGGCGAATCGTCCGATTGCGCACCCGGTGCATCCAGGTGCCACATTGCCGCCGGGCACGAGCCGATGAATCCCCCTCCGGCGGGATCGGCCGCGCCGGGTGGGGCGGCTCCGGCCACACCGGCCCCTGCGACAAAGCCTGCGACACCGCAGCCGCAAAAAAGGTAGTTCGATTGGCCAGACCGCGCCGGGCAGATCCGGCTGCGGTCATCAAGGGATCATAGGGCCGGCGGTATACTGCCGCCACGCCGGTCGGAATGAGGCGGGCCAGCAAGCGCGTCTCTTCAACGCCGAGCCCCACAGAGCGAGGACTCCCCTTGTCGAGCAATCCATTTGGTTTTGCGAATCCTACATATACCGCGGACAACTTTTTCACCTACAGCGCCGGCGACATTGAGGCCGATGCGAAGCTCAAAGCAGAGCAGGTCACAGAGCCGATACCGGCTCCGCGAGTGCAGCCGCCGGTGATGGATTTGAGCGCCGTGCTTCCGTCGAGTGCGATCGCCGCGATTCAGAAATCCGGGCAGCTCGTGTTTCACTCCGTGGGGGACACGGGCGGCGTAGTCAAAGCTGAACCGCAGCTGGCGGTGGCCGACGCGATGGCCGCCGACCTGAGCGGCAAGACGTATGCGACCGGGCTGCCCGCCTTCTTCTATCATCTCGGCGACGTGGTCTATTACTTCGGGCAGGAAGAGTATTTTCCCGAACAGTTCTACGATCCTTATCGCAACTACAACGGGCCGATCTTCGCCATTCCCGGCAATCACGACGGCGTGCTCTACAAGAATGAAGCCGTGAGCTACTCGCTCGAGGGGTTCATCGATAACTTCTGCACGGCGCAGCCGGCAATTGCCGCGTCGGGTTTTGCGCGGACTACGATGACGCAGCCGGGCGCCTACTTTGTATTGACGGCCCCGTTTGTGCGGGTCATCGGCCTCTATTCCAACACCGGCGAAAGTGTGGGCGTGTTGAGCGGCGGAGTGATCGGCAACGACCAGATCACGTTTTTGCAGCAGCAGCTGGCCGCGGCGCTGGTAGCTAGAAAGGCGGATCCCCAGAATAAAAATCCGCAGGCGTTGATTCTGACCGTTCATCATCCGCCATTCACGGGGGCCAGCGATCACTTCCCGAGTGCGTCGATGCTGCAGGCGATCGATAGTTGCTGTCAGCAGGCGGGCATCTGGCCAGATCTAGTGCTTTCAGGGCATGCGCATCTGTATGAACGCTACACACGCACGATGAAGGCCGACGGCCGGCAGATTCCGTACATCGTCGCCGGCAACGGCGGCTACTACAACCTTTCGAAGCTGAAGAAGGATGCGAACGGCAACAAGCCGATACCGGGCCAGCAGTCAGAGCCCGACGGGCAGGGCAATACCATCCTGCTGGAGCAATATAACGATACGCAGCATGGTTTTTTGCGGATCACTGCGACTGCGACGATGCTTACGGTCCAGTCGTTGGCGGTGGCGACTCCACCGGCGTCGTCGTCGACCGCCCCGATTCCCTCTCCGACAGTGGTCGACCAATTCGTCGTGGACCTTGCGAAGCACACGGTAGTGACGGCGGCATCGAAAACTGGCCCGTCGCACAAGAAGAAGCCCGCGCAAGGCAAGAAGAAGACGCCGTCGAAGCGCAGGTAGGATCGAGCTGCTGGTCAGGCGAGCTTGGGGTGTTGCTTGTGGAAGCCGGTGGCCTGCTGGTAGGCGTTGGCAAAGGCCGCGAGCTGGGCGTCCTGATAGTGGCCGGCAAGAAACGTGAGCGAGACAGGGGTGCCGGGCCCACCGATGCTGTCGTCGTCTCCACCGTCGATCTTGGGCGGCTTGGGTGCGTCGGCGCCGCGGAATCCGTTGGGAAGAATCAGGGCCGGATGGCCGGTGAGGTTGGTGGCGACAAGCTGCAGGCCTGTGGTCGGCGTGACGATCACGTCCACTTGATGGAATAACGCGGAGAGCTGCTGGATCGCCAGCGTACGCGCGCGGTTGGCTTGGATGTATTCGACGGCGGGATAGAAGCGGGCAATGCGAAACAGGTTCGGCCAGTCCTCCTCTCCCTGCGCGGTGAGCAGGCTGTCGCGGCCCGTCATGGTGAGGTCGTCGAAGGCGGCAGCCGCCTCGGCAGAGAGCAACGAAGTCATGGCGCCGTAGGGAAGCTTGGGCAGTTCCACCGGAATGAGTTGAACGCCCAGGGCGCGCAGCTTATCGAGCGCGGCCAGGTCGTAGCGCTGGTCGTAGACGCGGCGTGCATGCGAAGCGGTTTCCTCGGCGTTGTGCTTCTCGCGTTCGTCTTTCTGCGCCGCCGATTCGCCCATAGGAGCTTCGAGCAGCTTGGGCGGCTGGAGTGGGTCGAATTCGCTCTTCAAATAGCCGATGCGCAATTTGCGCCAGTCGCTGCCGCCGTCCCAATGGAAGGATGCGGACGCGGCGGAGAGATCCTTACCATCGGGTCCGCAGATCGCGCTGAGCACAAGCGCGCAATCTTCGACGGAGCGGGCGATGGGTCCGAGCTTGTCCATCGTCCAGCTGAGAGCCATGGCGCCGGTGCGCGGCACAAAGCCGAAGGTGGGGCGCAGGCCGGTTGTGCCGCAACGCGTGGAGGGCGAGCTGATGGACCCGAGGGTTTCAGAGCCGATGGCAAAGCCTACGCAGCCTGCGGATGTAGCGCTTGCCGGTCCTGCGGACGAGCCGCTGGAACCCTGCTCGGGATTCCACGGATTGCGCGTGCGTCCGCCGTACCACACATCGCCCATGGCCAGCGCGCCCAGCGTGAGCTTGGCGACGAGAATCGCGCCGGCGGCATCGAGGCGTTCGACGACGGTGGCATCTTCGTCGATGACTTGATGCTCGAAGCCGCCAGCACCCCAGGTGGTGGGGTAGCCTTTGACGGCGAGCAGATCTTTCGCGCCCCAGGGAATGCCATGCAGCGGGCCGCGATATTTGCCCGCCGCAATTTCTGCGTCGGCGGCCCTGGCCTGGGCGAGGGCGCGATCTTCAGTAAGGTTGGTAAGAAAGCGTAGCTGCGCATCGTAGCGCTTGAGCCGGCCTATGTACATCTGGGTGAGGGCGAGCGACGTGATTTTGCGCGCGCGCACCAGGCTGCTCAATTCAGCGACCGTGGCGAAGGCGAGGTCTTCGATGCGCGCTGGGGCGGCGCTGGTGGTTGCATGGGGGATGTTGGTTGGGCGGGCTGCGGCGGCGTCGTGGGGCAGCGAGGCGCCCGCCGGTAAAGGATGAAAGGCGTAGGCCGGCGCGACGGAGTTCGCCATCTTGAGCGCGCGGATGGGCTCGTAGCCGCTGCGTTGTTCGTTGAGGCCGTCGAGCATCATCTTCTTTTGCGCGTCGGTGAAGGGGCCAACACCGGCGAGGATGGCGGCCTGATCGAGCATCTCGGGGGTGACTTTGGGAAACTCCTTCGGCTTGTCTGTTGCTTCGCCGGGCGCACTCTCCTGGGCCTGTACAGCGAGGGTGTAGAGAACGCCGGGCAGCAGCGGAGAAGCGATGCCGACGCGCGAGCAGACGGCAAGAAAACCGCGACGATCAAGGGTCATGAAGGCGGCTCCTTTGCGAAGCGAATGTCAGTCTTCTCGATCACTATAGAGGACGGGGGCGCGGCAATTGTCTCCGGCTAGGTGGTAAGGCGATCGGGAGAGATAGTGGTGAGCGGCCAGTGCGACAGAGCGAGGCTTTTTCCGGTCACGGTGACTTCAAGAGTGGTGTCGCCAGGGCGGATCGAATAGACGCGGCTGGTGAGTGCTTCGCGGCCGCCCAGAAATGACTCGATAACTGAGCCATCGAGAAAGAGGCGAAGCGATGGATGCGGCCAGGGAAGCCCGGGCAGCGGGAAACTGAGATCGCCGCAGCGAATCGCGTTGCCGTGGACATCGATGACGAGTTCCCAGATGTGGTCGGGGCCGTTGAGGAGGCGGACTGAAACGGCGCCACTCGCAAATGTCACGGGAACGAAAAGCTCGTGGCGCAGTGTGGTGAGACGCAGGCGGTAGGGCTTATCCGGTTCGAGCTTCGCATGTTCGATAGGACCGCGCAGGCTTTCGATCTCCCTGGTTGGAGCGATTTCAAGCTGGCCCTGGGGGCCCACGGTGAGGACGCGCGGCAGCGACATGACGCCGGCCCAGCCCGCCGCGGCGAAATCAGACTCGGGGCGTGTTTCGCGAATCCACCCCCAGAGAATGCGGCGGCCATCGGGTGCGAGAAAGCTTTTGGGCGCGTAGTATCCGCCGCGATCGAGGATGCCCTCGCGCTGCGCGGTGAAGAGGTGCTGATGCACGTCGTAGGCGCCGGTGGACCAGAGGACCTTGCCCTCGGTGGAATAAAACAGGCAGTGATGGCCATTGAGGGCGAAGAAGTCGGGGCACTCCCACATCTCACCGCTGTCGCAGGGATTGGCAGCGACTTTGCCGTTGGGCTTGCCCTCAGCGAGTTTGTGCAGATACTCCCAGTGGCGCAGATCCTGGGAGCGATAGAGCAGCACACAGCCGCCCTTACCGCGCTCGCCGGAGCCGATGCCGAGATACCATGCGTCGGCTTCGCGCCACGGGCATGGATCACGAAAGCCGGTGACGGTGATTCCTGCGGGCGGAGTTGGGATCACAGGCTCCGGGAGTTTTGTCCAGCGGAGAAGGCGGTCGTCGTCGGCCGTGGCGAGTATTTGGGTTTCGCGCAGCTTGTCGGTGCCGTCGTGGAGCGTGACTTGATCGGGCGGCGCGTTCTGCACGCCGGTGTAGATGAGCGTGGGGACGCCATTGAAGACGACCGCCGAACCGCTGAAGCAGCCTTCGCTGTCCGGTCCACCGTGCGTGGGTACGAGCGCGATGGGGTCGTGATGCCAGTGAATCATGTCGGGGCTGACGGCGTGGCCCCAATGCATGTCACCCCACACGGCGGCGTGCGGATTGAGCTGGTAGAAGAGGTGGTATTTGTCTTTCCACCAGATGGGGCCATTGGGATCGTTCATCCAGTTGTGCGGCGGCATCAGGTGATACTCGGGGCGCAATGGATCTTGAGCAATGTCGGGCGCAGACGAATCCAGAGGAGAGGACGATCCACGGCGCTCCAGGCGGAGCGCGGCTGCGGCGGCACCGAGCGTGCGAAGAAAGGTACGACGATCAACCAAAGGGAGACTCATCTCTTGAGGCATTGGTTTGCCAGCGGGTTCGTGGTGCGAAAGCGTCTACGACGGAAGCGACTTCGATGGAACTCAGGCGGCCCGCTGTCGCGCGGGTTTTCACCAGCGGGAGAATAGCACGGTTGCCGAAGTACTCTCAGAGATTCACAGACCGAACAACACTTTTCTACAATCCGGGTTGAAACGATGCGAGGCTGCAAACTGGCTTCGTTAGACTCGAGAAGTCGCTTCATTTTGTGCGCACAAAATCTGCAGCTCTGAAATCTCTCGACGGAAGGTGTCTCATGATGCGCAAAGCACTTGCACTTGCAGTTGTCTCATTGCCGTTGGCTCTGGCTGGATGCTCGCATCCGCAGCCCGTGGTCTATGCTCCGCCACCACCGCCTCCACCGGGCTACACACAAATTGCCATGCGGGGCTACCACGATGGCGGAGAGGCTGGGCGGCGCGATTTCACAGCGGGACGCGCGCCGAATGCCGAACGGCATCCGCGCTTCCGCAATCCACCGGTGCCGCCTCCGGCGTGGGAAGACTACCGGCATGGCTTTCGCGACGGCTATCGTGCCGCCTACCGCAACGCTCCGCCTCCGGGGCCGGGCTACTGATCCCGACAACGGCGCGGGCCGCAGCTCATTTGGCCGCTGGTGTCAGCTTGAGGGCGTAAGCGTATTGGCACGCCGCGCCCTCAGGCAGCGTGACGGTGAGCGCATCGGCCCCTTGCGTCCACGTGACTTTCTCGTTTGAGCCGATCAATGCGACATTGGCAATGGGCAGCGACGCACCTTCATGCGCCCAGCCCAACGAGTGAATCGTTGCCTTGTGGTCGGGCGGGCACGCCATGCCGATCGCGTAGACGGCGGTGCCCTTCGCGGTGAAGCGAAAATCTTCAGGCGTGTAGGGCTTGGTGTCGGTGTCGTGGAAGGCGCCGCCGGTTACCTGCGTCGGGCCTTCGCCGAAGGACTTCCATGGCGTGGTGGCATAGATGGCGTCGCCGTTGACCTTGAGCCACGCGCCCATGGCCAGCAGCGTTGTGCGCACTTCGTCGGGGATGGTGCCGTCGGAGCGAGGACCGAAGTTGAGAAGCAGGTTGCCATTCTTGCTTACGATGTCGATGAGCTCGTGCACCAGGAACTCAGGCGTCTTGAAGGTGTCGTGTTCGATGTAGCCCCAGCTGGCGTTGCTGATGGAGGTGTCGGTCTGCCAGTGGTCGGCCACGATGCGATCCTGCTGGCCGCGCTCGAAGTCGCGCACCCCGGCTTTCCAGTTGAGCGAATAATCCTTGAAGTCGATGACGCCGGTGTAGGCATGGGCAACCGCGTAGTTATAGTAAAAGGCGGCGAATTCGGAGACCGCGCGGCGAAAGTTCGGCTGCCCGATCCACCAGTCGAAGTAGACGACCTCAGGTTTGTATTTCTCGACGAGCTCGGTATCACGGGCCAGCCAGTCGCGGGTCCACGCATCGCTTACGTACGTCCAGTCGTTGATGAGGGTGTGATTGTCGCCGCTTGCCTCGAACCACTGGTGCGCCGGGCCGTAGAGCGAGGCATACTTCGGATCGTTTACGTCGGAGCGGATGGCGCGGCCACCGTCGTAAAAGAAATTGTGCTCGGCGCGGTGCGAGCTAAGGCCGAAATGCAGGCCTTCGGCGCGAATGGCTTTGGCGAGTTCGCCGAGCGTGTCGCGCTTCGGTCCCATCTTGACAACGGTCCAGTCGCTCAAGCCTGAGTCATACATCGAAAACCCATCGTGGTGCTCGGCCACGGGAATCACGTATTGCGCGCCGGCTTCTTTGAAGACATGCGCCCAGGCGGCGGCATCAAAGTGCTCAGCGCGAAAGAGCGGGATCAGATCCTTATAGCCCTTCGATTCGTCTCCCTTGGCAAAGCGGGCACGGAAGTCTTTGTATGCGCCTTCGTCGGGCCGATACATGTTGCGCGGGTACCACTCGTTTTCGGCCGCGGGCACGGAGTAGACGCCCCAGTGGATGAAGATGCCAAACTTCGCGTCCTTGTACCACTGCGGTTGCTCGTACTTGTTCAGAGTGGCCCAGTCGGGACGGAAGGGGCCGTCGTTGGCCTGTTTCTCTGCGTCGGCGAGCAGGCGAGTTCGCTCCGCGTCATATTTACTGACCGATTGCTGCCATTCGTGGTCGATTTCGGCAGCCGACTTGACGCCGAGCGTTGGAGCGAGCGGGTCGGCGGACGGAGCAGGCGATTGGGCAGCAAGCGAAGAACCGCCAAGAAGCAATACAAGGGAAAGGCAACGGAGTTGGTTCATAGGCTGGCATCGTAAACCGCGGTGGGAGGAGGCTGCAAACGCTTTCATCTTTGCGTGCAAATAAATTTTTGCCGAACCTCTTGACATATTCCGATATAGGCATATATTTGGACCATGGCACGGGCGGCAACAACATCGGACGCGTTTAATGCAGTCGCAGAACCCCGCAGGCGTGAGATTCTCACCCTGCTGGTGGTCCGCGAGCATGCGGTCAGCGAGATTGTCGCGACCCTGCGCATCGACCAACCCTCGGTCTCCAAGCATCTGCGGGTGCTGCGCGACACCGGCTTGGTGCGCATGCGCTGCCAGGGACGGCAGAAGTTTTACCAGACCAACGCGGAGGCGATACGTCCCATGCATGATTGGACCGCAACCTTTGAGCGCTACTGGAGGCATCAGTTGATGCGCGTAAAAGAACGCGCGGAAGCGAAGGCCAGCCAAATCTCTGCATCGGATGCAGCCAACAAGGAGAAAAAATGAATACGATGACCCCAACTCTCTCTGAAATCGAAAGTCTTTCGTTGTCTGTCACCCAGGAGATTCGGGTGAACGCTCCGATTGACATCACGTTTGAAGCTCTGCTCGAGCAACTTGGCCCCGCCAACGAGAAACCGGACGGCACCCCCATGCCGATGAAGCTGGAGCCGAGGCCAGGCGGACGGTGGTTTCGCGATCTGGGCGGCGATAACGGCCACTTCTGGGCAAATGTACAGGCCATCCATCGGCCGACCCTCATCGAATTCGCCGGGCCGCTGTTCATGTCGAGCCCGGTTGCCAACAATGTGCAGTACCGCCTCAAGGAAGAAGACGGCGTGACCATCATCAACTTCCAGCACTCGGGGTTCGGGCTGATCCAGGACCAGCATCGGAAGGGCGTAGTTGTTGGCTGGAGTTATATGCACGAGCAAGTGCAGAAGCGCGCCGAGCGCAAGAGCGCGAAGTAGACCGAGGACTTCAACCCAGGAGATATCCCATGGCAATTGCTGAAATGACCACGCAGTCCATCGCCGAGTCGCTCCTCGCCGAGTTCGAGGAGCAGGCACCCATTACGCGCAGATTCCTGGAGCGCGTGCCCGAAGACAAGTTGACCTGGAAGCCACATGAAAGATCGATGACCGCCGGCCAACTGGCGTACCATTTGGCGTCTGTTCCGAGCGGCGTGGTGCGCTTCGTGGGCACGAATCCCGCGATCGATCCTGACTTCGCGTTTCCCCAGCCGGCAAGCCGCGACGAGGTTCTGAAAATTCACGACGCGGGAGTTGCAGCGCTGCGCGAGCTGCTGCCGCAATTCGATGATGCGGCGATGCGCGAGACGTGGCGGCTGATCGCGGGAGGCAAAGAGGTCGTGGCGATCCCAAGAGGCGTGTTTCTGCGCAACGTGATGCTGAACCACTGGTACCAGCACCGCGGGCAGTTCAGTGTGTATTTGCGGCTGCTGAATGTGCCGGTGCCGGCGAGCTGGGGGCCGAGCGCCGACGAGGCGCCGATCTTCAGGCAAAAAACCGTCTAAACAGAATCCGTCTAAAGAGAAGCCGTCTCAAGAGAATCGAGGAGTCGAGTATGTGCCCGTTTTGTCTGGCAACCGTGGCGATCGTGGCCGGCAGTGCGACCGGGACGAGCAGCTTGACGGCGCTGGTGGCGGGCACGATGCTCAAACGCAAACGGCGAGAGAAGCCCGTCGATGAGATGAAGGCAATGGAGGATCAGCATGGCTACGTCCGTGGGGGAAGTGAAACAAAAGAGCATAGTCTCGCACGAGGATTGGATTCGAGCGCGCAAGCAATTCCTGGCGAAGGAGAAGGAATTCACGCGCCTGCGCGATGAGCTCAGCCGGCAGCGGCGCGCACTGCCCTGGGAAAAAGTCGAGAAGCCTTACGAATTCGAAGGACCGCAAGGCAAGCTGACGTTGGGTGATTTGTTTGGTGGTCGCAGCCAGTTGGTGATCTACCACTTCATGCTGGGGCCGGGATCTGCCGAGGGCTGCCCTAGCTGTTCGTATCTTGCAGACCATTTTGACGGCATGACGATTCACCTGGCGAATCGCGATGTGACATTCGCGGCGGTTTCGCACGCGCCGATCGCGGAAATCGAAGAATTCAAACGCCGCATGGGCTGGCGCTTCCGCTGGGTTTCGTCCTTCTCGAGCGATTTTAACTATGACTACCAGGTGTCGGCGTCACCCGAAGAAGACGGCCAGGAAAAGGTCTACTACAACTACGACATGATGCCGTTTCCCAGTCAGGAGCGGCCGGGCCTCAGCGTCTTTTCTAAAGATGCCGAGGGCATCTTCCATACCTATTCGACATACGCGCGCGGCCTCGACATTCTCGTCGGGACGTATAACTTCCTGGACCTGGTGCCGAAAGGGCGCGATGAAGCAGGGCTGAAACACACGATGGCATGGGTTCGCCATCACGACAAATACACCGAGGGGTATGTTGTCGATCCGAAGGCGGGCTACCAACAGCCGCAGATTACACCGAAGCCGTCGTGCTGCTCGGGCGAGCACCAGGGCTGAACCGAGCGATACCCGCGGAGGTTGGCGGGGCGCAGCGAAAAACTGCAGCAGCGGGATGACGCCATCGAAGCGCATCCCGCTGCTGTTTGCGTGCGTGCTTACTTCACGTCGGCCACGAGTTTCTGAGCTCGGGCCATCGCATCCAGGCGGCTCTGTTTTTCAGCTTCGAGATTGACGTTGCGCAGGGAGTCCTGGCCCATGCGTTTCACGAAGTCGTCAATGCGCTGCGCAAAGCCCCGCTGCGCGGTGTCGACAGCAGTCTGCGTATCGATGAGCGCCAGGCGAAAATGCTCGATCTCCTCCCTGGCTCGTTCAGGGTGGTAGCCAAGACGATCGCCAGCTTGCATCGCGTCGATCAGCGGGTCGGGCGGCTGCGAGACCGGCCAAGTCTTTTGCATGGCGTCGTAGGCTTCGCGCAGGCGCGTCATGTCTCCGGCGAAACCGTCCAAATCGTCGCGTCGATTCGTGAGGCCCGCGGCTCGGCGTACTTCGATGGTGACTCGGTCGGCCACGCTGGTGCTTTGCACGGGGATCATGGTCGTCAGCGTGTTGCCCTCGAAGCTCCAGCCGCCTTTGCCTGTGGGTCCGGCCTGATGAACGGGGACGCCGTTTACCGTGACTGATTCTGGCGGCCAGTCGGCAGGCAGGCGCAACTCATAGCCGCGCGTCTTGAGCATGCCGGTATAGCTGCCTTCGACCGGGCCGATTTCGACAGTGAGCGTATCGCCGGTCTGTCTCGCGTGAAGCGGTGTGCGCGCGAAGACGCCGCGCTGGTAGTCGACCGAGACGCCGGAGTCCTCATAAACCGAATAGCTTGAGGACGTGCCCGGATTGAGCGGCCATACATTGACGATCAGCGGGTCGACGGGTTTTTGGCCGGTATAGAGCATACGCGGCTGCATGGGCACAATCGCGCCGGCCTTCAGATACACAGGGGTTTGCTGAATGGAGAAACTGCGGTCGATCGTGGTGGGGCCGGTAAAGTGTTTTCCAGTGGGCCACTCGATCCATTCGCCGGCGGGCAGCCAGACTTGTTCGGTGGCGAGGCTGCTGGTTTTGTCGCCGGGCGCGACGACGGGAGAAACGATCATCTCGTCGCCGAAGGAGTATTCGTTCTTGCTGGAGTAGGCTTCGTTCGCCTCGGGCCAGTCGTAGTAGAGAGGCCGAAAGAAAGCGACGCCGGTGTCATAGGTGCGGCGCGCCTCGGTATAGAGGTAGGGCTGCAGCGCGTAGCGCATTTGAAACGTTGAGCGCAGAATCGACGAATAGGGCTCGGGATATGCCCAGATGCGGCGCTCCGATTCAGGATTTTTAGTAGTGTGGGTGCGCAGGATGGGGCTGAATGCGCCGAACTGCACCCAGCGTGTGTAGAGCTCGGGATCGACGGCGCCGGGCATGTGGCCGCCGATGTCGTGGCTCCAATAGGCGTAGCCCACGTTGGCGGCGGTTGCAGTGAACCACGGTTGAAAAGCCAGCGAATCCCAAACGGAGACGGTATCGCCGGAAAAGCCGATCTGGTAGCGATGATTGCCGAGCCCTCCCCAGCGGTGGAAGAGCAGTGGACGCTTGCCTTCGCGCTGCTGGTCGGTGAAGTGAACGTAGTTGAGCCACCAGGTATTGCTCAGGCCGGGCACCTTGGTCATCATGGGATCTTGCTGCCAGTCGAGCCACCAGAAGTCGATGCCCTCTTTCTCCAGCGGATGGTGCAGCAGGTTCATGTAATTCGTCGCGTACTTCTTGTCGCTGATGTCGAAGGGCACGTATTTCTTGGTCGCGGGATCGATGCCCATCGCCTTGGCCATCGCGGGATACGCTGCTTCCCATGGTTGCACGCCCGAAGCTGGATGCATGTTGAGGCTGGTCTTCAATCCATCCGCATGCAGGCGATCGAGAAACTGCGCGGGATCGGGAAAGAGCAGCTTGTTCCATGTGTACCCGGTCCATCCGAGGGACTGGCCTGACTGATCTTTTTCGCCCATGGCTTCAAGCTGCTGGCGATTGATGTGCCAGTCCATGTCGATGACGAAGACGTCGAGGGGGGTATCGTTCTCGTGGAAACCGCGAATGATCTCTTCAATCTCCTGGTCGCTATAGGCCCAGTAGCGCGACCACCACGTGCCGAAGGCGAAGCGCGGCGGCAGCGGAATGCGGCCGGCGATACGGACGTAGTCGCCGAGGGCCTTCTTGTAATCGTGACCATAGCCGAAGAAGTAGAAGTCCTGGCGCTCGCCCTTGGGCCGTTCCATCACCCAGGGCCACGGGCTGTTCTCGCCTTGCAGAAAGCGGAAGTCGGCGGAATCGAAGAGGGGCCGCGCCGAATCGTCTTCAACGGCCCAGCCGCTGCGCGAGGCGAAGCCGTTGCCGATGGGTTCCTTGGTTTTGTTGCCCAGAGCGCCGTCCAGGGTGCGCGTGGTGCCTTTGAGATTTTGCGGATCGATGACGCCGGGCTTCCATGTGACAGGCTTGCCATCGACGGTGAGACTCATGGAGAGGTCGGTCGGGGTAAAGCGGCCATCGCCTGTAGGCGTGTAAATCAGCGTCAACGCATCGGTTTTGATCGTGAGCTTGTGGCTGTTGTCGGTGACCTGGTGATCAAATTGCGGAACGGGCAAGCGTCGATTGATGAAAACGAGCGATGCATGATCTTCGAACTTGCTGTCCGCGGCCCACTCCATGCGGATGAGCTGCGGAGTGAGCACGGTAAACCGTGCTTTGCCCAGGATGACGATGGCTTTTGGATCGGCGACAGGATTGTTGACGGGCTCGGCTTCCGAGGATGCACTCTCAGGGTTGGGTGATGCTGCCTGCGCGGCGAGCGGCGCCGCGTCGAGCCGAACGGTTGCGATCTGTTTTGGCGCTTGTCCCATGATTCCCAGATTCCAGCTTGCGACGATTGCGACTGCGGCAAAGTGATGCAAAGAAAAGTGCACGGCTCCCCCTTGTTTTAACTCCGTTGGAAGGCTACCACGCGCGTCGCGGCTGCGCGTGCTCCTGGCTCGCGAGGCAACCCACCTGTCAAAGTGCGGTTCCAAGTTGTCTGGTATGGGAGTGTGCCGGCGCGCTCTGTAACAACAAAGCGCTGCTCCTCTCAAGGCGGGAGACAAAAATGAATCTATCGAGCCTGACCGGCGGACAAATCGCCTTACTCATTGCCGTCGTCGTGATTGTCGGCGGAGTGGTTGTGTATCTTCTGGAGCGGCGGCGCAGCGCGCGTCTCCGGGCACGTTTTGGCCAAGAAGAATATGAACGGGCCATGGTCGAGAAGGGCGACCGACGCCACGCCGAGGCGCAACTCGCCGAGCGCACCAAGCGGGTGGAGGCGTTTCATCTGCGCCCGCTATCCGCAACCGATCGCGCGCGGTTCATTGCTGCCTGGGAGCAGGTGCAGGCCCGTTTTGTGGATGCGCCGGCGGGCGCGGTGTCGGAGGCCGATCAGCTGCTCGGCGACGTGATGGCGACGCGCGGTTATCCGGTCGGCGATTTTGAGCAGCGCGCGGCCGATATCTCAGTCGATCATCCCGTGGTGACGCAGAATTATCGTGCGGCACATGCGATCGCATTGAGTCATGCGGGCGGGCAGGCCAGCACTGAAGATTTGCGCCGCGCGATGATTCACTATCGCGCACTCTTTGAGGACCTGGTGCATGAGCCCGACGTGGTTGTCGAGCACAAGGCATGGCGCAAGGCGGGATAGTGTTTGACGTGCCGAAACTGCGCTTTGAGCGTGGTTGAGAGCGCAACTCGTGGAGAGCGATTCCGAGCGGGTTTTCCTACGGAACATTCTTGATCTCTGCCGTGTGGTGGAGAATGAAGAGTGTCGTACTGGGACTCCCGCTCATGAATCGAAAACTGCTTCTTGCGCTTGGCGCGTTTTGCCTGGCTGTGCCTTCCTTCGCTGCGTCAGTGTTCACCACGCGGCTCGATGATCCGAAGGCTGTTTACCTCGATGCGGCAACATTTGGCGCGCGCGGCGATGGAACGGCCGACGACAGCGCGGCTTTGCAGGCGGCAATTGACAAAGCGGTCGGGCCTGGCCGCGAAGGCATTGTGTTTGTCCCTTCAGGCCGCTATCGGCTGACGCGGACGGTCTATGTGTGGCCGGGCGTGCGCATCTTCGGCGATGGACCGACGCGGCCGGTGCTGTATCTCGCGGACAACACGCCCGGTTTTCAATCGGGCATCGGCGACATGGTCATCTTTACCGGGCTTGCTCCCGGTGAACAGCCGCGCGCAGGTGCGCGCATCGCGTTTCCTCCGCCGGGCCGCGTGCCGCCCAACGACAACATTGCCGACGCCAATCCGAATACGTTTTATTCCGCGATGAGCAACATCGACTTCGAGATTGGCGCGGGCAACCCTGCTGCGATTGCCATTCGCTTTCATGTCGCGCAGCACTCCTATCTGAGCCACATAGATTTCCACGTCGGTTCAGGACTGGCGGCGCTTACGCAGGTAGGCAACGAGGCGGAGGATCTGCACTTCTACGGCGGCCGTTACGGCATTCTCACCGAAAAGACTTCGCCCGCATGGCAATTTACACTCATCGATTCTAGCTTCGAGGGCCAGCGCGAAGCGGCGATTCGCGAGCATGAGGTGGGTCTGACTCTGATTCGTGACACCTTTCGCAATGTGCCGATCGCCATTGACATCGACCCGGGCTATTCCGACGAGATGTGGGCGAAGGATTGCCGCTTCGAGAGTATTTCAGGACAAGCAATCGTGATCAGCAACGAAAGGAGCCCGCTCACCGAGATCGGATTCGAAAACGCCGTGCTGCGTGATGTGCCGACGTTTGCGACGCTGCGCGAGAGCGGGAAGAAGATCGAAGGGAAGGGCACAATCTACCAGGTGAAGAACTTCAACTACGGGTTGATTGTGCCGGCCGAGGGAGAGATGGGCGCGATCGGCGAGCGCTACGATGCAGCCGCGCTATCCGATCTTCAGCCACAGCTGGAGCCGGCGATTCGCGCTTTGCCGCCGACTTCGGAGTGGGTGAACGTGCACACCCTGGGCGTTGTGGGCGATGGAAGCGCCGACGACACCGCCGCGATCCAGAGAGCGATCGATACACAGCGCGTGCTGTATTTCCCGAGTGGGCACTATGTGGTGCGCGACACCATCGAGCTCAAGCCCGACACGATCCTGATCGGGCTGCATCCGACGATGACGCAGATCGACCTGCTCAATTCCACGCCGGCCTACCAGGGTGTCGGATCGCCGAAGGCTGTTCTGTTCGCGCCCTCGGACGGGACGAATATCGTGAGCGGGATCGGCATCTTCGCCGGAGGCATCAATCCGCGCGCCGTGGCTCTCGAGTGGAAGGCAGGAGAGGATTCGCTGGTGGACGACGTGCGTTTTCTTGGTGGGCACGGCAGCGGAACCAATCCCTACAACAGCGACCACACCGCCGATTCGGATCTGCACAAACGGTGGGACGGGCAATACCCAAGCCTGTGGGTGACCGATGGGGGAGGCGGTACGTTCGCCGACATCTGGACGCCGAATACTTTTGCGCAGGCGGGATTCGTAGTTTCGAATACGCGGACGCCGGGGCACGTGTACGAGCTCTCGACCGAACACCACGTGCGTAACGAGATCAAATTTGACCATGCCGAGAACTGGGATGTGAATGCGCCGCAGACCGAAGAGGAAGCCGGGGAGAGTCCCGAATCGCTGTCTCTGGAATTCGACTGGTCAAAGAACATCACCATCGCGAACTACCACGGCTATCGCGTGACGCGGTCGCGCGCGCCCTTTAAAAGTGCGGTGCGACTTTATCACTCGTCGGACCTTCATTTTCGCAATGTGCACGTGAATGCCGAGAGTGGCTATGGAATCGTGGACGGGAATGGTCCCGGCACATTTTTGCGCGTGAGCAAGTTTCCCTATGAGAACGCGATTGAGGACGTGACACATCATCTAGAAGTGCGCGAGCGCGAGTTTGCTGTACTCGATATTCCAGCTCGGTCGGCGGCTGTGGCCACCCCGGATGAGGCGGCGGTGCTGGCGCCGGGGGCCAAAGTCGAAAAGCTGGAGGATGGTTTCTTCTCGATCTCGGGCGCGGCAGTGGATGGCGCGGGCAAGCTCTACTTTGTCGATCGCCATCAGCAGCGCATCTATGGATGGTCGGCCGGGGAGGGGTTGACGATTGAGCGCGACAATCCTCTCGATCCGGTCAACCTGGCCTTCGACAGGGCGGGGAACTTGCTGGTGGTTTCGTCGGCCGGGCCGGAAAGCACGGTTTATTCATTTCGCCCGGGGTTGCGGGATGACGCGATCACGGCGCTCGCACCGCAGGAGGCAAGGCCGCATGAGGACGCGGCGGTGATTCTGCCGGCGAATTTCTGGAACAACGGCGAGTTCAAGGACCAGTTCGATCCCGCGACGTCGCGGTTCAAGACGCTGGCGGAGATGTTTGCCGAAGACGTGACCACACCGAAGACGCGGGAGTACGTCTCGCCGGATGGCAGCGCTGTGCTGCCCGCTGGCCGCGTTTTTCAGCAAGGGCCTGCCGACGAAACCTCGGGCTGGCGCTTCTCAGACAATCTCGATACGTATGGTTTTTTGAGAGCCCGCGCAGGCCAGCGGGTTTATGTCAGTAGCTCGTCTGAAGATCGGACCTACAGCGCGATGGTTGCGGCGGACGGAACGCTCAAGGACCTGAAGCCCTTTGCCGAGCGGGGCGGCGAGAGTGTCGCGGTCGGTCCCGATGGAAACGTCTATGTGGCGAACGGGCAGGTCTTCGTCTACAACCCTGCTGGAAAACAAATTGCCGAGATTGACCTACCGCAGCGGCCCATTGACATTGCGTTTGGCGGCGCGGATGGGCGCACGCTCTTTGTGCTGACCCATCATGCCCTGTTCGCCGTGAAGGTGCGTCAGGTTTCGGGTGGCCCGGTGGTTACGGCCAAAGACGCGCACGTGAAAAGAAAGGGCAGTTGAGAGGGAATGTCTCTCTCGAAGCAGGGCGCAGTCGGTGCAAACGTGCGGCCCAGACGGAATCACGCGACGTTGCACCCTTCTGACAAAGCACGGGCCAGTCTCGTGGCTAAATGGGATGCGGGGTCAGGTTCTGCGCGTTGGTGACATTGTCGGGCGTATCGGTAAACAATTTGCCGGCGCCGAAGGCGCGTTTTTCATAGCCGGAGCCGGCCTTGCGGAGGGCATCCTGCGCGCCATCGTCCCAAGTGATGCGCGCTTCACCGTCGACATACACCCAGTGTCCGTGCACGTCACCGAGCGAGCGCATGGCGTCGCCGTTCTCCTGCAGCGTAATGTAGAAAATTCCGCCGTTGCCATCACCCACGCGCCACCTGCCAAGAAAGCGAGGGGGAAGCAGAGACTCGCCGGCCGCGGTTGTGCCGGTTGCCGCGGTGGGGAACTCGACTCGCTCAATGTCGGCCAGGTTGAAGCTCTGGCGATGGCCATCTTTGAAGACGATGACGATGGTGCCGTTGCCCGGCTTGGGGGTCGCGGGTGTTTTGGCAAACGCGTGCAAAGCTGCGAAACAAACGATGGCCGACAGCCCGGCCGCGAGCAGGTTCTTGCGCATGGTGGTCTCCCGGACGGCATCGGGCTATGAAGACGCGCCGATGCAGCCACGGAAGAAGTTACGCGCAGGCGGGGTGGAATGTTCCCGCAATCGGGGGAGCGAGGATCCGAGGGCTAATCCGATATCCCAGGGCCCGATTTGCAGGCCACCCTGAAGTCGGGACGCATGCCGGCGCGCGCGCCCGCCTTAAAATCGAAGGCCAGGCGGACATTGTAGGAGCGGATGCCCACAGGGCCCGTCAGGTCGTCGGCATCCGGTCCCAGATCGCCGCCTTCGCGAAGCCCAGTACCTACCTCGCGCTCTGCATTTGGTTGAGTCGGTCAATTTCCTGCTTAAGTTCTCTCTGACCACGCGATCTCTGCAGGAACACTGCGACCAGCCAAAGAATACCCAATGTGGTGAAAGGGAGCACCGCGCCCGGCTTGCCCACACTCCGCGCCATGCCGGTCAACAAGACGATCAATGTGCCGACACACAGAATCACGGGTCCAAGAGTCCATTGCAGGAATCGTCCGAGCAGGTTGCGCCTGCGGGCGATCTCCCTGCGATAAAACTCGAACCCTGTCAAAAGTGCAGAACGTTCAGGCGGCGTGGCGGACCACATTCCCCGATGGACGAAACTCTGTCCTAAGACGGTCCACGCGACCGATAGAAGAAATGCAGTTCGGAATTCCAAATCATGCGTTTGCAGGAATCCAAACCACGCGACTGCGATGGAGAACGGTATCGTTGCAATATTACCTAG
The DNA here is from genome assembly GCA_036520995.1 of Occallatibacter sp. Classification (GTDB taxonomy): domain Bacteria; phylum Acidobacteriota; class Terriglobia; order Terriglobales; family Acidobacteriaceae; genus Telmatobacter. Next base: position 40,675 of record DATDIQ010000055.1, read on the forward strand.
GAGTTCCCGTCGCGTTCGCGCGCGCAGCCGTTGCGCTTTCAGGTGAATCTTCTCCAAAGTCATTGTTGTTTCCTCGCGCGGTTGATTTTGCCAGAGCTTTTTCGGATCGTTCTCACCGTTGCTTTGGTTGGCGCCGGTCATCAGAGACTCCTTTCTGGTACCGCCTTGCCAGAAGATTCTTGATCCTGTGAATCCTCGTTGCGACATTCTGAGGCGACAAGCCTGTGACGTCTCCAATGGAAGCCGCGTCCATTTCTTCGAGGTACGAAACGATGACCTGGCGGTCCAGTGGCTTAAGCTGCTGAATCAGTTCCCATACTTGGTCCAGTGTCGGTTTCTGATCCGCGGAGTGCTCCGCAGCAGGATCGGGCAGGGTTTCCAGATCCTCCAGACTTGCAAGATCGGATAGGAATCGGCGTTTTCGCATCACGCGCGAAACGGCAACGTTGTGCGCAACTCGAAAGATCCATGTCCTCACGGAGCAGCGCGCATTGTAGAGCTCAAAACTACGCCAGATGGCGATATGAATCTCTTGAAGCAGGTCTCGTCGATCCTCGTTTTCTGCCTCATATGCGCGTGCGAGCCGCTCAAGGGACGGGCCGTACTCGTTGATCGCTTCGTTATATAAGTCATCTTGAGCGGACATTCGGGCAGGATTTCTCCTCTCGATAAGGTAGTCGCCGCCCTTCGAACTTTCTTACGTTTCGTCCGAGAATAATCATTCAACCCGCGCCACGCCCCTCTTGCTGCTGCTCATTGAGCACAAATTCTCTCCTCGGGGTGGAAGTGAGCGATCCTCGGCTAAATGCCTTCCCAAATGAAAAAGGAGGGACGCAGTCGCGTCCCTCCGGTGTGAAAGAAGAATTATTATTATTCTTCTTCTGTAGAAGTTAGATGTCGAGGTTCTTCACGTCGAGCGCGTTGTCTTCGATGAATTTACGGCGCGCCTCGACATCTTCGCCCATCAGGGTGGTGAAGATGGTTTCGGTTTCCGCAATGTCTTCGAGCTTGACCGACAGCAGCGTGCGACGCTCGGGGTCCATGGTCGTTTCCCAGAGCTGCGGCGCGGTCATCTCGCCGAGGCCCTTGTAGCGCTGCACGTCGTAGTCTTTCTTGCCTTGCTCCACGATGTAGGCGAAGAGGTCGCGGGCGGTCAGCTTTTCTACCGGCTCGCGCAGAGCGCGCGGCGCGCGGCGGCTCGCCTTGGCTTCTGCCTTCGCCTTGGTCGGCGTCTGACCCTCTTCAAACTCCGTGCCTTCGAGCTCTTCGGAGGCCGCCTCCACTTGGCCCTTCTGCGCAAATTCGATCAGGAACGGCGGCTCGAGGTAGTTCTTGATCTGCGCATACTTGGCCATCATCTGGCGGAACTCCGGGCTCGAGGCAAGCGTCCAGTCGATGCGGCGCTCGGCTCCCTGCGAGTCAACGAAGCTGACCGACCAGGTATGGTGCTCTTCATCTTCGACCGGCTTGTTTAGAGTCTTGAAGCTGTGCTGGTCCGAAACGTCCTTGAGCTGCTTGTGCAGGGCCACCAGCTTTTCGGGGGCGGCGCTGGAGTCGGACTTCGAGGTGAAGTCGGTGCGGTGCGTCAGCTCGGCCCGCGCCAGCAGCTCGGTGAGCTGTTCGTTGCGGATGCGCTTGTCGACCTTTTCGACAAAGCCCAGATACTCGTTGAGGAAGCTCATGAAGCGAGTCAGCTCGGCGCCCTCGATGCGGCTGGCGTTTTCGCCGTGGCGCACGATCATGCCTTCGGCCGCGCGGTTCACCATCACCTTGACGAATTCGCGATCGTCCTTGATGTACTGCTCGAAGCGGCCCTTCTTGATCTTGTAGAGCGGCGGCTGCGCGATGTAGATGTTGTTGCGCTTGATCAGCTCCGTCATGTGCCGGAAGAAGAAGGTGAGCAGCAGGGTGCGAATGTGCGATCCGTCGACGTCGGCATCGGTCATGAGGATGATCTTGCTGTAGCGGATCTTGGTCGGATCGAAGTCGTCTTTGCCGATGCCGGTGCCCAGCGCGGTGATCATGGCGCGAATTTCTTCGTGGCCGAGCATCTTGTCGTAGCGAGCCTTTTCAACGTTGAGGATCTTGCCCTTGAGGGGCAGGATGGCCTGGAAGCGGCGATCGCGGCCCTGCTTGGCGGTGCCGCCGGCCGATTCACCCTCGACCAGATAGAGCTCGCAGCGCTCTGGATTGCGCTCGCTGCAATCGGCCAGCTTGCCGGGCAGTCCGCCACCGTCGAGCGCGCCCTTGCGGCGCGTCAGGTCGCGGGCTTTGCGCGCAGCCTCACGGGCACGGGCAGCCTCAATGGCCTTGTTGATGATGCGGCGGGCGATAGGCGGATTCTGCTCGAGGAAGGCGCCGAGACGCTCGTTGACGAAGGCCTGCACGGTGCCGGCGATGTCGGAGTTGAGCTTGCCCTTGGTCTGCCCTTCGAACTGCGGCTGCGACAGCTTGACGCTGACCACGGCCACCAGGCCTTCGCGCACATCGTCGCCACTCAGGTTCTCCTTCATGTCTTTGAAGAGGCCAAGCTGCTGGCCGATGGCGTTGATGGTCCGCGTGAGCGCGGTGCGGAATCCGGAAAGGTGAGAGCCCCCGTCGACGGTGTTGATGTTGTTGGCGAAGCTGAAGACCGTTTCGGAGTAGGCGTCGTTGTATTGCAGCGCGATTTCAAGCTCGACGTTGTCGCGCGTTGCCTCCATCATGATCGGCTTGTCGTGCAGAACCGATTTGCCGCGATTGAGATGCTTGACGAACTCCGCGATTCCCCCGGCGTACTTGAATTCGGTGCGCTTCGACTCGCCGGTCTTGGGATCGGCGGTGCGCTCGTCGGTGAGCGTGATTTCAAGGCCCTTGTTGAGGAAGGCAAGCTCGCGCAGGCGCTGCGCCAGGGTGTCGTAGTTGTACTCGGTGGCCGTGAAGATGCTCCTGTCGGGCAGGAAGTGAACCTTGGTGCCGCGTTTTTTGCTGATGCCCGATTTGCGTAACTCGCTGGTAGGCGCGCCGCAGCTGAAGTCCATCTCCCAGGTATGGCCGTCGCGCCAGATCTCGACGCTGAACTCCTGCGAGAGCGCGTTCACGCAGCTCACGCCGACGCCGTGCAGACCGCCTGAAACTTTGTAGGTGGAGGAGTCGAATTTGCCGCCGGCGTGCAGCTTGGTGAGCACCACTTCGACCGCCGACATCTTTTCGCCGTTGGGCAATGTCTTCATGTCGGTGGGAATGCCGCGGCCATCGTCGACGACAGTGATCGAGTTGTCGACGTGAATGATGACATCGATTTTTTTTGCGAAGCCGGCAAGAGCCTCGTCGACCGAGTTATCGACCACTTCATAGACGAGATGATGAAGGCCCATCTCTCCGGTCGAGCCGATATACATCGCGGGCCGGAGGCGAACTGCTTCCAGTCCCTCCAGAATCTTGATGTTTTCGCCGGTGTAGGTGCCGTTGTTTTCGTTCTCTTCCATGAGCTTTTCAGCCGGTAAGGTCGCCATAGGGTTCCGTTTGCGAGATTTTCGCTTCGCCGCACACGTCAAACGCAGTTTTCAGGCGCTTGAAGGCGGGATTTGGGAAAGGGTTAACCGCTTGAAAATCGTGAGCTTGAAGCGAATTCGCCTGGTCCTATTTTAGCACGCGAAGACGGTTGAAAAGTGGCCGCAGAGTCACCCGGAAGACGAGTACGGACGCGCTCATTACGTCAGTGGTAGATTACTCTAGTAACTACAGGAGTGACTACTTGTGTAACTATATGAAAAAGATGGACTTAATTGAAAATCTGCACTACTATCTTTCGTGTTAGTCGGAGCCTATTTTGTTAACACTCCCACTGAAGAGGTAACTACTATGAAACTCGCCGTCCGAGTTGTGATGTTTGCCCTCGTTGTTGCCGGTGCCGCTGCTGCTTCGTTCTCCTCGTCGAGACCGCAGATGCTGGCCAACCACATCTCTGCCACCTCGGCTTTGCCGGGACCCGGCTGCGGACCGGGCATGGGCTGCCCCCGAAGCGGTAAGTAGCACGACCCCTAGCACAAAAGTGCTATGAGCCTGGTGCAGATTTCCATTTGAATTCGGCTGGTCAGAGGCGCTATTCTGATTGAACCCTCAGGATAGAAGGTGCATGCATGCCTTTGAACACCGCGATGGCGCTGATGAGCGCGACCGAATTCATACTGTGGGTGATCCTCGGCTTCCTGTTCTGGACCAGAGGCCTGCACCGCCGCTTTCCTGCGATGCACGCGTATCTCGTTTTGCGGGTCGGGTCCATGCCGGTCCTGCTGGGGCTCCTCTTCATTCAGGCGCAGACCTGGGTTCGGCAAGACGTTTTTTTCCCAATGTACTTTTACTGCTACTGGGCGGTCTACATCGCCAGTGCCGTTGCCCTGTTCTTTATCTGCCTTGAGGTTTTTCGCTCCGCGCTCTCCTCTTTCGGTGGGCTGATGCGCCTGGGAACGGTGGTCTTCCGCTGGGCCACCCTTGCTTCCTTGATCGTAAGCCTCACCACAATTCCTTTTTCGCACCAGGGTGTGCTGATCATCCCCGATATCGCCTACGCTCTGATGCGTTCGGTAAGCATTCTCGAGCTTTGCCTGCTGGCTTTCCTCTGCCTGAGCATGAATGCGCTCTATCTTTCGGCGCGCGATAAGGCCTTCGGGATTGCGGTGGGATTCGGGTTGATGTCAACGAACGACTTTATCCTGTCGTCGTTCTGGTCGCGGAATACCTCACTGACCTCGCCGCTCCAGTTCCTGAATGAGGCGCTGATTCTGTTGACGCTGGTGGTCTGGGTGGTCTACTCGGCTCTGCCCGAGCCCGCGCGCAAGCCTGTGGTGCTGGCGGCGAATTCTACAATTTACCGCTGGAATGAGATTGCCGCGGCCCTGGGCCACGGAACCAAGGTTGCCGTGCAGCAGCCGGCCAACAGCTTCTTCCTGAGCGATGTGGAGAAGGTGGTGGACAAGGTGCTGACGCGGACGAACCTGCGAGGCAGCGAGTCGAAGTCATAAATTCAAGATGCATCGGGGTGGGTGAAAAGGCCGGTCCACTGTGGATCGGCCTTTTCACCCAGATCGAAACAATCCGGCAAATCGAATTAAACAAGGGGGCAGCAAAAAAGCCACGGCTGGGCCATGGCTTTTTTGAGTGGAGGGAAGCCCGGATTACTCCGCGGCAACCGGCTCGATGGACGCGAAGCGCCCGCGGTTGCCGTGATCAGAAAACTTGACGCGTCCTGTGACCTTGGCGAACAGGGTGTCGTCGGAGCCGCGGCCGACGTTGACGCCGGGCTTGATGCGCGTGCCGCGCTGGCGAATGATGATGGAGCCGCCCGTGACCAGCTCGCCCCCAAAGGCCTTCACGCCCAGCCGCTGGGCATTGGAATCGCGTCCGTTTGTGGAACTGCCGCCGCCTTTTTTATGTGCCATTGCCGAAATCCCTTCTGAATCTTCTTCGATCTGTCGCGCGCCTACTTGGTCGCGTTGTAGGTGACGCCATCGGCTTCAATGGCCTTGATGCGCACCTCGGTAAAGCTCTGCCGGTGTCCCTGCAGCTTCTTGTACTGCTTCTTCCGCTTGAGATGGAAGACCAGGATCTTGTTGCCGCGGCCCTCGCCCAGAACTTCGGCTGTGACTTTGGCCGAGGCCGGCTTAACCACCGAGCCCGGCTCGGCCGATACCGCGAGCACGTCGCTGAATTCGACGGCCTGGTCTTTGGCGGCAACTTTCTCAATCTTCACTACATCGCCGGGAGCCACGCGATATTGCTTGCCACCGGTTCGAATGACCGCGTACATAAACCCTCCAGAGCAGCACACGGCGAGGCCAGTGCGCTCACACACTTCAGAAATAGCTCGGGCGGAAACTACTGTCCCGCGGTACGCTCCAGCGCCTTCAAAGAAGAACCCGGGCGAGCGATTGGCTCCGCAGCAACAGGCAGGAATCAGCCAAACCTTTGTAGTTTACCTGCTTTGGGAGGCAAGGTCAATGCGGCCGGGGAAGAGACAACCCGTCGTTTAGCGTGACAATATGGCGCGTTTCGTCGCGCAGGTCCGGGTTGACGCAGATGCGCCGCATCCCTTTGAATCGCAGGGCGGGAGGGAATCGGCCGGATGATCAATCGAAGAGAGTTTCTCAGGGCCGGAATGGCTGCTGTGCCACTGGCCTATGGAAGCGATCCACTCAGCTTTGGGCAGGACGACGCGACGCAGATGGCATCTGCAACGAACGCCGATCAGAACATACCCTGGCAGCGCCGGCTGCGCCGCATCGGGCAAACGAACTTCACCGAACATGATCCGGCGGTCTTCGACATTGAAGGGTGGGCCGACTACTGGGCCAGCGCCAAGGTGGGCGCGGTTTTCATCAGCGTGACCGGCATTCTTGCTTACTATCCCAGCCAGGTGCCGTTTCATCGGCACGGGAAATTCCTCAATGGGCGAGACTTTTTCGGCGAACTCTACGCGGCGGCGAGGAAGCGCGGCCTCCATGCGATTGCGCGCTACAGTCCCGACCTGAACTGGGGAGACGCCCTGGCCGCGCATCCGGAGTGGTTCATGCGCGATGAAGAGGGCCGCCCGAAGTCCACCCAGGACACGCCGGAGCTCTTTCAGACCTGCATGTTCTCGACCTACATGACGGACTATTTTCCCGCCGTGATGCGCGAGGTCATCGGCCGCTACGATGTGGACGCGCACTACAGCAACGGCTGGCCTTCGTTCAGTCTGCCCGTGTGCCACTGCAACATTTGCCGGACGCTGCCGCCGGCGGGAACGCCTGCGTATTGGGACAAATTCAACCAGCGCGTCAACGAGCTGTGGACGCTCTACAACTCGATTGCGCGGGAGAAGAAGGCGCAGAGCTTCTACTTCCTGAACATGGGCGGAGGCATTCACGCCACTCCGAACCTGGCAACGCTGGGCGCCACGTGTCACTGGTTCCAGGCCGACAACCAGGGCCGCGGCGGGCAGGACGAGCCGATCTGGGGCGCAGCGCAACAGGGGCGCGTGTGCAGCGCGGTGCTCGACGGCAAAATGGCGACCAACGTGACCGGCGCGTGGTCGACGGGCCCGATTCGCTGGCGCGAAGTGACCAAGACTGCCGCCGAGACGCAAATCTGGTTCGATCAGACATTGGCCAGCGGAATGGTGCCCTACTACCACATCGTGGGCGGCGAAACGGGACTCGGTGAAGATCTGCGCTGGCAGAAGATTGGCCGCGACTACTTTCAGTGGACGGCGCGCCACGATCCGCACTTCGTCAACAAATCTTCGATCGCCAACATTGGCCTGGTGATGGGCCAGCGCACCCAGCTTTTCTACAAGCCGCCGCACAAGCTCTCGATGCAGCAATCGATGGACGCAATGTACTACGCGCTGCTCGAGGGGCGGTTTCTGTTTGACTTTGTGCACGAAGATCGCTTGCAGCCGGAGCGGCTGAAAAAGTACTCGGCCCTGATCCTGTCGAACACGGCCCTGCTGAGCGATGCACAGTGCGACCAGCTGCGGGCTTATGTGGAGAACGGCGGCTCGCTGCTCGCCACCTTCGAGACGAGTCTCTACACCGAGAAGAACGAGCGCCGCCCTAACTTTGGGCTGGCCGATGTTTTTGGGATTCACCTAAACGGCGAGTTGGTGAGCCGCGTCGGAAACGGGAATCCCTATCTCGCGCGCATCGAGAGGTCGCATCCGATTCTCGAGGGGTTCACCGACACGCACTGGCTGCCCGGTGCGGAGTTCCATCTGCCGCTCGCGCAAGTTGAGAATCCCGTGCTGACGGTTGTACCAGGCTACGTTGCCTATCCGCCGGAGCTTTCATATCCGCCTGTCTCGCATACCAACGAACCTGCTGTTGTGGTGAGAGAGCGCGGCAAGAGCCGGCTAGCCTATTTTCCCGGAGACTTCGAGGCGACGATGTGGATCTCGGGTCATACTGACCTGAGCCGGCTGCTACAGAACGCGATTCGCTGGGTGGCCGGCAACGATGCGCCTGTGACGATCGAAGGCAAAGGTCTGATTGAAGCGTTTGCGTGGGAAACGGAACCTGGCTTTGCGGTGCACGTGCTCAACTACACCAATCCGAATACACATCGCGGATGGGTGCGTGAGTTCTATCCGATCGGCGAACAGAGAGTGCGCTTCCGCGTGCCGGCTGGGAGACGCGTGACACGCGTGGAGTTGCTGCGCGCCGAACGGGACATTCCTTTCCATGCCGCCGGCGATACCATCGAGTTCACCATCCCGAAGATCGAGAGCCTCGAGGTCGCGGCGCTGCACGCGTCATAAGTGCGCAGGCACAGCCGGACTCACGTTGCGCTGCGCGGGCTTGAGGGTGAATCCGATCAGTTCGGAACCACAAGCAGGGTGATGGACTGCGCGGGGAACGTGGCGGTGAGTGTGCTTGCCGTGCTGCCCAATGCTGGCGGCGCGACGGGGACCGCGGGCTGCGCCACGATGGCCTTGAGATTTGCGTTGCTGTAGAGGTAGGCCTGCGCAGTCGCGCTCGTCGGGGTGAAGTTCGCGAGCGAGAGCGTCGTCGAAAGGTCGCCGTAGCTCTTGTTGTTGACCACGACGGTGAGCGCCTGGTCGGAGCTGCGCAGTGCGCCATAGACAGAAAGCTGACTTTGGTCGGTGCTTGTCGAGGCAAGTGCCGTGTCGCCGAATTGCGACTTGTTGCCGTCGTAGTTGCGATAGATAGCGAAGGCCATCATGCCCGGAGTTTGTGCAGTGGGATCGGGCGGCCCCCATAGCGTACCGAGGTCGAGGCCTTCGCGCCCGAAGATGCCGAGAATGTCGGCCTGCGTGAGCGCGCCGTTGATGTGTTCCTGGCCGCCCCAGTTGTATTCGGTGATGGCCGTCTTGGTGCCGGGATAATCGTTGGCCACCCAGGTCTTCATCATGCGGATGACTTGGGGCGCCTGGGCAGGCGGCGAGCAGCTCATGGTGGAGTTCGCGTCCGTGGTGTAGTTAGGTTGAAGGTAGTTGGGATCGGTATAGGTGGGATCCCAGAAGACGCGCGTGGAGTTGAGCCGCGCTTGCTGCTCGCCGGTATCGCCGGCCGTGGTGAAGGCCACTGAGGCGCCGTTGTAGTCGGCGGCAAAATATGTGTGCAGGTCGACATAGTCCAGAAGGCGCATGCCGTTGGTGGTTTCGGCGGCCTTGAATTGCTGCAGGTAATACTCGATGAGGGGCACGCCGCCGTGCGCATTGCGATCGATCGGGCTGCTCCACGGTTGATAGCAGGGGCCAGTGCTCCATCCCGCCTCAATGTCTTTCTTCGAGTAGAAGTAGTCCATCCAGAAGTCGATGACGGGCCCGCTGACCTCGGCAGTTGGGTCCGCTTTCTTGATGGCAAGCGCAGTGGCGATGCCGTTGTTGGTCACTTCGTCGTAGGTAGAGGCCACAGGATGCACGTCGCGGTGTACAGCATCCCACCAGGTCGGTTCGTTGTCGAGGTCATAGATGGCCACCCCGCCGTTGGCTGCCGTGCCAAAGGCGCCGACCAGAGAAGTGACCCAGCTGCCGGCCCACGACGGCCCTTCGGCAACGCTGGTGACCGTGGGATCGTTGCCAGTGATGTTGCAACCGCCGGAACTGGTGCAGCCCGAAACACCGTTGGGATAGATGCCGTTGCCGCAACTGCGCGAAGAGTCGACGCTCTGCTGGTTCGGATAGATCGAGAGCGGGAAGCTGCACGAGGTAGTGTCCTTCGCGACCCAGCCCAGAACGGGCACGGTGCCCAGTGTCTTCACGCCGATCGCGCTCGCGCTGCTGACCAGATCGTTGAAGTAGCCGGTGGGCCAGATGCCAAATGCGCCGTTCTGGTTCTCGTAGTAGTAGTCGCTTGCCGAGTTTGTCGTCTTCAGCTGGTAGTTGTACCGCGAGGTGCTGTCGCCGCCCCAGCGGGCCACGGTGATGTTGGCAGTCGACGCCGTTGTCGGCGACAGATCGTACGCATTCATGCCGTAGATGTATGGGTTGATGGCATGTGTCGGGCTGCCGACGTCGACGGTAAGGCCGGGGCCTGTCGCAAGGGCGGGCGCACTGAGCGTGACGACCACACTGCCGCTCTTCGTCGTGTCCTGGGTGCTGGTCGCAGTTACGTTGACCGTGGGCGGCGCGGGGTACGGCGTGGTGTAGAGCCCGGTTGAACTGAGGGTCCCGGGGCTTTGGGTGCTGCCCCCAGGCGCCGCGACCGACCACGTCACCGCATTGCTGAAGTTGCCGGTGCCCGTGACCGTTGCCGTGAACTGCACTTGTGTGCCGAGGGTGGCTGCATTCGGCGTGACGTTGATGCCGGTGATAGTTCCAGCGCTGTAGTTCGCCGTCACAGTGGTGTTTGCGCTCATGGCCACAACGCAGGCCATGCCGTTTGTGCCCGTGCAGCCAGTCCAGGAAGAAAACGTGTTGCCGTTCGCTGCCGCAGCAGGAGCCGTGATGGTAACGCTGGTTCCTGTCTTGTAGCTGCGGGTGAGGCTGGTCGATCCACTCGCTGCACCGTTCGCGTCGGCGGGAGCGATGGTCATCGCGACGCCCAAAGAGGGATTCGCCGACGACACGGTGAGCGTGTAGGTGGATTGCGTTTGGGTTCCGCCCGTTCCGCCGGTATTGCCGCTGACTCCGGAGCAAGCGGAAAGTATCAAGGCGACGAGTGAGACGGCACATCCCGCAGCAGCTCCGACGGAGGCGTCGCTGGTCCCATTCTTTCTAGAAGAGAAGTTGCGCATGAATCCCCGCATCCCCGGCGTTGGCTGTGCATCTTTCGATGGGCCATGATCTCACACTTCGATGGGAAAACGCGGGGGCCTGATCGGCCCTGAGGGGCCTACACCAGAGAGCGGCGAACCGCCCGTTACCGTTGTGTCGCAGCCGGATCGGCGCCTGCGACTCCCAGCGCAAAATCGGCATCCGCGGAACTCCGGCTCATCACAGGGTGCTGGTGCATACCGCTCACGGCCACGCGCTGGGCGACGCGTTGAGCGACCGATGCATAGACCTGGCTCAGCGGGGTCACACCTCTGCCGGCCTTGAGCGCGTCGAGCAGATAGTAGGTAAAGTAGCCATGCCGAAGCTCGCCGCTCTCCAGTGATTCTTCGTTTGCCTGGCTCGCGGTGAGCACAATGCGGCCGGTGCCTTCGCTCATGCGCGCCAGCATCTCTTCGGAAGGCGCCTTATCGGGCAGAGATCCGCTCGCTGCGTTGCCGCCGGTCACAGAACCGCCGCTGTAGCAGGTGTCGAGAATGACCGCGGTGCGCAGCGCGCGCATGCGTGTGGCCACCGAATCGGCAAGCTCCACCATGGGGTAGGCGGTTGCATAGAGCGCGTCTTCGTCGAAGCTGCCGGCCGCGTCGATCTCGGTGTCATAGGTGACCAGGTAGTTTGCGCCGCCGGCTGAGTCCATGGTGCGCGGCGTGCCGTGGGTCGCCACGTAGATCACGACGAGATCGTTCGCCTTCGCATGGCGCGCAATCCAGTTCAGGCCTTCCTTGATGCTTTTCGTGGTGGCCTGTTCGTCGGTGAGCACCTGGACATGCGCAGCAGGGAAGCGGCCAATGGCAGGATCGGCCAACTCAGCCGCGAAGGCATTGGCGTCGGCGGTGGTGTACTTCAGGCTGGGAATGCCGGCGTCGCTGAAGCGGCTGATGCCGATCACGAGCGCCCACTTCTGCTCGACAGGACCGGGCTTGTTGATCGCAGGCGTTGCAGGTGCTTGCACTGTATCGCTTTCGGCGGTGAGACCGCGCCGACCCGGGGTGGCGAGCACAAGTGGGTTGAGTTGCTGCTGAAGCGCTTCGGAGCCCATCATGCGCGCTTTGTCCATCGCATAACGGGCGAGCGCATCGTGACCAAGCCGTTGCTCGACCAGGCTGCGGTAGTACCACGCATCGCCCAGTTCGCTGCACTCTGATACGGCGTGCTTCAGCAGCTGCAATGCATCTTCGAAAGCGTCGTTGCCGGCTTGCGGAGAAATGCGTTCGAGCGCCTGCACCACCAGATCGTTGCCTGCCCCGCAGCGTCCGTCTTGCGCCTGCGCCGGAATGCACCCCAGCAGGCCGGCACACAACGACGAAGTTACCCTGAAGCAGATTCTCCCGCGGCGCGTCACTTTGCCGCCACGGTCTTGTGGGCCGCGCGTGCTTTCATGGCTGCAACCACCTGGCTGCTAACGCCGTTACCGGCCAGCTCCTGCTGCGCTCCGGCGCTGAGATCGAAGTTGGCGTTATGCGCTCCGCGAATGGCCTGCACCACGGTGTCATCTTCCATGCCCGACTTCACCATGGCAACGACCTGGGCGTTGGTGAGAGCTTTCACCGCAGCCTTGGCCGCCGTGGCCGAGCCCGCAGATTTCGTGCTAACGGCGGTTTCAACCAGCTTCGGCCGCTTCTGTTCTTCCAGTTCCTTATAGTGAGCGATCGCGGTTTCAATACGCCTCTGCGGCTCGAGAAAATATTTCTCCGCGGGCTTGGAGTCGACGGCCTTGCCGTAATTGATGGCTGCTTCGTCGAGGAACTTCATGGCCGACTTATCATCCTCGGCTGCGTAGGCAAGCGCTTCATAAGCGACCCCGATATCGTAAAGCCGGTACGCGTCGTCTGTCGGTTTTGTCATCTCCGGCGCTGTCTCGTATGTTTCCAGAGCGCGCTGCCACAAGCCAGCCTCTGCCTGCTTGTTGCCTTCGTCGAGAGGCTTCTTGCCCTTGGCCAGATATACTTCGACCGTCTCGTTGGTATTCACCAGATGCTGAGCGATCTGATGCACGGCGTCTGTCAGCAGCTTCGAGCGCAGCTCGGCGTCGGTGGGCGGATTCAGGTCCTCGCTGCCGGCGCTGCCTGTTACCCGGTGCCAGGCGCTCGACATGGTTCCCATCACGCCATGAGAGGCATTGTTGCCGGAGCTGTCGAATTCCTCATCGTATTTCGCAGTGACATTGTTCGAGGCCACGATCTGGCTGCCCGTGCGGGCCTGAAACGATATGCTGAGCGAGCCGGTCACGCGCAGGTAGGGCAGCGTTTTAGGGCCATTCTTGCCGGCCGCGAGATTGGGCCTCTGCGTTACCGTCGGTTGCGGATGCGCGTACTCGGTAATCTGGCACGAAATGAGGATCGAAGGAGCTGCCTCTTCCGCACGGAGATTGGAATCGTCTTTCATTAATTCCGTTTCCAGTTGCGCACCTAGATCGCGGGATAAGTCGACCTGATTTTCTCGGCCGGAAACCTTCACCTTGAAGCTATTGCCGGTGAGATGAACGAGAGCCGGAAGCTTCCGCTTTAGATAAACCTTTGTCTTTGGGGTTCCGAACCCGAGACCCTCCGGAATAATTCCGGGAAGACCCATTGCAGCTGGTATTTCGAATGCTGCTATAGCTATAACGATCGACCTTATCAGTTGCTTCACTGGACCCCCATGGCCAACTTCGGGATATAAGCTTTCAGGCCGCTCTAAACAAGGTGTCGGCTTTCCGACATTTATCTCGAATGCCGTGTACGAGACCTTCGAGGTAGCTCACCCATGGGGGAGATGGGGCAATCCTGCCGCACAAATTGGCGTGCGAAGCTGTGCGGAGGCATTTATGTTGGCACGCCGGCGATGCGCTTGCCAAGGCCTTTGTTGGCGGGTAGCGCCGGTGCATCGAGAGATCGCGTGGGTATGCCCGGGGCCAGAGATGCGCCGCGGTAACCGGGGTTTGGTGACTCCCTTAGAAGTGCCGGAGCGTTTCACCCGAGGCGCTGGCAGGCGGAGGGCCTTCCAGATTTCGTTCGGCGGAGCGCTCGACCCGGCTCTCGAGCGAACGGCTGACCAGGTCGCGCGAACCGAGGCCGATGGCCAAAGAGAGGGTGAGCACGATGCCACCGAAGAGAATGCCGAAGGCCAGTTCGACTACGACACCGCCGATTTCAAGATGATCGAGAACCATCGCCGCGGTCAGAACCAGGACCAGCCATTTGACGCCGAGCGAGAGGAAGCGCGCATATTGCAGTTGCGCGTTGACAGCGCCGATTAGTACCGAGCGCGCGAGGAAGCGCGCCATCAAGGTACCCGCGATCAGCAGAAAGATGGCGCCGACGGCGTGCGTGAGATAAGGCAAGAGCGGAAGGGGAGGCGCCGCCGCTGTTGCATAGGATGCGTCGAAGGCCGCGACGCCGATCACCAGCCCGAGCAGAACGCAACCCCAGAACGAAACCCGCGCCACAATGGAGGTGGGTGAGTTGGCAGGCGTCCAGTCGCCGCTTTCGCGATAGCGAGTGAGACGGTCGTCGAAACGGACCCATCCGAGACCGCGCCGAAGCACCGCCGAGATCACCATCCCGATCACGGTAAAGATGGCCAGCGCGATGAAGAACGCGAGCAACCCCGGCAGCACGGCGATCAGCAGCGAGAGCACGCGATCGATCGACTGCTGCAGGGCATCCGACATGTGATGCCAGATGGTCGCGTTGTTGGCGTACAGAGGAGGCTTGGATTCAGCCGCCTGAGTCTGAAGGATCATCGCAACGATGTTGAACATCGGATGTGCTCCTTGAAATCGACTTCTTGCCGATTTTCTGCATCGCGGAAGCCGCCGCGTCAGATGTTACGGGTTGAAGCGATCCGGCCAGCGCCAGCGCGCGACCAGGTACGCCTTTTCCGATTCGAATGCCGCAGCATGTGTTTCGATGTGGCGCTCCGGGTTCTCGCCCGAGGCGATGACATTGATGTGGCTTGCTACCCATGCGAGATACAGCGGGATCAGCGCGCCGAGCAAGTGCCCGCGGTTGAGGGTGCGAAGCCGGTAGGCGATGAGGAAGTCGAAGACGATGCGCGCCCAGAGTTCTTCGGGCATGCGAAACGCTTGCCCATCGATTACCGAAAGGCGCTTGAGCCCGAGCAGTGTATGGGGCGGCAGCACCAGTCCCCAGATGCTCAGCAAATTGGTGTAGGCAAGACGAAAGCCCTGCAGCATCGAAGCGACCTCGGCCGAGGCATCCGTTTCGGACGCGCCTGCCAGGCTCGACAATTTGCGCGCCGGCGCAGCTACCCGGGCGCGTTGCCAGGACGCGGCTTTCGCCTCGATGTCTGCGAAGAGCGATCCGGTGACAAAGGGCAAGATCGAGTTCAGGTCGGGGTCCGGCGGCTGCGGAAATTCGCGCGTACCCGTGTCCACTTCCACGATGGTCATGCCGGCCGCCGCGGCTTCGCTCACGACCCACAGCGGCGCGTTGCCCTGATTGATTGCAACAAAGCGTTGAGCCACGGTTGCAAGCCGCTCTGCCATACGCAGCGAAAGGCCAAGATCGATGGTTAGGGGAAAGCGCACGCGCTGCGCAAAGAGCGCGCGGCTCATTGGGTAGAGGATGGAGGAGTTGACGAGTCCGGCCCGCGGTTGTAGATCGTAGCGTGGAACAGTGAGGTCGTTTGCGCCTGTGCCGGTGGCGGCAATAAGGCTCTGCAGGCCTGAGGGGTGCAAAGAATTGCATGCGGACCCCAGCAGCAGGATCGAACGGGCATTGTTCTTTTGCGCCAGCTGGTGCGCATTCACGAAGTCCGCCGCGGTCAGCGTCCAGGAAGGCGTTGCCGGCTGAACGGGGACGAAGTGCAAGCCCGGGTGCGCATCCGCAGCGGGTTCGTCCGGCGTAGCAATCAACAGGTCTTCGGGCGAGGAGGCAGCCGCCAGGTTGTGCAGAAGCGGGTCAAGCTGATCGGCCGGCAGCGCAGGAAGCACCACGAGCAAACTTCCGCCCGGTTGTGCAGGAGCAGACGTTGGATCGGTTATGGAGTTGGTCGTCGCCATCAATGCGTGGGCTTACCTCGCCGTTCTTACAACGCCAGGATACCGGCAACGGGAATCCGAAGCCACGTTGGCCGGTTGTTGAGCTCGTACATCACTTCATACAGCGCCTTTTCGAGCAGGTACGCTTGCAAAAGCAACTGGGCTTGCGCGCTCTGCGGCACCAGCTCGGGCTTTGCTGCGATCGTCTTTGTGTAGGCGCGCAGGAATTCGCTGCAGGCAGTCCGCTCCCAGGCAAGCGCCCACGACCGCAGCGACTCGCTTGCGATTCCATGCTGCCCGGTATTCTCGCTCACAAAGTCCAGCAAGGCGGAATGGGCCGCATAAGAGAACGAGCGCAGCATGCCGGCAACATCTTTCAGGGGAGACTTCTTGCGCCGCCGCTCCGGCAGTGCCCGTGCAGGTTCCCCTTCAAAGTCGAGAATCACAAAATCGTCAGCCTCTGTGCCATGGCCGGCCTCGTGACCGCCGGTGCGCAGCGTTTGCCCAAGGTGATAGTCGCCATGAATGCGAATGCACTGACCTGCCGCTTTCATCCCGGTAAGTTCGCGGGTGCGTGCGAAGAGTTCGCGGCGGCGCGCGAGCAGTTGCGCCACAGCTTCGGCATTGGCATCGTCGAGCGTGGAGAAGCGCATCTTGAGAATCTCGAGCACTTCGGCGAGCTGGGCTTCGAGACGGCGCACATCGCGCTCGACATGCTCGGTCGTGAGCGGCTCGGCAGAAAACGCTGGGTCCTGTGTGGGCGTGGCGAGGGCCAGATGCATCTCTGCCGTGCGCGAACCGAGCAGGGCCGCGGCCAACAGGGCACCGCCCCCGAGTCCTTGCAGCGACCGTTCAGTCTTGGGTTGATCGAGCAGGCCGGCCACCGGAAGTTCATCAGGCGCGGAGCGTTCTGCGACGGCGCGATAGAATCTGCCCAGCTCGCCGAGAAACCACGCCCATCCGTCTCCCTGATTGGCGACCAGCCCCTGCAGCATGGCTGTGGTCGCGGATTCGCCGGCCATCGTGGTCATGGTGATTTCGCCCATGAATGGAGCCACGCGGGGGAAGCGGGCGACCTCGGTCAAGAAGCGGCCGATTTCGACATCGGGATTCTCGCCGGGTTCGAGCCGTCGAAATACCTTCAGGATCAGCTCCCGGCCATAGAGGATCGACGTGTTCGATTGCTCGGCAATGCCGATACGCGAGCGGAGATGGTGCGCATGATCCGCCTTGGCAAAGAGGGACGAGGCGTGTGCGTCGAGCCGCCCGGCGCTGGGGGCGGGATCTCCCGCAGAAGGCGATTCGCGGGTTTGCAGGCGCTGTCCCGCGGAAGGGGCCGGAGCCGTGGAGCGCGGCGGGGCTGCGGCCTCGCCCGGTTGCGCGCTGATGGGTACCGGAGCGACAGGAAGACTCGCCGCGTGAGCGTCTTCGTCTGCTTCGAGCAGGTCGGCGCGCGATGCCGTGGCGTCGGCCTTCTCAAAGGCCGCGTCGCGGAAGGTCGACAAAGCAAGGGTCGCGTTCTGGCGGATCAGGCTCAGCAGGCCCTCGCGCATATCTTCGCGAAAGGTCGCATCATGCAGGACTACTGTTCCGTGCGATGAAACCAGCGAAGTGAGAACGCTGCGCGGATGATCGAGCTTGATCTCTTCGGCCTCGGATTCCAAGCTCGCCGCCAGCGGAAGCTGGTACAGATCCCGATCGCCCTGCGCGTAGCCGATCTCGACGAAGAATAGAGCCGGTGCGGGAGACGCCACCAATGGCGCACCCGTAGGCGCATGCGACTGGGCGGACGAGATGGCGGAGACAGGAATCTCGACCCAGTCCAGAATGCGCACCGAAGCAATGGCGCGTGCCTTCGCGCCGAACCATCGCTGCTGGGGAAGCCACGAGGGCAGCGCCGCTTCAAGCAGTGCCGCGCCGTGCCCGCTGAGCCATTCGTTCCAGCCGTGCCCCAGCAGATCGGGCGTCGCCGCGTTGCTCGCGTCCACCGCGCTGGCGAGCTCGATCTCCGGCTCCGGCGGCATTTCCATCACCTGGCTGGCGGGCTGCAATTCAAGCCAGAGAAAAGAATACGGGGCGAGAGTGAGCGAGTAGGGACCCTCGGTAATCGTAGGGAAGTGCACGTAGCCGAGCATCTCCACGGGTTCCATGCCTGCGAACACCCCGAGGTCAAGCGAGACCGGCTGCGCAAAGCGGCTCAGGTTCGCCACGCAGAGCACGGTCTCATGCGAACCGTCGGGCCGCTCCATATCGCGCAAATAGGCGAGCACTTTGCGATTCGCGGGATTGAGAAACGTGAGCGTGCCGCGGCCGAAGACCTGGAACAGCTTGCGCAGCGCGATCATGTTGCGGGTCCAGTGGAGAAGGCTCGACTGGTCGCTCTGCTGCGCCTCGACGTTCACCACCTGGTAACCGTAGATGGGGTCCATGATGACCGGGAAATAAAGGCGCGCAGGATCGCAGCGCGAGAAACCCGCGTTGCGGTCCGAAGTCCACTGCATGGGTGTGCGCACGCCGTTGCGATCGCCGAGATAGATGTTGTCGCCCATGCCAATCTCGTCGCCGTAATAGAGGATGGGCGTGCCCGGGAAGCTGAGCAGGAGCGAATTGAGGAGCTCGATGCGGCGGGAATTATTATCGACGAGCGGCGCGAGACGACGGCGAATGCCCACGTTAACGCGCATGCGCGGGTCGGCCGAGTAGGCGAAGTACATGTAGTCGCGTTCGTCGTCGGTGACCATTTCGAGCGTGAGCTCATCGTGATTACGCAGGAACAAGCCCCACTGGCAGTTCTCGGGGATGGGCGGCGTCTGCGCCATGATGTCGGTGATGGGCAGGCGGTCTTCCTGCCGCAACGCCATGTAGATGCGCGGCATGAGCGGGAAGTGAAAGGCCATGTGGCACTCGTCGCCTTCGCCGAAATAGGGGCGTACGTCGGCCGGCCACTGGTTGGCTTCGGCGAGAATCAGGCGGTTGGCGTATTCGGCGTCGATGGCGGCGCGAATGGTTTTGATCACGACGTGTGTCTCGGGAAGATTTTCGCAGGAGGTTCCGTCGCGTTCGCAGAGATAAGGGATGGCGTCCATGCGTAGCCCGTCGACGCCCATGTCGAGCCAGAAGCGCATGGCCTTCAGGACTTCTTCGATCACCAGCGGGTTGGCGAAGTTGAGGTCCGGCTGATGCGAAAAGAAGCGGTGCCAGTAGTACGCGTTGGCGGTTTCGTCCCAGCTCCAGTTGGACTTCTCGGTGTCGGTGAAAATGATGCGCGCATCCTTATAGAGCTGATCGGTCTGCGACCAGACGTACATGTCGCGCTGCGGCGAGCCGGGGGGCGCAAGACGCGCGGCCTTGAACCAGGGATGCTGATCGCTGGTGTGATTGATGACCAGCTCGATCATCACCTGCATGTTGCGCTGGTGCGCGGCATCGAGGAACGCCTTGAAGTCGTTCAGAGTGCCATAGGACGGATTCACGTCGACGTAGTTGGCAATGTCGTAGCCATCGTCGCGCAGCGGAGAAGGGAAGAAAGGCAGGAGCCAGATGCAGGTGACGCCGAGCTCCTGCAAGTAGTCGAGGTGCGAAAGGAGCCCCTGAAAATCGCCGATGCCGTCGCCGTTCGAGTCGGCAAACGCACGCACGTGCACTTCGTAGATGATCGCGTCTTTGTACCAGAGCGGATCGATCGCGCTTGCCAGCTTCTTCACGCTTCAATGTCTCCAAACAAGTTGGATGCGCGCTCTTTTGTCTTGTTGTTGCGGTCGCGATGGCTAATGGGGAGCGCTCAAAAAACCTCGTGAGCAATGCCGTTGCTGCGAATCACCAAGGAGACTTCAGTGTAGCGCGGGACGCGATGGCTGGTGAACTGCCCTGCAGGCCGCGACTCAAACTGCCCACTGCCCGCCTAGAGGAAGTACTCGAAGTCCGTCTCCACTTTCAGCCTGCGGTGGATGCGCAGAATATGGCCCGACCGGCGCTCGGGATTCAACTCGATGTAGTTGCGCGGGCCGTGCCACAGGTAGCGCTCCCCGGTGAGCAGGTCCTCGGCCTCGTAGGCGCGGTCCTCTGAAATCTCAAGCTCGGCGAGCGGCAAGGTAACGAATCCAATCTGCGTGTGATATGGGTCGAGATTGACAACGGTCAGAATCAGGTTCGAGCGGTCATCGGATTCCTTGGTGTAGCAAAGCAGTTGGTCGTTTTCGCTGGAGTGGAACCGGAGCGACCAGTCGTTTTGCAGGGCGGTGTTGGTATTGCGAGTGGCGTTGACGCGGGCGATCAGGCTGCGCAGGCTTTCGGGCCTCTCCAGGTCCCAATGCCGGATTTCGTATTTCTCTGAGTTGAGATATTCCTCGCTGCCGTGGCGCACGGGCCGGTTCTCGAGCAATTCAAAGGCGGGGCCATATATGCCGTAGTTGGCGCCGAGAGTGGCGGCGAGCAGCAGGCGAATGACGAAGGCCGGCCTTCCGCCCATCTGCAGAAACTCGGTGAGAATATCCGGCGTGTTGGGCCATTGGTTCGGCCGGAAGAACTCGCGCACCGGCGTTTGCGTGAGCTCGGTCAGATACGCTGTGATTTCCTGCTTGCCGTTCCGCCATGGGAAGTAGGTGTAAGACTGGCCGAAGCCCAGCTTGGCCAGCCGGTACATGATCTTGGGACGGGTGAAGGCTTCGGCGAGGAAGAAAACCTCCGGGTGATCCCGCTTGATCTCCGCAATGACCCACTCCCAGAAGGGAAACGCCTTGGTGTGAGGATTGTCGACGCGGAAGATGGTGACGCCGAGACCGATCCAATAGAGGAAGACGCTCTTCAGCTCCTCCCACATTCCGGGCCAGTCTTCGCTTTCGAAATCGAAGGGGTAAATATCCTGGTATTTCTTCGGAGGGTTCTCGGCGTATTGGATGGTGCCGTCTGGGCGCTTCCGGAACCAGGATTCGTGCTCCTTCACATACGGATGATCGGGCGCGGCCTGAAAGGCGATGTCGAGAGCCACAGAAAGATCGAGCTCTTTTGCCTTGGCGACGAAGCGCTTGAAATCGTCGACGGTGCCCAGGTCGCTCAAGATGGCTTTGTGCCCGCCTTCGGCTGCGCCAATGGCCCATGGACTGCCGCAATCGCCCGGCTGCGCTTCAGGTACGTTGTTGCGGCCTTTGCGGAAGGTGCGGCCGACGGGATGAACGGGTGGCAAGTAGACGACATTGAATCCCATCTCGGCGGCATAGGCCAGGCGCTTTTCACAATCGGCAAAGGTGCCGTGCTTGTCGGGTTGCGCGGCTGTCGAACGCGGGAAGAACTCATACCATGAGCTGAAGCGCGCGCGCACCGGGTCGACGACGATGGTCAGTTCGTTGTCCGATTCGGTTGCAAAGCGCTTGTCGGGATAGCGCAGGGCGAGCTCGTGCAGCATGGGGTCGGTGGCATGCGTGCGAAGCGGCGCGGCTTCTTTGCCAGCTCGCAACACCGACGCGCGTTCCTTGAGCCATGCATGATCGGCGGCCGTGGCGCGTCCCGCGGCCTGCTCGACGAGATCCGCGCCGATGAGGTAGTCCACCGGTGCATCGGTTTCGGCGGCGATGCGCTTCAGCAGATCGCGGCGCCAGGTTTCAAAATGGTCGACCCACCCTTGCACCTTGAATTGGTAGCGGCCCAGTTCGCCCACGCGGAAGCTTGCGAACCAGCGGTCGTTGACCAGCGCCTGCATGGGAATCTCAGTCCACTCTGCTGCCCCTTCGCGGCGCGCCAGCAGCGAAGCCGCAATGGCATCGTGCCCGTCAGTGAAGAGATCGGCTTCGACCCGCACCTGATCGCCCACCGTGCGTTTTGCCGGGAAGCGGCCGCCGTCCACCTGGGGCGTGATGCCTTCGATCACGACGCGTCGGCGTCCTTCGACGGGCAGTGCCTTCGCTTCGACCGGGTTGGCCGCCTTCATCGCATCTTCCCTTGCTCGCGTCGTGGTTGCCATTCTTTCTCCGCCATGCGCTTTGGTGTGCCGGTTGCCTGCTACGGTTTCTTCTGTTCGATCAATTGCCGATAGAGCTCGATCGTCTGATGCGCAATCGCTGTCCAGCTGAATGTTTCCTCTACGCGGCGCCGCCCCGCATCGCCGAAACGTTTGCAGGTTTCCCGATCGTTCATCAATGAATTGACGCGCGCCGCCAGATCGCGGGCAAATTTTTCGGGGTCGCACGGAAAACTGGTCACCGGGTCCTGATCGAAGGGCACCAGGTAACCTGTTTCGCCATCCACCACAACCTCTTTGATGCCGCCAGTGGCGCTGGCTACCACCGGGGCGCGGCAGGCCATAGCCTCCAGATTAATGATGCCAAACGGCTCATAGACCGAGGGGCAGCAGAAGACGCGCGCGTGGCTGTAGAGCTGGATGGCTTCCTGCTTGGTCACCATTTTTTCGATCCACACAATGCGGGGATGGTTGCGGCGCGCGCGCTCGACTTTTTCGCGCAGCTCGGCGGCTATCTCGGGAGTATCGGGAGCTCCCGCGCAGAGCACCACCTGCGTCTCCGCAGGCATGTGGCCGATCGCGTCGACGAGGTGGGTTACGCCTTTCTGGCGCGTGATGCGGCCCACAAAGAGCACGTAAGGCACGGCCAGGTCGATGCCGTACTCGGCGAGGGCCCTCGTTTCGTCGGTCTTCCGGTACTCGGCCAGGTCGATGCCGTTGTAGATGACGTGAATACGGCCTGGCTCGACCTCTGGATAGGCGCGCAGAATGTCGGCCTCCGTTCCTCGGGAGACGGCAATGATGGCGTCGGCGTCGAGAATCGCGGTACGCTCCATCCACGAACTCATCGCGTAGCCCGACCCAAGCTGCTCGGCCTTCCAGGCACGCAGCGGTTCAAGCGAATGCGTGGTCAGAACGAAGGGCACGCCGTAGAGCTTTTTCGCCAGGTAGCCGGCCATTGACACATACCAGGTGTGCGTGTGGACAACATCGATACCCTGGAGCGCCTTGATCTGCGTCAGGTTCAGGCTCAGGGCCTCGAGGGCTCCTTTGAATTTGCCTTCGGTGCCGTCGCTGATCTCGAGCCAGGGCTCCGCTCCGCGCACGTGCAGTTTGCCCGCGTCGGAGTTTTGCGGACCCCAGCAATGCACCTCGACTTCGATTTCCCGGGCCAGCTGACGGCTCAGGTAGTCGACGTGCACGCCCGCTCCGCCATAGACGTTGGGCGGATATTCGCGTGTAAAGAGCCCGACGCGCAAGTTTCCCTCCCGCTCAAACCGGACCGACCAGCAAAGTATAGCTGGCGGGTGCCGCTCGCCGGCAGGCTTAAGAGCCCAGGGATTTCCAACCGCCGAACGAAACCGGTAGGATGAACAGCGATTGAATCGGACCCCTGTGGACGCAACCAAGACGAGTCGCGAGGATCGAGCCCGTTGATGCGCCGCCCGCCTGTGCGCAGTTTGCTCATCTTCTGGATCTTCCTGTTCAGTGCCGTTGCTTTTCTCGACCGCACCAACATTTCCATCGCCGGCACCGCGATCCGCGACGAGCTCCACACCGACAATATTCATCTGGGTTGGATCTTCAGCGCCTTCCTGATCGGGTATGCGGCCTTTCAAGTGCCCGGCGGCTGGCTGGCGCTTCGCCTGGGGCCGCGGAAAGTGCTCGCGGCCGGCGTCGTGTGGTGGGGCATCTTCACGGCATTAACTGCGGTCGTCGATCCGCGGCTGGGCCCCGCGCTGTTTCTGTTGATCCTGGTTCGCTTTGCTCTCGGCGCGGGAGAAGCCGTGACCTATCCGGCTTCGAACCAGTTCGTCGCGTATTGGATCCCCGTGGCGGAGCGCGGACGAGCCAACGGATGGATTTTTGCCGGAGTGGGCGCGGGGGCGGGACTGAGTATTCCCATCCTCACCTGGATCATCAGCCGCTCGGGCTGGCGGGCTTCGTTCTGGTTTTGCTCACTGATCGGGATCGCGGTGGGCGTTGCTTGGTATGCGATTGCCCGTGATCTGCCGGAGCAGCATCCGCGCGTCTCGCCTGAAGAACTGGCGCACATCCAGGCCACGCGTTCCATTGTTGTGGCCGGCGCTATTAACCCACCTTCATGGCTTGGCACGTGCCTCAACCGCACGGTGCTTGCTCTCACCATGAGCTACTTCTGCTTCGGCTATGTGGCGTGGATCTTCTTCAGCTGGTTTTTTATCTATCTCGCGCAGGTACGTCACCTCGACCTGAAATCGAACGCATTCTTCTCCATGACCCCCTTTATCGCTATGACGGTCTTCTGCCTGGCGGGAGGAGCGGTGAGCGATGCCTTGATTCGCAAATACGGCCTGCGCGCGGGCCGCTGTGGCGTGGGTGTTTTCTCCTCCATCCTGACCGCCATTTTTCTCGTCGCGGGCTCGCATGCGCGCAGTCCTTACGCGGCCATCGTGATTCTGGCGGGAGGTGCGGGAGCCCTGTACTTCTCGCAGAGTTCATTCTGGGCGGTCAGCGCCGATATTGCCGGCGAACGCTCCGGGCCGGTTTCGGGATTTATGAATATGGGCTGCCAGATCGGAGCGGCCATTACCGCCTCTCTTACGCCCTACCTGGCCGCTCGCTGGGGATGGAACGCTGCCTTTGTTTTTGCCGCGGGAGTTGCCGCAGCAGGGGGAGTGTTTTGGCTGCTCGTCGACCCAAAACCGCTGGCAATTTCATCGTAGTTTCGGAATTTCGCGCGCAGAGGCGCCGGATTCAGGCTCATACTACTCATGGCAGGGGTGGAGGTCGGCTGGATGAACCCAAATTGTTCCCGCAGAGAGTTTCTGGGCGCCATGGGCATGGCCGCAGGCGCCGTGATGGCGCGCCCCATTTTCGCGTCGACGTTGCAGACTCAGGGCGGCCGCGTCGCCATCGGGCAGTGCGCGGAGTATAACCGGCAGGTCGCCGAGGTGCTGGGGACGATGTTTGATCAGCTTGGCGGTTTGAGCAAGCTGGTTGGCGGCAAAACCGTGGCCATCAAGCTCAACATGACCGGCCCGCCCAGCGACAAGCTGAACTCAATGCCCAACCAGATGACGCACTGGGTGCATCCGCAGGTGATCGGATCGCTGGTCTCGTTGCTGGGCAAGGCAGGCGCGACGCGCATCCGGCTGCTCGAGAGCGCGCCGGTCGGCACCAAGCCACTTGAGGAGTTCATGATCGCCGCCGGCTGGCAGCCGAAGGACTTTGCCGGCGCCGCGACCCGCGTTGAATTCGAAAATACAAATTTCCTGGGCAGCGGCAAAGCCTACGCACGGTTCATGGTTCCGGGCGGAGGCTTGATGTATGCGGGCTACGACTTGAACCATTCGTATCGTGATACCGATGTGTTTGTCTCGCTGGCCAAGCTGAAAGAGCACCGCACCGCCGGCGTCACGCTGTCGATGAAGAACTGCTTCGGCATCACGCCCTGCACCATTTATAGCGACGAAGCGCCCAAAGACGAGCCCAGCATCGTTCCGGTGGGATACCGCGGGCCTATGCATTCGGGTTCGCGTGTGCCCCCCAGGAGCGCGCCGCAGCCGGTGGCCCAGTCGAAGGATCCTGGGTTCCGCGTACCGCGCATTACGGCCGACCTGGTGGCGGCGCGGCCCATTCATCTCGCCGTCATCGACGGCATCTACACCATGACCGGCGGCGAGCTGCCGAATCAGGAAGCGAACTGGATCCATCAGCCGGTGCATCCGGGGCTGCTCATCGCCGGACTTAATTGCGTCTCGACCGACGCCGTGGCTGCATCGGTGATGGGCTTCGATCCGATGGCCGATCGCGGCACTCCACCGTTTGAGAAATGCGACAGCACGCTGCATCTCGCCGAGCAACTCGGCGTGGGAACCCGCGACCTGACCCGAATCGAAGTGGTGGGTACACCGATCGCCAAGGCGCGCTATCGCTTCCCGACGCTGACCCAGTTGACGACGTAGGGCGCGGCTGAATCTTCGACTTCGAGTCTGCTTCATCCACCCTGTGCGAGCGCGTACAGATGCGTGCCTTCGCGTCCGCGGCGTAGAATTGCGTGTTTGTCTGCGCCGCGCACCGGGCTGCGCGGACTGGAGAGATGCCGCAGTATGCCGATGGAACGCCGTGATTTTCTAAAGCGCTGTGCCGGGGCGGGTGCGCTGGCCCTGGCCCCGCGGATTGCCGATGCCGAGGAACAAGCCGCACGCGCAACCCGCGCGATGCCCGCTCCAAAGATCAAAGACATTCAAGTGATCGAGTGCGAGCCGCAGGGAGTGCGCCTGACGGTGGTGAAAATCCTGACCGATCAGGATGGGCTCTACGGCTATGGCTGCGCCACGTTCACGCAGCGTGCCGATCTCGTGAAGCCCGCGGTCGAGCGCTACTTGAAGCCTTTTCTCCTGGGCAAAACAACCGACCGCATCGAAGACATCTGGCAGTCCTGCTACGACAGCTCGTATTGGAAAAATGGCCCCGTGCTCAACAACGCCATCAGCGGCGTCGATCAGGCGCTGTGGGATATCAAGGGACGCCAGGCGGGCATGCCGGTCTACCAGCTTGCGGGCGGCAAATGCCGGGAAGCTGCCGACACCTACGCCCATGCGAGCGGTGCCGAGTTCGAGGATGTCGTTGCCGAGGCACGGAAATATCTCGCCCAGGGCTTTCGCAATATTCGCGTGCAGGTGGGACTGCCGGGCATGGCGGGCTATGGCTCGCAGCAAAAAGACGACGGCCGACCCAAGGCGCTGCACGACAAGCCGCTCTTCGATCGCAAGGCGCAGTTCCGGCGCGCATTAAAGCTGCTGGAAGTCTGCCGGCGCGAATTGGGCGACGAAGTCGAGCTACTGCACGATATGCATGAGCGGCTCACACCCAACCTGGCGGTGCAGTTTTGCAAAGAGGCTGAGCCATTTCACATGTTCTTTCTCGAGGATCCCCTTTCGCCCGAAGACATCGACTATTTCCGGCAGATCCGGCAGAACTGCGCGACGCCGATCGCGATGGGCGAGCTCTTCAACAATCCCCATGAGTGGCAGCCGCTGATTGCCGAGCAGCTGATCGACTACATTCGCGTGCACGTATCGCAGACCGGAGGCTTCAGCCCGGCGCGCAAGATCGCGATTCTCGCCGAGCAGTTCGGCGTGAAGACGGCCTGGCACGGCCCCGGCGACGTTTCGCCGGTGGGTCACATGGCCAACGTCACGCTCGATCTGGTCAGTTACAACTTCGGCATCCAGGAATATTCGCCCTTCAACGAACGGACGCAGGCCATCTTTCAAGGCTGCCCGGAGTGGCGCGACGGCTATCTGTGGGTGAGCGAGAAGCCCGGTTGGGGCATCGAGATCAACGAGCAAGAGGCAGCCAAGTCTCCGTTCACATCGAGTCCGCTCAACGGCGGTTGGGGTGAGATTCGGCTGCGCGATGGAACCGTCATCAAGCAATAAGCGCGCGCTCTTTGTTGTCTCCTGCTCTTCGCTTGAAATCACGCAACGCACAGTAGAGACGTAAACTACGATGTGTCGGTCTTCAAATGCACTGACCCGCACCCAGCGATCGTTCAAGCAAGATTGTTCGGGTCGGCGCAGCGGCAAGGCGACGCAGGGTGGGAATGCGCGTGAGGGTTGCGGGCAGGCACAAGATTGTTTTCGTTCTGGCGCTGATCGCTTCGAGCCGCGCGCATGTCGCGCTGCCCCAGAGCGGATCGCCGGAGCATGCCATTGCACTCGAACGGCAGGGCAAGCTTGGAGAGGCTGAAGCCGAGTGGAAGGCGGTGGTCAAAGAGCACCCGTCGAGCGCGGAGCCGCTTGCACAGCTCGGTCTCGTCGAAGCCAAGCAGGAGCACTACACCGAAGCGATTGCCTCCTACAAGCGCGCCATGGTGCTCAACCCGAAGATGCCGGGTCTGCGCCTGAATCTCGGTCTGGCGTATTTCAAAGCCGGCGACTATAAGGAGACGATTCAGGAGCTCGACCCGCTGCTGAAGGCGCAGCCCGACGATCAACGCCTGACGATCCTGATCGGCATGGCGCACTATGGGCTGGGGCAGTATGCCGCGGCTGCATCTCTGCTGCAACAGGCGTCGGCGCGGGATCCGCAGAATCTGAATCTCCTGCTGACGCTGGCACACAGTTGCCTTCTTTCGAACCAGTATCCATGTGTATTGGATGCCTACCATCGCATCATTGGCTTGAATGCGGAATCGGCAGAGGCCGACATGCTGGTTGGCGAGGCCCTGGATGAAATGAAAGACGCGGATGGGGCAATCCGCGAGTTTCGCGCTGCAGAGGCTGCCAATCCCAAAGAACCGAATGTGCACTTCGGTCTTGGCTACTTGCTGTGGAAGAAAACCCAATATCCCGAAGCTGCGAAGGAGTTCCAGGCGGAGGTCGATAACGATCCGCAGCATTTTCAAGCCATGCTGTATCTCGCCGATTCCGACGTGCAGATGAACCAGTTCGATGATGCGAAGGCGCTGCTGAAAAAACTGGAAAAGATCGACGCCAAAAGCACGAAAGAGCACCTCGATCTGGGGATCGTCTACGCCAATCAGGGAGAGAATCAGGCGGCGCTTGCGGAGTTCCAGAAGGCTTCAATGCTCGCGCCCACCGACGCCAATCCGCATTGGAGAATGGGCCGTCTCTATCGCGCGATGGGCCGCCGCGCCGAGTCGCAAGCGGAATTCGACAAGACCAAGACTCTGAATCGGGCCGAAGACCAAAAGCTGCTCAAGATCATGTCGACGCTGCCGGCGAGCAAGTCTGCTGCGGGGACGAGCCAAACCTCCAGCCCGAGCCAGTAAGCCGATCGCCGGCGCTATTTGAGGAAAGAAGAAGGCCGCGGCAATGAGCCCCGGCCTTTGGCTACTCGCCTGGAAAGAAACCCAGGAGTTAGAAGATCACCTTTGCGCCGATTTGGATGCGGCGTGGTGAGTGACCAGCCACTACCTGACCGAAGCTGCTGTCGTCGATCGAAGCGTCAACGCCATCGAAGTTCGAGCTCCCGATGCTTCCCGGGGCGCCAAAGCTCTCATGGTTGAAAGCGTTGAAGAACTCGCCGCGTAGCTGGAACGAAAGCCGTTCGGCGACCTTCACGTTCTTGATGGCCGCCAAGTCCCAGTTGTCATAGCCAGGACCGAGCAGACTGCCGGAGCCTTCGCTGCCGAAGTGGTTCCAGGCATGGGCGAACGATGAGGTGCTGAACCATGCGCCGACGGTCTTGGAATTGTGGACCGGTGCGATCTGATCAGGCCGTGTTGCGCCAAGACCGATGCCCACATTGAGACCATTCGGATCCCACGGGTCGCGCGCCTGGCTGAGCGAAATCGAGGATCCGGAGAAGAAGGAGCTGATGCCCGAGACCTCCCAACCGCCGGCAACCTTGCCCACTAAACCCTGCTGCCCCTTGAAGAAGGGCAAGTCATAGACGTAGTTGGCGGTGAAGACCTGCGGTGTGTTGTAGGTTGACGGACCGTAGTCGAGGCCGAAGTCGTAACTGTCTGTAGCCACGTTGCTGCGATCCGACGGATTGGTGGTCAGGTCTTTGGAGTAGGTGTACGCGAGGCCCACCTGCAAACCGTGCGAACGATGGCTGAGGGTGGCCTGCATGGAGTTGTAGTTGTTGGTGAAGATGGGTGCGCGTGAGGTGATGCCGGCATAGCCAGCGAAGGGACGGATGTAGTTCACGCTGGTGGTGTTCGCCGACGTGATGCGCTCGGCAACCGTGGGCTGATTCTCATCGTACTCGCCCAGCAGGTGACGCGCCTGGCTGCCCACGTACGCCAATTCCAGCACCGTGCTCGGCAGCAGTTGATGTTGGACACTCAGGTTGTAGTTGGCATAGTCAGGCACCTTGAATGTCGGGTTGCCCGTGGCGGTCAGGGCATTGGGGCCGTAGTTGACGGCCGTGGTGCCGCCCGTAATGTTATCGAAGCCGCCGTTGACGATGGTCGTTTTCTGCGCCAGGGGCGGATTGCCGAAGGCGTTCTGCTCCCATATGCCGTCGAGCAGGCGGTCATAGAAGATGCCAAAGCCGCCGCGAACCACCGTCTTGCCGTTGCCTGCCAAATCGTAGGCAAAGCCGAGACGGGGACCGAAGTTGGCATTGTAGTTGGGGTTGACGTAGGCGCCAAACGGCGAACATGTCACCAGGGGCGAGACGGCCTGCGCCTGGCTGCAGGCAGCACCCTTGGGGAAAATGATCCCGTTGGTGTAAGTCGACGGCTGCAACAGGAAGTTGTTCGCAAACTGGCCCGCCACAAAGTTGCCTGAAGCAGGAGCGATTGCCGGTGCCAGTTGCGGGCTGTAGTAGACAGGATCGAAGTTCGATAGGGTGTTCTTCACGTCCGTGACCGAAGGCAAACGGCTCCAGCGCACACCCAGGTTGAGAGTGAGGCGCGGCATGACCTTCCAGTCGTCCTGGATGTAAGCTTCGCTGTTGACGAAATGCAGGTCGGGGGTGATGTCCGGCAGGGTCTGCCCGAACGAGGCCACGTTGCCAACCAGAAAGTCGCCCCAGGAGTTGAAGCTGAAGCTCGGCTCTCCGTTCACCGCGTTTTCGGTCTTGATCATCTGCTGAATCTCGAAACCGACCCGCAGCGTGTGTTTGCCAAGATTGAAAGCGAGATTGTCGAAATAGGTCCTGTCGAGGTTGCGCTCCTTCCAGGGCGCCGACCCGGCACTGAACCCAGTCACTCCGGTGATGGAGATGGCCGGCACCTTGCCGTAGGGATCGGGTGACCACTGGTCGGTCAGAGAACCGTTGACCGCAGACGACGTGGCGAACTGGCCGCCCTTGATGGCCGAGTGATACTCTCCCTGCGACCAGACAAACTCAAACTCGTTGACCACCTTCGGATTGATTGCATACGTCAGGTTGCCCACCACGTTCTTGCCCGGCGAGTCTACGAGAGTGTCGGTGAGGCCCGGATAGTTCGATCCTGCCCAGAGGCCCTCCGGATTGTCCACCGGCATGACGTCATTCATATAGCGTGCGTAGAAGTGGACCTTGTCGTTGAAGTAGTGGTCGACGCGTACGATGTCGTCGCGGAAGTTGTTCTGCGCCGAGTAGGCGAATGTGTAGTTGCCCCCATTGTTGGCTGGATACTTGTCGAATACGTTGGTGAGGTAGACCTTCGAATTCGCGCTGTAGCAGCTTGCCGAGATCTGCGTGGTGTTGGTGCTGGGGTCGAACGTCGCGCAACCTGCAGGCGCATTCGTAAAGTTGCCCGCTACGGTGCCGTTCAACATGGCCTGCGATGCTGCCGGCATGCTGTCTCCGCCTGGCGAGCTGATTTTGCGCCATTCCTCTGAATAGAAGAAGAAAGTCTTCTTCTTGTCGGTGTTATAAGCCTTGGGAATATAGACCGGTCCACCGATGGTGAAGCCGTACACGTTGTGGTGGTTCACGGGGTTCTTGTTGGGCTCAGCATTTTCGAACTGCGTGCGCTTGTTGAACCACTCGTTGGAGTCGAGGGCCGTGTTGCGGACGAACTCGTAGGCATCCCCGTGGAAGGTGCTGGTTCCGGACTTGGTGGCTACCAGAATCTGGCCACCACCCGAGCGACCGTACCCTGCGTCGTAGTTCCCGCGCTGCAGAGTGAATTCCTGAATCGCGTCGACGTTGGGAGCGTTAATGACCGTGCCGTTGGAGCCGGAATCGTTGATATCGGCGCCGTCAATCGTCCAGTTGTTGGCCGTGGTTCGGGCGCCGTTGACAGACATGGCCGTGTTGCCGGCACTCGTCTCGTCGCCCATCTGGGTCACGACGCCGGGTTGCAGCGTAACCAGTTGCTGGAAGTTCCGGCCGGCCAGCTCAAGTTCGCGAATCTGCACGCCATCGATTGTGCCTGCCTGGGCGCTGCTCGCGGTGTCGACCGAGACGGGGTTGTCTTCCACGGTCACGGTGGTGTTCACCGCGCCTGCCCTCATCTGTACATTCAGCGTGTGCTTCTCGGCCACGTTGAGGACGATGCTGGTGGCCTTGAAAGTCTCAAATCCGCTTTCGACAACGGTGATGGAATACGTTCCGGCCTGAAGATTGGTCACCACGTAGTTGCCGGTGCCATCGGACTGGATCACGCGGGCAACGCCATTCACGCCGTTCTGCGTAATCGTGATCGCCGCGTTGGGAATTGCCGCCCCGGTGGAATCGGTCACCGTGCCGGTCAACGTTGCCGACAATTCCTGCGCCTGCATTGCAAGCGGGAAACACAACGCCAACACAGCAATCAGCCAGACCAGGGGGAATGGCCCGCTTCTGGCGCTCTTCCACTTGCCAGCGCCATCGGAGGCCGGGTTGCATCGTTTCGAGAGAGGCTTTTGATTGGAGAGCGTCACCTGATCCATCATGGCCTTCGCACCTTTCTTTTTTGAAATCCTGTGAAGTCGATTCGCGGGGGCGTCTCGACGGGTGAATTCAAGCGCCTTTGCAGCGGCTACCGCGCGTTGAAAATGTTCACCATGGGATTTTCAGAAAAGTGCGGGCCGGTTCGATGGCCGCGACACGGAACCAACGTCCGAAACGGGGCAGAAAACCTGGAGCCCTGGACCCGCGCTGGACTTTTCTGTTGTTGCATCACACTCTCCCAAGGTGTTGCAGATGCCTTCGAAGGAACCCGGTCAGCTGGGCGCCTCATCGGGTCTCCGGAACCAAAGCCTTATGGTGGTCTCTTCGGTGCGCGACAGAACCCGAGTACTTTCGTTGTCAAAAAACGATAGGCCGAGAATTCATAAAGATCAAGAGGAAAATTGAACAAAATGAGCTTAAATGATCAAAGCTCTGAACTTTTTAATGGCTGGATGGTCGAATTCGTGGTCAAAGATGATCGGAATGAACGAGTAGCGCGCTTCGGGCTCTCAAACCTGCGCTACATCGGGCCATGGCCCAAACCTGGATACAAATCGAAGGAAATCAGATAAATATGCCCGCTCAATGAACCCGTGGCCGATTACCGGTAGGGTCGATGCGGTTTTCTAGGCGCGAATGACCCGGATCCCCTGCCGCTCGAAGGGCGCGATCGACTCGGCCGACGCCTCGGAATTGGTGATCAGCACATGGATCTCGCTGTTGGGGCAGATGAAGGCCGGACTCACGTTGCCCACCTTGCTGCAGTCGGTGACCACGATGACCTGTTTGGCTTGCTTGAGCATTTTGCGGTAGACCAGCGCCTCATCCGTTTCGAGCGTTGTGGCGCCGCGCTCGGCATCCAAGCCGGTCACGCTCAGGAACACTTTGTCCATATAGACGTTGTCGAGAAACGTCAAAGCGGCATTGCCGGTCAACGAGAACGACCACGCCCAGGGAATCACGCCGCCCGTCAGATAGGTGCGTATTCCGGGCTGATTGCATAGTTCCATGCCGATATTAATGGCATTGGTGATGACCTGAATCTTTTCGCGGTGGCGCAAGCTGCGCCCGATATGGGTGGTGGTGGTGCCAGCCGTCAAACCGACCGTTTCGTTGGGCCGGATCAACTCGGCGGCCGCCAACCCGATGCGGCGTTTCTCCACGGCGAAACGTTGTTCGCGCGCCAGAAAAGAGCTGTCATAGCGAAACGGTTCGTAGAGCAGCGGCTCTACCAGCGTGGCTCCGCCATGAGTGCGGCGAATCAGACCGCGGTTCTCAAGGCGGACCAGGTCGCGGCGAATGCTGGGAGCAGAGGATCCGGCGATGGCAAGAATCTCTTCGATCGATGCCGTGCCGACAGATAAAAGAAACTTGATGATCTGTTCGGAGCGGTGGTTCAGTTGGTCCGCCATGTCGCAATGATTCTACACGGCTGCGAGGGAAAGGAAAGGGATTTACTCCACATTTTCTGATTAATCGCCGGATTTTTGCGCTCTAATGTTCAAGACCGTGACCAACTAAGCCCAGTTTGATCACGGCTGGACGAGACGGGATCCCGCGATTTTGGATCGTCCGAGGTCAGAATGACGCCTGTTTTCCACCGCAGGTCATCGCTAGGTTCAGCGAAACGGGCAGCCGGATTGTCGGGAGGGTGCCGTTCTGAACCCAATCAGTACTGCGAATCCGCGGAGGCCACGATTGCGGCGCTGGCCAGACGGCTGCAGTTGCGGCCTGCGGCTTTCGCCTGGTAGAGGGCGCTATCCGCTTCGCACAGAACGTCCTCGACCGCCCGCGGATCCTCGCCGAGACTCGCGAAGACGCCTAAGCTGAGCGTGATGGGGAGCGGTCCCTTGACAGTCGTTATCGGGGTTCGCCCGATCCCGTTGCGGATCTGCTCGGCTCGACTCAGGGCTTTGCTCGCGCCGCAGTTATTCAAGACCACAAGAAACTCTTCGCCGCCATAGCGGCCGACAAAGTCGTACGACCGCACCGATCCAAGCAAGCGGCGCCCGATCTCTCGCAGGACCTCATCGCCGACCGGGTGCCCGTAGGTGTCGTTCACCGATTTAAAGTGGTCGAGGTCCGCAAGGACAACGGTGGTGCAGCTTTTTTCGCGACGCGCTCGAGTCAGTTCACGCGCCAGCAATTCGATAATGGTGCCGCGGTTCAGAAGTGAAGTGAGGGAATCGTGAGTCGCCCTGTAGCGCATCTCTTCACGCGCTTCGAGCAGGTTGTCTTCCAGTTGCAGGATGCGTAGGCCGCTGCGCAGCCGCGCTTTCAGCTCTTCGGGATCGAACGGCTTCACAAGATAGTCATCGGCCCCGGATTCCAGGCCCTGGATGATGTCCTGCTTCGAGTCCTTCGACGTAATGAGAACAAGGTGCACGTGGCGCAGGCCACGCTGCTTGCGCACTTCGCGGCACACAGCCGGACCATCCAGCTCAGGCATCATCCAATCGAGCAGAGCCAGCCGGGGGCCTTCGGGGCGGCACATCTCTTCGGCGGCCTCGCGGCCGTTCTTCACGGCCGTCACCTCATAGCCCGCACGCTCGAGCGTCTTCTGCAAGAGACGCAGAGAGAGGGTGTCGTCATCGGCGATCAGGATTTTCATCGCTCCGCGCTCGCCATAAACGAATCCAGTGCTGCCGAGAAAGCTTCGATTTCGGGGTTGAATGTGGAGATCAGTTCAGGGACTCTCTGCGAAGCTCCAGCGCGCGCCGCGGACTCAATCTCGGCGGCCAATGCGGCGGTGTGTTTGGCAGATAGATTGGCAAGCATTCCCTTCAGCGCATGTGCCGTTCGTTCGATTTCGTGGAGCTCGCCTCGCGCGACCGCTTCTTGCAGTCCAGCGCGGCTCGCGGGCAGGTCCTCCTGGAACAAGGCGAGCAACTCCGCAAGAAGTTCCTGATCGCCTTCGACGCGATCCAACAGCTCCGGAAAATCGACGAATCCTTCGAGCAAAGTGGCTGACTTCATTTTGCTTCACAACGTCCGGGCACATGTGCCCACACCTTCTTCAAAATCTGAACTCAATTCAAGCTGAGCTCGGGCTTTCCCATGTACATTTCCAGGACTGCATCCAACTCCTGGGGACGAATCGGTTTCGCGAGATAGCTGTCCATCCCCGCGTCTTTGCACCGCTCCTCGTCGCCCTTCACGGCGTGCGCGGTGAGCGCCACGATCGGCTGGTGCGCGCCCGTGCCTTTCTCCCGCTCGCGAATAATTCTTGTGGCCTCGAGCCCGTCGACCAGCGGCATCTGCACATCCATGAGAACGAGGTCGTAGGCTGTGCGTTCAAGCAGGTGCAGCGCTTCTTGTCCGTTGTTCGCGATCGTGACCGTGTGGCCTCGTTTTTCAAGCAGCCGGCTCGCCAGGCGCTGGTTGACGGTGTTATCTTCCGCCAGCAGGACGTGAAGGGCCGATGTAGCTTTGGTCGCGCGACGATCCGTAGCGGGGAATATCGTTTTTACCGTGCTTTGCGGATCTCGGCGATCCAACGAGCGCGCAATGGCATCGCGCAGTTCGCTCTGGCGCACGGGCTTGGTGAGCGATGCGGAGAGAGCCAGTTCGCGGCAGCGCGACATCTCTCCGCGATGGGCTCCGGAGCTGAGCATCATGACCGTTGCCGCAGAGACTTCTGGCCGGTTGCGAATCTGCTCGACGAGACTGAATCCGTCCATCTCGGGCATGTGCATGTCGGTCAATACAAGGCGATAGGGATCTCCCGATTCGCACGCGCCCATCAATTCGCGCAGCGCTTCGGCCCCGCTCTCGACGCAGGTGGGCCGCATCTTCCAGCGCGCCAGCATGCGGTCGAGAATCCGCCGGTTGGTCGGGTTATCATCCACCACCAGAACCCGCACATCCGGAAGCAAGTTGTACGGTAAGTCTGACTCCGGCTGGGCAATCTGCTCTGCCCCAACGCCTACGCTCACGGTGAAGTGGAACTCGCTTCCTTTGCCGGGCTCGCTTTCCACCCAGATTCTTCCACCCATCATGGCAGTCAGGCGAGACGTGATCGTCAAGCCCAGGCCTGTGCCGCCAAATTTGCGCGTCGTCGAAGTATCGGCTTGGGTGAAGGATTCGAAGATCGCTTTTTGCTTTTCCTTTGGAATTCCAATGCCCGTGTCGGCCACCACAAAGTGCAAGACGGCGTTCGCGCTTTCTCGCGATTCCACTTCGACCTTTACCGTGACTTGTCCTTCGTTGGTGAATTTGATGGCATTGCCCGTCAGGTTCAGCAGCATTTGGCCGAGCCGCACAGAGTCGCTGCGCACAGTCACAGGAACGTTGTCTGCAATGTCGCAGAGTAACTCCAGGCCCTTCTCGTCTGCGCGAAGAGCCAGCGTCTTCAGTGTAGTTTCCACGCAATCGCGCACGTCGAAGTCGATCGTCTCAATATCGATTTTGCCTGCCTCGATCTTGGAGAAATCGAGAATGTCGTTGATCACGTTAAGAAGGGCGCCGGCGGAGAGTTTTACCGTCTCAAGATATTCGCGCTGCTCCTGTGTCAGCTCGGTATCGAGAGCCAGCTCGGTCATGCCGATCACGCCGTTCAACGGAGTGCGAATCTCGTGGCTCATGTTGGCCAGGAACTCGCTCTTGGCGCGATTCGCTCCTTCGGCCTGAAGGCGCGATTGAATCAACTCCGCTTCAATTTGCTTCTGCGCCGTCACGTTCCGCCCAATGCCGATGATTCCCGCTACCGATCCGTCTGTCTCGCGAAATGGAACCTTGGTCGTGAGAATCCAGACATCGTTTCCGTCCGGATCGAGCATCCGTTCGGCCTGGCTCACCAGGGGCTTGCCGGTACGGATAATTTCCTGCTCATCCCTGAAAAAGCCTGCAGCATTCTCCTCTGGGAAAAATGAGAAATCCGTGAGACCGGTCAGGCTTTTAGCTGCGTCCCCGGCCACGAACTTCCTCTGCGCAGGGTTGGCTAGAAGAAAGCGGCTTTGCGTGTCTTTGAAATAGATCAGGTCGGGAAGGTTGTCCACAACCGCGCGAAGCATATGATGCTCCGCTTCGTCCGCGCTCTTGACGGCACCCTGTGAGGCGGCCAGTGTGACGTGGCGAAGTGTACGGCGATAGACGAGCCAGATACCAACCAGGATGATCGCGCAGGCTTCAAGATCAATCTGCGCCGCCACCGTAGGAGGTAGATAGAGATACCGAAACAGTAGGTAACAAGCGATGGCAATCGCGGAGAGCATGGCTGCCTCGAGCAGTATGCGTCGCTTGCCGGGATTCTGTGCGTGCGTATTTCGGTTTTCGGTCATGGCCTCGCAACCTGGCTCCACGTGCGTTCGCACGGCAATGCGAACTCATTTGAAGAAGGCTGCGGACAGCCAGCACCAATTGAACGCGGAGACGTTGTTGTGAGATATAGCACAACCCTAGGCGTTTCGAGCGCGTATGCACTCTCTTAAGTAACTTATGGCGTGCGGCTTAGATGGCCCGAAGGTAGCATGGGATCGATTCCACGCTGAAGCATCTTCGACATTCAGGCAGCAGAACAGGCACGTAGAAGGAGGTCATCTGCGGCGATCGGGTCAGGCAACCTTCCCTTCACAAAGACGCAGCCAGCACGGTGTCGTTGTACGCGGCATAGTAAGTCGCGATTGGTCCTTAGTACACGTGAATGTCGCCGGAGCCGGTTTGCGCGCGGACAGTGGGACCGCCGCCATTCAGATTGCCCGTGATGTGCTGATGATCGAGAGATCCTTTCACCAGCATCTCGTGATCCGTCCTCACCGCGCCCGAGCCGGTGGAGGCTTCGAGCGTGAGAGGCGCATTGCCCGGCCAGAAGTCGATGTTGCCCGATCCAGTCTGCAGGTCCCAGCGCGCAGAAGGCGTGCCCGTTGCCTTGATATCGCCTGAGCCGGTTTCAGCGCGGAAGCTGCCGTGAATGTCCTTGATCTCGATGTTGCCCGAGCCCGTCTCGGCCTTCACATCTCCCTGGCCAGTCTGTTCTGCGGTGATGTTGCCCGAGCCTGTTTTCACCAGGAACGCGCCCTGCAGGCCGCTGGCACGAATATCTCCCGAGCCGGTCTCGAGCTTTGCGTTCTGCCCCACACCCTCATCGACGATGTCGCCTGAACCCGAGTTCGCGGTCAGAAGAGTTCCCGCCGGCGCTTCAATTTCGTAGTCGATGCTGATGTCGTGCCACTGTTCCTCGTGCGGACCAACCCGAACCACATTGCCGTTTTGTTCGATCGGAGGGTTCGTCGCAATCGAGTTCACTTCTTCTTCGCTGGCGCGGCGGTGTGCGTGGATGTGCCCATGAATGCGGATCTGGTTTGCCGAGCCGCGGGTGAGATGGATGTTTCCTGCGCCGGTCGAGACCATCAACTGCGCGTCGCCGCTTACCGATAGCGTACGGTCGAAGGACCGTGTGCGTGCAGCGTCGTCTTCAGGGGCGACGGCGGCCACGCGCGCGATGGCTGTGACGCGGAACAAGGATGGAATGGGTAGCGCCGCGGCAAGCTCCGGCAATGCTGCCGCCTGCGATTCCGGCTCGGGTGTAGCCGCCGGGCTTGCTTGTATGGTCAAGGCTGTGCCCGCCACAGCCAGGCCGCTCACCTGCTGATCTTCCGCAATCTGCTGGTCGTCGTGGTTGGCGGCGTCAGGCTGAGGCGCCGGCGAGAGCACGGTCAGAGTGGCGGCGGACGCAAGCAAAGCTTGCTTTGCGGAGTGCACGACCGGCGCTGCCTCGACGCGCACCATGGCTGCCGCGGCGAAAAGCGCCACCGGAACCAGAACGACGGCGACGAGCGCTCGGCGGCCGCCGGCAAAGGACTGACGGAAAGCGTGGTCGTTGAGGAAACGCTCGATGCGGCGGGCGAGACTACCGGGACGTGCCATGGCAACTCCGATTGCGGTTGTGCGCGGCATGGCCGCGAATTCAAGAAGAATTTGCGCGTACCGGGTTCGGCTTTGCGCTGCTTCGATTCCTGCCCGATCGCTGATGGCCTCCGCGAGGTCAGCCAATTCCCGCTTCAGCCACCAGCCCAGCGGGCTCAGCCAGAAAAGCGCAGCGTAGAGGCCGGCAAGCAGTTGGAGGTAGAAGTCGCCTTGACGAATGTGCGAGCACTCGTGGGCAAGCACAATGCGCAGCTTCTCCTCGTCCCAACTCCGATAGTCGGCGGGCAGCAGAATCGCCGACCCGATCGTGACCGGCGAATGAATCCTTGTGCTGGCGCGAAGACGGAGCGAGGCAGGGAAGCACGATTTCGCGGAAGGAAGCACTTCTTTGGTTGTTGCCCAGAGACGCAGTGTTGCCGCCAGGCCAAGCGCGAGCCGGAACAGCAAGAGCCCAACCACGCCGAGATAGAAACCCGACGCGAAACCGGACAGCGTGAGCCGCAGGCGATTGCGGGCCGGTGAAGATTGACTCGCCGCCAGAATCCCATCATGCCAAACGGGCGCAACAGCCGACTGCCTCTCCGCGGCACGCTCGGTGTCTGGCTGAGTTTCTTTGGCATGAGGACCCTGCGCGGGACGCGACAAAGAGACGGAAGGCTTTTCTGCCCATGGGCTGTTGCCTTGCGGAATGCCCGCGCTGAGCGAAGCAGCCTTGGGGCTGGAAGGGGCGTGCGCTTGGATCTTCGCCTGCAATTCTTCGAGCAGAGTCATCGGGTGCGCAGGCAGAAGAATGTTCGGGCCCGCGGGCAGAATGTGCCACCGCGCGGTAATCGGTCGCAACAGAGGCATCGCCAAGGCCGCAACTAGCACGAAAGTCCACGCGGCCTTTTGTGCCACAACATTGCGAACCCTGAAGACGCGCAAGCCAATCGCCACCACCAGTCCGACAAGAAGCGAACGGAGGGCTGCTTCGATGAGGTTGGAAATCATTGAACCCCCTTCTTTCCGGTATTTTTCTGCCCAGCGGTGATACGTTCGGCGAGGCGTCGGAGTTCGGCGCGATCAAGCACCTTGGAATCGACCAAACCAACCAGCAGCGCTTCAATAGATCCCTCGCAGAACCAGTCGAGGATGCGTTTCACGGCGCGTCCCGCCACACGCTGGCGCGATTGAACGGGACGGTAGACGAACGCGCGATCCTCGGCGCTGTGCGCCAGATAGCCCTTTTCCTCGAGACGGCGCAGCACCGTACGCACCGTGGAATCCTTGAGCGGCCGGTCCAGCTGTTCGCGAACTTGGTCCGCCGTGACAGAACCGAGGCGCCAGACAACCAGCAGGATGCTTCGTTCCAGTTCGCCGAGTTCAGCCGGATCGTGACTAGTTTTTGCGGGCTCCTTCATGGTGTTACCGACTGTAACACATAAGCCGGGTGTCTGCGCAAGAGGAAATTTCGATGGCATGAAAGGATCTGCCATGCGGGCCTCAGCGAGCCGCGGCTGGTCTGACGGGAGGCGAAGGCGGCCAGGTCAGCGGGGTTGGGTCAGGCTCCGCTAGTCTGTTGTCTATGCAGTCGTCCCGCCCTGTAGTCTTCGGAGTCGATCTGGATGCGCAAACCCGTTGCGCTCACTATCGATCCACTCTCGACGTGATCGCCATCAAGATGAAGTGCTGCGGAATCTACTTCGCGTGCAAGGAGTGTCACGACGCTTTGGCCGGCCATCCGATTGCGGTATGGCCGCAAGCCGAATG
Source organism: Occallatibacter sp. (assembly GCA_036520995.1). Taxonomy (GTDB): domain Bacteria; phylum Acidobacteriota; class Terriglobia; order Terriglobales; family Acidobacteriaceae; genus Telmatobacter. Next base: position 81,304 of record DATDIQ010000055.1, read on the forward strand.
GAGTCAGCCCGCGGTGCTTTGCGGCGCTTGCGGACATGAAATGACGATCCACGAGTACAGGGCAAGCGACCATCGCTGCCCCCACTGCCGCGCGCCATTTAACCCCGGCTGCCGCAAGCATTACCACTTTTATTTCGCGAGCGCGGAGTGAACCCGCACGATCGAGGGGAAACCCCCACCAGTGCCCGCCATGAAGCGTCTTATTTTTCCAGAAACCGGCCCAGGACCTCCGCGCAATCCTCCAGAAAGCGCCGGTCGTCCGCGCCGAACGCGTTGAGGGTGTGGCTATCAATATCGATCTCGCCGACGGTCTTTCCCCCTGCGCGTATGGGGACGACAATCTCCGACCGTGTTTCGAGAGAACACGCGAGATACCGGGGGTCGGCAGCCACATCTTCCACGATCACCGTTTCTCCTTGAGCCACGGCTGCTCCGCAGATTCCTTCGCTTACCGGAATGCGCACGTGCTCGGTTGGTGCGCCATGGTATGGCCCGAGAACGAGGACGTTTTTATCGGCGGGGTCCAACATATAGAAGCCGACCCAGTTGTAACAGGAAAGGCGTTGGGCGATGATTCCGACGCAGAACTTCTGAAGCGAAGCAAAGTCTTCAGACGTCTCGGCGAAACTCCGGATTTCCGAAAGGATGTCCTCGAACGTCGTGTGTGCCATTCCTATTCAATCACCCAAGGTCAGGCGACCTTCACGAAACGGAGAGACAGCGAGTTCATGCAGTAGCGGAGTCCGGTGGGTCTGGGACCGTCATCGAAGACATGACCGAGATGTGCATCGCACAACCGGCACGAGACCGCAGTGCGCGTCATGCCAAGGGAATAGTCGCTGATTTCGTGTACATTCTCCTTCGCAATCGGCTGCCAGAAGCTTGGCCATCCGGTGCCCGACTCAAATTTGGTATCGGAGCTGAAGAGGGCTGTAGCACAGCAAATGCAGCGGTAGAGACCTTTGTCGTGATTGTTCCAATATTGACCGGAGAACGCGCGCTCTGTCGCTGCATGACGAGTCACTTCGAATGAATCCGGCGATAGCTGTTGCTTCCACTCCGCATCGGTTTTGACCACGAGCGGCACAGTCGCAATCTCCCCTCGCTGTCCTGCGTCTGAGAACTCCACGATCTTGACTTCCCTGGGGACGTTTCCTTTCGCCTCGACCGTCTCCATTCCATCGCCAAGGTTGAGTGCAATCGTTGCAACTGCGGCGCCCCCCGCGATCATTCCCCCCACCAGCAAAGTGCGGCGCGTCATGCGGCGAGCATCGTTCTCAAAGCTCTGAACCATGTTTTCCTCCAATTGGCCCCGTCATCCGAAGGTGAATGAAAATGCCTGTACTCCTGGATCGTCAAACTCGATTTCAAAGATGTGGTCGGCGACGACCCCCTTTTGCCTGACCAATTGATACAAGCGATGATCCATCACGATGCCGTTGCCCTCAGCATCCGTGTCTACTCCATGATTCTCCCCCGGCGCTTGGCCGTCAATGGTCACACGAAAGCGGACAGGCTTGCCGTCGGCCGTCGGACCCAGGACAAGGTGCAGGTCGCGGGCATGGAAATGGAAGACGATCTTGCCTCCAGGGGAGTCGAGCACCGCGCTCTGAAGGTGGTCGACCCATTTGCCCGCTAGGCCCCACTGATTGAGAGACGGATGAAGCGGCGCAACGTAGACCTTTTCCTGCGAGTAATCGAATCCGCCCGGCGATGCGAAGTGCGCCGCGCGTGAATACCCAATGTAGGTCTCGGGAGATCGCACCTCACTTGTGTCCGCAGACTCCTCCACGCCCTCCGCATGCACGCTGACCTCGCTGCCAGGCATTGGTTTTGCATCGCGCTCCTGCAGCAGTTCTTGAATCCATCGCTCCGACTGGTCGTAGTTCCCCTCGCCAAAGTGCTCGTAGCGGACCTTTCCTTTGGCGTCGATGAAGTAGTGCGCAGGCCAATATTGATTGTGGAACGCGTTCCAGATCGCCTGGTTGCTGTCGAGTGCGATGGGATACGTAATTCCAAACTTCTGCACAGCTTTCTGCACGTTGGGCAGCTGTTTCTCGAAATCGAATTCCGGGGTGTGCACCCCGATCACGACCAGCCCGCTGTCCTTATATTTCTCCGCCCATGCTTCGATATAAGGGAGAGAGCGCAGGCAGTTGATGCAGGAGTATGTCCAGAAATCGACAAGCACCACCTTGCCTTTGAGCTGCTTTGCGCTTAGCGGTTTGGAATTGATCCACCCGGTCGCGCTCGATAGACCACCCAATGGCGAGCTACCGACGATGCTGGGCGGCTCCGGCGCCTCCTCTTGCGCGACGGTCCGGCCGGCCAGTGCGCTCCAGCAGAGAGTGGTTGCCAGCGCCAGCACTGCCCATGCCCGCTGTCTGAAATCGCTTGCCATATTGGCTTCAATCCTCCATGGAGCACTATAAAGTAGGTGAGGTGCAGCCCCATTGTCAGACCCCACACTTCCTCTAGACGTTCTCGAAGCGCAACGTGTTACAGAACTTTCCAGGGCCCAGAGCAAGGCGGAGCAGCTGTTTCGCGAAATCGAGGCGCGCGGCCTGATTCGCGCCGGCATCCGCGAGAGCCGGCTGAATGAGGACATCTATGAATTGGCCAGGGAAATGTATGGCATCACGACCTACTGGCATAAACGCATCGTCCGCGCCGCCAGCAACACGCTGGCGCCCTATGCCGAGAACCCACCCGACCTGACGATTGGCGAAGATGACATTCTCTTTCTCGATCTGGGGCCCGTCTTTGAAGACTGGGAGGCCGATTTCGGACGGACATTCGTCCTCGGCTCCGATCCCCTCAAGCTCAAATTGCGGGATGACGTCGGCGCGGCGTTTGCCGAGGGGAAGCGATTCTTTCAACAGACTGCCGACATCACCGCGAGCCAGCTCTTTGCGTATGCGGTATCTCTTGCCCAAAAATTTGGCTGGGAATTCGGCGGCCCCATCGCCGGCCACCTCATCGGACAGTTCCCGCATGAAAAGATTGCCGACGATAAAGTGAGTCTCTACGTTCATCCGGGCAGTCATCTGCCCATGCGATCACTCAACGAGAAGGGCCAGAAACGCCATTGGATTCTGGAGATTCACTTGGTTGACCGGAGACGTCAGATCGGCGGATTTTTCGAAGAGCTGTTGACAGTGAATTGCGCGGCGCACGATGCACGAGACTAGAGCGCCGCGCCTCCACGGCCCGATTTCAAGTTCCGCAGAACAAGCGCTGAGCGGAGCGGACTGAACGATCTACCGAACTGACTCAATTGCCCACGATCCGAAGGGTAAGAATCTGATGTGGCTTGACCGAGACTTTCAACGCATGCGCACTCTCAGGCGTAAGGCTGCGAAGGTTCCTCTCGACGGCATCGGTCTCAAATGCTTCTTGAATTCTCAACTGGGGAATCGTCAGTTGTACATCGCGCGTCGGGCCGCCCAGTTCGATCAAACGCACGATGGTCCCTTGCCCATCCTCGGCAGGCTTCCATGTGTCGAGCACGACATCCGGGTCGTCGATCGATAGAAAGCTTGTCTGGTTGCCATCCAGGGACCGCGGAAGATCGAGCGCCTTGTCCTGGGACCGAATCTCGTCGTGTTCCAGCGGCGTCGCCTCTTCCCAGCCCATGCGGCTCAAGGCTGGCGGATCGGTCTGGCCAGCACTGGTGATGACGTAACGGAATCGAAAATGCCCGCCCTGCGCAGCGCGGTAGTTTGTGTGCCAATAGTTGTTCATTGCGTATGAAAAAATCGTTCCTCTTCGCCTACCGAATCCAGCTGGCCAGTCGCCCCGGTTGATGTCGCCCAGAGTCACCAGCGAAGCATCGAGGGGCATGACCGTTCCCGACACACCATCCTGCTCGACCGAGACCCAATGCTGCACTGAAAACCATTCGTGTCCCGCCCCCGGGTACATGTCTTTTGCCGGATTGACAACTCCATTTTGAATCTCATAGTTGAACTCCGGATTCGTCATCGCAAACGGGAACGCGAAGTAAACAGCTTCCTTCTTGACCTCGGATTTCTTGTCGACGTCTTCAATCAGCTCGATCTTTTTCTCATCCTCATAGAGCCGGACTTCCGTGCGGACCAGGGGCGTGTTGACCGCGGACGATTCCAGCTCTGCACGCCAGCCCCAGGGAGTGGGATTGACTGCGATCAAGTGGCCGCCGTTTGTCGCGTGGATATGCAATTCAGGTTTTGGGGAAACCGCCCGATACTGCAGCACGCTGTTCGGTTCCTTGTCGCCTCCTGTCACATAGAGATACTGGCCGAATCGCCACGCGCTGCTTGTGTCTACGAGTTCCTTGGCGAGTTGTTTGTCATAGATGCTGCGGATGCTCCCCGTTTCCAGATCGAGCTCCACGCGATAGAACGGGCTCTCCAGCGTGGTTGTTTGTGAGCTCGGGCTGATTGGAACGTCTGCCTTAGACGGTCGCAATTCGTACACCTTGTATCCCACCCCAGGCACATCCTTGGCGCGAAACTCTACCCTGCGGAAATTCGGCCCCTCCTGCAGCACACTGTAGGGAACCGTCTGCCCACTCGCGCGATCGGCAATTTCCATGCCGCGATCGAGATCGATTGTGACCTCACCGTCGCGTTTCCAGTTCAAGGGATTGAAGACGATCAGGCTGTTCACTCCGGCTGCGATTGAATCCGCAAGCGTCGCCATGCTGCTGCGCAATACATCGTCTCGCTCCGCGGCCGAATCCACGGCACGCGAATCCTTGATGCGCAGTTGCTCCACGGCTTCGTCGCTCTCGGGATCGGATACGCTATTCCACGATGTCCAGGTGTGTTCGTCCATCAACACCATATGCTCCCACATCGATTGCAGCTCGTCTCGATTCACGGCTAATTGTGGGTTGACCAGCGTGCTGATGGTCGCGAGTTTTTCTGCCGACGGCGCGCGGCTTTCATTCTCTCGTTCCAGTGCCGCGTACAGGGCGTCCGAGCCAATGCCGTCCTCCCAATACGGTCCCCCATCTCCGCGCACGGTGGGGAGGGCGTCTCCGAATTCCCGGGCCACCTCCGCCAGCGCATCATGGAAGCCGGAATACTCGATGTGCGGATAGGCGTACTTGCTGCTCCACTCGTCCACAAGCTCGCCCTGCTGGGGAAACAGGTCGGTATTCTCGACCTGCGTCCCGAAGAGGATTGCCGCATCCGCTCGATAGTTTGGGCCTTGATACATCTGCAGAAACAGCGGCAGTACTTCTTCGCCGGTCTCGGTCAGCGGAGGCAGGCCGAAGAGGAATTGCATCTGCATGTAGTGCCGCGAGTACCACATCAGCACCTTGCCGCCATCCGGGCCCTCCCACCAGAACGGCGTGTCCTCATTCAGATGGCCCTGCAGCAGGACCGGCGCGCGATCGTTGTTGCTTCCCGCAAGCAAGTACGGGATGCCCGCGGCCGCAAGAATCGATGCATAAGACCATGAGTACGACGGCACATCGGTAATGTTCGCGTAGTTGAAGGGTGTGCCATGGGTGCGGCTGAACTCCGCGCTGGGATAGAGCGAGCGAATCAGGGTCTCGGCCGTCGGAAATCCCGTGAGCAGGTTTGCCGATTGTGCCGGAATGTAAACCTGTTGCTTTTGAATCGCAGTGAGAATGCGCGCCTTTTCGGCCGGTGTGCGTGTCTTCAAGAACTGCTCCAGGTTCCACTCGCCATCGGTGCTGAAGCGGAAGTCTGGGTGCTTTGCGGTCAGGTCCATCGCTTCATCCAAAATGCGGCTTTGGATGGCGGAAACCTTGGCCTGGTAATCCGTATAGCCCACATCGAGATGAACGTGAGGCACCAGAAACAGTGTCCACTTCTTCTGCGGCTGAAGAGATTCGCTGGTCTGGATACGGCTCCCGTTCAAGACGACTCGCAGTTGCGCCGGTGTGCCGGCAGCGAACTCGGGAACCAGGAAGCTGATGCGCTCTTCACCGAAGTCCTGATCCGCTGCGATGGGGCGCGACCAATGTGATCCAGCCAGGCTCAGCTCGACGGTTCCTGCGCGCGGCTTCTGCAATGTTCGCACGAAAACATCCACCCGCTCTTCGAGCTCTGTGCCATGCTTTTCAAAGAAAATCGTGGGCTCCGCATGCGCACTCAGGCCGGCGGGGTTTCCGTCGGCTCGCGTCAGTTCCACCGCGTCGTAGTTGAACCCTGCGTCTGGGTCTTCCTTTTGTGCGGTGGCAATTGCCTGTAGCGTTACGTTATTCGCGCCTGTCTTGAGCCATGTGCCGGGAAAGTCAAACTGCACTTCCGCGCGGGAATAGGCCGGGTAGAAAGCGGCGACCATGTCGCCCATCTTGTAGTCGAGTCGAGGATGCAGATAAAAGATTCCGGTGCGACCGTTGATGCCAACGCGCAACGCCGGCACACTCGAATGCTCGATCATCAGCGAGACACGCAGGCGATAGGTTCTGGCTGACGTCCCCGTCACAGAAAAAGCAATTGTGCGCGGCGCGGAGCTTGCGGTCTCGGCCTTTCCCGAAAATGCGACGGGAGCATACGCGAACCAGCCTTTCTCGGGCTTATCCTCTCCCACATGGAAGACGACTGTGCCGCTGGGATCGCCTTGCGCAAACTCTCCGGAAGATCCATCGAACGTGCCCAGGCGCCAAACGGAGTCAGGTGACGACGCCGCAAAAACTCCAAAGGGCGCTATAGCCAATGCCAGCGCGACAAGAACCTTCCAGTGCATCGTAGTCTCCAGTTTTGTCATGAGAGCCTGTGTTCCATGCGCGTCCCAACAACTGCGAAGATCAAAACTCGGTTCCTGAGAGACCGATGCCGCCTTGTCCGCAGGGAGACGTCGAAATTATAGATTTGCATCGTTCCTCGATATCTTTTATGTCACTCTACGCCACTGCAATGCTTTAAATTGAGGGAAGATTGGACGTTTGGTTGTCGGCCGTGTTTTTGTGGGATGCCCGATCGCGGGCTCGGGAGGAGCAATTCGAATGGCCGGTACCGCGTCGGGATGGGCGCTGCTTCTCGTAGCCGGCGCCTCCAATGCCACCTTCGGGCTGCCGATGAAGTTCGTGCGCGGCTGGAGATGGGAGAACACGTGGGCCGGCTGGACTGCATTCGCGCTGATCATCCTGCCTGTTGCCGTCGCGATCGGCTGCGTGCCATCGCTTGCAATCGTCTATCGCGGACCAGGTCTTGCGACGGCCGCGATCATCTGTCTCTTCGGTATGGGCTGGGGGCTCGCGCAGGTTCTCTTCGGCAAAGCGATGGACTTGATCGGCATCGGCCTGGCCTTCGCGATCGTGCTGGGGATATCTTCGGCAGCCGGCACCCTCTTCCCCCTGTTTCGCATGGATTCGAGTGCCTTCGAGTCGAGCACTGCGCTGAGGCTTATGCCCGGACTCCTCTTTGTTGCCCTTGGCGTGACGGCGTGTGCGATTGCAGGAAATCGCCGCGAAGCCGCCCAATCCGCAAACTCCCGCATCGAGCTCAGCTTTACGCCTGGCCTCTTGATGGCCCTCGCCAGCGGCGTGCTCGCGTCATTCATGAACGTCGGCCTGTCGTTTGCACCTCAGCTTCTCGCGCGCACCGCGGCCGTTGGTATCGGCTCTACACGCGGCATGTTTGCCGTATGGCTCCCGCTGCTGCTCGGCGGAGCGGCGCCGAATCTGCTCTATTGCATCGTCCTCCTTAGGCGCAATCGAACGTGGCCGCTCTACCGGGGCGCCGATCGGGCGCTGAACATCTCGCTCGTCGCGCTCATGGCCGCACTGTGGTTCTTTAGCACAGTCTTTTACGGCATTGCTTCACAAAACCTCGGCCCGCTGGGCGTTGTCCTGGGCTGGCCGGTCTTCATGGCCGTGATCGTCATCAGCGCAGGTCTGATCGGGATGGCGACGGGCGAGTGGAAGCACTGCGGAAAGACGCCGATTCTGATCCAGGTGGGCGGCATCCTCCTGCTCGTTCTGGCTATCGTTTCGTTCGCGCGCGCACAGAACCTAACCCAGCCGGCGCAACCAACGGTGTCTTTCGTCGATGGATATGTACGATAAATATCCCTACCTTGCCATCGGCGATGACTCCGCGCGCTGCAAACTCGGCTGGGCCGAGATCGGCGCGGTTCTGCGCCCTCGCTTGACCGGAAGAGAATGCATCGTCTGCGTCGAATGCTATCCGGGCACGTTCGTCGATCAACTCGTGCGAGGCCTCTCCGCCGAACTCTCTCCCGCGTGTGTGTCGGTTGCGGACTCCTGCTTTCTTCCGTCGGAAATCCTCGAATCCAAATTCCACTCCATCGTGACCGACGATCCGGTCTTCGGCCGGATGCATCCCGTCGCGCTTGACGAATTCCTGGACGGATCGCGCGTGGAGCAAGCGCGCAGCCAACTGGCCTCTGCGCTCGGGCTCAAACTCGTCATCGGCACCGGCGCTTCAATCATCGCTCCGCACTATGACCTCTTGATCTACGCAGACCTCGCACGCTGGGAAATCCAGCAGAGGTATCGCCGCGGTGAGATTGGCAATCTCGGACTCGAAAACCCCACCACGAAGGCCTCTCTCAAATACAAGCGCGGATACTTCCTCGACTGGCGTGCCGCTGATCGTCTAAAGGCGCGCCTCTTGCCGACGATCGACTTCCTTCTGGACTGCAATGAGCCCGCGACTCCGAAGATGATCGCCGCGGCCGATCTGCACGCTTCTCTTGAACGTGCGGCGCACCGTCCGTTTCGCGTCGTCCCTTTCTTCGATCCTGGCCCGTGGGGCGGTCATTGGATGGAGGCCGTCTGCGACCTGCCCAAGGGCAAACCGAATCATGCCTGGTGCTTCGATTGCGTGCCCGAAGAGAATAGCCTGTTGCTCGGCTTCGGAGATCGTCGCGTCGAAATTCCGGCTCTCGATCTGGTCATGCTGCAGCCCAGGGCGCTGCTCGGCGAGACCATCGAACGCGCTTTCGGCGCAGAGTTCCCCATCCGCTTCGATTTTCTCGACACCATGGGTGGAGGCAATCTGTCGCTCCAGGTCCATCCACTGCCGGAGTACATTCTTGACCACTTCGGCATGCCCTATACACAGGATGAGAGCTATTACCTGCTCGACGCAGGCCAAGATGCCTGCGTCTATCTCGGGCTCCAGGAGCATATTGACTCCGCAGCCATGATCCGCGAGCTTGGTCATGCGGCCACGTCTCTCGACCCGCACTTTGAGTCTCAGCGGCACGTCAACCAATTCCCCGCGCGCAAGCACGACCACTTCCTCATCCCCGCAGGCACGGTGCATTGTTCTGGGCGCAACTCCATGGTCCTCGAGATCAGCGCTACGCCCTACATCTTCACGTTCAAACTTTGGGATTGGGCGCGCATGGACCTCGAGGGCAATCCGCGCCCGCTGCACCTCGATCACGGATTTGCCAACATCTGTTGGGACCGCCGCACAAGCTGGGTGCGCGACAATCTCATCAATCGATTCGAGCGTGTCGCGTCAGGTCCCGGATGGCGCGAAGAGCGCACCGGCCTGCATGCGCTGGAATTCATTGAGACGCGGCGCCACTGGTTCACCGGCCTGGTTCCGCATGACACCGGCGGAACGGTCAACGTGCTGAATCTCGTCGAGGGAGACAGCGCGGTGATCGAAAGCCCCGGCCACGCCTTTCCGCCGCTCGAAGTGCACTATGCGGAAACCTTCATCGTTCCAGCGGCTGTCGGTCCCTATACAATTCGACCCAAGGCCGATTCGCCCGCTCAGGAGCTCGCGACCATCAAGGCCGTTGTCCGCGCCGGTCATCCGTTGCTGCAGCCCGGAACCCGCTAGGTCAGAGTTGTTGCGTCGGGAGGCGGGAACGCCAGCGATAGGCCGCGATGGAATTCTTGTAGAAGAATTTTTCCTTGGCTGTGGAGCCCTTGGCGGACACATAGTCGCGCACGATGCCGAATGTCTCTGCATAACTCGCGATGTGGTCGCTGTTCGGCCAGTCGCTTCCGAAGAGGATGCGATCTTCGCCGAACAGTTCCCAGAGGGCATCGAGCTTCTCCCGGTAATAAGACGTTGCTGTCGGTACACGGCCGTCCACTTTGACCGGGATCTCCGAGAGCTTCACAAACACATGCGGATTGCCGCTGAGACTCTTCAGGTGTGCCCAGTAGTCTTGGAGTTCACCGGGTGCCTCTGGCAGAACCGCATGGGGCAGATGATCGATGACGATGCGCAGTTCCGGAACCTGCTCGGAGGCGCGGAGGATGGCGGCGATCAGTTTTGCATCCGGATTGGCACTGTCCATCTCGAGGCCTGCGGAGGCGAGACGGCGCAGATCGTCAACAAAGGCGCGGTTCTCCACGTCCGCAGAAAGATCGCGGTTCCAGAGGTTGCCGCAGCGAATTCCGAGAAACAGCGGATTGGCATGCAACGTTTCCAGATCGCCGGCGAACGAAGAACTGCCGGGTACGAGGTCGCCAACAAATCCCACGATGACGGGGTTTTGTGCAATCAGCTGCAGAACCCAGTCGTTGTCGCTGCGTAGCGGAGAGGCCTCCACCGCAATCGCGCCCACAATGCCGAACGGTTCCGCAATCTGCGCATAGCGGTCGGGTAGTGCGGGCTGGTAGATGCTATCGGTCTTCTCTGGCCACGGAACTCCGCCGGGCCGGCGCGTGTCAAAGAGGTGGATGTGCGCGTCGATGACCGGCGCCTTGGTCGCAGCCCGTGCGTTTGTGGCCCAGCCCATCGTTGCGCCCAAGCCGAGCTTCAGAACGCTGCGTCTCTCCATTTTTCTCCTGGCGGCAAGAATGCCCATGGGAAGGTGTTCCCTCGGCGAGGCTAGCCACCCTCGATCCGACTGTCAAGGGCCCAAGAATCCGTTGCTCCGGTGTCTGAAGTGAGCGTGACCGGGCCAACCGTGACTTCAAACGAGAGCACACCATCGGCCGGCGCGTCGCCCATCTTGAACTGCACAGTCGATTGTTGTGCGGAGATCGGGTTGGTCGCCGTCGTTGTGTGCATAGCGCCGCAGCCCGCAAACGAAAGCAAAACGCCGGCTGTGATCAGGAGAGAACACTTCGTTTTGACAAAAATCAGATGACCCAGATGCGTTTCGAACATAGGTACGCTCCTTGGACCGATCGTTCGCGTTGAAGACCACTGTGGGAACGCGCGCATCGAGCAGCCTGAAAATAAATTGTTGCCCAGACCTTATGCAGGGTCGACAAAACGGTTGTCATCCCGCTGTCATTTCGGTGTCATTCTCGCGCGCCGCGGGACTAAGGGAATTCCGCATTTGTTGGTGACACGACGCGACAGTTCGCAGAACATGTCAAGCGTGTCCAACGCCCGCGTGACAAGTCCACGACATTCCTCTGACAATCGAGCCTCATCCGCCGGGGAATGCGATCGAGGTGCAACAGAATCAACTGGACCGACAGATTAGAATCGGCATTTCAGGAGGCTCCATGAATCAGATCGACTTGAAAAACCGGCACGCGATTGTCACGGGTGGAGCGCAGGGGATCGGCCTTGCGATTGCCAGGCGGCTTCTTGATTCCGGCGCCTCGGTCTCCCTTTGGGATCGTGACGAGCAAACCCTGTCGAACGCTGCGGCAGAGCTTCACGCCTCGGACCGCGTCTCCGCAACCGCGATGGACGTGTCGGATGCCTCAAGCGTGGAGACCGCGCTGCACTCAACCCTCGCGACATGCGGAAAGATCGACATCCTTATTGCGAACGCCGGGATCGCAGGACCAAATCATTCCACCTGGGACTATCCGATCGACGCCTGGGAACAAGTGATTCAGGTGAATCTCATCGGCGTCTTTCTCTGCTGCCGAGCCGTGATTCCGCACATGCTGAGGCAGGGATACGGGCGCATCGTCAACGTCGCTTCGATCGCCGGCAAAGAAGGGAATCCGAACGCTTCGGCCTACAGCGCTTCGAAGGCCGGCGTAATTGCTCTGACGAAATCGCTGGGGAAGGAAACGGCGGAGACCAACATTGCCGTCAACTGCATCACACCGGCAGCGGCCAAGACGCGCATCTTCGAACAGATGACCCAACAACACATTGAGTTCATGCTCTCGCGCATCCCGCGCAAACGCTTCCTCGAGGTGAATGAAGTTGCGGCGATGGTCGCATGGCTCGTCTCTGAAGAGAATTCCTTTACTACCGGAGCGACCTTCGACCTGAGTGGCGGCCGTGCCACGTATTGAAGCGATCTGACAGGCTCACGGTGAAAATACATCGCGGGCGAGTGGCAAAGATTGTATCCAAACTCGTATACTTTCGAGAAAGCGCAGTTTCCGCGAAACTCCAGGCAGGGGCAATCGTCTTGATTTTCCTGCTTTTGCGGAGGCTTGGAAATACCTGACGATCGTTGCCATGACCGGAACACAGCTACCTCTGCGATTAGATGTCGTCGACTCGCATACCGCGGGCGAGCCAACACGCTGCGTTTTGTCGGGTGGGCCGCATCTCGGTGCCGGGCCTCTTGCGGCCAGGCTGGAGCGTCTCCGCCGCGAATACGATGTCTATCGGCGCGCCATTCTCTGCGAGCCACGCGGCTCCGACGTCCTTGTGGGTGCGTTGCTGGTCGAACCCTGCGACCCTGCCTGCGATGCCGGAGTGATCTTCTTTAACAATGCCGGCTATCTGGGAATGTGCGGGCACGGCATGATCGGCGTTGCCGCGACGCTGGCTTTTCTGGGCCGGATTGAACCGGGCGAGCACCTCATCGAGACACCTGTCGGCGGCGTCAACGTTCACTTGCACTCGGGCACCCGGGTCACGATTCGCAATGTTCCGTCGTACAGGTATCGCGCAGGGGTTGTCGTGCGGGTTCCGGGATTCGGTACGGTCGGCGGCGATGTGGCGTGGGGCGGTAATTGGTTTTTTCTCGTGCGCCAGCACGACTTTCCGCCGGCGCACGATCTCACTCTCGCCCAGGTCGAGGCTCTCACGTCGTTCACGTGGGAGACGCGCCGAGCTCTCAAGGCGGCCGGCGTCACAGGTGCCGACGGGGCAGAGATCGATCACATCGAACTCTTTGGCGATGCGCAGAACGCCCCCAACAATAGTCGAAATTTTGTGCTTTGTCCGGGCAAGGCCTACGATCGCTCGCCTTGCGGAACGGGTACCAGCGCCAAGATGGCATGTCTTGCCGCGGAAGGCCTTCTCACGCCGGGCGATCCATGGCGGCAGGAAGGAATCTTGGGAACCGTCTTCGAGGGTAGCTTCCAATTTGAAAACGGGCAACCGGGCGCAGGCAAGGGAGAAGAAGAACGCCGCATCATTCCTTTCATTACTGGCTCGGCCTATGTGACCTCCGAGTGCACACTGATCTTCGACCCCGCGGATCCTTTCAGGCACGGGGTACCGGAATGACCTCGTCCGTGCATGCCTACGATGTCGTCGTGGCAGGAGGCGGCATCGTTGGAGCAGCGTGTGCACTGGCTTGTGCGCGCGCCGGTATGCGCGTGGCGCTTGTTGAGCGCGAGTTCCCCGGTTGTGGAGCGACCGCCGCCGGCATGGGGCATATTGTCGTCCTCGATGACAGTGAGGCACAGTTTTCGCTGTCGCGGCGATCGCAGCAGCTATGGCAGGCCCTCAGTACGACCTTGCCGGCGAACGCAGAATATGAAACCTGTGGCACGGTCTGGGTCGCCGCGGACGAAGAAGAGTTGGCAGAAGCTGCAAGAAAAAGATCCTACCTCGAAGAACGCGGCGTTCCGTGCCAATTACTTTCCCAGAGGGAGCTGCAAACTCTCGAACCGAATTTGCGCGGGGGCCTCGCCGGCGGATTGCTGGTTCCAGAAGATGCGGTGGTCTATCCGCCCGTCGTGGCCCTTCACCTCGCCAAAGAGCTGCAATCCCATGGCTCCGAAATCATCCAGGGCCGCGCGGTCAAGCACTTTGGCGATGGAACGGCTCATCTCGACGATGGATCGACGCTGACCGCGCCGAGGCTCGTGAATGCAATGGGAGCCGATGCAGGCGTCTGTACTCCCGGCCTGCCGCTGAAGAAACGCAAAGGGCATTTAGCCATCACCGATCGTTACCCCGATTTTCTTCGCCACCAGCTGGTCGAGCTCGGCTATCTCAAGAGTGCCCACTCGCTGACAACCGATTCGGTGGCCTTCAATGTCCAGCCGCGCCGCACCGGTCAGATTCTTATCGGCTCGTCGCGGCAATACGGCAACCAAGAATCTCAAGTCAATCAAGAGGTCCTTTCTGCCATGCTGCGGCGCGCCGAAGCCTACATGCCCGGAATCGCTGCGCTGAGCGTGATCCGTGTGTGGACCGGATTTCGCGCCGCGACACCCGACAAGTTGCCGCTGATTGGCCCGCATCCCGACGATCCGACAGTGTGGCTCGCCACGGGCCACGAAGGCCTCGGTATCACCACCTCGCTGGCAACGGCGGAATTACTGGCCTCTGCTTTCACCGGAGCCGAACCCGCCATTTCCCCGGAGCCTTTTCTCCCTGCGCGCTTTGAGAATGAGGCGACGCACCCAATCGCAGTTTCTCAGGAGATGCCATGATCTGGACCGGCGTAATGCCTGCAATCACCACCGCGTTTCAACCCGACTTCAGCATCGACCACGCCACCGTCGCGCGTCATGCGCGTTGGCTGATTGAGAACGGCTGTACAGGAATCATCTGCCTGGGTTCACTGGGCGAAGCTGCGACGTTGACCTTCAAGGAAAAGGTCGATCTACTGAAGACCGTTATCGCGGCACTCGGAGGCAAAGCGCCGGTTGTGTCGGCCATCTCGGCTCTTTCGACCGCCGAAGCCGTTGAGCTTGCTCACGCGGCACATGACGAAGGCTGCTCAGGATTGATGATTTTGCCTCCGTACGTCTACCAGGGCGACTGGCGTGAGAACAAAGCGCACGTGGCGGCGATTCTCAACGCTACGCCTTTGCCTGGCATGCTCTACAACAATCCTGTCGCCTACGGGGTCGATTTTCTGCCCGAGCAGATCGCCGAATTGGCCCAGGAGTTTTCGAATTTTGCCGCCGTGAAAGAGTCGTCGACCGACGTCCGGCGCGTCACTGCGATTCGTGCGTTGCTCGAAAATCGCCTTGCCCTTTTTGTCGGCGTCGACGACGCCATCGTGGAAGGCATCGCTGCGGGCGCGCAAGGATGGATCGCGGGACTGGTGAATGCATTGCCGCGCGAGTCTGTAGATCTGTTCAACTTGGCAAGCGCTGGAAAATCCAAAGAAGCCTTTGACCTGTATCGATGGTTCCTGCCGCTGCTGCGCATGGATACGGTCCCCAAATTCATCCAGCTCATTAAGCAGGTACAACAGGAGGCCGGCGTTGGCTCGGCGCGCGTCCGTGCCCCGCGTCTTGAACTCGCAGGCAGCGAGTTGACTGAGACGCGCGAGATCTTCAAGCATGCGGACTCGCGCCGCCCGGCAGTTGCCGTACGCAGCACGCGGTTCGCCTGATTTTTTCAAGTTTGAGTTGATACCACTCGTTGCCGTGGTGGAGCCTGGCGCGTCTGAGGATCGAACCGCACACAGCAAGACACTGAGTGACGACCCGGCTCTGCCCTACCAGTTCCCTCGCTCGCCGTAGAGGTCGATGACCTTTGCGAGCCGCTTGCAGCCATTCTCCCAGTTGGTGAACAGCGCCCGTTCGAGTCGATCCGCGTCGCCGGCAGAGAGCGCGGCGATGATCTCTTCGTGTTCGTGCACCGAGAGATGGAGCTCGCCAATGATCGAACTTGCATAGAGGCGCCAATAGCGCTCGGTTTGTGGTTCGATGGCGCGGTGCAGGGACGTTAACCGCGGCCCAGATCCCGCAGCGAGCAGAAGCCGATGAAACTCGTGATCGAGATCGAAGATATCGGGGCCTTGACGATCGCGATCCCGCGCAATCTTCGAAAGCTTCTCGTTCACGCGTTTCAGCCGCGTGGCCAATTCATCGCGATCCTTCTGCGGAAGAGCGGCTGCGCGGCGTCCAGACAATCCTTCGAGGCGGCCAATAATCGGATACAGTTCGTTGGCGTCTTCCTTGGTCAACGGCGCCACGATCATGCGCGACTTGCTCGCGTTCCGGTATTCGATGACGTAGCCTTCGCGGAGCAGCAAGTAAAGAGCGCCGCGCACCGGCGTGCGGCTCATGTTCAGGTGCTCGCACAGATCGCCTTCCACAATCCAGGTTCCGGGCGCCAGCTTGGCATGAACAATCAAATCGCGAATGCGCTCCACGGCGATGCCCACGCTGGTTCCGTGCTCGGCCTTCGTGGAGCGTTTCTTCAAGCTCTTGGTAGCCTTTGCTGCTAAAGGCGCCATAGTCGACCTGGTCTCCCGCCCGCAAATCGGCCGCACCGGCCCAACCGATGGACCGGCAACTCGATACCCGTGACCGTTCCGATTCCTCTCCAGCATACATCGTCCCGATCGCACTGCCCCGCGTGCCCGGTTGCCAAAGAACTCGCCGCGCCCACGATATTCCGAGCGCGGCAGGGCTGATCCGGCAGGCGAAGTCAGAACTCAATGTTGGCCCGGAGCTCGATTACACGCGGTTGATTTGTCACTCCGCTGGTTCCGAAGCCGTTGTTCAGAACGTCGCCGCCTCCGTAGGTGGGAGCGCCTCCGAACGATCCTGACGTATTGCCGAAGACCGGGTGATTCCAGAGGTTTGTTCCTTCCGCCTGCAGTTTCAGTTGCACTGACTCGAGGATTGGAAACGCCTTCGACAAGGAGACATCGTTGTAGAAAGCATGCGGTCCGTGCAGGTAGACGATGCTGCCGAAGGTTCCGGGTGTGGTGTTCGGCTGGATGTACTGCGCATTGGCGCCGCCGGACCCATCGGCTTGCTGCAGATACTTCGGATCGATCAGTAGCGCGTAGGTCGCGCCGGGAACACGATGCACCCCCAC
This sequence comes from Occallatibacter sp., assembly GCA_036520995.1. Lineage (GTDB taxonomy): Bacteria > Acidobacteriota > Terriglobia > Terriglobales > Acidobacteriaceae > Telmatobacter. The sequence goes on from DATDIQ010000055.1 coordinate 98,154, forward strand.
CGCCTTTTGTAATTGCGGGACGGTTACGCCGCTGAGCCGGATGCCGCCGTCGCCGTAGTCGTTGAAGGTGAGATTGCCGCTGCTCAGTTCCTGCGGAGTTCCGGTCTGGAAGGTTGCAATCGTGCCAATCGTCCAGTTGCCGAGTATGCGGCTGACGGGGCCGTTGCTGTTCAGCAACGCCTTTCCTCTACCAAAGGGAAGATCGTAGGTTCCAGTGAAGTGAAATACGTGCCGGATATCGTATTGTGCCGGCCCGTACGCGAGCCTCAAATTGCGCAGCGTAAAGGTGTCGGGCCACGCGCACCAACCGTCATATCCACCGCAGGTCACACCGCCTGGGCCATTGGTGTTTACGCCGAAGCCGAGGGTGTGGCTGAAAGTGTAGTTGGCGTCAAACTGCAGACCGGCCCACTGGCCCTGGCGCAGATCCACTTGAAGCGAGTGGTAGTTGGAGTAGCCGCCCGCATTCATATACTGCGTCTGATAGCCGGCAGCATACGGGTTCGCCTGGAAAAAGTTGATCGGCAAGCCTGCGCCCGCTCCGCCGCTGTATCCCGCATTGTTCACGCAGGGCGCGAAAGCCGAGCCCACGAGGTTGCAAAAATAGCTCGTTGTCCCGCTGATGCCCGAGAGCGTACCGGCCAACGCGCCGGCCTGCCCGGTCTGCAGATCGTTGATGAACGTGCCATTGTTGTAATCGGCCAAAGGCGTACCAGGACCGCTGGAAGACTCTCCGGCAAACGCGGCATTCATGACGGGCAGATCTCCCTGGCCCGCGAGGCCGTTATTGGCAAAGCTGCAGGTTCCGCTGTTGGCACACCCCGGATTGGCCGCCATGTAAGCGTTCAAATTTGCCTGCGCCTGCTTGAACTCCGTGAGGAATCCGTTTTCGAAAATGTTCACTTCGTTGGTGTCGTTGTTGATCCACTGATGAAGGCTGCGATTGCCCGCATAGCGAATCTCAAGAACGCGAGTCCCAAACTGGCGCTGCACACCGAAATTCCAGCTTTCGGTGTAGGGCTGCTGAATGTGCGAGTCGATGCCCGTCACGCCGTTGCCGCATCCGGGACAATTGCCGAGAAACGTAAACTCCGACTCCGGCGCCGACTGCTGGTAGGCAGCCGGATTCAGAAGAAAGCCTGGCAGCGTATCGCCCAATGACAACGAACCGGGAGCAAACGTGCCCGTGGTCCCCGTGTTGTTCGCGTTGAGTGAGAAGTTCTGATAGAAGAACGACCCCTGATCGGAGACGTTGTTCCAGTAGTACTGGTAAGGCTCGGTAAATCGACGCAGGCTGAATCCACCCCGGATCACGGTCTTGTCGCCGCCCGCGAGCTTACCCAGCACACCGTCAGAAGCTTTGGGATTCCATGCGAATCCCAAAGCCGGCTGCGGTGTGACATGCCACGGAGCATACGCCCGCGCCCGCGCCACCAGCATTGGATTGGGATTGCCGGTGAGCGAGCCCGGATGAAAAAGATCGCCAATCGCTGTCGGCCCGTAGACAGAAGTCGGGTCCGCGTTATGATATGCACTGGTCTTGTCGGTGCTCTGTCCCGTGAAATCCCAACGCAGTCCGTAGTTCACCGTCAACGTGGGAGAAATACGGTACGCGTCCTGTGCGAAAAAACCCCAGGCGAGGGTGGATTCATCGAGCGCATAGCTGCTCACGGTCCCGGGTTGCGAGTACTTGCCGGTAGCGGTGCTGTATGCGTCGGTTCCTCCCGCACTGTTAATGCGGCCGGCCAATGTCGCATAAAGATTCAGCGCCTCCGTCAATTCCGCCGCACTGGCACAAGGCAGGGTTCCGGTGCCATTGCAGCTTCCGCTGGTTCCCGAAGTCGTGAACGCGTTGCTCGCTGGATCGCCGGCCGCGATGCCCAGGTTATAACTGGGGAATCCGCCGGGAGCATTCCAGTAGTGATCTTGCTCGTGGTATCCGGTGACGCCGAATTTGAGGGTATGGTGACCTCTCTGATAGCTGACCGCGTCATTGATACTGAAGGCCGGATAGTACGACGTAATCGGAAGTTGGAAGGTCTGCCCCGACGTTGCCAGCGAAATCGGAAATGGCCACGTAACCGTCGGCTCCGATAGATAAAGTGGCTTGGCGTTATAGGCGAACATGTTCGCGTCGTAGAGGAATCCAATCTTGAACTGATTGATCAACCGTGGCGAAAGGTTCCAGTCGACTGAGTAAGAGGAGGTGTAATTTTTGGTTTTGTTGCCGGCCACCATATCGCTGAAATGAGAGCCGGGAAAGGGAGCCGCATTCTCGCCCGGCTGCACGTTGTAGGTCATGGTCCACGAGAGGCTCATGCGCAGTTTTTCTGTCGCGTTATAGTCGATGCGGAGCGAGGGAAAGTAGAAGGTGTTCGTATTTGAGTTGTTCCAGGTGAGCGTATCGATGTTCTTGTCCGAGCCAGCCGATGTTGTTCCAGAGCTGACCGATGCATTGATCGCGCTCAGCTGCTGGCCCACAACGGGGTTCACCGAGCCGGGCAGGCTGGTCGAGTAGCTGTGCGCAATGTCGAGCACGTTTTCGGTATAGCTGTTGCCGTCGGTTCCGGTATAAGTGAAATTCCCAGCCTGCGCCGCCTGGGTCAGATACCCGTTGGTCGCGATAAAGCTGCCTGGAATGTATCTCTCCGCATAGCTGCCAAAGACGAACAGCTTGTCTCTTAGAATCGGGCCGTCAAACGAGGCGCCGAAATCGTTGTAGATGACCTTGGCTTTTCTCTGTCCGCTGGCGTCATTGGCCCAGGTGTTGGCATTCAGGCCGTCATTGCGAAAGTTGTTGAACACGCGCCCATGGAAATGATTGGTCCCGCGCCGGGTCACGAAATTCGATTGCATCAGAGCCTGCCCGAAGCCCTGGTCCAAATCCAGCTGGTCGGTCTGAACCGTCATCTCGGAGATGTCTTCAATGCGCGGCGTCACGGCAGGTTCGGCGTTTCCAAAAATCTTCATGCGGCTCGACGAACCGATAGTGCCATCGATATTCGTGCCCTGGCTGATGAGCGGCTGGCCGTTCCACTCCCCCACACCGCCGTTGTCGCCGCCATAGCCGGGTGTGTATGTCGCCAACTGGGTCAAATCGCGCCCGGCCAGCGGCAGATCTTCAATCTGCTTCAAATCCACGACGGTCCCAATCGCATTCGAAGAAGACTCGAGCAGCGAAGCCGTGCCGGCGCTTACTTCGACGGTTTGGTTCGACCGGCCGACCTTGAGCGCAACGTTGACGTCGGTGGTGAGCGCAGCGTGCACAATCACCTGGGCAACAATCTCATTCTGATAGCCAAGACGGGAGACACTCAGCTGGTAGACCCCGATGGGAAGATTGACAAAGGTGTAGCCGCCTTCCGCATGCGTCTCTCCTTTGCGTGTATCGTTGGTGGCCGTGTCGGTAAGCTGCAAGACGGCGCCTGGAACCACGCCTCCGCTGGCATCCATGACCACAACGGCCACAGTTCCCTGCGAACCGGATTGCGCCCGGGCCTCTGTGGATAGTCCAAGCACGATCAGCAGTGCTGCAAGCAGACTTAGCACGCTGCAAGGTAATTGCTTCATGGCGTCCTCTCCTCACAAATGGCTTCGATCCGGACCGGCAGGCCTGTCGGGGCGACCTCAAAGTGCGGTACTACCGGGGATTCAATCGCGTTTGTTTGACCTGGCCGAAGACTTGATCTCCGCTTCAGATTGGGGTTACATAAAACGCAATTGATGATGCATCGTAGTACCGCAATATTGAATCCATTTTTGTATTTCTTACAAGAGAAAAATGAAAGCACTGTTGATTTTCTCGCTGTTACTCGACGCGTTCTGTTAGGCAGGCCGCCAGCGGTCCGCCCGGGAATCTCCCGCTCTCGCAAGTTATCTTATTTAAATTAAGTCACTTAAATCGAAGAGGCACGTTATTTGGGCAGGCGGTTCCAATCGGGAGTCGGGGCGCCCAGCAGATTGCGCACAAAGAAATCCAGCAGCCGGCGCTCTCCATAGCGGCCCCCTGCCCCATGGCCGCCACCGGGAACAAACAGGAAATCGAAGTCTTTGCCCGCGCGCATAAGCCGGTTCACCACCTGCAGCGTCGTCGACGGGTCAACGTTCTTGTCCATCTCGCCGACCACCAGCATCAACTTTCCTTGCAGCCTCCAGGCATTCTCTGCGTTCGACGATTCGGCATACCAGGGACCGATGGGCCAACCCATCCACTGTTCGTTCCACCAGATTTTGTCCATGCGGTTGTCATGGCTTCCCGAATTGGCGACGGCTACCTTGTAGAACTCGGGATGAAAGAGCAGCGCGCCCATCGCGCTTTGGCCGCCCGCAGACGTACCGAAGATACCGACGCGCGAAATGTCATACCAGGGATACTTTGCGGCGACCGCTAGATGCCAGAGAATCCTGTCGGCAAACCCTGCGTCTTTCAAATTGTGCCAGGCCACATCATGAAAAGCGCGCGATCGATTGTTGGTCCCCATGCCGTCGATCTGCACGACCACAAATCCCAGTGCCGTCAAAGGCTCGGGCCGTGCCGAAAAACTCTTCGGAACAAAGGAGCCTTGCGGTCCCGCGTAGATGTCCTCGACGACCGCATACTTTTTGTTGGGATCGAAGTTGAAGGGCCGATAGATCACGCCCCAGATCTGCGTTTTACCATCGCGACCGGCAGTATGAAAAGGCTCCGCGGGCTGCCAGCCTGCCGCACGCAATGGCGCATCGTCGGCTTTGTCCACCGACATCACCAGGCTCGCATCCTCCGCGCGCCGCAGTTCCATCACCGGCGGGAGATCAAGCCGCGAGTACGTGTCCACGAAATACTTCCCGTCCTGGGAGTATTCAAGCGTGTGGTTCGCCTTCGCCGGAGTGAGCGGGCTGAGCCCCGTGCCATCGAAGCGAATCTTGTAGCCGTGCACGTAATACGGATCTTCGAGGGGGTCCATGCCGCTGGCTTCAAAGTAGATTTCCTGATGTTCCTCATCGACGTGGTCTACCGCCCGCACCACCCAGTCGCCGTGCGTAATCTGCCGGATCAGCGCGCCGGTATGTCCGTCGAACAGATAGAGGTGCTCCCACCCATCGCGCTCCGAGGCCCACAGAATCTCTTTCCCGTCGTTCAGATCCTTGCGATAGTACTTGCCGTGATCGAATTGGTCCGGCGTGAGCGGTTCGTAGTTCACGAACGTGTCGCTCTTTTCTTCGAGGAGGGTGCGCGCTTTGCCGTCAGTCGCGTTCGCTTCCACCACTCGATAAAGCTGGTGTCCTCGCTGGTTGTATTCAAACGTGACTGCCTGCGAGTCTTTCCACCACTGGAAGGAAAGCATCTCATAGGGATTGGGAAAGAGCGTGTTGTCAATCGGAATTTCCCGCCTCCCCGCCACATCGAACAGCACCGGCTGGTACAGCGACAGCACATCGCCCGGCTTCGGATAGACCATCGTTGACGACTTGGGCTGCAATTGATCCGAAGGACTCGATTCGATGTAGTGCACCTCGCGCTTATAGCCCGGCTGGATACGATACACAGCCAGGTGTTTCGAATCAGGAGACCATGCCAAAGTATCGACCGAATAGTAATTGTCTTCGGAACCGTCTTCGCTCAACGGCATCGTTTGTTGCTCCGAATCCTTTGGATCCGCTCCCGCAGGACGCAGTGCCACGTTGTAATTCTCGACATACGCCAGCCACTTGCCGTCAGGCGACTTCACCGCGTGGGCCGCCCCATTCACCGGAGGGGGCGTCGAATCGTAGCTGTCATCGTCCTCGTCGGATTCCTTCGGCTCCTGCGCGCGCTTGCATGCGTAGCTGGTCAAGTCGCAGCGCCATCGCGTGCGCTCGTGCATGAACGTGAGCGCCGCTCCTTTTTCAAAGAACGTCACGTGATCGAGAGGCAGTGCATTGGCTCTTACTGGTTCCCCGAGCGCCTTGGTCAAGGTCGTTGCGAGTCGCGCAGGATCAAAGGCCGCTTGCGCAGATCCCTTCTCTCCATCGACAACGACAAACTCGTCGCCCCCGGCGATCGATCTTCGGTAGACAAACCGATGCGTATCTTGGATCCACTTCACATCGCCGGGTACATGCAAAACCAGTCCCTTGTACTTTTCCCGCAATCCGAGTGCGCGATCGTAGTCCGCCGGCCTCAACTGCGCGATGGCAGTGCCCACAGGCAGGGTGAGCAGCAAAATTGCGCTTGCGCAGCGTATCACCGAACCAACCTGCCGCGACCAACGTGCAATCGAGGAATCCTCTGTATGTTTCCTTCGCCTCAGGGTCAAGTGCATGCCTCCGAAGATTGAAATCGTCTGCGCGCATTCCGTGGTCGGGCTCAGCGAGAAGCCGGCTGGTGGGGCTCTGGCTCCGCGGCAACAGCAGAAACGGCGGCAGGAAAAATCGGCGGCCGCGTGCCTCCGCACTTCCAACCAAAGAGAGACTCGGTGGCCGTGCCGCAGATCCGGCCCTGGCAGGCTCCCATGCCGCAGCGCGTGTGCAGTTTGGCTTCGCGCCACGAAGAGCACTTCGTCAACTGAGCATGGAGAACGTCTTCGCAACGGCAAACCACGGTCTCTGCCTCCGCAAGCTCGCGTAACTCAGAGCGCAAAGCGAATGCGCTGTCCAGTTGTTGAGCGAACCGCCGGTACCGCTTCAGACGCGGCAGGGTCGCTTGAATCTTTGCGTCGTTGCCTGCGGCGGCCCATCCGGCAACCTGGCCTTCCAGCAATGCCTTTTCGACTCCGCCGATGCCGGTCAATTCGCCCACGCAGGCGATTCCGGGAACGGAGCTCTGCTGGCGCTCATCAACTGCCACATAGTCTCCGTCTATGCGGCAACCTACGAGATTCGGCAGTTCCAGGTTGGGCACAAGATGAAAGCCAGTGGCCAGCCAGTCACACGCAATCCCCCATTCCTCGCGGCCATCCGAGACGTACACGCGCTGCACGTGCCCGGTCCCTTCAACTCGAGTCACCCAGGAGCCAGTTCGGTACGGAGTCCCCAGGGTTTTTCTCCGATACTGCGCGCCTTCCATTAACTTGTTCGGCTGGCCTGCCAGGTGTAGCCCAAACCGGAGGAGCCGCGCAAGCGGCGCCTGTTCGAAAATGCCGATGACCGTTGCTCCGGCATCCGAGACACCTGCAGCGATCGCCAGCAAAAGCGGCCCCGTCCCCGCAATCACCACCCGTTTGCCGCGCGGGTCCAGTCCAGACCGCACGAAGGCCTGCAATCCCCCCGCGCCCATTACGCCGGGCAAGGTCCATCCCGGAAAAGGCAGGAAGCGTTCGCGCGCGCCCGTGGCAATAACCAGATGCTTGAACTTGAGGTCGCGGACTTCGTCTTCATGCTCCACGCGCAGAACATGGGAACTGGGCTGGGCAGTTGCCTGCCAATGGGGCAACACCGTGCAGTTCGTCCTCTGTAAACGATCGGTCCACGCGTGAAACTCTCGCCCATGCGCGAGGTGTGCGCCTCGCTGCGCCTGAGCCCCGCGCCATATCTGGCCGCCGGGCGCTGCGTTGTCGTCGAGCAGGCAAACCGGCAGGCCTGCCTCGGCAGCGATCACCGCAGCGGCAATTCCACCGGGCCCTCCGCCCACAACGACCACATCGAACGATGCCCTCATTCGGTCACGACTTCCATCCCCGGCGCACACAATATCTGGCAGGTTCTTCGATGGCGCATCCCATTCACCTGCGCGCGACACTCCATGCAAACGCCCATGCCGCAAAACGGCGCACGCAGTTCCTGCCTCACCGAACGACGACTCGCCTCGTTTGCCATCAGAAGTGCGGATGCGACACTCGTGCCCTCGTTGACTTCGATCGTGCGGCCATTGATCGAGATGGTGAATCGCTCAAGCATCGGTGTCCTCGCGGGCACTGCGCGCGACTCTCCCTCGACGCGAGACCACGAGGAAGTACACAGGAATGCCGGTGATCACAATCGCAAAGCCGGGCCACGTTGTCGTCGGGCGGTAAAAAAAGAGCGCGAGCAGCACCGTGGTTGCTCCCAACAGATACAGCGCAGGCAAAAAGGGGTAGCCCCATGCGCGGTACGGCCGCTCCGCGTCCGGACGCTTCCTGCGCAGACGAAAGACTGCCGCAATTGTGAGAATGTAGAACACCAGCGCCGCCGAGATGACATATTCCAAAAGGTTGCTGTAGAGATTCCCAAACTGTCTCGTAGCCGGATCAAAGGTACGGGGAAGAACGAGAACGACCGACCAGATTCCCTGGACGAGCATCGCCCATCCCGGCACCTTCGCCGCGTTCAGGCGCTGCCCGATCTGAAAGAACAAGCCATCGTGCGCCATTGCGTACGATGCGCGAGCGCCTGCAAGCGTCAGTGCGTTGGCAGTTCCGAAGGTCGAAACCATGATCGCCGCCGCCATGATCCCGGCGCCGAAGCGTGGAAAGACAAGGCGTACTACAGCAGTGGCGATCCGGTCGTCGGGCACGTGCTGCATGACCCCAATCGGCAATGCACAAAGATACGCGACATTCGCCAGCAGATAAAGCAGAATCACGAGCGAGGCGCCAATCGCCAGCGCGCGGGGCAAATTACGGCGCGGGTCCTTCACTTCGCCGGCAACGAACGTGATGTCGTGCCAGGAATCCGCCGAAAACAGGGAACCGGTTTGCGCGATGCAGATGGCAAGAAACAAACCGCTCGCCGTGGTGGCCATCAGCCCGTCAGCCAGCGACACCGTGGGTCTCGCTGCCCACGGATGATCGAAATTGGCATGGATCGCGGTTGCGTTGGCGGCAAATGTCAAACCCAGAACAATCAGTCCGAGCAGCGCCCCCATCTTGGCCACCGTAAAAATGTTCTGAATCGCTTTTCCATATTCAAGACCACGGCTGTTTGTGTACGCGAGCACAACGATCACGGCGATCGCCAGGGCCTGCGCGGTCGACAACGAAACCGCGTAGTGGCTCGATATCAGAAAAGGCGCGACAAGGTAGTGTGACTCCGCAATGGCAGGCCACAATACGCCCGTGAATCGGGCAAAGGCGACGGAAACCGCCGCAATCGTGCCGGTTTGGATCACGGTGCAGAGAGTCCAGCCATAGAGAAATCCCCAAAACGGCGAGTAGGCTTCGCGCAAATATACATACATGCCACCGGCTCGCGGCATCATCGCGGCCAATTCTCCGTAGATGAGCGCCCCGCTGACGGTGAGGAGGCCCGTCAACAGCCACGCGGCGAGGATTCCCCCGGCGCTGCCAATCTGCCGCGACATCTCCGCAGACACGATGAAGATGCCCGACCCGATCATGACGCCGACCACCATCATCACCGAATCGAAGAGTCCGAGCCCACGCTGAAACATGGGCGCGGTCGGCTCTGCAGACGCGTCTGGGGAGATTGACATGGGCCAATCCTCCATCCTCAAAACAGAAAAATGATTGGATTTCCGATGCACCCGTCGAGCGAATGCAATTTAGTATACAATTCGTTCCTGTTCACTAGGCTCTGGTCTTGTGAGTCTTTTCTCCAAGCAATCAGAACGACCGTCTGTTCAAGCCGATTTCGCCAAGATGGAGACAACATGCGGACGTTTGACAAACTCTGCTGGGCATTCTGCGCGTGGGCCCTCGCGGCCGGATCAGCCCCTGCGAAGATGGCAGTTGCGGCAGAAGGTGCATCGAGTTCACCGCGGATGCCGGCACTCATCCAGCAATTCACCGCCGATTCTCAAGCCCTCGCAGAATCGTATTCCGTCGAGATTTCGCCCGCGCGATTCGGCCGGTTTGAAAAGTTTTATGACGATACTCTGTCCGCATTGACGGCAATCGATTTCGATAAGCTCTCTCACGAAGATCAGATTGACTATCTTCTTCTCCGCAATCATGTCACCGCTCAGCAACATCAGCTTGCCATTCGCAAAGCACAGATCGACGCCATGCTGCCCTTGTTGCCCTTCGCGAAGACAGCTGAAGATTTGATTGAAACCGCCAGGCGGATGCAACGCCCCGATGCCGAGAAAGATGCAGCCGCCCTTTCTGAGATGGTGAAAGAAATTCAGGCAACGCGCGATCGCCTCTCTCCCAAACTGCAGAGAGGAGAGAGCGATGCGCAGAGTCCAAAACCGAAGATCGATCCGGTCGTGGCGAATCGCGCTCTGAACGCGACCGACGAGTTGATCGCCCACCTGCACGACTGGTACGGCCAGTACGACGGCTACGACCCCCTTTTCACCTGGTGGATCGAACAGCCGTATAGGGACGCCGACAAGGCTCTGCGCGACTACAAGGATTTCCTGAAAGAAAAACTCATTGGCATTGCGCCCGACGACAAAACTGCCATCATCGGCGATCCGGTCGGCCGCCAGGCTTTGATGGACGACCTCGCCGACAACATGATCCCCTACACGCCCGAGGAACTCATCGCCATCGCGCAAACCGAATACGACTGGTGCATGCGCGAAATGCTCAAGGCTTCCGGCGAAATGGGCTTTGGAGACAACTGGCACGCTGCCGTCGAAAAGGTGAAACACATGCATGTCGCTCCGGGCGAGCAGCCGGAGTTGATTCGCAAGCTGGTGGTGGAAGGCAGCGAATTTGCTAAGGAACACGACCTCGTCACGGTGCCGCCGCTTGCCGACGAAACCTGGCGGATGATCATGATGACGCCGGAGCGCCAATTGGTGAACCCCTTCTTCACCGGCGGAACCGAAATCAGCGTCTCTTATCCCACCAACACCATGACCTTCGATCAGCGCGAGATGAGCATGCGGGGAAACAACATTCCATTCGCGCGCGCCACCGCATTTCACGAAATGATTCCGGGTCACTTTTTGCAGTTCTACATGGCCGCGCGCTATCGCCCCTACCGGCGCGTCTTCGAAACGCCGTTCTGGGTTGAGGGCAATGCGCTCTGGTGGGAAATGCTGTTCTGGGACAAAGGATTCGATCGCACGCCCGAAGAGCGGGTGGGTGCGCTCGTGTGGCGGATGCATCGCTCGGCCCGAATCATCTTCACCATGAACTTCCACCTGGGGCACTGGACGCCGGCGCAATGTGTGCAATCCCTCATCGACAATGTCGGCTTCGAGCCCGACAATGCCTCGGCTGAAGTGCGACGCTCTTTTGACGGATCCGTCGGGCCGCTTTATCAAAGCGCCTACCTCCTCGGAGCCCTCCAGTTTCGCGCGTTGCATCGGGAACTCGTTGACTCGAAAAAAATGACCGATCGTGAATTTCACGATGCTACCTTGCACGAGAACTTCATGCCCATCGAATTGCTGCGTGCGGACCTGGAAAATCAGAAGCTCACGCGCGACTTCAAAACCAGCTGGAAATTCTACGGCGATCATCCAACCCATCCCTGACATTCGGCGTGGGCCGGCATCCCGGAATCGAGAGTGCGCGTGGACAGAAGAAGATTCCTTCAAGTCGTCGCCGTGGGCGCTTCGACGCTTGGCGATCTGGCTGCCTCGCCAGACGCATCCCCGCAATCGCCCCAAGCGACCTCGCCTGCACCCGGCGTTGCTTCCTTCCATGAAGCCGACATCGAAGGCCACACTCTGCTCTGCACCTTCCAACGCCGCGACCAGACTTGGCGCGTCTACGAAGATCTCCGCACACGCGATGGGGCGATCACCTTCGTTTCCTCAATCGGCGCGTGCCGTCCCTTGCCGAAAACCGCCGAAGCCACGTTTCCCGAAGAAGGACCACCTTATCTCGGCCTCAACTTGAAAGAGATTGGGCTTTCCCCGCGCGATTTGCTGGCCGACAAACTGCTCGCCAACGGCGACCCCGATGAAGATCAAGTGCGCCAGGCCGCGCCCCCCATGGACTCTGCGCAACCTTCCGGCGAAGGCTACAGGCCTTCGTGGAACACCATCGTGGGTACCCGCGAGTGCAGTGACACCATGCCGGTTTATCCATCGGGAAATACGCGCACCTATCACCCCGTCCAATACTTCAAGGAACTGACGCGCGCTCGGGCCGCGCGAAGATACGAGGGCCTGGTCGGTGGCTGGATGCCGGTGGTGCGCAAAGTGTTTCCCACAGAAGACGGCTCGTTCTACGAAGTCCTTGTCTTTGGCGATGTTCTGGCGCGCGATCGTTTCATCGTGCAGACTTGGCATCGCACAACCCACATCCGTGACGGAAAAGTTCTGAAGGCCGAGTTTGGCCACAGTTACCCAGCCTATACGCGCAGACGCCAGGAGCCCTCGCAGGAAAGCTTCTATCTCGCCCTTCTCGAATGCGCCGAGTACTGGGAGTTGCTGATGGTCGACGTCGTGCCCATCGAGCTTCCCGACGCCAGCTGGTCCAACATGGTTCGTCATGCCTTCGTCAAGGAACAGATCGTGCGTCCCGGCGGCGTATATCCAAAATATGGCGCGGTCGACCGCGACTACTACGGGCCGGAGTACGACGGGTTTCAAGACATCTTCACCATGTCGCTGTATGCGAATCTCGAGTGCGGACGATTTGCGCAAGCGCGCGATGTCTTCGACAACTACTTCTCCGAGCTTGTCGATGCCAAGGGCATGGTGAACATGCGCGGGCCCGAGACCGCGCAGTTCGGGCTCACGCTCTCGCTCATCGGGCGTTTCTACAACTACACCCGCGACGAATCCTTGCTGGTGCGGCATCGTGAAAAGATCGAAGCTATGGCCGGGCTGCTTGCAGAACTTCACGACGAGTCGCTCACGCTTCCGGCTACCGATCCAGGGCATGGACTGCTTCACGGTTGGTGCGAATCGGATTCCTGCCTGATGCCCGATCCCTCCATCTGGTGGAAACCCTACTTCGCGAATAGCGCCTTTGCGGTGCGCGGCTGGCGCGACATTGCCGCAACCTGGAAAAGCCTGAAGCGCGACGGAATGGAGGCTACAGCATCCGACTGGCGACAGCGCAGCGAACAGCTTTGCGCCACGATCATCCATTCCATCGACGCCAGCACGCAGCGCGCGATGAATCCACCCTACATCGGGCCGTTTCCCGGAGCTGATCTCACTTTTCGCGAGTCGATCGAAAGAGAGCACCCCAGCGCACAGGGGTGGGTCCATCGCTGCTACGCCGAACTGCTGCAGCCCGCCGTGCTCAGCCGGGCGCAGGAGAATACCCTCATCGACTGTATGCGCGCCTACGGAGCCACTACCCTGGGCGTGGTCGCTAACGTGGAAGCGCCGCATCCTGACGGTCGCGACATCCTTGGATTCATCTCCTACGGATACGCGCAGGCCCTGCTGCGCCTTGACCGCATCCAAGAGTATCTGCTGTTTCTCTATGCGCATCGCTACCATGACCACTCGCGAGGCAGTTGGACGGCCGGTGAAGTCTCAGGCATCACGGGCGACGGAGCCCTCTTTTGTATCCCCGCCCAGCAAACCATCCCTCTGCTGGTGCGCTGGATGCTGGTCTTTGAAGATCCGGATGAGGAAACGCTCTACTTCGGCCGCGCGCTCCCGCGCAAATGGCTTGAATCCGGCAAGCCAATTTCCATTGGGCAGGCTCCTACGCGCTGGGGGCGCGTCGATTTCCATCTCTCTTCACAACGGCCCAGCCGCACCATCGCGCAGATTGCGCTGGAAAATGGAAGAGAACAGCCAAAGACGATTCACGTAAGGTTTCGACTTCCGGCGGGACAAACGATCACTCACCTCGCCGTGAACGGAACGCCGATCGCGCCCGGCGGCGCAGAAAAAGACACCGCCATCATCGCCACGCGCAATGAAAAACAATTTGAAGTCATCGCAACAACCGGTTGACAGAGTGCCGGCCACTGGAGAATCGTAAGACTCAGGGAAATCGTATACACAATTGTATTTTTCTAGGGTTGTGAAAAGGAGAATCGCGATGAAACAGTGCCTGACACGCAGAAGCTTCCTTGGTGGCGCAGCCGCAGTCGGGGCGGCGGGTCTGTTTCCATCCCATTCCATCGGCGCAGTCGAACCCGGCCACAGCAAAGTAGCGATGCCCGACACAACTCCAATCCGCGACGCCGTCAAGAGCAAGGCCGAGCCGTTCCCCATGTCGGATGTGCGCCTACTTCCCAGTTTCTGGAAAGAAATGTCGGAGCTCAATCGCAGCTTCCTCTATGCGCTGCCCAACGAACGTCTCGCACACAATTTTCGAGTTACCGCAGGAATTACCTCCGATGCCGATGCTCTCGGAGGCTGGGAAGCTCCGGATTGCGAGCTGCGCGGACACTTTGCCGGCCACTATCTCTCGGCCTCTGCCTTGATGCATGCCAGCACGGGCGATCCGTTCATTGCGCAAAAGGCAACCGAGCTTGTCGCGATGCTGGCCGAGTGCCAGAGCAAGGATGGCTATCTCGGGGCCTATCCGGCAGCTTTCTACGACCGACTGCGCAGGCACGATCGTGTCTGGGCGCCCTTTTACACTTACCACAAGATCCTTGCCGGGTTGATTGACATGCATGAGCACACCGGCAACAGGCAGGCGCTCGAAATGGCGGTGCGCATGGCCGATTGGGCCGATCAATATGCGCGCACCTTCTCCGATGACGACTGGCAGAGAGTCTTGCTTGTCGAGCATGGCGGGATGAACGAAGCCTCCTTCAATCTCTACGCGATCACCGGCAACGCAAAGTATCGGGACCTCGCCTATCGTTTCGAGCACAAGAAAATCTTCGATCCCCTCGCCGCCGGCGACGACAAGCTAGATGGCAACCACGCCAATACGAATATCCCCAAAGTGATTGGCGCCGCACGAGGCTATGAACTGACCGGAGACTCGCGCTACCGGCAGATCTCCGAAAACTTTTATCGCATCGTGACCGAGCATCATGCCTACTGCACGGGCGGCACCAGCAATGGAGAAATGTGGCATAAGCCGGACGCCATTACCAGCGAGCTGGGGCCCGCTGCCGAGGAGTGCTGCTGTTCCTACAATATGATGAAGCTCACGCGTCACCTCTTCGCACAGGAGCCCGACGCGAAGTTCTTCGACTATTACGAGCGGTTGTTGATCAACGTGCGCCATGGAACGCAAGATCGCAACGGCATGCTCATGTACTACGTGGCGCTGCAGCCGGGCATGTATAAGACCTTTGGCACGCTCTTCGATTCCTTCTGGTGCTGTACAGGCACGGGCGTCGAAGAGTATTCGAAACTCAACAACTGCATCTACTTTCGCGACGAAGAGTCGGTCTTCGTCAACCTTTTCATCCCATCCACGCTCAACTGGCAGCAGCGTGGGTTACGCCTGCGCATGAAGACCCAATTCCCCTACGACCAACGCATCATGCTCACCGTCGATGACGCGCCCAACGCTGCGACCGCGTTGAAGATTCGCATCCCCTATTGGGCTACCGAAGGCGTTCAGATCGACATCAATGGAGAATCGCAGCAGATCTCCGGCACCCCCTCAACCTATGTCTCCCTCGCCCATCCCTGGAAACGGGGCGACACCATCACCATCGACATGCCCTTGACCCTCCACATTGCGCAGGCGCCCGATGATCATGCCGTACAGGCGGCCATGTATGGACCGCTCGTCCTGGCGGCGCGGCTGGGTACGGAAGGCTTAACCACCGCGATGATCTACGGCGGAGAAGGCCCAAGAGGCTTCGACGACGGCTACCCCATGCCGACTGTCGATATGCGGCCACCCCACCACCGGGACGGGCATGGCGAACCAACTGCGACCGTTGCGTCGAGCGATGATCCAGTCTGGTTCAAGCAGACCGAAGCTTCGCCGCTCTATGCGTTGCAATTCCAAACGAAGGGACGCGGCCTCGTGCACACGCTCGTGCCTCTCAGCTTGATCACGGATGAGCGCTATTCCGTCTACATGCGCAGATCAGACATCACCTAAGTCGATGCAGGAAGCCGGCCTGTTTGCGTGGCACTGGGCAATCAAGCAGGCTTGATTGTGAATTCACCCCACCTGCAAATGCCGAAGATACGGAACGCTGGCCTTCATCATGGGCAGATCCATCTCCACGAAGTAATTCTGAATGCCGCCGGATTGCGCCGCATGAAAGATTCTTCTCCAATCGAGAGTGCCTTCACCAACCGGCACAATTTGCCGGGTCTTGGCCGACCAGCCTTGCACGTGCATGGAAATGAAGCGGCCGGGATATCTGGTGAAGTACTCACTCGCATCGTATCCCTCGCTGATCGTAGACACCTGGAATTGGAACTTGACGTATCGGGGATCTAGAAGTTGAAACAGAAGGTCATATGTCCTTCGTCCATCGACCTTCGTGAGTTCAAAGTCCTCGTTGTGCAGGCCCTGCACGATCCCGGCCGCCGCCGCCTGCTCCCCCATCCGGTTGTATTCGTCGGCAGCTCGCTTCACATCGTCCATCGTGGGGTTCTTCGGCCCATCCAGGCTGGGCACACACATTTGCTTCAAGCCAACATCCTTCGCCCAGGCGATCCGGCCCGCCTGATCCTTCCTCAGTTCATCGATGGAGAAGTGACTGCTGACGCATGAAAGGCCTGCATCGCGCAGGATGCCGCGAAGCTCGGCTCCGCTGTATTTGCCGAGTCCGGCGAATCCGGAGTCGGCGTAGCCCACCGGCGAGCACAACTCGATCGTCTGGAATCCGGCGGAGGCAAGCTCGCGAAGCGTGCCGCGAAAGTCCTTGGCGATCCTTTCTCGCACTGGCCACGTCTGACACCCTATCGGCAAGCCAAGAGGATCGGCAGGTGCCACGCGCGCACCCGACGCGACGACCCCGCCAAGTACGGCGCTCGCCGATGCGGTCCTCATGAATCTTCTTCTCGATATCCTCTCCATCACTTCCTCCTTGCGTGCACTCTGAGAATTCCATTTTAGAGTTTCGAGTCGCCCGCAGGTTCTACAGGGCGGAGCAGCCACTTCGCGTTTGCAGTGATTCGCCCGGGAAACGGACTGGCTCTATTCTTATCCCGATTGATGGGCGCGTCGACCCTTAACCGCCTCGTTGCGGGAAGGTTTATCCGCTTGGCGCACCGACTTCAACGCGCTCCGGCCTACTGCTACCGCGTCGCATTCCGGCGCTCGGGAATTTGGAACTGGACCCGACAATGCATCAGGTGTCTTAGACTGGGACAAAGTGACTCGTTACTTTGTCAATGGCGCGGCTTACGAATTGGATCTGCTCCTTCACGAAGCCTGTCCCGATGTTTGGTTCGATCAGAGTGTGAATCGATCTCCTCACAATCAATGGGCTGAGGCATGAGCCGTCATTCTTCTCTCGTTCAGAGCATGACTCTTGAAGCGCTCGATCATCACCGAACCGGCCGCCTCGATCAGGCCGAGCAGATTTACCGGCAAATCTTGTCGGTCGATCCTCGCCATGCAGACAGTCTGCATTTACTGGGCATGATCGCCTTCCAAATGGGGCGCAGTAAAGAGTCAATCGATCTCATCGAAAACGCGATTGAAATCAATGGTAATGTGGCGACCTATCACTCCAATCTTGGCAATGTTCTCCAGTCACAAGGCAAACTATCGCAGGCGGGAGCATGTTACCAGCGGGCGCTCATTCTCAAGCCTGATTCTGCTGAGACCTATGTGAACCTTGGAAACATCTTCAAGGAGCAGGGCCAGCTGGACTCGAGCCTAACCTGTTATCGCCGCGCATCGAACCTCAATCCCCAGCTCGCCGAGGCGGTCACTGCCGAAGCCGCGGTCCTGCTGCTCAAGGGCGATTTTGCTGCCGGATGGCTCGCTTCTGAACGGCGCTGGGATACGCTGGATCACGATACGCCAACGCGCACTTATCCTTGGCCGCGGTGGGAGGGCAATCCTATGCCGTCCGGCCGATTATTGATTTGGCGTGAGCAAGGCATCGGAGACGAGATCATGTTTGCCGGACTCATCCCGGATGTGATTCGCTCTGGAGTCTCCTGCGTGCTTGAGTGCGATCCGCGGCTTGAGACGCTCTTCGCACGCTCATTTCCCAGTATCTCCATCGTTTCTGCCTTCGCACCGGGGGACCATCCCGAACTGGATATCGTCGCACATCTTCCTTGCGGCAGCTTGCCCGGCCTGTTCCGACGATCGAGCGCAGTCTTTGCGCCCACCTCATCGCCCTACCTGACGCCTGATCCATTCAAGCGGGACATGTTCCGCAGGCGCTACTTCGACGGCCGAAAAACCGTCGGACTTGCCTGGTACACGTCGAATCGGAAAACCGGGCGCGGTCGCTCCATCGAGCTATCGATGCTTGCGCCACTCTTCGCCCTTTCCGGCATCCGATGGATCAGCCTGCAGTATGGAGACCACGACGTTTTGGAGAAGCAGGCCGCTGCGGGGAACGCCCCCATTCTGATCGATCGTGATGTTGACCAGTTCGCAAACGTGGATGCGTTTGCGGCGCAAGTTGCAGCAATGGACCTGGTCATCACAATCGACAACTCCGCGGCACATCTGGCGGGGGCATTGGGTGTTCCCACCTCGGTTCTGTTGCCGTTCGCACCCGATTGGCGCTGGCTTCTGAGCCGGAGCGACAGTCTCTGGTATCCCTCGATGCGCCTGTTTCGCCAAACGAGAACAGATGACTGGCAATCCGTTGTCCAGAACGTAAAAGAGGCTCTTGGCTAGTGGCCGACGATGCTCTTTACTGCTCCACGGGTCCCGCCACTCAAAATGCTGAGAACAGGCTTATTACTTAACAACTTCCCGGCATTTCGATTGTGCCAAATGACGATCAACCATCAGCACTGTCGATTCGGGACTCACCCGCTTGGGTCGCTTCCGCTCACCCATCGGTAGCATTGAGAGAGCAGTAAGTTAGTGTCAGGATGCCCAGATGCGAGTCAATCTCATTACTCGGCCAACGGATCACTCCAGCACTGGCCCCGGAACGATTCCCCTCTCGCTGACAATTCGCCCTGCGTGCGGACTGCCTGGCGACTACGAGTACCCAACAGACAGCTCAGCCCTGCTGCTGATGCTTCGGAAGCATACGGATTTGCCTGCTTCCGTGCTTCAGGTCTTTCAACTGAACCTGCTGCATGATCCTCTCGGTGCGCGGTTGCTCGGGGTGGATCTCAGTGACGACGTTCTGACCAAGATCGGCTACTTTATTGAGTAGCGATTGAGTTTCGATTGAACAGCGCAAGTTTCGCGCGAGGAGGCGGATTGCGACCGTGCCGGCAGCACGACGCGCTGTACCGCTGATCCAACTCTAAACTGCGGCCACGAAAGAAACGCGATGATCAGAGGGAAAACGTCCACTCGACCGTTGCGCCTTCGGCCGGACCGGTCCTGCGAACGCGCTTGATCCTGTTCTCTCTTTCGAATGTTCGCGCGTCGATTGCCGTGCAAATGGCGCTTAGACGATTCTGATACCGAAGCGCCGTGTGAAGATTGCCCGAAACGAAAGAAACCTTCGATCTTCCGACTTTCCTCGCAGGATCGATATAAATCTTCGCCGCATATTCGCGAATTCCCTCAGCATCACTCATATCTATAGTGAGATGCCAACTCTGCTCCTTCGATCGCTCGAAATGGAGAGCAGGTTCGAAATGGCGAAGATCTGCTGCAACCTCGACAGACCTGCAATACCAACCGCGCCCTCGTAGAAAGACATGAAGACCCGATGAACCACGTAAACGACTTTTCGCGCATTCGATGGGGGGACGGGAGGGGTTGAGTGGCCATAATGGTCAGCTAAACGTTGCGTCATCCCAAGACTGCGGTTCGTCCCACATAGGCGTGGGCTCAAAATACCCGGTACCCGGCTTAAGGTGCCGCTTCACTTCATCGTCATTCAGCGTGATGCCAAGCCCCGGCGTTTCAGGCACTTTGATGTAGCCCTTGTTGATCATCGGCTTGTCGATACCGGTGACCAGATCCTGCCACCAGGGCACATCGAGTGAATGATTTTCGAGCGCGAGGAAGTTGCGCGTCGCGGCCGCGCAATGAACCGCGGCCATGCAGCCCACCGGCGTCCCGGCGAAATGCATCGCCATGGGAACTCCATGGCGGAATGCCATGTCGCCAATGCGATGCGTCTGCAGAATGCCGCCGGAGGTCGCGAGATCCGGGTGAATCTTATCGATCGCGTGCTCGCGGCAAAGTGTTTCGAAATCTTCGATTCGGTAGATGTCCTCTCCGGTGATCGTGGGCGTTGGACTCTCCTGCGTGATCTCTTTCAGAAGGTCTGTATAAAACCAGGGAACTACGTCCTCCATCCATTCAAGATTGAACTTCTCGTATGCCTTGCCAAGACGAATCACCGACTTCACGCCGATGTGGCCCAGGTGATCCATCGAAAGCGGCATGTCGTAGCCGATGTTCTCGCGCACCGACGCCACATACTCGCAGAGACGGGCGATGCCCTTATCGGTTACCTCGGTCGCGACGAAGGGATGCGGCTGATCCTGCATTTCCCACTGGCTCATGCCTGAGGGCCGCATCACGGTATCGGGAATTCCATCGAGGACGTTGATGCCGAGGTCCATCTTCATCCACGTCAGGCCCATGTTTTTGCGATCCTTGGCGCGGCGCCCATATTCTGCGGGGTTCATTGATTCGGTTGTGTCGGCATAGATGCGAATGGCGTCGCGCCACTTTCCCCCGAGCATCTGATAGACGGGAATGTTATAGACCTTGCCAACAATATCCCAGAGCGCCATCTCCACTGCGCACACACCCCCGGCCTGCCGCGCGTTGCCGCCGAATTGCGCGATCTTCTGGAATAAATAGTCGACGCGCAGAGGATTTTCGCCGAGGATGCGGCTCTTGAGCACCAGGGCATATTGCGGGCCGGCGATATCGCGCACTTCACCCAGACCGTAGACTCCCTGGTTGGTGTCAATGCGAATCAGCACGCACGGGCTCGGCCCCGGCTTGACTACGATCGCATAGCGCATGTCGGTAATCTTTAGGTTCGACGGACTTGACCCAGTGTTCACATTCCTAATCTCTGGCTCTGCATGTGCAATGGGTCTGGCGGCGCTGCCCGCGAGCAGGGCGAGCGATGATCGAAGCACGGTTCGGCGATTCAGCGGGTATCGAGTGTCGTCGGCCATGGGGAGCGGTCCTTCCCGGGATTGAATTTTGGCAGCGGCCCCATCTTACTCCTCGAATCGAGACGCGGCGTCCTGACATCGGCTCTGGACTCCGGGACCGTCGTATGGAAGAATGCGTGCGATGAATGAAGAGAGATCGATACTTTCGCGAAGAAACCTTATCAGGGGCATAGGTGCAGCGGCCCTCTCCCCAACGCTTCGAACCTTTGCGCAGACTGAGGCAAGGCCCTGGTGGTTAGGGGACGGCCTGCCGCAGGAGGGTGCCGGCACTCCAAGGATTGCCTGTGCGATCGATCTGCAAAACGGCATGCGCGTGAGCGACGAGGCCATCCGAACCGTGGTGCAGCTTGGCGTCTACCACGTGCTGGCAGGAGGCCCGCCGATTCCCTGGACCGTCGACCAGCTTCAGCCGATCATTGAGAAACTGAAGGCCGGCGGCGTGACGCTCGGCAACTTGATGATCGGCGGATTCCCCAACACCATCTATGGCCGTCCAGGTCGCGATGAGGAAATCGACAAGGTGAAGCAATCGATTCAAGCTGCCGGCGCCGTCGGCCTGCCCGTGGTCGAATACAACTTTTATGCGCACCGCGCCATGGAAGGCTACTTCGAGGAAACCGGCAGGGGAGGCGCGGGTTTGACAGGCGCCGACTACGACCGGATGAAGGGCCTGCCGCCGCTGAGTGACGAGGGCGCGCACACGCGCGACGAGATGTGGGCCAACATTTCTTATTTTCTGAAAGCTGTTGTCCCTGTGGCAGAGAAAGCGAATGTGCGCCTGGCCCTCCATCCCAACGACCCGCCCTTTCCTTTGAGCCGCGGTTCACAGCAGATCATGGCCACCCTGGATGGCTGGAAACACCTGATCGCAATCGTGGACAGCCCAGCCAATGGAATCACCTTCGATTGCGGGGTGACCCGAGAGTTGGGTGAAGATCCGGTCGAGGTGTGTCGCTACTTCGGCTCTCGCGACCGCATCAATCATGTCCACTACCGCAATCCGCATGTGATGAAGCCCTATGAGAAATACGACGAGGGTTTCATTGACGAGGGCGACGTGAACATGTTCGCGGTGATGCGCGAACTATTGCGCGTCAAATACGCGAGAGAGCTGTATCCCGAACATCCGCGGGCACTCGACTACGACCGCGCGCGTGGCCCGATCCACGGCTATCCGGGAGGTGGAGGCTATACCGGCGATGTGTATGACATTGCCTACGCGAAGGCTATGCTGCAGGCGGCGCTGGTGGTGGAGCAGAGCCGATAAAGCCTATCGCTCGCCTCGCTGCTTCGCTTTTTCCAGGAGCGCCTCAAATTCGCCGCGCGGCACCTTCAGTTTTTCCGGGTGCGCGTCAATCCAGTTTGCGAAGGCATCGTATTTTGCAGGCGTCCAACCGCCCTCAAACTGCGCGCCATTCGTGCCCGCGCGATTCAGCTCGAAATTGTAGTCATCGGTCAACGCGGTGAATTCGGCTGCGCTGATCGCGTCCTCGGCCAATATCGCCGGAATGAATAGAACGCCCTCCGGCTTGGCCAGAACAAGATCGCCGGGTAGCACGACCGCCCTCCCGATGCGAACTGGGACGTTGATGCCGGTCAACTCCATGTCGGCCCACGCAGAGGGATCGTAGCCGCGATAGAAGCCGTTGAACCCGGGAATCTCGCGATTTTCTTCCTGATCCCGGATGCCTCCGTCAAATACGAAGCCGGTATGGGTGTGCGCCGCCACAGCGTTCCCCAGGTTGGACCCGATCAGCGTGCCCTCGATGACCTTTCCAAATCCGTCGGCCACATAGACGTCTCCAACCTGGAGTTCATTGATGGGCCAGCTATTCGTTCCGCTCAAGCGGCCTTCCGTTTTGCCCTCCGCGAGAATGGCCCGCTGCATGTCCGGCCTCATGGGCATGTATTGCGCGGTCAGCGCTCGCCCGGCAAAGGGCTTATCGATATGCAGAGCCTGCCAGCCTGCTTCGAATTGATTCCGATAGCCGTGCTCGCGGAGGTATTCCCAGACATCTTCGATGGTCATGTCCACGGCGCGCTTCAGCAGCGAGTCTGGGAGCCTGGGCCGCCCGTCAGGAAAACGGTCTCCCTTCCACTCCGATGTGTAAAAGAGGATTTGCTCATGGGTCATCTTGACCTGGCCGTGCGCAAGCGGCGCGGCCACAAGCGCGCAGACAACCAGCAACAGTACAAAACTTCGTTTCATGCCCAACCCCCCGATTCGCGCAAAACTTCGGCGTTCTCGCCATCAAATCACGATTGGGTATGAAGAATCCACACCTGCATCCACCCGGGCGCGGTTAGCCTGGGTCAGGCGTTGGCCGCCTCATCGCACTGCGATCTTCTGAGAACGAATCAACAAGAACAAGCTGCCGGTTGCAAACAGACGCATCATGTCCGCAATCGCGAAGGCAGGAGCCTAGGAAAACCGATCGACGAGCGCCCCAACGGGAAAAGTAAATCCCGCCCCGACAAGATCCGCAGCCAGCCCGCTCAGTCCTATTACGGTTGCAACAACGCTCTGGGGAAGGAGGAATACGGCCACGAATTCGTGCCCGGGGCGTCTGAGCCAGCAGTCTGTGTGCGGCGGCGCACGCGCTCGCCGTGTTCCTACAACACTTCGAGGGCGACGTTGTCACAATTGCCGGCCAACCCAGATAACGTGCTCACCGGTCAATCCCGGCCGACCTGCTACACCAAATTAGGCCCGATCGCCCTTTAGCAGAACTGAAAGCAACTAACTGGCAGAAAGTTTACTCCGGGAGAACAAGACGCAAACCAATACCAAAGTATCGATCGAGACCATCGTCCAATGGTCACGCATCACCACTCGTTTTGCGGCACTTCTTCGTACAAGGCTGAGAGCGTCTTCAAGAAGTTCCACGATAACTATCACGCTGATATCTCGACGTTGTTTGATCGCGATAGCCTGGCCATTCCGGATTTCGAGAAGTCGCTCAAGTATGACCTTGGGCTGCTTCGCTCGAGCCCGGCAGTGCCGAAGCATGTCAAGCTCTACGGCTTCTTTTACGAAATCAACTCGGGCAAGTTGATCGAGGTGGCGAGGGACGTTCCTGCATTGACGGCTGCGTAAACAAGCACGTTACCGATTCTCACCATTGCCGGCGAACAAAAAGGATGCGCTCCAGGTCAACCTGCT
>DATDIQ010000056.1:0-13073 GCA_036520995.1 Occallatibacter sp.
ACATGTGACGTTGATCGTGATGACCGGCTTTGTTCGCAACATGAATCACATCGTGATGGGCACCGACGATCTGAACCACCGGGGAATGATCCTCGGCTTCGTTGGCATTGGTGTTGTCGCACTCTCGTGGGTTGCAGCGCACTACATCTCCTGGATATATCCGCGCATTCTGCAGCATGTGCAGAAGTTCATCACCTACCCATTGATGCTGACTACACTGAACCGTCTCTCTCCGAGCGCCCATTACACCGAGGCGGATATCTCGCCACGCTTTTGGCCCAATGGCAAAATGCCTGAACGCGACGATTGGAAGCTCATGGCGAGGGATGGATTCCTGGACTACAAGCTGAAGGTGAACGGCCTCGTGGACAACCCAGTCGAGCTTTCTCTCGCGGACATCGAACACCTGGCCAAAGCCGAGGAAATCACCATGCATCACTGCATCCAGGGCTGGACCGGCATTGCCAAATGGGGTGGGCTTCCGATGAAGTCTCTGGTTCAACTCGTCCGGCCAAGGCCAAACGCCAAGGTGGTGGCATTCTTCTCCTTTGGCGGCTCGCTCTATGGCGGCGCTTACTACGATACGCAGAGTCTTGAAAACGTGCTCAAGGCCCAATGCCTGCTTGCAACCGAAATGAATGGGAAGCCGCTCTCCGAGGTCTATGGGGCTCCGCTGCGGCTGCGCGTTGAGAACCAGCTCGGCTACAAAATGGTTAAGTGGATTGAGCGAATTGAATTCATCGAATCTGAAAAGACTATCGGCCTCGGAGAAGGAGGCAAGAACGAAGACGATGAATACTTTGATCTGCTCCCGAATATCTGATGACATTAGTAAGTGAACATCTCGATGCGCGCGCTGAGCAAAACGGATTCGAGCATGTCGGGGTCCTACTCAAGCACATGCGGATGGAATGGCTCTTGCAGCACTTCCCTCAACGTCTGGTGTGGGCAGTCTATGTCTGCGTAAACGGCTTCATCACTATTGGCCTGCTCGGCCTGCTCGCTCTTCTCACCGAAAGCCCCTTTGTTTTTCCATCCCTCGGCCCCACAGCGTATCTCTTTTTCTTTTCCCCATTGTCTGAGGTCTCCAGTCCGCGCAATACCATCCTGGGACACGCGATTGGGCTCGTCTGTGGCTACGCCGCCTTCGTGCTTGCGGTGGCATCGAGTCCGCCCTTTGGCATGAACCCCGGCGTCCATGCCTCAAGACTGCTGGCCGCGGCGCTCTCGCTCTCGGCTACTGGAGCGCTCATGGCACTCTTGCGGGTCAGTCATCCGCCTGCGGGGGCCACGACTCTCATCGTTTCGCTCGGCATCATTTCTCAACCCAAAGAGCTTGTCATTATCGAGCTCGCCGTGATTCTGCTTACGGTGCAGGCCTTCGCAATTAACCGGCTTGCTGGTATACCGTACCCTGTTTGGAGCAAGTACAAGTCCGAGGGAATAGTGCCTTAGCGTGGCATTGGTTGGTAGCCTGCGCGGCGCTCGCTCCGGAGGGAATGCGCATCCGAGTAGCGTAAGCGGACCGAAGCGAAGTCCCTCATCATTTTCTGGAAGAGGAGGACATGGTGGCGAAGAAAAGAGTAGCGGACCTGTTGGTGGATGTTCTGGCTGAAGCTGGAGTTCGGCGGATTTTTGGAGTTTCTGGTGATTCTCTCAACGGAATCACCGACTCGATTCGAGCATCCAGAAAACTGGATTGGATCCATTTGTGCCATGAAGAAACGGCAGCGTTTGCGGCGAGTGCGGAAGCTCATCTCACCGGAAAGCTGGCAGTTTGTGCTGGAAGTTGCGGTCCCGGAAATCTGCACTTGATCAACGGGCTCTACGACTGTCACCGCAGCCGGGTACCTGTTCTCGCCATCGCAGCGCAGATCCCTAGCTAGCGATGAAATCGGGAGCGGATACTTCCAGGAAACCCATCCGGAACATCTTTTCGCACAGGGCAGCCACTATTGCGAGCTTGTTTCGCAATCTGAACAGATGCCCCGCGTGCTTGAGATCGCCATGCAAACTGCGATCTCAAAGCGTGGCGTTGCCGTGATTACCCTGCCGGGCGATGTAGCTTTACGTGATGCCGTCGAACCCGTGGCGCGTTTCCATGTTCATGAGCCGAAGCCCACCGTGTGTCCATCGGCGGACGAGATCTCTGCCCTGGCGGCAATACTGAACAAATCGAAGACCACGACAATCCTTGCAGGGGCCGGATGCGCGGGAGCACATAAAGAGCTGATCGAGCTCGCTGGCAGGTTGAAAGCCCCCATCGTGCATGCCCTGCGGGGCAAGGAGTTTGTCGAGTACGACAACCCTTTCAGTGTCGGGATGACTGGCCTTCTGGGCTTTTCCTCGGGCTATCACGCAATGATGAATTGCGACACGCTCCTAATGCTCGGAACCGACTTTCCATACCAGCAGTTTTACCCGCCAGACGCCACCATTATCCAGATTGACATCAGAGGGGAGCAGATTGGCCGCCGCACGAAAGTCGATTTTGGGTCTGGTCGGCGACGTGAGAGCCACCATCGCCGCGCTCATCACCCAACTCCGTGCAAACCCGGATGAATCTCATTTAAGCGCCGCGCTCAGCCACTATGACGAGGCTCGCAAAGGCCTTGATGATCTGGCCACTGGGGAGTCAGAAAGAAAACCGATCCATCCCCAATACATTGCGAAAATTCTGGATGAGCTTGCTGCTGAGGATGCGGTTTTTACCTGCGACGTCGGCACCCCTACCATCTGGGCCGCCCGCTATCTCCATATGAATCGCAAGCGCCGGTTGATCGGCTCCTTCACGCATGGCTCCATGGCGAATGCGCTCCCGCAGGCGATTGGAGCGCAGGTCAGTCATCCTGGCCGACAGGTGATTTCGCTGTCCGGAGACGGTGGGCTAGCCATGCTCATGGGAGATCTGCTCTCGCTTCGTCAGTTGCAGCTGCCGGTGAAGGTGATCGTTTTCAATAACAGTTCGTTGGCCTTTGTTGAGTTGGAGATGAAGGCCGCGGGTATCCTTGAATTCGGAACCGATCTTCAGAACCCTGATTTCGCAAAAATGTCCGAGGCTGCGGGTGTGCTTGGGCTCAGGGC
Organism: Occallatibacter sp.; assembly: GCA_036520995.1. Classification (GTDB taxonomy): domain Bacteria; phylum Acidobacteriota; class Terriglobia; order Terriglobales; family Acidobacteriaceae; genus Telmatobacter. The sequence goes on from DATDIQ010000056.1 coordinate 3,085, forward strand.
CGTGACTTCGGATCAAGTCAGGCCGATGATCGAGCAGGCACTTCGTCATGACGGGCCCGCTCTGGTTGAAGCAATTGTCAGTCGGCAGGAACTCTCTATGCCTCCGACTATCACGATCGACCAGATCAAGGGCTTTAGCCTGTTCATGATCAAAGCCGTACTCGATGGGCGCGGAAACGAGATCATCGACCTCGCCAAGACCAACCTCGTGCGCTGATGGGTGGGCCAGCGTTGGATCGGCCGGAAGCGCACGGTAACGGTCGTCAGAACCATGGTAATTCCCCGAATGTCCCCAGGACGCGGCGACGAGAGTGTTGATCTCTTGCGGGGTTGAATCCGTGACCTTTGCTTGGGTTGGCCCTTCAGTCGCCGATGACCAGCCCAAGGATTCGCAGGGCTTCGCTCAAGTCCGGATCGTCTTCAGCGACTTTCCGCGGGTTCGGGCTGATGTATAGGGAAACATTCCGACATGGTCCAGTCTTCGAAGATTGCCCAGTTTTCAATCGAGTGGCCGTATCGGGAGCGGTAGAAGACTCCCGCGAATCCGCGTTCGGATGCAATCCGGCCGGCCTGCTGTGTCAAAAGGCGGGGTTCGGCCCGTTCAAGCGAACTCAGATCGATGTCCTCCACCCCAAGTCTCACCGCAATTTCCGCCAGAGCCGTTCTGAGATGGCTGACCCATGGTCACGATCGTGGAGTACGCCTGGATGTACAACGAGTCTGTCGGCGTCACCGTCGCGGGAAGGTGGAGCGCAGAGCGAGGGAGCGGTAGGAAGCAGGTTGAGGCCGCTCTCTGCCAGGTCCAAGAGGCTCAGAACTGGCTGGGCACCGCCGATTATGCGCGATTGTCGGGATTCCTCCTAAAAAAACGCCCTTCAGCCCAGTGATTTAGGCTGAGCGTCAGGCCAGCAGTTGGGCAGCGCACAGCCAGCATACTGCGCGGCGGGAACATCCGGTTTCATCGGGCGAGCGTGTTGTGATTGACGAGCGGCTCAATGTGCAGCTTTCGACTTCGCGGGAATGAACCGCCCAGCCGTCAGAAAGTTCAAATCGCCATTCCCCATCTCACCACCCGACAAAATCATATTGTCGGGCCCTGAGATACGTTTGCACGAACATCCGAGATCTCGCGACGGAAGAACAGGTCACATGGTCAAATATTGAGATAGACCAGTTGAGGGAGATTGGCCCGCGGTAGGTTGTACTCTCGAAAGATCTTGTAAACCTCCCGGCACGAGCTTCCCGGTATTCGATTTCGACCTTCATCTGTACGCGGCATTCACTCACACGGGCCGGAGGACAACAATGGCCATGGAAGCAAATACTCCGCCGGATTCTACTCTGAAGAGGGACAGGGACGACCCCGACCTTACGGCGGAGCAAATAGTGGTGGCTTACCATGAGAGAACAAAGCACCACTACCACCGCTATGCCGCTTCGCTTGGATACCTGGATTGGGCTAACCAACCAGATCCGTTCCGTCGCTACGACGGAGCGCCGCTGGTTCGGCTTCCTTTGCCCGACGCGGGGCGAGCGCTTCCGTACTGGCAGCTCTATGTTGCAGACAGCATGGTGCCGGCTCTGCTTTCGGTCGACTCCATCTCACTCTTCTTGCGCTATGCATTCTCGCTAACAGCCTGGAAGCAGTTCGAGGGAACGACATGGTCTCTGCGTTCCAATCCATCGAGCGGAAACCTGCACCCGACGGAGGGATACATGCTCTTGCCGTCGTTGGATTTTATCCACGACCGTCCTGGCGTATACCACTATGCATCGAAGGAGCACGGTCTGGAGCTTCGAGCGGACTTTGGCTCTTCGGTCTGGGCGGCATTGATGGCAGCTTTTCCCGAGGGCTCATTTCTCGTTGGGCTGTCATCCATTCTGTGGCGGGAGGCCTGGAAATATGGCGAGCGTGCCTTCCGGTACTGTCAACACGATGTCGGCCATGCGCTGGGGACGCTACGATTCGCAGCGGCTGCCCTAGGATGGAAACTCCAACTTCTCGACCGCGTGGGTGGCGCGGGCATATCACAGCTTCTGGGACTCGACCGCGAGGACGACTACACAGGCGCAGAGCGCGAGCATCCCGAACTCGTGGCGCTTGTGGTCGGGGAGAAATGGACCAGCGACCGGGGCCTCTGCCTGCCCAAAGAATTCGTATCCCAAGTAGCCTCTTCTCAATGGTACGGCACGGCCAACGCGCTGAGTCGCGAACACGGCGTCGATTGGCCAGTGATCGACCAAGTGGCTGTCGCTACTACCAATCTGAGGTTTACGGCCGACGAAGAGTTCGCTCGGTTCCCTTCGGAAGAAGAGCTCTTCGGAGCGCCCATTCGGTCCGGAAACTTCACTGCGGAAAAGGTCATCCTGGGTCGCAGAAGCGCCGTGAGCATGGACGGGGCCACAGCGATTCCTGCGGCGACCTTCTTCAGGATGTTGGCTCGCCTCGTCCCCACTCGGGACGCCCGATCTATGCCGTGGGATGCCCTACCTTGGCGCCCACGCATCCACCTGGGCCTCTTCGTGCACCGGGTGAACGAGTTACTTCCCGGTCTCTACATGCTCGCTCGGGATCCGGAGAAGGTCGACGCACTCCGTCAAGAGATGCGGTCTGAATTCCTGTGGCAACGCCCTCCGTCGTGTCCGTCTGGCCTTCCGCTATACCTTCTGAACGAGGGAGACTGCCGCACTCTGGCCGCGACCGTCTCCTGCGGTCAGAACATCGCAGGGGACGGGGCTTTCAGCCTGGGGATGATCGCCGAATATATGGACAGTTTGGTTGTCCATGGCGCCAGCTTCTACCGAAATCTCTTCTGGGAGGCCGGCCTCGTAGGCCAGGTGCTGTATCTCGAGGCGGAAGAGGCGGGGATTCGAGCGACTGGGATCGGCTGCTACTTCGATGATCCGGTTCACGAGGTGTTCGGAATCTCTTCGCGCGATTGGCAGAGCTTCTACCATTTCACTGTAGGTGGCCCAGTCGAGGACAGACGCCTCACCGCGTTGCCTGCGTACAATCTGTGAGAAACGGGATGAGCAGCCTCGACATTCGCTTAGATCGGTCGCCTGCGGCGTCCATCGCGACGTTGAATGGTGAAGAAACAGAGATCGCAGAGAACAACACTGCAGATATTGATTTGGGTATTTGTGGCAGCATAGAGACATGCTTCTTCAGATGAGACGAAAGCAGCTTGCAGGCATCCAAACACCATGACTTCCCCGAATGTTCCTGTGATCGAGTCGCTCGTCGCCCCCGTCTCCCAATTCCATCCCATCCGTTTCGGTTTCGAGAACACATATACTCGGCTGCCACAGCACTTCTCTGCGCGACTGGCCCCGACACCGGTTGCGGCCCCTCATCTCGTCAAGTTGAATGTGGAACTCGCTCGAAGCCTGGGCATTGATCCGGATGCGTTGCTGAGTACGCAGGGCGTGGAGATTCTGGCGGGTAATCGAGTCGCCGAGGGATCCGAGCCAATCGCGCTTGCCTATGCTGGTCACCAGTTTGGTCATTTTGTCCCTCAACTCGGCGATGGTCGAGCCATTCTGCTGGGAGAAGTGATGGGACGTGATGGCGTCCGCTACGACATTCAGCTCAAAGGCTCGGGTCCGACGCCCTTCTCACGCCGCGGTGACGGCAGAGCCGCTCTTGGTCCCGTTTTGCGTGAGTACATCGTGAGTGAAGCAATGGCAGCGCTTGGAGTGCCCACCACGCGGGCGCTAGCCGCTGTGGTTACAGGAGAGCGTGTACTGCGGGAAACAGCTTTGCCAGGAGCAGTATTCACCAGGATTGCGGCTAGCCACCTCCGTGTTGGCACCTTCGAGTACCTTGCCGCTCGGCGTGACACAGAAGGAACACGCATTCTTGCTGACTATGCGCTATTCCGCCACTACCCCGAAGCTGCGCATGCGAAGCGGCCCTATCGCACTCTCCTGGATGCCGTCATCACCCGCCAGGCAGAGCTAATCGTACGATGGATGCTCATCGGCTTCATCCATGGCGTGATGAACACCGACAACACCTCCATCTCGGGGGAGACGATCGATTATGGCCCCTGCGCTTTCATGGAAGCATATGATCCGGCCACGGTGTTCAGTTCCATCGATGCAAACGGACGGTACGCGTACGGCAATCAACCCCGAATCGCGCTTTGGAACTTGACGCGGCTGGCCGAAGCGTTGCTCCCGGTATTGCAGCAGGAGGAAGGCAGCGACCAGGCCGCGCTTGCATCTGCAAATGAAGCACTCGCAAAGTTCTCTAATGGATTCGAGAACTTTCAACTCGCCGGATTTCGCCGCAAACTCGGTCTCCTCTCCGAGCGCGAAGGAGACCTGGCATTGGTTCAGGATTTGCTTGACCGCATGGCCAGCAACCGCGCCGACTTTACCTTGACCTTCCGCAGACTCTGCAATGCCGCAGCGAGTCCTGAATATGATATTGAAGTGCGCTCACTCTTCACCGATCCCGAGGATTATGACTTGTGGGCAAGTAGATGGCGCCTACGGCTAGAAGAGGAATCCGTTTCGGGGGTAGACCGCGCTGAATCGATGCGCAAGGTAAACCCCGCATTTATTCCTCGAAACCATCTGGTCGAGGCCGCAATCAATGCCGCGGTCGAGCGTCAGGACTTTCAACCATTTGAAGATTTGTTGGACGTAACGTCACGGCCGTACGACGACAAGCCGGGCCAAGAGCGCTACTCCTCACCAGCGAGTCCTGAGGAGAGCATCACTCAAACGTTCTGCGGGACCTGAGCAACCTAATCTCAAGCGTTCGCTCCAGGATTAATCCTCGAATGGCCTATAGCCCGCATTATTCGTGAAGCCTGAGTTAATGAGTTAGCGAAAGCCTTTTTTGTGCTACAAACATGTTGACGAAACAGTGTTTAAGGCACATTGAGAGGCTTTCGCTTGAACGATTCTAGCGCGACAGAGCGTTTGTTGTTTCCGGAGATTTTTGCCAAGCCAGTGACATTGGAATTCGACCAGAGGCAGGGTAGTTCCGATGGTGGCGCGGTGCTGTTGAAAGCCGCCGAGACCCGCTACGGATTGATCGCCGGCATGTCTGGTTGTTTACCGTGTCAACTCGCCTAATGGAAAGCGAGTCGAGAACACGTTGCCGATCGGGCTCGTGCATGACTTCCCTACCCAAGGAGACGCATGGCGCGAGGCAGATCGAATCGGTCTCGGCGCCCGCATCAACAGCGAAGTGTACGCCGGCGGTCCAATCAAGTTCGCCGCACTTGCAGAGTTCTACCTGAAAACTGATTACGGGGAAGACGCAGGTCGCCCGAAATCCGACAACAGCATCCCGATCGTGGAACATTATGTTCGGGACTACCTCATTGCCCGCTGGGGCAAGGAGATTGCGGAGAAGATCAAGACCATCGAGATTCAGCGTAAGCGTCCGCTTCTCGCCGTGTGGACAGGAAGCGTGATCAGGCCGACGATGGCCTTGTGAGCGAGACGATTCAAGTAGCTGCGAGTGGCTCTACGAAACGGGTTCAACGTACTCCCGAGGAGAAGCGCCGCATTGTCGAGGCGACGCTAGTACCGGGTGCCTCGATTGCGCGAGTAGCGCGAGAGAACGGTGTTAATGCCAACCAGGTGTTCCAGTGGCGCTACGAGTATCGCAACAGCGCCGGATGGGCAGCGAAACAACCGAGGCCGAAGCTTCTGCCTGTTGCCGTTGCAGCAGAACCGAGCGCTGTCATCATGCCGGAGGTTGCATCGACACCTGCGCCCGCGTCATCATCTGCGTCTATCCATATTGAGTTACCTGGCCGAGCATTGGTGAGTGTAGAAGCCGGCGTTGATCCTGAGCTTGTACGCACGGTCCTTGGGAGCCTTCTGCGTTGATCGATCTCAAACCTGGCACTCGCATCTGGATCGCCGCAGGGTTTACTGATCTGCGGCGCGGTTTCCAAGGACTCTCCTTCATCGTTGAAACAGTGCTTGAGCAGGCGCCATTTTCTGGCCACGTCTTTGTGTTCAGGGGAAAACGCGGTGACCTGATCAAGCTTTTATGGTTTGACGGCGATGGTCTTTGTCTATTCCAGAAAAGATTGGAGCGCGGTCGCTTCGTGTGGCCGCAGGCAACAAGCGGAACAGTATCGTTGACTCGTGCGCAGTTATCGATGCTTTTGGAGGGCATTGATTGGCGCCAGCCACAGAGAACATGGGAACCATTATCGGCAGGATAGCTGAACGATTTTGATCTATCTTTCTGCGTAACCTATGGCATACTCTCTGCGATGGCCGATCTCCCCATCGTTCCCAGCGATCTCAGCACACTCGATCGAGGCATTCTCGAAGCTCTCGTTATTGAGCAACAGAAGCAGGTGCTCGCGAGGGATGAGGTCATTGCTGTCCATCAGGAGAAGCTCCTCAGCCGCGATAGCGAGATCGAGCATCTCAAGCTGGTCATTGCCAAGCTGCGGCGGATGATTTTCGGTACCAAGAGCGAGAAGGTCACCCGCGTGATCGAGCAGTTGGAGTTGAAGCTCGAAGAGCTCGAGACCGGTAAGGCCGAACGCGTTTCGGCGACAACCAAGGCGGACGCACCTCCACGGAACAAGCCGAAGCGCCGCCCACTGCCTGAGCATCTTCCCCGTGAAGTGCACACCCATCTGCCCGCTGAAGAGGCATGTCCCGACTGTGGCGGAGTTGCGCAAATTGGGCGAAGATGTTTCAGAGATTCTTGAGCGCATTCCTCCCAGCTACAAGGTGATCCGGCATGTTCGGTTGAAGATGGCATGCGCGAAGTGCGACGTGATCCTCCAGACGCCAGCACCATCAAGACCGATTGAACGCGGGCTTGCCGGACCAGCACTGTTGGCGCATGTGCTCGTTTCCAAGTATGCGGACCATTGCCCTTTGTATCGTCAGTCGGAGATATTCGCTCGTGACGGTATCGACCTGGAGCGCTCCACGCTCGCAGATTGGGTCGGTAGCGCCAGCCACCTGCTGTCTCCATTGATCGATCAGATTCGCAAGCATGTGATGGCGGGGACCAAGCTTCACGCCGACGACACCGGTTCCAGTGCTTGCGCCAGGGATGGGCAAGACGAAGACTGCCAGGCTGTGGACATATGTTCGTGATGACCGCCCCGCGGGCCTGGATACGCCTCCGGCTGTTTGGTTCGCCTACTCGCCCGACCGAAAAGGTGAACATCCCCGCCAGCATCTGAAGGATTTCTCTGGAGTACTTCAAGCGGACGCCTACGCAGGCTTCGGCCACCTTTATCAATCAGGCCACATCCAGGAAGCCGCCTGTATGGCTCACGTTCGCCGTAAGTTCTACGACATTCAAGTCGCTAACGGTTCACCGATTGCCGCTGAAGCGATTCAGCGTATCGGTGATCTCTACGATATCGAGCGGGAGATTCGTGGTAAACCGGTCGAACTGCGGCACCAGGTTCGCCAGACGCGAGCTAGACCGCTGGTCGACGAACTCGATCTCTGGATGAATAAAACCCTCGCCAAGATTTCCCGTAAATCCGACACGGCCGTGGCGATTCGATATGCGCTCTCGCGCTGGCGTGCGCTCTCGCGCTATCTCGATGATGGGCGGATCGAACTGGACAACTCGGCAGCCGAACGGGCTCTGCGTGCCGTTGCCCTCGGAAGGAAGAACTTCTTATTTGCGGGATCGGATTCAGGTGGGGAACGTGCCGCTTGTCTCTATTCACTACTCGGGACAGCCAAGCTCAACGGGCTAGATCCAGAACTCTACCTTCGCGGGGTGTTGGGGCGGATTGCCGATCACCCGATCAACCGCGTTCAGGAGCTTCTTCCTTGGAATCTCGCGAGTTCGCTGGTCGAACTCGGCCGATCTCAAGTGTCCATCTACATAACAGATGGACATTTCCGTCTCACCTAAGGCTCATCAAAACGTCTGTAGAATTGAAGCGAATAGTGGATCCTGCTTTATGGTTCGAACCATGCTCGGCATCGTTCTTTTCTTGAGTACTGGCCTTCTCGCGACAAGCCAGGACATCGAATCCCAAGGATCTCCAACGATCCGTCTGAGCCTTCCGCCAGACATTCCTTCGAATAGTGTCCACATCAACTACTTCCTGACAGGCCCATTCGGCGGGTATGGAGGTTTCGTGACGCCGGCTAGCGGCCGGTCCTCTTATGAGATCATCGCGGCCGTGGATGGGAAACCCGCAGAGAGAGTAAAGCTCATCTTCTACGCTCCGGGATGCCAGATTGAAACCCTCGATATCCAGATGCAGAGCCAGACAGTTTCCCAACAGCTATTGTGCGTCCCGCTAGCACAGAAGATCTTGCATGGACAAATCATGCCTGCGCCCATCACGCAGCAGCTTAGCGAAGTTGAGGTAACTTACTTGGCGATGTGGGATCATCGCTTCTTCGGAATCGGCGATGGGCTCGTCACTACAATTCCCGTCGCAACCGCGATTCCAGATCAGAACGGCAATTTCGAGGTCACACTACCTGATTTCAGCGCCCAAGCAAACCTCGGTGAAGCGGAATTCAGGTTCACCTTAAGAGAAATCAAAACCGGAAACATCATAGCCTTCCTCAGCCCGGCAGATGATGCTCGTGGCCCCCAAGGGCTGAAGGTTGAGGCTTCGTATTCGCCGCTCATTCGATTCTCATCAATGCCGCGGTAGCTCCTTGCCATCAACTCACCCGCGCCCAATAGGTGAAACGGCAAAGTTCGGACGCTTACGATTCAGCGCTGGTTGAAATCTCTGCACAACGACAAGGGCCCGAAGTGGACGACTGTCGCCAAGATCCGGAGCCTCATGACTCGAGTCTTTGCCGTCGGATTCATTCACGAAAAGGTGACCAAGAACCCGGTCGTTGCGGTCGAGATCAGCACGACCTCGGAGTACGAGGCCATTCTGATTACGCCGCCGCAGACTGTGGCTATTCTTGGACTCCTCGGTAAGAACCTGCTGCACTTCATCCTCGTTCTGACCTGCGCGGCGACGGCTCTAAGGGCATCTGAGATCGTTGCTCTTCGCTGGTCGGACATTCGTTGGGACGAGGGACGCATCCGCATCTCCAAGCGCTGGGCCAAGGGCAAAGACGACAAAACGAAGACCGAGGCCTCAGACGACTACGTGCCCATGCACCCGGTACTGGCTGTAAGCCTGAACGATTGGCGCAAGCAGAGTCCGTACTCGAAGAGCACTGACTTCGTCTTCCCGTCGTTCAAGTGCAGCGGGAAGGTCCCGCTGTCGGCCTCGTCGTTCGTGAAGGATCACCTGCGACCTGCTGCGAAGCTGGCTGGTGTTGTGATCGCAGACGGGGAACGTTTCGGGCTCCACAACCTCCGCCATTCACTCTCCAATTGGCGGGTGAATAAGCGGAAGGAGAACCCGAAAACTGTGCAGGGAATTCTGCGCCACGGACGGATCCAGACCACGCTCGATCTCTACGCTCAGTCGGATCGGGACGAGATGCAGGCGGCGCAGGGTGCCTTCCTGACGGAGATGGGGATGGGAACGGAAGCGGTGCAGTAGTTGTGGGTTGAATTGTGGGTTGGCGGTGTGAGAAATCTATCATGCCATTCACTCCCAAGTGATTTGGAATGTATGGCGGGGACGACGGGGCTCGAACCCGCGACCTCTGCCGTGACAGGGCAGCGCTCTAACCAACTGAGCTACGTCCCCACTTTCTTTTCTTCGACTTACGCTAAGTCTAAGAATTTGCTGTCCATCGCTGCTGTCTATCTTTTCTCCCGCTTCCACGTTTTCCACGGAATCTAGCCGAATTCCGCGATTAATGGACAGCATGGACAGCATGAAACCTTGCCGTCAACGCCGCTGCAGGCGACCCGCAACCCAGAACATCTGTCCATGTCCCGTGATTCAAATTGTACCAAACAAAACGGCCTACCGAGGACGGTCTCGCCGAAGGTTGGCGAACTCCGCGCGAACGCGGAAAGGCTCCGTTCGGGATTTGCACTTGCGCCGATGTCACGGGACCGAGGACGCACCCAGCGCCAACTTTTC
>DATDIQ010000057.1:0-204178 GCA_036520995.1 Occallatibacter sp.
TGATCTGCGGCCGCTACGAAGGCGTGGATGAGCGCGTCAGTGAGATACTGTGCGACCGCGAAATCTCGATTGGCGACTACATCCTGTCAGGCGGCGAACTGGCAGCGGCGGTGATCATTGACGCTGCAGTCAGGCTCCTGCCGGGAGCGTTGGGAAACCCCGACTCGTCGCGTTTCGAGAGCTTTGGTGCAGAAGACAAGGCAGATGAGATGGCCGCCGCAGATAGCCCTCCGCGTTCCACCTACGGCTCAGGCGGTCTGCTCGATTACCCCCACTACACCCGTCCGGCTGAGTTTCGTGGGGTCTCCATTCCAGATGCTCTGCTCGGCGGGAACCACGAGGAGATCCGTCGATGGCGGCGACGTATGGCCTTGAAAAAAACCTTCGAGAACCGACCCGATCTATTGGACAGAATCGCAATCAGCGACGAAGACCGCGACATTCTGAACGAGCTTCGATTTGAGGCTGAAAATAAGCAGTAAACTCTGCCCGTCCCACGTCTTTACTGCAAGATACAGCCTCAAAATCGCCACCAAAGGTCCCGAGAAAACGCGATTTCATGTACACTGGAAGTCGAGTCCAAACACAAGAAAGTTGCTGTCATGTCCATTCATCCAATTATGCAGAAGTTGGCCGCCAAGCTTGAGCGGACCGATCTACCTCAGTTTGCCCCAGGCGACACTGTTCGCGTTCAGGTAAAGATTCGCGAAGGCGAGAAAGAGCGCCTGCAGGCATTTGAAGGTATCGTGATCGCCTGCCGCAAGGGCGCGCAGGGCAGCTTCACCGTCCGCAAGATGAGCTTCGGCCAGGGTGTCGAGCGCATCTTTCCCTTCAATTCGAAGGTGGTCGACAAGGTCGAGAAGATTCGCAGCTACAAGGTGCGGCGCGCGAAGCTGTTTTACATTCGCGGCCTCCGCGGCAAGGCAGCTCGCTTGAAGGAAGTGGATCGCGAGCGCACCCCGACGCACGCCTAGTTTTCAACAGCAGTTTCAGATCAAGCACACCCCCGGCCCATGCGGCTGGGGGTTTTGCTTTCTATACTGAGACCGATGGCGCGCGTTGTGGTTGAGGTCTCACGAAAGAAGCGGACGAAGACACCTGTATGCGGGTGGCGTCTCGAGAAGGCCGCGCGCCAAACGGGCGCATTGCGCATTGCGGGTCTGGACGAAGTGGGTCGAGGGCCGATGTTCGGCCCAGTGGTTGCCGCCGCCGTCATCCTTCCTGAGGGTTGCCGGCTGCGCGGCCTCAACGACTCAAAGAAGGTCGCAGAGAAGAAACGCATCGAACTCGATGCTGTCATTCGCGCGAGGGCAGTGGCGTGGGCCATTGCCGCAGTGGATGTGGAGACCATCGATCGCATCAACATTCGGCGCGCTTCCCTGCTGGCGATGCGCCTGGCCGTCGAACAGCTGGCGACTGCACCTGACTATTTGCTGGTCGACGGGATCGACACGATTGAATGGCCGTGCCCGCAGCGCGCCGTGATTCAGGGGGATGGGACAAGCTTTTCGATCGCTGCGGCGAGTGTTTTGGCGAAGGTCTATCGCGATGCGCTGCTGGTCGAGCTGGACCTGAAGTACCCGGGCTATGGATTGGCGAGCCACAAGGGCTACTGCTCGGCTGAGCATTTGGCCGCACTGGCTCGCCTCGGCCCCACGCCTCTGCACCGCAAAAACTGGAGCCCGGTAGCGCAACAACTGCTGCCCTTCGAAGATCCCGACGATTGCCTGGCGAAGATTACAGACTAAGCAGGGATCTGCTGCGGTTTCCGCCGTTGCCGCACAAAGGCGAGCACCGGGCGGGCCAATAACAATACTGCCAGGACAATGGTCAGCCGCAGCGGGCTGAGCACCCCAGTCTTGACCTGCCACCAGTAGTGAATGATGCCGCAGATGGCTGCGAGATAAATGAGCTTATGTACGCGGTTCCAGCGTTTGCCGCCCAGCTTGCGAATCGCCCAGTGGGTGGACGTGAGCGCAAGGGGCAAGAGCAGGAGCCATGCGGCAACACCGATGGTAATGAAGCGGCGCTTCTCGATGTCGTCGATCATGGCACTCACGCTGAAATTGGAATAGAGCGCGACATAGGTGAGCAGGTGCACCGTACCGTAGAAGAAGGCGAAGAGCCCCAGCAGGCGACGGAATTTGATGAGCCAATACAGCCGCGGCGAAAGGCTGCGCACCGGCGTGATGGCGAGCGTGAGGATGAGCAGAAGCAGCGTGTTGTAGCCGGTGGTGAGGGCGATCTTCGACGTCGGATCGGGACCCAGCGTATTGGTGACCGCGCCATAGACGAGCAGTCCGAACGGCGAGAGGCAGGCAATCCAGGTGAGAGTTTTGAGAGCGACGATGGTCGAGCGGTTCAGTAGTACCTCCGCAGATCCATGCCGGTGTAGAGCGAGGCCACCTGGTCGCTATAGCCGTTGAACATCAGCGTGGCGCGTCGCTGCGCATAGAAAGGCAGGCCAATGCGGCGCTCCGTTTTCTGGCTCCAGCGCGGATGATCGACATTGGGATTCACATTGGAGTAGAAGCCGTATTCGTTGGCGGCCATCTCATTCCACGTGGTGGATGGCTGCTTGTCCACGAAGCGGATCTCCACAATCGATTTGGCCGATTTGAATCCGTACTTCCATGGCAAGACGATGCGCACCGGGGCGCCATCCTGGTTGGGAAGCACATCCCCATAAAGACCGAAGGTTAGCAGCGCGAGCGGATTCATGGCCTCGTCCATGCGCAGGCCTTCAGAGTACGGCCAGAAGATGGTCGACTCGCCGGCCCACTTTTCAACTTTGCTGTTGTAGTAGGAGAGGAACTGAACGTATTTGGCGCTACTGAGCGGATCACACTCCTTGATCAACTCCGAGAGCGAGTAGCCGATCCAGGGAACCACCATGCTCCACGCCTCGACGCAGCGATGGCGGTAGACGCGCTCTTCGAGGGGGCGAAGCTTGAGCAGCGCATCGATGTCGAAGGTTTTCGGCTGTTTCACATGCCCCGTAATCTTCACGGTCCAAGGACGCGTGGGCAAACCGCCGGCGTTTTTCGCGGGATCGCCCTTGTTCACGCCGAACTCGTAGAAGTTGTTGTAATGGGTGATGTCATCGAGGCTGGTCAGTTGCTCACCGGTGGTGCTGAGCGGACTCTGCACGGTTTGAAGTTTCGTGTCGGCGTGCGCCTGGATGCAGGGAGCCACGATGTCGGCGAGGCGTTCGGCGCCCGCTGCGACTGCCGCCGCCGCTCCGGCGCCTTTCATGAAGTTGCGGCGATTCAGATAATGATCCTTGGCAGTGATTTGGGAGGACGGAATCTGGGAGGGCTTACCGATGAGCATGATTGACCTCGCGCGAAGAGCGCCTATGGATTAGACACTTCAGCGGCTCGCAAGTTACAGCGCAACGTTAAGCGGCGAGACTCCAGTTCCATGCCAGCAACTCTGTTTAGCCGGTTTCGCTGCGCTTGCCTTTCGCGGTGCCCACCAGGGCGGGCAGGCTTCCTCGAGGGAATGCCGACGATTGCCGGACCACGAGGCGCGTGGAGATGGGCCACTCCCGCTTGCCATGCTTGGGATGATCGCGCTCGATTCCGGCGCGCAGAGACTCAACCGCGGCGACCGCTAGATCTTTGCACGACATCTGCACGGTCGTGAGCGGAGGTAGCATGAATTGCGCGAGGTGGATATCGTCGAATCCGACCACGGAGATGTCTTCGGGAACTCTGTGCGTGGTGCGGTAGAGCGCATGCAACGCGCCGATAGCAGTCATGTCGTTGGAGCACATCACGGCCGTGGGCAGATCGGGCAGCGCAATCAGGCGTTCCATGGCGCCGATGCCGCCCTCCATGCTGTGATTCCCTTCGACCAGATGCTCCGGTGGAACTTTCAGTCCCAGCTCGCTCATCGCCAATAGAAATGCATCGCGGCGTGTGACCGGCGAGCGCTGCGCAAGGGGTCCGCTGATGAAAGCGACGCGACGATGGCCTAGCGCGGCAAGATGCTGCACACCCTGCCGAATACCTTCCGCGTAGTCGACCTTCAGAATGCCAATATTCGGAAGGTCAGGGCCCGCATCCACAAACGCGAGGGGAAACTCGCGCTCTACGAGTTTCTTCACCAGCTCTTCTTCCACGCCGAAGGTCATCACCGCAACGCCATCGACATTGCGCTGCAGCAGGCGACGCATCAGGCTCTCGGTACGCGCCGGATCGTAGTTGGTTGAGCCGATCAAGACTTCGTACCCTTGCGCCACGGCAAGGCTCTCGAACTCCTGCACCAGCTCGGGAAAGAAGGGATTGGTGATCTCAGAAACGATGAGCCCGAGCATGCGGCTCCGGCCCGAAACCAGCGCCCGCGCCTGGGTGTTGGGCAGGTAGCCGACTTCATCGATTGCCTTCCACACGCGCTGCGCCAGCTCGGCATTCACTGTGGAGATGCGGTTGACGGTGCGCGAGACCGTGGCGATTGAAACGCCAGCCCGCTCCGCAACGTCGCGGATACTGACGCTTACCGGCCGTCGGCGTTCCGAAAAATTTTCTCTTGCGGCAGTCACGTTGGAGCGATTCTACACCAGTTTTCTTGTGTTTCTCAGGCAAATTGAGACGCGCCAGATCCTGGCATAAACGGCAAGAAGATGCATTATCTGTTCGGCTTGTGGACAAAAGATAAAGAAGAACGATCCGGGCGCTCAACGTGAAGAAGCGGTACAGATGGTAAGCGTTTGCTGTTTTCGTAGGCCCGCGCTCGACAAGAACAAATCCTATGGATGTGTCTCGCTGCCAGCCGCGGTGTCGATGCCGTGGCCAATCAACGGAAGAATCGCGATGAGGCTTTCTTCGGCGCCGCGGCAGCTCCCCGGCAAATTGACGATCAGCGTATTCCCCGAGAGGCCAGCGACTGCGCGCGAAAGCCAGGCCATTGGATTCTGCGCTGCCCCGCGCGCGCGCATGGCCTCAGCCAGCCCCGGCGCCTCACGCTCCAACACAGCGCGCGTGGCTTCGGGAGTGCGATCGCGGGGGCCGAAGCCGGTGCCGCCGACAGTCAGAATGAGTGCTGCACTTTGGCCAATCCATCGCCGCAGGGAGGCGCCAATCTGGTCCGTCTCATCGGGCACCAAAGCACTCTCCACCTCTGCCTCCGGCCATTGCCGTCGCAGGCAGGCGACAATCGCGGGTCCCGCCGTATCGGTGGCGAGACCTTTTGAGCACCGATCGGAGACTGTGAGTACGGCGAAGAGCATGACGTGATTGTAGAGGCTACCTGGCGGGCAGGATCTTGATGGTGTGCAGCCACGTCTCGACCAATTGCGGCCACCCGGTGATGGGAAGATCCGTGCGGCGCAGTCCATAGCCGTGGCCGCCTTGCGCATAGACGTGCAGCTCCGCCGGAACCTTGGCGGCCTTCAGTTGCGAAAAGTAGACAAGCGCATTCTCCACGTGGACGGGATCATCTTCGGCCTGCACGAGGAATGTAGGCGGAGTGTCGGCCGTGGGATGAATCTCGGGATTCGGCGCCATGTTCTGCTCAGCAAGAGCAAGGTAGCCGGGATAGACAACGACGGCAAAATCGGGGCGGCAATTCAGCTTGTCGGCGTCGTCGACGGGATCGTAGAGGCGCCGCTCGAAATGGGTGCTGAGCGCGGCGGAAAGATGTCCGCCTGCGGAGAAGCCCAGAACACCGATCCGCCGCGGGTCGATATGCCACTCGGCCGCGTGCTGCCGCACCAGGCCGACGGCGCGCTGCGCATCCTGCAATGCAGCAGAAGACTTGGGATAGGGGCCGGTATTGGGCACGCGATATTTCACCAGCACACAGGTGACACCGATCGTGTTGAGCCAGTCGCAGACTTCGGTTCCCTCGAGATCGATGGCGAGAATCTGGTAGCCCCCACCGGGAAAGACCACAATGGCAGCGCCCGTGTTGTGGCTGCGGGGCGTATACACCGTGAGTGTTGGCTTGGCGACGTTGCCCAGGCGGGCGATGGGCCGCCCTGCGATGAGCGAATCTTTCGGCGTGGTGGTGTCGACCTCGGGAGGCAGGCGAACCGGAGCACCCGGAGCCGCGCCCGGCCACAGCGGAAGCGTGAGATGCCCCGGTGCAGGCTGCCATGCGGGTTGCTGCGCGGCAACACCAGCCGATGATGCGACAAGGAGGCCGCACGCCAAAACCGTATTTTTGATCATGAGAATCCCCCCAAGAAAGATCCGCTGCGATAATCGCAGTTCAGGGGGGCAATCAACAAATCCGCTGGGGGCAGAGAACCTGACTTCCGCGCCGACTATGGCTGCGCATGCGGAGGCACAAGCAGCGTCAGTGTCTGCGGCGCGATTTCCATCCGGGCCGGCAACGCGCCGAGAACTTCCCCATCGGCCTCCACATAGATGGTTGCCTTCGATCCGTTGCTGGGGCTGCACTCGACCTTTGTGGCTTCGAGCAGCTCTACATCGCCGGAGAATGTGTGACGACCGGCAACCACCGCCAACAGGAAGCGCAAGTAGCGATAGCGGCTGCGCGTCTTGAAGGTGATGAAGCTCAGCGTTTCACTGCGCACCGTCGCGCCCGGAGCAAGAGTACCCAGCACTCCGCCGAATGAACGGACGCGCACGGCGAGAAGCTGAGAAACGTCGGCAGCGCGTCTGGAGCTGTTGCCGTTCCCATTTCCGCTCCCACCTGCGTTCATTGAGAAGTCCGCACGAAAGAGCGGAAACGGATTCGTGGCCCAGATACGCGCTGCCTCGACGAGATAGAGCGCATAGCCGAAGCGCCGCTTGAGACCGGCGTCAAGGCTGGCCATCAGCAATGCGTCGGCGCCGATGCCCGCGGCGACAGTGAAGTAGCAGGAGCGCTCGGACCCGTTTTTGTCGTGATAGAAGATGTGGCCCACGGGAACCTGCGTTGGCACAGCCGTCAGGAGCTTGCGCACGGCTTTCACCGGCGATTTGCCTAAACCGAGATCTTGTGCGAGAGCGTTGGCGGTTCCCAGCGGCATCACGCCCAGCGCCACTTCGGTGCCTACCAGGCACTGCAGCACTTCGTGCACGGTGCCATCGCCGCCGCAAGCCAGGATCGTGTCGTAGTGGTTACGGACGGCCGCCCGCGCAAGATGGCTGGCGCTGCCGGGCCCGTCTGTTTCGAGGGCTTCCGCCTCGATGCCGGCATCGCGCAGAACTTTCAGAGCGCCCTGGAGCGCTGCACCGCGCCGCGAAGAATGTTGTCCTGACTGCGGGTTGTAGATCAGCGCGACGCGACGCATTTCCCTGCCTTGCTAAGAGCGCGGTTTGCCCGGGATCGGGCCATCTCATCATTCTCGCAGGCTAAACCCGACGCTGGAAGGGCGAGCCCGTGAATATACGAAAACAGTAACCAGGACCGCTGAGAATCGAACCACAAGAACACGGAGAGCCGGTCGACAGGGTGCCTTGCCGACTCAGTCCGCCGTTCTCAAAATGCACAGTTGGGGGGTGAGCCGTAGTCGAAGCGCAGAATCGCAGTGGAGTCGGCAGGCAGAGTGATCGCCGATCCACGCACAGAAATCGCGGGCTCGGAGGCAAGGAGCAGTTCCGACGACGCGGCAAGCGCGAATGCATGCGGCTCCGGCCCGAGATTGCAGAAGACGACGATCGAGCCGCGCGCCATGCGCAGCCATTGCTGCTGCTCATCGAACGCGACGTTGGTGTGGCCGGGCTCGCCATCGTTCAAATCGGGCGTCGAGCGGCGCAAGCGCATGAGATCGCGATACCACGCACGCATAGCGGCGTGCTCCGATTCGTTCACCTCGTCCCAGTGCAGTTTGGAACGCGTGAAGGTGTCGAGGCTTTCCGGATCGGGGATTGAATCGGGATCCCAGCCGAAGGCCGCAAATTCATGCTTCCGACCCTGGGAGACTGCACCAGCAATCGCAGGATCTTCGTGGTTGGCGAAATAGAGAAAGGGTGAAGTCACAGCCCACTCCTCGCCTTGAAAGAGCATGGGAACGAAGGGGCCCGTCAACACCAGGGCCGCCGCAATCCTGGCGCGCGCCAGCCCTACGATCTGCGCGATCCGATCGCCGGTCGCGCGATTGCCGACCTGGTCGTGATTCTGAATAAAGGCAAAGAAACGATGCTGCGAGAGACCCGGCACCGGCCTGCCATGCACGCACCGTCGATACCGCGAGTAGATGCCGTCATAGACAAAAGCCTTCTCGATTGCCTTGGCGAGTTGTCCGAGGGAGCCGAAGTCCGCATAGTAGCCAGGCTCCGGCTCGTGCTTGAGCACGGTAAAGAGCGCATGATGAAAGTCGTCGTTCCACTGTGCGTCCATCCCGAGGCCGCCCGCTTCCCTTGGAGTCACAATGCGTGGATCGTTGAGATCGCTCTCGGCCACCAGCACAAGCTGCCTCCCCAGCGTGGCGCTCAGCTTTTCCACTTCCTCAGACAATTGCTCGAGGAAATGAATCGCTGAGCGATCGACGAAAGCGTGAACGGCATCCAGGCGCAATCCATCTGCGTGATAGTCGCGGAGCCACATCGTCGCGTTGTCACAAAAGAAGCGCCGCACTTCGAACGAATCCGCGCCCTCGAGGTTGACGGCGCCGCCCCACGGGGTTTTGTGCGCGTCGATGAGATACGGTCCAAACTTTCCTGTGTAATCGCCCTCCGGACCAAAGTGGTTGTAGACCACGTCGAGCAGGACGGCAAGACCATGCGCATGCGCGGCATTCACGAATCGCTTGAGCGCATCGGGGCCGCCGTAGGGTTCATGCACCGAAAACAGCGCGACACCATCGTAGCCCCAGCCGTAGTTGCCGGCGAACGACGCCACCGGCATCAACTCGACATGGGTGATTCCGAGGTCGATAAGGTCATCGAGCTTTTCAATCGCGGCATCAAGCGTGCCCTGGCGTGTGAATGTCCCCACGTGCAATTCGTAAACAATCGCCCCGGCGAGCGGAATGGGCTGGAAGCCTTCGTCCGTCCAGTGAAATCGATCCTGGCCATACACCCGCGACAGACCATGCACGCCGGTGGGTTGACGCGGCGACCTGGGATCCGGGTACACGGTCGGATCGTCGTCGACCAGAAATCCATAGTCGGCGCCGGGCTCAGCCTCAACGCCTTCGGCCTGCCACCAGCCGCGGTCGCCGACTTTGCTCATGCCAACGCAAACGCCGTTGACTTGCAGGGTAACTGCCCGCCTGCGCGGAGCCCACAGATCGAATCGACGCATCTTCACTCCGCGTGCCTGGTTAGGAGTGCAACAGGAAACCTCTGCAAAAGCGCCTGAACCCGCACTGCCCCTCCGTCGCACAATTCGCCAGACAGCACATTCTGCCATCGTCCCGCGGGCAGGTTGACCGTAGTCGCGCCCCAGCGCCCACCCAGCCTGGCACTCGATCGCGGAACAACCGTGATCACATTTGCGTCTCTCAAAAAAGCCGCCAAGTGCTCTTGCTTAGGTCCGGCAACGTCAAGCGGAGTATATCCCGCGTTCGCGCCAAACCACTCCGGCCTTTCCTGCCGCAATTGCAGGGCGCGGTGAATCACCCAAAGCTTTGGCATTCCGCTCTCGATGCGCTGCATGATTTCTTCTGCCGTGAGCCCGGCGTTCAACTCCGCGAGCATCGCCTGGCGCACCGCATAATCAACGGGACCGCGGTTGTCCGGATCGACGAGACGGAAGTCCCACAACTCGCCCCCCTGATAGGTATCGGGCACGCCGGGTGCGGTCATCTTGAGCAGCGTCTGCGCAAGGCTGTTGATCCAGCCTGGCATGCGAAGGAGACCAACAAAGTTTTCAACGTCGGCAACAAACTCCTCCGATCCAAGAAGCCGTTCGATGAACGCCCGCAATGCATCCTCGAACTCCTTGTTCTGCTGCGTCCAGCTTGTCTGCTGCTTGGCTTCGCGCGTCGCCTTCTCCATGTAAGCGATCAATCGCTCGGCCGAGATGGGCCAGGCGCCGATCAGCGTCTGGTAGAGGAAGTACTCGGTATTGCGATCCGGAAAATTGTTCTTCTTCAAGGCGGCGTTCCCGCGCGCCCAACGATTCGCAGTGGCTCTCCAGCGCGCCGGCATCTCCGTGAGCACGGCGAGGCGCGCGCGCACATCGTCTGATCGCTTGGTGTCGTGCGTTGTCAGTGTGTTCATGCTGAGCGGATGCGCCGCCTGCATCTGTGCGCAGTAGTTATGAAACTCCGCGACGCTCAGGCCGCCGCGATCGGGCGATCCGCCTACCTCGTTCAAGCCGATCATGCGATTGAAGCAATAGAATGCCGTGTCTTCGAGACCCTTTGCCATCACCGGCGACGTGAACTGCTGAAAGCGCAAAAGGAATTCGGCTTCGAGGCGGCCGCGGACGCGCAACGCGAGCACATCGCCGATATAGTCGATGAGACCTGCATCCAGATCGGGACGCCGCAGTTTCGCCGCCGCCACCGCCATGTCGATTTCGCTTCGATCTTCCTCCGTCACTTGCTCGCGCGCGGGAACCACGTAGGTTCGGTAAATGGTGAAACTGGCGGCAATCTCGCGCAGCGCCCGCCGAATCTCGGCGCGGGTAGAGTCGCGGCGATCGCGGTTGCTCTCACACACCTCGACAAAGATGCTGGTCAGGCGGTTCACGTCGCTGCCGAGCGCCTCCCGTTCGACATTGAGTTTCATGGTGCGTGCCTGGGACTCGAAGTCCACCTCGTCACGGATGAAGTCGCGGTACACCTCGGCGAGTTCTTTGAGGCCGTCTTCATCCACCAGCAACCTGTTGCAAATGTTTAGAAAGTCATAGCCGGTGGTGCCTTCGACTGGCCAGTCCGCGCGGAGCGCCTCCTTTGGCTGCAGAATCTTCTCCGCCACGATCCATGCATCGGGCGCGTGGCTTCGCAGACGCTGAAAATATTGCTGCGGATCGCGGAGCCCGTCCGGATGATCGACGCGTACTCCGTCGAGCTCACCCTTTTCAAGCCACTCAAAGACCCGGCGATGGGTGGCATCAAAGACCTCGGGCCGCTCGACGCGCAGGCCGATGAGGGTGTTCACATCAAAAAAGCGGCGATAGCCGAGTTCCTGGTCAGCCGCGCGCCATGATGCCAGGCGATAGTGCTGCAGGTTGAGAACCTCATCGAGCGCATCATGATTCTGATTGAGATCGGCAACCGCCTTGGCAATGGCCGGCGATATGGCGGGATGCTCTTGGCAGAGCCTTCGCAGCAGATCGTAGACCACCGTCTTGTCGCGATGCCGCGAAAGAACGAGATCGTAGTCCGGCGCTTCGGGCGTGGGCAGGCGAGTCAAGCTGTCTGCGATGAAGTTGAGTTCCGCACATTGGGCAATCGCTGCCGCCTGCGCCAACGGGACCGCCAGGGACGAGGGAGAAAGCGGGAATCTGTGGTCCATATAGCGGACGAAAAATGAGCCGCTCTGCCCTTCGAATTTCAACTGATTGGCACTCAATACGCGGCCATATTGATCGCCCAGCACCGGGAGGAGGACCTTATTCTGCAGCCTCACTTCGTCGGAATGCCAATCGATGTCGAACCATGTCGCGAACCGGCTTGACGGCCCGTTCTCGAGAACATCCCACCAATATCGATTCTCAGGTCCAATCGCCATGTGGTTCGGGACAATGTCGAGTACCTGGCCGAGCGCTAGTTCCCGCAGGCGATTACAAAACCGACGGTGGCCTGCCTCGCCGCCGAGCTCTTCATTCACGCGCTCAGGATCAACCACGTTGTAGCCGTGCACGCTGCCCGGCGCTGCCTGCAGATAGGGAGAGCAATAAACATGCGAGACGCCGAGCTCCTTCAAGTACCCGGCGATGCATCGCGCATCTTCGAACGAGAATCCAGCATGCAACTGCAACCGGTAAGTGGAACACGGAGTGCGTCGCATGATGTGTCTTTCACCGTTCCTTGTAAGGGGTAAGGGTGGATTGGAAAGCTCGGATCTCGGGGCTTCGACGACCGTTTGGATGCTGGGCGCATTCGCTGGCGGGAGCAAGATGATCCTCTGATTTCAACGCATCCGGTATTGCATTAGATGAACAAAAGCACCCACCCGGATGTCCGACGCGCCAAATACCCGGCAAGCGGTCCTTTTGAGATGCTGCCGTACACTGTTGGAATTGAGTGCCGGCCAGGGATCAGTCGCAGTCCGGCTGCGAGGCCGGATTGAGCAAGATGCCATGAGCGCAGCGATCGAATTCAGGAACGTCACTGTCACGACGCCGCAAGAGCGATGCCTGCTGCGCGGAATCTCGCTTGCGGTCGAGAAAGGCACCGCGACTGTCCTGCTGGGGCGGAGCGGTTCGGGGAAAACCACTCTCTTGCGCACCGTGAACCGCATGGTGACCCCTTCCAGCGGCAACGTGTTGGTGGATGGAGAGCCCATTGCGCGCGCCGACCTGATCGCGCTGCGTCGCGGGATCGGCTATGTCATCCAGGAAACAGGCCTGTTCCCTCACTTCACGGTGGCGCGCAACACCGGCCTTGTGCTTGAAGCGAAGGGTTGTGCGTTCGACGAGCGAAGCCGGCGCATTGCAGAGATGTTGTCGGCGGTCGGGCTCGAGCCCGCGACCTTCGCAGATCGATTTCCCCACCAGCTTTCCGGCGGGCAGCGGCAACGCGTCGGGCTGGCGCGTGCCCTAGCCGCCGACCCGAAAATTCTTCTGATGGACGAGCCCTTCGGGGCACTCGATCCCCTGACGCGCGGTGAGATGCAGCAGATGCTGCGCGACCTGCTCGGCCGACTGCGGAAAACGGTGCTGCTTGTGACGCATGATCTTGATGAAGCTTTGTATCTCGGCGATCGGATCGTGCTTCTTGCCGATGGCGCAGTTGTCGCCGACCTGGGCCGGGACGAGTTTCTGGCTTCGGATCTGCCGGTGGTTGAGGAATATGTGCGCGCCTTTCACCGCGGCGAGCGGAATGCAGAAAGTGCACGGGCCCATTGAGCACAGGGTTTATTGCGGAGTATAGCGGCGAAATCGGCACCCTCACTGTCGAGCACCTGTGGCTCACCGGTGCAGCCATGCTGTTTGCCACAGCGGTCGCGGTGCCGATCGGGGTCTGGCTCACGCGTGCCCCGCGTTGGGCCAAACCGGTGATCGGAATCGCCAACGTCTTGCAGACGATTCCATCGCTGGCGATGTTTGGCTTCCTTCTCCCCCTGCCGTGGCTCGGTGAACGCGCGGCGCGCATCGCCATTCTCGCCCTCACCGCCTACGCACTCCTGCCCATCCTCCGCAATACCTATGCGGGCATTCGGGGTATCGATCCCTCGGTGATCGAGGTCGCGCACGCGCTTGGGCTCACCGATGTGCAACGGCTCTTCAAGGTCGAACTGCCGCTTGCCGCCTCGTTCATCCTGGCGGGCCTTCGCACGGCAACGGTGACGTGCATCGGGATTGCAACCATTGCTGCCGCGGTGGGAGCGGGCGGGCTCGGCGAATTGATCTTTCGCGGAGTGGCCTCGGTCGACAACCGGCTGGTGCTCGCGGGCGCGATTCCCGCGGCATTGCTGGCCCTCGCCGCCGATGCATTGCTGGGACTGCTCGAAAGATGGTTCAAGGTTCCCGCGTGATGCGACGTCGCGCAGTCATCTTCATCGCCGGCGCGCTGTGCGGGATGATTTCAGCCTGCGCGCCCCCACGTCCCGACCATCCGGTGATCGGCGCGAAGAACTTCACCGAGCAGGTGGTGCTGGGCGAATTGCTGGCGCAGGAGATTGAAGCCAAGTCGAGCCTGAAAGTCGAGCGGCGCTTCTATCTTGCCGGTAGCTATATTTGCCACCAGGCGCTGGTCGCGGGCCGCATCGACGCCTACATGGAGTACACGGGGACCGCGTCAACAGCCATCTTGAAGCAGCCGCTCGATCGCGATCCACAGCGCGTTCTGGACACCGTGCGGCGCCTCTATGCGGCCAAGTACGGCATCGTCGTTGGGCCGCCTCTGGGGTTTGAAAACACGTTTGCGATGGTGATTCGCGGCGACGACGCCCGGCGTTTGCATTTGACGACGCTGAGCGAGGCTGCCCGCTACACCCAGCAATGGCGACTCGGGGTCGGCTACGAATTTGAGCAACGCCCCGATGGCCTGCCGGGCTTGAGCGCTGCTTACGGTCTTCATTTTGCAGAGCCTCCGCGCACCATGGACCTCGGGCTGCTGTATCGCGCGCTCAATGCTCACCAGGTAGACATGATTGCCGCGAACTCAACCGATGGACCGATTGCGGCATTCGGCCTCACGATCCTCCAAGACGATCGCCACTATTTCCCGCCCTACCAGGCAGTGCCTCTTGTCCGCCAGGATGCGCTGCGCCGCTGGCCGCAGATGCAAGCGGCTCTGAACGCCCTGGGCGGCAAGGTGACAGCCGATGACATGCGCGCGATGAACGAAGCGATCGACGGACAGCATCGCGATCCGACCGACGTGGTCCGTGAGTTCCGCGCGAAGAAGGGGCTTTGACCTGCGGCGGCCATCGCCTGCTCCGGTGAGATCGTCAGCGCTTGCGATCGTAGCAGGATGATCAACTCTGGTACGACTGGTTCGCTTCGCCGGTCGCCAGATTCTTGGGCGCCATGGGCATCGAGCGCAAGCGCGTTCCCGTCGCGGCGAAGATCGCGTTGCCTACCGCCGGCGCGAGGCCAACGATTCCGGTTTCGCCGGCGCCGGCCGGCGGCTGATCCTTGCGATCGATGAGCACGACTTCGACCCCGGGCGTATCTTTGAAGCGCGGCAGCCGATATTGGGCAAAGCGCGGATTGAGAATGCGCCCGTTGGCAAAGAGAACCTGCTCAAAGAGGGCGCCGCCGATCGCCTGGACCACCGCCCCCATCACCTGGTTTTGCAGCCCATCGGGATTGATGACCGCGCCCGACTCCCACGCCTCGACGACGCGCCGAACCCTGACCTGCTTGCTCGCAGGATCGATTTCGACCTCTGCACAAGTGGCCATGTAGCCGCCCTTCTCGGTTCCGCAGGCGATACCAAACCCGCGTTCGGGGGTGGACTTGGTCTTGCCCCAGCCAAACTTCTCCGCCGCCGCCTGCACGGCCGCGCGAAGCCGCGGGTCGGTCAGATTTTTCAATCGGAACTCGAGCGGATCGATGCCTGCGGCATGTGCCAGGCCGTCGATGTGCGATTCACGTGCGAAGTTGTTGGCCGTGGAAGCGAGCCCGCGATAGGACCCCTGCCGCAACGGCGACTTCGAGGGATGGTATTGGATGAGCTGGTTTGCGACGTTGTAGGGAGTAGTAATTCCCGAGGGACCGGAGTTGTAGTTGTGATGCTCCCAGGCAACAAGCGTGCCGTCACTCCGCGCGCCTGCGCGAATCTCAATGAGTCCTGCAGGGCGCAGATAGCCCCACGTGAATTCCTCGCTGCGCGTCCAGACCACCTTGACTGGTTTTCCGGCGGCCTTCGCGAGACGTGCCGCTTCGACCGCAGCCTCACCGGTGTGCTTGCCTCCATAGCCGCTGCCCATATCGGGCTGAATCACCCGCACCTGGCCGGGCGCGAGGTGAAAGGCCTGCACCAGCTCATCGCGCACGCCAAACGGGCGCTGGGTCCCGGTCCACACGGTAAGCTTGTCGCCGTTCCACTCTGCCACGGCGGCGCGCGGCTCGAGCGGCGCATGCGCGATGTATTGCACCGTGTACTGCTCTTCAAGCTTCAACGCAGCGCCAGCCATCGCATCGGCGACAGAACCTGCGACATACTGTGGGCGGTTGTTTTCGTCCTGGTCTGGATTCGCCTTCAGATACTCAAAGAGGCCTTGATTCGAAGGCTGGGCGGGAACGTTCCACGTGGCGCGGATGGATTGGCGCGCCGCTTCGGCACCGAACGCGCTGGGAGCGGTTACGCCGATGAAATCGCCTTCGTGCACTACTTTCACATCAGGAAGCTTCTCGGCTGCGCCGCTGTCGAGTGAGGCGAGCGTGGCATTGAATCCATCGGGGCGCAGCACCGCACCGAACACCATCCCGGGCCGGGCAATGTCTGAAGGGTATTTGTGTTTTCCAGTGACGAAGTCTCGGCCGTCCCTTTTCGGAATCGGCTGACCGGCAACCTTCCACTCGGCGGCAGGCGTCAGGGGATCGGCTTCGGCAATGTTTTTTACCAGCTTCTCGCCGCGCGTGAGTTCGCCGTAGGTGAGGGTCAACGACGTTTTCGGATTTGTCACCCGTCCATCGACGGCCAGCAACGCGTGCGCATCCACGTTCCAACGCTTCGCCGCCAGCTCAACCAGGGACTCGCGCGCGGCCCAGGCCATGCTGCGCAATTGCGGGCCCATCGTGGGCGTGGTGCGGCTGCCGAAGGTGCCCATGTCCCACGGGACCAGGTCGGTGTCGCCCATGACCATGTTGATGGAGTCGAAAGAGACACGCAGCTCTTCAGCCACCTGCTGGGCGAGCGAGGTGCGAATGTTCTGCCCCACTTCGACTTTGCCGGTAAAGACCTGCACCTTGCCATCGGCTGCGATGTGCAGCCAGGCGCTGATCTCCTGCGGCAATTCGTGGCCGCCAAAGCCGTGACCGGATTCTTGCGCGGCGGCCAAGCCAGGTGTGAGGCAAATCAGCAAGCCGCCGCCCAGCATTTTGAGAAAGTCGCGGCGATCGGGTTGCGCGGAGTCCGCATACAAACTGCGCGGAAGATCGGCTTCGGAAGACTGCTCCGTCTCGAGAATCGCTGTTTCGGGGTTGCTCATCGCGTGCCTCCCTGCACCGCGAGGTGCGACGCGCGCTTGACGGCCTGCAGAATGCGCGGATAGGTACCGCAGCGGCAGATGTTTCCGTTCATCGATGAGACGATCTGCTCTTCAGTTGGATCGTGGTTCTCGCGCAGAAGAGCCGTCGCCGCAAGAATCATGCCCGACGTGCAGTAGCCGCACTGCAGCGCGCCCTCGTCGAGAAACGCCTGCTGCACAGCGCTCAACTTTCCATTCTCTTCGAGCCCTTCGATGGTTGTGATGTGAGAGTGCTCAACCGAGGCCGCAGAAACCCGGCAGGAGCGCGTGGCTTGCCCATCGAGAAGCACAGTGCAGGCGCCGCATTGGCCCTCGCCGCACCCATACTTGGTGCCGGTCAGGTCGAGCCGATTACGCAGAACGGAGAGCAGCGATTCGTCGGCGGGGGCATTCACCCGCAGATGCTGTCCATTGACGTTGAGAAGCAGTTCGCTCATAAGAGACTCCAATCGCGTGCGGGGGCGGTGGCGAACACCATTCAGCATAGCGCCATCAGTATGCAGCTATCCAGTCTCGCCAGTCTCGCGGATTGTGCGCTATTCGATCCTTGCCAGTTTTGCGATCAGCGCGTCCTTCCGCACATGGGCGATTTTGTCCGCGCTCCGCAGCACCAGAATCCAACCAAAGATCGCGGCACATGCCAGAACGAAGAGAATCGGAGCCGCGATCCACGCGTCGCCCACATAGCTTGCCAGACTGATCACGGCAGCTCCGACGCCAAGAATCATAGTTTGGATGAGCATACTCAAGAGTGCGTTGGCCTGCGATCCCGATTGGCGGCCGATCCGTCCAAGATTCGCACGATAGGCCATGGCGAGCGACAAGATATTTCCGGCAGCGAGGTTTGCCGGCAAGGCGAAGGCGACCCACCCGACGGTGGTGACAATGACCGCCGCGCCAGGATAGCCCAATCGAATACCGGTGAGAACTGCAGAAGCGACCGCGACCAGGAGATAGAGCGCGCCATGGAAGAGATTCTTTCCCAGCAGAACGGTGCGCACGGGAACAGGAAAGAGAAAGAGCAACTGGATTCCCTTCCCCTCGCCGCCCAGGTTGTTGTACATCAGCTGCGTGAATCCGAGGAGCCCGTAGGCCACGCATACCGGCAGCGCGAGGCGCACCGGACGCGGCGAAATGACCGAACCGCTGCGAAAGAGGCTCGCAATCACGAAGACCATCAACATGGGAACGCCGACCGAAAACAACTGCGGAACGGAGCGGGAGAGGGCGCGAATCTCTCTCTCGATCTGGGCGGCGATGGGGCCCGAACCTACGGTGAGCCGCGGCAGCGCGGATTTTTCTTCTTGCTTGCGGCCGGGGGCCTCGCCCAGGTTCTCGCCGCGATATTCCGCGCGAAGACGCAACCCCAGCACCGCGCCGGCAGCCAACCCATAGAGAACCAATATGCCGAGAGAGCCGGCGGCATGCGCGAACTGGGCGTGATCGGTCTCCGCTGGAACTGCGGCCGCGAGATCCGGAGGCAGCCATGCCAAGGCAGTTTTCAGCGGCTTGACCCAGGAGGGCACGTTGTAGGTCAGCATGCCAGGGCCATGTTCATGACCGTGTCTCCGAGGCAAGCCTCCCTCATCGCGAACGACGGGATTGAGCAACTGCAGGCACAACAGCGAGAGCAGGAAGAGGGCGCTGACGAATTCGCGCGAGCGCCGTTTCGCGAGCCAACGATCAATCCATGCAAGAACCGCCCGCACCAGAAGAATGTTGAATGCGCAGAATGCCGCCAGCCCCGCGGCGGCGGCAACAAACAGATCGGGACGCGCCCAGGTGATTGCGACCAGAATGCCCAAAGAGCACAATCCGCCCACAATGGTGGATACATCGACCAACCCGAAAATCAAATGCAGCCCGAAGAATGTCTGGAAGCGTACGGGGAACTGGAGGAGGCTGGAGAGGTCGAATTGCTCTTGAAATGAAACTAGAGCAATGGCGATCGCGAGCCAAAGAACGCCGGCGATCCACAACTCGGTGGCGAGCGCTTGCCAGCGATGATGGACGACCAGCGAATATGCAGCCGCGCCCGCGCCGATGCCTAGGCTGAGGCCCATGCAGGCATAGATGAAGAAGGAAACGGTGCGCGCGCCCAGTTCGAAGGCGCCTGCGGGAGTGCGAAAGGTGTTGACGAAGAGACGAACGCGCATCGCGGCAATCGCTCGATATTGGCCGCGCGCAAATCGACTGAAGCACCCCCCATCCACGGCCGCCTGCGACGCCTTCCAGGGTTTGTCTAGGTTAGCCATGAAAGTTCCTGCACCGGCTCCTGTCCGCCCGCTCCGACGATCGACAAAAAGATTTCTTCGAGGGTAAGCCGCGCGTCGCTTTCGCCCCCGCGCAGCGTGGAGGCCACGCCGGCACGCAGATCCTCGAGCGACCCATTGGCGACCAGCCTGCCCTGATGAATGATTGCCACATGACTGCACAATCGCTCCACGATCTCGAGGACGTGGGTCGTCAGAAAGATCGTGACGCCGCGCTGGATCATGCGTTGCAGCATCGCTTTGAGCATTCCCGCCGCGATGGCATCCACGCCTTCGAACGGCTCATCGAGGAAAAGCACCTTGGGCCCATGAATGACCGCAGCCGCAAGCGCGAGTTTTTTCTGCATCCCATGCGAAAAATCGGTGATCATCTTGCGCCGATCGTTGGCAAGCTGCATGAAGTCGAGCAATTCGTCGGTGCGGTTGCGGACCGTCTCCCGATCGAGCCCATACATGCGGCCGACGAAATCCAGATACTCGGGGGCGGTGAGGCGGCCGAGCAAAGCCATGCCTTCGGGGACAACGCCGATCTGGCGTTTCAAGGCAAGGGCATTCGCACCGAAGGGCACACCCAGGATCTCAATCGACCCGGCAGTCGGCTCGAGCAAGCCCGTGAGCATCTTGATGGTTGTTGACTTGCCCGCACCGTTGGGGCCGAGGAACCCAAAGAACTGGCCCTGCGTTACGCTGAGGGTGACGTTCTCCACGGCTATCAGTTCGCCGAAGCTTCGCGTCAATCCGTGGGTTTGAATCGCCGCGGTGTCCATGTGGGGCAAGGATAGCAAGTCGAGGGTACGCGGCCCAAACGGCGCGGGGCACGAAAGTTTGCTGGAGCCGCTCGTGCCCTCGCGCGACCTACGACGATTGGATGTTTGCCGCGCCAAGCGGGTCGTTATCGCGGTCGGTTGTCTCTACCAGCGCCGCGAATGCCGCGGCAAGCTCCGGCGTCCAACTGCCTTCGGGTACACGCCAGCTCCAGTTTCCGTTGGCGACCGCGGGCGTATTCATCCGTCCCTCCGAGCCCAGGCCAAGCAAATCTTGCGCGGGCACGACCGCGACCTGTGCCACGCTTGCTTCGATCGAGCGGATCAACGGCCATGTCGGCGAATCGTTGACAGTCCCAATGTAAGACGTCACTGCAGCTCGTTCCGCTTCGCCTGCCGTTTTCCACCAGCCATGGGTAGTGTCGTTGTCATGGGTGCCCGTATAGGCAACGGTTTCGGGCGCATAGCGGTGGGGCAAATGGATGTGCGCGCCCTTGTCGCCAAATCCGAATTGAATGACTTTCATCCCCGGCATCCCGAGTTCGATGCGTAGAGCGTCCACTTCGGGAGTGATGAGGCCAAGGTCTTCTGCCACCAGCGGCATGCGACCCAGTGAAGCTTCGAGCGCCTTGAACAAGGCGATGCCGGGAGCTTTTACCCATTCGCCATGCACCGCCGTATCGTCGCTCGCGGGAATAGACCAGTAGGCCTCAAATCCGCGAAAGTGATCGAGGCGCACGATGTCAAAGAGCGCGCAGGAGCGCCGCATGCGCTGGACCCACCAGTCGAATCCGCTGGCTTTGAGAACGTCCCAGCGATAGAGCGGATTGCCCCAGCGTTGCCCCGTCGCGGAAAAATAGTCGGGAGGCACGCCGGCGACGCGGGCCGGACGCAGCATCTCGTCCAATTCGAAGATTTCGGGATGCACCCAGACATCCGCCGAATCAAGGTTCACGAAGATGGCGACGTCGCCTAAGATGCGGATCGAATGCTGGGCTGCGGCTTCGCGCAGTTGTGTCCATTGTTCAGAGAAAGCGAACTGGAGGGCCTGCTCCTGCGCCAACGCGCGGCCATGCTCGACGCGAAACGCTGCAAGCGCTTCGGGGTCGCGACGGCGCAAAGGCGCGGGCCACTCGGTCCAGTTGCCGGTTCGACAGATACGGCGCATCTGCGCATACAGGGCGTAGTCGGCAAGCCAGCTGTCTTCGATGCGACAGAATTCCGCAAAGCGCTCACCCTGCGCTGCGAGCTTCGCATCGTGCGGTCTGCCATCAATAAAGTTGCCGGCGGCCTCGTAGAGCAGAGGCAGCTTGCGCTCTTCCACGGCGCCAAAGTCCACGGCTCCGCTGGGCCCAGCAAGGCCTTCGATGCGCGCGTTCTCGATCCATCCCCACTGCGCCAAAGATTCGAGACTGATGAGATAGGGATTTCCGGCAAACGCCGAAGATCCCGCATACGGGGAGTTGCCGAAACCGGTGGGACAGAGCGGGAGAACCTGCCAGATATGCTGCTTGGCGGCGGCAAGAAACGCAATGAACGCATGCGCAGCCGGCCCAAGATCGCCGATGCCTCCATGCGAAGGCAGAGAACTGATATGAAATAAGACGCCAGATGAACGCTGGAAGTGCATAGCTAAATTATCCCCGCGAGGAAGCCCCATTCCTCCGCAGGAGCGCAATTTTTGCGCACAAACGTAAGAAGGACCCACATCCAGCGTTGGATGCAGGCCCTTGAAGTCTGGACGAAGGCAAGCTATATGCCGGGCACTTGCGGGTTTTTCGTTTTGCCGTTGAACAGCACGCGGCCATGCTTTCGATAGTCGTCGATGATGCTGCTGGCGAAAACCTGGAAGGCTTCGCCGCGTCGCTGGTCGAGGATTTGATCGCGCGTCTGGTCAAAGCTTTTCGCAATCTCGTCGGCGCTTGGTTCCTGCTTGTCGACGAGCTTGGCGACAACCCCGGTGCGGCCGGCATTGATCGGCCCACTGATTGCGCCGGGAGCCATGTCGAAGAGTTGCGGCGCCAGTTGGCCGACCGAACCTAGATCGGGCACCTGACTGGTTTCGCCCACCATGTCGCTGGTTTTCACCGTCGCGCCAACGGCCTTGGCGGCCTTGGCCAGATCGTTCAGCGATTTCGCCTGCGCGGCCAGGTCGTTGGTCTTCTTTCGCAGCAAGGCGGGAACCTGGTCGGCGCGATAGTCGTCGAGCACGTGGCTCTTCCAGTCGGCGAAGTTCGGCGCGTGCGCCGGCGTCGTGCCGGTCACCTGGAAGATCGCGTAGCCCTCTCCGGTGGCCGCGGCCTGCGCCGGGTCGCCTTGCTTCGACTGGAAGGCTTTGGTGAGGAGCGCTGCGCTGTCGGGAAGTCCGGCAATTGTGCCTCGCTCTGCCAGGGGCGGCGTTGTCACCAACTGCAGATGATGCGCGGCGGCAGTCTTGTCGAGCCCGTTCTTGAGGGCCTCGGAGGTCAGCGTCTGCGCGTAGCTCTCCTGCGCAGCCCCGGTCTTCTGGCGAATCAGCGTGGCCTGGATGGTAGGCAGCACCTCGCTCAGCGTTTGCGCGTGGGCCGGCGTGCGCTCTTCCACCTGGACAATATGGTAGCCGTACTGTGTTTTGACAATCTTCGTGTCGCCGATCTTCTGGGTGAAGATGGCCGTATCAAACTCCGGCACCATGCGCCCGCGCTGCGCAAAACCGAGTTCGCCGCCGGAGTCCTTGCTGCCCGGATCGTCGGAGTATTTTTTTGCCAGGTCGGCAAAGTTCGCGCCGCCCTGGATCTGCTTCAACAAGCCTTCTGCCTTGAATCTGGCCGCCGCATCGGTCTTGGCATCGGCGCCCTGCGCCACCTTGATGAGGATATGGCGGGCACGCGCCTGATCCGGAACCGAGTATTCCGACTGATGGGCCGTGTAGTACTGCTGGATCTCCTGCTGCGAGGGCTGGGGCACGCCGCCAGGCACTTGATCGGGCGTGAAGGCAAAGTAGGTGATGGTGCGCTCTTCGGGGACCGCCGTGGCGTAGCGTGCTGCATTCTTCTTGAAGAACGCTTCAAGATCGGCATCCGATGGGTTGATGCTCTTGCCAATGTCGTCCGAGGAGATCACGGCGTAGTCGAATTTGATCTTGATGTTGTTCTTCCGGTAGAAATCGCGCACTTCCTGGTCGCCGACTGTCACGCCGGCGGTGATGAGCGATTCAAGGCGGCGAATGGCAATGTCTTGCTTCACGCTGTCTTCAAAGTCGGCAACCGTGATGTCGAAACGGCTCTGGATAAGCGCTGCGTAGCGATCCTGCCCGATGAACTTTCCGTTGGGAAAGAGAACCTGCCCCGGAGGCCCGGTTTGCAGATAGTTGCGCACGTCGTCGCTGGTGACGTGGATGCCGAGCTTCCCCGCCTCGTCGAGCAGAATTTGCTGCTGGACCAGCTGCTGGCCCACCTGGGGCTCAATCATGTTCATGATCATCGGATTGCCGGCATATTGGGGATACTGCTGCTGCACCCGTTGCGTGGCCATCTGCGAGACCTTCTGCTGGCTGATCACTTCACCGGCCGAAAAAAACCGGCTGTACCAGTGCGGATAGACGACCGCAAACGTGTCGGCGCCCGATGCGCTTTGCCCGGTAAGGCCGGGAATGAGGTAGACCACCATCGAAATGGAGGCGGCCCCAATGATGACAACGAACAAAGCCCGGGTGATGCGGTTTTCTTTTTGCAGGAAGCGAATCATGGAGGACCTTGAGCCTTCAACTCTCTACGCGCGCCTTCAGGATTTCGGCCCGTCCGCAGGATGGAAAAAACGGGGCCAGAAAGGCGGGAACGTCTTCCCTCGGCACAGACATCTCGCTCGATGGGATTCCCTCCCATTATAGACGAGGCATGGAAGGCGTTCATCGCACAGCCATCGTGTGACGAAGACAGAGGAAAACACCCCAGCCGCAAAACGGGCATCCTCGCGGATGCCCGTTGCTCAACGCAGTGGAAGCTCAACTTACCGCCAGTAGTAGTAGCCGCCCGAGAAGTAGTAAGGCCGGTAATACACAGGCGCATAGTAGGACGGGTAGGGATAGGTGGGGCCATACGGAGAGCCATACGGACCGCCGTAGTAGCCGCGACGGTAGAGATTCGGCCCGCCGGGATAGAGCCCCTGCGCGAGCCGTGCCGCCTCTTCGCGTCCCACTGGATTGACGGTGACGGGCGCTGTCAGGTGGAAGGTGACCAGCGCTTCGGCCGGAATCCAGGCACGCGGTCCAGGCTCGGCTGCAGAAGCTGCCGTGCCGACTGTGCCGCCTGCGGCTGCGCCGATGGCCGCACCCCCGCCACCACCCGCTGCTCCACCAATCAAAGCGCCAATCAAAGCGCCGCCAATGATATTGCCGGCTGTGCGTCCACCCTTACCCGGAGACTTCACCCGGAAGAGGTCGGACTGCAGCGGATACGTCTGGCCGCCGAGGTCAAGCGCCGTCAATTGCAGCGCGAGTTCCGAACTGCCAGTCAGCGTGCCCGACCCAGCGTTCCTCACGTCGGTGATCACGCCATGAATGGTCGCGCCGCGTGGAATCGCGAGCACGCCGCCATAGGTCACATCTTGAATCACCGTGAACTGCACCGGCTCGCCCCCCTTGGCGCGCTTGCTATCCACAGGTTCGCTGGTGCGCAGCTGGACCAATGTCCCCTGCGGAATCGTCACAGGAGCCTTCGCGAACCTGTAGGACGGTGCGGGAGCCGCGGGCGCATAGCCAGGCCGGTAAGGCGGAGGGGGAGGGGCCTGCCCATAAGCCGGCGGCGGGTTCTGTCCGTACGCGGGCGGTGGGGCTTGTCCATAGCCCGGAGGAGGCGCCTGCTGGCCGTATGCCGGCGGCGGAGCCTGCTGACCGTTGTCCTGCGGTGCATTCTGCGGAGGTGCGTTGTTCTGGCTGTAATCCGGCGCGTTGGTCGGCGGCGGAGCAGACTGGTCATTCGCCATATCCTGCGAGTCGTCGCCATTGTCGGCCGTCGGTGCGCCTTGCGCGTTCGGGTCATCGGCCGGATTGCCAACCTTCAGGCTGTCTTTTACACCGGTGACGCCCGGAACGCCCTTCACGATCGATTCCGCAAGCTGCTTCGAGGCATCGCTCGACACGGTGCCCGAGAGGCTTACCTGCCCCTGAATGGTGGCGGCGGTGATGAGATCGTTTTTGAGCGCCTGCGAGGCATCGAGAGCATGCACCACATCCATCTCGATCTGCCCATCCGAGCGTTGTCCGTTGGCGGGTGCCGAATCCTGTGCCAGCGCAATCGCGCAGCACACTGCAGCCGCGGCAGCCCATGCCACGGAACGCGTAATCACTCGCTTGAACGATGGCCGATTCATCTTGGATCTCCTGCAAATTGGTTGCGGCTTCAGCTCTCTCTTTAGACGGGAAAGCCCAAAGCCTGTCGTTGGTTAGAACACGCCGCCGGGGAAAAAGTTCCGCCCGAAGTAATACCGGCCGCCTGCATTTGTTCGGATGCGCGATGGGCCGCAAATGCTTCGAATCTCCTGAGGTGGCGGGTGTTCTCAGGGCACCTCGCCCGTCCCGGCTCAAAGTAGCTTCGCGGCAAGGGCCTGGGCGATCTGACGGCCGTGAAAGCGCCCATTTTCAATGAAGATCTCGTTGGTTCGGGACCCCGCGACGATGACCCCGGCGAGGTAAATCCCAGACACA
The DNA here is from genome assembly GCA_036520995.1 of Occallatibacter sp. Lineage (GTDB taxonomy): Bacteria > Acidobacteriota > Terriglobia > Terriglobales > Acidobacteriaceae > Telmatobacter. Next base: position 25,433 of record DATDIQ010000057.1, read on the forward strand.
TTACTCTCGAGCGTCTCAGGATCGCAGACAGGCAACCTGTCGGGACCTGCAAATTGCACCCCCAGGTTTTCAAGAAACGTGAAGTCTGGGTGATAGCCGGTTAAGGCAAAGACGAAGTCGTTGCGCGGCGTGAGCACGCCATCGGGCGTCTCGATCTTCACCCCGTCGGGCGTGATTTCGAGGACACGCGAGCCGAAGTGGGCCTTGATTTCGCCGTTCTTGATGCGGTTTTCGATGTCGGGCTTGATCCAGTACTTCACGTGGCGATGCATCTCGGGGCCGCGATGCACCAGCGTCACGCGCGCCCCGTGCCGCCATAGCTCCAGAGCAGCGATGGCCGCGGAATTCTTGCCGCCGATCACGACGATGTCCAGCCCGAAGTAAGGATGGGGATCGTCGTAGTAGTGATGCACCTTGCTCAAGGACTCGCCAGGAACCTGGAGCAGGTTGGCAAGATCGTAGTAGCCGGTGGCAATGGCCAGCGTGCGCGCCCGCAGCGTGCCCGGGCGGTCGAAGCGGTCGACGGTGTGGACCGTGAACGCGCCGGCGGTTCCAGACACTCCTTCCACGCGGTGATACTGCCGCACATCGAGCCTATAGTGCGCGGCCACCTGCCGGTAGTATTCGAGCGCCTCGTTGCGTGAAGGTTTCGCGTGGGGGCTGGGAAAGGGGATGTCTCCGATCTCGAGCAGCTCCGACGTGGTGAAGAAGGTCATGTGCGACGGATAGTGATAGAGCGAGTTGCACACGCAGCCCTTGTCGACTGAAACCGCGCGAAAGCCCGCCTTCTTCGCCTCGATCGCGCAGGCCAGCCCCGTGGGGCCGGCACCGATCACCAGCAGATCGAAAACAGCGTCCTCCGCCGGCTTGGCATCGGCGTCCGGGATGGTATGCGGAGCCTCGGGTGGCAGGGCGTCGTCTGGGAAGTCGCTCATGCCTCTTAGATTAGGGCATTTCATCCCTCGACTCGACCAGAATGCTGATTCACCCGCCCGACTCGCCCTTCAGTGTGCGGAGAGGCGACGGACTCGCGGAGCATTCGAGTGAATGGACTGTCCGGATAGCAGTCCGAATGCCAGTTCATCCATTACCCTAGAAGCGTCGAACGTTCTCGGGAGTCGCGTCTATGACTGTCATCCGCCAGGAAGATTTCATCGCCAGCGTCGCCGGCGCGCTGCAATACATCAGCTACTATCACCCGGTTGACTACATCACCTCGCTGGCCAAGGCGTATGAACGGGAGCAGTCGCCGGCAGCTCGGGATGCCATGGCCCAGATCCTCATCAACAGCCGCATGTGCGCCGAGGGCCACAGGCCGATCTGCCAGGACACCGGCATCGTGAACGCTTTCGTCAAGGTGGGCATGGATGTGCGGTTTGCGGGCCCTGCGGCGGGCGCGCCCACCATGGATGTTCAGGAAATGGTCGACGAAGGGGTACGCCGCGCCTATCTGGATCCCGACAACAAACTGCGCGCCTCGTTGCAGGCCGATCCTGCGGGGGCGCGCAAGAACACCAAGGACAACACGCCGGCCGCGGTCTTCGTCGAACTCGTCAAAGGCGACAAGGTTGAAATCACGGTGGCGGCCAAAGGCGGCGGATCGGAAGCCAAATCGAAGTTCGCGATGCTCAACCCCTCCGATTCCGTGGTGGAGTGGGTTCTGAAAACCGTTCCCACGATGGGTGCGGGGTGGTGCCCTCCGGGCATGCTGGGCATCGGCATCGGCGGCACGGCAGAAAAAGCAATGTTGCTGGCAAAGCAGGCGCTGATGGACCCCATCGATATCCAGGAGCTGATTACGCGTGGTCCCAAAACCACGGCGGAAAAGCTCCGCGTCGAGCTTTACGACAAGGTGAATCGCCTCGGTATCGGCGCGCAGGGCCTGGGCGGGTTGACGACGGTTCTGGACGTCAAGGTCCTCGACACGCCGGCCCATGCCGCGAATTTGCCCGTTGCCATGATTCCCAATTGCGCGGCGACACGGCACGCGCATGTGGTTCTTGATGGCTCAGGGCCGGTCTATCTCGATCCTCCCTCGCTCGACGATTGGCCGAAGCTGACCTATGACGTGAGCGGAGCGCGCCGTGTGAATCTCGATACCGTGACGCGCGCCGAAGCCGCCACATGGAAACCGGGAGAGGTTCTTCTCCTCAGTGGGAAGCTGCTCACAGGGCGCGATGCAGCGCACAAGCGCATGACCGACATGCTCAATCGCGGCGAGAAACTGCCCGTCGATTTTCTGAATCGCTTCATCTACTACGTCGGCCCTGTCGATCCGGTGCGTGACGAAGTGGTCGGTCCCGCAGGCCCCACCACAGCCACGCGGATGGACAAGTTCACGCGCCAGATGCTCGCCGAAACCGGCCTGTTGGGCATGGTTGGCAAAGCCGAGCGTGGTCCCGCGGCCATCGATGCCATCAAGGAATTCGGCGCCGTCTATCTCATGGCCGTTGGCGGAGCAGCCTATCTTGTCGCCAAAGCCATCCGCAGCTCGCGCCTGCTGGCCTTCGAAGATTTAGGCATGGAAGCCGTTTACGAATTCGACGTGAAAGATATGCCCGTGACCGTCGCCGTCGATAGCAAAGGCACCAGTGTGCACCAGACTGGGCCGGCCGAGTGGCAGCAGCGCATCGCTGGGATTCCGATTCTGCAATGAAGAGCAATCCAAGTCCGTAACTGCGCCAGGCTGTTGGCTCTGACCGCCAGCCTGGCGCGCACCGCTGCTCGAAGAGAGACGGCCAACGACTATTCGTGCGCAGACTGCGCCGATGCAGTGGTCGTATCAGGACGCTGCCAGGCCGGCCCGCCTTCTTCCCATTGGTCATCGGTGAGCTGCTCGACATGCGTTCCATCGGAATTCATCACGAAGATCTCGCCATACGGTTGAGGTCCGCTCGTATAGAGAGCCTCGTCCTTGAACCCCTTGCGTGAGCTGGAAAAGAGCAGCCGCTCGCCGTCGGGCGACCAGGCAAGGTGTGCGTCGATACCGCGCGTGTCGGTCAGTTGGGTCAGTTCCTTCCCATCCGGCCGGATCGTGAACACCTGAAAATCGGGCCCAGTTCTTCGCACGAAGGCAATGCAATCTCCCTTCGGAGACCAGATGGGAAAGTTGTCCCATTCCGTCGTGAGCTGCACGATCGAACGATCATCGAGATTCATGATGCGTAGCCCTTGTTCACTGGCACCCATGGTCCGGTAGACGATGTGCTTTCCGTCCGGAGAGAACGAGGGGAAAGCGTTGTTGTTCGGTCCCGAGGTGACCAAATGGAAAGCGGAGCCATCGGCGTTGATCATGCCCACCTGCGCTCCGCCGTTGACCGGATCGAAGGGCTTCTTTTCGCCGATCGTGAAGTCAAGGAAGGCCGAGAACAACCCGATTCCAAAGACGATTTGTTTGCTGTCGGAAGACCACTGGGGAGCGAGGATCAGGCTGGGGAACTGCTCCTTGTGAAGGATGCGTTGCTCACCTCCGTCACCCAGGATCTCCAAAGTGGTCGAAGCATCAGGATTGTGCCTGGTGACTGCAAGAAAGGCACCCGTCGGGTCGTAGGCCGGGAGCCAGGCGGTCATGTACAAGTCGAATCTCGGATCACGACTCCACAACTTTGCCGGCGCAATAGGATGCTTGGTGACGAACCGGCTGAAAACAACCTGTTTGCCGTCAGGCGACCACGACGGAAATCGAATGTCGTTTCCCGTGGGACCTTTTGTGCCGTTCGCATAAAACACGCCTTGCGCGTTCTTGTCCCGTCTCAGATAGGCGAGGCCACCGGATGCGAGAACCGACGGGGCCAGTTTGACTCCCGGTCCCGCGGTCACCGGCGTTGCTATGCCGGTGGCGATATCGATCTTCACCAGCGTGTCGTCGCCTTCGCCATCGCCAAAGCGCTGCGACAATGTGTCCTGCGCCGGCATGCAATACGCCATCACGCTTTTGCTGTTAGGCATCCATTTGGGCGTGCCGCAAAAGCCGCCATGCTGTGAGATCCGCTTCAGTCCCGTTCCATCGGGACGGATCACGAAGATGTCGACGAGGTGGAGCTTCTCCCAGCGCCCTTTGCCTGCCGGGACGTCGCTCTCGCGGTCGCTGGAGAACGCAATCCATTTCCCGTCGGGAGACCATGCAGGACGGAAGTCGCCTCCGCGCCCGGAGGTGAGAGGCTTCGTTTTGTGCATGGTCACATCGAGAACCCACAGATTGGCGAATCCTGCGGCACGCGTCGAGACAAAAACGATCCGCTTTTCGTCAGGGGAGAACGCCGCCTGATCGTCGAACGCAGGATCGTCGGTGAGCCGTTCGAGGCCGCTGCCGTCGGGATGCATGCGAAAGAGGTCGGCCGAGCCTTCTCGCTCCGACGTAAAGGCGATCCAGTCGCCTCGGGGCGACCATGCAGGGTTGTAGTTCACCGAGCCTGGCTGGGTGACGGCATGTTCGGCGGTGCCGTCTGCATTGGCAACGTAAAGAGTGGCCTCAGTGGGCGCGATGCGGACGAGCGCGATGTGCTCCGCCGCTGCACAAACAGCAACCGAGAAGACAAGGCCAAATGCACACAGGAAGCCGCCAAGACGCGCCATGATTTACTCCGGGAGCTGCGTTTCAGGTCAGGGATGGATGGCGAAAGCGTATCATCCGTCGCGCACACCGGGCAACGCGAGTCACCTTTTGCACGAGCAAGAATGCGAGCGACCATAGTCGCGTCGTGACGAATGGTTCCTCGAAACTCGCCGCAATAGAAACGGCCCACCACTCGGTGTGATGAGCCGTCGTTCTGATCGCTGATCCCTTGAAGACTGACCCTGTTTTTTACCGCTTGCCGAAGCGGTAGACGAAGCCGTACTGGAAGCCGATGTTGTTCTGCATGGTCGAGCCAAAGCCTGTGCCGTAGTAGTCGCCGCCCAGGCGCAGCGAGAGGGTTGGGCTCAGGTTTGCCTCCCCAAGAATCCCGCCGTTGAAGGCATAGGTCGTGGCATCGGGATAGAGCCCGAGAATCGCAGTGCCAAACGGCCCCGTGTCTCCAGAGAAGTCGCTCATGGCCACGCCACCCAGCCCATGGACGGAAATTGAGTATTTGGGCCGCATCCGCAGGCGATAGGTGGGCCCGCCCATCACGGCGTATTGGCTGATGGCGGGGCGCGTAAGCGATGCGAGGTTCAGGCCCACAAAGGCCGTGCCATAGTAGCCGCGTCCGTCGATCGTGACGCCGAGGCGCTCACTGTAGTAGCGCGTAATAGCGGCGTCCCACGAGTACATCGTCGTTTTTTGCAGATTGGGGCCGGGGGTGAACCGGATGTATCCGCCGCCCGTGAACACTTCAAAAGGGTGCGAATAGGTGTCGTGAATCGCCTGCGCGCGACGCTGATCGCGCCGAGCCCGGATACGGGCCTGCACGCTCGTCTGACCGGAAGTTTGGCTGGCGGCAGACTGCTGCGGCTCCGGAGCAGACGGAGTCTGCGCCTGATCTTGGGTTGCCGATGTGCTGCTTGAAGTTGAATCCTGGGCCGGAAGAACCTGCACCGCTGGCAGTGCAAGAGCCAGCAAAAGAGCTAGACGGCGGAATGAAACCATCGCTTTCGGGATACCTCCACGACTTTACGGAAGCACCCGTGCGAAAAGCGCTCCCCCAGTTGGTATTAAACCATCTGAGGGCCGCATCGTGGGTGGACCGCTGGTGTTTGGACGCGCGCGGAGCCCGTTTGCTGCCAGCGGAACCCATTCCCGCGTGAGACCAGACCGGGTTATTTGATCGCGCTCAGGTCGGCCTGGAGCTGCGCCTGGTTGAAGCCCTGTGGTGATCCCTTGGCCGAAAGCCAGTCTTGCCCCAGCAGGGTGTGCGCCTCATCGCAGTATTCCGACCAGAAGGCCGTCGTCAAGGTCTTCAACTGGCCCCAGGTAATGCAGGTGAATCCATTCTGGTCATACCTCGGCACGTAGACACAGTGGCCTCCCCAGCTGTTCTTGTTTGCGTTGGCGCCGCCGTTGGGAACCACGTCCCACACATCCTGATTTTGCGCGGTAAGCGGCAGCGCCAGGCCGATGTAGACACCGCCGAAGAGAGCGATCGATTGCTGGATCTCGACGAGGTTGGAGAAATTGGGATCGGCGAAGGCCAGCAGCGCATGGCCATCGAGACCCTGTTGACGCCAGTCGTTCAAGACATCGAGCTCAACTCCGCCGGTGTCGGTGCTGGCGTCGCCTGGGACATAGCCGTCCCACTTCTCGTACATGCCTTCAATCACCGAGTCGGCCACGGTGATAATGCCGCCTGTGTTGGCAGTCCACACTTGCACGGCATGTCCGCAACCTGCGATGGTGCAGTCGCCCAGTTGATCGTTGAGCATCATGCCCCACCCGGTCACGCCCTTGGTCCAGTCGGCGCTTGGCGGCGGCGGGGGCAACGCTGGCGTGAGGTAGGCGCGCAACTGCAGCGTGCGAGAGTCGGTCTTGATGGCCTTGCGGCCCAGTCTCATCTTGGAGTGGTCAGCCATGGGAAGTTCTCCTAACGCACAAGGATCCCTTTGGATTGCGTTAAACAGCGAGGAAAGTCTGCGACAAACAATGCCAAAACTGGGGCGTAATGTCGAGCTAATCTTTGTTTTGTTGTGAAAGGAATTAACCTTCCGCCTGCTCGATGCCCAGGAATGCAATAGGATAGTTGGGATTGGAGGCGGGCCCATATGGTTCGCATTTTCTTCGGTATCATCCTCGGCATCATCCTGGTGCCCCTCGCGGGCCTGCTGTGGCTTTATTACGGCAAGGTACCCGTCGCCGTCGCCGACCCGCCGTTGCCCAGCGAAGCGCAGATCACCGGCTTGGCGCTGCATGCGCGCATCGACCGCGAAATGATCCAGCAGCCGCCCATCGACGCCAACGAACAAACCTTTGTCGCAGGCGCCCACGTCTATGCCGACAAGTGCGCCGTGTGCCACGGTTATCATGGCAAGCCGGCGTCGATCGGCCAGAACATGTTCCCGGCGGCGCCGCCCCTGTGGGAGAAGCATCACTCCGGGACCGTGGTCGGCGTCAGCGACGATCCACCGGGCGAAACCTACTGGAAGGTTGCGAATGGAATCCGTTTGACGGGAATGCCTGATTTCAAGACGCAATTGAGCAATACGGAGATATGGCAGGTGAGCCTGCTGCTGGCGAATGCGGACAAGCCGCTGCCCCCGGCCGCGCTTAGCCTTTTGCGCGGCGAAGGTGGGGCCCCTGCGCCTGCCCCGCAAGGACCGGCTGCGCCGATTCCGCCGGGCGGGACAAAACCGTAAAAGAAATCGAGACAACGCCCGGGAGGATTGCGAGAATGAGCGTCATGGATTCTCTGCGCAAAGGATTCAGGTTTTTTCTCATGAGTCTGGGTATTTCGAGTCCCGCAAAGAAACCAAAACCTGCGCCTGGATCGCCGTCCAAACCGGGCGTCGGCAAGTGACGGATCGGCGACGCGATCGAGCGACGCGCAAATCGATGCGATCCACAGGAGTCGCCGCATGATCGGCCGCCATACCAGGTTTGTTCGAAGCATCTGTTGTGGGGCATTGATTGCCGCTTGCGCACACCTCGCCGGCGCACAAGCGTCGGAGTACTTCTCCGACTGGCCGAAGGGAACGTCGCCGCAGGAAATCGGCAAGGCTCTCGCGGAGCACTTTGTCACCAGCCCACACCAGTACACGGCGACGATTCATTACTCCGAAGCGGTCAGCTGGTATGGCGCGCTCACCTTTGCGCAACTCACTCACGATGACGCGCTGCGCACAGAGCTGATTCACAAGTTCGAGCCGTTGATGCCCTGTGGAGCAGAAGCCGCCCGCCGCCCCATTCGCCATCATGTGGATGACTCGGTCTTCGGCATTGTTCCGCTCGAGATTGCGATTCAGACCAAGGACCCGAAATATCTCGCCGAGGGCAAGGGGTGGGCCGACCGCCAATGGGAAAACCCACAACCCGACGGCCTTTCCGGCGAAACACGCTTCTGGGTCGACGACATGTACATGCTGACGATTCTGCAGCTGGAAGCGTATCGCGCCACCGGCGACCGCACGTATCTCGATCGCGACGCAAAAGAAATGGTCGCCTACCTCGACAAGCTGCAGCAGCCCAACGGCCTCTTCTATCACGCGCCTGACGTGCCGTTTTTCTGGGGACGCGGCGATGGCTGGTTCGCCGCGGGCATGGCGGAAATGCTGCGCGACCTGCCCAGCGATCATCCGCAGCGCGCGCGCATTCTCGAAGGCTATCGACTCATGATGGCCGGGCTCTTGAAGTATCAAGGCAAAGACGGCATGTGGCGCGAGCTCATCGACCACGATGAAGCGTGGCCTGAAACTTCAAGCTCGGCGATGTTCTCGTTCGCGCTGATTACAGGCGTGAAGAATGGATGGCTCGATGCTGCAACCTATGGCCCGGCGGCACGGCGAGCCTGGATCGCGGTCGTGGGCTACATCGACCAGAACAACGATGTCACCAATGTCTGCGAAGGCACGGGGAAAAAGGACGATTTGGCCTACTATCTCGCCCGGCACCGCCGGACCGGTGATTTCCATGGGCAGGCGCCGGTTTTATGGGCTGCCTCGGCTTTGCTGCGGTGAATGCTCACCGTTTCCATGGCCGGCAACGCTGCGAAAATTCCGCAACCTCTTCCAGCGCCGCATCCTCTAACGGGGAGGCTTCAAAGCAGGACGCATGACGGATGCAAGCAAGACCGACAAAAGCTTTAGAGAGCAGCTTCGGGCATTCTGGGATTTCTTTGTTCTTTTCAGCGGCATTTCAACGGCGCGCAATCTCTCCCGAACCCGCAAGGAGCCGGTGAGGCGCCGCGGACTTTTTCTCTTCCGCTCCAAGCGCACGCCGTGACGGCCCCGGCCAAGATCAGGCCCGAACCCAACAAATTGATAGAATCAGCCTATGTCGTTGTCCCGCCAGCAGGCACTCGATTCCTTCCACTCGCCCGACCTGATCGGCCTGGGTTTTGAAGCGGACGCCGTGCGGCGCCGCCTGCACCCCGAGGGCGTGGTCACCTACATCATCGATCGCAACATCAACTACACCAACTTCTGCACCGAGTACTGCACCTTCTGCGCTTTCTTTCGCCCGCTCCCCAAAGAAGGCAAGACCATTCCGCGCTCCGATGAGGGCTACATCCTCTCTCTTGAAAAGATCTACGAGAAGATTGCAGAGACCGTCGAGATGGGCGGGACTGGTGTGCTGATGCAGGGCGGCCTGCATCCCGATCTCAAGATCGACTGGTTCGAGTCGCTCTTCCACGGCATCAAGCAGCGCTTCCCGCAAATCTGGCTGCATTGTCTTTCGGCCTCCGAGATCCTCGCCATCGCCGAATATTCGGACCTCGACCTGCGCACCACGATTGCGCGGCTCCGCGACGCCGGACTCGACTCCATTCCCGGCGGGGGCGCTGAGATTCTCGACGACGAGGTACGTTTCCGTATTGCCCGGCTCAAGTGCCGCACAGAAGACTGGGTCAGCGTCCATCGCACCGCGCACCAGTTGGGCATGCGCACCACCGCGACCATGATGTTCGGCGTGGGCGAGACGTTCGAGCAGCGCATCAACCACTTCGAAGTCGTGCGCCGCCTTCAGGAAGAAACGGGCGGATTCACGGCCTTTATCCCCTGGAGTTTTCAGCCGCACAATACTGCCTTGGGCGGACGCGGCTGGGACGAAGCCACCTCTGTCGAATACCTTAAAGTCCTCGCCATCGCGAGGCTCTATCTCGACAACATCGAGAACGTGCAGGCGAGCTGGGTCACGCAGGGGCTCAAGGTGCTCGAACTGGGTCTGCACTTCGGCGGCAACGACGTGGGCTCCGTCATGCTGGAAGAAAACGTCGTCAGGGCTGCGGGGACATCGAACTGCACCACCGAAGAAGAACTGAGACGAATCATCCGCGATGCCGGCTTCAAGCCCGTCCAGCGCGATACGCTTTATCGCACCATGTTTCTCAATTGATTGTGGACGGATAGTACGCCCAGAGCGGCGCACCAGGAGCGACATACCAGGAGCACATATTCCTGGCGCTCCGTCTGCGGCGCGTCTCGCTCGGCTCAATTTCATTAAAACACCTGCCATTAAAAGAAAATGTAGTGACATCAATACAACTTGTTTCGAGCCGGGCAACGCGGATTGGTCCCACCGTTGCGCCGTGTAACAATTTTCGAAGCAACCTCACGACTGATTTTTATCGGTCAGAATTGCATTGCCACTCTTCAATGGAATTGGTTCCGTGTGCGCTTTCGGAGCACTTCCGGTTCAGCCTTGGTTTGAAGGACATTCAGGCCTTACGCGAAATAGAACGGTTCGACCTATGATTTCGCTTGAAGCCCTTCAACAGAGAGGTTCACTGAGCAGCGCGCAGCAGACGTCCCGACGTCTCAGGCTCAGAACAGCCCGCCAAAAAAACTTTAAGGTGCGTCGCTCTTCTCCGCGAGATTGAGGGAGCGAAGGCCGTGAGCCCGTTTTGACAGGGTCCGCTCTACTCGTGCGCCGCGCGCGCTTTGCCGGCGTGGATGAGAGTATTGCGGGCCGCTTCAGCCCACACATATTTCTCAGTGAAGGAATTTTCGATGAAGCTGACATGGAATCTCTCCTGCCTCTCCCTGGTGCTCGTGACAGCGACGGTCCCCGCGCTTGCACAGACAGTAGTCACCAGCCCGACCAATGGCGCACAGGTGTCTTCTCCTTTTACTCTCAACATGACGGCCAGTACCTGCTCTTCGCAACCAGTCAGCGCAGTGGGCTATTCACTCGATAGCAGCAGCAACACTTCGAGTTGGCCCGCGCAATATATTAACGGTCCGGTCGGCGCGCCCAGCGGTTGGCACACGCTACACGTGAAGGTCTGGGGCGGTTCCGGCGCAGTTTGCGTGACCGATGTCTCAATCGATGTGACAGGTCCGGCCTCTTCGTCCAGTTCAAGTGGCGCCCCGGTCATTCCGTCCAACGCCATAGAGATCAGCAGCCTGCAGACACTGGGCAACTGGTCCGCCATTCATGACGGCGGGACTCCGGGGTCCTCAAGCGGCACCATGAGCCTGGCCAGTTCGCCTTCGCTCACCGGAACAGCGCGGCTCTTCGCAAATCAGTTCAACGACTTCGGCGGCGAGCGTTATTCCGTCCAATTCGACGACAACAGCAGCGCGCAAAACTTTTTCTACGATGCCTGGGTCTACATCGCGGGATCCGCAGACGGCTTTGCGAATCTCGAATTCGATCTCGATCAGACGATGCCGGGCGGCGAAACCGTGATCATGGGATTCCAGTGCGACAGCTGGATTCAACGATGGGACTATGCAGTCAACGGCGGGTCGCCCACCAGCCCGAACGACACTTGGCTGCACTCCTATGCTCCCTGCAATGTGCATAGCTGGAGCCCGAATCAGTGGCATCACGTGCAGATCTACTTCTCGCATAACGATTCGGGCTGGGTCACATACCACTCTGTCTGGCTCGATGGAGCGGAACAGGACCTGAATTTCACCGTGTTCTCGGGCTATGAACTCGGTTGGGGACCCGCGGTTGTGACTAACTTCCAGATCGACGGCAACACCAGCGCAACAAGCTGGGGGAACGTGTATCTCGATGAGCTGGCGGTCTATCGCTGGTAGGGCCGCCGCACCCAGCGAGGTGCGCAAACGACCTGGGTGGCGCGGCGAATCGTTCCACGATAAGCTTCGGAACAGTTAGCTGCGCTCTGCAAATGGCCACTGTCGCAGCTTGCGGGCGCGAACAATATAAATCAGCGTTCCGCTGCAGGCAAGGGCGCCCGCGACCATCATGCCTTGCAGTGCGTGGGTGCGATTGACCAGGATGAAAGCGAAGCCTGCCATAGCCGCCAGTGGAGGCAGCGGATACAAGGGGATGCGAAAGGGCCGCTCCAGTTGCGGCCTTTGCGCGCGCAGCACCATGACGCCGACTTGCTGCAGAGAGAACTGCAGCAGGATCCGCGTAATCACCAGCATGGTGATGACTTGCTGCAGCGAGAAAAAGCAGAAGGCCGAAGCGACCACGCCGAGCGCCACGAGGGAGCGGTGGGGAATTCCGTGGCGCGGATGCACCACGCCAAGCGCACGAAAGTAGTTGCCGTCGCGGGCCGCAGCGAATGGTACGCGCGAGTAGCCAAGCAGCAGCGAGAAGACCGACGCAAACGCCGTCCAAATGATGAGTGCGGCCATCAAACGGCCTGCCCAGACGCCGAAAGCCGACCCCGCAATATCGGCCACCAGTTGCAGGTGGAGTGGAGCGGCGGCATCCGCTGCGCGCACCGCGGCGTCATGAACACCGGGAAGCACGGCAAGATTCATCAAAATATAGAGCACTGCGACAAAGAGCACTGAAAGCAGGATCGCACGCGGGATTGTGCGCGCAGGCTGGCGCACCTCGCTGCCCAAAAAGCAAATGTTGTAGTAGCCCCAGTAGTCGTAGGTTGCGATAAGCGTAGCCTGTGCCAGTCCGCCTGCCGCCAGCCCGAGCGACTGCGCGGGAGAACCCGGCATGTGCCACCCTCCGGTCGCCGCGGCATGGGCAAATCCCGATGTAATGACGCCGCCCAAGGCCGCCAACACGCCGGCAAAGAGTATCCAGGCAAGGCGCGTGATCGAGCTCAGATTGCGATAGAGCAGGGCGGTCACGAGAAGACAGGTGCCGGCCGCCGCCAGGTTGGCATAGTGCACCGCGGGAAGAGCGGCGATCGGCGCATTCTCGAGGCCTGGCCAGAACCAGGCCAGAAAACTCGACAGTCCAATACACCCCGACGCAATGGAAAGGGGCGCGGAAAAGCTCAACTGCCACACATAAAGAAAGCTTAGCCAGTTGCCGGCGCGATCGGCGCCGTAGATCTCGCGCAGAAAGGCATAGGATCCGCCGGCGCGCGGAAAGGCGGCGCCCAGCTCCGCCCATACCAGGCCGTCGGCAGCGGCGATCGCTGCGCCCAGCAGCCAGGCCACGACAGAAAGCCTGTAGCCCGCCGCCGCGATGACCAGCGGCAGGGTGATGAACGGGCCCACGCCGATCATCTCGAGCATGTTGAATAGCACGGCCGATCGCAGGCCGATTCGTCTCTGCAATGAAGCCGATGGCTCGGAGGTGGACGTGGATGAGATCACTCGGCGTTCTTTCGAAGCCACTCTGGCGGATTGTACACTGGCGAGGACCATGTCTTTTAACGCGAAAACCATTCAGGCAGCAGTGTTTTTGGCCGTGGCGGGCCTTCTTTTTGCCGGCACAGATTCGACCGCGCTCCAGGCGCAGCAACAACCAGCGATCACCGAGCTGCCGAAAACCGAGCCCGTCTCCATCGCATTGCCGCTGCCAGAGGACCGCGGCGAAATGGCGCTCGAGCAATCGCTCAAACGCCTGCGCACGACGGCCAGCCTGATGATGATCGTGGCTCATCCGGATGATGAAGACGGCCCGCTCCTCACCTATCTCTCGCGCGGTTTGGGTGTGCGCTGCACGCTGTTCACGCTGACGCGCGGCGAGGGCGGGCAAAACGCCATGTCGGTCGATAGCTACGATGCGCTGGGGATCATTCGTACCAACGAGCTGCTCCGCGCCGATGAGTTCTATGGCGCAAAGCAGCTTTGGGGCACCGAAGCTGATTTCGGCTTTTCGAAGACGCAGCAAGAATCGTTCGCACGCTGGGGACATGACCGAGTTCTCTACGATGCCGTGCTGGCCGTCCGGCACGAACGCCCACAGATCATCGTGTCCACTTTCGTAGGCGGAATCACCGACGGGCATGGGCAGCACCAGGTCTCGGGCGAAATTGCGCAGGAAGTCTTCAAGGCCGCGGCCGATCCGAAAGTCTTCCCCGAGCAACTAAAGGATGGCCTGCAACCGTGGCAGCCGCTTGCCGTCTACTCGATGGTTCCGTTTGCTCCGGTGACCGAGAAAGGCATGTTCGACTATGCCACCGGCAAATGGGCGCCTGCGAAGTTTCACAATTACGTCACCGGCGACTGGATCACGGGTGTCCCTTCGACGGACGTCACCGTAGCTGTAGGCAATCGCGACGCAACGTTGGGCCGTGGCTACACGCAGATCGCGCGCGAAGGTTGGGGCGAACAGAAATCGCAGAATGGCGGGTCCAATCCCACGCTGAGCGGGCCCTCGAACACGAACTATCATCTGTGGGCCGTCGCTGCTTCAGCCAAAACGAATGCGGGTGCAAGCGCCGCAGACAACAGCCTCTTCGAGAACAGCCGGGTGCACGTCGATACCAGCATCGCCGGGCTTTCCCGTCTCGTGGCTGGCCCTGCACCTCAATGGCTCGCGACGAACTTGTCGCAGATTGATTCGGCACTTCGCCAGCTCGCGACCGCGTGCCCTTGCAGGGCAAGCGTTGAAGTAGCCCACCAGATGGCGACCATTTATCGCCAGGCCCTGGATCTGCGCGCACGCGTTGCCGCCAGCAGCCTGGATCCACCGGCCAAGGCCGGCCTGCTGTTTGAGCTCGACACGAAGATCGGCCAATTTCAATCGACCCTCGCCGATTTGCTGGGACTGGAGCTGGTGGCCTTTCGGACCAATGAGAGAAATGCGTCGAGCGGCGGGTTTCGCGGCGCCTCGGCCGATGAAACCCCGCGCAGCGTTGCGCCCGGTGAAGAATTCAAGGTGCGCGTTCATGCAGCCAGCGCATCCGCGGATGCCCACCTGGCGAAAACCTGGTTCACAAACCGATCGGGCGAAACCTGGCCGCAGGGGCAGCCGGTCAGCCAGGCGACGGCCGGCGAAACATCCGACATCATTTTCAGCTTGAAGGTTCCTGACGACGCAACGCCCACCAAGCCCTTCTTCACGCGACCCAGCATCGAGCAGCCCTACTACGACATTGCAAACCCCGAGTGGCGTGAACGTTCGTTTGCCCCCTGGCCCATCGCTGCATGGGCTGAATTCACCTTCGATGGACTTCCGATCCGGCTGGGCGAGGTGGTGCAAACCTTGCAGCGAGTCACGGGACCCGGTGGAATCTATCAGCCGCTCGTGGTGACGCCCGCCATTGGAGTGCGCGTGGATCCTGATGCACGCATTCTTCCTCTTGATGGCGGCTCCCTGCCGGTGCATGTCACCATCCACACGCAAGGAGCGGCGGAAGGTACCATGTCATTGAAGCTGCCTGAGGGCTGGCATGCCGAGCCGTCCGAAGCCCATTTCAAGCGTACGAGCGCGGGCGACACGGAACCCATTCTCTTTTCTGTCACGCCGACAGCAAGCGAGGCGGCGGCGTTCTCTATTCAGGCGGTCGCGCGCTCCGGCGGACGGACCTACAGCACCGGTTGGCAGAGCATCGGCTACACCGGGCTTCGCCCCTACAACCAATACAGGGCCGCTGAACTGCGCACACGCAAGGTCGATGTGAAGCTTGCCCCAGGCCTGCATGTGGGATACGTGATGGGAACCGGCGATCTCATGCCGGACGCCATGGAAGGCATGGGCATCACCCCCCATTTACTATCCGCCGACGAAGTGGCATCGTCTGACCTCTCGCAGTGGAACGTGATCGTCATCGGCATCCGCGCTTACTCCGTCCGGCCCGAACTCGCCGCGGCAGAGACGCGCCTGGAAGAATTTGTCCGCCAGGGCGGCACCTTGATCGTGCAATACCAGAGCAGCAACTTCCCCGCGCCGCTGCCCCTTTCAATGGGGCGCAGTCCCGAGCGCGTTGTCGACGAAGATGCCCCCGTGACACTCCTTGACCCGTCAAATCGCCTGCTCACGTGGCCCAATGCCCTCTCGCCGGCCGACTTCAGCGGCTGGGTCGAAGAGCGAGGCCACTCGTTCCTCGATACATGGGACCCGGGCTATACTGCGCTGACGCAAACCGCCGACGCCGGACAGGATCCGCAGCGTGGCGGACTCCTGGCCACGCGGCAGGGCAAGGGCACCTATATCTACGTCGCCTACGCGCTCTATCGCCAGCTACCCGAGTTAGTGCCCGGGGCCTTCCGCATCTTAGCCAATCTCTTGAGCGCCGGAAGCACCAAGTAAGTCGCCAGATTAGTCTCGGGGCTCGCCCGTCGTCTTGAACGCTACGCCCGCGAGCGGGTCGCCTGACGCGAGCGCATCGCGCAACCGCTCTGGATTTGCACCTCTTCGCTCGATCGCTGTCGCGACCAGATGGAGCGCAACCGCAGGCGGGGTCGACGCCGGCAGCCGGAAAATCCACGGAACGTTGGTGGACGTGAGGGCCTTGTCATCGCTCAACGCGATGACCGGTACGAAAGCCTTGAGCGCCAGTTGCTCCGCAAGATGCGCGGCATCTCGATCGAGCGCAACAACCGCCAGCGCATGCTGATCCCAAAGCGCATGCACGAGTTGTGTTGAAGCTGCACCCCAGTTCTGGCTGCTTTCCACGGCGATGAGTTCCATGGTGGATACTGCCTGTGCTTGCGCAATTTCCTTCGCGTGCGATCCGAATAATATGACGCGCACAGGTCCAGGTTTCCTGTCCAAGCAGTGGGGCCCTGTGTATTCCACCCCATCTTCGCCAACCTGGGCATAGGGTAAAGGCGGATCGGATGGAGGTGCGGGACTTGCCGGCCGCGGCACGCTCTGAGCATCCGCTTGCTGCGTCGCGGCCTTTTCCATGCCTGCCACGCGATACCTGATCGCGCCATCCTGCACGGTACCCAGGTACATCGGCGCCACATTTTTCTGGTTGGGGTCGAAGACCATGTGCCCCGTCACGCCGTCGTAGTTCTCCACGTCTGCCAGGGCATCGTGAATGCGCGCTCGATTGAGGCCCGCTTTACAGATCGCGTCCAGCAGCGCATTCATGGCGTCGAAAGCAAGCGCCGCAAACTGCTCCGGCTTCTCTTGAAAGCGCGCCTCGAAGCGTCGGTTGAAATCGATCCATTGCGGATCGGTACGCGTGGGATCGTAGGGAAAGACCGCTTCGAATCCCTCGGCGGCAGGTCCTGCCGCGGTCAGCAGCTCCGGGCCAAGCGTGCGATACGAGCCGAAGACGCGCTGTTTCATCCCCAGGGCGCGCATCTGTTTCAGAATGTTGGCTGCCGGAATCTCGTCGGCCCACAGCACAATGGCATCGGCTCGCGAGTCCTGGATAATCTTGAGCGCGCGTGTATAGTCCGTATCGCCGGGCACGAACTTCTGCTCAATCACAACCGGATGCCCGAGCCTCCGCGCGGCATCGCGAAACTTGAGGACGCCGAAACGTCCATAGCGATTGTTGATCCGCAACAGGGCAACGCGCTTCATGCCGAGTTCCGTGAAGATGCGGCGCGCAAGCGTCAGGCTCTGCACGCGGTCGTCCTGCAGATCTGTAAAGTACCACGGGATGTAGGTCTCCGGAATGGTGGGGTCGGTCGACGCGGAATTGACGATGGGGATCTCGGCTTTGAGGGCCACACGCAGCATGATATGCGTGGCCTCGGAACTGATCGACCCGAAGATCGCCCAGTCCTCATCGTCGTAGATCATCTTCACCGCTTCGTTGGACGAAGACCCCCAGATCGCCGAGTCCGTAGGACGGTCGTCTCCGTAGACGGCTTTCGCCTGCCAGTTGTCGTAGTCGTTGTGAAGCATCAGGCGGAAGGGCTTCCCGCCGTAGCCTCCGCGTGCATTGGCCTCCTCGATCGCCAGCTGTGCGCCGTGCAGCATCCGTGTGCCAAAAACCTGATCGGGGTTGTGCTCGATCGGACCGAAGAATCCGATGCGCACCTCAGTCAGATTCTTAGGTTCCGGAATGTCGCGCCCTGCGCCGGTGTAAATATTCGGATGGGTGTAATTCAGATCGTAGGGCGCCGCAAATTTGGCGTACGGGCTCATGTCCGCGGGCTCGCCGGCATAAGGCTGGACGACGCGATCTTTCGGCGGTCCCGGCGGATGCGCGCCGCACTCGCAGACATGGGGGCTTCTCGCCTGTGCAGGCGCTTGCGCAGCTGCGGAACCTGCCCAGAGCACCGCCCCCATCGCCCCTGTAATGCACAACCATCCCCTGCGCATGAGAGCTACTCCTTCGGCATACCTGATTTGTCGGTGCGGAACATCGCGATGGCCTCAATCTCGACGAGCAGTTCGGGCCGACAGAGCTTGGCTTCAATGCCCGTCGATGCCGGCAAAGGATTGAGCCCCTGCTCCTTGAAGAAGGCCGTGCGCTCTTCGTTGAAGGCTTCGTAGTCGCGATCGATGTCACGCAGATAACAACTGGTGCGCACAATGTCGTGCCAGGTGCAGCCTTCGCTTTCGAGCAGGCCGGTGATGTTAGACAGGGTGCGTCGCATCTGCGCGCGGAAGTCGCCGATATGCACGCTCTTGCCGTCCTCGTCGATGGAAGCCGTGCCGGAGATCAGCAGGATCGTCAGCCCGTTCAGGCCGATGCGCATTCCGCGCGAAAACGAGCTCGGCTTGGCATAGGCGAAGGCTTCGTTGAGCACTCCGCGGTTCGTGATGGCGCGCTTTTGAATGGGTGCGTGCGCGATAGTCTCCAGAATCTCAGCAACGTCGAACATGATGATGGCTCCTTGTCTTCATTTTTGAAGAATTGCGTGGCTCAAACCCTTGGCTGTGGCAACCCAAAGATCGTCGCCTTGAAAATCGATGTTGAGAATGTAGTTGTGTGCCGGCGCGGTCGTCACCGGAACCTGCGTGATATGCCCCGCGGCATCGCGCACGGTCATCTCCGGCTTGCCGGTCGTGAGCGACGGGCGATAGACTGCCCAATTGGCGCCGTCATAATAGGCAAGTCCCTTGTCGGTTCCAAACCACGCGCGGTTGGCGTCTAGACCTTTCACAACATTGGTGAAGTTCGAGGGAAGGCCGCTGTCTTTGGTCAGGAAGTTATGCCAGTAGCGCCCGTCGTAACGGCTATCCCCGAAATAAGTCGCTACCCACACGATGCTGTCGACGGAGCTAACTGAAGTCACGATCTCGTGAATCAAACCCTGATCCTTAAACAGAACCATCTCCGTTTCGCCGTCGGGGTCGTCGTACTTGTCCCAGCGCTCCGTCTTCTTGTCGTACTCGAGCAGGCCGCTACCCCAAACCGCGTAATAGACTTTGGTCGGCGCCACCGATACCGCGTAAACCCAGATCTCGCTCATCGGCGTATTGCGTTCGTTGTAGAGAGACCACTGGTTGGTACGCAGATCGAGACGGCACCCTCCGGCAGCGGTCGCTACCCACACGTTCTCGCCATCCACTGCGACACCGTAGACCACGTCGTTGCTCAGTCCGGAGTTGAGTTGAGTGAACGTGTCGATGCGCCCTCCGGAGATGCGGCTCAGTCCGGCCATCGTGCCGGCCCACACGTCGCCGGTGCGCTTGTCGAGGGCCAGCGACAGAACCGCCCGGTGCGCCAATCCATCTTTGGTGGTGAAGGTCTTCCATTTACCGTTTTCGTAAAGGCCAAGACCGTTGTCGGTGCCGGCCCAGATGCGATTGCCGTCGACCAGAACCGTGTACACATGGTCGTCGGGAAGCCCATTCGCCGTAGTGAAATTCTCAAAGCGATACCGCGGCACCGCCTGCGGTGGGGCCAACTGCACCTGCGGTGGGGCCAACCGCGCTGGCGCGCCTTTCGTGCTTGCGCTGGGTGCGGCCGGCTTGGGCACCGGAGTGGAGGACGGCGCCGCATTCACGACTAGGGCCGAAGCAGCGAGAAGCGCGGCAGAAATTGTGGCAGATAGAAATGCGTTCTTCATCGCGTCCTCAAATACTCAATCAGGTCGTTGAGCTCGTCTTTGGTCAGGTCGTTGGTGCGCCCATGTTTGTCTTCAGGGTTAAATTTCGTCCATATCTCTTCGAGGGAAGCAGCCGAGCCGTCGTGCAGATAGGGAGCGGTCAGCGCAATGTTCGTCAGTTGCGGCGTGTCGAGCAGGCCGGAGTTATCGATCGGTCTCTGCGTGCCGACGTCGAAGGACTTCTGGCTTGTTCCCTTGAGGCCGCTGTGACAGAACGAACACCGATTTGCCACTGGGATCGGCTTCTCGAATTTGTCCTGGGCCCGTTCGAAGATCTGTTGGCCGCGCTCTTCGGCCGCGGTGAGTTCGCCTCCTGGCGATCGCCAGCGGTTGGGCCGCGGCGGCAAGCTGCGCACATACGTCGCCAGGTCTGTCAGCGTCAGATCGTCGTAGTTCTCTGAACGCCAGAAGAACTTCTCTGTGCGCGGGCCACACTCGGTCGGAATGTCGGGATTGCCGCCGTTCCACTTGTAGGGCTCGGTGCCCTTGATGTCTTCGAGCATCTTGTTGTCGACGATGTCGCGACCGAGACCATCCGGTTCAAGGTCCCACGTGAGGCCGTCGAAGGTTGAATCGATATGACAGGAGGCGCAGCCGATCTGCCCCTGGAACGAGTAACGCGCGGTGTAGAAGGTCTGCTCGCCGTGACGGAGCACGGAAATCTGTTTCGGCCCGTCGAGCGGGATGGTGGCGGTGACGCGCTCGGTGTGGCTATCGATGACGCTGATCGTATCGTCAAGGCGATTGGCGACGAGCAGACGCCGGCCATCCGGAGAAAAGGCTACGCCCCGCGGATCATTCCCCACCGGTATACGAGCAACCACATAGTGCGCGCTCGCGGCGAGATCCTGCACGTAGGGTGACGGGTGCGTCCGGACAAAATGCAGGAGTCGGGAAACGTCAACCACGGTTACCATTTCGGATCCGCCGCTGGTCACAAAGATCCGCGATTTGTCCGGAGCGGTGGCAATGCCGAAAGGCCGCGCCGCATAGCGCTCCAGTTCGTCCAGCGGGATCTCAACGGGTTTGCTCCCGATATCGGCGCCGAAGAGCGTGAGGGAGTCAGCGAAGGCTCCGCCATGTTCGAGATGCGCGAGAGGAACCAGGTTCTTGGGATGCAGGGTAGCGGCCACGCCAAGGCGCCCATCGGCGGAAAAAGCCACATGAAATCCATGCGCGATCTCGTGCAGCGGAATGCGTTCAGTCACCACGGCTCGGGCAGAGTCGATGACTGTAATCTCCGACTCGGGCGCGGTGCGATGTGCGGAAGGATTCGGGTAAACGTGCGTGATGTAGAGTCGCGCTCCATCCGGCGAAGCAGTGATGTAGCTCGCCCCGCGTCCTGCAACCAGGCGCTTTTCCTCTTCGCCCGTCTGAGCATTCAATACTGCAACGTCATTGCTGATGCGATTGGCGACGAACAAGCGCTTTCCGTCCTGGCTGTTGATCACGCTTGACGGCTCTGCGCCAACCGGCCAAGTCGCAATGATGTCGAGTGAAACCGTGTCGATCACCGAAATGGTGTCGTCCCAGGAGTTCGCAACAAACAGGCGCGAGCCATCGGGCGACAACGAGAATCCGCGGGGGATGTGGCCGACGCGCACGTTCTTGACCGGCGCGAAGGTGGTGCCGTCGAGAACGCGCACCTGGTCGCTGCCCTGGCAGAGCACGTACAACCGCGCTCCATCCTGCGAAAACAAAAGCTCAAGAGGAGAGGCGTAGGTCAGGAGCTCTCCCGTGCGGGGATTCGCGGAAGCTCGCGCGGAGCGACCGAGAAGGGTCGATGCCACAACAAAGGCGGATGCAAGAACGCAGAGGGCGATCGCCCCCGCAAATCGAATCGGCATCTGGCTTGTGAACCTCACCGAGGCTCCTCGATGTGCAGCACGCGGTCCGCGCCCTGGTTTTCAAGGGTTTGTTCGCGGCCGCTTGGCCAGCGCACAACGATCTTGTCAACTGTTGCCGCGGCGCCAAGGCCGAAGTGCATCCGTTCCTCGTTTTGCGAGAGGTAGCCCGATCCGGCCACCCGCTCCTGCGTCCAGCGCTTCCCGCCGGCGTAGACTTCCACCTTTGTCCCAATGCCGTCGCGATTGCTTTTTGTCCCCTTGAGCTGAATGGCGACCCAGTGCCCGGTATTGGTTGACGTGTTGTGAACCAGCGTGCCTTTCGCGCCGAGATTCACCAGGAACGCGTCGACCTTGCCGTCATTGTCGTAATCGGCAAAGCAGGCGCCGCGCGCGACAGTACGCGTACTGAGCACCGGACCGGCATCGCGCGAGACATCTTCGAAACGATCGTTGCCGAGGCCGCGAAAGAGGGTGTGCTCCTGCGGGATGAGGTGAATAAGACCGCCATGGAAGATCAGAATGTCCAGCTGGCCGTCATTGTCGAAGTCGTAGACACCCGTTCCCCAGCTGACATACTGTGCGTTGGCCTGCGACACGCCATTGGTCGCGCCGATGTCGTCGAAGGCCAGGTTTCCTGCATTCCGCAACAACCGGTTGTAATGTCCGTCGGTCACCCACAGATCGAGCGTGCCACGGCCTTCAAGATCGGCAAATACCGGCCCCATGGACGAGGTCGACTCGCCGTTTTGTCCGAATGCCGTGCCGGATTCATTGCCGATCTCTTCGAACGTACCGTCGTGTTTGTTGTGGAAGAGAAAATTCTCGGTGCGATCGTTGGCGACGTAGATGTCGTCCCAGCCATCGCCGTCAAAATCCGCTGCGGTCACACCCATGGTGCGGCCCACGTAGGCACCGATGCCTGACTTATCAGTCACGTCGGCAAACGTGCCGTCGCAATTGTTGTGATAGAGCTTGTTGGTTTCGCCTGCGTAGTCGAGTGGGCCGGGATAATTGTCGGCGGCGTAATAGTTACGGTATTTCGGGTCGAATTTGATATAGCGACCAACGAAGAGGTCGAGGCATCCGTCCTTGTCGTAGTCGAGCCATGTGGAACTGATGGCCCAGCCATCGACCTTGATGCCGGCCTTCTCCGTCGCGTCAGTGAAGTGGCCGTTGCCATCGTTGTGGTAAAGAATGACCTTGCCATAGCCGGTCACGAGCAGGTCAACGTTGCCATCGTTGTCATAGTCGGCCGCGGCCACGGCCATCCCATACATAGCGGGATTGAGGCCGGCCTGCTGTGTGACGTCGGTGAAATGCCCGCCTCCGTCGTTGCGATAGAGATGATTGTGAGGCAGAGGATCGGGCTTGACCTTCAGCGGATGCGGATGCATCGAATCGTCGAGAGGACGCCCGTTGACGACGTAGAGCGAGGGTCGGCCGGAGTGGTCGTAGTCGAACCAGACGCAGCCCGCGCCCGTGCCCTCAAGCAGTGAGCCAAGCTGCGCCGAACCGAAGCTATGCACATAGTCGATGCCGGCCTGGTCGGTCGCGTCGTCAAAACGGATCGAGGAAGCCTGCGTCGCGGCGGACACTTGAGTGGAGCTTTGCGCCCCTGCGCTGCTCGCGGCACTCGAGGCGGTCTGTCCGTTCAGGAAGAGAGACACCGCCGGCAGGCAAAGCAACCCGCAAATAGGGCGAAAGCGATTCATCTCAGCGGCCTCCTTGAGCAGCGCTCTGCGCCGCGCCGGCGAGCGTCGGCGTCGTCAGGTCGACGGGCATCGTGCTCCGCAGAAGCACCGCGGGGACTCGGTTCTGCGGCGCGCGCTCCGGCCCCGCGTGGCAGCCCACGCAATAGCGTTGCTCGCCGGCGCGCGCCCAGAACCAGCCGTGCTCCTGGCGCAGTACCGTACCCTTCGCGTCCAACAGCGCAAGACGAATGGGACGATCGCCTCGAATCTTGACGAAAAATGAGCCGTCTTGTTCCACGGGCGCCGTTCCCAGGCCAATCGCACGGCCGTTGGCACCCTGCATCTCGACCCGTACTGCAGCAGGAACGGCAGCAAGTGTGCCGTCGCGCGAGACGCGGGCATCGAGGGCCAGCAGGTTGGCATAGTCCCACGGATGCAGTGCCGACGGATGACGTTTCGGCGTCATACGCTGTCCAACCAGAACCGGCTCGACGAGGTCCTCGCCGCGGGTTGCGAGGACGGGCTCAAGCGCGCGAGCCCCAGGCTTCCAGAGCACGATCGCGTAGTGTGCGCTCTTGGCATCGCGCGCGCTCAGGAGCCACGCTCCCGATGGTGTTTCGGCAATCGCACCCGCAAATTCTGCGCGGGGGGCAACCACATGTTCTTCGTGTGCTAGAGGTGAAGAGAAACGCGCCAGGCATGCGCCGTGAGTAAAAACGATGTCGCCCGAAGCGAGTTGCTTGCCTCCCCAGCGTGCTGATCCGTGATCGCAGCGATACGACTCGACCCCGGAACCATCGGCATAGACCAGAAACAACTCGGGTATTGCCCCCGAACCAAGCGGGAAGCCGGATTCAAAGAGAATGCGCCCATCGGCGAGGACGTCCGAGGGAATCGCGTTGCCGCTCGTGAAAGTCAGCGGGATGACTGCCTCATCGCCAGGCAAATCCGAGGAGTTGGCGGGTGCCTCTGTGATGGGCGCCGATTGCAACTGAAAGCCCTGCGGCTTCCGTTCGGCGAAGACAAACCGGTCACTTGGTAAATAGAGGGGCCGAATCGCCTCCCCTGTTCCTGTCGTCAGTTGCCGTATTGCCCGGGTCGCCAACGTCAGCTCCCACACTCGCCAGGGATCCGTTGCTGTCTTCTTCCCTGCAAACAGGACTCTCATCCCATCAAAGGAAACATTCGCGTCCGCGGTTGCCGCAAAACCTGAAACCAGCGGCTCGGCTTTTCCCTCGTGTACCAGAAGGAGCTGCGCGCCCTTCGGAAACCGCTCGCGAACGCGCAGAGCCGCCAGCGGCTCGTAGACAGGCGCGGCGGTCACGATGAAATCGCTTGCAATCTCGTGTGACGGATCAGGAAGGAACGCACAAAGCAGCGCGAGCATGGCCGCGCAAGCGAGAAAGCGAAGGCCCGCAGCTCGAAACCTCATCCGAAAGCCTCCATCGGCAGCACGCAGGCCGGCTCGCGGAACGCGCGTTCACGCAGTTCGATGAAGGGTTCGAGCGACACCATCATGTCGTCGAACGAAGCAAAGTCGAGCGATTGCTCTCCGTCACTCCAGGCTTTGTCAGGATGCGGATGTACTTCGACAATCAATCCATCGGCGCCCGCGGCAACAGCGATACGCGCCAGGGCCGGCACCAGCTCGCAATGGCCGGCGGCATGGCTCGGATCCGCGATGATGGGCAGATGCGCGATCTGCTTTGTCAGCGCAATGGCAGTCACATCGAAGGTATTGCGCGTCGCCGTCTCGAAGGTGCGGATGCCTCGTTCGCAGAGGATGATGTTCGGATTGCCGTTCTCGATGACCACCTGCGCCGAGCGGAAGAGATCTGCAAGCGTGGCCACCATACCGCGCTTCAGCAAAATCGGGCGGCCCGAGCGCGCCGCCGCTTCGAGCAGCGTGTAGTTCTCCATGCTGCGCGAGCCGATTTGCAGAATGTCGGCATATTCCGCGACGAGAGACACGTCGTCTTCCGACATCACCTCGGTCACAATCGCAAGGCCGGTCTCCTCGCGCGCTTTCGCGAGCATCTTCAAGCCTTCGAGTCCGTGGCCTTGAAACGCATAGGGAGACGTGCGCGGTTTGAAAGCGCCTCCCCGCAGCACGCGGGCGCCAGCACGACGCACATGGTGCGCCGTGGCGATCAGTTGGCGCTCGGATTCGACCGAGCACGGGCCAGCCATGGTGATGAAGGCATCCCCACCGATTACGAAATCAAGAACCGGAACCACCGTCTGCCGGCGTTCCGGATTCTTGAGAACATCAGGGCTCTCGACAAAGCTCTCTTGCCAGCTTGCGCACACCAGTGCGCTCCAGTCCGACCTCCGTGGTTGGGGAAGCCTCAGAGTACGTCGATCGGACACACCACGCCTCCATCCAACGATTGAGGTGCGGAAGTTAACACGGGCCGCATCTCTCTCTTTTTAGAGGGGCAATGAACAGTTGTCTGTGACGGATGAACTTGACTTGGACTTGATCAGTCTAGAAGAGCCAGCGTTGGCGCCCGGTAGCCAAATGCCTTGTCCACGATGCCCGCAATGCCCAACGCGAGTTCGTCTTCAAAGGGTCGCGCGACAATCTGCACTCCGATCGGCAACCCCTCGGGCGAGCGGCCGACAGGAACCACAGCAGCGGGCGATGCCAGCACATTGAACCACTGGGTGTAGCGCACGGCATCGAGGTACGCCACGTTCTGGCCGTCGACACTCCACACGCGCTCGCCGTGGCGCCATGCGGGCATGCTGGCCACCGGACACAACAGCACCGGATGCGTCTCCATCTCTTCGAGGGTCTTGGCACCGAGCAGGTCGAGCTCTGCCCATGCGTCAAGCAGCTCCGCTGCGGAGAATCTTGGAACGGTTTCGGCGATCGATAGAAACTCGCGAAACATCGGGCTCAGTTGCGCCTGTTTTCCGCGGATTGTCGGCTCGTAGAACATCGCTCCGCATTGAACAAAAAACTTCCACCATAACTTGTGCAGCTGCTCCAGGGTCCGCGGGCGAAAAGGCTCGATTCGAAATCCGGCCTCGCGCAAGACAGACGCCGCAGCCTGCACCGCCGCGCGTGTATCCGCCGTCACTGGAACGAGGCCGTCGTCTTCGAAGAATCCAATTGTGTAGGAGCGTATATCTTCTAGGGTCGGGGTGCGCAATGCGATAGGCGAGCTTGCCGGATCGTGCGGATCCTGGCCGCTCAACGTGCGGAACAGCAGAGTCACATCGTCCATGGTGCGGGCCATCGGCCCAATGGCGCCGAGGGTCGAGAACGGCCCGACGCACGGAGGCAAGTGCCCGGCGCCTGGAATGCGTCCGGGGGTTGGCTTCAGCGAACAGATCCCCGTGAAGTGCGCCGGCACGCGCACCGACCCTCCACTGTCAGACCCGAGTCCCGCGGCCGACATGCCTGAGGCAAGCGCCGCCGACTCGCCGCCGCTCGAGCCGCCGGGCGTGCGTTCCAGATCCCACGGGTTGGAGGTGCGCCCATGCAGCAGATTATCGGTCTCGTAGGCCATCAGGAATTCTGGACAATTTGTCGTGCCCAGAATCAGGGCCCCGGCAGCGCGCAAGCGTGCCACCACCACGGCATCTCTGCGCGGCGTATCTCCTTCGTTCAGCAGGCTGCCGATCTCGCACTTGTATCCGGCGGTCGCAATCGACGACTTTACGGTGACGGGAAGCCCGTGCAATGGACCTCGCTGGTCTTTCTCCGCATCGAGTACCCGAGCCTGCGCCCGAACACGCTCCGCGTCGAAATCGGCAAACGCATTGATCCGCGGATTAAGCCGCGCGATCTGCCCAATGTGCGCCTCGGCAACTTCGACGACGGAGAGTTCGCCCGCGCGGAGCATCCTTAACTGCTCCACAGCGGGCTGCAGCACGAGGTAGCTCATGGAGTGGTGGCCGGAATCTGCGTCGGCGTGTCGTCCTGCGGCGTTGAAGGCCTTAGCTGGTAATCGAAGCGATACGAGCGCACCGGCTCTCCTGTATCGAAGCGATCGTTCCAGTTGAGCTGATAGGCCAGCGCATCGGCGTCATCGGGATACTTCTCCGACTTCGGATACGGGTACCTGCTCATGCCGTGGAACGGAAGCTGCGCCACAGTGAAGGGTGAAGCATCCCACCAGTCCATGTCTTTGACATACCCATTTGCGTAGAAGAAGTAGTCGCGTTTCCAATGCGGCGGTAAGGCCGGCAGACGCGAGGCATCGAATTCGGTCGCGATTTCTTCGCCGCTCCCAAAGATGGCATAGCGGTCGTCGACGCCCTTCACCAGCCCCGTCACGTTGCCGAAATGCGTATAGTTGCCGCGCTGATGCTGGAAGGGACCAGTGAGGCTGACGCGATCGTAGTCGTAGTCGAGATCGCCCGGGCTCGTCCCCTCGATCTGCGTCGGGTAGCCGCGGAAGTGCTCCGTGGCGCGCGCCAGCGGGACCTCCGTCGTCCGGCTTTCAGCCTGCAGCGCGTTATCGATGAGCACTTGGTCCCAGTAGATTTCGAGATTGCTCACCAGGCGAACGCGATGTGTGCCCTGCGGCAGCTTGCCTGTCAGATCGACGATAATGGTGCGCTCGAGACCCGCCGGGAATCCTGCTTCTCCCGCGATGCGCTGCCAGCTTCCGTCTGGCAGCTGCGCTTCCACATAAGGCGCGATCGGCTTGATGCCCGCCTGCCACGCTGCGTACAGCGACGTCGCGCTGAAGTAGTTCACGTAACCGGTCATCAGCAGCTTCAACGGGGACTGCGTATTCACCGACCCCAGGTCGAGAGTGAGCGTGTGCAGATTCGCAAAACCGTCATAGAGCGTCGGCGTGAAACCACCGGCGAACTGGTGATCGCGTTGGCTCAACTTGTTGAGAACATCGTGCCCCTCGCCATCCCAAGCGCCGAGCGGCAGGCGTGCGCCCTGCGATGCCACGACACGACCGGAGGCAAACGGCGGGTCATCCAGGAATCGCTCGTCGGGATTCACTTCCACATTCTCCGGATGATCCACGGCCACGAGCCGCAACTGGTCTATGTAGTTCACCTCTTCCATCGGCTCGATAAAGCGCAGGCTCAGCTTGCCGTCGACAGAGGCAAGGCGATCGCCCTCCACCTTGATCCATTCGCCGGGGTTGGGGATGTTGCGCCGTGTCGGTGTGAACCAGTGGCCCACGACCGCGGCGCCAATCACATCGGTCACCAGGCGATACTTGTGCCCATCCCACGCAAACAGCACCGGGCACGAGCTGCCGCGCCGATCGGCCTCTTTCATCGCGATGACCTGCGTATGCGGCAAGTCGATTTCGTCCTGCAGCACGCCGGTGGGCCACAGGATGCGGAGCAGGTCAATGCCATCGGCCTTGCCCAGACCCACCAGGATCTGCGGCGCCGACTGCGTTTGATAACCCGAGGCGCCGGCCAACTCCCACTTTTGCCACTGGCCGTCGGCAAAAATCTCCACCTTGGTTCCAATCGCGGTTTTGTTGTCCGCGTAGCCGGTCAGATCGATGCGTGCGAAGTGATTCTTGTTGGCGCCCAGATTGCGCAGCAGGATCGGCGGCGCGTTCTGCTGTGTCACGATCAGATCGGCCGCGCCATCGCCCTCCACATCGGCTGCGATCAGGCCGCGCGGAGCTGACAGCTTCAGGCCATCGAGACCGAGCGCATGGCTCACATCCTCAAAACTGCCGTCGCCGCGATTGCGCAGGACGCGCACCTCGGCACCCGCGCTTGTCTCCACGATCGCCGTCAGGTCGACCCAGCCGTCGTTGTCGATGTCGATGGGCGTCACGCCCCAGCCGCGCTGCGCGCCTTCCAAGGGCAGGTTCACGCGCTCAAAGCGGCGGCCGATGTCTTGCGGCCCTGCGACGTTACGCCAGAGCGTCAGCCCTGGCGCGCCGTCGTGCGTCACCGCGATGTCCATCCAGCCGTCTTTGTTGTAATCCAGCACCGCGATGCCCTGCGTCGACGGCAGCTTTTCGTCATAGAGAGGCTGCTGCGGATACTTCCCTTCCCGCGGGTTGACGAAAAGAACGGGGGCCGCGCTGTCACCCGTGACTGCCAGGTCGACGGCGCGATCGTTGTTGAAGTCGGTCAGAATCGACCCGGCAGACTTGCCGCTTCCGCCCAAACCCGTCGGCTCAGTCCATTCGGTAAACGTCTTGTTGCCGTTGTTGCGCCACAGCACGTTCGGTGGATCGCCGGCTTTCAACGCTTCGCCGGTCAGGAAGAGATCGAGATCGCCGTCGTGGTCGTAGTCCACAAACGTGATGCCGCTTGGACGATTGCGCCCTGTAAGTCCCGTCTCGGCCGTCACGTCTTGAAACTTGCCTTTGCCCAAATTGCGGAAGAGCAGGACTTTGTCGTCCAACGCGACTGCAAGGTCGTTGAGACCGTCGGCATCAAAGTCGCCCACGGCGCATGCGACTGCGTGGCCAGAGGCCTGCAGACCCGCGCCCGCTGCGTCCACATCTTCGAATTTGCCGTCGGCATTGCGATGCAGCACCCGAATCGCCTGCGGGCCCGATTGCAGCAGCACCAGATCCATCTCGCCCGAACCGGTCACGTCGAGCATGCACGCGCCGCCCGTCTCTGTGCCGGCGCTCTCGGCAATCAACGGCTGCGCATCAAGGCGCACCGGGATCATGGTGTGATCGATCGACTGGGGCTCCTGCAGAGGCGTCACCGTCGAATAGTGGCCCTGCTCGCCATAGGCCAGCCCAATCGCTGCGGATATCTTGGTGCTGGTCAGGTGCTGGAAGATTCTGAAGTGATCCTTGGCCTCCGGCGTGTGCCCCGTGCGTTGCAGCGCGCGCGCCATCACAAATTGCGAAGACGCATGCAGAGGCTGCACCGCCAGCGCCTTCTTCAACACTTCAATTTGTTTGTCGAACTGTTTCAACTCGCCGTAGCAGACGCCCTCGTAGTACAACGAATCGGCATCGCGCGGATCGAACTTTGCCGCCTGCTGAAAACTTGCCAGCGCCGGGTCCACTTCGTTATCGGCGTGCTGCGCCAGACCCAGGTTGTACCACGCTTGCGGATTGTGCGGATCGAGGGCGAGCGCGGCATGGAGCGCCTTTTTGGCATCGTCCAGCTTCTGCAGCGTCAGCAGGGCGATGCCCTCGTTGATGGCCGCCTGCGCCATCTTCGGGTCCTTCTTGAGCGCATCGGCAAAGCTTGCCGCGGCTTTCTCAGTGAATTGCTGGCCCATCTGCGCCACGCCGCGGTTATTCAGCCGAATGGCCTCCGGATTGTAGGACGCGTGTGCCTGGCACGCGGCACATGCCGGCAGCGCGAGCGCAAGGAATCGAACCATCTGTCTGAGCTTCGGTTGCAATGTTTTCTCCGTGCCGCGGGGCGTGATTGCGGAATATTAGACGGAACCATTCAGTGTATGCGAGCGGGGTTCGTGGAATGGTACTCGCGGATGCCAAGCCCCTTTGATTTCGCGCCCGGCGCCGCAAATCCTGTGGTACAAAAGCGGAAACCGGAGAACAGGCATGAGCTCTTTTCCGCTGGTGGGAGCCTCCCGACGCGAGTACCGCATGCGCAGCGCGCCACGATTCCTTCTGCTGGGTTTCGGCATCCTCTGCGTTGGCCTGGCCGTCGTGATGGCCAAGAACCTGGCCACTCCGAATCCTGCAAATCCATTTCCCGCGCTGGTGACGATTCCCTTTCTGGCCATCGGTGCGTTCCTGATCGCGTGGCCTCTGCGCGCGCGCATCGTGCTGAATGGAACCCGCATCGAGGTGCGCGGTCTACTCCAGGAACGCTCCGCGGACGTGAGTGAGATTGAAGGACTCCGCACGGTGCAATCCCGCAATGGCTCGTATTACATCAAGCTCTATCTCAAGCAGGGCGCGGGAACGATGAACTACTCCAATTCCTTCGCTCTCGATGACGACTTCCGCGCCTGGATCCAACAGGTGCCGGATCTGGATAAACGCGACCGCGAGGCGCTGCTCGACGAAATCTCGCATGAGCAGGAACTGGGCGCGACGCCGGAAGAGCGGCTCGGCAAGCTGGCCAACGCAAAGACCTGGGGTGTCTTTCTCACGATCGTCAGCATCGCCTCCGCGGCCGCGCTCCTGTTTCCCGAGGCCGCTCTGCGCGGCCCGGCCTCCCTCGTGCTTGCCGCGACGCCCATTGCGGCCTTTGTACTGATACAGCGTTCGCCATTGCTCTATGCGGTTTTCAAGCAAAAAGCCGATCCGCGCGCGGAGCTGAGCATCGCGCTCGTCGTGTCGGGATTCGGCCTCTTGCTCTCTGTGACGCGCCAGCATTTTGTTTCGCTGCAACCTCTACTCGTGCTCATGGTGCCCGCCGGGCTCGCATATTTTTTCGGATTTGAGAGCGTGTGCCGCCACGGCTCGCAGAAGCCCGGGAACATCTTTGTGCTGCTGTTCATCGCCGGGCTCTATGGCGCGGGGTTCGGCATGATGGCCGACACCATCGCCGATCGGGCGCCGGCCACAACCTACAGCGCCGACGTGCTGAGCAAACACGTTTCGCGTGGCCGCTCCACAAGCTACTACCTTGAGCTGGCTCCCTGGGGACCGATGACCGCCCCCAATCAGCTGAGCGTTCCGGCCCACACCTACGGTTCTCTGCAAGTGGGGGACGAGGTCTGCCTCGTCCTGCATCCCGGCAGCTTGCGCGTGCCCTGGTATCAATTGATCGACTGTACCGACCGCTTCAGCCCTGATCTGACCCACTAGCGGGGGTGCCACCGGGCTTTCTCATCCGGGTCTGTCCGTCGATGAGTCGAGCCTGCATAGAACCCTGCAATTTATACTGCTGCTGTGTTCGCACGTCTCGCCCGCATCGATTGGCATCGCTTCCTCGCGCGTCCTCCGCTGCCCAGTCCGGCTCCGCGCGTTCTCGAGGGCTTGCGCGAAGAACGCATTCTCATTACCGGAGCGGGCGGATCGATTGGCTCGGCGCTGGCTCGGCGACTGGCGGCCCTCTCGCCCCGAGGGCTCGTGTTGCTGGATTTCTCGGAGAGCCGTCTCGCCGCTCTTCAGAGGTCCCTTGCAAGTCCTGCGACCGATCTGCCCGCGACTTATATTCTCGGGAACGTCTGCGATCGGCGCCTGCTCGACAATGTCTTTTCCATTTACGGGTCGAGTCTCGTTTTTCACACCGCGGCCTTGAAGCACGTGCCTCTGCTTGAAAACCAACCCTTTGCTGCGGTCGAGACCAACGTCTTCGGCACGAATACCATTGCTTCCGCGGGCGCAGGCCAGGGCGCACGCATTCTCCTGCTCTCGACCGACAAAGCAGCACAGCCTGCGTCAATCCTGGGCGCGACCAAGCGGATCGCGGAACACATCGTGCGCTCGGCGGAGGGTACGGTGCTGCGTCTCGGGAACGTGCTCGCCTCCAGCGACAGCGTAGCCGAGGTATTCGCCCGACAACTAGCCGAAGGCAACCCGCTCACCGTCACCGATCCCGCGGCGCGCCGCTACTTCCTCACCATCGACGAAGCCGTCAGCTTGCTGCTCGCCGCATCGCACGCGCCCTCCGCGCTCTTTGTTCCTGCTCTCACGACCCAGCATTTCGTCGCCGACCTGGCAAGGTTCATAGCCCGGGAACTTGCGCCCGGCCGCCAGCCCCGGGTCGAGTTCTCCTCTCGGCGTCCCGGGGACAAGGAACGCGAGACTCTCTGGTCGTGCTCCGAATCCGCAGGACCCGCCGACACGCAGGGCTTGATGCTAGTCTGCTCTCCATACCTCGAAGCCACACCGATGCAACGCGGTCTTGCTGCTTTGCGCGTTGCACTCGACGCTCGCGATTTGCCCGCGCTGCTTGAGTACGTGAATCGTCTCGTCCCCGATTACACGCCCGGTGCTATGCTTTCAGCTTTGGTGGCTGAGTATTCCGCCCGTGTAGCCTCATGAGCTCAGCCAAGCGGTACATTGGTGTGGTCACAAGCTCGCGCGCAGACTACAGCCACCTCTACTGGCCGCTGCGGGAACTTGCGGCGCATCCCTCGGTCGAGTTAGGCGTTTTCGTGATGGGTCCGCATCTTTCGCCTACTTTCGGCGCCACCGTCGCCGAGATCGAGCGCGACGGCTTTCCCATCCGGGCGCGCATTGAATGCCTTCTCAGTTCCGATACCGACACGGGCATGGCCAAGACCATCGGTGTGGCGATTCTCGGCCTGGCCGATGCGCTCACCGCATGGCGGCCCGATCTTTTGCTCCTGATCGCCGATCGCTATGAGATGCTCGCGCCAGCCGCGGTGGCGCTGGCTCTGCGCATCCCCATTGCCCACATCGAAGGCGGCGAAGTGAGCCAGGGCGCTATCGACGACCAGGTGCGCAACGCGCTCACCAAGATGGCGCATCTGCACTTCACCTCAACGGAGCAGGCGCGACAGCGCGTAATCGCGATGGGCGAGGAACCGCGGCGCGTGCGTCATGCAGGCGCTCCTTCGCTCGATCACCTGCGTCGATCCACTCTTCTCGATCGCACGGAACTCGAAGGCCGGCTCAAGCTCACATTCGCGTCGCCCGCCATTCTCGTCGCGTGGCACCCGGTGACCATCCTGCCCGACACCAACGCGGAAGCCGAGGCGCTCTTCTCTGCACTCGCGAAAACGCCGGGCCAGCTTCTCTTCGTCTTTCCTAACGCCGATGCCGGAAGCCACGACCTCATCGCGCGCACGCGCACACTGGCCGCCACGCGCGGCCGCACGCATATCTTCGTCAATCTCGATGCCGTCACCTATTGGAGCCTGCTCGGCCAGGTCGATGCGATGGTCGGCAATTCCTCGAGCGGCATCATGGAGGCGGCTTCGTTCGCCCTTCCCGTCGTCAACGTCGGTATGCGCCAGCAAGGCCGCGAACACGCGCACAATGTCGTGGACGCGCCAGCGCAAACGCCCGCAATCGCCGCGGCTCTCCAGCGAGCCTTAGACCCTGGATTCCGTTCGGGCCTCCGGGGCATGGAAAACCCCTATGGAAACGGTACCGCAGCATCCACGATCGCCCACGTGCTCGCGACCGTTCCCCTCGATGGCTTGCTGATCAAGCCACCCGCTCCCATCTCCGGCGCGCCGGAACTGCCATGAGGCCGCACATCCCGCTCTCCGCACCCGACATCACCGAAGCCGAGATCGCCGCTGTGACAGCAGTCCTGCGCACCAACCGGCTCAGCCTCGGCCCGGAACTCGAAGCCTTTGAACAGGAAATGGCCGCATACCACTCCGTTCCACACGCGGTTGCTGTCAGTTCCGGGACGGCCGGTCTCCATCTAACCCTTTTGACGCTCGAGATCGGTGAAGGCAGCGAAGTGATCGTTCCTTCGTTTGCCTTTGTGGCCGTCGCCAATGCTGTCGCCCAGGTGCGCGCAGTGCCCGTGTTCGTCGAGATCGATCCTGTCACGCTCAACCTCGATCCGCGCGCAGTCGAGTCGGCCATCACGCCGCGCACGCGCGCCATTCTCGTGGTCCACACCTTCGGCGTTCCTGCAGAAATGGATCGGCTGCGTGCGATTGCCGATCGGCATCGGCTGGCTCTGATCGAAGACGCCTGCGAAGCCATCGGGGCCGAATTCGCTTCCCGTCGCGTCGGTGGCTTTGGCGACCTGGCGGTTCTCGGCTTCTACCCCAATAAGCAGATCACGACCGGCGAGGGAGGCGCCGTCCTGGCCCGGGACCCCGCCCATGCTGCGCGTTTGCGTGCGCTCCGCAACCAGGGTCGCGAAGCCGGCGCCGGCTGGCTCGACCACGCCGAGATCGGCTACAACTATCGTCTCTCCGAATTGGCTTGTGCATTGGGGCGCGTGCAACTCCAGCGCATCGAGGTGATCCTCGCGCAACGGCGCGCCGCTGCCGAACGGTACCACGCGCTGCTCGGCGACATTCCCGAAGTTGAGCTTCCGCCGCTCACCCTTCCCCAGCGCATCCTGAGTTGGTTTGTGTATGTGGTGCGCTTGCCGGCATCTTTGACGAGCGGTGAGGGTGAGCTGGCTCTACAAGCAGGCGTGCAGCAAGCCATGGCCGAGAGAGGGATCGGCACCGGCCGTTACTTTGCCCCAATCCATCTGCAACCTGCCTGGCGAACCCACCCCAGTGCCACGGCGGCCGACCTTCCTGTGACGGAATCGATCGCGCGGCGCACCCTGGCTCTTCCGTTTTTCAATCGCATCACTTCGGATCAGCAGGAGGCGGTTGCCGATGCTCTCGAACGAACGCTCTCATGTAAACGTCTATCAAATAGTGAATGTTAGTGAATGCCTCCAGTTAGTGCCGCCGCATACAGCGACTTATGCACGCGGTGCAAAGACCCATAACCGGCTTATCGGCTTTTTGAACAGCGGCTTTAGAAAAATTAGTCAAGTTTTTTAACTTTCCAGCAACGCGAAATGCATCAAGCGCATCAGAGGCAACGTAATCCTTTTTTGTTTGCCGAATTCTTGACAGCGAGTGAAAAGCGGCGCATGATCAAGCCAAATCGGGCCCTTCGAGCTGCAAGTTTCAAACCCGGAAAAGCAAATCCTCAAAATTCAGGGCTTGCAGGCACTCGGCTACCGGACTCTCTAAACTGACAACACCCCCAACGTCGGAGTGGATCCTATGGTAGTCACCACACAAAGCAAAGGTCGCGGAGTTACCGGACTCAACGTCGGCGCTGGCAACGTAGAGCGCTACTTCCCGCGCACCGTGCAATTCATTGAGCTGCAACTCGACCACTTGGAGATTCAATGCGACCTCACCCCCGCGTTCTGGCAGGGTGAGCCCGAGATCTATGATCCGCGTCTCTGCGCATGGCTCGAGCTAAAGCATTTCAACGCGAGCACTGGCAAGGCTCCCATGGCGATGGCTCTTATCCCTTTGGGCAAGAACTCCTTTCGCCTCCGGACCGTTACAGCTGGGAATCGCGCCCCCGCAAAGATCGCAGCGCGCTCGCCGCTTGATCGCTCGGCCGCTTGATCGCTTGATCGCTCCTTCGGCGTTTTTTGCCCTCTTCGGAAATCTGATCCGCTTGTTACTGGTCCTTCCGAATGCAGTCGAGTTTTTGCCCGCCAGGGTAAACGCTTCCTAACTCTCTGCCTCGCTCCTCTCTCCCTTCTCAAGCCCAACTAACTCATGAGTTATCGCATATACAGCGGACCGCTTCGATTTCTGCGTCTCATCGCTTTCTGACGAACCAGCAACACCATGGCGCCGTCGTTCCGCGGCTTTCTTCCGCCGCCAGTGACCGAAACTCGCTTGATAGACTCAGGGAGAATGAACCCTGAACAGCTGCAGAAGGTCCTCGAAGAGCGTTTTGCCGCCGGCGGCGCTGCCGTCGCCGATCCTTCCACGATGGATGCTTTTCTCGCCTTGCGTGCGGCCCTCGAGCGCGGGGAGATTCGCGCCGCGTCCCCTGATGCCACCGCCGCCATCGGCTGGCGGGTGAATCCCTGGGTCAAGCAGGGCATCCTTCTCGGCTTCCGCATCGGGGCTCTTCAAGGCTCGACGGCCGGCGGCCTCTCCTTTGTCGACAAACACACCTATCCGGTCCGCCAGTTCACCAACGAGGACGGCATTCGGATTGTGCCGGGCGGGTCATCGGTGCGCGCGGGAGCCTACCTGGCCCGCGGCGTGGTGTGCATGCCGCCAATGTATGTGAACGCCGGCGCGTGGGTCGATGAAGGCACGATGGTCGACTCGCATGCGCTGGTCGGCTCATGCGCCCAGATCGGCAAGCGCGTCCATCTCAGCGCCGCCGCGCAGATCGGTGGGGTCCTGGAACCCGTCAATGCAAGTCCGGTGATCATCGAAGACGACGTGCTCGTCGGGGGAAACTGTGGAGTCTACGAAGGCACCATCGTGCGGCAGGGAGCCGTGCTGGCAGCCGGCACGATCCTCACCCGCGGCACCGCAGTCTTCGATCTCGTCCACGGAACAACGATACGAGCCAGCCACGACGTCCCCCTGATCATTCCCGCGAATGCCGTCGTTGTCCCTGGATCGCGCGCCGTCTCACGCGGCAAAGGGCAGCAGTGGGGCCTCAGCCTTTATGCGCCGGTCATTGTCAAATATCGCGACGAAAAAACCGACCTGAGCACCACCCTCGAGGAGTTGCTGCGTTAGTGCGGTGAGTTCGTCGCGCATCGTCGCAGTGAGCACGCGCCATGTCTCTGTCGCCCACAACACAGATCATTCGCTGGGGCATTGTCGGCCCTGGCCGCGCGGCGGCGCGCTTCGCTGAGGGCCTGCGTGCGGTCGCGGGCACCGAACTGCTTGCCGTTTGGGGTCGCAAGCCCGAGAAGACCCGCGACTTCGCCAGCCGATGCGCCGTTTCCACGATCGCGTCCTCGCTCGAAACCCTGCTCGCAACCGGGATTGACGCTGTCTACGTCGCCACGCACCCCGATACCCACGCCGATTTCTGTCTACGGGCCCTGGCCGCAGGCAAGCATGTACTCTGCGAAAAGCCGGCCACACTCAATCAGCGTCAATTGGAGGCGGTGATCCAGATGGCGCGCCGCCACGATCGGCTGTTCATGGAGGCGATGAAGCCTCCTTTCTTTCCCCTCTATAGGCGCTTGCGCGGGTATCTCGAGGCAGACCCGATTGGCCCCATAGGCTTTGTGCGCGCCGGTCATGCCGACGGCTCCCTGGCGCCCGACTACCCGTTGCATTTCCGCGAACTCGGTGGCGGCGGCATCCTGGGCATCGGACCCTATGAAGCGTTTCTCGCGATCGATTGGCTCGGACCGCTCAAACGCGTCCAGACCATGGGGCGCCTCAGCCCGGCGGGCGTTGACAACTTCGCTCTCATTCAAACCGAGCACGAGCACGGCATGGCGCAGTTGCACACAGGACTCGATTTGTCGAGCCGGGGCGATGCCCTGCTGTCGGGCCCGCGCGGATTCGTCACCATTCACGAAAACTGGTGGAACCCCGTGCGCGCCACGATTCGTTATGTCGACGGACGAACCGTCGAGCTCGACGAGCCCTACGAGAGCAGCGGCTTCAACTATGAAACAGAGCACTTTTGCGAACTGGTGCGCCAAGGCCGGGGCGAGAGCCCCGCGATCTGCCACGCGCTCTCCATGGGGATGGCGCGGCTTCTTGAAGACGCGCGCACCGCACTGGATGTGCACTTTCCCGGTGAATGATGCCGGGCTGAACCCTACTTCTTGCTGTCCGATGCCTGGCGCAGCCCCAGCGAATGGTCGATCGTCCGAACTAACTCGCCGCTCGGATCGTTGAAGTAGCTCCAGAACATCACGCCCGCAAGATGGTTCGAGAGCACATAGCGGCATTTCGATGCCAGCGATTGCGGGTCTTCATACGAAACAAACATCTGTTTGTCTGCGTTGTAGAGGTACGGCACCTGCGAAGGCGCATCCCAATACCGCGTGAATCCATCGCCAAGCATCGTGCTGGTGATCACGTTGTAGCCCGCGTTCATATGCGGGATCGCCTTGCCCGGCTGGAAGAGGCCGTGGCGCACGTCGGCTACCTGACCCCACGCGTGTCCGTAGAACGGCACACCAAGGACGATTTTCTCTGCCGGCACACCGGCCGCCTCAAAAGCTTTCACCGTTGCATCCGCCGATACTTTGTTCGGGTCATCAGGATCGAGGAATAAAGGGGCGTGGTTTCCCGTCAACGGTTCTGAACCCGGCTCGTAGTAGTCGTAGCTCATCAGATTCACAGCGTCCACCAGGCGCTGCACCGGGCCCATCTCTATATGGGTGAGGTAATCGTCAAAGGCCCCGGCCGCGATGGTCAGGAGGAGCCATTTGTGTGTCTTCTTCTCTTCTTCCAAGAAGCGCGCACGCATTTCTGCCAGCAGCAGAGTAAAGTTTCGTTTGTCTTCGTTGCGGAAGCGGTTTCCCGCGCCAGGCAGCCCCGGATACTCCCAGTCGACGTCCACGCCATCCAGTGCATAGCGCCGAACGCAATCCATCGCACTGTCGATGAACGCCCGACGGCGCTCTGCGGTGAGCGCCATGTCAGAAAACCCACCCGATCCCAGCCATCCACCCACTGAGATGAGCACAGCGAGCGAGGGATTCTCTTTGCGCAAAGCGGTCAACTGGGCGAGATTCGCCGCATCGCCGGAAGTGTTCAGGGTCATCCTTCCGCCGCGAACGGCAGCAAATGCATAGTTGACGCGGGTCATCGCATGCGGATCGATCTGGCCCGGCTGCAGGTCTCCGTTTTGCGGGAAGACATAGCCCGTCACGACCGGCGTAGTCGGTTCGGCTGGCGCTGCAAAAGCGGGCACCGTCGCAAGATCAAGCAAAAGCAGACAGTAAAGGAAACGGAACATGCGCAGCCTTCAGGGTACGACGCGCGCTAGGGCAAATCGAGAGTGTGCGCATTGAGGGCTCGGCCTGGATCGAACTCTTCTGTCTTTCCCGGCACCGGATGCGGCGCGCAGTGCGATCGCGAGGGAAACGCCGCCGCATACGAACGCGTCACATGCAGGCGATCCATCACGATAAAGCGCGTGCGCAGACCATCGATCGTTTGCGGCATCTGCGTCGGCAGATGCTTGCGATCGACGTAGACCACCAGCGCAGCCTCACGCGGATTGTCGAAGCTCTGGCCCACGCCCACGCCGAAGAATGCCGGGTTCCGCATCAGTCCCTGCGCCACTTGGCGCTTGATCGCGGCTGCACGGGTCAAGGTCGCACTTGCCAGCGGCGGCGCATCCGCAATTGAAACGATTGCTGGCGCGGCGCCCGCAGCCACAGCGCGAGCCGTCGTGGTAATCACCAGGGTACGCACCCCATCAATCGTTGCCGGCACCGCCGCCGGAGCATTCTCGGCCACATAGACGATCACGGCCGCCGCGCCGGGATCATCGGTGCTTTTGCCCAGGCCCACCCCCAGGACACCTGTCGCCGGGTTCTCGATCAGTCGCGCCGAAGCGAGTGCCTGTTGGGCGCGCCCGGTTTCCGCATCCGTCAGCGCGCGCGATTGCGCAGCCGCCACGGTGCTATCGCCATAGCTCAGGCAACTCACCGCATGATCGGGTCCGCCCACAAACGTAAAACCCGTTCCCGGAGCCTGCGTGTCGAGTTCGCTCAAGACGTCGCTTACCGGGTTGGCCATGCCTTGCCCCACCCCCGAAGCATCGGTCCCACCGGCGAAGTAGAGCCCCACGGGCTCCGCATCGCTCGCGTCGACCAGCAAGGCGCCTGAATCGCCGGCATCGCTGAAATGGTTCCCGCTGACGCCGACCTGGTTCGTAAACGTCTTCGTGAGATAGGGACGTGTTTCGGCGCAATCGCGGAAATAGTCCACGAAAACGTCCACGTCGATGGCCGAAATGCCGCCGCAGGTCAGGCCGGTCGTCCGGCCGCTCTTCGCGACGCGCTGCTGCAGCGCGGTCGCTTCGCCTTTTCCGCCGGTGGAAGAGACTCCGGGCGGCGCTGCCGCGAGTGTGCCGTCGGGCCTTCGCGCGCCCAGTTCAAGAATGCTTCCGTCAGGATCTACCGCGTTCGATCCAACTTCCGCAATCGCTGCGTCAGCATTGGTCTGGTTTGAATTGAGCGGGAGCCACTCGGTCAGCGCGCCCACCGGAAGCGTTCCCGCGCCCTCGCCATACGGCGTGCAGTTGTTGTCGATGAGGCCGGGCTGCACGATGGCATCGCCCACGCTGGCGTGATCGCTCTGCGCCAGCACGTGGTTGTTGCTCAGCAGATATTGCTTTCCCGTGCCGTCCTGGACCAACGCCCCGAGCGTCCCGCTGCAGCAATCCACTATGCTGTTGCCGTGCGCATCGAAATCGTTGTTGTTCCCGCCTGAACTGCCCAGGAGCATCGGCGTCGCCAGTTGCGCCTGGTGAGCGGCAGGATTGCTGGCAACGCCCGCATTGTTGAGCAGCACGGCGGTCTGCGTCTTCGCCGGAGAGTCCCCGGCAGTTGCCACGATATACGTGACGCCCGTCGCGGTCACGGCCGCAGGAGCCGTGTAGGTCACGCTGCAGGAGGTGAAAGCACGGTCGGTGCGCTGGCAACTCGCCGGGCTCAGAGATCCTTCTCCTCCCGAGACGCCGGTCGGGCTATCGGCGAGCGCAAAATGGATCTCCGCCGCGCCGCCCGCTTCGGCCAGGATACCGGTGACCGCAGTCGTCTGATTGGCGCCAAGCGCAACATTCTCCGGCGTAAGCGGCTGCAGAAATCCCGGCGTCACGATCACCATAGATGTCGCGTGCACAGTGGGATTTGATTTCAACGTTGCCGCCACCAAAACTTCAGCGCGATCGGTGGTCAGAAAGCTGGGCGGCGCATACTGCCCGTTGGCATTGATCGTGCCGGCCCCCGCAGTCTGGTCACCTCCAGAGATAGACCAGTTCACATCGGCCGCACTGCCGCTGTTAAGCGTCGCGGTGAACTGATGAACCGCGGCCCCATGAGAATTGGTGGCATTGCAGCCAGTGCAGTTCGTATCGATCTGATTCGCGGTCGGAGCAATCGAAAAAACATCATTGGCGGGATTGGCGGTCACCGCACTTCCACCGCAGCCGGCGAGCGCGGCAAGCCCGGCAGCCAGAGGAGCACACACGAGTCGAACAGCCACGCGGCGCAGGCCGCGGGCCGGCGCGATAGCGTGCTCACGACCGCGGTTCAGTTGTTGTTGAGTTGCAACCAAATCTGTTCGACTCGATTCCACACCGGGCCGGCGATGCCTGCCAATACGGCCCAAATCTTAAGGTTATCCGATCCGTCGTGCGCGCGGGTCCAGGAAGATCATGACCAACCGCGTCGGCCCGCACCAAGAGTAACGGCCAGCATAGCTTTGCTGTGTAGACAGGGAATTAAAGCGCACAGGCCGTAAACTTCTTTCGATGCAAGCAACCCCGCAGCGGACGAACTGCATCGCGCAACGGCCGCTCGGACAACCCCGCCCTGCGCCGCTTTCGACAAGAAGAATTGCGCGCTATGCTCGAGACCGAGGACGCAAGGAATCCTCTCGGACCATGGCGAAGCTCATTGCCCTCCAGGCAGACATTACGACATTGCCGGTCGATGCGATCGTGAATGCGGCGAATTCATCCCTTCTTGGCGGAGGCGGCGTCGACGGCGCCATTCATCGCGCGGCGGGACCTGAGCTGCTGGCAGCCTGTCGCAAGTTGCACGGCTGCGAGCTGGGCGATGCCAAGGCCACGCCTGGCTTTCGCCTTCCCGCCAAATTTGTCTTTCACGCCGTCGGGCCCGTCTGGCACGGCGGACACGACGGCGAAGACGAATCGCTCGCCGGCTGCTATCGCCGCTGCATGGAACTGGCGCATGACCGCCACCTCTCCTCGATCGCGTTTCCCGCCATCAGCACTGGCGTCTATCGCTTTCCAGCCGAGCGTGCCGCCGAGATCGCCGTGCGCACCGTGACAACCCACCTCGAATCGAGCGGCGTCTCCGCCGTGCACTTCGCATGCTTCAACACCACGACGTTGGTCATCTACCAGCGGCTCCTTGCCGGCTGAACCGGCGTTGTTCGAGGCATCAGCGCGTGCAGCATCGGCATCGCGGTCCCAAGTTCGCGCGCATAAGAGACAACCACAGCTCCTGCGTCCACATCTCAATTGCCGATGCATGAACCCGTTCCACGAGGGACGCGGAGGTGGAGAAGATGGCAAGAGCAGGATCATTTTGTCGCCGTATGCTGGGCGCAACGAGCGTGCTGGCCGCGGCATTGGCATTTGCGGGATGTCAGAAAGCAACGCATCCCGATGAGAAATCGGCGGTGACCAATGCCCTCAACAGCAACAACCTGAGCGCCGTGGACGTATCGCAAGACCGCGACAAGGGCGTGATGACCCTTAAAGGCAATCTGGCGTCACAGGATCAGAAAACCCAGGCAGAAACGCTCGCCAAGCAGGCTGCGCCGGACTACACCGTCGCCGATGAAATCGGCGTTCGTCCTCCCGAGCAGGCCCAGGCAGGCGCCGTCTCCTCTGACCTCGACAGCGCGATTGAAGACAACTTCAAAGCCGAGATCAAAGCCCACCACAATCTCAACGACCAGAGCATTCACTGCAACGCGAAGAACGGCACGCTGGTCCTGACGGGCACAGTGAAGACCGCTGCGCAGAAGCGCGAAGCCGAAAGCCTCGCCAAGCACGTTCCTAAAGTGCAGCAGGTGGTCAACGAGATCGAGGTCAAGCCGGGCAAACACTCCACAACCAACTCCTGAACCGTTGATTTTCGCTCGCTCTAAAACTCGGACCCCCACTCGACACTCCGCCCTTCGCCTCGGTTAGACCCGGCGAAGGCAACGGAGTGTTTCGAGTGTGGATGGAGTGATTCGAGGATTGTCGGAACTCAGTCGACCGCGACGACAAGCTTGCCAAAATGCTCTCTGGCTTCCATGCGATGCAGGATGGAGCGCGTTTGTGTCCACGGGAAACTCTCCACAATGGGGCGCAACTGGGCCAGGGCGATGCTTCTGTTCATCGATTCGAAGTCTGCGCGCGATCCGACGTAAATCCCCCGAATGTGCGCCTGCTTATGCAGAATGACGGGCAGGGGCAACGCCTCGCCCGGCGCAGAGAGCACGCCCACCTGTGAGATGGCGCCCCCTATCCGGATCGCGCGCAATGAGCGCGGCAGCGTGCCTACACCTCCGACTTCGACCACCAGGTCCGCCCCTTCCCCGCCCGTTTGCTCCAGCACCCAGCGATCCCACTCAGGCGTTTCGCGATAATTGAGCCCGGCGTCGAGACCCAAGGTCCGCATCCGCTCCAGCTTCTCGTTGCTGCTTGAAATCCCAAGTACCCTCATGCCCATGAGCCTTGCAAGCTGCAGCGCGAAGATCGAAACACCGCCGGTCCCCTGCACCAGAACCACCGCTCCCGGTTGCAGGTCTCCCGCGGCGAGCGCATTCCAGGCCGTCACCGCTGCACACGGCAGGGTCGCGGCTTCTTCGAAACTCAGGTGCGCTGGAACGGCTACAAGCCCGGCTTCGTTCAAGACGACCGACTCGGCCAGCATTCCGTCGATATCGCCGCCGAGTGCGGCTTTGATTTTGGCTGCAGTCGGCGGACCGTCGATCCAGTTCTGCATGAAAATTCCGGCAACACGATCACCAGGTTTCCACGCCGTCACGCCCTCACCCACGGCTTCCACCTCGCCGGCGCCATCGGAACAGGGAATGCGCGGCATCTTGAGCCTGGGGTTGTAGAGGCCCTTCACTATCATCAAATCGCGGTAGTTGAACGAGACCGCACGAATTCTTACCCGCACTTCTCTCGGCCCCGGTTCGGCGGCGGGCCGTTCTGCAAACTCCAAAGAATCAATGCCAAAAGACGAA
The DNA here is from genome assembly GCA_036520995.1 of Occallatibacter sp. Taxonomy (GTDB): domain Bacteria; phylum Acidobacteriota; class Terriglobia; order Terriglobales; family Acidobacteriaceae; genus Telmatobacter. Next base: position 69,937 of record DATDIQ010000057.1, read on the forward strand.
ATCTGCCAGAGGCGCATGCCTTTCCTCGATTCCAGGCGCGGCACCCGCGTCACTCAGCGAGACGCACGCCGACAAAAAGCCCGTAGAATGAACATATGGCCCGCGGATGGGAAAGTAAATCGGTGGAGGAACAGATGGCGAGTGCCTCAGAGCAGGCAACAGTACCCAGGGACAAGGGGTATGTCAGCGAAGAACAGCGACGAGCAGCCGAGCAGGTGCGCACGCACCGCGCACGGCAGATGCAGTCGCTCGCATTGCAGCGCGAGAGCATCCTCTCGCAGCGGACATCGAGCCCGGCGCGCCGCTCGGCTCTCGAAGCCGCCCTCAAGCAGATCGACGAGCAAATCGCCTCACTCGCTTAACTGTCTTCTATTGCGGGCAGGCTAGCCTTCGCGATGGAACAGCAGCGAATTGGCCTGCTGCACCGGCGTCATCACTACCCGCGCGATGTTTACATGCGCGGGACGTCCAGCGGCCCACACAATCACTTCGGCCACATCCTCCGCCGTCAGCGGTTTCACGCCCTTGTAGACCTTGGCAGCCCGCTCGCTGTCTCCATGAAAGCGCACCAGGCTGAAATCGGTCTCGACCATCCCCGGATCGACGCTCGTGACGCGCACCGGAGTTCCCAGCACATCCTGCCGCAAACCATCGTTGATCGATCGCTCGGCCGCCTTGGTCGCGCAATACACAGCACCGTTGGGATAAGTAATTTCACCGGCCGTTGACCCCAGGTTGATGACATGTCCGCGCCCGCGGACCACCATGCCCGGCACTACCGCACGCGTTACATAGAGCAGGCCCTTGACGTTGGTGTCGATCATCTCTTCCCAGTCCTGGATCCGCCCCATATAAAGCTTGTCGAGGCCGCGGCTCAGGCCTGCGTTGTTGACCAGGATATCGATCTCGGCCCATTCCGCCGGCAGATCGTCGATGGCTTGCTGGACGGCACGATGATCGCGCACATCAAGATCGATGGAATGCACGGCCATGGCGCCGCGTTCCAACGCCAGCGAAGCCACCTCGGCCAGTTTTCCCGCGCGGCGGGCGGCCAGCAACAGACGCGTTCCCTCGGCGGCGAAGGCCAACGCAGTGGCCGCGCCAATGCCGGCGCTGGCGCCGGTGATGAAGACGGTTTTTCCCTTCAAGCTCATGCACCCATCCTAACCAACAAGACGGCGAACAAGAGGGCGCGCGCAACGATTGTGACTGGCACTGCCAGTCGTTTGCGGTCGGCGCAGACTCAAGCAACGGGGCCGCGCCGCTGCGCCATGCGATATTGGCCTGCCGCCCAATCCTCGTTCCCCAGGCCCGTCTCTTGCGCCTCTCTAAAGACCTCGGCAAGACTGTCGGCAAGGCTCAACCGTGTCTTGCGGCTTGCGGCTGCCTCGCGCAGCAGACGCAGATCCTTCGCGCCCAATGCGATGGTCGCGCCCGGGTGGACCGGCGGATGCAGCATCACCTTGCCGTAGGCGGCATAGAAGGGCGACTGAAACAGCGCGCTGTTGACTACCTCGAGAAATGTTTCTGCCGCAACTCCCTGCGCTTCGGCAAACACAAACGCCTCGCCGAGCGAGTGGATCATGGCGCTGATGAGGAAATTGCCGCCCAGCTTGAGAGCATGCGCCTGCCTTGGCTCCTTGCCGACTACAGAGACTCCGCGCGACAGCGGCTCGAACGCCGGACGCACTTTCGCAAAGGCCGCCTCTTCGCCGGCCGCCACGATCCAAAGCCGTCCATCTTCCGCCACGTTGGGGCGGCCAAAGACGGGCGCCGCCACATAAAGCTGGCCGCGTTTCGCGTGCTCTGCCGTGAGCCGCTCGCTGAGCGCGACACTGATGGTGCTGAGCGAAACATGCAGGGCCCCGGGCTTCAACGCATCAATGAGGCCGCCGGCGCCAAACACCGCGTCTTCATGGGCGGCGTCATCGAACAGGCAAGTCATCACCACTTCGTGCCCGTCCACGGCCTCTGCCACTGTCGCAGCCACGCGCGCTCCAGCGGCAACAAGAGCTTCGGCCCGCGCCCGAGTGCGATTCCACACCTTGACTTCATGCCCGGCCCCGAGCAGCCGCCGGGCCATCGGCGCACCCATCGCGCCTATCCCCAAAAATGCGATCTTCATTCGGAAAATGCTCCCTGTAGATATCTCTTTGAAGCAGGGATGCGCAAAATCTCCGCGTCCGCTTCAAGCGTCCCGTGGTTATTGTCGCGCGGCATTTTTCAGCAAATCGGCCAGACCCTGTACATCGCTCGCCCCTGCGTCGCTCACGATCGCATAGCGAAGTCTATCCTGGCTCCAACTCTCGAGACTGAAGCCATTCTTCCGCACTTCCAATGTCCCCGAGAGCGGGCCGCCTTCGTTCTCCTGCGCGATGAAAACCGAGAGCTCGTGTTTGCGCAACTCAAACAAAAGCTGCGCACCGGGCCGATTATTGAGATACACGACCTTGCCGCCCAGCAGCTTGTAGGGCGAGTTGCCGAGTTCGGGAAGATTAAACGTAAATGGCAGCTTCCCCTGGAACCACGGCTTGACGGTGTGCCGGTCGGTCGAGACCACATCCACCGGGTTTGCGCTGGCAATCGTCGCCACGTGCAGATCCACAAGCTGCGCAACCATCTGTGCTCGGACCTCGTGGCGCATCGACATCTGCACAGAAATCATTGCCGCAAGGATCAAAAAAGCAGCAGCAGCCAGGCTCGGAACCCATGCCCGCATCATCGCCGACGTCTTGCTCTTGGCCCGAATGCTCTTCTCTACGCGCAACCTGAATTCCGCCGGCGCCTTATAGCGCATTGCCGCAGCTGCCCGAATCGCCCCCTTCGCTTGCATCCGGCTGAGCACTGCTGCCGCACATCCAGGGCACGAACGCAGATGCTCTTCGAGACCGGCCGCCTCTGCCGCCCTAGCCGAATTCTGCGCCGCGTCGACGTACGCGTCGATCTTGTCGCGCCACTCGTTGCAGATCATCGCGCCGTCACCTCCTTCTTCTCGGCCAGCAGTGCGCGCATTGCCTTGCGCGCGCGCGACAAGCGCGACATCACGGTGCCCAGTGGGATTCCCACTGCCTGCCCGATCTCCAGATAGCTCATCTCCTCGAGATCGCAGAGCAGAATGATTTCGCGAAAATGCACCGGCAGATCTTCCAGCGCCTTCTGAATCGACTCCGTCGCCACCCGCGCGAGCAGGATCGTTTCGGGCGTGACCTCCGTGGCCGGCTCCGATGTCCCCTCCTCATCGATTGCCTGCGTCGCCGCAGCCTTCAACCCGGTCTGCGAGGTGAGAAAGGTGTTGCGCAGAATCCGATACATCCAGGCACGAAAGTTGGTCCCCTGCTGATACGAGGAGAAACCGCGCAGCGCCTTCACATAGGTTTCCTGCACCAGGTCCTCAGCCGCCGTCGCGTCCTGCGTCAACCAGCATGCAAAGTTGTAGAGCCTGGCAAAGAGAGGCATCGCCAGGGCTTCGAACGACCCGAAATCGCCTTGAAGTGCGGCCACAGCCTGAACAGTGTAACCCAGGGGTAGAGCGTCCCTGACCTGCGGAACTCCGATCCATACCGCCGCTTCCATCCGTGCAAGGAAAACCCCTGAGATCCCGATTTATTCCATGCGTGGGGAGATTTTGTCGGATTCCCTTCCGGCCGGAACAGGTAGACCGCGACCAGGGCTGACCGCATCGAGCCGGCCCACGCCGGAACGCTACACTGGTCGTTCCATGCTTCGAACGGTCACAGCGACCCGCTATGTGGTCCCCCTGCGCGAAGGCGGCTCTCTGCCCGCGATCCTTGAAGCCGACGACCTCGGCCTCTACGTGGTCAAGTTTCGCGGCGCAGGCCAGGGAATCCTTGCCCTCATCGCCGAGGTGATTGCCGGCGAAATCGGACGGGCGCTCGGCCTGCACGTGCCCGAAATCATTCTTATCGACATCGATGCCTCGCTGGGCCGCAACGAGCCCGACTACGAGATCAGGCGATTGCTCAAAGCCAGCGCCGGCCTGAATCTGGCTCTCGACTATCTGCCGGGCTCGGTCACCTTCGATCCTGCCGCGCGCGACAAAACCACGCCCGAAGAAGCGTCCTTGATTGTCTGGTTCGACGCGTTCACCCTGAACGTCGACCGCACCGCCAAGAACGCCAACTTGCTTGAGTGGCATCGCAAGATTTACCCCATCGATCACGGGGCCGCTCTCTACGTTCACCACGACTGGGCGAGCATGCACGAGAAAGCGAAGTCTTCCTTTGCCGAGATTCGCAATCACATCCTCTTGCTGTGGGCCGCGCAGATTCCTCAAGCTTCCGCAATTGCCCAAGCGAAGCTCACACCGGAGGCGCTCACTGCGATTGTCGCTCTGGTGCCCGACGCCTGGCTCGAGGCGATCCCCGGCAACCTGAGCGCGGGTGAGCGCCGGGCCGGCTACCTCGACTTCTTCAGCGACCGGCTGGCTGCCGCGCAGATCTTTGAGCAGGAGGCGATGGATGCCCGTTCCCGCATCCTTTGATTACGCAGTGCTCCGTATCGTGCCCCGCGTGGAGCGCGAGGAGTTTATGAATGCGGGGATACTTGTCTTCTGTCTCGAAAAGGACTTTCTCGGAGCTCGCATTCGCTTCGATCGCGACCGGCTGAAAGCCCTCTGGCCCGAGGCGGACGTCGATCTGGTCGACAGCCATCTCACAGCAATTCAACGCATCTGTGAAGGCGATCCCCTGGCAGGTCCGATCGCGCAGCTTTCCCGCCGGGAGCGCTTTCACTGGCTGGTATCGCCGCGCAGCACCATCCTTCAGCCCTCGCCGGTGCATACGGGCGTGTGCGACGCAAACGAGGGCCTGCTCGATCGACTCGAAAAACAGTTTCTGAGTTGAAAAGGTGACTCGGAGAGTTGAACGCCCGGCAGCCCCTACTGCGGCGTGACCAGATGGTGCGCGATAGCAAACAGCGCCAGTTCCAGGCGCGTCGAGACGCCCGTCTTGTCGAAGATGTTCGACAGGTGCCGCTTCACCGTTTCCTCGCTCAACGTGAACTGCTTGGCGATGTCGCGGTTGCTGCAGCCTTCCACGATGCAACCCACTACTTCGAGTTCGCGGGGCGTCAGGCCGTACGTCTTTTGCTGGGGCGGGGTAGCCTGCTGCATCAGGTCGTGCAGCGCCGAAACCAGGTTCACCACGCGCTTGCCGCCGATCCAGTAGTCGCCCGAACACACGGTGCGGATCGCTGTCTTCAGATGCCCGGCAAGTGCATCCTTCAACACGATACCCCGGGCTCCGATGTGGAGCGCCTCAATGATCTGCTGGGTGGTGATAGTCGAGGTCAGCAGCAGGATCTTGACCGAGGGCGAGCCCTTCATGATAGCCCGCATCGCTTCCAGGCCTGGCAGGCGCGGCATGGCCACGTCCAACAACAGGATGTCGGGCTGCAACTCGAGGGTCTGGGTAATCGCCTCATCACCATCGTCGGCCTCGCCGACCACGTCGAAGCCCTCTTCGGCCGTGAGCATATTGCGCACGCCGATGCGCACTACGGGATGGTCATCCGCCAAAACAATGCGTGTTAGTGCGTCCACCGAGCGGGACCCCCTGGTCAAATCAGCTTCAGAATTCGCGCAATCATTAATCTACACGAATCTGACCCATTCTCAATTGCAAACTGGAAGAATGCCAGTTACTTACGTCGGAAATTCTACCTTAAGCATACGCTCCAGGTTTTCCTGAGCCACTTTCAATTCAAGCTGGATCGCCGCCGAGTTATTCAATTCGTCACTCTCGGCTTCCAGCAACTCACCAAGCCGCGCCGCCTGGCGCGCACCGGCCATCCCGCAGCCCCCTTTGATGGTGTGCCCAATCCGTCTCACCTCGGTAACGTCGCGGCGGGCAATGGCTGCTCCCAGCGCATCGTTCCGTTTTTTCAGGTCCGACACCACGGCAACATACACTTCCCGCACCGTTGCCTCGGGCATCATCTGGCGGAACTGGCTCAGGATCTTCGGGCTCACGACCGGCTCATCGGCACTGAAGTCCGACCTTTCCGGCTTGGGCTTGTGCGCATCCAGCAGGTGCTCCAGCGCCTCGGGCGTGAATGGCTTTTGCAGAAACCCTTCGACGGCCGCGCGGACTTCATCGGGCGGATTACTGCCGCTGATAGCGTAGATGCTGGCCTGGCTGTGCGCGCGCAGCTCGCTGATCAGATTCACCCCATTTAACCCCGGCATCTGCACATCCACCAGGATCACCTGGGGCGCGCATTCGCCCTTGTCGAGCATCGCGAGGGCGGATATCCCGTCTCCAGCGGTGTGCAGCGTGTAGCCGTTCAACGTAAGGATGGTCGCGATCACCTCGCGGCTGATCAAGTCGTCATCGATCAACAACACGGTGGGAAAATTGCGGTCTGCACCGATCCCGAGCACGTGACTATTCTGCAACCGCGGCGAGAAGAAGGGCTACAGAATTGTGCGGGGGCGAATCTCCCCTGCGAACAGTCACCTGGCGACAGCCAACACCTCGAAATTGCCGGCGTAGTCCGCTTTCCCACGCGCTGGCATGTGCTCTGGTTTCACCCCCATGAAGGGAACCGCCAGGTACACCGTCTCCGTCTGCGGGTCCAGCGCAAGATTCCTGGCCGTCTGCAGCGTCGGCACGTTTTGCGCCACGTGATAGCTCTCGGTCACGTGCTGATCGATGATCGTCAGACTCCCCGCGCCTCCGCCGTTGGCAGCAAAGATCAGCCGATGCACTGGATCGTATCCAACAGAATCGGTCCCCGGTCCGATCGGGAGCGCATCCACCAGTGCTCCCGTGCCCGTATTGGTCACCAGCAGGGTTGCATTCTCGCAGGCGGTGAAGACGCGCACCCGGTCAGGATCGATTGCCAGGGCCCGCGGATGATCGCATTGACTGCCAAGACGCACATAGCCCAACACGCCATTCGGCAGAGACGGCGCGGCAGGATTCGTCGCGTTCGGCCCCGACGACCGCCCCATCGATTCCGGCCTGAACTTCAGGGGACCGTCGCGGTTCTCGCTTCTACGCAAGAACTCGCGCATCGCCGCCGCGTTGATCTGAAGCAAGCCGCTTCGGTCTTCGAAAGCGATATAGACTGAGCCGTTGTCGTCGGCCTGCGCGCAGCCCAGCTTTCCCGCAACAGGCTGCAAGGCGCGCGCTTTTCGGTTCTCCGTGTCCATCACGGCGATCAGCGACACCGGCTGCGATTGATCTTCGGGACGGTTCCTTGGCGCGGCACTGCGCGATCGGGAGGACGCCGCTCCGGTTGCATTGGGTTGAGAGCCGCCCCCGACGCCGCAAACGGCGAATAAGAGTCCGGTTTGGCCCTCCAGCGCCAGCGAGCGTGCGCCGAGACACGCCGGAATCTGGTCGACAACCTGCAGCGTGCTCCGGTCAAACACAGCTACCGTGTCGCCGCCGCTATCGGAGATGTATCCGTATTGCCCGGCTGCGTCGAGCACGATGGATTGCGCCTCGCGCAGGCCGGTGATTTTTCCCTCGAGCACGCCCGTCTCTACGTTCACCACCTCGACACGCGGACCGTGAGCGACAAAAAGCCGGCCGGCCTTGGCATCGAACGTCAACCCTTCCAAACGGTCTTCGCGAAGATAGTCCTGATGATTTTCGGCCTCGATCAGCCACTTCTGCTTGACGAAGAAGGGCTCGCCCATCAGCTCGGTAGGGGCAGGGATCTCCTGCGCGCACAAGGGCGAGCACATCAACAGCAGGGAAAATGCGAGGGCCCGTCTCATATCAATTGACAGGATGACGCGACGCCCCTATGCGGCGCTCAAGTCTTTTTACTCTTCGACGGTGGAAACCTCGTGGAGCCAGCCGGGCGCCTTCAGAAGTTCCCGGGGCCGCGAGCCGTCGGCCCCACCCACCAGGCCGTCGCGTTCCATCAGGTCGATCAGGTGCGCAGCGCGCCCGTAGCCGATCCGGAGCCGCCGCTGCAGCAGCGAAGTGGACGCCTTGCCGAACTCGAAGACCAAACGGACCGCATCGTCGAACAGCGGATCGTTCTCCTCCTCGTCGGCGTTCCCGCCTTCCAGGTTCGGCTTCTCGTCCCGCGGCGCCTCCAGGAATCCCTCGGCGTAATCCGCAGCTCCCTGGTCTTTCCAGAATCCAACCACGGCCGCGGTTTCTTTCTCGCTCACGTATGGTGCATGCAGCCGCATCAGCCGGCTCGTGCCCGGTGGCAAAAAGAGCATGTCGCCTCGCCCCAGCAGCGCCTCGGCGCCATTGGTATCGATGATTGTGCGCGAATCCACCTTGGTCGCCAGCCGGAAACTGATGCGCGTCGGGACATTCGCCTTGATGAGCCCCGTAATAACGTCAACGCTGGGGCGTTGCGTAGCGAGAATCAGGTGAATCCCCACTGCGCGGGCCATCTGCGCCAAGCGCGTGATCGACTCTTCCACGTTGGCCCGGTCGAGCATCATCAGGTCAGCCAACTCGTCGATGATGATCACGATGAAAGGCAGCGGTTCTTCCTTCTCGCCCTCGTCGAAGAGCGAAGGCATGGCCCCTTCGAACAGCTTGTTGTACTGATCGATATTCCGCACGCTGCGGCTGGCCAACAGTTTCAGTCGTCGCTCCATCTCGCGTACCGCGTTGCGCAACGCATTCGCGGCCAGCTTGGGATCCGTGATAATTGGCGTGAAGAGATGCGGAATGCCCTCGTACATGCCCAGTTCCACGCGCTTCGGATCGACCAGGATAAGCCGCACATGGTTGGGCGTGGTGCGGAAAAGCAGGCTCATGATCATGGCATTGATCGCCACCGATTTGCCCGATCCCGTCGAGCCCGCGATCAGTACGTGCGGCATCGAGGCCAGGTCGGCCGTCACGATCCGCCCATTGATGTCTTTGCCCATGGCCAGTGTGAGTCGCGACTTGGCCCGCGAGAAGGTCTCGGACTCGATCACGTCGCGCAGATGAATCGTCTCGCGCTCGTGATTCGGCACCTGGATGCCGACCGTGCTCTTGCCCGCCATGCGTTCGATGAGGATGCTTTCGGCGCGCATCGCCAGGCACAGATCTTCAGCCAGCCCGGTCACGCGGCTGTATTTCACGCCCGCTTCCGGCTTGAACTCGTAAGTCGTCACCATCGGCCCGGGATTGATCTGCACCACGCTGCCCCGAACATCAAACTCCGCACACTTCTCCACCAGCACGCGCGCTTCTTCGCGCAGCTCGTCTTCGCGCACTGCCTGCGGCCCGATCCCCGCGTTCAGCAAAGTGCTGGCCGGCAGCCTGAATCCGCTCACGTTCTTCGGCGCCACCGTCACCGTGCGCACGTCGGCATCAGCGCGCTCGTGGATGGCAATCGTCCCCGCCTCCTGCGCGGGCGTAGGAGCCGGCTTCGGTTCGGGCGCGGGACGTAGCGGCTTGACTTCGGGAGAGGCCTGTAAAGAGGAATTCGGTGCCGGATGCCGCGTGGGAATCGGTTTTAACGCTGCCGGCGCTGCCGATTCGGCCGCCGGGCGTTCCCAGATGCTTGCCTTGCGCGAACCCTCTGGCTGCGTCTCCACCGGGATCGTCCCCACGCGTTTGAACGCGGGAATCTCGTCGATCGGGTCGGCAACCGGCTCCTTTTCTTTTCGGCGAAAGAGCGACGCCAAGCTGAACGAGCGTTTCATGCGCGGCTCTGGCTCCATTTGTCCAGCCGATTCCATCGAGCCCGAAAACAGCCGCTGATCCGGTCCCGGCGCATTCTGGTCCGCCAGCGCGGTCTCGCGCTCTTCCCTGGCCTCCGCGCGCGCTTCGCGCCAGTTGTGCCAACGGTCCCGCCATGCCATCAGGTGGATCCAGCGGTCCTCGAGGAACCGCTTCATCGTCCAGAAGCTAACCGCAGCCGCAAAGTAGATGCCCGCCAGCGCCAGCACAGCGGCGACCAGCCACGCGCCTTGCAGATTGAGGTAGACGACCAATGAACTCGCGACCAGCCGCCCGATCACACCTTCGATCGGCACCGCATGCAGCCACCGCCAATGCCAGGGCAACAACCCCAGGGCAGCCGGTGTAAACACCACGCCGAGAGCGCACCCCACGCTTCGCAACCACAACGCTCCGGCAGAACGCGAACGCATCCAGTTCCAGCCGAGGCTGCCCATCCACAACGGCAGCAGAAACGCCGTGATGCCGAGCGTTTGCAGGGTTAGGTCGCTCAGCGATGCGCCAAATATCCCAATCCAGTTGTGCACGTGCAGTGCATTGGCGTCGGTCGCGGTATTGAACGAGGGGTCGGCCGGATGATACGTGGCGAGAGAGAGGAGAAGGAGGACGGACACCAACGCCAGCACCAGCCCCAGAAACACGTTCAGGGCGCTGCTGCGCGTCGGCGACAGGGCAATCGGAATGGCTTTCATAAAGGGATACCTCCGCCGACACGACCAGCAACGCGCCGATAAGGCGGATGGGTGAACCCCAGAGCAGTTCTAATTATCCGGGCGGCGCGTGGCGTTACGGGGTAAAAGCCGGCAGGGGGAACCACGGTGTCAACCCCCTGGAGACCGTCTGCCTGACTCGCGGCGAGGCTCTCACCAGATGCGTCTCACTCCAAACTTGTCGAACTCGACATCCGGACTCAGCACAGGAATGTCGAGACCGAGTGCTTGCGCAGCAATCATCCGATTGAAAGGGTCACGATGCGCAGCAATCAGGCGCCCCGCCCGCAATGCTGCTCCTACGTCAATCGACAAGGGTGTGTATCCGGCGGCTTCGATCACTTCGATATATTCCCGCTCGAGTTGCTCTGCGCCCGGAATTCTGCCCAGCCGCACCTTGGTGGAGATCTCCCAGGCCGTTGCCGCCGAAACCAGGATCGTATTTGTTTCGCCGGCAATGATTTTCTTTGCCCGGCTGCTTAAGGAAGACGGCGCGAGCGTAGCCCATAGCAGCGTGCAAGTGTCGAGCAGGGTCTTCACGCGCCGCCTTCGTTCCAAGCGCGGAGCTCGTCCTCAGGAAGTGGCGCAAAGAAGTCCTCAGCGAGGGTGAAGCCCGGCGTCTTCAGGACCCCGAGTCTCTTCTTCGCCACGGGATGCACAGCCTCGAGGCGGGCCACGGGCGTCTTTTCTTTGCCCGACGTGATCACCACCGTCTCGCCCTTCTGCGCCTGTTTGACCAGCTTGGAGAGACCTGTTTTGGCCTCGAAGATCGTCGCAGAAATCATGATCCTATCCTGCTAAGTTATGTTAGCTAAGATCACTCGGGAATGCAAGCCGAGACCGGCAAACCACGGCATCGCACAACCGTCGCGATTTGGCCTAATTCCCTATCAACCGGCTGCCCCATACCAGCAGGATGGTCCCCACGATGATGCGGTAGATGGCAAAGATGGCAAACCCGTGCTTGCGTACCCACATCAGGAACCACTCGACCACGCCCAGGGCCACGATGAAAGAGACGACGAAACCGATCGCCAGCACAATCCATCGCTCGCCGTTCATCACCACATGGGCCGCGCCGGCGCCCTTGCTGCCGTGCAGTTCTTTCAGCAGGTCGTATCCGGTTGCCGCCAGCATGGTCGGGATCGAGAGCAGGAAGCTGAACTCAAGCGCCGTGGGCCGGCTCAGCCCCACCATCTGCCCCGATGCAATCGTCGACATGGAACGCGAAACGCCTGGAAAAATGGCCGAGAGCGCCTGGCACAAACCGATCCAGATCGCCTGGCCGAGACCCATCTCTTCTACGTGATTGGTCGTCGGCTCGTAGCGGCTGGCCCACGCGTCCACGACCCACATCACGATGCCGCCCACCAGCATGGCAATCGCAATCACCGTCAGGCTGCTCAGATTCCTGTCGCTCCACTTCTTCAGGAGCAGCGCCGGAATCGACGTGCAGACAAAGGCGAAGAGGGTCATCGAGATCGGGTGCGTCTTCCAGTCGCGATCGCCGCTCTCGCCCTGCGGAAACGAGTGCATGAATCCAACAATGCGTTCGAGATAAAGCAGCAGCAATGCCAGAATGGCGCCTGCCTGAATCACGATCGTGTACATCTTCCAATACGCATCGTCCAGCGGAATCCGCATCAGCGCCTCGCTGATGCGCAAGTGCGCCGTTGAGCTGATTGGCAGGAATTCGGTCAAACCTTCTACGATGCCCAGGAGAACAGACTGGATATATACGTTCAAAAAGCCTCCGCATAAAAATGAGCGATCAATGCAAGTAGAGCAGGTCCCGGCGTGCGCTCAGTCTGTGCGGTCGATGCCGTAGACCGGAATGCCCTGATCCAACTTGAAGACCAGTGCCGCGGCGCGCGAGGTAAAGTCCGATTGCGCATACTTATCTTTCAACCTCGCCGCAAGATCACGCGCATGGGTATGCGCTTCTTCCTGTTTTTTATCGTTTCCATCGGCGCCATACATATCCGCGAGCACTGCCTGGCGGTACGTCGCTTCATACAGGGCGCGTGCCGCGCGGGGGCTGTCTGGATGTTCGTCCGCGTACTTCTCGAAAATCCCCGACTCTTTCTCCGGGCACTTGGTCGCCCCCTGCCAGTCACCGCAAAGCTTATTATCGATCAAATCGTAGTCAGCCAGATCAGCCGGCCGCGTGTGCGGATAGAGTTTGGTAACCTTCTTCAGCGCGTCCTCATCCATCTGCTCGCGCATGGATGGATCGCGCTCTTTTGCAGACGGGAGCGAGCTGTAATCGGATTTTTGAAGCTGCCACAGAATATCGGCGGCACGCCACGCAGCCTCTGGGGCCAGCGGCGAATTGGGAAACATTTCCGCCAGGCGGCGATAGAGCAGGTGCGCGCTCCGCGCCGCGTTGGCCGGTCCCTTGGGATCGCTTGCTTCGGCCTCCTGCGATGCCGCGGCGCCCATCAGGATCTGGTCGCCGTTGGGTGTATCTTCCACCACGATGCCTTTGGCTTCTAACCAGCCTGAGATCGGCGGCGGCGTTTCATTCGAGCCAAATTCTGGCTGATCGCTCGTGCGCTCTTCCTGAATGTCGGTGTTCGCGTAGACGCGCATCCACGGGCCGCTCTTCTCGGCCACCACCATCTCGCGCCCGATCTGTACCCGATCTACCTTTTGCGCGCTCTTGTCGGGCGAGATGTAAAGCCAGGTCACGCGGAGCGCGGTCGCGCGCGGACCGGCCAACGGCTTGACGAGCTGGTCTTTCTTCTTGTCGGCCTGCGCGCCCAGGCAGACGCAAACTACCAGCCCCGCGGCCAGCAGCCGGCGCGTCGATTTCCAGGTATTCACCACAGAATGAATCATAGTTCAACGACGTTACAAGGAGGTCTACGTAAGCGCAACGCACGCTCGTTTCCGGGTGATCTTGGCCAACGAGCCAGCAGCTAGAAGCCAGCGGCTAAAGGCTGCCTTTCAGCACTTCCGCCAACAGTTCCGGAGCCACGTTGCCGCCACTGATCACGGCAACCGCCTTGCGATACGCCGGCAGTTGGTCCGCATGAAACAGCAGCGCAGCCGCTGCGACCGCGCCGCTGGGCTCGGGAACCAGGCGCGCCGTTGCCACAATCGCCCGCATCGCCGCGCGAATTTCAGCTTCCGTCACGGTGACGATGCCATCCACGTAGGCCTGGATATGCGCGAAGTTCCGCACGCCCACACTTTGCGTGCGCAGCCCGTCGGCAATCGTTCGGCTGGTTAACTCCGCCGGCCACTCGACGATTGCACCTTTCTTGAAGCTCTCCGCGGTGTCGCCGGCCAGCTCCGGCTCTACACCGAAAACCTTGGCTTGCGGCCTTAGCCGCTTCACCGCCGCGGCAATCCCGCTCAGCAGCCCTCCGCCCGAGACCGGCGACAACACAAGATCGACGTCCGGCAGCTGCTCCACAATCTCAAGGCCGCAGGTTCCCTGCCCCGCAATGATCTTCTCGTCGTCGTAGGGAGGCACCACCACATAACCGTGCTCGCGGACCAGCGTTTCGGCCACGGTCAGGCGTTCGCTCGAAGCATTCCCGACATCGACGACTTCGGCTCCCAGCGCCAGCGTCGCGGCGCGCTTGATCGCGGGCGCATTCCGCGGCATCACGATGACGGCCTTGGCGCCGACGGCCCGCGCCGCATAGGCCACGCCCTGCGCGTGATTGCCGCTCGAATAGGTGATGACGCCGCGTCGGATCTCGTCCGGGGTGAGCTGCAGAATCTTGTTGGCCGCGCCGCGAATCTTGAACGCGCCGATAGGCTGCAGGCTTTCGGCCTTGAGCCAGACTTCTCTTCCGGTTTCGGTGCCCGCAACGCCGGGGAACGGCGCCCGCACCAGCGGCGTTTTGACCGCGATGCCGGCAATGCGCTTTGCCGCCGCGCAAATGATGTCGAGAGATACGAGAGTTTCGGTCGCAACGCTCATGGCAAATCCATCTTCGGCTCTGAACGTCCCGCCGCGCTCAGATCTCCAGAATCACTGGCATGATCAGCGGCCTGCGTCCCGTCGTCTTCTGGATCAGCCGCTTCAACTCCACGCGCACTTTTTCTTTCACCATGCCGTAGTCGGACTTCTCTTCGTCCTTCAGCCCATCCAGCGTCTTGAGGACCACGGCGCTGGCCTCGTCGCTGATGTCCGCACCGCCAAAGCCGCGCATCACCAGCTCTGGCGCGCGCTCCACCTTGCCGGTCCGCTTGTTGATGGCCAGCACCGCCAGCACGATGCCGTCTTCGCTCAGGATGCGCCGGTCGCGGATCACCAGATCCTCGACCACGTCGATCGACGATCCTGAATCGATCAGGATGCGCCCCGCGGTGACCTTGTCCTTCTTGATGGCGTCGTCCTTGTCCAGCTCCAGCACGTCGCCGTCTTCCATCACAATCGCGTGTTCCACGGCGCCGGTTTCCATGGCCACCTGCGCGTGGCGCCGCAGGTAGCGGTAGTCGCCGTGTACCGGGACGAAAAACTTTGGCCGCACCAGGTTGATCAGTAGACGCATTTCTTCCTGGCTGCCGTGCCCGCTCACGTGAATCAGCCCATGCTGCCCATCGTCGTAGATCACGAATGCATCGCGCCGGAAGAGATGGTCGATCACGCGAAAGATGCCCTTCTCATTCCCCGGAATGATGCGCGAGCTCAACACCACCGTGTCCCCCGCATCGATACGCGCGTGCTTGTGGTTGTCCACGGCGGCGCGACTCAGCGCGCTCATCGGCTCGCCCTGCGTGCCGCTTATTAGAACCATCACCTGGTCCGGCGGATAATCGCGCATCTGCCCTGGGTTGATCACCAGGCCCGGTGGCAAATCGAGGTAGCCCAGGTCCTGCGCAATCTCAGTCGACTCCATCATCGACCGTCCCAGCACCACCACCTTGCGGCCGTGCGCACGCGCCAGCTCCATGGCAATGCGGATGCGATAGATGGACGAAGAAAAGCAGCTGAAGAAGAGCTTCTTCTTGGTCCGCGAAAAAATCTCATCGAGCCGCGGCCGCACCACTGCTTCGCTCGGCGTATAGCCCGGGCGCTCCACATTGGTCGAGTCCTGCAGTAGTGCCAGCACGCCGCGTTTCCCATACTCGGCAAAGGTGTGCAGGTCGAATGGTTTTCCGTCCAGCGGCGAAAGATCGATCTTGAAGTCGCCGGTGTGAATCACGACGCCGACCGGGGTCTCGACAGCCAGCGCCACGCAATCCACCAGCGAGTGGGTCACGCGAATGGGCTCAATCGTAAATGGCCCGATCGAAAACTTCTCGCGCGGAGTAATCTCAATCAGTTCGATTTCATCGAGCAGTTCGTGCTCTTCCAGCTTGCCTTCCACATACGCCAGCGTGAACTCGGTGCCATACACCGGCACCTTGAGCTCGCTGAGAATGTAGGGCAGCCCGCCAATATGATCCTCGTGGCCGTGCGTCAGGATGATCGCCCTGACGTGCGCCTTGTTTTCGATCAGGTAGGTAATGTCCGGAACAACGATATCGACGCCGAGCAGCTCCGACTCCGGAAACATCAGGCCCGCGTCGATCACAATGATGTCGTCTTCCCAGCGCAGCGCAAGGCAGTTCATGCCAAACTCGCCCAACCCGCCGAGGGGAATAATCTTCAACTTTTTCATGAGCATCGGTCAGCTTCCATGCTAGCAGGAAGACCGCACCGGATGCGCCCAGGCAAAGGAACGCGCCTCACGATGCCGCGGCGCGTTCGAGCTCGGCAATGTCGAGCTTCTTCATCTGCATCATCGCCTGCATGGCTTTCGGGTGCTTGATCAGCTCCATAATCCGAGCCGGGACCACCTGCCAGCAAAGGCCGAACTTGTCTTTGAGCCAGCCGCATGCGATCTCGGTGCCGCCACCCCCGGCCAGCTTGGCCCAGTAGAAATCGATTTCCTGTTGGGTATCGCAGCGAATGAAAAATGAGACGGCCTCGTTGAATTTGTACATCGGGCCTCCGTTCAGCGCGGTAAACTGCAGGCCTTCCAGTTCAAAGCTGACGGTGAGCACGGATCCTGTCTTTCCGCTAGGGTCGTCGATCTTGCGGATGACCGTTCCCGTCTTGCGCGCGTTCTTGAAAACCGTGAGATAGAAGTCGACTGCTTCTTCGGCGTTCGTGTCGAACCAAAGAAAAGGAGTGATACGGGCAGATTGTGCAAAAGTGCTCAGGGGAAGACCTCGCTTTCTTGGGAAGAGTTTGGGGTAAGTCGGGCGCCTTCGGCTATGAAGAACGACGGGCCACAAGCAGCCCATTCAAACAGGGGTCGCTTGCAGGTTGCAAGTGAAAATGTGTACGTTGCTCACGTGGCCAGAAAACCCAAAGCCCGCTCCGGGTGCCCCGTGTGTATCTCCCTCGAGCACTTCGGCGATCGCTGGTCGTTGCTGATCATTCGCGACCTGATGGTGCGCGGATACAGGACCTTCCATGAGTTTCAGCGTGCGGGCGAAGGCATCTCGAGCAATGTGCTGGCCGATCGCCTGCGCAAACTTGAAGCCGCCCACCTCCTCACCGCGGAAGCCTCTCCCCACGACGGCCGTCAAATCCACTATCGCCTCACCGCCAAGGGCATTGCGCTGGCGCCGGTCCTGCTCGAGTTGCTGCTTTGGGCGGGTCGCCACGAGCAGACCGCCGCCCCCTGCGCCTTCATCGAACAAATGGAAACGAACCGCGAGGCGGTGCTCGCCGAAACCTATCGCCGTTGGCAGCAGCGCGATCCCACGCCCTTGATTCCCCCATTCCCAACTTCAACCGCATCCCCAAGGAGACGAAAATCACGATGAAAGTCCGCACCTATCTCAACTACGGCGGCAATTGCGCCGAAGCCTTCCGCTTTTATGAAAAGCATCTCGGCGCCAAGATCGGGATGCTCATGACGTACGACCAGATGCCGGGCGCGACCAACGTTCCTCCGGAACAGGCGAAAGCGGTTCTGCACGCCAGCCTCACCCTCGGCGACACGCAGTTGATGGCGAGCGACGTCCCGAGTGACCGCTTTCAGCCCATGCGCAGTGTCTACATCTGCCTCAATGTCGACGGCGACGCCGAGGCTGACCGCATCTACAAACTTCTCACCGAAGGCGGTGAAGTCTTCATGGCCATGCAGGAGACTTTCTTCGCCCATCGCTACGGACAGTTCCGCGACAGATTCGGCACATCATGGATGGTGATCCACGAAAAACCGATGGGCCCGCCGCTGTCTTAACGAGCCTTTCGCCGGGACTTTTGCAAAGCACGCCAAAAACAGGGACGGTACAGTTGCATGAAGAATCTCTTGGATGGGGCGCGCGTGCATGAGATCAAGGCGCGGCTGACACAACTGAAACCCGACAGCCCGCCGCAATGGGGCAAGATGAATGCGCCTCAGGCCGTGGCGCACTGCGCGGCGGGTGTGGAGCTGGCACTCGGTGACAGGCACCCCCCGCGGTTGTTTCTTGGACGGATTGCCGGGCATTTCATCAAGCCGCTGATACTTCGTGACGACCAGCCGATGCGCCGCAACTCGCCCACCGTGAAGGATCTGGTGGTGCGGGATCGACGCGATCTCAGCGAAGAGCGACAGCGACTCTGCGGGTTGATTGACCGCTTCGCTGCAGGCGGGGCGGCAGGCTGCACGTCGCACCCGCATGCCTTCTTTGGGCGCCTCACGCCCGATGAGTGGGCGATCCTGATGTATAAGCATCTCGACCACCACCTGCGCCAGTTTGGCGTTTAGCGAGACCGATTCAGATTTCAGGCCAGCGGGGCGAGATGCGGATCAGGTCGAGTCCGCCAAGATCCTGCACCGCGAAAACGGGAGATGACGCCGGCACGGCGACGATGCCCCGGCGCGGCAGGTCAACCTCTCCGAAGCTCGGGCTTGCCAGCCTGCCTGAACCTTCCGCGGCAAACAGGTAAGAAAGCCCGCGCGCCGCTTCCTCCGGTGCCGGCAGGGTCGAGCTGGAACGGCTTGCTGCAACCGGAATCCGCTCGACGCAGAAGTAGTCTTCATCCACGAGGATTGTGCGATCCTCCTGATGCCGCGGCTGCACTTTGCCCGCGCGCGTCACCAGTCGAATCGCTTCAATAGATTTGTCGACATGCAATTCCCGCGGTCGCCCGTAGTCGAACATGCGATAAGTGATATCGGAATTCTGCTGCGTCTCCAGCAGAATCGACCCGGGCCAGATCGCATGCACCGTGCCGGCATCCACAAACACCATGTCGCCCGCAGCCACCGGCAGCGCTTGCAGGCTCTCTTCCAGGGTTCCGTCGCTAATCCCCGACCGCACCTGTTCGAGGGTTACGCCGGACTTCAGCCCCGCAGCCACCTGCGCCCCCGGCTCAGCCGACAGCGCATACCAGCACTCCGTCTTGCCGCGGGGAAATCCGTACTTCCGCGCCATCGGATCGTCGGGATGCACCTGCACACTGAGTTTCTCGCGCGCGAAAATCACTTTGATCAGCAGCGGCGAACCCGTTCCAGGCATTTCCGGGCCCAGCAGCGCATCGCGCGACTCCGTGAAAAGCTGCCCCAGAGTCTTGCCGGACTGCGATCCGCTCGCAACCCGGCATTCGTCGCCGGTGAGCCAGACCTCGCCCACGCAATCGCCTTTAGCCACGTAATCAAACCACGGCCGAAGATCGTGGAAGCCCCATACGCGGGCAACAAACTGGGGTTCAATGCGAAACGGCGCAAGCGCCACGAAGACTGACTCTCCGTCCTCCGGCTGGGGGTTTGCCGGTGCCTTTCGAAAAAGTCCAAATCTTGCCATGCGAAGTCGTGCTCGTGGGCCGATCAGGGAAAGCCGGTCCGGCCCAGACTCACTCTAGCAGAACTCCGTCGCACGATTGTCTCGCGCCCCGCGTCCCCACCGCGGTGAGGGTTCAAAGTTTGGGTCGGTCTCAAGTTTGGCCCGATTGTCGACCGTTGCGCGCGATGTGTAAAGTTCTTGTGCGCGAGTACCTCGGCCTTCGGCGTCCCGGGAGCCAAAGGGTATCCAAACGGACCGCTTTTCAGGCGAAATGTGCACCAATTCAGCGTCCGATTCCGTCCTAGCAAGCAAACGCCCACAAGCGGGCCAGGTTGGTTGAGATGCGAAGGCTGATTCTTTTCGGTTTGCTGGCAGCCCTGGCGCTTCCAGCCGCAGCGGCCCGCCGTGTTTCGGTTACGCAGCTCGACGCGATCCTTGCCTCCGACGAAGCGGTGCATCGGACCGATCTGGAGGTCGCTCAGCAGATCGGCGATTTGGCGATGACCGAACGCCTCACCGGGCGCGCGCTCGGCCGCTTTGCAGCTGTCCACAGGCTTGGGCCGCATACCGCCCTCGCGTTGCAGCTTCTCGCCGATCAATCGGCCTTTCTCGATCCTCCGCAGAACGAGCTGCCTGCCACCGCGGTGCCCGACGCCGCCGAGCAGCAGCGCATTCTCGAAGCCGCCCGCGCCTATTCCATCGTTACCTGGGGCCGCCTGCCGAATTTCTTCGTCACGCGCGTCACACGCCGCTTCGACGACAACCTCCACGCTCTGGCCAAAGGCGACTGGCCCATCGATCTGAAGCTCCAGCCCGCGGGCAGTTCGAGCCGCGAGGTCGCCTTCCGCGACGGAAGAGAAGTGGATGACTCCGGCCAGGGCGCCGAGGCCAAGAAAGCGTCCCCTGAAATTGGCCTGCACAGTTGGGGCGAGTTTGGCTCCGCTCTCACCGTTGTCATGGCCGATATGGCAAAACAGAGCGTCCCTTTCAGCCACTGGGAACTGACCCCGGCAGGGCTCGCGGCCGTCTTCCACTACGCCGTGCCTCGCGACGCATCGCACTACGCGGTCGTCTCTGGTTTTGATTCGGAAACCATCATGGGCCGCACCCAGTACGGCTACAGCAACAGGGACCCCACCACCCAGCAATTCGCCCGAGTTCCCCGCGAACGAAACCACCAGACCTATACAGAGCTCCCCGCCTATCACGGGACCATCTCCATCGATCCCACCACTGGGGCCGTGTTGCGCCTAACGATCGTGGCAGAGTTGAAGAGCGGCGATCCCCTCCTGACTGCAGAGACGATGGTGGAATATGGTCCTGTGCAAATCGGAGACCGACGCTTCATCTGCCCGATCCACAGCCTTGCCCTCTCCGTAGAGCGGGCCGGCGGGCCGGAAGCGGGCGACATCATGGCGTGGGGCGGGGTCATGGCGCGCCCCGGCAAAACAACCACCCTGCTGATCAACGAGACTAGCTTCGTTGACTATCACCGTTTCGGATCTACCGCACGCATCTTGACCGATGCGGCAACCAACAACCCCGCCAATTCGCAACCAGCGAGCGAGGTATCGCCGTTCGCCGTGCTCGCCCCGCCCAACGGGCAATCCAGTCCGGTCGCGAGTGCTCCGGCACTCGAAAACCTCGCACCGCAGCCAGGCGAAGCAACTGCCTCGAATTCCCCGACTCCTGCGAGCCCAGCCGCGGCTGCTGCACCCGGCGCACCGTCTCCTCCGGCAGAGCCGACCATCCCCGAGGTCAGCATGAGCGCCGCTACGGGCGTTCCCGATGCGCCGGCAGACGCGCCGCCGAACTCCCCCGATGAGTATGCGCTGCGCGTCACTTCGCGCCTGGTCGACGTGGGCCTCGTGGCTTACGACAAGAAAGGCCATCCGGTCACCGATCTCAAGCCCAGTGATCTTGAAATCTACGACGACGGAAAGAAGCAGGAGATTCGCTCCTTTGCCCTTGCAGGCAGCCCTGCGCCGACTCCTCCTGCGCCCAGCGTCCCGGCCTTATCGCCTGAACCCGATGCGCAGGAGCCGAGTTTCGCCAACCGCGCGCCCACAACGATTGAAGCAACCACGCCAGTTCCTGCGCCCGACATCGGATCGACCATCCTTGTCATCGACGAAAGCCACATCGCCTGGAATGACATGAGCTACGCCCGCGGCCAGATCCTGAAGTTTCTCGACTCGCTCGGTCCCGGCGAAAACGTGGGCATCTACTCCATGACCGGCCTCGGCTTTCACGTTCTCGCAGAAGTAACCGCCGATCGCGCGGCGCTGATTGCTCGAATGCAGGCCTTCCTGCCTACGGCGCAGTCGGTGGGCGCGGCACAGGAAGAAGAGACGCGCAACCGGCAACATTTCGACGAGGTGCACAACGTCGCCGATCTGAATTCCGTGAACGGCAATCACATCGATGTGCCCGATGGGGAACAGCCCGTTGACCCGCAACTGCTCACCATGGGCGACGACCCTGCACGCGCATCTTTTATCATTCTTGCCCAGGTGGCGCGTCACCTCTCGGCCATTCCAGGACACAAAAAAGTTGTCTGGGTCGCGAGTGACAACGTGCTCGCCGATTGGCAGGATCAATCCGTCGGCATCGACAAGAGCCCCAGCGATGTCGCCGCCTACGCGTTACACGCGCAGGAAGCAATGAACGAGGCGCACGCCGCCGTCTACCCGTTCGACGTATCGCAGGTTGAAACCGGCGGGGTCAGCGCCGATCTGCAGCACAGCAATGTGCAATTAGATCCGGCGAGTGCAGACAATGCGGCTACCGCTGCATCGGCGGGAGCAGGAGGCACAGCGATCACTCCTCCTGTCAACCGCGACACGTCTCCGGGCCGCATCACCGCCGCCATGAACCAGGACCTGCATCCGGTGCAGGGGCCAGTGCGCCAGGTCGCGGCAGCGACGGGAGGCCGTGTCATCCGGCGTTCCGGCGATCTTGCCGCGCAACTCGGCGGTATTGTCGCCGATGGCCACGCCACCTATCAATTGAGCTTTTCGCCCCAGGGCCCGGCCGACGGCCGGTATCACACCATCAGCATCAAGCTCACAGGCCGGCGTGGCCTCAGCCTGAGCTATCGCACTGGCTACATCTTCGAGAAAGAGCCAACGACTCTTCGCGAACGCTTTCAGCAGGCGGTCTGGCGGCCTGCCGACGTCAGCGAGATCGCTCTCTCCGTCCGCATCGCGCGCGAAACCGCCGGCGCCAACGTCAACATCAAGATCGCCGCCAGCGATCTGGGGCTCCGGCGACAGGGCGGACGCTGGATCGATAAGCTCGACATCTTCTTCATCCGCCGTGACGACGCGGGGCTGCATGCGCGTCTGCTTGGCCAAACGCTCAGTTTGCGGCTGGAATCCGCAACCTATGAAAAGCTCATGCCCACAGGCGTTCCCTTCGAGCGTTTTGTGGAAACAAAGCCGGCGATGGCCTCGCTCCGTGTCCTCGTGGTCGACGAGAATTCGGGGCGCATGGGCTCGGTCACGATTCCTGCATCGGCGATTGGAGCGGTGCAGTAGTAAGAAAAGAACTGTGTACTTCGTCACAGTCGGTCCGGGAACCTCCTCCGTACAATAGCTGCGCCTCGGAATGAAGAGCGGAGAGAGGGCCTTTTGGATGAAGAAATTGGGTTGGGTGGTTATTCTCGCGCTGGCATCGGCCGCGCCTGCCTGGTGCGCAAAAAAGGTCACGGTCGCCGACCTGAAATCGACGCTGGATACGCTGCATAGCCAAAACAAGAGCGATGCCGACGTGGCCAATGCTCTCAAACAGCTCGAGCTCAGCGAAGAGCTTACGCGCGCCACCATGAACAGCCTGGTTGCGGACCTTCCAGGTCCGCTCTCGACCGAGCAAATCTACGTGCTTGAAGCACGCAGCGCCATACTGACGCCGCCAGCCTCCGATATTCCCACCGCCGCGGCTCCCGATGCATCGGCTCAAAAAGCGATCCTCGACAAAGCGACGGACTATGTGACTAAGACGTACTCCCAGTTGCCGGCGTTGAGCGCAACCAAGACCACCATCCGCTTTCAAGACAACGTGGAGACAGCCGCGCCCAGTTCCGGCATGCATGGCAGCGCGACCGACGTCTCAACGGGCTCCGGGTTTGTCAACCCTTACCAGTTCATTCACTACATCAACTCCACAGACTCGCATGTGACCAGCGACCATGGCGCCGAGATCTCGACCACTGACAAAGACAAGACACCGTGGGGAGCCAACAAAATGATCGCGCTCCAGGAACCGGATCCGAGTCTGGACGCTGTCTTCAAGGAAGCTCAGGAGGCGGGAGACATCAAGTGGGCCCGCTGGGAGTTGGTGAATGGGAAGCAGGCCGCCGTCTACTCCTATGATGTCCCGAGGAAGAAGACCCACATGGCCCTGAACGTCTGCTGCTTCCCTGAGGTGAGCCAGACTGGCGTCGCCAACTTCAAATCTGCTGCCACCGGAGGACTCACGGGCGGATCGGGCGGCGCGTCGGGCAACTTCCAAACCAACACAAGCTATGACATCCACTACAAGGCAACCGCGCCTTATCACGGCGAATTCTTCGTCGATCCGGACACGGGCGTCGTGGTGCGGATGATCACCGAGCCGGAGTTGAAACAATCTGACGTCGTTCACCAGGTGGATGAGCGTATCGACTATGGGCCGGTGACCGTCGGCGGAAAATCACTCGTGCTTCCCGTGAAGACCATCATCGACACCGAGGTTGTACCCAACGGCGAATCCGGATCGGCAGGAAAATTCTCGATCCGGCGCACACTCTTTACCTCCGAATACAAGGACTATCAATCTCGCTAGCGCGAACTGAAAACAGAGCGAGGCCCACGTCGGCGATGCGATCCACTTGGCCTCCTTCCCCCTGCGCCTTCTCCGCCATTTGTCATCTCCTGTTCACATTGCGTCGGCGCCGCATTCTCAAGGGATGCATTTTCAAAGAAACCGTCTATCCTCGCTTCCATGATTACGTCGCAAGTTCTCGACCACATGTTTCAATTGCCGCTTCCCATCCTTGAGAAGCTGCTGCGCCCCGTCGTCGTTTACCTGGTCCTGGTGCTGCTGCTGCGGCTCTTCGGCAAGCGCGAGCTCGCCCAGCTCAATCCCTTCGACCTGGTGGTTCTGCTTTCGCTCTCCAATACCGTGCAGAACGCCATCATCGGCGACGACAACTCCGTGACCGGCGGCGTCATCGGCGCGTTCAGCCTGCTCGCAGTCAACTGGCTCGTGGTGCGCGTACTTTTCCGCTCGCCGCGCCTCACCCGCGCGCTCGAGGGCCGCGCGGCGGTGCTGATTCGCGACGGCCAAATCGATCGCAAGGCTCTCGAGCGCGAATCGCTGACGCGGGAGGAATTGGTTGCCGTCATCCACCGACAGGGCTTTGAGCATTTGCACCAGGTCCGCCATTGCGAGCTGGAGCCCAATGGCAGCTTCTACGTCGAAGCGTTCGAGCCTTCCATCGCCGACAAACGCCATACCGATCTCACCGCGCGCCTCGATGCACTCTCGCGCGATATTGCCGCATTGCGCATTCAACCCGCGGGCGACTGATGGCCACGCTTTCATTTGCTCTGTACTCGCGTCTCACCGGTACAATTCTTCTCGGCAGGAGTCTTCCCCATGTCTTTCTCCGCAAGGCGCCGAACCGTTCTTTTTCTTGCTGCCACGGCGATCGCAAGCGCACTCGAAGCACGCACGCAAACACTCCAACGCCGTCCTCCACCGAAACCGACCCAACCGCCTGCGCCTTCCGTGCAAGCGCCGCCCCCGGTGCCATCAGCCGTTGAATTGCCGAAAGGCACCAGCCTGCAGGTCGAAATTCAGCGGCACTACTCGATGAAGGCCGGCGAATCCATCGAAGGCAAGCTGCTCCATCCCATCTACGCCGACGGCAAACTCGTCGTTCCGCAAGACACCATGCTGCATGGGACTGTCGTCGCCCTGGAGCCCGACAAAAAGATGCGCTGGCATGCGCGTCTCCGCGGCGATTTCACTCCTTTTCATAAGGCGGAAGTTCGTTTTGACCAGCTCATGCTGCCGGCCGGTCCGTTAAAGATCGCAGCGGCCACCGCGTCCGACGGAGCTCCGATCCTGCATCTGACCACTCCTGGGGCTGCGCCGAAGCAATCGTTCGTTGCCCGGCACTGGGCGCAGGCCAAAAGCAATCTGCACGATCGCATCGCCTATTTCACCGCACCGGGCAAAAGCGATCGCGCACTGCAACTCGTCTACCATCAGTTGCCCTACCACCCCGAACGCATTGAGGCGCACACCGCCTGGTCATTCGAGTTGACCGCGCCGCTCAATCTGCCCGGCACGGTCGCAGCCGACGATCCGCCCCAGCAGCCCGCGCCCTCCGCCGGCAAACCGGAAACATGGTCGGTCCACGCGCTGCTCACCAGCGAGCTCACCTCGGCCCGTGCACGTCCCGGCGATTCCGTGCAGGCGCTCGTGGTCGAGCCCGTCTACGACAAGGACAAGAACCTCGTCGTTCCACAAGGCGCCACGCTTATTGGCAAGGTCACAGCGTCTCAGGCGGCACGCTCCTTCGGGCGCAACGGCAAACTGCGCTTCACCTTCCAGCAGGTCCAGTTCCCGCAGGGATTCAATCGTGAGGTGGAGGGTTCGCTCGCCGGCGCCGCAACCGAGAAAACGCAGAACCTCTCTCTCGACGCCGAGGGCACCATCAGCCCCAGGAATCAATCCAGTGCCATCGCCCCGCTGCTGCTCACCATACTCGCCAGTCGCGCCCTCGATCAGGATGGCAACCTCACCGCAGGGACCACCGTGGCCTCAAATGGCTTCGGCGTCATCGGTCGCATCGTCGGCGTTGCCGCCGGCAACCGCAATCTGGCGGCGGGTATCGGTTTCTACGCAGCCGGCCTCTCGTTCTACGAGAACTTTCTGCGTTCCGGGCGCGACGTCGTCTTCCCCAGGGATACGCGCATTGAGATTGAGACCACGCCGCTCCGGGCGCCGGTCCTGACTCCCGGAGGGCAATAGGCAAATATTACTGTTGCAGATATATCTGTTTCGGATGTATCATGCCGTCATGACACGGGAACATGCCCCGCTCAGCCCCGCCGTCTTCGCCATCCTGCTCTCCCTGGCAGAGGGCGACAAACACGGCTACGCCATCATGAAAGACGCTCGGACGCCGGCGGGGGGCCGCGTCGGGATGGGCCCTGGAACACTCTACGGCTCCATCGACCGTATGCTGCGCGACGGTTTGGTTGCGGAATCGGGAGTTTCCGACGACGAGCGCCGGCGCTACTATCGCCTCACGGCGCTGGGCCGACGCATTCTTGCCGCCGAGTTGGAACGGCTCGACGCAGCCGTGCGCTCGGCACGGGAAATGGGCCTGCTGCCCCATCGAGGCCGGCCATGAAGCACGAAACAATCCAAACAAGCTGGCCGGAGCAGTTCTATGCTCGAGTCATCCGCCTCTATCCGCCGCGCTTTTATGCGGCTCACGCGCCGGCGATGCAGCAGGCTTTTCGCGATGCGCTCAGCGATGCTTCTTTGCCGCGTCGCAGCTTGATCCCTCTCATCCTGCGTGATCTCGTCATTTCACTTATGAAGGAGCACATTTCCATGATGCGTGCCTCATCTCCGCGTGCTTTGCTTGCTGTCAGCGCGTTCGTGCTAGCCGGCATCGCCACCGGCATCGCCCTCGCTTTGTATGCGATTCCGCAGAATGTGCTGCGCTCCGGCCTCAATGACCCGCAGATCCAGTTGGCCAACGATCTCGCGACGCGGCTCGAGCAAGGAACAACTGCGGCCGACGCCGTTCCCACCCTGCCGCCGATTGACATGGCGCGCAGCCTGGCGCCCTTCGTGATTGTGTACGACGACCAGGGCCATCCACTCGCCTCGCAGGCCGAGCTCAATGGATCCGTTCCCGCGCCACCCTCTGGTGTATTCGATTACGTGCGTCAACACGGTGAGGACCGCTTGAGTTGGCAGCCTATTCTAGGCAGAAACGGGGTGCGTATCGCTGCTGTCGTCCATCGCGTCGGCGGCGCGCATCCTGGATTCGTGCTCGCCGGCCGCAACATGCGCGAAGTCGAAGAGCGCATCGGCAACGTGCAAACCATGGCCGGCTTCACCTGGCTCGGCATGCTCACACTCATCGCACTCGGGTCGATTCTCTTCGCAATCTACACGCGGCCGAAGAGCGGGCCGCCAACCGGCTCAATACCGCACAGCGCACCAGTCGCCTAGCTGGCCGGTGAGTTGATCGGATATCCCTCGCAAGAGTGGCGCCGAAGGCCGATTGCCTGGACGGCCAGTCCCGCCGAAGGCGCGATTGCCTGGTCGGTCAGTCCCGCCGAAGGTGCGGTTGGCCCCACCGCAGGTGGCTACTCCCACTCGATGGTGCCGGGCGGCTTTGACGTGATGTCGTAGACCACGCGGTTAATGCCCCGCACCTCGTTCACGATGCGGCTGGAGATGCGCTTCAGCAACTCATGCGGCAGCGGAGCCCAGTCGGCGGTCATGCCGTCTTCGGAGTGTACGGCGCGCACGGCGGCGGTGTAGGCATAGGTCCGCTGATCGCCCATCACTCCCACACTCATCACCGGCAGCAGCACAGCGAAGCTCTGCCAGATTTTGTTGTAGAGCCCGGCCGCCTTGATCTCCGCCACCACAATGTCGTCGGCCTCCTGCAGCAGCGCCACGCGTTCCGGCGTCACTTCTCCGAGGATGCGTACCGCCAGGCCCGGCCCCGGAAATGGCTGTCGGCCGAGAATCTCCTCGGGCATACCGAGATCGCGTCCGATGCGCCGCACTTCATCCTTGAAGAGATCGCGCAAGGGTTCGATCAGTTTCAGCTTCATGCGTTCAGGCAACCCGCCTACGTTGTGGTGGCTCTTGATGGTCTGGCTCGGCCCCTTCATGCTGCTCGACTCGATGACGTCGGGATAGAGCGTGCCCTGCACCAGCCAATCCACCCCACCAGATTCCTTCGCGATGCGCGTGGCCTCGTCATCGAAAACGGCGATGAACTCCGCGCCGATAATCTTCCGCTTCTTCTCCGGCTCGGTCACCCCGGCAAGCAGCGTCAAAAAACGCTGGCTCGCGTCCACCGCAACCAGATTCAGCCCCAGCTTGTCGCGCAGGTTCTTCTGTACATTCGTGAATTCGTTTTTGCGCAGCACCCCGTTGTTCACGAAGACGCAAGTCAGTTGACTGCCGATCGCCTTATGCACCAGCACGGCTGCCACCGATGAATCCACGCCGCCAGACAGTCCGCAGATCACGTGACTTCTCCCGACCTTGGCGCGGATCGACTCGACCGTGGTCTCGATGAAGTGCGCCGGCGTCCAGTCTCCGCGCGCTCCGCAGATGGCAAAGACGAAGTTCTTCAAAAGCTGCGGTCCCAGCGGGGTGTGGTGCACCTCCGGGTGAAACTGCACGGCCCAGATGCGACGCTCCTCGTTGGCGATGCCCGCCAGCGCATTCGACGTGACCGCGGTGCGATGAAATCCTGGTGGGAGCTCGAGTGCTTCATCGCCGTGGCTCATCCACACGTGCATCGACTCCGGCAGACCGGCAAACAGCGGCGTCGAATCGTCTTCGATCGTGACATCGGCGTGACCGTACTCGCGCTTGGGCGCGGTGCGCACCTTGCCGCCGAGGTGGTGCACCATGAAGTGCAGCCCGTAGCAGATGCCCAGCATCGGCGCGTCGAGATGGAGCAGTTGCGGGTCTGCCGCCGGCGCATCCGCATCGTAAACCGACGAAGGACCGCCGGAAAGAATGATGCCGATCGGCTTATATGCCTGGATTTCAGCAAGAGGCGCGGTACACGGCAGCACGACCGAGAAGACGTTCTGTTCGCGAATGCGCCGCGCGATCAGCTGCGTATACTGCGAGCCGAAATCGAGAATGACGATTGTCTGGGTGTCCACTCCCTAGTGTGGCAGGGCGGGGCGGCGCTGTAAAGACAGGCCAGCGAGACCCGACCGAGGCGCCTAAGGCAGCTTCGCCGCCTCGACCTCCGGGTTCCAGCGATCCTTGCCGGCGAGAAACACCCGGGGCCGATATTGCGTGGCCTCGCGCGCTGTGAGCTGGTGCGACCACGACACCCGCCCGGCCGGATTCGCGCCCGGGCCGATCGCGTGAAACTCCGCATAGTACGCCTTCGGCGTTTCACCGCTCCTGCCCCACAGATTCCATCCTTCGGAAATCACATTCGCCGGCAACTCCGTGTTGATGTAGACAACGCGTGAATAGGGCCGCCAGGGTCGCCCGAGGCTGATCATGTCCCGCGGCGCGCCTGACTCAATGCCGCTCGTCACCTTGCTGTCGACGATCACGTAACCCGTGGTCTGCTGCGGCGAGGTGCGCGATTGCGCAGTCAGATAGCCGGGGCCGTTGGCGTGAATCTCGGAGTGGTCAAAAACCGCCGCGGCATTCCCGAAAATGAAGTCGACCCCACCCTCAATATAGGAGTCGACGTAATACTGCCGCCCGTAGTCGGCAAAGAGCGTGTCCTGGTGACCGAGAAATCGGCAATGCTTGAAGACCGCGCGATCGGCGCGCACTGCAGCGGCGACCGCCTGCCCTGTATTGCCCGCAGTGTTCTCAAAGGTGAGGTTGTCGGCCTCGAATCCATCCCCGTTGATCTCCACCGTCTCGGTAAAAAAAGTCCCGCCGGCCTGCTTGGCATTCAGGCTGTTCGTGATCACTACGTCGGCAGGCGATTCCCCTATCCCCACCAGCGTGATGTTGGTGTGATTCTGCGTCAGGATGACCCGTTCGTGATAGACCCCGGGAGCAATCTCGATAAACACCCGGCCCGGTTTGCCATCGCGCCCAATGCCCGCGAATGGATGATGGTCCATCGCCATCTGAATCGTGGGAAACTCCGTCGTGCCCTCAATGCCCGTCTTCACATCGGGAGAAACACGGACGTGGACATCCTGCGCCGGAGCATCGACGGCGAGCGCACAAAGAGGGAAAACAATCCAGGCCCAACGCTGCAGGGAATTTCGCACGCACTATTCTCTCGCGCTGCCGAGCGCCCGCGGCCTACGTCCTCCGGGAGAATCGCATCCGGAGACCGACCTATAATTGCGCATGTCAAAATCCGAGGGGTCGTCTCGCCGCAACTTCGTGAAAGCAGGTGTGGGCGCAGCATTGGCAGGCGCACTGCCGGGAACATTAAGCGCAAGCCACGGCGAGACTCCGAATCCGGGAAACGCTTCGCCGAAGAAACTGCCGCGGGTGAGAGTGCATCGGGACGGCCATTTCCTGGAGGGCGACGACGGCTCGCCCTTTTTCTGGCTTGGCGACACGGCATGGCAGCTCATCCAGGACTGCACGCGCGATGAGTGCTCCTATTATCTTGCGGCGCGCGCGCAACAGGGGTTCAACGTGATCATGACGGTGGTGCTGGCCGAGAACGGCGGCATGAAACGGCCCTCGGCGCTGGGGTTGCTGCCGTTCACGGACGACGATCCAAGACGACCGAACGAGGCCTACTTCGATCGCGTGGCAGAGATTGCCGATGAAGCGGGTGCGCGTGGACTCTACGTAGCCCTGGTGGTTGCCTGGGGCGACAAGCTTACGGCGCCGTGGGGCGATGGGCCGCGGATCTTTCGCAACGACAACCTTGGCGACGCGCGGGAATATGCGCGCTTCCTGGCGAATCGATTGAGGGATTATTCGAACGTGCTGTGGATTCTGGGCGGAGATCGGCCGCCGAAGATTACGGCGTCGCAGGTGCCCGGAGAGAACCGACCTGCAGAAGACTGGACGCCGATCTGGCGCGCGATGGCGGCGGGGCTCAAAGAGGGCGGAGAGGGAACGCCGACGATCGTGTACCATCCCGCGGGTGGGCAATCGTCTTCAACCTACTTGCACCAGGAAACCTGGCTCTCGATGAACGGCATGCAGAGCGGGCATGGCGATGGACATGACATGCCGGTCTGGAAGATGATCGCGCACGATTACAACCTGGCGCCGCCCAAGCCCACACTCGATCTCGAGCCTAACTACGAGGATCATCCGGTGAACCCGTGGCCGCGTTGGGATCCGGCGACGGGATACTTTCGCGACCTCGATGTGCGCAAGCAGGTATACCGAAGCGTGTTTGCGGGTGGATGCGGGGTGAGTTACGGGCATCATGCGGTGTGGCAGTTTGCTTCGAAGCGCCGCGAGGTAATCAATCACGCGGATCGCGACTGGATCAGTGCTCTCTATCGGCCCGCCGGACGCCAAATGGGATTTCTGCGGAGGCTCATGGAGTCGCGGCCGTTTTTCGGTCGTATTGCCGACCAGGGGCTGATCGTCAGCGACGCCGGCGAGGGAGCAACGCATCTGCAGGCCACGCGCGACCGCGACGGAAGCTACGCCTTTCTCTACTTTCCAACTTCGGACTTGCGGGCAACGGTGGACATGGGTCGGTTGAAAGCGAAGCGCCTGCGTGCCTGGTGGTTCGACCCCAGGACCGGAATCGCGACGCCGATGGATCCACCCGTTCCTCGCAATGTTGTCGAATTTCGTTCTCCATCGTATGGGCCCGACTGGGTGCTTGTGGTGGAGGATGCAGACAGGGGGTTCGTACTCCCAGCGTCCAGCCGGCCAGGGGCATGAGCATCTTCGCCATGGCTTGGGTTCCCGGCGCTTTCGATCCAGGGGATCGCTATTTGCCCCCGCCTTTGTACACCACGCCCGCCTTCATCACAAACTTCACGTCCTGCAGCACACGGATATCCTCCAGCGGATTCTTATCCACCGCGATCAGGTCCGCCCATTTACCCGGCTCCAGCGATCCGGTCTTCGCGCTCCAACCCATCAGGTCCGCCGCATTCACCGTAGCCGTTTGCAGCGCCGCCAGTGGGGTCATTCCGATTTGATTGACATACACATCGAGTTCGTGGGCATTCAACCCGTGCGGGTAAACCGCAGCATCGGTCCCGAGCGCGATCTTCACACCTTCCTCCACCGCGTGCTTGATGTTGCTCTTTGCCACCGCGCTCACGTCCACCATTTTCTGTTGGTAGAACGGTGGCAGATGGCCCGACTGAAGCATCCAGTCCTCGAGATACAGCGTCGGAACCAGATAGGTGCCGCGTTTTTTCATCTCCGCAATCGCGGCGTCGTTGATGTAACTGCCGTGCTCAATCGAATCCACGCCCGCTTCCGTGGCCCACAAGATTCCCTGGGCTCCATGCGCATGCGCAGCCACCTTGCGTCCCAGCCGGTGCGCATCGGCGACAATCGCCTCCATCTCTTCCAGCGTGTATTGCGAGGCTTGAGGATCGTCGCCCTTTGAGAGCACGCCGCCGGTCGCGCAAATCTTGATCAGGTCGGCGCCATACTTGATGTTCTCGCGCACCTTGTGCTGCACCGCTGCAATGCCATCGGCCACTCCGTCGCCCACCGCGTGATACCGAATCGGCAGCAGGTTATCATCGCAATGGCCGCCCGTGATTCCCAGCAATGGCCCGCTCACCTGCATATGCGGCCCCGGCACCTGGCCCGCGTTAACTGCGTCGCGCAGGTCCACATCCACAAAGCCGGAGGCTCCGACATTGCGTACCGAAGTAAATCCAGCCAGCAACGTCGTCCGCGCATTCACCACGCCGTTGATCGCATCTTTCGCGTCCGTCTCCGTCACTTCTCTGTAGGGATCAAAGTCCGGATTCATCGTCAGATGCGTGTGCACATCGATCAGTCCCGGAAGGACCGTCATCCCGCTCAGATCGATCACCGTGTCCGACGCATCGGCCGCCACGGACGGCGACGGCGCAATCGACTGGATAGTCTCGCCGACCACCACCACAGTCTGGTCATCGAGCAGCTTGCCGGTCTTCACATCCAGCAGATGTCCTGCGCGCACCAGCGTTCGCCCAGCGGTCGACTTGGGCGAAGGTTGCGCCAGGCCGGCGATGCAAGCGGCCGCGCCTGCCGCCACGAGAGCTGCGCACAGTTTCTTCCGGAACAATTTCATCAAGGGCCCCTCCATCAAAATTCAGCGTGGCAAGGAGTGTATCAAGCGGGCCAAGCCTTGCCGGCGCGTGGCTTCCGGCCGCGATCCCCGCGTGATACGCTGCTAAGCAACGCAGCCTCCGACCCATCGGCTGCACCCAGGCATCTTCCGGGCATCGAAGGCTGCTTTGGCGGCAACGAGACCTTGGCCTGCGACTCCTCTGAGGGACACCCCATGAACCGGTTCCATCTTGTGCCTTTCGCGCTGCTGGCAGCCGGCGCCGTTGCGCTCGCGCAAGCGCCTCTTGCCGCATCCTCCGACAACCGCGCGCAACCGACTCCGCCCGCCGCCACCAAGAGCTTCGATCCTTCTGCCATGGATAAGACAGCCGATCCCTGCACCGACTTTTACCAGTACGCCTGCGGCAATTGGATGAAGAACAATCCGATCCCCGCGGATCAGACGCGGTGGGCACGCTCCTTCTCGCTGCTGCAGGAACGCAATCGCTACCTGCTCTGGCAAGAGCTGGATGCCGCTGCGAAGGACCCCAAGACTCCCCTCGAGAAGCAATATGGCGACTTCTATGCCGCCTGCATGAACACCGACCTCGTGGAACAGAAGGGACTGGCGCCGCTTGAGACGGCGCTCCACCAGGTGGCCGATCTCGACAGCGCACAGAAAGTCGCCACGCTCATGGGTGACCTCGAAGCCGACGGCGCCCCAGCTCCCCTTTTCCGCTTCGGCGTCGGGCAAGATGAGAAGGACTCCTCCAAACAGATCGTCCAGATTTCCCAAGGCGGGCTCTCGCTGCCCGATCGCGACTACTACCTCGTCGACAACCCGCATTTCCAGGAGATCCGCAAACAATACGTCGAACACGTCACCAAGATGCTGACACTGGCAGGAGACAGCCCGGAAAAGGCTGTCCAAGAAGCTACCCAGGTGATGGAGATCGAAACCGCCCTCGCCAAAGCCTCCACCAGCCGCACCGATCTTCGCCAGCCCGAGAATCATTACCACATCTATACGTTGGCCGATTTCCAAAAGCTCGCGCCGGAATTCGATTTCAGCGTCTACTTCACCGATGTCAATGTCGGGCACTTCGACACGCTCAATGTCGCTACCCCAAACTTCTTTAAAGAAGTCAATGAACTTGTTGGCAGCGAGCCCATCGATGCCTGGAAGGCCTATTTCCGCTGGCACGTGATCCACGGATCAGCCACCAGCCTGCCCAAAGCCTTCTTTGACGAAAACTTTGCCTTCTTCGGCAAAACCCTCGCCGGGCAAAAAGAGCCTCAGCCCCGCTGGAAGCAGTGCACTGCCCTCACCGATCGCGCACTGGGCGAAGCGGTCGGCCAGGATTGGGTGAAACAGAACTTCCCTCCCGCCGCCAAGGCCAGCATGGACAAACTGGTCGCGGCACTTGAGAAATCACTGGGCGCCGACATCCAGACTCTTCCCTGGATGGGTGACGAAACCAAGAAAGCCGCGGAAGCGAAGCTGGCCATGTTCCGCAACAAGATCGGCTATCCGGAGAAGTGGCGCAGCTACGCGGAGCTCAAAGTTGAGCGCAACGATCTCATCGGCAATGTCGAGCGCAGCACGGTCTTTGAGCGGGAATGGAATCTCGGCCATCTGGGCAAGCCGGTCGACGAAAAAGAGTGGGACATGACTCCGCCCACGGTCAACGCCTACTACGATCCCTCGATGAACGACATCAACTTCCCCGCTGGCATTCTGCAGCCGCCGTTCTTCGACTTCAAAATCGATCCGGCCGTGAACTTCGGAGGCATCGGCGTCGTCATCGGGCACGAGATGACCCACGGCTTCGACGACCAGGGATCGAAGTATGACGGAAAAGGCAACCTGCGCGAGTGGCAAACCGCCGACGACCGCAAAAAGTTCACCGAACGCACCGATTGCGTGGCCGACGAATACAGCAGTTTCACCGCTGCCCCGGCCCACGACAACGTGGCCGAGCAAAAGCTGAACGGCCGGTTGACCCTCGGGGAGAACACTGCCGACAACGGAGGCCTTCGCATCGCCTACATGGCTCTGCTCGACACCCTCGCTGCCGAGGGCAAATCTATCAACGAAAAAATCGACGGCTACACCGAGGCGCAGCGCTACTTCATTGGCTTTGCGCAGGTATGGTGCCAGAACCAGACCGAGCAGGTTTCGCGGCAGCTGTCACTCACCGATCCGCATTCTCCGGGCCGCTGGCGGACCAACGGTTCGGTGCAAAACTTCGACGAATTCGGTAAGGCCTTCGGCTGCACGAAAGGCCAACCGATGTACCCGCTCAAGTCCTGTCGCGTCTGGTAAGCGGGCAGCATGGGAGTCGTGCTCTGCCCCGGCAGGTGCTCCCGGCTTGCGCGCTTCGACAAGTTCCGCCAAGCCGCCGGAATTCAGCGGATTTCGCGCGCCTGGCGGGTTGACGTTTCGTGCCTTCCTGCCGTCCAAAAACCAATCGCGTCAGAAAAGAGCGGACTCGCCCACCGCACAGCAACACCCGGAATCTCTCTCGCCAACAGGAGCTCTTGCGGGCGCGCACAGGAACCAACCGCCGGATTAGCCACAACCTGCCCCGGCCTTTTACAATGCAGCAGGGACCCATCCCAACCCAGCTCTGCTGCGGAACAGCAAACTTGGCGGCATACGCCGAACCAGGATGAAGGAATCGCATGAGGTTGATGAAATTCGGCAAGACCCTTCTGATGAGTGCCATCTCTGCTGGCGTCATCCTGGGAATTACGTCTTGCGTTCAGAGTTATACAGTCGGCTACCTGTATGTCACCGGAACGAGCAACGCTGCGGCAAGCAATAACGGCATCATCAGCGGCTTCAAAATCGACCACAACAAGGGATCTCTGGTGCCGATCAATGGTCTGCCGGTCAGCTCCGGCGGCGCCAATCCCGGCCGGGCCGTCCTGCTCAACGGCGGACAGTTCCTCTACGTCCTGAATCGCGGCAAGAATGCCGAAGGCACACCCAACTGCACCGCGGCCGACCCCTGTACCGGCGCCAACATTACCCAGTTCGCCGTCGGCGGCAACGGCGTTCTTTCTCCCCAGGAGACCTTCTTCACCCAGGGCATCAATCCGACGCGTCTCATCGCCGATACCTCAGGCAGCTTTCTCTACATTCTCGACCAGATCGCCCCCGACAGCTCCACATGCGCTCTGGCGCTGGGCACCGGCGTCACCGCCTGCGGCGATATCACCGCCTTCAAGATCGCGCCGAGCACCGGTCGCCTCACACTCGTCGTGAATGCCCAGGTGACCTCGGCGAGCGGACAAGCTCTTTCCTACTTCCCTGTTCCGGCCAACCCCCTCGATTTCGTTCTCGCCACGAGCTACATTCTCACCCTCAGCGGCACTCCGACCTCCGGCGACGTGGTCTTCCCTTATACCTACAGCTCGCTCAATGGGCAGCTTACGGTCAACCAGAATAGTGCCCAGCCGCTGAACATCGCGCAGGCAACCAACATCGTGAGCGCGGGCGGCGTTGTCTACGTGCTCGACAACGAGGGCACCCTGGTGAACACCGGGGCAACCGGCCAGATTCTTCCCTTCACGGTCGGTGCCAACGGCGCTTTGCAGCAGCAAACCGGCGGCGCGGTTCCTGACGACGTTACGGAATCGAATCCGGTTTATCTCGTGATCGAGAGCAAGGGAAAATTTGTCTACCTCGCCAACGCCGGTAATGACACCAACAACACGAACTCCCAGAGCGGCATCACGGGCTATGTCCTCGACCCGGCAACGCATCAGTTAAGCGAGATTTCGGGCAGCCCGTTTGGAACCGGAGCGGGTCCGCAATGCATGCTTGAGGATCCTTCGAACCAGTTCATTTACACCGCAAACTTCAACGACACCACGGTGACCGGGCGCGTCATCGACCAGAACTCCGGCGTGCTCGACAATCTGCCCGGCAATGCCAACAAGAGCTATGCGTTGAGCGGCCCCGCGGCATGGTGTGTGGTTACCGGGCGTACCAACTAGCTCGTCGCAATTCATGAGGGCGGGCTTCGCGCACCACGCGGGCCTGCCTCGGTTCCGGAGGTTGCTCTCCGTTTACGAAAGATGCGAATGACGTTCAACAGATCGAGCCAGTTATTGCTGGTCGCAGTGGGCAGCCTTCTGGCGGCGGGACTCGTCACGGCCTGCGGCACCCTTACCGTCGACTTTGTCTATGTCACCAGCGCCAAGGCGGCTGGCGCCAATAACTACGGCGAAATCGACGTATTCGAAATCAACTCTGAATCCGGCAGAATGCGCACCATTCCCACATCGCCTTTCCCATCTGGCGGGCGCAACCCGGTCGCCGAAGCGGTTTCACCCGACAACGCCGACCTCTACGTCGTGAATCAGGATGACAACACGATCGTGCAATTCGTGATCGGCACCGACGGCAAGGTCTATCCCCAGAACACCACCAATACGCCCGGCATCTTCCCCCTCGCCGTTTCTGTGTCGGGAAGCTATCTTTTCGTGGCCGACACCTACCAGCCACTGCCGACCTGCTCCACCACATCGCCTTGCTCCGGGTCCATTGCGGTGTATCCAATTCTCACCGGATCGCAGGCTGGCTCGCAGCCGCCAGACACGCTCGGCTCCGCCGTGGCCAATACCAGCATCAGCGCCAACTACTGGCCGCTCACCCTGCCCGCCAAACCGACCGACGTGCTCACGCCAACCGGCCTGGCGGCAGCCTCGTCAGGTGCCTATGTCTACGTAACGGCCTTTGACGCGACAACGGGAGGTGGCTATATCTTCGGCTTTGCGGTCAACACCGATGGGACCCTGAGCGCCACCAACCAGGGTGTGCCTTTTGCTGCCGGCACGCATCCGTCAGCGATCGCCAGTTCGCCCGACGGCAGTATTCTCTACGTCACGGATTCGGCCACCAATCAGATTCTGACCTTTTCCGCCAACTCCGGCACCCTGGCCCCAGTCGCGGGCAGCCCCTTCGGAACCGGCAACGCACCCTCGGCGGTGGTCGTCGATGCGACCGGGAAATACGTCTTCGCCGCCAACTCGCTGGACTCGAATCTGACCGTCTACTCTTCTTCCGGCGGCGTGCTGAACAGTCTCGGCACTTTCACCACAGGCACGCAGCCTGTCGCCGTCGGCATCGATCCGTCGTTGAACCAGTATGTGTATACCGCCAATTTCTTGGGGAACACCGTGTCCGGATTTCAACTCAATCCGGCCACAGGGAATCTGCTGAACTCCCAGTTCTCGCCCTCCGGTACCAACCCGAATCCAACCGCGGTCGCGGCCATCCCTCATGGGAAACACAAAACATAGGGATGAGGAGACGGCGCAGGATCGTGGAACGAAGTTCGAAAAGATCGACAGCCCAGTCTTGATCGGCTGACAACGCATGACCCCCGCAGAGGGCTTCTACAATACTCACGGGGCATCGAAAACAGAGAATGCTGGGCTCGAGTCGGATGGCCCACGACGAAGGAAGCGCATGAAGTTGAGCAAACTGAGCCAGCTCGCACTGGTCTCTCTGATCGGCATTTCCGTGGCCACCCTGTTGACTGCCTGCCAGCTGGTCACCATCGACTACGTGTTTCTGGCCAGCGCGGCCCCCCCTGCGGGCAGCGCCAACGGTCAAATCGAGACGTACGCTGTCGACTCCCAATCCGGCGCCTTGCGGACCGGCGCACCCGTCGTCTCGTCGGGCGGCGTGGATCCTGTCGCCATGGCGGTTTCCGCAACCTATGACAATCTCTACGTCGCGAACGCCGGCAGCAACACCGTAGAGCACTTTGCGGTTCCCATCAACGGACAGCTGGCGGCGAAGGACTCGGTTACCCTAAGCGATCCGCCGACCGCTCTCGCAGTCAACACCCAGGGCACCTATCTCTACGTCGTTTCGGGAACCACCACCGCGACCTTGACGGAATATTCGCTTTCAGGCGGCACCATCGGTTCCGTGGTTGCCCAGGAAGATCTCACCATCCCTGGCTTCGCCAGTGACTCAGTGGTGCCGACCGGCGTCGCAGTGCTGGCCAACGACTCCATCGTGCAGGGCAACGCAGTCTATGCCACGGTCTACGACCAATCCGCCTATAACCCCGGCGGAACCACGACCAGTACCGCGCATCCAGGCTGGGTCTTCGGATTCGCGATCGGCTCGGGCGGCGCGTTGACGGCTTCGTCGGGCAGCCCGTACCAGGCAGGCGTCAAGCCTTCCGGCATCGTCTCTGACCCCACCGACCGCTTTGTCTACGTGACCGACTTTGCCTCGAACCAGCTCATCGGCTATGGCATCCAGGGCGGCAGCACTCTGAATTTCCTGATCAACGGGCCCTTCAGAACCGGCAACGAACCCCAGGCTATAGCGATCGATCCGCGTGGCAAATATCTCTATGTAGCCAACGAGCTCGATTCGTCGGTCTCTGCCTATGTGATCGATCTTTCCACGGGGACACCAGCGGCTGCAGTCAACCCCACCGGCAGCGCCACCAACTCCACTGATACCCAGCCGATGGCTATTT
Organism: Occallatibacter sp.; assembly: GCA_036520995.1. Lineage (GTDB taxonomy): Bacteria > Acidobacteriota > Terriglobia > Terriglobales > Acidobacteriaceae > Telmatobacter. Next base: position 109,525 of record DATDIQ010000057.1, read on the forward strand.
ACGTCGACCCGGCGCTGGGCCGCTTCGTTTACACCGCGAACTTCCTCGGCAACTCCCTCTCCGGCTTCCGGCTCGATCCCAACGCGGGCAACCTGGCCCCAACCCAGGCCACTCCTTACCCCTCGTTGCAGAAGCCCACCGCGCTCGTGATCGTTCCGCACGGCAACCACTCTTCGCAGGCAGTCGCGCCCTAAGAATGCCCTTCGATTCAGGGAAACAAAAGCCCAGCCAACCCCGGCTGGGCTTTTTGCTGTGCGCATGTCGGACACTTGCGTTCCGCACTCTCGATCATATCTATCCGGTCGCATGCATCCATTTGCGCAATTGACGCTGCGCCGGCTTCTCGATCAGGTAGAGCGCCGCAATCGCCATCACGATCAGAAGCAGATAGCTGATCCAGGGATCGAAACGGTTGAGCCCGACCCGGTCGAGCGCGTGCGTATCGTGAATCAAATTCCACATGTTGAAGTGAAGCAGGTAGAGGCAGTAGCTGGCCTCTCCAACAAACACCAGCGGCCGCGCGCCAATCGCCCGCGCCAGCAGATTCTCGCCGGCCAGCCCCAGGATGATACATCCAAAAAACGGCATCAGCAGCCCGTCGTGCAGCAATGGATAGGGCATGACTCCCGAAGCCAGGACCGCAAACATCGCGCCAAACCCAAAGACCCCTAGAAAAAGCCGCAAGAAGCCGGGGCGCGGCATCACCGCATCCAGCCCCGCCAGCAGCACCCCGAATGTGAAGCTGGCCAGGTGCGGCAGCGGCGTGTACTTCAGCGCCTGCAGCCATGGCCCGTAGCTGAAGCGGTTAGGATGCGCAATGCCGTCCGGTTTGAACAGAATATAAAGTGTGCCCGGGATCAATCCGATCGCCCATAGACCGGCAAGCTTGAGCAGGTGGTCCCGCTTCTTTTCCGGTTTCTTCCACTTGGCCATCCACGGAAAAATTACGTAATAGAACGACTCGGCCGACATCGTCCACGCCGGGGTGTTGAGGAACGTCGCGATCTCAGGAACCCATCCCTGCAGCAGCAGCGGCGCCAGCACAATGCCTGCCCAGAACATGCCGTGCGTGTGCGAGACCCACTCCTGCGGCAGCACACGCCATCCCAGCGCCAGGCTCAAAAAATAAATCGGATAAAGCCGCGTGAAGCGCGCTTTGTAGTAGCGAATGGTGTCGAAATCGCCGGCGCGCGCCCGCTCCGAGTAGTTGTAGGCCATCACAAATCCGGAGAGCAGAATGAAGTAGCTCACCGAAGCGTAGCCTGCATTGACCACCGGGGCCAGCCACCCGAACCATTGCGGATTCGAGAAGTGGAAAAGAACAATATTGATGGCTGCGAAGCAACGCAGGCCGGTCAGTGCTTTCAGCGGGGCTGGCTTGCGATTCTCCACGAACGATTAGACGACTCCGGGGTTTGCGAACCTACGCATCTCCTGCCGCATGGGGCTCGTTCAGCACACCTGGAGCTGACAGCTGTAGGCTTGAAAGCTGCATCTACGCCGTGACCAGGGACCCAACCTTTTCGCCGAGCACCACGCGCCGGATGTTCCCTGGCTGGTTCATGTTGAATATGATCATCGGCAGATTGTTGTCTTTGCAGAGGCTCACGGCGGTCAGGTCCATCACTTTCAGGCCCTGCCTCAGGATCTCCATGTAGGTGATTTCGTCGTACTTCACCGCGTCTTTCACGTGCACCGGGTCCGCATTGAAGACACCTTCAACCTTGGTGCCCTTCAGCAGCACGTCGGCCTTGATCTCCATCGCGCGCAGGCTCGCCGCGGTATCTGTTGAGAAGAAAGGGTTGCCGATGCCCGCCGCAAAAATCACGACCCGTCCCTTTTCGAGATGCCGCACCGCACGACGCCGAATGTAAGGCTCCGCGATCTGGTTCATGAAGACCGCGGTCATCACGCGGCATTGCACATCCAGAGCTTCCAGGGCGTCCTGCAAGGCGATGGCGTTGATCACGGTCGACAACATGCCCATATTGTCGGCGGCCACGCGGTCCATCTCTTTGGCCTGCTCGGCAACGCCGCGGAAAAAGTTCCCGCCCCCGACGACGATGCCGATTTCTACACCCAGGGAGTGCACATCGGCCAGTTCGGCCGTGATTTCGGAGACCTTATCCGCATCGAGACCAAACCCCCTGGCACCCGCCAACGCCTCGCCTGAAAGCTTGAGAATGATCCGCTTATACATGCCTTGTTGAGTATCGCATGGACTGGCCGTCCAGGCAGCGGCTTCGCGAATTGCGCCCTTTCGCTCGCCGTTCATCTGTCCTCGGTTCCCGCGAAAGTTCGGCCCTTCGCTTCTGCGGAGAGCTGCTATGGCCTCGGCTGACTTCTCGCCCCGGCTCATCCCCGTCGCCCTTTCAGGCACAAAGCCCCCATGCTGGGCGCACACGAACAAAGGCCCGGAGCCATGGCTCCGGGCCTTCATGTCTTCCCGCGCTTACTCGCCGGCCGGCTCCGCTGCCTTGGTCTGCGCGATCGTCCAGTCGGGTGCGCCCACCTTGAAGCGCGCAAAGCGCCGCACGGTGATGTTCTCGCCCAGCTTGCCTACCTTCTGCGCGATCAGTTCCTTGATCGAGACAGCCTGATCCTTGATAAACGGCTGCTCCAACAAGCAAACCTCTTCGTAGAACTTCGCCATCTTGCCGTCGACGATCTTCTCGATCACCGGTGCCGGCTTGCCCGTGGCCGCTGCCTGCGCGCGGTAAATCTCCTTTTCGCGCTCCAGGTCCTCGCTGGTCACGTCTTCGGGCTTCACATAGCGCGGATCGCTCGCCGCGATGTGCATCGCGATGTCCTTGAGCAGCTCCTGGAAATCCTCGGTGCGCGCCACGAAGTCCGACTCGCAGTTCACTTCGATCAGCACGCCGATCTTTCCGCCGGCGTGGATGTAAGTCCCCACCGCGCCTTCATTCGTGGTGCGCGCCGCCTTCTTCTGCGCCGAGGCCATGCCCCGCTTGCGCAAAACAACAAACGCGTCTTCGATATTTCCCTTTGCCTCCTGCAGAGCCTTCAGGCAGTCGCCCATGGGCGCGCCCGATTTCTCGCGCAGGTCCTTCACCAGCTTTGCATCAATCTTCTCAGCCACTGTCGTCATCTCGCTTTTTTCTCGCTCCACGAATCTCTATTGCGGGCTTTTTGAATTGCATCGCGCCAAAGGCGCAATTGGCCGCACCGCAGGTGCCTATAAGAAAAGCGTGGTCCAAATGGGCGGCCACGCTTGTCTCAGTATGCGCGCCGGAACGCGCAAGGATGATTAAAAGCCTTCCGCGACTTCCGCCTCTTCAAGCGCCGCCACAGCCGCCGGAGCCTTGCGAATGCCGCCGCCCAGCGCTGCTTCGAGATCCACTTCTTCCGCTGGAGCTGCTTCGACCGGCACCGCTTCCACGGCCTGCAGCACAGGAACCTCTTCGGCAAAGGCCTTGTCGTTCACCAGGTTCACGCCCTCGGCGGCCGAATCGGCAATCTTCGACGTAAACAGGCGAATCGCACGAAGCGCATCGTCGTTGCCCGGAATCACGTAATCCACGACCGTCGGATCGCAGTTGGTATCCACCACCGCAACCACAGGAATCCCCAGCTTCCGCGCTTCCTTCACCGCGATCGCCTCGTTATTCGAGTCGACCACAAAAAGCGCATCGGGCAGGCGCTTCATGGTCTTGATGCCGGCCAAATTGGCTTGCAGATGCTTGCGCTCGCGTTCGAGGCGAATTACTTCTTTCTTGGTCAGCAGCTCGTAGCGGCCATCCGTGGCCATATCGTCCAGTTCCTGAAGGCGCTTCACCGACTTCTGCACCGTCACCCAGTTCGTCAGCAGCCCGCCCAGCCAGCGCTGGTTGATGTAGGGCATTCCCGCGCGGGTCGCCTCTTCGGCAACGGCATCCTGCGCCTGGCGCTTGGTGCCGACAAAGAGAAGCGTCTTGCCGCTTCCGCACAGTTCGGTGACAAACTTCGACGCATCCTTGAAGAGCTTCAGCGTCTTCTGCAGATCGATGATGTAAATCCCGTTGCGCTCGCCAAAGATGTATTCCTTCATCTTGGGATTCCAGCGCTTCGTCTGATGCCCGAAGTGAACACCCGCTTCGAGCAGCTCCTTCATGGTAATCGTGGCCAATGGGCCTCCTTCGTGGATTGCATCCGGGCGATACCGCAAGGCCCGGATTGAACCCGCTCTCGCGGGAGATTGAAAAACCAGCTTTCAGCCCTCTAGCGCTTGCTGAACTGGAACCTCTTGCGGGCGCCCTTCTGACCGTACTTCTTGCGCTCTTTCTGACGCGCGTCGCGAGTCAGCAGGCCTTCGGCCTTGAGCATCTTGCGCAATTCGGGGTTGAAGAGAATCAGTGCACGGGCCACGCCCATCTTCACCGCATCCGCCTGCGAAGACACGCCGCCCGAAGAGACCGTGGTCACCACGTCGAAGCTCGACGCCAGCTCAGCCACCACCAGGGTCCGCTTGGCAGAAACCCGCTGCTGCTCGGTCACGAAGTACTCGTCGAATCCCTTGCCGTTGACCTTCCACTCGCCCGTTCCCGGACGCAGAAAGACGCGGGCAATCGCCGACTTGCGGCGCCCCGTCCCGTAATATTGCACCAGATCTGCCATTCTTTGCTTAGCTCCTAGCCTCTAGCTTCTAGCCTCTAGCTAAAAGCCGCAAAACCTGAAATCTAAAAACTCCAAAAGCTGGCGGCTAGAAACTAGCAGCTAGCAGCTGTTCTTACGCAATCTCCAAAGCCGTTGGCTGTTGCGCCGCATGCGGATGCTTGTCGTCGCGATACACTTTCAGCTTCGAACCCATCGCACGGCCCAGCTTCGTCTTGGGCAGCATGCCCTTGATTGCTTCTTCCAGAACCTTCTCCGGCCGACGGTTGATCAGGCGCGTAAACGACTCTTCGCGCAATCCGCCGGGGAAACCCGTATAGCGGCGATAGAGCTTGCTCTGCGCCTTGAGGCCGGTCAGGCGAACTTTCGCCGCGTTGATCACGATCACGTGATCGCCCATATCGATGTAGGGCACATACCGGGGATTCAGCTTGCCGCTCAGCACACTGGCGGCCTTGGTCGCCAACCGGCCCAGGGTCTGGCCGTTGGCGTCCACCACATACCACTTGCGGTCAATATTCTTGCCGCTCGGAACAAACGTCGACATTCTCTTCCTGCCTTGCCGTCTCGGCCCTCCCTTGGAGCGGCCGTTGACCGGTACTCAAAATCTCGCGCAAAACGCGCTCTCGCCCGCGCAAAATCGACGGGCATGCATCCACCCACTGCCAAACAAACCTGTTCGGGTGAGGATTTGCGAGGCTAACCTCGAAAGGTCTCTGCGCAGCGGAACGACTCGATCAGACTTCCCCGTTCAGCCGCCGGTGGCTTGTGCCAGATCCCCCTCCGCTACCGCAGAGAGCCATCCAGTCCGGGTCAGGCAGACACACAGACCCCAACCACAACACCGCACAAGGACTTTAGGATAGCCGAATTACAACCCAGAGTCAACGAAAAGGCTGCTTGGCCACGACCGTGGAAAACGGCGTCATTTCGCCCCGTCCGTGCTCTGCCGTCGCACAGCTAATCCTGGCTAACCCCCGCCCCACCGTATACATTGAAGGCCATGAGCCTCCCGCACGCGGCGCGAACGATCCCCGCCTCCGGTGTGGATGGGTCCGTCTTAGAAGGCGAATCCCGATGAGCCCAAGCCGTGGCCGCGGTCGCATGCTTGCCGCCGGGGGCATTCTGCTGGCCGGGCTCTCCCTTCTCACCGGCATTTTCGCCGTCAGCCTCACCCCGCAAAACGCCGCCACCCGCGACTTCATCGGCTACTGGGCTGCCGGCCAGCAGATCGTGCACCACGCCAACCCCTACGACCTCGATGCCACTCTCCGCCTCGAACAGGCCGCCGGCCTTGGCAATCTGCAGGTGAAAATCACGCCTAGCCCGCCCATCGGCTTGGCTCTCGTTGTCCCGCTCGGCTTCTTCGGCGCGAAAAACGGTCTCGTCTTCTGGCTCATCGCCGAGATCGTGTGCCTCGCCGCAGCCGTCTCGATCCTCTGGATTCTCGCCGGCAGGCCGGCATCGCGCATTCACCTGCTCGGCTTTCTTTTTCCGCCCGCGATTGCCTGCATCATGGCCGGCCAAATCGGTATCTTCTGCCTGCTCGGCATCACCCTCTTTCTCTGGCTGCATCCGACGCGCCCTTTTCTCGCGGGAGTGGCCCTGCTCCCGGTGAGCTTCAAGCCGCACCTGTTCCTGCCCGTGGCACTGGTTTTGCTTATCTGGGTCATCGCCCAAAAACGCTTCGCGCTCCTTGCAGGTTTCTGCGCCGCCTTGGCCGCGAGTTATGCCATCGTCCTCGCCTTCGATCGCCGCGCCTGGCCGCAGTACATAGTCATGCTGCACTCAAACCTCATGCAGGGCCGCTTCGCGCCTACCCTCAGCGCCTACTTGCGCCTCGACCTCGCGCCCAGTGCAGCATGGCTCGAATACCTTCCAACTTTTCTCGCTTGCCTCTGGGCCATCGCCTACTTCTTCACGCGCCGCTCCCGCTGGAGCTGGCTCGATCACGGCCTGCTTGTCTTGCTCGTCTCCCTGGTGTGCGCGCCCTACGCCTGGTTCACCGACGAAGCGGTTCTGCTGCCCGCCGTGCTGCTCGGCCTCTATCGCGCACTCCACTCCCGCCACTCTTCGATTCCGCTTGCCGTGATGCCGCTGGCCGTCTTCGTCGCCGCCGCCCTGGTCGAGCTCTTCGCCGACGTACGCATCACGGCCTGGTACTACTGCTGGACCGCGCCGGCCTGGCTCGCCTGGTATCTCTACGCAAGCCCACAAGATTTGGACGCCCCATCCTTGCGCAGCGAGGGTGGGAAACCGTAGCACGCGCCGCCTCTCGCGCTGGGTGCCCCTGAAAAACAAAACGGGCCGAAGAGAAAAAACCTCTCCGGCCCGGTGCTGCCAGCGTTTCTCAGGCAGCGCTTTGATTCATCGAGCTAACCCGGAACCGCTTCATCCGGATCGAGAGCGTGCGCTCAATCTTGCGCAGCTCGCCTCGTTCGGTCGAGGCCGCGAAAGTGGAAGCCACTCCATGCGCCGAGGCGCGTCCGGTCCGTCCCACGCGATGGACAAAATCTTCGGCCTCCTTGGGCACGTCGTAGTTCACCACGTGCGCTACGTTCGCCACATCGATGCCGCGCGCAGCCACGTCGGTTGCCACCAGCACGCGATGCCGGCCTTCTTTGAAGCTGCGCAGGGCCGCATTGCGCTGCGATTGCGAACGGTCGCCGTGAATCTGCGTCGCCGCCCAACCAGACCGCGTGAGACGCCGCGCCACCCGATCCGCTCCATGCTTGGTGCGCACGAAGACCAGGAAGCTGCCTTGCTCGGCGCCCAGCAGGTGTTCGAGCAGCTCCTGCTTGTTGTTCTGCTCTACTTCAAAAGTGCGTAGCTCCACATTCTCCGCTGGCTTCAGCACGGAGCCAATCTCGATCCGTGCCGGGTTGCGGAGATACTTGCGCGAAACTTCCTGGATCGGCCTGTCGAGCGTGGCGGAGTAGCTGAGCGTCTGGCGTTCCACGGGAAGCATGGCCGCGATGCGCGCGATGGCCGGCTGGAATCCCATGTCGAGCATGCGGTCCACTTCGTCGAGAACCAGAATCTTCACCTGGTCCAGGCGAACGAGCTTGCGCTTGAGATAGTCCTCGAGCCGTCCGGGCGTGGCGACAATCAGGCGCGCGCCGCGGCGGATCGCATCCAATTGCGGACGCTCCTGCAAGCCCCCGACCACCAGGGCCGCGGTTTGCAGCGGGCTGGTCCGGATGGCCTTGAAGGCTGCCTCGACCTGCATCGCAAGCTCGCGCGTCGGCAACAGGATCAGCGCCTGCGCGGCGTTCCGATCCTGCGCGCGTTGCAGCATCTCGATGATCGGGATGAGAAAGCTGAGGGTCTTGCCCGTCCCCGTCTGTGCGGTGGCCAGCACGTCGCGGCCTTCCAGCGCCGGAGGAATCGCACCTGCCTGCACTGGGGTTGGGATTACAAATTGGTTGGCGTCAAGCCGCGCCTGCAAGGCGGCTGAAAGGGAAAACTGTGAAAACTCTGTACTCAAAATAAATCGTTTCCTGTTGGGTTCCGGAGCCTCGATTTTCCAGGAGGCCTGCGAACGGAACCGGACTCGCATGCGAGCGACATCGCGCACGCAAGCGCTTTCTAAAAAATATGCGTAAGAGAGAACCGAAATACGTCCTGGGGGACTGGCAAACGGCATTCCTTCAGGAATGCTCGCCGGCCCGGGGCTTACCCACGCTGACTTTACGCCGACGGCTCATTGCCGGACGGCTCCCCACTCCGCGGCACAACCAAACAAAGTCGGCGACGCGGAAGATCGTAGGGCTACGCTGTAGGGGCTTGGGGAAATCTGTGCCAGGCTGAATTGCCTTGATGAAGAATTGGCAAACCGCCGCTCACGACCAAATCACTGAGCGCAAGCTAAGTATAGCACAGGGCTATTTCGCCGCTATCACGCGAAAGAGCTGCTCCGCACTCTACTTGCCTGAATTCATGCGCGCATCCGGCAGGCCCATGCTGCGCTTGATCGCCAGAATCTCCCGCAGCTTCTCTTCAGGAATCGGAATCATGGGCTTCCCGATCTGCTGCGCGATCAGATATGTCTTGCAGTAGTTTTCCAGGATCTCGACTAGCCACTCGGCATGCGTCACCGTATCAGCCCAGCACACGATGCCGTGATTCGCCAGCAGAATGGTGTTGTGATCGTGGATAAAGGGCAGCACCGTCTCCGCAAACGCCTGCGTCCCAGGCGTCTCGTAGCGCGCCACCACACTGGGACCGATGAACACTTCGTATTCGGGGATCAACCCGATGGGCGGCGTCGTGCCCGTGATGGCGAACGCCGTCGCCTGCGGCGGATGACAGTGCACCACGGCGCGCGCCTGCGCATTGGCTTTGTAGATTTCGAGGTGCAGCAGCAGTTCGCTGGTTCGCTGGCCTCGCCCCGCAAGCATGTTGCCTTCAAGATCGCAGAGACAGATGTCCTCAGGCTGCAAATCGCCTTTGCTGATCATCGTTGGCGTGCACAATATGTACTCCGTACCGAGACGCGCGCTGATGTTGCCGCCGTTCCCGTCGACGTAGCAGCGCTGCCAAAGCTTGCGGCCCACTTCGATGATCTCGCTGCGCAGAGCCTCCGCTTCGCACGAACCGATCGCCGCAAAGAGCGATGCCTCGGCGTCGGCGCGTCCCGCTTCCGCAGCTCGCGGAGATTCTCTCTCCTGTTCCCAATTCAGAGTGGCGGCAGACGGCTCCATCGATGCCTCCCTTGGGCTGCGGCGGTCGCGGGCCCCGGCGGACGGACCAGCCCCACCGTCTCACAACACTATCTTTGGACAGAAGCGTGCGCGTCGCAGGTGATCCGTATCACTGTTGAGGGAAGCGCCGCAATCCGGGCGTATATCCCGCATCGTGGCGCTATGAGACCGAGCTAGTCTAGTCGACCGATACCAGCTTTCTCTGCAACTGTTCCAGCGTCTGTCCCTTTGTCTCGGGATACGCAAACAGCACGGTGAAGAACTGGATCGCCGTCATCACCGCGAAGAAGACAAACGGCGCACCCCGGCCGATGCTTCCTGCGATCACTGGGAAGCTCAGCGCAATGATCGTGTTCATCGTCCAGTGGCTGGCATTGCCCACTCCCTGCCCTTTCGAGCGCACCTGGTTCGGAAACACCTCTCCGATATAGACCCAGATGACCGCGCCCTGCGAGAGCGCAAAGAATCCGATGTAGACAATCAGAAGCCAGACCAGCATGCCCTGGTGCGAGTTGGTCAAGAAGACCCAGGCCACGCCGCTCAAGCAGGCCGCCGTCCCAGCGGCGCCGATCAACAGCAGCGTCTTGCGTCCCAGCTTGTCGATCACGCTCATGCCCACGATCGTGAAGATCAGATTCGTCAACCCGATCGCAATCGCCTGCTGATCGCCGGAAAGCTGGCTGAATCCGGCATCTGCAAAAATGTCGTTCAGGTAGTAGAGAATTGCGTTGATGCCCGCCAGCTGGTTGAACGCTCCAATCGAAATCGCAAGGAAGAGCGGGTAGCGATATTTCCACCGAAACACCGGTTCGTGTGCCGTCGCGTGCTCCTCGGCCAATGCAGCGCGAATGTCCGCCAGCTCCGCTTCGGGGTTCGGCTCGCCCATCGACTTCAGCACCGCAAGCGCCTCATCAATCCGGTTCCTCGAGGCCGACCACCGCGGACTGCGCGGAATGCCAAACAGCAGCACCAGAAAAATCGCCGCCGGCACCGCGGCCACACCCACCTGCCACCGCCACTCGGTTGCGCCCAGGTGCAGCAGGCGAATCAGATAGTTCGATGTGTAGGCAACCAGAATCCCGAAGACCACGTTGAACTGAAATGCCCCCACTAGGCGGCCCCGCCACTTCGCCGGCGCAAGCTCCGCGATATACACCGGCCCCAGCACCGACGATGCGCCAATGCCCAGGCCGCCAATGAACCGGAAGACCATCAGCGATGGCCAGCTCCACGCAAATGCGCTGCCCAGAGCCGAAAGCACGTAGAGCACCGCGGTCAGGCGCAGCGTTTCGCGCCCTCCCAGTTTGTGGCCCACCACGCCCGCGCCAAACGAGCCGACCACCGTGCCGATCAGCGCAATCGCCACGGTCCAGCCCTTGCCGTAATTGCTCAGCCCATAGAGCCGCACCACCGCATCGATGATGCCGGAGATGACAACCGTGTCAAAACCGAAGAGGAGACCGCCCAGCGCTCCGGTGAGAGTCGCTTTCATCAAGTTCAAGTTAGGTCGCATCGTTCTCGATTCCATGAAGTCCACATCATCGTACAGACTGGGCCTCCACCCGGCAATCCGCGCACCGGGGCAATCCGCGCACAGACCGATGCGCTCAGGCCTCCCGCTTGATACCATCGCTGAGAGCGACGGAAATCGAAGTCGAATCGGTTTTCAAGCCGCTCGCACAAAATCCCCTGAAGAAGGATCATCCCCCATGACCCTGCGCGCCATCAGGCTTCTACTGAAAGTCTTTTCGTTTTCCGGTCTTCAAGCGCCGTCGCATTTTGCGTTGTTGCTCGCCTTAGCGGCCGCAGCAGTGGGCGCCGCTGCACAGGACAAACCACCCTCAGCAGCTGCAGCGCCGGATGAGCTCGTGCTCAGCAATGGCGATACGCTGCACGGCAAGTTCGTCACCTCGCTCCAAGGCAAGCTGACCTTTCACAGTGACCCCCTCGGCGACCTCACCATCGACTGGGACAAAGTGAAAGAGCTTCACACCGCGCAGAAATTTGCGGTCCTCGACAGGAACGCGAAACTGCACGGAAGAAAGAGCACCCGCAACATCCCCGTCGGAACTCTGGCCGTGGAGGACCACGCCATCACCATCCAGCCGGAAGGCGTACCTGCACTTCCGCCGATCCCCGTCAAAGATGCGGCCTTCATCCTCGATCCCAAGACGCTCGACAAGGATGTGAACCACGAGCCCAGCTTCTTCGCCGGCTGGAATGGCGCCGCCACCGCGGGCGCTACCCTGGTAAGCGCTACCGAGAATCAGTACACCGTTTCGGGCGGCCTCGGCCTGGTGCGCGCCATCCCCACCGTCTCCTGGCTCGACCCGCGCAACCGCACTTCGCTCGATTTCACCGGCTCCTTCGGCAAGCTCACCCAGCCCGCTTACACCGTGCCGCCCGTGCCCCCGGCCACAACGCCCACCGTTGTCGCCGCAGTCAGCACCAAGTCGGCCATCTATCACGCCGATGCCGAGCGCGACCAGTACTTCTCGCCCCGCCTCTATGCCCTCGTGCAAACAGCATTCGATCACAACTACGGCCAGGATCTCGATCTTCAGCAGATCTACGGCGGCGGCATCGGATGGACGGCTCTCAAGACCCCCAAGCAGGAAGGCGATCTGAAAGCCACAGTCCAGTATGAGAAGCAGCAGTTCATCAGCGGATCGAGCAATACCAACGAGAATCTGATCGGTTCAACCTTCGCCGCAAATTATGTCCTGCATACGAAACTGCTCACCTATATCCAGGGTCTGGCGTTCATTCCGGCATATAACGACGAACGCGCCTACTCGACCAACGAGACAGACACGTTTGCATTTCCGGCGTACAAGAACCTCAGCTTCTCCATCGGCACCAACGACTCCTATCTCAACGATCCGCCGTCGTCGTTGCCGCCCACCAAACGCAATTCGTTTGAATTTACGATGGGCCTCACCTACGCCATCAAATCGAAATACTGATCGCTCTCTTCAGGGCGACGCGCACGGGAGCCGACGCTTCTCCGCGCCGGCTCGGTGTCTTGATCCTGACCACCGTCGCAAAGCGGAATGACCGAAGTAAACCGATAAACCTAGCCAGAGTCCGCATCCGCCCTGTAAAGTTGCTGCGGGCCTGCCTTCCAGCTTCCAGGCGTCAACCAAGCGAGTTCGTCCCCGAACCAGCACGCCAGGCGAGAGGCAAGGTCGAGCCCAGGAGGAACGACCCATGCCGCGTCGCCGCTGGCTTCTTTCTTTGTTCTTTGCTCTTCTTATTGCGATGGCTCCCGCGCAGCAGCCCGACTATCTCAATCCCAGGCTTTCTCCGAGCACGCGGGCGCATGATCTGGTGAGCCGCATGACGCTCGACGAAAAAGTGGACCAGCTTGAAGACTGGGCCACGGCGATTCCACGCCTCGGCGTCCCCGATTACCAGACCTGGAACGAAGCCCTGCACGGCGTGGCACGCGCCGGATACGCCACCGTCTTTCCCCAGGCCATCGGCATGGGCGCCACGTGGGATCCGAAAATCGTGCACAGCATGGGCAACGTCATCTCTGAAGAAGCGCGCGCCAAGTACAACCAGGCCCAGCGCGAAGACAATCACCGCATCTTCTTCGGCCTCACCTTCTGGTCGCCCAACATTAATATCTTTCGCGATCCTCGCTGGGGGCGCGGCCAGGAGACCTACGGCGAAGACCCTTTGCTCACCGCGAACATGGGCGTCGCCTTTGTGGAAGGCGTGCAGGGCAACGACCTGAACCATCTGCGCGCCGTCGCCACCAGCAAGCACTTCGCCGTGCATAGCGGCCCCGAAACCCTGCGCCACGGATTCAACGTCGATCCCAGCCCCCGCGATCTTGAAGAAACCTATCTGCCGGCGTTTCGGGCCACCGTCACCGAAGGCCACGTGCAATCGGTCATGTGCGCCTACAACTCCATCGATGACTGGCCGGCCTGCACCAACAAGATGCTGCTCAAAGAACATCTGCGCGATGCATGGGGATTCAAGGGATTCGTCGTCTCCGATTGCGGCGCGATCGTCGACGTCTTCCAGGGCCACAAAAAGACCACCGACATCGAGCACGCAGCCGCTCTTTCCATCGAAGCGGGCACAGATCTTTCCTGCAGCATCTGGACACCGGGCTTCAACTCCCTGGCTAAGGCCGCGCATCAAGGCCTCGTCTCAGAAGACCTCATCACCCAGGCTGCCGAGCGTTTGTACACCGCACGCATGCAGCTCGGACTCTTCGATCCGCAAGGCTCCAACCCACTCGACAAGATTCCCTTCTCCGCGGTGGCCTCGGCACCCAGCCGCGCCACGGCACTCAAGGCTGCGGAAGAGAGCATCGTTCTCCTGAAGAACAACGGCGTGCTGCCGCTCAAGAGTGCGCAGCGCATCGCCGTCATCGGTCCGACCGCCGACTTGCTGGTTTCAATCCTCGGCAACTATGTTGGAACGCCAGTCAGGCCAGTCACACCGCTCGAAGGCCTGCTCGCTGAAAACCGTGATCGCGTCATCTATGCACAGGGATCCACGCTGGCCGAAGGTGTCGGCGTGCCTGTGCCGCGCACCGCTTTCAGCGCCAGCCTCAAGCCCGGATTAAAAACCGAATTCTTTGCCTCCCCTGATTGGACAGGCCGCCCGGTCGCAGTCGGCACCGATCCCGAAGTGCAGGCCGACTGGGAAAATGCTCGTCCCGTTCCCGAAGTCGAAACCACGGATTATTCTGTGCGCTGGAGCGGCACACTCACCCCGCCAGCCGCCGGCCACTACGTCTTTTCAATCGAACCCGCCGACAGCTTCCCTTACTCGCCGAGCGAGTCCTATCGCCTGGTGCTCGATGGCAAAGTCATCGGTGAAGGCAGCTTGCGCGCAGGCCGCCCCGCTTCGGGGAACGGTGCTGCCGGCGCATCGCCCACCGCGCCGCCGGTGATGGATTCCGGCCATGTGCCCACTGTTCCTGTCGTTTTCACCGATGCCAAGCCGCACGACTTCGTGCTCGAGTACTCACACTCCGGCGACCGCGCCGGTGGCGGCGTCACCCTCAAGTGGGTTGCGCCCGCGCAGGTGCAACTCCACGAAGCCGTGGCTCGTGCCAAGGAAGCCGATGTGATCGTCGCGTTCGTCGGGCTCTCGCCCCAACTCGAAGGCGAAGAAATGCCCATCAAGATCGATGGCTTCGACGGCGGCGATCGCACCAGCCTCGACCTGCCCGCACCGCAGCACAAGCTGCTTGAAACTCTCGCTGCCACCGGCAAGCCTCTGATCGTCGTGCTGCAAAGCGGCAGCGCCGTCGCTCTCAACTGGGCCGACGAGCACGCCGCCGCGATTCTTGAAGCCTGGTATCCAGGCGTCGAAGGCGGCACCGCCATCCGGCATACGCTCGAAGGTCTCAACAATCCTGCAGGACGCTTGCCCGTTACGTTCTACAAGGGCCTCGATGGGCTCCCGGCATTCACCGACTACTCACTCAAGGGTCGAACCTATCGCTACTTCACCGGCCAGCCGCTCTGGGGATTCGGCTACGGCTTGAGTTATACAACCTTCAAGTACGGGCCGGTGAAGCTTTCGTCCGAATCGCTCAAGGCCGGCGATCCGCTCACGGCCACAGTGTCCGTCACCAACACCGGCACAATGGGCGGCGACGAGGTGGTCGAAGCCTACCTGAAGACGCCGCAAACCGACGGCCCGATTCATTCACTCGTGGGATTCGAGCGCGTGAGCATTGCACCCGGCGCCAGCCGCGAAGTCACGCTCAAGATCGATCCCCGCTGGCTTTCGAGCGTCGACGATCAGGGCAACCGCGCGATCCTTCCCGGCAACTACACGCTCATCCTTGGCGGCGCACAGCCCAACGAGACCCAGGTCAAGTCCGAGGCCGTCTTCACCGTCACCGGAACTGCAGCCGTTCCGAAATAAACTCGCGCACCAAAAGAAAATGGGCGGCAGAGTTGTCCTCTGCCGCCGCCCTGTCCCTGGGTTGTCTTGAAAGTCCTGCAATCCTGCGAAAACTCCTGAACGCAATTCTTGCCTATCGTCGAGCAGGCCCTAGTCCCTAATCCTAGTCCCTAGTCCCTGGTCTCTGACTCACTGCAGCAGCTTCGTCACTTCCTGCTGCACGCTGTTGGCCTGGGCAAGTGCCGCGATGCCCGTCTGGCTCAAAATCTCGTACTTCGACATGTTCGATGTCGCCGAAGCGTAGTCCGTGGCCTGAATTGCATTCTGTGCCGAAACGATGTTCTCCTGTTGCGTGCTCATCACCTGGCTGATCGAATTCAGCGTGTTGATTTGCGCGCCAATGTACCCGTCAAGCGCGGCCACATCGGTGATCGCGATGTTGAGTTCCTCAAGCGCTGCCTGTGCATGAGCTTGTGTGATCAGGTCCGTTGTGCTCAGATCCGCTCCCGCGCCATCGGCGTAACTCATGGTGGCAATTCCGCCATTGCCGTCCGTGTCGACCACCATTCCCGTGTTGAGCGTACCGCCGCCGGTCGAGTTGTCTGTGATCGAACCGGTGATGCCGACGCTGTAATACTCCGAGTTGGAGGCGGAAGGCGTATCTCTTGCAACTGCGAACGTCACTCCTACCGTCCCATCTGCCATGTTGGCACTGAAGGCAACGCCCTCGGTTGCTGGATTGTTCGATACAAACGTGAGGTTTCCCGACGCATCCTCGCTCGCGGTTACTCCAAGATTGGCGCCGTTGATGATCCCGACCATTGCTCCATAGGTTGTAGCCGCGGGTATGTTGATCGTCTGGGTGCCGAATGTGAAAGTGGTTCCCGTCATCACGTTGGTGTCGCCCCAACCCGCTCCTCCAACAGTAACCGTCCCGATCTGGTTGTGGTCTGCGGTCGCTTCGGTGGCAGTCAGCGTTCCGCCGCCGCTATCCGTAAGCAGAGCGCCACCTAAGGTGATCGCGGAGTTTGGCGAGGTCAATGTCATAACCCCGGTTGTTGCGTTATACGTTGCGCTCACTCCGTAGTTGCCGCTGTTAATCGTCGAAAGAAGCTCGGCCATGGTCTTTGTCGTCGATGGAGTTCCCAGCAGGATCGTGTTATTGCCGATAGTCAGCGTGCCCCCGAGATTTCCGGTAGGCACAGTAGCCGTGAGTGTTCCGATCGTCGCGTCATACGCGGTGTCGAGGGTGGGCGTCCCCGTCAGGGCGGTGGCTGCGCTATTGTCCGTAAGACTTGCCCCCGAGATTGTCACTGCACCGGAGGTCGAGGTGAAGGTCAGGACCGTTCCCACCGCATTTCCGCCGACGATGCCGGTGTTGGGCGAGGCAGTCACCCCATAGCCGGCCGCATTGATCGTGGCTGCAAGGTTTTTAAGTGTGTCCGTGGAATTCGGAGCGCCTAACGTGATGTTGTGGCTCTTGCCGTCCATGCCCACAATTGTGAGCGTGCCTCCCAGTGCATCACCCGGCGCACCCACGGTCAGGGTTCCGATCTCTCCCGCGCCGTTGGTGCCCGTCCCCACCCCCGTGCCTGAAATCTCGATTCCGGTGTCTGCGCCGCTTCCCCCGGGCACATTCGCGGCCGCCGCGGAGTTGGCAGCGACGGTCCCGGCCTGCGCTGCCGTGGAGAACGAAGCGCTCAGTCCGAGTCCCGAGTTATTGACCGCATCGATCAACCCTTGCGCTGTATTGTGATACGTTGTCCCCGCTCCGACAGTGATGTTGGTCGTTGCCAGACTCCCCGATCCGTTCGTCCCTTGAGCCAGATAGCTCACCGTGATGGTGGTCGAGCCCGAAACGCTCAAGCTATCCGAAACAGAAGCGTTCTTTCCGCCCTTCGACAGATTAATAAACACATTGTCCTGACCGTTGCTGTACGACATGACTCCGCCCGTGTCGCCTACGCTGGAATTGGAGAGGGTTCGAATCTTCAGATTGTCGATCGATGAACCGGTAGTCGAAGAATCTCCCGTGTAGATGGCGGTTGTGTTGCCTGAAAAGACTTGTTGCTGGTTATAGGTCGTTGTCGAACCGATGTTGCTGATTTCCGCGAGTATCGATTGATACTCCTGATTGGCCGCACTTTCCTGGGTCGCATTGAGGGTGCCGTTCGAGGCCTCGGTGGCCAGCGTCACGGCACGGTTAAGCAGGTTCGTCACTTGCGAAAGCGCTCCGTCGGCCACTTGCAGCAGGCCCGCGCCCTCTGAAGCGTTCGTGCCCGACTGGGTCAGCGCTGCCGAGTTCGCCGCGAGGCCGTTCACAAGAGACAAACCAGCCGCATCGTCCGCACCCGAGTTGATGCGCGACCCTGAAGAGAGCTGCTGCAAAACCTGTTGCAGGCTGTTATTCGTGTTGTTGAGATTGTGCTCCGCGTAGATTGCCGAGAGATTGTTCAAAACACCGAGGGCCATGGAGATTGCTCCTGTTCCGATGCCAACGTCCACGCCCAAGCCCCGGTGTTTCTTCTGCTTCACCAGGTTCACCGCTTCCCGGTGGGCGTCCTTCGCATCTGCACTGTTCATCGGTGCGACACTCCAGGACTTTAGTAATTTTTTGGCGACCCGTTTTTCGAGTCTTTGTCGCTTCTCACGTCATCCTCGTCTCCGTCCGGTCAACTCTGTCCTGATGCGCTGCAGTTGCTGTCCCAGGATGCGTCACGAGATGTCCAGACCCGCGACAGCTTCTTGAAGCTGCTCTCCCCCCTGACCAAACAAAAAACGGCGGCGAGAAGATCGCTCCTCGCCGCCATCGGTGTTGACTTCAACCGCAGTTGCTCTCTGCCAAACTCCTTCTGCCGATTCCCGTCGTTGGGATCTCCGGCTACTGCTGAATGTCTCCGCTCCCGGCGCTCGCTTCCGCCGGCCCCTCGGGAGCAGTTCCCTCTTCCGTGGCCCCCTGCGGCCCTGGAGCGGGCGGCGGCGCAGCATGCGGTCCGTCTCCATCCCCTGGGCCGCGTCCGCCCGGCCCGGCACCATCCGGCCGGCGATCGCGTTGTCTCCAGTCGTGGAACTCGCGTCCCTGCCGGAATGCCTGCACTGTCTTCCACTGGTCGGGCGTGAGCTTGCTGCGCAGCGCCAGCAAATACCGCGCATTCGCCTTCTCCAGTTCCGCACGCGCCTGCGCGACCTTGTCGATCTGACCCAGGATCGCTGCCTCGTTCGGCTGGTCATCCTTCACCAGCGGCTCGAGCTTCAACTCCGCCTTTTCCAGATTGGCGCGCAGGTCGACCAGCGTTTCCCGATGCTCGAGCAAAATCTGGTCAAACTGTTTGCGCTGATCATCCGTCAGCTTGAGCTTCTCGATAATGCGCGGGTTGTTCCACCAGCGTCCTTGAATGCCATTGCCGACAAACGCTCGCTCAAACGGCGGCCGATGATCCGCCATGCCCATGCCTGGCCCGTCTCCCCGTCCAGGTCCTTGCGCAAATGCCGGTCCCGCCAACCACAGCGCGGCAATTGCCAACCCCACCCGTGCCACAATCGTACCTTTCATTTCTCTCTCCCCTTTTTCGTCCCGATCCTTCGCTGAATTCGACTCACTGCGATTCACCTTCGTCGCCAAGCTGCGCCAGCGGCTCCATGGCGCTGGGCACCTCGCGCGAAACATCCATATCGACGCTTGCCAGAACATCGTCTTCCTGCTGTGCCGCCTCCTGGGCCTGTTGCGCGGCAAGCGCTCTCTCTTGCTCGGCTTCGCGCTGTGCGGCAACCTGCGCAGCTACCTGGGCGCGATGATGCTCATACAGACCGCCCGAAACCGTGCCTGCCAGCAGCGCTACAGCAAGGCTCCATCCCGCCGCGAGCCGCCACGACCTGCGCACCACCACGCTCTCCGCCGTGCGCGAACGGTGATACGCCGCTTCGCTCCACGCACGCACACTCGTTTTGAAATCCCCCAGAGCCTGTTTCATCGCAGGATCAAGCGCATCCATCTCGACCGGCTCTTCGGCTCGGTTGATCCATCGTCTCCAGCTCATCGCTTCCCCCCTAATTCCCCTCGCACCCTGGCTAATGCGCGCGACAGATGCGCCTTCACAGTCCCTTCGCTCAGCCCTGTCGTCTCCGCAATCTGCGTCAATTCCAGCTCCTCGACAAAACGCAGCAGAAACACCGTGCGCTGCCGTTCGCTCAATCCTTCTACCGCGTGCCATACCTGCGACACTCTTTCCCGCGCCAGCAGCCGTTGCTCCTGCGAGGTCTCGCCGCTCGGCAGCCAATCGCTGGCCTCGTCCAGGTCCACTGCGTTCGTCCGCGTCTGCCGCCAGAACTGCATGCGGCGATTGCGCCAATGGTCCTTCTGCAGGTTGATCGCGATCCGCATCAGCCACGTCATCGCGGTCGACTCCCCGCGAAAACTCGCCCAGTTCCGATGCGCCTTCAGGAAGCATTCCTGCGTCAGCGTCTCGGCCAGGTCAATGTCGCGCGTCGAGGCCAGCAGAAACCGGAAGATCTGCGGGCGGTGAATCGCAACAACGCGCTCGAACTCCGCGGCCCGTTCGTCCGCTCGGGCGATGGTCATCGGTTCTAGGGTAGTGCAGGCCGCCATCACTCAGGTAGACGCCCGCCTGCAGGGCGAGTTTACAGGGCAGTCGAATATCAGTACCACTTTCAGGTCACGACACCGGTGGTGGGCCTATGCCCGGCCTGCACCAAGAAACGAATCGCTCTGCATCCGCCTAAGCGCTCGATTCGGTGAGAAAGCGCAGTTCCCAGGAGGTCGTGGGCTGCCCGGTTTGTTCCGCAATCGCACGCAACTGAACATGGCCCGGCTGGTCAGGGTACTCGGCCTGCGCGTAACGAAATGTTGTCGCCGCAACCGGGACTGAAAACACAGCCACCTCCAAGGTTTCCGCGCCTGCGGGAGAGGCCCCTCCCAGCAGCCGGTTTTCCGAAGTCAGTTCGTTAAAATAGGCCGGGTTGTCGGCCACTGAAGCGCCCAGCAGCCAGGGCCCGAAGGAAAACGCCACGCGCTTGTCGTCGTAGCGCGTTTCCCGCAATTCGATCGCATACCTCACGTCGACTATGTCGCCGGCTCTCCAATGCCGCTCCAGGTGAGCGTATCCGTCGCTCTCCCGAAACTGCACCGCTTTCCCGTTCAGTCGCAGGTCCACGCGCTTCGCCCAGGCAGGCCGGCGCAAGGCCACAAGGGACGGGTCATTTCCCATTTCGTGGATCGTAATGCGCAGCGAGCCATCGCGGGCGAGATTGGATTCGGCGGTGGCCTCCACGCCAGTCCCCTTGATTTGCCCGTCGAGCGGCAAGTCGTAATACAGCCCGCCCTCGCTCGCGCGAAAGACGCTCTTCTCGATATCCGGGAAGCAGCGCAATCCATGCAGGGTGCAACACCACCACGCGCGCACCGCGCCGCCCGCCGGCAGACCCGTTTCGGTATAGACGCGATGGCCGAAATCGCCGCTGGCGAATTGATTGAACGCCAGCTCATTGAAGAGGGCCCGCTCGGCCAGCGCCAAGTATTTCTGGTTCGTGGTCGCCTTCCAAAGCGCAAGGTTAAGACGAACCCAATCCGCTTCGCCGCAGCCCTCGGTACGGTGATTGTTGGGGCTCCAACCTTCAGGAACGCCGCCGGTGATGAGCAGATCCTGCGACCCGCAAATATCCTGCCACGCCGCTTCGCACTGTTGCAGCAGCCCCGCCTGCCCGGTCACCGCGTAGAGGTCCATCACGCCGCGCAGGCTGGTCAGATACCCGTGCACGTGGTCCCCGGGCCGACGCTCGATCACGGCGGCGATCTCCTCGGCGAGCGTGCGATAGCGTTCGCCCTTCGTCACCCGATAGAGGCTGGCGAGGCCTTCGGTTTGCTGCGTCCAGCAAATGTAGCTCGAAGCAAAATGCTTGGCGCCAAACGCGTCGCGAATCGGCTGCGACAGCATCAGCGGGCTGATCCGCACCAAAAAATCGCCCAGGCGCCGGCAGCTGGCCAGCACTGGCTCAGTGGGGCGCAGGGCATGGTATTCCAACAACCCGACCAGCAGCCGGCCGTTGCCCCACAGCAGCGCCATGTCGCGATCTGCCGGATGGTCGAATGCAAATGCGCTTCCGAAGTAGCCTTCGGGCTTCTGCAAGGCAATCACCTTCTCGACCAGCGAAGCCAACCCAGGAACATCGGTTCCGAAAACTTGCGATGCGGTGGCCAGCGCGCCAATGTACCGGCCGGAAACGTCGCCGCTATATTCCGTGAAACGGCGTTCCGGGGTAGGGCGCACATCGGCGAGCACAAATTCCTCGGTGTAGGCAGGGGAGTCTCCGTCGAGAACGCGGCGCAGGGTTTGATCGAAGCGAGCGCGGACCGGCCCCGAACCGGGCGCCGATTCTTCGCGATCGCGTCCAGTCGGATTGTCGACTTCGGCGCCAGCCGAGAGACGCGCCCCCGGAAATGTCCATGGAACCAGTGCAGCGAGCTTTACGAAATTGCGGCGATTCATAGCAAGCCTTCAAATCCGGCCCGAACCATTCATGGCAGATGCCGATCGAGCCCACTGCGCCCGGTTCCAGATTCGGCGCCCATCATACTTGAACTGATCCTTCCATGGGGAGAGAGCTCCTCTCTGGCTTTTGCAGAAAGTCTTGCCTGACACGACCGAGTGCAACCACCGCAAAAATATCTGAGCGTTTCGCAAAACCTCGTACACTGACTGCGCTTGATAAACTGGCCTGGTAAACGCTTACCATTCCCGCCAGAAGGCAAGGAATCTCTCCATGCTGCTCGAAACCCTTCGCGAACAGGTTCTGCACGCAAACAGCGAGATCGCCCGCCGCGGCCTCGCGCCGCATACCTTCGGCAATGCCAGCGGCATCGACCGCTCAGGGGTCAAGCCGCTCATCGTCATCAAGCCCAGCGGCGTCGACTACGCCAGCCTCAAACCGGCAGACCTTGTCGTCACCGACCTCGAAGGCCACATCGTCGATGGCAACCTCCGTCCCTCGAGCGATCTCGATACCCACACCCTCCTCTATCGCGAATTCCCCCAGATCGGCGGCATCGTCCATACCCATTCGGAGTTCGCCACATCCTGGGCCCAGGCGTGCCGGCCCATTCCCTGCTACGGCACCACCCACGCCGACTATTTCCACGGCCCCGTCCCGGTCACCGATCCCCTCACCGCCGAAGAAGTCTCTGGCGGCTACGTGCGCAACACGGGCGCCGTCATTGTCCGACGCTTCCGCTCCGCGCAACTCGACCCCGTCGCCGTCCCCGGAGTTCTCGTCGCCGGCCACGCCCCCTTCGCCTGGGGCAAAGACGCCGCCGAAGCCGTCGAACACGCCGACGTCCTCGAGTACATCGCGCGTCTGGCCTTTCGCACCGTTCTCCTGCGCGACTCCGCCAGCGAAATTCCTTCCCACGTCAGCGAGCATCACTATCTGCGCAAGCACGGACCCAAGGCCACCTACGGCCAGCTCTGATTGCCGGCCCGCCACGGGGGGGAATCACGGCTGCGGTGCCCGCAAGCGCAGGTTCACCCGCAAAAGTCACGATCCCTCGCGAGATTACCGTTTTTTGTAGGCAAATATAATTTTGCGTATAGTGGCTATTGTTTCCTGCATTTTTCTGGGAAACCCGGTTGACTTCCGGCTCCCTGCTTCGTCACTATCTAAAGTGTTCTCAGTAGATTGCTGCTGGCTCAGGGTCGACTGACCAACCCTTCCTCCGTGGCAATCGACGTGCATCGATTCGTTGTTCGCGCTGGTACTCCTCCATGGAAACAAACCTCTTCAACCGGTTGCAGGCGACAATGCTGGCCGTAGCGACGGTCGGCCTCGTCATCCTTGCCGTGTTGAACTTTCGCCAGGAAAACCAGTTCCTCCAGCCGAGCGACGGGGTCTGGTGGGTTGAAGCTCAGGGCGGCACCGGCCTCATTGCCACAAAAGTCCCTGCCAGCAGCCCCGGCCATCGTTACGGCATCAAGCAGAACGACCTGCTCACAACAGTCAATGACACGCCGGTCGCGCACATTTCCGACCTCGACCGCGAGCTCTATCGCGTCGGAGCGTGGAGCAAAGCCAACTACTCCATCACGCGCGAAGGCATCCAGCTCGAAGAACCTGTCGTCGTCATCCCCGAGCCGCCCGATCGCAGCGTGCAGCAGGCCCTGCGCATCATTGGCCTCATCTACCTTGCCATCGGCATGTATGTTCTTTTCCGCCGCTGGACAGCTCCGCGCGCAACGCACTTCTATCTCTTCTGTCTCGCCTCCTTCGCGCTCTACGCGCTGAAATATACCGGCGCACTGAACAGTGCCGGCGAATGGGCCTGGACCGACAGAGTCGTCTTCTGGACCAACGTCCTCGCCGAGTCGCTTCAACCTGCGCTCTTCCTCCATTTCGCGCTCAGCTTCCCTGAGGAGCGGCTTAAGAGCATCCAGCGCCGCCTGCTCCTTCCCTTCATTTACGGGCCAGGCATCTTCCTATTCGGCCTTTGGGTCACAGCCGTTCGTCGCTGGGAAGCGACTGAGCTGCTCAAGCACCGCCTCGAGCAATGGGGCACCGGCTACGACGCGGCCTTCTACGTGCTCGCTTCGCTTCTCTTCCTCAATAGCTACATGCGCGCCAATACCCCGCTGCTGCGCCAGCAGTTGAAATGGCTATGGCGCGGCGCCTTTCTTGCGGTCGTGCCCTTCACGCTGCTCTATGCCATCCCCTTCCTTTTCGATCTGCAGATGCCCGACCTGCTTCACAAGCTGGCGGGCCTTTCACTCGTCTTTCTGCCACTGACCTTCGCCTGGGCCATCGTGCGCTATCGCCTGATGGACACCGATCTGATCTTCAAGCGCGGCGTAGCCTATACGCTCGCCACAGGCCTCATTCTCGGCGTTTACTTCGGCGTGATCGCGCTCATCGCCGAGATCGTCCACACCCGCCTGCCTGAAACCATGAGCCAGATGCGGGAGTGGGCGCTCGTCGTCGCCATTCTGATCACCGCAGCCGTCTTCGATCCCCTCAAGCGACGCA
The DNA here is from genome assembly GCA_036520995.1 of Occallatibacter sp. Classification (GTDB taxonomy): domain Bacteria; phylum Acidobacteriota; class Terriglobia; order Terriglobales; family Acidobacteriaceae; genus Telmatobacter. Next base: position 133,749 of record DATDIQ010000057.1, read on the forward strand.
TCCAGGGCTGGGTCGACCGCCTCTTCGACCGTCACAAATACGACTACCGCAAAGCCCTCGTCGAGTTCGGCCGCAGCCTCAGCTCTGAAACGGATCTCCGCGCGCTGCTTTCTTCCATCGTCGAGCGACTACCCCGCACGCTGCTCGTCTCCCGCGTCGCCGTCTTTCTCGCCGACGGGCCCGGAGCTCTGCGCCTGGCCGCTTCGCACGGATTGCCTCCCGATGGGCGGCTGGCCCATGATCGCCCCGGCCCAGGCTCGCTCGACCTCAGCTTTCTCGACTTCGACAAGGCCGCCGACCATTCCCACATCTTTCTTGAGAACGCGCAGCAGGCGTTGCACCTTGCTGAATCCCAGCGCCAGACCGCAAGCCTTCTCGATCTGAACTACTACCTGCCCTGCCGCGTGCAGGACGGCCAGGCCACGCGGACCATCGCCGTCATCGGCCTGGGTCGCACCATCGGCGGCGACTTCCTCTCGAGCGAGGATGTGGAACTGCTCGAGTCCCTCGCCAGCTACATTGGCATCGCCCTGCAGAATGCCAGCCTCTACGCGCGCCTCGAAGAAAAGATCAGCGAGTTCGAGCGCCTCAAGGAATTCAACGAGAACATCGTCGAGTCCATCAACGTGGGCATTCTCGCTCTCGACCTCGACGACCGCATCGAGAGCTGGAACGCGCAAATGGAAGCCATGTACGCCCTCAGCCGCGCCGAAGCCATCGGCCAGGATCTAGGCTCCGTCTTTCCCGCGGAATTCGTCGAGGCCCTTGACCGCTCGCGCAATGAATCCGGCGTGCATCATCTCTACAAGTTCCCCCTCACCACCCGCGCCGGCGAACAACGCACCGCCAACATCGCCATCGCCCCGCTCCTATCTCGCGACTTCGTGACCGTGGGCCGCATCGTTCTGGTCGACGACATCACCGACCGCGTCTCCCTCGAAACCCAGCTCGCACAGGCCGACAAGCTCAGCTCCATCGGCTTGCTCGCCGCCGGCGTGGCCCACGAAATCAATACCCCTCTCGCCGTCATTTCCTCCTACTCGCAGCTCCTCTCCAAGCAGATGCGCGGCGACACGCGCATCGGGCCGGTGCTCGAGAAAATCACCCAGCAGAGTTTCCGCGCCTCTGAAATTGCCAACGGCCTGCTCAATTTCTCGCGCACTTCCACAACCGAATTCCGCGAAACGAATCTAAATCAGGTGATTCGCGATACCCTTTCGCTGCTCGAACATCAGTTCAAAACCGCGCAGATCGAACTCGACATTGCTCTGGACGACAAGCTGCCCACCATCCACGGCAATCCCGGAAAGTTGCAGCAGGTCTTCCTGAATCTCCTGTTGAATGCCAAGGAAGCCATGCCCGGCGGAGGTCGCTTGCGTGTTGCTACCTTGGTCAACGGCCATGTCGAAGCTCTGGTCTCCGATTCCGGCGCCGGCATCGCGCCTGAAAATCTCAAGCGTATTTACGATCCATTTTTCACCACAAAAACCATGCCCAGGCCCGGCGAACGGCGGGGCACGGGCCTTGGTCTCTCTGTCTCCTACGGCATCATCCAAGAGCATGCCGGAAAAATCCACGTGGAGAGCGCGGTCGGCGCCGGAACTACTTTTCACCTTGAATTTCCCCTCTTGAGGAAGTCCGTCCATGTCTGAGGTCGAACAGCCGTTGAATTTGTCCGCGTCCGCCCCTGCACTCTCGGCACTCGCTACCAACGCCAGCATCCTGGTCATCGACGACGAGGCAGGCATCCGCGAATCTCTCGAGGTGTTGTTGACCCTCGAGGGATACGGCGTTCGCACCGCCAACGACGGCGAGCAGGGACTGCGTATTCTTGAGATCGAAAACTTCGACCTCGTCCTGCTCGACCTCGCTCTCCCGGGGCAGAGCGGCCTCGAACTGCTGCCCCAGATCAAAGAGCGCCAGCCGGAGACCCCGGTCATCATGATCACCGCCTATGGCACCGTCGACAACGTCGTCGAGGCGGTCCGCGCGGGGGCAGAAAACTTCGTCCAGAAGCCCTGGGACAATGAAAAGCTCATGGCCGACATCCGCTCGGCCGTCGCGCGCCATCGCGCCGAAGAAGAAAACCTCCAGCTCAAGCGCACCCTCAAGCAGCGCTACAGCTTCGCCAACATCGTCGGCAAAAGCGAGGCGATGCTGAGGGTCTTCGACCTGGTCGCGCAAGTCGCGCCCAGCCGGTCAACCGTTTTGATCCAGGGCGAAAGCGGCACCGGCAAAGAAGTCATCGCCAAGGCCATCCACGCCAACTCGCCGCGTAAAGACAAGCCTTTCGTGCCCATCAACACCGGCGCCATGCCCTCTGAGCTCCTCGAGTCCACGCTCTTCGGCCACGTCAAGGGCGCATTCACCTCGGCCGTCGCCTCCAAAAAAGGCCTCTTCGAAGTCGCCAACGGCGGCACACTTTTCCTCGACGAAATCGCGACCATGGGCATGGACACGCAGGCCAAAATCCTGCGCGTCCTCCAGGACAAACGCTTCATGCACCTCGGCGGCATCCAGGAAATTCAAGTCGATGTGCGCATTCTCGCCGCCACCAATATCGATCTCCGCCAGGCTGTACGCGACGGCCGTTTCCGCGAAGATCTCTTCTATCGGCTCAACGTCATCACCATTGATCTGCCGCCGATGCGCGCGCGCCGCGAAGACATTCCCCTCCTCACTCAACACTTCCTCGACTTCTACGCCAACGAAAACGCCCTGTCGCCGCGCCGCCTCTCCTCCGACGCGATGCGCGCGCTCATGGACTACGATTGGCCCGGCAATGTGCGCGAACTCGAGAATTGTATTGAGCGCGGCGTGGTCCTCTCGTCAGGCCCGGTGATTGGTTCCGATCTCTTGCCCGGCCACATCACGGGACGCAGCTTCCAGGATGCGCTCCTTGAGCACAATCCCAACGCCTCGCTCTTCGACATCCTCGAAGACATCGAGCGCCGCATCATCATCGAAAAACTGGAGCGCTGCAACGGCAATCAGACCGAGGCTGCCGAGCAGTTCCGCATCCCGCTCTCCACCCTCAATCAGAAGATCAAACGGCTCAATATCGAGATCCGCAAACGCGGCCGGGAATAACTGCACCTACGAAAGCCTGCCCTGAGTTGGTCAAAGGGATCTGCTTCCTGCGATGCATCCATCCGTACCAACCTGTGTGCCCCATCCTTGCGCAGCAAGGGTGGAAAATCACGATCCTGGATTCACCGCACGGTTCTAGAACGAACTCCGCGCCTCAATCCACCGCTGCAAGAACCAACGCATCTCCCCCGGCGGCCTGAGCCAAACATCCGCGTCCGTCTTCCTCGGCTCGCGCCGCATCAGCACGCTCACGTGCGGCCCCTTGGCTTCGTTGACGGCGCGAAATGCCGCCTCGTCGGTCAAATCGTCCCCGAGGTACGTCACCGGCGCCCCCTTCGTTGCCTCGGTAATAATCGCCTCCACCGCGCCGCCTTTGTCGCGTCCTGCGCGCAACTCAAGCCCCGACTCAAAACGCAGCAGCCGCAGCCCATCCAGCTTCGCCAGGGGCTCAAACAATGCCCGCGTTTTCTTCTCGATCAGTCTGGCTTGCTGCGGCGCGCGCCCGCGCCAATGCATCACCGCGGCGTTGGGCTTGTCCTCAAAGAGTCCGCCCAGCGCATCGCGGTTCAACCGTGCGCGCAAATCTGCCAGGGCCCGCCTTACTGCCGGTGGAGACTGCTCGAGCACCCGCCGTCCATTCGGATAGAGCCGCTCCGCCCCATGCAGTCCCCATACTTCGGGCTGCGGATCGAGCCCCAGCATCGGCGGAATCTCCTCCGCCGGCCGCCCCGTGATCACCGCGACGCGCGTGCGTCCCTGTCGCTGAATCTGACCAAGCAGTTCCCGCACCCCTGCCCATGGCCGCGCCTTGAAGCGGTCCAGGCGAAACCCCGCCATCGTTCCGTCATAGTCCAGAAGCAATAGGGCCGTTGGCGCGTTGCGCAGCGCATCAAAGAAGCGATCCAGTTTTTTCTTAGCGTCCCGGTTCAACCGCGCGCCTCTCCCTAGGCCAATTTACGTTGCGCTGTTTCTGCCGGAACCACGGTGATCGGCGTGGGGCCGACCGCTTCCGAGCTTGCGTAGTCGAGCCGTATCTCGCGAAGCGCCCCCAGCACATTGGCCGCCCAGCGATAGATGTTGTGTTCCATCACTTGCCGGCGCAGCCGCTGCATCCGGTCCCGCCGTTCGGCGCGATCCATCTCCAGGCCGCGATGCATCGCCTCCGCCACGCCCGCAATGTCGTAGGGATTCACTACCAGCGCATCGCGCAGCTCCACCGCGGCGCCGGTGAACTTGCTCAGAATCAGCACGCCATCTTCATCGTCGCGCGACGCCACAAATTCCTTCGCCACAAGATTCATCCCGTCATGCAGCGACGTCACCAGGCACAGGTTTGCCGCGCGATACCAACGCTCTACTTCGCGATGATCGCATTGCCGCTCGATCAGGATCACCGGCTTCCAGCGCGCTGTCTGGAAGCGCGCATTGATCCGCTCCACTTCCTCGTTCACCCGCCGATGCAGCCCGTCGTATGCGGGAATGCGCGTGCGGCTCGGCGCCGCAATCTGGACCATCGTCAGCCGCTCCCAATGCCACGGATGCTCCGCGATCAGGTGCTCGAAAGCCAGCAGGCGTTCCTCGATGCCCTTGGTGTAGTCCATCCGGTCCACGCCCAGCGCCAGGGTCTCCGCCCGCACCCCGAATTCACGCAGCAACTCGTTGCGCTGCGTCGTCGCCTCAGCCTCCTGCTCAGATTTTTCACTGCGCGCGGCCGTCGCGGCTTCGTGTCCGTCGAATGCCACGCTGATCGGATACGGCCGCACGCTGGTGGTATGCCCATGGCGAATCACCGTCGAGTGCTCGCGATCGGTGCGCGCCTCAAAAACCCGGTCCACTGTCGAAAGAAAATTATTGCAATGCAGCGGAATGTGAAATCCGATCAGATCGGCGCCCAGCAATCCATCCAGCAATTCCGCCTGCCATGGGCAAATGCCAAATGCCTCGGGATTCGGCCACGGAATGTGCCAGAAAATCGCTACCCGCGCATCGGGCCGCGCCGCCTTCACCAGCCGCGGTAAAAGCGCGAAATGATAATCCTGCACAAACACAATCGGCTCAGCGTTGCCTTCCATCTCCTCCAGCAGCGCATCCGCAAACCGCTCATTCACGCGCTGGTAGCACTCCCAATCCGTAGGGCGAAAGATCGGCCGCGTGTGCGCGATGTGACAAAGCGGCCACAGCCCCTCATTCGCAAAGCCGTCATAGTAGCGCAGCTCCTCTTCTTCAGTCAGCCACACCCGCCGCAGCGTATAGCGTGGATTGTCGGGAGGCACGCGCAACCGATCGAACGAATCCACCGTCGCCGCATCGGCGTTGCCGCTGCCGCTGGCCACCCAAACCCCATCGCAGGCGCGCAGCACTGGTTCAATCGCCGTCACCAGGCCGCTGGGCGGCACTACGCACTCAATCTCCCGGCCGCGCCGCACGTGCATATATGGCTCGCGATTCGAAACCACAAAAATCTTGCTCGAGGCCGCATGCTCCCGCATGTTCACCGCCAGCCGCTCGGCAGTCCACAAGTTCTCGCCCGTGGCGCGCAGGCGTGCCTCGGCCTCCGCTGCCGCACGCGCCGCCAGCAGGCTCTCGGCCAGCGTCTCTACCTCCCGTGCCAGCGGGGTAAACATGCTCAAACCGTCGGCCTTGGCATCCGCCAACTCGTCGGGATGCCCGCTGCGCAATCGCCGCAGCCGCTCCGAAATGCGCGTCATCGGCCGCATCAGGAACCACCGCACCATCGCAAACGTGACGCCCGCAATCAGCAGCACCAGGGCCACCACGCGCCAGAAACTTCTCTGCCAAAGGTCGTTGCTCTCCTGCCGGATGTACCCCGCGTCGGCAACTAACACCAGCGCGCCTTCCAGACGGTTCCCGTTATGCAGCGGAAACACTTCTTCGAGCCATTGCGTATCGCCCAGGTGTCCGAAAGCATCTTCATTCGCGCCTTTGCGCAGCGACTTCTCCACCAGTTGTGGAGGCAGCGCCCGGAGCACCTCGGATGGCCCCAGGGACGTGATCACCCCTCCCTGCGGATTGAGGACACCAAGCCCCAGGATCCCGGTCTGCGCTTTGGAAGACGCAAGAAAAGCAGGCAGCTGCGCCATGGCGCCCGCCGAAAACATCTGCTCGAGAGACGGCTGCAGTGCCGCGCCGATCCGTTTCGTTCCGTTCTGGAGATCCTCGCGCAGAAAATGCTTGTGGGCCAGCACCTCAAAATAGGTCGACGCCACCGAAACCATGACAACGCCGGCGACGAGCACGAGGATCAGGCGCAGCCGAAATGAGTGCATGATGGTCCTCTCTCTAGACTTAGATGCGGACGCCAAGGCGAAAGCGGCAGCACATCTCTCATACCGAACGGTTTGCGGGCTTTATCATCAAAGGAACGAAGCCCGCACTCTGGATTGAGTCGCTGGCTGTCTTACCGGACAGGTAAATTTTCCACAACTCCTCCCAGGAAGCAGAAAAAACAATGGCCGAATCTCCGTGCGCTATCCTGTGGATGTCAGTAGCTTTCGTGTCCCCGCATCTCATTCCTCGGATTACAAATGGCGCTTGATTCGATTGACAAAACTGCCAAGCAGCTCATCCTGACATTTCAGGACTATTCGATCTTTGCCTATCGCGCCCTTGTCAATCTTTTCCGGCCCCCGATCTATTGGACCGACTTCCTCGTTCAATCCGACATCATCGGAGTGGGATCCTTGTCGATCGTCGTGCTCTCCGGCCTTTCCACCGGAGGCGTGCTCGCCCTGCAATCCGCTTCCACGCTCTCGGCCTTCGGCGCAGCCGCCGTCACCGGCCAGTTCGTAAGCAAAACCATGATCCGCGAGCTCGGCCCGGTCCTTACAGGGGTCATGGTCTCCGGGCGTAACGCTTCGTCCATGGCCAGCGAACTGGGCTCGATGGTTGTCACCGAGCAGATCGATGCCATGCGCGCCCTCGGGGTCGATCCTATACGAAAGCTGGTCACCCCGCGCATCTTTGCCAGCATCGCCATGCTTTTCTTCCTCACCATCGTTTCCGACGCCTGCGGCATCATCGGCGGCGGCCTGGTGACTGTCTTCATGAATCACCAGAACGGCCCCCAATACTACAGCATGGCCTGGGAACACCTGCTCTTCCCCGAAATCGTCCAGGGCCTGGTGAAGCCCCTCTTTTTCGGCTACATCCTTTCTTCTGTGGGATGCTTCTATGGGATGAGAACCACCGGAGGAACCCAGGGCGTGGGCCGCTCCACCATTCAGGCCGTCGTCACAGCCTCGGTTCTCATCATCTTCGTCGACTTCATTATCACCCGGCTCCTGCTCAACATCTTTGCCTCATGGATTTGAAATCCCCTGCAGTCCATTTCGTGCAGGAACCCGCACCCAAAGCGGCAAACGACCCGGTGCTCAAATTCTCGGGCGTGACGCTGTCATTCGACGGTCCGCCGGTACTCCAAAATATCACTTTTTCGGTCTCCCCGCGCGAAACGCGTATACTGCTCGGGCCTACCGGCGTCGGCAAGAGCGTTTTGCTCAAGCTGGCTAATGGTTTGCTCCGGCCCGACACGGGCAGCATTGAGCTCTTTGACCAAGACGTCTCCCGCATGCCCGAGGAATTACTTTTCGCCCTGCGCACCCGCATCGGCATGGTTTTTCAGGAGGGAGCTCTCTTCGATTCGCTCATCGTCCGCGATAACGTCGCGTATCAGCTTATCCAGGAAGAGATTCCCGACGACGAAATCGATGTGCGCGTACGCGAGGCCCTGCGCTTCGTCGAGCTCGAACAGACCTTCGACCTCTTCCCCGCCAGCCTCTCGGGAGGCATGCGCCGCCGCGTCGCAATCGCCCGCGCCCTCATCCATAAGCCCGACCTGCTCCTCTACGATTCGCCCACCGGCGGACTCGATCCCGTCACCTCGACCACCATCATTGAGCTCATCATCAAGCAACGCGACTTCTACCATACCCCGTCGTTGCTCGTCACCCATCGCCTGCAGGACGCCTTCACGCTCTGCACCCATCGCTTCGATCCTGGCTCGGGGACGATGGTTCCGCTGCCCAAGGGTCATACCGACCCCAATACCACCTTCCTGATGCTTTCTGAAGGGAGTTTGATCTTCGACGGCTCACTCGCCCAACTCCTCGAAAGCCAGGATCCGTTCGTTCGCGACTTCCTGGCCTGAACGTTCCTCCAAACCGGCAAGCGCTCCTTTCCCGGTCCCCCGGCATCTCCAACGGAATAGGCTCGCACGATGAAATTGATCCGATTCTTCTCCGCTGCATGCATCATGCTGCTCCTGATCGCGGCCGGATGCGCGCCGGCACGTGCTTACTCTCTCCTCACCCACGAGCAGCTCATCGATCTCGCCTGGAAAGGTTCGATCGTTCCCCTCCTCTTGAGCCGCTATCCCACTCTTACCCCGGCGCAGCTCGACGAAGCGCACGCCTTCGCCTATGGCGGCTGCGTCATCCAGGACATCGGCTATTACCCTTTCGGCGACGCGTCCTTTTCTGACCTCACCCACTACGTGCGCACCGGCGACTTTGTCGTCAGCCTGTTTCGCAATGCGCAATCGGCCGACGAGCTCGCCTTCGCAGTCGGTGCTCTCTCCCACTACATCGGCGACTCGGTCGGCCACGCAATCGCTACCAACCGTGCCGTGCCCGTCGAGTTCCCCAAGCTGGCTGCGAAATACGGCCCCGTTGTGAACTACGCCGAAGGCAAGCACCAGCATGTGCAAACCGAGTTCGCCTTCGATATCGATGAGATCGCGCATCATCGCGTGGCTCCGCTCCGCTTCCTGCGCCGCATCGGCCTCAAGGTTCCCACCAAGCAGCTCGCTCTCGCCTACTACCAGACCTACGGACTGTCTGAAGATTTCTCCGCGCGCCGTGGCCGCCGCTTCAATGTCCGCAGCTACCGTTTTGCGGTGCGCACATTCATTCCCCGCATTGCGTATGCCGTCACCCTGCGTCACCGCAGCCATGAGCCGCCCGAACCCGACACCGCCGAGTTCCGCGAGATCGTCTCTGAGGATGCCGCGGTCGACAAAGAAAACAACTGGCAGGCCTATCGCCGCAAAGCCGGCTTCGAAAGCTACGCCATCGCCGCATTGCTGTTCATTCTGCCCAAGATCGGCCCCCTCAAGCTCGTCGACGTCAAGGGACCAACCACCGCAACCGAAGCCGACTACATGCATAGCATCGCGCTCTCCATCACCATCCTGCGCCGCGTGCTTGCGCGCTTTACGCCGCCCGCTGCCGGCTCCGCGCAAGACGGTCAGCTTCCACCGCCGCCTGCGGCGCTGCTCTCCATCCTCGCCGCCACAAGTCCGGACATACTTCTGCGTTCCCACGATCCCCACCATCCGCTCCCTAATCGCGACCTCGATACCGGCCATGTCGTCGCGCCCGGCGGCTATTCGCTCACCGACTCTACCTATGCCCTCCTGCTCCATCGTCTCGCGCAGCAACCCACGCAAGCCATTCCCCCGGGCCTCAAGCGTGACATTCAGGCCTACTACGCCGATCCCAACGCGCCCATCACCACAAAGAAAAACGCCGCGCTGTGGACCCAGGTGCAAGCCGACCTCGCGACCCTCGACGGCATGCCCACCAGCACCGAGCTCCAACCGTATCCCACCTACGGCCAGGAAGCGGAAGACAGCCAATAACCGCCACCACTCCGGGTGCCCCATCCTCGCGGTTCGCGAAATGCAGGCGCCCCGCCGTACAGCAAGGACCGGCCATCGTCTGCTAGCCTTTCCCTTTCCACTCCCTCGAAAGGCGGACGCGCGCATGGGATTCAAGTTTCAGGGATTCGATTTTCTCGATCTCGACTCCAGCTTCAATGAAGAAGAGCGGCTCGTCCGCCGCACCACCCGCGACTTCATCGACGACAATCTCATGCCCATCATCGAAGAATGCTTTCGCGTCGGCCGCTTCCCGCGCGAGCTCGTCCCGATCATGGGCAAACTCGGCTTCTACGGCGCCAATCTCGAAGGCTACGGATGTGCGGGCATGTCGAATGTCGAATACGGCCTTGTCCTGCAGGAGCTCGAGCGCGGCGACTCCGGGCTGCGCAGCTTCGTCAGCGTGCAATCGGCGCTCGTCATGTATCCCATCTACACCTTCGGCTCCGACGAACAGAAGAATACCTGGCTCCCTGCCCTCGCGACCGCCGAAAAGCTCGGCTGCTTCGGGCTGACCGAACCCGGATTCGGGTCAAATCCAGGAGGAATGACCACGACCGCGCGCAGGCACGCCGACGAATACATTCTCAATGGCGAAAAGATGTGGATCACCTCCGGCACCATCGCCGACATCGCCGTGATCTGGGCCAAGGTCGAGGACGAAGACCAGCGCGTGCGCGGCTTTCTCGTCGAAACCAATCGCCCTGGCTTCTCTGCCCACGAAGTGCACGGCAAGTGGTCCCTGCGCGCCTCCGTCACCAGCGGCCTGTCCCTTCAGGATGTCCATGTGCCCGCGGCGAATCTTCTTCCCGGCTCCGGCGGCCTCAAGAGCCCGCTCATGTGTCTCAACCAGGCGCGCTATGGTATCGGCTGGGGAGCCATCGGCGCAGCCATGGCCTGCTACGACACTGCGCTGCAATACGCCAAGACCAGAAAGCAATTCCACGGACAGCCCATTGCCAGCCACCAGCTTGTCCAGGAAAAACTGGTGTGGATGGCCACGGAAATCGCCAAGGCACAGCTGCTCTCACTGCAGGTCGGCCGTCTCAAAGACAAGGGAACCGTAGGCCACGAACACATCTCCATGGCCAAGCGCAACAATGTATGGATGGCACTTGAATCGGCGCGCATCGCGCGCGACATTCTCGGCGCCAACGGAATCACCGAAGACTACCCGATCATGCGCCACATGATGAATCTGGAATCGGTCAAAACCTACGAGGGAACGCACGACATTCATGCGCTCATCCTCGGCCAGCAACTCACCGGCATCGCCGCATACTGAAACTGCCAGGAGGACAGCGCAACTTGCGCCCGCCGTCTCCCGGCAGAGGTACTTCGACTGCAAATCACCCGACGAACAACGAATAGATCGGATGAGGCTATCCCTCGTGATGCACTGCCACCTCGTGTGCGTGGCTTTCCTCTCCCTGCACTTCGGAAGGTTCACCGACGGCTTTAGGACTGGAGACAAATGGCGCAAGACATTCGAGGAGTTTATCCAGCATTTCGCCGCGGGTGAGCAATTTCTCAATCGCTACGCGAATCTCGACACGATCATTACTAGCTTGTTCAAAGGCGCTATCATAGCTGTTCGTCGGCATTTTGTTCTGACCTCGCAGCGATAGTACCACGCACACAATGCGACTTCGGAAGTTAGGTTCCGAAAGATTTGTGAAAAAAACGATGCAATCGAACTTGTGCATTCTGAAGCTTCTAATCTAACTTCCCACCTCTCGCGGGACCGCGTCCGAAGCGGTCTTTCCTATACATCTCCCATCAAAGTAACTCGACAAGTTAGACCCTCGGTAACGCATGGCGCACGTTTCCGTAACTTGGTAACTGTCCTAATTCGATACGCGCGTTGAACCGGCGCTTCTATCGCGGACAGAATGCTCGCGATCGTCTCAGGATCTGGTCTCGCCGCCGAGTGTGCGCCGCAAAGAGGGCTCGCAGACCGCAGCCATCAATGCGGCAACGTCCCCGATCTGTTTCCCTAACGCGGCAGGAACAAGTTCGCACGCCTCCACCGCCTGCGGCAACGCCTCTTCGGCGATCACCCGCCGCGCCGGGCCTAGAATCCGCTCCCCCAGGACAACACCGAGCGATCCGAAGACAATCACCTGCGGATTGAGCGCATCGATCAGCAGAGCCAGGCCGCGTCCCATCCATCGCCCGGCTGCCTCCGCAACCCGCAACGCCTCCGCATCATCCGCCAGCATCGCTTCCACCAGAACGCGAATCGCCGAGTCCGTGGTCCAGCGTCGCGGAAACATCTGTGCCGCCAATTCCACCAGGCCCGCTCCCGAGGCAAAGGACTCCCACGATCCGCGCTTGCCGAATCCAGGGGGCCCATCCTCCGCCAGACGCCAATGGCCGATCTCGCCGGCCGTGTCGCTGGCCCCGCGCAGGATTTGTCCATTCACGATGAATCCGCCGCCCACTCCGGTGCCGAAGGTGAGAAAGATCAGGTGCCGCAAATCCCTCCGGTTCTTCCCCGCGCCAAAGTGAAACTCCGCGAGAGCGCCAGCATTGCCATCGTGTTCCACTGCAACCGGCACGCCGCGGAATTCCTGAATGAGCCGCGACTTCAGCGGCACATTGTGCCAGCCCGGTAGATGCGGTGGATTGATAAGGAATCCTTCGTCGATCCGGAGCGGCCCGCCCACTGAAACACTGATGGCGCCAATCTCCCGGCCCGCCTCGCGCGCCCCATCCATCAAGTTGCGCGCATGCTCCACGATCCCCGGGAGCGTTCTCTCAAACGGCTCGGTCGCCCGTGTCGGCATTTCGATCCGCGCGAGAATGCGACCCTCCACCGTTCCCTCAACCACTGCCGTCTTCGTCCCGCCAATATCCAGACCCAGCACCGTGCGCAAACCGCGTCTTGTATGGTCGCTCAAAATGTCGTCCATTCTCGAATCGTGCCGCTCCTCAACAAGTTCGGCGAAATTCTACCATCGCCGCGCGCGATCCGCTTCCGTCATTCCACGAATTCCGGCACGTCAGACGCTCTCTCCCTTTGCCCATCGACAAATGAGCGGTCTTCCCGGCATAGTCGTACACATGCGACATCCCATTGACCGCATCGGCCTTCGCAGCATTTCACCACTGGTCCTCTTGATCCTTGCCTGCATGGACCTGCCGGCTCTTGTCGAAGCGCAGCAATCTGCATCCGCGCCTATCGTTCTCCATGCAGCGCGTCTTCTGCAGATCGACACGGGCGCAATGCTGCGGCCAGGAGAAATCCTCGTCGAGGGAGAACGCATTCATGCCGTCGGAACCTCTGTCGACCATCCATCCGGCGCGAAGATCATCGACCTCGGCGACGCCACCTTAATCCCCGGCTTGATCGATGCGCACGTCCACCTGTTTCTGCATCCCGGCGCGGAAGACTTGCAGACGGTCCAGGAGTCGGTGCCGCGGCGCGTGATTCTTGCCGAACAGGCGGCCAGGGCCGATGTGCTGGCCGGCTTCACCGCGGAACGCGACATGGGCACCGAAGGCGCCGGCTCGGCAGACACCGCGATTCGCGACGCGATCAACCAAGGCCTGATCCCCGGGCCGCGCCTGCGCATCAGCGGCAATGCCATCGACATTCTTGGCGGCCACGAAGACGCCAACCAATTCAACCCGGCGCAGCACGTCCTCTCCAACGCCGACTACGCAAACTCCGCCCAGCAGATTGTCGAGGTGATGCGCGCGCAGCACAAAGAGGGCTCTGACTTCGCGAAGATTTACGAAACCGGTCCCGACCGCATGATCGACGGAGTCCTTCGCTCTCCCTATCAGTACACCGCGGCGCAACTCACAGCAGCCGTCGAAGAGGCACATCGCCTGGGCACAACGGTCGGCGTCCACGCCATGGGTGAGCCCGGCACCCTCTACGCAGCACAGGCAGGTGTCGCCTCCATCGATCACGCCACGCAGCTCAGCGACGAAACCATGCGGTTGATGCGGGAGAAGGACATCTTCGCGGTGCCCACCTTCACCATCTTCGATTACTTCGCGCATCATCGTGATTCGCGGGACCAGGCTGCTGCCGAAGCTGAGATGCTCGACTACAAGATTCGTGAATTCAAGAAGCAATTGGCCGCCGGCATTCAATTCGCAGTCGGTTCCGACGTCGGTCCATTCCCCCACGGTACACAGGCGCGCGAACTCACGTTGATGGTCCAATACGGCATGAAGCCCCTGGCCGCGCTACAAGCTGACATGATCAACGGTGCAAAGTTATTAGGCTGGCAAGGTCAAATTGGCGAACTCAAGCCCGGCTGCTACGCCGACATCGTCGCCGTTCCCGGCAATCCCCTCGACGACATCAGCGTCGTCGAGCACGTCCGCTTCGTGATGAAAAACGGTGTTGTGGTCCGGCAATAGAACTACGATCTGCCCGCAACAAGTACAGGTTCCCGCACCCCTCGAGGAATCGCGGGCTGGGTGGCAGGGCCATAGCGCATGCGCTGTTTCATGTTGATCACCGGTCCTTCGATGAAGCGATAGCTTAGAAGCGACAGCACCAGCGTGAGACAGAACGCAAGTGCGCCCGATGTGAGGACCGCGAAGGATTGGCGCATTACATCGCAGAGTCGAGGAGTCAACCTGTCGGCGAAGAACACAAAGAACGTGAGATGGAAGACATATAAGCTGTAGCTCAAACTTCCCAACCAGCACACCCAGCGTTGACTGCAGGCTCGATTCAGCACGCTGTTTTCCTCCATCACAGCGATGATCACTGCAACTGCGGTGAGGTTGACCAGCGGAATCCAAATTTCCTCGGCCAGATATGTCTTTGACCAGGGCTGGCCCTTCCAGAGTGCCAGCGTGACAACGGTCGCGCCTCCTCCAAGTGCAACCCATTTTGCGAATGGCTTGATCTGCTCATAGAGTGCATCGTGGCGAATGAGTCCCAGCATGACACCCAAAAGCACGGCGTCCACCCGGGTTGGAGTGAACCAGAGGATTGCTTTTGGTGAGGAGGAAACAAGCGGGGCGACAAGCCGAAGAACACAACTCAAGCCAATCAGTGAGGCCGCAATCCCAATCAGCTTTCGCCGATCTGGAAATAGCCAGACGACCAGCGGCCACAGCAAGTAAAACTGCTCCTCGACAGCCAGCGACCAAAAGTGAATCATCGAAACAGGCCCCCCTGGCCAATGTGAATAGCCAGGGAAGAGATTCTGGATGTACAGGAAATGAGTCCAGAATAGATAGTTCGTGGGGACTCTCCGAATCACGTATAAGGCGGCAATCACCAGCAGTGTCACATAATAGACGGGAAAGACGCGAAGAATCCGGCGCGTATAGAAAACCCTGAAGTAGCCTTCCCTGTTCCGCGTGTCATACAGAATGCCGCCGATCAAATACCCTGAAAGAACGAAAAACGCCGGAACAGCGAAGAGACCAAGAGACGCCAGCGCGGTGAGAAACTTGAGCCGAAAGGTGTCTGGATGCGCCAGTTGAGCCGGCTGAAAGTAGTGGCCGCAGAAGACAAGAAGGAAGCCATAGCCCCGAATACCTTCCAGGCACGGAACATAGCGTCGGACTCGATTGGTGTTTTCAATTTGGCCCATTAGGTCTCGCAAACAACAGTTCTAAGGCACTGAGAGGGGCAATCCAGGATCGGGAAGCCATGAGTTTTCAGTGCAGAGCACAATCGGCAATCAAGCCTTGCGCGTGCGCGTCTCAAGCGACAAGCGTGACTAAACATAGATAAAACTCTGACCGTATCGAATAAGAATAGACGCCGGTCGCCAAAAGATTTACTTTAAGGTCCTACTCTAACTTCATCACGGCCTTGGTCGATATCCCCCTCCGTTGCAGAGAAGCAACACAAAAGTGGGATTGCCAATGGAAGCCTTCGCAGTTCCGCATAGACGAAAATTCGGACTGAATTACACCCCGTAAAGGCACGTTTGCGAACAGGCGATTACTTGGTCCCTGCCTTTTCTGCACGCTGTGCCTTGATCTGCTCCAGCATGTGGATGAAGCGCTCCACTTTCTTGGCAGCAAGCGAATCCTTCACCGCCTTGCGGTACCCGGCCAGATAAATGGAATAAAGAAGCACAAGAGAACAGCCGATTCCCCAGATCAGCCCAAAGCAGAGTCCAATGAACGCCGCGCGGCCAAATGCCAACATGGCCTTCGTCCTCTCTCGCCGGCTTACACTGCGACCGTAAAACTGCCTTCGCTGCGGGTCACGGCATGATAGAGCGTGTCGCGTTCTACAGGCTCGCGTCCCGCTTCGGTGATCAGCCGGCAAAGTTCCTTGCGCGTCATTCCTTGCGGGGTGGTCGCACCCGCATCGTGATAAATCTTCTCCTCGATCACCGTGCCATCCAGATCATCGGCGCCAAAGCGCAGCGCGATCTGCGCAATCTTCGGCGTCATCATCTGCCAATACGCCTTGATGTGCGCGAAATTGTCGAGCAGCAGGCGGCCCACGGCAATCTGACGGATGTCCGTCAATCCCGTCGTCACCGGCAGATGATCAAGCGGCGTGTTCTCCGGATGAAACGCCAGGGGAATGAAGGTTTGGAATCCGCCCGTCTCGTCCTGCAGCGCGCGCAGTTTCAGCAGGTGATCCACGCGGTCCTCATCGTTCTCGATGTGTCCGTAGAGCATCGTGGCATTCGACCGGAAGCCAAGCTTGTGCGCCATGCGCGCCGTTTCAAGCCACTCGTCGCCATCGATTTTGTGATCGCAGATGATCGACCGCACCCGCGTGTGAAAGATCTCCGCGCCGCCGCCCGGCATCGAGTCCACGCCGGCCTCGCGCAGCTTCACAAGCGTCTCTTTCACGGTCAGCTTCGCGCGCCGCGCCAAAAACGCCACCTCCACCATGGTGAACGCCTTGATGTGCACCTTGGGAAAGCGCTGCTTCAGCCCGCTCACCAGGTCAAGAAAATACTCGAGCGGCAAGTCCGGATGCAGGCCGCCGACAATGTGAAACTCCGTAACCGCTTCGGAATATCCCGATGCCGCCGTCTGCCACGCCTCTTCAAGCGCCATCGTGTAGCCCGCCGCATCGCCCTTCTTCCTTCCGAAAGCGCAGAGCGTGCAGGCCGCGACGCACACATTCGTCGGGTTAATGTGCCGGTTCACATTGAAGTAGGTGATGTCGCCATGCATTCGTTCGCGCACATGGTTCGCAAGCCAGCCCACAGCCAGCACATCCCGCGAACGATAGAGGGCAATCCCATCGTCGAAGCCCAGCCGCTGGTTCGCCATCACCTGCGCGGCAATCGGCTCAAGCGCCGGATCGTAGGTCCTGAAGCCGGAGGGTACGCGAAATTCAGCCGTCTCAGCCTGCATATTCTGATGATACCGAATTGCGCATCGCAGCGCTCGCCGGGCTCACTTCGCGCCAATCTCCGTCTCTTCCCCCTTCGGCTCCGCCAGCACGCCATCTTCCATCGACGCCGCCAGCAGCCGTCCGCCCGCCATGCGCACGCGTGAGAGCCGATACCCCGTCTCCCACCACTTCCAGTCCAACGTCTTCGCGTCGATGGCGTACACAAAATCGCTGCCCTGCGAGCTCACCAGCACCGCGCCCGATGCGGCGTCATAACTCAGCTCGTCCACGTCGACCAGGGGAAGCCGATGCACCCACATCCATGACTTGCCCGCATCCCGCGAAAAATAGACGCCCTCGCGTCCCCCCACCCACAGGGTTCCATCCGCAGAGAAAGCGACTGCATGAATCTTCGTCAGAGCAATCGGCGTGCTGATTGGCCACCAGTTTTGTCCTGCGTCGTGCGAAAGCACAACCCCGCTCGGCTGCGCTGCGGCCATCAGCGATCCATGCGCCGCGACGGATAGGTAGCCGGCCATTCCCATCACTGGACCGCCCTGCCACGTCGTCCCCTTGTCTTTGCTGGTGTAGACCCCGCCGCTCGTCGATGCGAGCCATGCATCGCCCGAAAGGTCCAGCGCAAACACGCGGCTGTCCAGCACCATCTGCGGCTTGCCTTTTGTCGGCGCAGGATTCTTCGCGGGCGATGGACTCTTTACCGGTCTTTTGCCCTTCGTCTTGTGCGGGGCGACTGCCACCGCGACTGCCTTCACCGGCGCGTTGTCCACAACGTTCCGCGGCTGCCAGCGCGACGAGTCCCCATCCAGCACAAAGATGCCGCTGCTCGTGCCTGCCACCACATCGCCATCGATCGATTGCGCCAGCGCGAACACATCCCGCCCGTCTAGTCCATCCGCGACCTGTTTCCACTGTGCGCCGGCATCTTCCGAAATAAAAACGCTGCCAAACGTCTTGTCGTTCACAACCCCGGCAAAAATGCGGCTCCCCTGCACGCGGTCTACCATCAGCGCCGCCACCTTGCGCTCTGAAATACCTCGATTCGCCGGCGCAAACGTCGCCGCGCCATCCGCACTCGCCAGCACGCCCCCTCGATCCGTCGCCAGCAGCACGCGCTCCGTGTTCGCGGGATCGATAAAGACGTCGTTCACGATCACTTCAGGCCCCGTCATGCGCTTGAAGGTTCCTCCGCCATCCATGGTCTTGTAAAGACCCTCCGTCGTCCCCGCATACACCGTCGCTCGATGCGCAGGGTCCTGTCGCAGAACACGCGTCCGGCGCGCGGTCGCTGGGATTCCGTGAATTTTGCGAAACAGTTCGCCGCCCGTCTCGCTCTTGTAGATGCCGCTGCATGCGCTGGCATACACCACGTGAGGCTTTAACGGATCGATGATGATCGAGAACACGTCGGAATCGTCGATCACACCCTTCTTGATGTTGTGCCAGTTCTTGCCGCCGTTGTTTGTCTTCCAGGGCAAATGCCACGTGCCAGCGTACACAATCTCCGGGTTCGCCGGATCGACCGCAAGCGATTCAACTTCGTGAATCTCCTTGCTGCCTTCGGGACTGATCTGCGTCCAGGTCGCGCCGTCGTCGTTGCTGCGAAAAACGCCTTCCAGTGTTCCTGCAAAAAGCATCGCCGCATCCGAGGGCGCCTGCACAAACGCGCGAATCGACTGCCCGCGCAGCCCTGCCGGCTCATTCCAGCTTCTACCGCCATCGCGGCTCACCCATAGCCCGCCGCCCTCATGGCTCAGCGTCCAGGCCGCCGCGTACACCACCAGGGGATTCGTGCGGTCCACCAGGATGTGGTCGATCACCAGATTGTCGACTGAAGGAAGTTTTGCCAGCCGATGCCACAACATCGCGCCATCGGTCGACTCGTAGATCCAGCTATTTGTTGTTCCGAGATACAAATGACTTGGATCGCCGGGCACAGCGGCGATCGAGCGTGCGTCGCCCCCGTCCGGACCGACCGTGCTCCACGGCACTGCAGTCGCAAACGCAGCCACTCCGGCGCACAGAGCCCAGGCTAGAAAAACAGCAAAACGAAAAACACCAAAAACACGTCGTGCTCGCGCAATCTTTCTCAACTGCAACCACAAACCATTCATCAACCCAACAGCTCCCAAGCAACGAAAAACAGGCCCGCACAACGAATGCCCTGCCCAACCAAAAAAGAGGCTGACCGGCGCACCGGTCAACCTCTTCGAATCGTCAGAATGCATTCTGCACAGCGTGTCCGGCCCCTCGCACCGGTGAGGCGCAAGGGCCGGTGGCCACTTCTTCTGTCTCCGCAGGTCCTTGAACGGCAACCGGCGGCCGGACTAGGCTTTCTAGCCCTTGTGATGCCGCTGGTGCAGTTCCTTCCGTGTCTGCGCCTTCACCGTCGACTCATCCACCGGTGTGGTTCCTTGCACGTCGGAGTCGAAGTTCGCGCCGGTAGGCACCAGGTAATCCGACACCTTCTTGCCGTCTTCGGTGCTCGTTGCAATGCTGACGCGCGAAGCATCAATGCCCTTTTCCGTCACCAGGTAGTCCTTGGCATTCGCGGCACGCTGTGCAGCTGCATCTTCCACCTTCGCTCGTTTATGCTTCGTCGCGTACTTCTGCTGGCGCTCGGTCCTCGCCTTCTCCTTCGTATCCGACTGGCCCACCAGCACGGCCTTCGCATCGGACTGCTGCTGCAGGCTCAGCGCTACCTGGTCGAGGCAAGCCTTCGCTTCATTGTCCACACGCGTGGGGCGAGCCTTGTCGGTCTCAAACGAGATCGAGCACAGCGCCTGCGCATGCGGCTGCGGCGGAGGAGGCGGTGCAACGATCGTCACCGAGGTCTGCGCCGAAGCATTGTGGCCCTTGTCGTCGGCGACGCTGCACGTGATCTCGACGCTCCCCGTCGGCGCGCCCGTCGAGTTGAAGGTCGCCGTCGTGCCGGTTCCGTTCACGCTGCCCGAAGCAGCCGAATAGCTGTAGGTCAATGAGCGATTCTGCGGGCTCACGCCGGTCGCGGTCACGCTCGCCGTGTCGCCTGGCTTGATCGTGGTCGGGCTTGCCGAGCAGCTGATCGTTGGCGGCTCGAATTCCTTCACCGTATAGCTCGCCGTCGCATCCGCCGTCTGGCCGGGCTTCAAACCTTCTTTGCCCTTCTTGCCTTCCTTCACTTCCGCCTTGACTGTGTAAGAACCCGGCGTCTGTGAATCGGTAGCCACAGTGGCCGAAGTTCCATTCCCGGTCACGTTTTGTCCGGACCAGTTGTACACCACGCTGTTGTTCTTCTTCGTCGAAACGGCTCCTGGTGTCGCCGTCACCGTGACCGACTCGCCCGGAAATACCGCAGGCGGAGCCGCTGCGGCCGACAGCGTAATCGGCGGTTGCTTCTTGCAACCTGCGGACACTAGGGCCAGACTCGCCGCAGCCAGAACCAGACAAAGAGACTTCAAATCGCGCAAAACCATGAGATTCTCCTTCGCAAACATGCTAACGCATCAGTTTCGGGCAAACGTGCCGGAAGGGGGGCTCAGTTTGGGCCCCCCCCTCCCGGATTGACTCACTCGTCCGTCGGCGGACTTTCCCGTCTACGGCTTCTTCTTCGGTGCTGCTTTCTTCCTCGGTGCTGCCGCCTTTTCCTCCAGCAGAGTCATCGAATCGGCTGCGTTAAACGGATAGAGCTGCACCGATTGCTGACCCGTCGTGCTCAACGAGATGTCCACTCGCCGGTTTTGCGCCAGATAGATCACGCTCAACCGCTTGAGCACCTTTGCCTTCTCCGTGTCGCTCAGGTCGGGATTCTGCTCGACCAGTCCCTTCACCTGATCCTTGGAGAGTTGCTCTGTCTTGCCTTCAGCCTGTGTTTGGATGGCGCTCTCCGGCACGCCCTGCTCCACCAGGAACGACTTCGCGCGATCCACTCGGCGCTGGGTCAGTGCCTGGTTGTACTCTGCCGATCCGCGAACGTCCGCATGGCCGGTCAGGGTCAAGTGCGCATCCGGCTTAATCGCCAGGTAGCTCTTGAAGTCGGTAGCCAGGGTCGTCAGCGTTCTCTGCTGGCTTTCTACAAGGCCGCCCTCGGGATGATTCGCCCGCGGTTGTGCGGTCGCGAAGAAGATGCTGTGCAGCGCCAAACGCGCTTCCAGGCGAATCTGCTCAGGCGACGGCCCAGGCGGCGGAGGCGGCGGCTGGATCGTCAACGTCGCCGTGGCCGTGGCCGAGTGGCCCTTGTCGTCCGATACGCCGCAGGTCACATCCACATTCCCGCTCGGTGCTCCTGTCGAGTTGTAAGTAGCGGTCGAGCCCGAAGGCGTCACGTTTCCTGCGCTGGCGTTGAAGTTGTAGGTCAGCGGCCGGTTCTGCGGGCTTACCGCGGTCGCCGTCAGGGTTGCCGTGTCGCCTGGCTTGATCGTGGTCGGATCCGCCGCGCAGCTGATCGTCGGCGGTTCGAATTCCTTCACCGTAAACGTCGCCGAGCTGTCGGCAACTTCCCAGGGTTTCAGGCCTTCTTTGCCCGGTCTGCCTTCCTTCACGCCACACTTGACCGTGTAGCTGCCCGGAGCCAGCGAGCCGGTCGCCACCGTGGCCGTCGTCCCGTTGCCCGAGACACCCTCGCCGCTCCAGTTGTAGACCGCGTTCTGTTTCGGATTCAGGCCGTTGGCCGTCGCCGTCACCGTGACCGGATCACCCGGGAAAACGCTGCTCGGATTCGCCGAGCACGCAACCGTCGGCGGAACCGGCGGCGCAATCGAACCCGCATGGAACACCAGCCCGGCGCTCAGGCGTGCCGCATCGATGTTGGCCCGCCCGCCGTACGTTCCAGGACCAAAGTCCGCGTGAATGTAGTTGTAATCGGCTTGGAAGACACGGATGGCCAGGTGATGGTTGAAGAACGGCGTCTCATAATCCATGCCGCCTCCCACTGTGAGATCCGGACCCCACGTGTTGGTATTGAAGTCCGGCCCATTCACCAGAGCCGCACCTACAAGGGCATGCACAAACGGCGTGATGTCTTCGCTGGGGAACCGGAAGATGATGCCGCCCGAAGCCGTCGTGAATCCATCGTCGTTGCCGTGGGTTCCGTTGTTGCTGCCGTTCCCGCTCGCATCGCCCCACTCGTGCAGGCCAAACTCCGCCTGCGCTCCCACATACTTGTTGAAGTAGTAGGCGCCGCTGAACAGGCCGCCCAGGTTCACCGCGTTGTAGTTGTACGGCACCACCGTACCGTTGGGTTGGGGGACATTGACGGTCCCGTGCGGGGCAAGGTAGCTGTACCCGGCAAAAATGTCCCACCGGGAAGCGTAGTCCGCATTGCTGGTCTTCGGCGCGGGTCTGGCGGCATCTTGCGCAGCAAGGGTGAGGGGGATAGCCCCAAGGCAGGCAGACGCCATAAGCGTCCGGCCAAGAGACTTCAAACTTTGCACAAGCATCGTAGTTGCTCCTCCGCAATAAGCTTTCATTGGGTTGTTCGTGGAAACAATAAGCTTTCAGTGGGTTGTTCGTCGAAACTGGATTCGACCTGCCGAACTTCTTTTAATCCGGCTCTTTCGGGGGTAATGGGAAGTTCGGAAACTATTGAGACTGCACTACTAACGGTACCATGGGAGCGTCTTAAGCGAGCATCTTTTTCGCCTCCGTTACCGCGCGCGCCACTCCCGAACAAAAGACAAAAACAGGGCTCGATTTCGTGCGCGCTTTTTCGAAGGTTGTCAGCAGAAAATCCAGCTATTCGACATTCAACGTCTTCAGCAGACTGCGCGGCTCGCGTTGAATCTTCTCCTGAAGAAGCGTAATCGCGTAGATCAGCTGCTCGGGTCGCGGCGGGCATCCCGGCACATACACATCCACGGGAATCACCTGGTTCACGCCCTGCACAATCGCGTAGTTATTGAAGACTCCGCCCGAGGTGGCGCAGGCTCCCATCGAGATCACCCACTTTGGCTCCGGCATCTGGTCGTAGAGACGCCGGATCACCGGCGCCATCTTCTGCGCCACGCGCCCCGCGATGATCATCAGGTCCGACTGCCGTGGCGACGGCCGGAAAACTTCTGCCCCAAACCGCGCAATATCGAACCGCGATGCCCCCATCGACATCATTTCGATCGCACAGCACGCCAGCCCGAAAGTGACCGGCCATACCGAGCTCTTGCGCACCCAGTTGATGGCAAAATCCAGAGATGTGAGGAGCACTCCCTCCGGCTGCTCGTAGCCGTAATTCACTTCCTTGAGCTTGGCGCGATTCATCGCGCTGCTCTCGAGGGCTCCAAAGACGTAGCGATCGCGCTCTTGCGTAGCCGCCATAGCTCTACTATACCCCGAATGGGCCTTCCTCCCTGCAATCCATACTCCGTGAAGACCCGTTTTTTGGAGGCCTCGAACCCACTCCTGGTGTCCGCCAATCTGCTCTTCCACATGAATTCTTCCTGTGCGTCAGGGCCCCATGCGCTATTCTTCAATGTTCATCCAAGCCATGCCACGAGCTTTTGTCCCGGCGATGAACGACCCGGGACAATGTCTTTTGCGCGCTGTTGGCACAAAATGGATGAACAACCGGCACGTCCCGTTCGTGATCCGCATTTCTTTCTTTCCCGAATGCCGTCTTCGGGAATCTTTCGGAGTAAAGAAACCATGCGTTGTTTTCGTACGTCGCTCTTTGTCTCGGCTTTCTTCGTCCTCCCGCTCGCCTCCCTGGCGCAAACTTCCGCTTCCCCTACGACAGAGGCTCAGATCGCCGCGCTGCAGCAGTCCGTGCAGAACGCCCAGATGAACGCCGACAACGCCTGGATGCTCATCTCGGCCGCGCTCGTTCTGCTCATGACCGGTCCCGGGCTGGCGCTCTTCTATGGCGGCCTGGTTCGCCGAAAAAACATCCTCGGCACCATGATGCAAAGCTTCGCCATGATGGGCTTGATCACCATCCTCTGGGCGACCCTCGGCTACTCGCTCGCTTTCGGCCACGGCAACGCCTTCATCGGCGGCTTCGAGCACCTCTTCCTGCGCGGCGTTGGACTCACACCCAATACTGACTACGCCGCCACCATCCCCGAGCAGACCTACATGGTCTACCAGTTGATGTTCGCCATAATCACCCCGGCGCTCATCACCGGAGCCTTCGCCGAGCGCATGAAGTTCAGCGGCATGGCCGTCTTTCTCTCCCTCTGGTCGCTGCTCGTCTATAGCCCCATGGCCCACATGGTCTGGGGCGTCGGCGGCCTGCTCAACGCCTCCGGCGGCCACATCCCCTCGCTCGACTTCGCCGGTGGCACCGTCGTCCACGTCACCTCCGGCGTCTCCGCGCTCATCACCGCCCTCTACCTCGGCAAGCGCGCGGGATATCCGCATACCGCCATGCCGCCCCACTCGCTGGTGCTCAGCTTCATCGGCGCCTGCCTGCTCTGGGTGGGATGGTTCGGCTTCAACGCCGGCAGCGCTCTCGCCTCCGGTCCGCTCGCCACCAGCGCTTTCATCAATACCCACTTTGCCGCCGCATCGGCCGCCCTGGGCTGGACCATCTTCGAGTGGTTCCATAACGGCAAGCCCACCGCGCTCGGTGCCATCTCCGGCGCCGTCGCAGGACTCGTGGCCATCACCCCGGCTTCCGGCTTCGTGCAGCCCTTCCCCGCGCTGCTCATCGGACTGCTTGCCGGCTTCTTCTGCTCGTTGATGGTCTTCCAGGTCAAGAAGCGGTTTGGCTACGACGATTCGCTTGATGCCTTCGGCGTGCACGGCGCGGGCGGCACACTCGGCGCAATCCTCACCGGCCTCTTCGCCACTCAACTCATTAATCCCGCCTTCGGCAAAGGCGTCCCTACCGGCGCCATCGACGGCCACTGGGGACAGGTTCTCAACCAGGCGGCCGGCGTCGCCATCGCCTGGGGCCTCTCCATCGTCGGGACCCTCGTGCTTCTCTTCCTCGTCGACAAGGTCATCGGCCTCCGCGTCTCGCCCGAAGACGAGCATGAGGGCCTCGATCTCTCGCAACACGGCGAAGAAGGATACGACTTAAACAACTAGCGCACCAACGCAAAAACGCGTCCCCTTAAGCCCGCACACCCCTCGGGCCTGATAGGCTGTCAAGCGAGGCAATTGCTCATGATCAAGATTGAAGCGGTTCTCCAGCCCTCGAAGCTCGACGCAGTGAAGGATGCCCTGCTCGAAGCTGGCATCGAAGGCATGACCATTCTTGAAGCGCGCGGCCACGGCCGCCAAAAAGGCCACACCGAGTTCTACCGCGGCCGCGAATATACAGTCGACCTTCTCCCTAAAGTTAAGATCGAGCTCGTCGTCACCGACGACCGCAAAGAAAGCGCCCTCCAGGCCATCATCGGCGCCGCCCGCACCGGCCGCATCGGCGACGGCAAAATCTTCATCAGCCACATCGACGACGCCATCCGCATCCGTAACGACGAGCGCGGCGAGTCCGCCCTCTAGCCTCCCGCCTCATTGCGCCCAATCCGGGTCTCGCTGCAGGCGAGACCCGCGCTCCAGGTCCCGACTCGAGCGCGCCGGGACGCAGCACATCCACCGGCGTACTTCGGACCATGGCAGCCATTGGGGTCTCATCTGGACGATTTGCTTCGCCGCCATTCAGCCAGCTTTTCCAGGACCACCTCAAGTCTTGATCTTGCTCCGGCGAGAGTGGCGCGCGTTTGCATTTCCGCAGAATGTCCCTGAACATATAGCCCGAACGAAGGAAATATGGGCGGACTTCAAGGAAGCAGATTGCCTCTTCAATGGTGTCAGGGTCCCCCGAATCGATGCGCTCGTACGCACCGTTGAGTCCTCGCGGAAAGGCAAGCGAGTTGTAGCGGGACGAAAGTTCAGTACCTGCCTGATAAAACTCATCCCATTTTTCTGGACTTTGGTTTCGCTATTCAAAGGCTTTGCGCCTTAAAGCATCGAGCCGCACAATCTCAGCTGTATTCTCGATAATCGATCGTTTGATTCGATCAGAGTCTCTCGACTTCATCGCCTTTGCCCATTGCGATCCTCTTAGGCCAGCACCTTCAACCCGTGCTTTTCCACAATGTCCAGAAGCTTGAGCGCCATGCCGCTCGGCTTTTTCGCACCGCTCTCCCACTTCTCCACCGTCGATTCGCTCGTGTTCAGATAGCGAGCGAACACCGGCTGGCTCACCTTCTGGCTCTCGCGAATCCGTTTGATCCGCCGGGGCTCCATCTTCGCGGGCACCGACAGGCACGACTCATCGAACTCCCGCATCGTCGCCTTATCGATAGTCCCCGCTCGATACATGCCGGAAACGCTGCTATGGATCGCTTCAAAAACGTCACTCTTGTATTTGCGATTCGTCTTCATGACATTTCTCCACCAGCTCTTTGAACTTCAATTCCATCGCGATATCAGCGTCCCTCTTCCGCGCGTATAGACTGGCCAATGCTCGGAATCCCGACAACTCATCTTCTCGAATATTCGCCCGAGCCTTCTTGGCAGAGAGATAGGAATACACCCAATATCCGCCTCCCTTGGCCACAATAATCGACCTATAAAGATTCTTCCCCAATCGCTTCTTGAAAACGCCCCCACCCAGATCGTCAGCCTGCCCGAGCATCACTTCCCCGATCGCCAAACATAATTGCATATCCGTGATATGGGCCTTCCGCGCTGCTTTGGAGAACCAGCCTGTCTTGAATACGCGCCGTCCCCTTCCAGCCCGGTCTTGCATGTTCGTGATATAGCACCAGGTGCTACCAACGTCTACTCATGGTTTTTTCGATCCCCTGCCGCCTGCCGGCCTTCTGCTAAACCCTGCGGTTCACCAGAATCATCCCGCGCTCGGACCCCGATTCATACAAACGATGCTCCCCAGCGCACCGAGATTTAGTATTCTGTTAACAATCTTTGGGGCTTCGCCGAACCTCACACATTTCACATGACTCCAGTCGCTTTCGCGGTTGACGATCTTCGGGATCAGTATCTTCGCGAGATGGCGCTCGTCCGGCAGACCTGTGAGCGTACCGGCGATGGCACCGCCGCCGTTCGCCGACGCTCCGCGATCGTCGACCGTATCCTCATTGAAATGTGGCGCCGCGCCTTCGCCGGGCAGCCCCCTCCCAACGTCGCTCTGCTTGCTCTCGGCGGATACGGCCGCAAAGACCTCTTCCCTTTCTCCGACATCGACGTCCTCTTCGCCTTCGCCGACGACAAAACTGAAGACCAGACCCGCGAAGTCGTCCGCGCTCTCATTCAGGGCATGTGGGACATCGGCCTCCGAGCCAGCCCCAGTTCACGCACCATCAAAGAAGTGGGCCGTTTCGATCCCGACAACCTCGAATTCACGCTCGCCACCCTCGATCGCCGCTTCCTCGCCGGCCAGTTCCCCCTCTATCAGCAGCTTCACCAGACCGTGCTTCCCGGCCTCGTCCTCAGCGAGTGGAACACCATCACCCAGAAGCTCGGCGAAATCGCCCGCGCGCGCCATGCCAAGTACGGCAACACCATCTTCCATCTCGAGCCCAATCTGAAGGACTGTCCCGGCGGCCTCCGCGACTACCACCTTGCCGTCTGGTTCGCCCTGCTCTTTCATTTGAAGGAAACAAAGGAGTGGCCCCGTCAGCGCGGCGGCGTCTTCCAGTCCGCGCGCGGCGATGCCGAAGCCGCCTTCGACTTCCTCGCCGCTGCTCGCTGTTTTCTCCACTTCCGGCACGGTCGCGACGACAACACCCTCGACTGGCAGTCACAGGATGAAGCCGCCGCCAACTCCATCGGCCTCGAAACCCGCGGCACCGCCGATCCGGCCTACTGGATGCGCACCTACTACCGCCATGCGCGCGTCATCTACCGCCGCGCCGCATTGCTCATGGAGCATCTGCCCGCACCCGTCAGCTTCTACCGCCAGTTCCGCCGCCGCCGCGCCCCCATCGCCGGCACCGACTTCATCCTCGACCAGGGCCGCATCGACATCCTTCCCGGTGCGCAATTCTCTGACACCGCCGCCATCCTCCGCATCTTCTCCCTGATGGCGACTCACGGCTACGCGCTCTCCCAGGCCGCCGAAGACCGCATCACCGACGCTTTGCCCGCGCTCGCCATCCACATTCCCGAAGGGCCCTACCTATGGAACGCCCTGCGCGAAGTGCTGCTCGGCCCCCACGCCGCCCATGCCCTGCGCACCATGCACGCACTCGGCGTCCTGGAAATGTTGATCCCGGAGTTCCACGGCATCGACGCTCTCGTCATCCGCGACAGCTACCACCGCTACACCGTCGACGAACACACCTTCCTCACCATCGACAATGTGCACGGCCTGCGCCAGCCTACCCACGACTGGGAACATCGCCTCGCGCAGCTGCTCCCGGAAATCGATCGCCTGGACCTTTTCCTCCTGTCATTGCTCCTCCACGACACCGGCAAAGGCCGGCGCAGCGGCGAACATACCGTGCAGAGCGTCGAGCTCGCCGACAGTTTTCTCGCCCGCCTCGACTTCGACGCCGAGGAACGCGAGGCCGTTCTCAAGCTCATCCGCCTGCACCTCGAAATGTCCAACGCCATGCGCCGCGACATCTTCGACAACGAAAACGTGCGCGCCTTCGCCGACAAAATCGGCAGCCCCAGCCTCCTCAAAATGCTCACCCTGATGACCTACGCAGACATCAAGGCCGTCAATCCCGAAGCGCTCACACCCTGGAAAGCCGAGAACCTCTGGCAGTTCTACATGGCCACCGCCAACTTCATGGACCGCAGCGTCGACGAGGTTCGCTACCACGCCGCCATCGACCCCACCCTGCTCAACCGCATCCGCGCCATGGTCCCCTCCGGCCAGTACGGCGAGCTCAAGCAATTCCTCGAGGGCCTGCCCCGCCGCTACTTGCAGACTCGCGTCCCCGAACACATTCGCGATCACTTTCAGCTCGCGGCGAATCTCGAGAAAGATCCCGTGCAGCTCGATCTGCGCCCCCACCGCCAGCTCTTCGACCTCACCGTTATCGTGCGCGATCGCAAACGTCTCTTTGCCGACGTCGCCGGCGCGCTCGCTGCCTGGGGTATGAACATTGTCAAAGCCGGCGCCTTCTCCAACGACGCCGGCGTCGTCGTCGATAGCTTTCAGTTCACCGACGTCTTCCGCACCATCGAGCTCAATCCCAGCGAGAAAGAGCGATTCCTCGACTACATCCACGATGTCGTCGCCCAAAAAGTGCCTGTCGAGCAGATGCTCGAGTCGCGCGCCCACCTGAATCACGCCAGCAACATCAAGGTCGAAGTCGCAACCCGCCTCTCCTTTGACAATGAGTCTTCCTCGCACTCCACGCTCCTGCAGGTCGTCGCGCAGGACGTGCCCGGTCTGCTCCGCCAGATCGCCCTCACCCTCAGCAAGCTCCAGTGCAATATTGAAGTCGCCCTCATCGACACCGAAGGCGAAACCGCCATCGACGTCTTCTACCTCACCAGCCAGGGCGCCAAGCTCAGCGAAGAAACCCAGCAGACCCTCGCGCGCGATCTGACCGCCGCTCTCGACGCCAAGCGCGACCCCGTCGCCTGAAACAGCGGGTCAGCAAGTTAGCGCGTTTGGGGTTGGCCATTGAATGCAGCAGCATTCGCGCAGTCTTTTGGCCCCATGCAAATCGCGTCCTATTTCAAAAGTCAACTCGACTCGCCTCAAATCGTGAGAGATCGATCCCATACGACGATGGCTGAGCTTTGTCTAGGTTCGGGAGTGTTTCCGGCGTTAGGGGCCGCTGTCATTCAGCCTTGAAGCACGGAAATCATCAGGACACAAAAGGCGGTGAAGCACGCCAGCGCGATGCCGAAGAACCGCCACGAACGCGTCGTCTTGGGATACCAGCCGAAACAGGCCGCGCCCGCAAGAAACGCAAGCACCGCCATCCCTGCAACTCGAAGCCAGGAGGGCCACTCTGCGAAGGGCAAAATCATCGAGAAAATTTTAGCACCGCCCTATCCCGCTACGGCACCGTCGCCGAAACCGTATCGTTCCACGCCACGCCATCGGTGTTCACCGCATACACCGTGAACTGATGCACGCCGGCGCTCAGGGGGATCGAGGCAGACAACGACGTCGCATTCGTCTCGGTATACTTCTTCATCCCGTCCACCCACACTTCCATGCGCGCCAGCGGGCCCGTAATCTTGGCGCTCGCCTCGACCAGCACAGGCGTAGCGGACGTTGTGTTCCCACTCGCCGGGGAGCAGATGTGGACGCCTTCCTCTGCGGGCGCGCTGCAGCTCGACGGGCCAACCGTAAACCTGAAGTCGGTTCGGTCCAGCGTATTGTCCACATCGGCCGCGTAAATCGTCCCCAGGTGCGAACCGTTCGCCATCGCCGAACTGAAGTTGAAAAACGCGTTGCCTTCCCATACGTTGTGCTGCTCGGCGAGCTTCGTGCCGTCCACCCACAACTCCATCTTGCGCAGTTGGCCATAGGACCGCGCCGTCGCGTTGAAGTTTGTCGGCGCCGTCGACGAGCCGGCAGGCGCGCACACGCTGATGCCCCGGCCCTCGGTCGGATACGCGCAGTTGCTCCAGAGGCCATGCGAGGTTGCATTCAGTCCCGTATAGATGGTCGTGCTGCCCGGACCGAAATATTGCACAATCGCAAAATCGGGCTTGCTGTCGCCGTTGAAGTCCGCCACCACCGGCGCCGTCTGATAGCTCACCGTCGTGTACGAAAGCACATTCCAGGTTTGCGTGGTGAATTCACCCGGATTCGCGCCGGCCAGAAAGAACATCATGTAGACCTTCGCCGCATCGCCCGACGCGACGGTCACTACCAGGTCCATGTGCCCGTCGTCGTTGAAATCGGCCATGGCGGGGGTGCCCATATAGTTTGAGCCGCCGTAGGGCGCCTGCGGAATCGCCGTCGTATATGTGGCAAACGTCCTGCCTGGCTGCGCATAGTACGTATCGAGGCGGTAGCCGTTCGGATCAATCGCAAACAGGTCCGTAGATCCATCGCCGTTCAAATCCCCTGCGTTGATCTGCAACGGCCCGGCAAAGTTCACCTCCGTTGTGTCGTCGAAGGTGAAATCGCCGTTCCCGTACAGGACGTGCACTGCCGTGCTCGCAATACCGCCGTCGCTGTTGCCTGTCGTCGTCGCAATGGCAAGATCGGCATTGTCATCGGAGTCGAAGTCGCCCAACAAAAGGCTCTGCACCGCTGACCCCGACGCATTGATCCCTGTCGGCGCTGTGAAGATCGGCATCGCCTGCGCGAACAAACCGTTTCCTTCACCGGGAAGAATGTAGACCGTCGTGTTGGTCGAATCCGCGCCGACAATCGCAAGATCGAGCTTGCCGTCGTGATTGAAATCCGCCGCAACAAACGGCGACGCCGCAATCGACTGGCCGGCCGAAAGCGGCACCACGGAATACCACGGGTTCTGAAACGTCCCGTCTCCCTTGCCCAGGTAAATCGCAACCGTTCTTCCCCCGGCCGAAAGGGCAATATCCACCTCCCCATCACCGTTGAAATCCCCAAACGCCATCGGCGACTCCAGCACCCCCGGCGCCAATGCATATGCCGTGGGCGTCCCGAATGTCCCGTCTCCCTTGCCCATGCTCACGCCGAACTCGCCCAGCGCACCCGTGACGCCCGCCGACGCCGAATCCTGGATCAAGTCGGGGATGCCGTCGTTGTTCACATCCACGGAGTAGATGTTGTTGGGTGTCCAGCCGGAAGTGCTGCTGAGGTCGGCCGTGGTCGTCACAATAGAAAAGCTGGTGGGGGACTGGGCAATGCACGGGAGTGCGAGCGCTATCGTGCACACGAAAGCTATGAAAGTTCGACTGTGCGGCGGCACTGGGCAACTCCTCAAAGGGGCTCGGGAAAATTCGTTCGGCTTGCCGACCTGTTAGAAGCCGGGAACGCCCCTTGCAGTTGCCGCAGAGCCGAGCGCCGCCGTGGATTCCCCGCCTGAATGGGCCCTTCACAGCCGATACAATCGATTGCATGCCAGCCCTCATCGATGCCATCGACGTGAAGCGCAAAATGTACTTCGAATACGAGAACGTGCCGTACTACTGCATGGACGTCGACGTCTCCACGCCCACTGCGCGCGGCGGGCAAACCCTGGTGCGGCTCAAAATGCGCAACCTGCTGACACGGGCGGTCTTCGACAAAACCTTTAAAGCCGGCGAGAAATTCAAAGAGCCGGATCTCGAAACCGTCGAAGCCTCCTACCTCTACTCCGATGGCGAAGGCTCGCACTTCATGGATCAAACGACCTTCGAAACCCTGAGCCTCTCCGATGAAAAACTCGGCGACGCGCTCCGCTTTCTGCTCGAAGGCGTCATCGTCCGGCTCGACAAGTACAACGGCAACCCCATTGGATTGCAGCTTCCGGCCCAGGTCGAGCTCGCCGTCGCTTCCACCGAGCCCGGTGTCCGCGGCGACACCAGCGGAGCAGTCACCAAGCCGGCCCGGCTCGAAACCGGTCTCGATATTCGCGTGCCCTTCTTCATCAAGGAAGGCGAACGCGTCAAGGTTTCAACAGAAACCGGTGAATTCGCCGGGAGAGCCTGACCGCTCGACAGCCCGCAGTGCGCATCACCGACTGCATCGAATCAACACAACGTTCACAATCGGCGTACCCTGCGCTCGCTACCATGGACGCGGGGCGCATGCCCGATTCGGCCGCGATGAAACTACTTAAGATAGGCGCGTACCAGGTCAATCAGATCTTCCGCCAGCTCGGGCGCAATCTGCTCCTTGGCGCCGTCCACCAAGTGAAAACGGATGTGCGTTTCGAGCACTTCGGCCATCAGGCTGTTCACGCCGCCACGCACCGCGGCCAACAGCATCAGTTGATCGCCGCAGTCCTGATCGCCTGTCAGCGAGCGCTCCACGGCATCCATCTGGCCGCGCAGCTTGCGCACCCGTTGCAGCAATTTGACGGCATCTCGCTCCTCATGTGGCATCGTCCTTCCCTTCTTGACAATACCCTCCCCTGGTATACTATCTACCCTATGGGGGTATAGCTTGCCCCATTCTACCCCATACCCACGCTCTGCCCCGCAGGTCATCCCATGACAGGCACCGCCAACCTGAACACCGCTGCCCTGCTCCGCTTTGCCGCGCTCTCGCTGCTCGCGATACCTCCTGCCCTCTATGCGCAAAATGCGCCCGACCCCCTTCCTGCAGCCCCCACTCCGCAACCCGCGATCCTGTTTGCCTTCGCGCCTCCCGCTTCCGGCATGCCCTCGGGCGCCGGCCAGGGCCTGCAGCCTGACGCCACCGACCCCGGCCGACCTGTGCCCAAGGATCCCCCCATCGTCTCCATCGCGCCGCATCCCGAAGATGCCCTCTGCTGGATCTCCGGACAGGCCAACATCATTTACCAGGGCCGCTTGCCCTTTCACTCTCCCTACCAGGGCACAAACAGCTTTCGCAGCTCGGCCGAATATAAAACCTCGATGGTCGGCACTCTCTACACCGCATTGCGGCGAAGCCGATCCATCCGATCCAACACCGATTTCATCTTCGACCTGGAAAGCGCGGGAGGCCGCGGCTTGAGCGAAGCTCTGGGCCTGGCAGGCTTCACTAACCTCGATGTGGTGCGGAATCCCAACC
Source organism: Occallatibacter sp. (assembly GCA_036520995.1). GTDB lineage: Bacteria > Acidobacteriota > Terriglobia > Terriglobales > Acidobacteriaceae > Telmatobacter. Next base: position 167,355 of record DATDIQ010000057.1, read on the forward strand.
TCGGCGCGACGCCCTACATCGCGCGCTATGAGATTCACCAGGTCTTCGGTCTCTCTGCCAAAACGACCGGCCAGGAGCGTGGCCCTTTTGCCCTGGCGCCAACCGTCTCCGAACGCCGCATTGAATTCCGCATCGGAAAGCTCACCCTCCCCGACTTCTTCGACGCCAACTCCGTCGGCACTGACAGCCACCTGCAGTTTCTCAACTGGACCATCGACAACAACGGCGCATGGGACTATGCCGCCGATACCCGCGGCTACACCGTAGGCGGCATGGCTGAGTACGACGACCGCGCCTGGAGCCTGCGCTACGGCCTCTTCGCCATGCCCACCGTGGCCAACGGTATCGACATGGATTGGGCCTTCAGCCGGGCGCACGCCCAGAACGGTGAATTCGAGCTGCGCCACAGCTTCATCCGCGAGCGCAAAGGCGTCTCCCGCTTGCTCTTCTATGCCAACCGCGCGCACATGGGCACCTATCGCGAAGCGGTACGCGACTTCCTCGACGGCTCAGACACCGCAACCTACGGCGTCGCCGTTCCCACCATCACCCTGCACGAGCGCTTCGGCGCTCTCAAATACGGCTTCGGCTACAACACCGAGCAGGAGCTGACCGCGAACCTGCGTGTCTTCGCCCGCTTCGGTTGGAATGAGGGCCAGCACGAGTCCTTCGCCTACACCGAGGTCGACCAGGCAGTCCTCCTCGGCGGTGACTACTACGGCGCCCGCTGGCATCGCCCCGTCGACAAAATCGGCATCGCCTTCGTCTCCGACGCCATCAAGCGGGACCATCAGAACTACCTGCGCTACGGCGGTCTCGGCTTTCTGCTCGGTGATGGCAACCTTCGCTACGGCCGCGAAAACATCCTCGAGTCCTACTACAACTGGCACGCCTGGCGGGGCCTCTTTTATGCCCTCGACGTGCAGCACATTGAGAATCCGGGATATAACCGCGACCGCGGCCCCGCCTGGGTGGGATCCGTCCGCGCCCACGTCGACTTCTAGACCCATCCCACCGACGCGTCATGGTGCCCCGCCGCCGAAAACGTCTACAATCGAAATTCCCGACGATTGGAGACTCTTTTGGCCGATTTGGGCAGCACGTGTGTCCTTGTCTATGACGTGGGTGGAAGTCACATTTCGGCTGCCATCTGCTCCGGACCCGACTACCGGCTAGGACCCGTCGCCCAGGCGCACCACCCCCAGGAGCAATCAAGCAATGCCTTCCTCGACGTCCTCACACAACAAGCCGCGCAAGTCGGCGCAAGCCGCTCCTGCGTTGCCGGCGCATCGCTAGCCATGCCCGGACCCTTCGACTATGAAACCGGCGTGAGCTGGATGCGCCACAAGATGCCCTATCTCTATGGCACCAACCTCGGCCACGCGCTCGCCAAGCGCCTCGGCTGGAAAGACGGCCAGGTGCAGTTTCTGAACGATGCTGCCGCTTTTCTCTGGGGAGAACTCGGCGCCGGCGCAGCCCGCGGCGTCACCCGCGCCGTCGGCATCACGCTTGGAACCGGCGTTGGCTCCGCCTTTGCTGCCAACGGCTGCGTGCAAACCAGCGGCCCCGGCATTCCGCCCGGCGGCGAAATCTGGAATCTTCCCTTCGAAGGCGGAATCGTCGAAGACATGATCTCCACCCGCGCCCTCAAGAAGAATTACCGGCAGGCCACCGGCCGCGATCGCGAAGTCGCCGACATCGCTGCCGGCGCATCCGGCGATCCCGTTGCCGAAGAAGTGTTCGCGCACTTCGGTGCAGACCTGGGCCGCGTCCTGCGCACCCTCTTTGCCGAATTCGCGCCGGAGATTGTCGTTCTCGGCGGGGGCATCGCCCGTTCAGCGCAGCTTTTCCTGCCCGCCGCAGAAAACGCCTTACAGGGGTTTCCCGTGCAGCTGCGCGTGTCTTCGCTAGGCGATCGCGCGCCGCTCATCGGCGCCTGCGTGGACTGGTTCGTCCGCTCGGCTCAGAAAACGTCGGGAGGGCACGAAGTCTCAGGCCACGACCTCAGTCGGGCCGAAGAAAGCGCGTCAAAACTCCAGGGGGCTTAGCCTCTCGCGCTTCTCTCCGTCCTGTCGAAGAAGCTCCGAAGGACGGCAGCACATGCTGCCCCTTATTTCGTCGCGGAATCCGCCTGCGGCTGCTCCGGCAGCGTGTAGATCACTTCGCCGGGCTTCGCATAATGGAGTTGCGCACGCGCCTCGTGCTCAATCGCGTTGGGATCCGTCTTCAGCCGCTCCACATGCGCGCGCAAATGCGCATTTTCAGACTGCAGATCCTGGATCTGCTGGCGCAGCTGCTGGTCTTCCACACGTTGCTGCTGCCACGCAGAGAGTCCGTGCTTGCCGTTCACCACGCCCCACCCAAACAGCAGGATCAAGGCAACGGCCACCGTGGTGCCCGCGGGACGCCAGATTCCGCGTACCGCTTCGTCCACGCGCTCGCGGATAGGCACGTCTTTCTTTCCCTCCGCACTGGACCCGGCTTTGGCATTCTCGTTTTGCATCGCCCCTCGAAAAACAGCTACGACAGCACAAACTGCTTGGCTGCCGCGCTCAGCGATTCCATGTCCCCCTCGCTGCGCGCTTCAGTGTAAGCCCGTACCACCGGCTCCGTTCCCGAGAGCCTGTAGCACACCCACGATCCGTCGTCGAGGATGAGCTTCAGCCCGTCGGTGCGCACCACGCCTGCAATCTTGCGTCCGCTCAGGTCGGTGGGATCGGCCTTCAATTTCTCAGTGAACGCGGCCATCGCTTCGGGGGTCAAGCGGAAGTTCTCCCGAACCGGGTAGAAGGAACCAAGCTTGTTAAATAACTCCCGTAACTGCGTGCCCAGGCTCTTGCCCCGCACGGCCACCATCTCCGTCACCAGCAGCCCGGCTAGGATGCCGTCCTTCTCCGGCACGTGGCCCCGAATCGTCAGTCCCGCCGACTCTTCGCCGCCAATCGCAATCTTGTCCTCGATGATCAACTCGCCGATGTATTTGAAGCCCACCGGCGTTTCATAAAGCGGCACCTTGTGGTGCTCGGCCAGCGCATTGACCAAGTTCGTGGTCGCCACGCTCTTGGCGACGCCGTTCTTCCACCCGCGCGTCTCCACCAGGTAGTCGAAGAGCAGCGCAATGATGTAATTCGGCTGGATGAACGTGCCATCTTCATCCACGATGCCAAATCGGTCGGCATCCCCGTCCGTGGCAATGCCGATCTTCGCGCCAACCTCCTTCATCTTGATCTTCGTGTCGCTCAGCAAATGATCGTCGGGCTCCGGCGCGTGCCCCCCAAACAGCACGTCGCGAAAATCGTGAACCGTTTCGACCGTCACTCCTGCCTCGCGCAAAATGTGGCAGCTGTATCCGCACCCCGCTCCCCAGAATGGATCGAAAACCACCTTGATGCCCGACTTCGCGATCGCTTTCAGGTCGACCAGTTCAGTCAGCCGCTTCAAAAACGCGGGCTTCACGTCCGCCGTCTCATATCCGTTCGCAGGCGGCGCTTCTTTGGCGATCGTGCCGCTGCCGATCTTCGCGATCGCCGCCTCAATCTGCTGGGTCACCTCCGGCAATGCCGGCGCGCCATCGTGCGTAGAAAACTTGATCCCGTTGTACTCCGGCGGATTGTGCGACGCAGTGAAATTGATTGCCCCGGAAGTTTTCATCTGCCGCACCGCGTAGGCAATCGCGGGCGTGGGCGCAGGCTTGGGAATCACGATCGGCGTTACGCCCGCACCGGCCAGCACGCCAGCTGCCTCGTTCACGAAACTGTCCCCCAGAAAACGCGGATCGCGCCCCACCAGCACGCGATGCGGCTCCGGTTGCGTCTTCACATACGCGGCAATGCCGGCAACCGCCAGGCGAATGTTGGCCACCGTAAACTCATCGGCCACAATGGCTCTCCAACCGGAGGTGCCAAAACGGATCCCTTTGCTCATCGTTCTTCTCCGTCTACCGGGTTCGCCGGTCGCAACGTCCATACTGCAACACTGCCGCCGACTCGGCAAGTTCGCACGGCCCTTGCACGCATCTGGCCCTGGATTGGGACTCACAACTTCATTCCGCGCCGCACTCCCTTAAGATGAGAGCCATGCCCGAAGGGTCAACCAACGCGCGCATCGTTGTCACCACCGTCGCCGATCCCGCCGAAGCCGCGCAGCTGGCCCGCACCCTTGTCGATGAACGCCTCGCCGCCTGCGCCACGCTCGTTCCCTCTGTGCGCTCCATCTACCGCTGGCAGGGCGCGATCGAAGAGGCAACCGAAACGCTGCTCCTGCTCAAAACCGTCGCCGAGCAAGTGCCCGCGCTCCAGGCCCGTCTCCTCGCCCTGCACAGCTACCAGACGCCGGAGTTCCTCGTCCTTCCCGTCGAATCGGGAAGCGCAGCCTATCTCGACTGGCTGGCCGACAGCCTGCGCACTCCGTAATCCGCGCAGCGCGGGACGTGTCCCCATCCGGACACAATCTGTCGCCGGCCGCATTTTTCCCATCTGATATCCTGTGCTTTTGCAGTCATGCACTGGTTAGTGATTGCCCTTCTCGTATCGCTTGGCATGCTGTTGCTCGCGGCAGCGGGCGTGGCGCGTCATATCCGGCTCCATCACACCAGAACGCGCAACGCCGAACCCGCGCATGCTGGTTCCGGCGAAGAAGCAGATCTGGAATCTGAGCCTTAAGGGGATCGAATGCAAAGGGAAATTCCTTCGCCGATGAATCCGTCGGCCATCCGTGTCGGCTCGCCTGCCTGGTTGCGCCCGGCCGGCATTCTCGTTGCGGCCAGCATCCTGCTCGCGCTCTGCGCGCGCCTCTCGTTTCCGCTTACGTTCTCACCTGTGCCCTTGAGCCTGCAGCCCTTCGGCGTTCTTCTGCTCGGCTTGCTTCTCTCGCCGCGCGCATCCGTCGCTGCAGTCGGCGCCTATCTCGTCGAGGGCGCCTGTGGGCTTCCTGTCTTCGCTCCCACGGTTGCCGGGACTGCAGGCCTCGCCCACCTCCTCGGCCCAACCGGCGGCTACCTCTTCGCTTATCCCGTCGCTGCCGGACTCATCTCGTTCCTCTGGCGGCGCGCCGGGCGCGGTTTCTCCATGGCTCTGGCTGCCGCTGCCCTGGGCGATCTGCTGATCCTCGCCTCGGGAGCCTTGTGGCTCGCAGCAAGCACCCACATCGCCGCAACATCCGCAGCCTCCGCCTCCTTCCTGGCTTTCCTGCCCGGCGATGGACTCAAGATCGTTGCCGCGGCGGGCATCGCGACAGGCCTGCAGCGCCTTCGCCTGCGCACCGGCCGCTAGAGCCGGGCCAACAAACTGCACTCCTTCGTCGAAAGGACGTGGGTACCCCAGTGAGCACAGAAAAAATAATCCTCGCCGCGCCGCCGACCGTCTGCGAAATCTCCATCGCCCACAGCCCCGACTCCGATGACGCCTTCATGTTTTATGGGCTGGCCACCAACAAGGTGCGCGTGCCGGGATACAAGTTTGGCCACACCCTCTGCGACATCGAGACGCTGAACCGCCGCGCCCAAAATGAAGCCTTCTTCGACGTCACGGCCATCAGTTTTCATGCCTATCCCTACGTGCAAGACAACTACACGCTCATGGGCTGCGGCGGTAGTGTCGGCGAGGGCTACGGCCCGATGATCGTCTCCAGCCGCCGGCTCACGCATGCCGACCTTGGCCACATCCGCGTCGCCGTCCCGGGAAAACTAACCACTGCCTTCCTCGCGCTCAAAATCTTCAATCCCGCCCTCGAAACCGAGGTTGTCCCCTTCGACCAGATCATTCCCGAAATCCTGGCCGGAAAATATGAAGCCGGGCTCATCATCCATGAAGGCCAGTTGACCTACCCTTCCAGCGGCCTCTATCGCGTCATCGATCTCGGTGCATGGTGGCGCGAAACCACCGGCTTCGTCCTCCCCCTCGGCGGCAACGCCATCCGTCGCTCCCTCGGGCCAGAGCAGCACAGGATCATCTCCAAGGCGCTGCGCGACAGCATCCAGCACGCGCTCGATCATCGTGAACAGGCCCTCGAATACGCCATGCAATTTGCCCGCGACCTCGACGCCACCATGGCCAACCGATTCGTCAGCATGTATGTGAACGACCGCACCCTCGACTACGGCCAGGACGGACGCGCCGCCATTCGCAAGCTGCTTGAAGTGGGCCACGAGCGCGGCATTATCCCCATCCCCCCGCACGTTGATTTTGTGGACTAGCGAACCCTAATCCTTTCCCACAATCCGCCGATGCATGGGAAGAGACGACTCTCCCATGCTTGCCGCCGACCATCTCTCTGTTCTGATCGCTTCCGACGATCCCACCCTGGTGGACGACCTCGAACTTGTGCTCACAGCAGCCGGAGCGCGTGTCGAAGTGGCGCCCCTGGCCGAGGCTTCCCTCGCCGCGTGGGCCTCGCCGCACCCTCCCCGCCTCGCCTTTCTCGATGTCGAGATGCCCGGCTTGCGCATTGGGCAGGTACTGGCAGCCGCACGCGCCAACCAAGCCGCAGGCCACGCCTTCATCGCGCTGCTCGCCGACAACGTCTCAGAACAATGGGCCGCGTGGGTCCAGGACGGGGTCCTCGACGACCTGATTCCCCGCTCCTTCGACCACCCCAGCGGCCGCCTGCGTCTCGAGGTCGCCCTGCGTGCCAGCCGCATATCCACGATCCCTCCGGCCATCGGCGCGAACGATTGCCAGAGCCGCCAGCTCGATCCCCTTACCCGCGTCTATAACCGATCCAGCCTGCTCTCGCTGCTCTTCTGCGAGACTGATCGCGCCCAGCGCATGAAGACGCCCCTCAGCCTGCTGCTCTTCGCCATCGACGACTGCACGCACTGGAATACGCGTCTCGATCCCGACGCCATCAACGGCCTGCTGTGCGCGATCGCCGAGCGAACCGGGCGCTTCCTGCGCAGCTACGATCTGCTGGGCCGCTCCGGAAAAGATGAGTTTCTCGTCATCCTGCCGGGTTGCACCACCAACGACGCCATCATGCTCGCCGAACGCCTCCGCATCGACATCTTCGGCGCGCCATTCTCCATCGCCAGCGAATCAATCGGGCTTTCCGCCTGCTTCGGGATCGCCGCCAGCGACGGCCGCTCCCCCCTGGTCGTTCTGCACGAAGCAGAAGTCGCGTTGCGCCGCGCCCGCAGCGACGGCCCCGACTCGGTGGAGTGCTTTGCCCGTCAAACCGAAAACGACTTGGACCCGGCAGCCTTTCTCTCCGTGGAATTCGAGAAGCGCCCTCGCTAGTTCGCGTGGCACCGCTCGCTGTTCGGGCGCCAGGAATGCCCGCGCGGCGAATCGGCTTCGCGCCCCGGTCTAACTCCTGCGAGACTCCCAAAACAACTTGCCTCAGACTTCCACTTCTTCATCCGCGTTCTCGTGCTTCCCGGCAACGCCCAAGAATTCCTGGAATACCTCGTTCGACAGCAGCCGTCCCTGCCTCGTGAGGCGCACCGTCTTGCCGTCCGTCTCAACCAATCCCTGCCCTGCGAGACGCTCTACGGCATCCACCGCGCATTGCACCGGCGCGCGGCCAAATTCGCGCCGCAGCGCACCCAGCTTCACGCCGTCATTCAAGCGCAACCCCAGGAACCACGCCTCTTCGTGTTGCCGCTCGGGCGAGAGCCACGCGATCTCGGCAGGCTGCGGGCCGGCAAGATACTCCTTCAAGTCATCGGTCGTCGAAGAGCGCAGCACATACGATCCAAGTTCTCTCTTCTCGTCTGCCGTCTCCGTCGCCTTCAGCGCCGACGACGCATCCAGCCCTACGCCCAGATACGGCCGCCGTTCCCAATAGCGCAGGTTGTGCCGAGACCGATGCCTTTGCCGCGCAAAATTTGAAATTTCGTATTGCTGCAACCCCGCCGCACCCAACCGTTCAATCGCCGTCTCATACATCTGCGCGATCGCATCGTCGCTCGGCACCAGTTCTGCGTAATAGCGCGCGCCCCCTGCCAGCATCTCGCGTCCCAGGCGCGAATCGTCGTCTACTTCAAGCATGTAGACACTCGCATGCGGCACGCCGGTCTCGATCAACACCGCCAGCGACTCCTCAAACGACGCAAACGTCTGTCCCGCCAGCCCGGCAATCAGGTCGATGTTCACATTCCTGATTCCCGCCGCGCGCAACCGCCGCAAATCCTCCAGCACCGTAGCTCGATTGTGCAGCCGCCCGCTCACGCTGGCCTCGCGATCGATAAATGACTGCACCCCCAGGCTCACGCGATTTACGCCCGCCTGCGTCAGCGCCTCGAGAGTGCCTTCGGCAAACTGTCCCGGCGCGCACTCCACGGTGATCTCCGCATCGCTTGCGAATTCGAAGGTCGCGCGCATCGCCCCAAAAAGCTGCGCGATAAGCTTGGGCTCCAGCAGGTTCGGCGTTCCGCCGCCCAGGTACACCGTGTCGACCGCCCGCGGCAGCTCCACGCCTGTTTTCGTGGCCCAGGCCTCGGCGCCATGCAGATCTTCAACCAGCCGGCCGGCATAGCGCGCATGCTCGCTTGCCGGGTACACGCCCGAAGCAAAGTTGCAATAAGTACACTTGGACCGGCAAAACGGAATCGAAACGTAGAGGCCGAGTTGCTGGGAGGTCGCGACCGCCATGCAAGCATTCTTTCACGACTTAAGCCCCGGCTCGGCCGTCGCCGGGACATGCCAGAATAGAGAGAGGAGATCGCTTTGAAGGCGTGGCCTGTCCTGGGCATCCTGATCGTCCAGGTTCTTCTTTGCCTGGCGCATTGGTTCTTATATGACACCTGGATCGATTTCTGGTGGCCAATGCACCCCTCCGCTGCCCTCGCCCTCCGCATCACGCTCATTCTTCTTTCCGCCATCTTCATCTTTGCGGCAATGCTGGGCTTCCGTCATACCAATTGGCTGGTTGCGCTGACCTATCAAATCGCCGCGGTCTGGCTCGGCCTGCTCAACTTTTTTGGTCTCGCGGCCTGCCTTGCCTGGGTTGTCGATTTTATCTTCCGCGCCTTTCTCTCCGACACCGTACGCCTCCAGGCACGACACGAGATCGCTGCCGTTTTGTTTGCCGCGTCGCTCCTCGCCGTCCTCTATGGAATCCTGAATGCACGTTTCATTCGCGTTCGTCGCATTCCCATCACCCTCGATCGATTGCCCGAAGCCTGGCGCGGCCGTACAGCCCTCGTCATGAGCGACCTCCACCTCGGCAACATCAATGGCATCCGCTTCGCCCGACGCATCGCCGGCCTCGCGCGCCGTCTCTCTCCCGACGTCATTTTTATCCCCGGCGACCTCTTCGATGGCACCAAGGCCGATCCCCGCACAATCGCTGAGCCCCTCTTCGATCTGCATCCGCCCTTCGGCGTCTTCTTCGTCGCGGGCAATCATGAGGAGTTCGGCGGCGCCACGCACTACACTGAAGCCCTCCACCTTGCGGGCTTTCGGGTTCTCGACAATGAGTGCATCGATGTCGACGGCTTGCAAGTTCTGGGCGTTCACTACACCAACTCGAAATTTCCCATGCGCCTGCGTCATTTCCTCATGAACCTCCACCTGAGCGATGCGCCAGCCAGCATCCTCCTGCAGCACGTGCCCGCCCGTTTGCCCATCGTGGAGCAGTCCGGCGTCAGCCTCCAGCTCAGCGGCCACACCCACGGCGGACAGATCTTCCCCTTCTCCCTCATCACCCGCCGCGCCTTCGGAAAATTCACCCACGGACTGCAGCGCTTCGGAAGCCTGCAAGTGCTCACCTCGAGTGGCGTAGGCACCTGGGGACCGCCCATGCGCGTCGGCACACAATCTGAAGTCGTCTTGATCACCTTCGCGTAGAAGTGTTCTCATAGTCCTTCCGATTTTTCTCGTTGCTTCCGGACTCGGAAAGAGGACTTTTCATGCGGCAGCATGGTAAACGCTTCCTGCAGATTCTTGCGCTCCTCGCCTTCACAGGCTTCTCGGCTCACGCGCAACAAACAAGCGCACCCGGCGCCAACCCCGACCTCTCCTTCCCTACGCCGCTCTATGGAGTCGCCTACTACAACGAGTACATGCCGGGCGACCAGGCTGCCCGTCTCGAAAAAGATGTCGCCCTCATGAAAGCCGCCGGCCTCAACGTCGTCCGCATGGGCGAGTCCACGTGGAGCCTCTGGGAGCCCGAAGACGGCCAATTCGATTACGCCTGGATGGATCGCATCGTCGATGCCATGGGCAAGGCTGGCATCAAGGTCATCCTCGGCACGCCTACCTACTCCATTCCCGCATGGATGGCTCACCAGCATCCGGAGATTCTCGCCGACCGCATCCCGCCCGGCATGTTCGGCGGCCAGCCCATCCCCGCTGCCTACGGCCTGCGCCAGAACATGGACACCGATTCGCCCGCTTACCGCTTCTACGCAGAGCGTCTCATTCGCCACATCGTCGCGCACTACAAAGACAACCCCACCGTCATCGGCTGGCAGCTTGACAACGAAACCTCCAGCTACGACGCCGACAATCCCGACGTCTTCATCGGCTTCCAGCATTACCTCGAGAAAAAGTTCGGCACGCCTGAAGCGCTCAGCAAGGCATGGTTCCTCAACTACTGGGGCGAGAATCTGCACACCTGGGAAGACCTGCCCAAGCGCGACGGCACCATCTCCACCGGCTACAAGCTCGAGTGGACCCGCTGGAGCCAGATGCGCGTCACCGACTTTCTCCATTGGCAAGCCGAGCTGGTCCGTGAATGCGCCTCACCGCGCCAGTTCGTCACCACCGACTATGGCAGCATGATGAAGCGCGACGTCAATGAAGAAGCGATCGCCGACTCACTCGATATCGTCGCCGACAACATCTACCACGGCACCCAGGATCACTACGACGGCTGGTACCAGGCGATGCAAAGCGACTTCAGCCGTTCGCTCAAGCACACTAACTTCCTCGTCACAGAGACCAACGCGCAGACCATTGGCTGGACCTCGCAAAGCCAGTACCCGCCCTACGACGGCCAGCTCCGCGAAGACGTCTACACCTATCTCGCCAACGGCGCCAACATGGTCGAGTACTGGCACTGGGCATCGATCGCCGCAAATCAGGAAACCTACTGGAAAGGCATCCTCTCCCACGATCTTGAGCCCAATCGCGAATACGCCGAGATGAGCCGCACTGCGCACGAACTCCAAAAGATCGGGCCCCATCTCGTCGGTCTCAAGATCCACCACGACGTCGCCATCCTCTGGAGCCGCGATTCAGACAACGCCATCAGCTTCATGCCCTATGGCGGCGGCGTGCCCGCGCGCAGCTGGACCGGCGACCGCGACGGCTACGTCTCCGTCGTGCAGCAGATGCACCACGCTCTTTACGACCTCAACATCGGCGCCGACTTCGTCTTCCCCGAAACCCAGGACTTCTCCGCCTACAAGCTGCTCATCGTTCCCGCGCTCTACATCTCTGACGATGCGCTGCTGCAACGCATCGCCGACTACGTAAAAAACGGCGGCCACGTCGTCATGACCTTCAAGAGCGGCTTCGCCAACGAGAACTCCGCCGTCCGTTGGGAGCGCGCCCCCGGTCCTCTACGCGAAGCCGCCGGCTTCAGCTATCAGGAATTCTCCAACCTCGAACATCCCCTGGCGCTCAAAGGCGATCCCTTCCACGTCGGCACCGACGCCAACAAAGTCCAGGACTGGGCCGAATTCCTAATGCCCGACCACGCCAAGCCGCTTGCCTTTTACGACCATCCCTTCTTCGGCAAATGGCCGGCCATCACCGAGAATCAATACGGCTCCGGCACGCTGCTCTACGAGGGCACCTATCTCTCCGACGCGCTGCAAACGGCGATCATGAAGCAGGCGCTCGAAGAAGCCGGCCTCGCCACGCCCGACGAACAACTGCCGCCGCACCTCCATGTCTGGCACGGCGTCAATCGCTTGGGCAAGGCTCTGCACTACTACTTCAACTACTCAGCCGATAGCGTGAAGTTTCCCTACGGCTATGGCGATGGCACCGGCCTGCTGCGCGGAATCACCCGCACCAAGGGCCAGGAAATCACCCTCGGCCCCTGGGACCTCGCCATCGTCGAAGAACATTGAGGCGCCCGTGAACCACAAACGTTATTCAGAGCACCTCTGGTGCCCCATCCTTGCGGCAGCTTTTCGCCGCAAGGGTGGGATCGGTTTTCTGACCCCTGACCCTGACCCCCGAATCATTGTTCCTGCCCCTTGTTCCCACTTTCCCTGTCCGCTGGTACCATTGTCTGTCCTGCAAAATCGTTTGAGCGAGGCCTCTATGATCCTCCATCGTTTCCGCGCCCCCCAAACTATCGTGGCGCCTTTGCTGGCGCTGCTCGTTTGCTCCCTGGGCCAGGCGCAGCGCCCTCAAAAGCCCACTCCGCCCACCGGACCGTGGATGAACACAAGCCTCTCGCCCGACGAGCGCGCCGACCTCGTCCTCAAGGAAATGACCCTCGACGAAAAAATCGCCGTGCTGCACGGCGTAGGCATGCCCACCGATGATCCGGTCACGCCCGAGAACGCAGCCTCCAATCGCGGCGTCGGCTACGATGTCGGCGTCCCCCGCCTCGGCATTCCCGGCATCGATATGAGCGACGCCGCCTATGGCGTCCGCTCCAGTGGCGTGAACGGCCGCTACTCCACGGCACTACCTGCCGATGTCGCCGCAGCCGCAAGTTGGGATCCAGACGCCGCCTTCGACTATGGCGCCCTCATCGGCCGCGAGCTGCGCGCACAAGGCTTCAACATGACGCTTGGCGGCGGCGTCAATCTCACCCGCGATCCACGCAACGGCCGCACCTTCGAGTATCTCGGCGAAGATCCGGTGCTCGCGGGCACGCTCGTCGCCAAGCTTATCGAAGGCACCCAGTCCGAGCACGTCATCGGCGACATCAAGCACTACGCGCTCAACGACCAGGAGAGCGGCCGCAACGCCGTCAACATCACCATCGGCAAGCGCGCCGCGAGAGAGAGCGACCTGTTGGCCTTCGAAATCGGCGTCACCCAGGGCCATCCCGCCGCCGTCATGTGCAGCTATAACCGCGTCAACGGCGACTTCGCCTGCGAAAATCAATACCTCCTCAACGACGTTCTCAAAAAGGACTGGAAGTTTCCCGGCTTCGTTTTGTCCGACTGGGGCGGCACGCACTCCACTGAAAAAGCCTCTGCCGCCGGCCTCGACAACGAAGAGCCCGGCAGCTTCTTCTTCAGCGACAAATTTAAAGCCGCCGTCGAAGCGGGCACCATCTCCACCGCCGAGCTCGACGACCACGTGCATCGCATTCTGCGTTCCATGTTTGCCGCCGGCCTCGTCGACAATCCGCGCCAGCGCAGCGTCGTCGACCCGTTTGCCGGATTTGAGACCGCGCGCAAGATCGAAGAAAGCGGCATCGTCCTGCTCAAGAATGAACACGGCGTTTTGCCGCTGAACCCCAACCGCCTTCACACCATCGCCGTCATCGGCTCGCACTCCGATGTGGGCATGATCTCCGGCGGCGGCTCAGCACAGGTCGATCCCATCGGCGGCAACGCCATCATGCCTCCCGGCAAAGGCGCCACCCATTGGCTCGAGGAAATCTGGTTCCCCACTTCGCCGCTCAAGGCCATCCAGGCCCGCGCGCCCCGGGCAACCGTGAGGTACGATCCAGGCACCGATCCCGCTGCAGCTGCCGCAGCCGCCAAGGGTGCCGACGTCGCCATCGTCTTCGCCTACATGTGGGCCAGCGAAGGTATGGATCTCCCCAGCCTCACCCTGCCCCACCACCAGGACGACGTCATCGCCGCGGTCACCGCGGTCAATCCGCACACCATCGTCGTACTCGAAACCGGAAACCCCGTTACCATGCCCTGGGTCAATGCGCCCGCGGCAATTCTCGAGGCGTGGTTCGGCGGCAGCGATGGCGCCGATGCCGTCGGTAATGTCTTGTTCGGCACCGTGAACCCCAGCGGCAAACTGCCCAACACCTTTCCCAAGAGCGAGGCCGATCTGCCCCATCCCACCCTCACCCTGCCGCCCCCTGAGTCGCAGCACTTCACCGGGCCGGTCAATCGCGAACTCTGGGCCAAGGGCTTGCCGCCCTTCCCGGTCACCTACGACGAAGGTGTCAAGGTGGGCTACAAATGGTATGAAGCAGAGAAAAAGTCCGTCCTCTTCTCCTTCGGCTTCGGCCTTTCCTACACCACCTATAGTTATTCCGGCTTGAAGGTCGCCGCAGGGGACAAAGTGACGGCCACATTCACCGTCGCCAACACCGGCGCGCGCGAGGGCTCAGAAATCGCCGAGGTCTATGCCATGCTTCCCGACGCGGCAGGCGAGCCCTTCAAGCGTCTCGTGGGCTTCACCAAGGTCAAACTTGACCCGAAAGAAAAGAAAAACGTCTCCGTCGACATCGATCCGAAATACCTCTCCATCTTCGATGAAGCCAAAGACGGCTGGACCCTTGTCCCCGGCGACTACACGATCCTCGTTGGCGGCTCGTCCGACAGTCTGCCGCTGAAAGCCACCATAAGTCTGAAGTAGCTGTGCCGAGGGCGAACCACGAGGCCCCACGAATGGGGCAAGCGGAGCGTTGGATCTGCTTTTGAGACATCCGACGCTCGCAAAGAAATCAGACATCGCCCCGCGCTACAGCCGCTTCTCGAACACCACAAAGTGCAGATCGTCGCGCAGCGGCTTTCCAAAACGATGGTCGTCGTAGGGAAACGGCTTCGTCTCCCCCGTCAACGCATAGCCACGTCGCTCGTACCACGCCATCAACGTGTCCCGCACATGCAGCACTGTCATTCGGATCGCGTGCGCGCCGCGCTCCTTTGCGAACTCTTCCGCGGCGGCAAGCAGCGTGCGCCCCAGGTGCTGCTTCTGCAATGCGGGCTGGATCGTCAGCAGGCCCAGGTACCAGGCGCCATCGGCCTTCGGGTCGAGCCACACCGTTCCCAGGACCGACTTATCCCGCTCATCGCGCGTCACCAGTAGATGCGCATTCGGATTCTTGGCGAGATCCTCGCGCAACAGCGAATCGTTGATCCGCTGCCCTTCAAGAATGCCCGCTTCGATATTCCAGCTTGCGGTCGGACCGGTCGCGCGGAAGGCGACGTTGATCAATTGGATCAGGGCCGGATAATCGGCCTCGGTGGCATGCTCAAGACGCATCCTCGCAAGTGTATCCCGCAACCCGCGCCGTCGCGCCCAGCCTCGCAGCACTACTCCCCGTCCCGCGGCACCTGCTCCAGCAGCCGTTTCCACGTTTTCTGATTCCGCCGAAAACTCTTCTTCAGATCGTCGAGAATGCGCCCGAAATCCGAATTCGTCTTCAGATTGTTCCACGCCGGATTCTTCTGGAACCAGGGATAATTCTCGTTGCCGAGATAGATGGCGCGCCGCAGCCAGTGCAGCGCCTCGCTCGAATCCCCCTCCACGGCAAAATAGGTGGCCAGGCGGTATGCCATCTCGTTGTCGGCCTCGGCAGCCGCCAGCGTGTCATCTTTCAAAAGCCCCGCCGCGCGCTCCCGCTCGCCCACCTGCACATAACACATTGCCAGCGTCGGCACCGCGATGCGCATCGATGCATCGTCGCGAATTACGGCCTCCAGAATCTCGATCGCCTCTGTCAAATTCCCCATGCGCATCTGCTGGTAGCCGGCCGACGTCCTCAGCAGCGAATAGCGCGGTTCGAGCGCCAACCCTTTTTCCAACTCGTCGCCCGCCAGCTCAATCTGGTTCTGGTAGTGGTACACACGCGCGCGATGGTTATACAGAATCGCGGCACTGGCAGGATTCAGCGTCAAAGCTCGATTGAACTGCTGCAGAGCCTCCGCGTACAGGCCATCGCCTCGCAGAGCCACGCCCGCCACGCGATGGACGCTCCAGTCGTTCGAAGCCGACATCAGCAGGTTCGCAATCCCGTGCCGCGCCGACTCCTTTTCCCCGCGCGAGAGCAGCATGTAAATCCGGTACAGGTTCGCTTCCGTCGCCGCGGGATCAAACCTGAGCGCCTCATCGAACGCGCGCCGCGCGTGCATCACATGAATCTGCCCGCCGAATCCGTGCCGCACATATTGCAGCTCCGCAATGCCCAGCCCGCTCCAAGCCGCGGCAAATTCCGGATCCTTCGCGGTTACGCCGCTAAAGAGCGCATGCGCGCGATCCAGGTCGATGCGCGCCCCAGTGCGCACCATAAACGCACTCAGCAGCGCCCGCCCCTGCAGATATTCCTCGCTCAGCGGCCCTGGCAGCGACCCGTCGCGGGATGCCGTGCGAGTCCCATCGGACGGCGATGTTTCAAATCGATCGGCCGCGCTCAGCCCATGCAACGCAGCGAACACCTCATTTGAAATCTCCGTCTGCACCGCGATCAGATCCAGCGACGCAACCTGGATCGCTCCGCCCGAGCGCACGCTCTGCGACGGCACATCGAGCAGCTGCCAGTTCAAATCGAATCCAAATTCCGAGCGCACAAAGCTTCCCGCGAGCACAAACGATACCAGCAGCTTCTGTCCCACTGACAGCGGATCCATCTGCGCAATCGGCAGCGTCATCAAGGTGCTCGATGGCCGCACGATTAGCCCCGGAATTCGCGCCAGCCGCGCCGCAATCGCATCGGCCAGCGCGTAGCCGTAAAGCGGCGCAACCTCCGTAGCTCCAAGATTGGTAAAGGGCAAAACGAGCAGTGAATTCTGCGCCACGCGCTCGCTTGCCGATTCACGAAACCGCTCCGCCAGCATCGACAGAATCCCCGTCGAGCGTTTCTCCGCCTCCGCTTCCGTCGTGGGCAGGTTCGCTGCAGCCTCGCCGGGAATGATGCCCGTCTCGATTTGCAGCGCCTTCATGATCGTCTTCAACGCCTCGCGCACTTCCGCGGCGTTGTTGTAACGCGTGCCCGGATTCTTTTCGAGACACGTCGTAATCACGCTCTTCAGTTCAGGGGAAATGCCGGGCACAATCTCGCTCAAGTCGGGCGGGTCGGAAAATTGGATCCCGCGGATGGCCTGAAAATCCTCCGCGTCCGGACGCGAGAATGGATGCCGCCCGCTGGCCAGCTCAAACAAGATCACGCCCAGTGCCCACACATCCGACTGAACACTCGAATGCCCGGTCACAAACTGTTCCGGTGCCATGTAGCGAATCGTGCCCCCGCGCGCTGTGTAAGTCGCCGCCAGCGATGCGTCCTTCGCCATTGCCGGCTTGCTGGGATCGAAACTCGCATCCCCCGGCCGCAGCCTCCGCGCCAGGCCGAAGTCGAGAATCTTCACCAGGCCGCCTTCTGTTAGCATCACGTTCTGCGGCTTCAGGTCGCGATGAAAGATCCCCAGCGCGTGCGCCGCCTGTAACCCATCCGCAATTTGGATTCCCACCGAGAGCACAAGCTGCGGATTCGCCGGCCCGCGCCCGATCAGCTGATCGAGCGATTGACCGGGCACGTACTGCATGACGATATAGCCCTCATCGCCCGATTCGCCCACTTCGTATATCGCGCACACATTGGGATGCTCGATCGCCGACGCCAGCCGCGCCTCGCGCAGCACCGTCGAGCGCATCTGCTGTACCGTGAGCGGCCCCGCACGCAAAATCTTCATCACCACAGGCCGCTGCAACAGCGTGTCCGTAGCCAGATACACTACACCGCTGCCGCCTGCCCCCAGACGGCGCACAATCTCATAATGTTCGATGGTTTTTCGCTTCATCGGCTCAATCCAAGTCTAATGGGCGGGGAATAAGAGATGTATCAGGATCGGGCGTAAACGCTTTGCGAAGATCGACAAAAGACTTTACAGCAACATCTCGAAGTAGATAAGGGGAGCAAGCCGATACGTCGCGCGCCCGACCTCGCGAAAGCCGCATTTCCTGTAAAACGCGCCGGCGCCGACCACGGCGTCCCACGCATCCAGCCGGATCGCATCAGCGGGCCATTTCTTCGCGATCGTGATTGCCTCTGCGATGCACGCAAGGCCAACGCCGCTGCGCTGTAGCGAAGGATCAACCGACATCCCAACAATGTAGAGCGGTTTCTTGCATGGCGTGAAATACTTGGTGTCGATTGCCCACGGCTTCCTCGTGGAGAGATTGACTCGCGCGATGATTTTCTTGCGAGAACGCGCGATGTACACATTCGACCGGCGCATCGTGAAGAGTGTGCCCTTCTCCGTCGCCCTCGACACCCAGTAACCCTCTCCAAATTCCGCGCGAAGACGCTCGGCCACTGCTGCGCTGAGTGCGATGAGTTCTCCCACGTCGTCCGGTGTGGCGAGCTGCAGCTTGACGCGCATTTGAATCCGGTGGTTTCAGAAGTTCTCAAATCTCGACCAGAGTCGGACTCAGTGTCCCGGCCGCACTTCACTTTCATCCACCGGCGCGGGCGGTTCTTTGGCCTGCCGAAGCTGTCCCCGTCGGCCAAGCAGAAACATGACCAGCCCAAAGACCAGCAGCACCAGCCCCCACCACAAATTCACATCGATGCCCAGGCTCTTCGCATAGAGCACCGCGTTGTCCTGCGTGCGCAGTCCAAAGACAGTGAGAATGATTCCCGTAAAGGTGAACATCAATCCCATCGGAATCCGCAAATCGAGATTCATCGCGCTCTCTCCTTCACGCAAAGAAAATATTCAGCGCCAGCGCGCCCAGCAGCACCGCGACGCCCAGCGCCTCGGGCCGCTTCCACCATACCAAGTGCGCCATCGAGGGCTTAGGCGTAAGCGAGTGCACCAGGCCTACCAGTTCCGGCTCCGGCCGCGGCTTGGTGAAAAGACTCACCACCACCGCAATCACAAAATTCGCGCTGAAGGCCCAAATCGCGCCATAAAAATTCTGCGCCATGTCGCTCGGGTAGTGATGCAGCACCGCGATCCACCCGCCATGAATGCCGGGATGCGCCTCGATCGGAAGCGTCAGCCCATGATGCAGCATCGCTGCCGCCGTTCCCGCAATCAACCCTGAAAACGCGCCGTGCCCGGTGGTACGCTTCGAAAACATCCCCAGCAAAAACGTCGCAAACAGCGGCGCATTCACAAACGAGAAAACCAGCTGCAGCGTGTCCATGATGTTGTTGAAGTTGATCGCCGCAAAGGCCGTCGCGATCGAAAGAAGAATCCCCCCCACCGTGGCCCACCTGCCCACCGCAAGGTAATGCCGGTCGCTCGCCCCCTTGTGAATGTACGACTGGTAGAGATCGTAGGTGAAGACGGTATTGAACGCCGTCACGTTCCCCGCCATGCCGCTCATAAAGCTGGCCAGCAGCGCCGTCAGGCCCAGCCCCAGAATCCCCGTGGGAAAGTAGTGCAGCAGCAGGTTTGGCGTCGCCATGTCATAGTCGAGCAGCGGCTTTCCGCTGGCGTCCAGCATCGCCTTGCCGGTCAGCGGGTTCACCTTTGCGGGAATCAGCCCTCGTCCCTCTTCCACTTCCGGCGGCACCACCGCGATGTTGTGTACGATGGCGCCGTTCGCTTCATGCGTCACCATGGTGGTGGTATGCGGTGTCGGCAGCCCGATCGCCAGCAGCCCCGGAAGAATCACCAGGAACGGAAACACCATCTTCGGAATCGCCGCTATCAGCGGAACCCGCCGCGCCGACTCCATGTTGCGCGATGCCATGGCGGTCTGGATCACGAGAAAGTCGGTGCACCAGTAGCCCGCGCCCAGCACGAAGCCCAATCCCATGCCGATCCCGATAATGTCGACGCCCATGGGATTGGTGCTCGCATGCATTACGCCTTTCCACTCATGCAGCATGCGCGGATCAACATTGGCCACCGCCGCCTTCATCCCGTTCCATCCACCTACATTTTTCAGTCCCAGCCACACCAGCGGAAAAAATCCCGCGATGATCAGAAAGAACTGCAGCACCTCGTTGTAAATCGCGCTCGTCAATCCGCCCAGAAAAATGTAGAGCAAAACAATCACAGCCGAAAGCACAATCGAAAACGTAAAGATGCCGCCCTGCGGCCACCCCAGTTGATAGAACAGCCGATCGAAAACGTGCAGCGCCTGGATCAGCCGCGCCATGGCATACATCGAAATGCCCGAGCTGAACACCGTCATCACTGCGAACGAGCAAGCATTCAGCGCCCGCGTCTTCTCGTCGAAGCGCATGCGCAGAAACTCCGGCACCGAGCGCGCCTTCGAGCCGTAGTAAAACGGCATCATGAAGATGCCCACGAAAATCATCGCCGGGATCGCGCCGATTCCGTAAAAGTGGCAGGTCTCAAGGCCGTACTTGGCCCCCGAAGCCCCCATGCCGATCACTTCCTGCGCGCCGAGATTCGCGCTGATGAATGCCAGTCCGCAGATCCACGCCGGCAACGCTCGCCCCGCCTGGAAGAAATCCTTGCTCGTCTTCATGAAGCGCTTCAAGGCAAAACCAATGCCCAGCACAAAGACGAAGTACAGCAGCATGATCAGCCAATCGACGGAGGTGAGATTCAAGACTGCTCCTTGGGTCGCCATGGACGACCCGGCGCCGAGCGAACGCCGTTCGCTGCCGTGAGTCGCGCGTAGATAGGGACCACTTTACGCAGTCCGATGCCGGGCAGTCCAGCGGTTTGTGAAAATGTTTTCACGGCTTCGCCGAGCAGCCTTGCGGTGGCTGGCAGTTACACTGGAATTGCATGATTCCAACCCTCACCTGGACCCCCGAAGGCGTTCGCTTCATCGATCAAACCAGGCTTCCCCTCGAAGAGACCTACGTGCTCGCCACCACCTACGAGCAGGTCGCCGACGTCATCGTCACCATGGTCGTCCGCGGCGCCCCGGCCATTGGCGTATCGGCTGCCTACGGGGTCGCCCTGGGCGCGATTCGCTCGCAGGCGGAGAGCGCGCAGCAATTCGCTCCCGAGTTCGATAAGATTTGCGCGCGCCTCGCCGCCACCCGACCCACCGCCGTCAATCTCTTCTGGGCCATCGACCGCATGAAGCGTCTCTTCGGCTCTCTGCTCGCCGCCCAGACCTCCATGAACGACGTACAGCGGAAGCTCCTGGCCGAAGCCCACGCCATGTACGAGGAAGACATCGCCGCTTGCAAAGCCATGGGAGCTCACGGTGGTAAGCTGCTGCCCCAGGAAGGCGGCGTGCTCACCCACTGCAACGCCGGCGCTCTTGCCACCTGCGGCTACGGCACCGCACTCGGCGTCATCCGCTCCGCTGTCGAGCAGGGCAAGCGCATTCACGTCTATGCAGATGAAACACGGCCCTTCCTCCAAGGCGCGCGCCTCACTGCCTGGGAACTGATGGCCGACGGAATCCCCACTACGGTCATCTGCGACAACATGGCCGCCAGCCTCATGCGCGCAGGCAAGATCAAGGCCGTCGTTGTCGGTGCCGATCGCATCGCCGCCAATGGCGATTTCGCCAATAAGATCGGCACCTACAACGTGGCCATCCTCGCCAAGGAACACGGCATTCCGTTCTATTGCGCGGCTCCCTGGTCCACCATCGACACGGCGACACCCACCGGCGACGCCATACCCATTGAAGAGCGCAGCCCCATCGAAGTCACCCACCACGGCGGCAAACAGCTCACACCGCACGGCGTGGGAATTTGCAATCCGGCCTTCGATGTCACTCCGGCCAAATACGTCACCGCCATCATCACCGAACGCGGCATTTTGCGCGCACCTTACGCCGAATCGCTGCATGAGATGGAGCTGGCCGCACAGTAACCCCGCGTCCGCTCGCTCCCCGGCGACGAGCGTCTACAGTGAAGAGTTGTGCGGCTTCCCTTTTCCATTTTCCGTTTGCGCCAGAAATCCCTTGTGCGGGGCGTTGCGCTCTCGCTCGGCGCCTTCTTTGCCAGCCTCCGCCTTGCCGGATTCCCCAACATCGAAAACCTGCACGGCTCAGGTTGGCAATGGATCAGTCTGCTCGTCGGCCTCTGGGGCATGGGCGAAACCGCGCGCTGCCTCCACCGCCAATGGAACCTCTACCACATCGGCGTACTCCTCTTCCTCTATGCCGATCTCATGATCCTGGCCATGATCGTCTTTCTGGTCGCCTATCCCTGAGCCGCCTTCCATTACGCCCTCGCCCCAAAGCTTCACCTCGCACCCAATTCGATTCCTTGCAGCCCGGTATTGACATAGCCGTGTAGCATGGCTGTACACAGGCGCCGGTCGACCACGCGATAGCCCCGTCGATCGGCTCGCACAACCGGCTTCAACAACGGGAGGAAAGACATGTTGAAAGGATTTCGTGATTTCATTCTGCGCGGAAACGTCGTCGACCTGGCGGTTGCCGTCATCATCGGCGCTGCGTTTGGAGCCATCGTCACTTCACTGGTCAGCGATGTCATCAACCCGCTCATCGCGGCCACCGTAGGCCAGCCCGACTTCAGCTACATCATCCTGCACGTGGGCAAAGGACAGGTCAAGCTCGGCAATTTCATTGACCACGTCATCTCGTTCACGCTCATCGCGTCTGTGGTCTACTTCGCCTTCGTGCTCCCGGTCAACGCATTGCTGTCGCGCTTCAAAAAGCCCATGCCCGATGCGCCACCGGTGACTAAGGCGTGCCCCGAGTGCCTCAGCGACATTCCGCTCGCCGCCAAGCGCTGCGCCCATTGCGCCCAGCCCGTCGCCTAGCGCGACCTGTCATCCTGAGCAAGTTGTGCGCGAAGCGCGCAACGCAGCCGAAGGATCTGCGGTTGTCCTTGGTGAATCTCCAATTTCCACGTCTCCGCGGTGCCCCACCCTTTCGCCTTTTTCTGGCGAAAGGGTGGGAAAGCACACACCCCAGCATCGAAAGATCGCGTCGGTCAGCATCCCTAACTAATCCAGTTCCCGCAGCGACCGCGAGCACGAGAAGAACCCCACAAACGCGCAACCCGCCGCGCCCGCCATCACCGCCAGCACATGCCCCGTGGCGAACCGGCGCGACAGCCCGCCCGCCAGCAATGACCCCAGCGGAGGCAATCCCAGAAAGCTCGTCGCATAAATGCTCATCACCCGCCCTCGCATCTCATCCGACGAGAGATGCTGGATGGTCACGTTGAAACACGAGATCATCAGGATCCCGTTGAGCCCCTCCACGAAAGCAAGGCACTCGGAAAGAACAAAACTGCGCGAAAAGGTGAACCCGATGATGGCCAGAAAGAAGAGACACCCCGTGATCGTCACCAGCCGGCCTCGATGCCGAATTACGCCAAGTGTCGCCACCGTCATCGCGGCCAGCACCGCACCAAGACCGGAACACGCCAGCAGCCATCCCAGCCCGCTCGCGCCCGCGTTCAGCTGATCCTTCGCAAAATAGGGAATGAACGTCAAAAACGGAATGCCCAGCAGGCTGACCGTCGCCGTCATCCAGATCAGGATCCGCATCTCCCGCTCGCTGTGCAGATACGCAAATCCACCGCGCAGGCTCGCCCACATGCTTTCATGGCGCGCCGGCTTCTCTTCGGGGTAGTCGATCCGCATCAGCGCCCACAGCACCGCGAGAAAGCTGATACCGTTCAGGAAAAAATTCCCCGCCACGCCGAACACCATCATCGCGTAGCCGCCCAGCGACGGCCCCAGAATGCGTGACATGTTGAATTGCGCCGAGTTCAGCGCGATCGCATTGGTCAAATCCTCGCGCTTCACCAGCCGCGGCACCAGCGCCTGGTAGCTCGGCGCATTCATCGACATCACCACGCCATTCAAGAATGCAATCGCCGCTACCTCCCACACCGTGATGATCTTGAGCCACGCCAGAGCCGCCAGCAAAAACGCCAGCAGCATCATCACCGTCTGGGTCACAATCAGCAGCCGGCGCTTGTCGGCGCGATCGGCAATTACGCCGCCAAAGAGCGTAAAGATCAGGAAAGGAATAGCCCCGGCAAAGCCGACAACGCCTAGCCAGAATGCGGAATTCGTCAGCAGCAGCACCAGCCAGCCCTGCGCCACGTTCTGCATCCAGGTGCCGATATTCGAGAGAAAATTGCCGCTCCAGAAGAGCCGGAAATTGCGATTGCGCAGGGCCCGCGTCATCGGCGGCAAGCGGCTGCCCGAGTCCCCGCCTGTGGCGCTGAGGGTCCTCTCCTCCGGCGCGGCGTTCATCGGTTCCTTCTCCAACGGCCGCTCCACACCGAGAAAGTCTCTCGCCTCTCTAGTGTAAGCTGAGGTGAACTTGGGCGGCCCGATCCACAGGCCGCCTGCCATCGATCCCTCTGCCTTGCAAGCGCGTCAAAGGCCTTCGCTCATGCTCATGCGCAAGTCGTCCGCTGTCTTTTTCCTGCTCGCGATCCTCCCCCTTCCTCATGGATCTCACTCCGCCGCTCAGGGAGCGGCTGGCGCCTTCGGCTATCTCGACTTTTCCAAAGAACAAGCGATCGAAGCGAAATTCCTCGATGTGCCCAGCGCCAAACTGGCCGGTGAAGAGCTGAAAACCCTCACCGCCGAACCACACATGGCCGCGACTCCCGAAGATCACAAGACCGCAGAATACGTCGCCGGAAAATTCCGCGACGCCGGTCTCGAAACAGAGATCGTTCCCTATCGCGTGCTGCTCAATCACCCCAAAGTCGAGCGCATCGAGGCCTACGACGACGCCGGCAAGCAGCTTATGACCGGCCCCACGCGCGAGCACGTCAGCAACGATCCAGGCCAGGACGATCCCCGCGTCGTCATGCCCTTCAACGGCTCTTCCGGCTCCGGCGATGTCACCGGCGAAGTGGTCTACGCCAACTACGGCCGCCTCGAAGACTTTGACCAGCTTGCCTCGGAGCACATCGATCTCCACGGCAAAATCGTCATCGTGCGCTACGGCGGCAATTTCCGCGGCGTCAAGGTCTACATCGCCGAGCAGCGCGGCGCCGCCGGCGTTCTCATCTACTCCGATCCGCAAGACGACGGCTACTTCAAAGGCGACGCCTATCCCATGGGTCCGTGGCGGCCTGAAACCGGCGTCCAGCGCGGCTCGGTGCAATACCTCTTCAAATATCCCGGCGATCCCGAGACACCCGGCGTCGCCTCCACACCCGACCTGCCTGACTCATCGCGCGTCAATCCCGACGGCAATCAGCCGCACATCGTCTCCATCCCCATCAGCTATCACGATGCCGCGCCGATCCTGCAGGCACTCAAAGGTCCAGGCGTCCCGCAGGGCTGGCAGGGAGCACTTCCCTTCCGCTACCACCTCGGTCCCGGCGGCGTCCGCGTCCACCTCGTCTCGCAACAGGACTACCAGCGCCGCCTGATCTGGGACGTCGTCGGAAAAATCAAGGGAACGGAATTCCCCGACGAATGGGTCATCAACGGCAATCACCGCGATGCCTGGGTTTACGGCGCCGTCGATCCCAACAGCGGCACTGCCGCCATGCTTGAAGCGGTCCACGGCATCGGCGCCCTTCTCAAAGGAGGCTGGCGCCCCAAGCGCACCATCCTCTTCTGCAGTTGGGACGCCGAAGAAGAAGGCCTCATCGGCTCTACCGAGTGGGTCGAGCAAAACGCCTCGTCCATCGAACATGCCGTCGCCTACTTCAACACCGACGTCGGTGTCTCCGGTCCCGACTTCAACGCCGCCGCCGTTCCCTCACTCAAGGAATTCATCCGCGACGTCACCAAATCCGTGCCCAGTCCCATCAGCGGCACCGTCTATCAGGAGTGGCGCCTCAACCGCGAGAAGAATCCCGAGCACCGCGCCTCCAACGCGCCGCCCCAACCCGGCGAAGAAGTCCACGTCAGCGATCTCGGCTCCGGTTCGGACTTCACGCCTTTCCTGCAGCATGCCGGCGTGCCCTCCACCGACGTCGGCTCATCGGGACCCTACGGCGTCTACCACTCCACCTTCGACGACTACGCCTGGTTCGTCATGAACGCCGATCCAAAGTTCGTCTACCTGCAGGAAATGGCCCGCGTCTTCGGCCTCGAAGCCCTGCGCATGGCCGATGCCGACGTTCTTCCCTACGACTACGGCGCCTATGCCCACGAAATCTCCTCCTACCTCGACGCCGCCAAACGCAAGGCAGAAGACGACGGCCTCAGCTCGCTCGACTTCGGTCCGGCGCAAGCCGCAGCCGCCCGATTCATTGCCGCCGCGGCCAAAGCACACACCGCCCAGCAATCCGCATCCGGCGACCTTTCCCGCTTTAACCGGACTCTTCGCCAGGTTGAAACCGATCTGCTTTCCCCCGCCGGCCTGCCCAATCGCCCCTGGTACAAGCACACCATCTATGCACCCGGTGAATACACTGGCTACTCTGCCGTCGTCATTCCCGGCGTCAATGAAGCCATCGACGCCAAAGACGCGCCCCGCGCCACCCAACAGCTCGCCGCGCTCACCCAGGCCCTCGACCGCGCCGCCCAAACGCTTGATTCTGTGCACTAAAAATCCGCCCCCGCCAGCCCCTGACGCGGGTCCATGCGACCGATGCAAAGTGTGATTTAAATCACCCTAGTGGGACGAGACGGTTGACCCGCCCCCCTTCCGCCCGTATCGTTAAGTGCAGGCATGAAAAGCTCTTCCAACTCGATCCGCATCGGAATCGCCGTCGCCATCATCCTCGGCACCATCGGCTGGCTGGCCTACTCCGGCTACGGCTCCAGCAAGAGCTACTACGTCAAGCTGCCCGAACTCGTCAGCATGGGCGACAAGGCCTACAGCAGCAATCTTCGCGTCGAAGGTTTCGTGAAGCCCGGCTCAATTGTCCACGACGGACCCAACGTGACCTTCATGCTCGACGAATTTGAAAGCCACGCACCCAACGCCGGCAAGGGTCGTTCGCTTCACGTGAATTACAGGGGCTCCGAACCGCCGCCCGACACTTTCAAGGACGACGCACAGGCTCTTGCCATCGGCACGCTCGGCCGCGATGGCGTCTTTCACGCCAACCAGCTTCAGGCCAAATGCGCCAGCAAGTATGCGCCTGCGCAGCCTGGCCAGAAACAACCTGCCGCCATGACACCGAATTCCACTGCGGCCGCCCCCGCGCCTTCCAGCAATTCCTCCAGTCCGGCGTCCGCCGAATAACTCCATGACCGCGCTCGCCCCAGCGGCCACAAGCTCGACCCTCTGTGCGCGCGTCCATCAAGTTTCCAAACTCTTCGGCGCCTTCGCCGCTCTTCGCCAGGTCTCCGTCGACCTCGAGCCGGGCCGCTGCTATGTCCTCATTGGAGAAAATGGCGCCGGCAAATCCACGCTGCTGCGCATTCTTGCCGGCCTGCTTGATCCCACCCACGGCACCGTCAAGGTCTTCGGCAACAACGATCCCCACGAAGTCCGCGACCGCATCGGCTACATGAGCCACGCAGCTATGCTCTACGACGAGCTCACCGGCCAGGAAAATCTGCGCTACTTCGCCAGCCTCTATCCCGGCCGCAAATGTCTCACGCCCGCCGAAGCGCTGCGCCAGGTCGGCCTCGATCCCGAGCTCCAGCGCACCTTCGGCCAGTATTCGCAAGGCATGCGACAGCGCACCTCGCTCGCCCGCGTGCTGCTTCCCGTTCCCGAGCTGCTGCTCCTCGATGAGCCCTTCTCCAACATGGACGTCGAAAGCGCCCGCCAGATGGTTGCGCTGCTCTCCGGCTTTCGCCAGGGCAATCGCACCATCGTCATCACCACTCATCAGCGCGACCTCGCTGCCCCCATCGCCGACTACATCCTTCGCCTCCAGGCCGGCCGCGTTGCTGAATTCTCTCCAGGGAGCCCGTCCCAATGAAAACCAACGGCGCGCGCTTCCTCGAGTCCCACGGCATCACGTTTGAACTGCGCGAGTACGAAGTCGATCCGGATGATCTGTCGGCCATCACCGTCGCAAAAAAGATCGGCATGCCCCCCGAACAGGTCTTCAAAACGTTGCTGACCACCGGCGGCCCCGGCATTTACCTTTTCGCCGTCATTCCCGGCGATGCCGAGCTCGACTTCAAGAAGCTCGCGCCCGCGGCAGGCCTCCGCAAAGCCGAGATGGTCTCGCTCAAAGACGTCCAGCCGCTCACCGGCTACATCCGCGGCGGCGTCACCATCTTCGGCGCCAGGAAAGCCTTCCCGGTTTACATCGATGAAACCGCGATCCTCTTCGACAAGATCAGCGTCTCCGCGGGAACCCGCGGCACCCAGTTGATTCTCAACCCCAACGACTACCTGCGCGCCGCCCAGTCCCTCGAAGTCCCCGTAGTCACCGCCGACCTCACCAAGAACAATCCTCCGGAGGCGCACCAATAATGACCCGCGCCGTCTGGACCCACCTCGTCAAAGACCTCCGCATCGAGTGGCGCTCCAAAGAAGCCGTCAACTCGATGCTCTTCTTCGCGCTGCTGGTCGTCGTGCTTTTCTCTCTCGCCTTTGATCCCCGCGGAGCCTTCTCCCGCGACATCGCTGGCGGCGTCCTGAGCGTGGCCACCATGTTCGCCTCGGTCAGCGCACTCAATCAGGCATGGGCCCGCGAGATTCGCCACCAGGTCCTCGATGCGCAACGCATGGCGCCCACGCCCGGCTCTGAGCTCTTTCTCGCCAAGGTGCTGGCCAACTTTCTCTTCGTCACCATCGTACAAATCGTGCTCGCGCCTGTCTTCCTCGTCATGTACAACCTCCGCGTCGAGGGCCACGCCTGGCAGCTCGCACTGGTCTTGCCCCTCGCTACCTGGGCTCTGGTCGCCAACGGAACTTTCTTTGCCGCGCTTTCCATCCGCAGCCGCAACCGCGAACTGCTGCTGCCTCTGATCCTCTTCCCCATCTTCATGCCCGCGCTGCTCGGGATGGTCAACGCCACCGGCGCCATCCTCACCGGCGACAGCGACCCGACTCTCTGGATCAAGCTGCTCGTGGGCTACGACATCATCTTCACCACCGTCAGCCTGCTCCTCTTCGACGTCATCTTCCATGCGGAGTAGCAAAAACCTCCGCAAT
Organism: Occallatibacter sp.; assembly: GCA_036520995.1. Taxonomy (GTDB): domain Bacteria; phylum Acidobacteriota; class Terriglobia; order Terriglobales; family Acidobacteriaceae; genus Telmatobacter. The sequence goes on from DATDIQ010000057.1 coordinate 196,097, forward strand.
CGGCGTCTTCTGCGCAACCGGCAGTCGTCCCTTCAGCGGAGACCCGCACTCGGCGAGTCGTACACTGTAGGAAGCAGGGTTCCCAAATGAAAAAAGTCGGCATCGCTCTCTACGCCGCCGTCACCGTTGCACTGATGGTCTGGGGCTTCTATCAGGCCATCTACGTCGCACCCGATGACGCGCTCCAGGGCTACGTCTTTCGCATCATCTACTACCACGTCCCCTCGGCATCGGTTGCCTTTGTCTTCTTCGCCGTCAGCCTGCTTGGATCGATTGGCTATCTCGCCTACCGCCGCTCCAGCGCAGTCCGCGCACAGATCGCCGATGCCTGGGCTCTCGCCGGCGCCGAAGTGGGCGTCGTCTTCTGCACCGTCGTGCTCATCACCGGGCCCATCTGGGGACGCCGCGCCTGGGGCATCTGGTGGACCTGGGATGCGCGCCTCACCACCACGCTGGTGCTCTGGCTCATCTACGTCAGCTACCTGCTGCTGCGCCGCTTCGCCGCCGGCCCACAGGTGCAGACCCTCGCCGCCGTGCTCGGCATCTTCGGTGCCCTCGATGTTCCCATCGTTTACATGTCCAACCGCTGGTGGCGCACCCAGCATCCCGCGCCCGTCTTTGGCGGCGATCCAGGTTCCGGCATGAAAGACCCCGCGATGCTTCACGCCTTCCTTTGGAACATGCTCGCCTGGTTTGCCTGGGGCATCTTCATCCTCATCCTGCGCTTCAACGTCGAACGCAAACATCAGCAATACGCCGAACAGGAAGCGGAAGAAGCGCTCGCGGCAAATATTTAAACTCCCCAAGCTCTCGTGCGAAACAAGGAAAACCATGGATCCAGCTGACATTCTCGATCACCAGTTCGTCACCGCCGCCTACACCATCACCTGGGTGATCCAGCTCGGCTACCTGGCCTGGCTCGGCTGGAAATGGCGCAGCGAAAAGCGCCATGCCGAACGCCGCAACCAGCACAGCCGCTAGCCGTTGAAGGCCATGCGCGCCGGCACGTCCCGGTTTGCGCGGTTGCCGTACACTAATAGCTTCGAGAGGCCACGTATGCTCGTCGTCATGAAGGCGCAGGCCACGCAGGAAGAGATCCAGGCCGTCTGCGACCATATTGAACAAATGGGCTTTCGCGCTCATCCCCTGCCCGGCGCGCAACGCACCGCCATCGGCATCACCGGCAACCCGGGCGAAATCGACCGCGGCAACTTCGAAGACCTTTCCGGCGTCGCCGACGTCATCCGCGTCACCAAACCGTATAAACTCGCCAGCCGCGACGTCAAAGAAGAAGACACCGTCGTCCGCTTCCCGGGAACAGACGCAGCCATCGGCGGACGCAACCTCGCCATCATCGCCGGGCCCTGCTCCATCGAGAGCCGCGAGCAGGCCTTCGCCATCGCCGAGCAGGTCGCTGCTTCCGGCGCGCAATTCTTCCGCGGCGGCGCCTACAAGCCCCGCACCTCGCCTTACGCCTTTCAGGGTCTCGGTCTCGATGCCCTCAAAATCATGGCCGAGATCCGCGATAAATTCGGCCTCCGCATTGTCACCGAAGCCATCGACAACGAAACCCTCGAGCTGGTCGCCGAATGGGCCGACGTCATCCAGATCGGCGCGCGCAACATGCAGAACTTTTCTCTGCTCAAGCACGCCGGCCGCCTGCGCAAGCCCGTGCTGCTCAAGCGCGGACTGAGCGCCACCCTCGATGAATTCCTCATGGCCGCCGAATACATCATGAGCGAGGGCAACTACGAAGTGATCTTGTGCGAGCGCGGCGTGCGCACCTTCGCCGACCACACCCGCAACACGCTCGACCTCAGCATCGTGCCCGCCGTGCAGCGCCTCAGCCACCTGCCCATCCTCGTCGATCCCAGCCACGGCACGGGCAAGCGCGACAAGGTGTTGCCCATGGCCCGCGCCGCCGCTGCGGTCGGCGCCGATGGCATTCTCGTTGAGGTGCATCATCAACCCGACAAGGCGCTCTCCGATGGAGCGCAGTCCATCTACCCCAGTCAGTTCGCCGAAATGATGAACGAGATTGAGCAGATCGCGCCCATCGTGCATCGCGTCTTGCCGCGCGGCATCCATAGCGGCGCTGCACCCGACACGCATGTTGCCAAAGCGCGCTGAACGCGTACCCGCACGCGCGGCAGGCGGCCTGCTCGGCCGCCTTTCTGTCATTGGTGCAGTCGCACTTTCGCTCGCCAGCTGCCAGCCCCACGACTTTCCCCAATACCCCGCCAATTACCGCGAATATGCCTACGTCACCAACGGCGCCGGCAACACCGTTTCCATCTACGATGTGGTCAATGTCCGCCTCGATCGCGAAGTGCAGGTGGGCATAAATCCCCTCGCTGTGGTCGCCAGCCCCACGCGTAATGAGGTCTACGTCCTCAACGCCGGCGCGGAAGGCACGCAGGGCTCAGTCACAATCCTCAATGCCGAGAAGAACACGATTGCCGCGACCATTCCCGTGCGCCGCCGCCCTCTTGCTCTCGCGGTAGACCCCGACGGCGCCTTCGCTTACGTGGCCAACTCCGTATCCAACAATGTTTCGGTTCTCGATCTCAAGGCTCGCCGCGAAGTAGGCGCGATCGGCACCGGCGAAGAGCCGGCCGCTGTGCGCGTGGCGCCAGACGGAAAAACCCTGGTGGTGGCCAACCGTCGCGGCAACTCGGTGAGCCTTATCGACCCCGCCACGCGCCGCGTCCGCGCTGTCTTCGCGGGCTGCCCCGGCGCGAGCGATGTCGTGGTCCTCCCCGATTCCTCCAAGGCTTTCGTTGCTTGCTCCGCCGGCCACCAGATCATGGCGATCGCTCTGGCGCGTTTCGGCCAGCCCGACCGCCCGCAAGTCGACCGTGTCGAGTCGCTGCTCGATGTGGGCCGTGCGCCCGTGCAGCTCGCCCTCAAGCCCGATGGCGGCGAGATCTTCGTTTCGAATTCGCTGAGCGACACCATCTCCGAAGTGATTACCGGAACCGATGACGTGCTGGGCGCCTATCTGATGGGCGCCGACCCGGTGCGCGGCATCGTTTCCGGCGACAATTCCCTGCTTTATGTCGGCAACCTGCGCTCGCAGGAAGTGACCATCTACGCCATCGACGACGGCAAGCGCGAAGGCTCGATCCACGTCGGCGATGGCCCGGCAGCGCTCGCCTTCTCCGCCTCGGGCCATCTGCTTTTTGTCGTCGATGCGCGTTCCGGCGATGTCGCCGTCGTGCGCACCGGGTCGCAGGCGCTGTTCACCATGCTGCCTGCGGGGCGCGGGCCGAATGCCATCGCCGTGAAAGCCTTCAAAATCCAATAGGACCAGCCGGGACTAGCCGTTCAGGCGATCGCTTCGCGTGGCAGCGCGCAGATGTCCTGCGCTTTCGAAAATTGCTGGTGGGCGTGACACCCCACGATCCGGCCTCCTTCGCTCTCGCCTGTTCTCTCGTGACGATGATCGCGCTGCTCGCGAGCACCATTCCTGCTTCGCAGGCCGCTCGCACAAACTCGATCGCCATCCTTCATTCTCTAGACTTCACGCTGTTTCCGCTTGTCCGACAGGCCTGAGAAATCAAAAGCTGTGCAAGAGAAAATCTCTTGCGCTGGCCAGCACTTTCTCGCGCATCGAGGACTCGGGCAGCATGCGGGCGATTTCCATCGCCCCGATCATGGTCGAAAAAATTGAGAAGAAAGCACGCTCCCTGTCGGCGGTTCGCAGGCCGGGCATAAAGGGAAGCATTCGATTCTTGTAGTTCACCAGCTCGGGCAAAATCTGGCTCCTCATCTTCTTATCGACGCGCGCCATTTCAGGGGCAAGTGCTGTCAACGGACAACCGCGCTCCGCGTGATCGCAGTATTCCAGGCTCAGATAGGTCTTCACGATTGCTTTCCACGGCGTCTCCGCGTGCGACTGTTCCGCGGCACGAGCCAGCTTGTCGGCAATATCCCGGAAAGCCTCCCGCAGCGATTCGACCAGCAACTCGTCCTTGCTCCCAAAATGCTTATAGAAACCTCCGTGGGTGAGGCCGGTGTCACGCATAACCGCTGCAACCGCGGTGCCTGTCAAGCCTTCAGCACGTACGCGACGCGAGGCGTCTTTCACGATCTTCTGATGGACTTCCGCTTTGTGTTCGGGCTGGTAGCGCATAGCTCATCATAGGATGCCCTGGATCATCCGACGATACAACCAGCCCCGGCGGTCGAAAAAGTTCGAATCTATAGGATGATCAGCATCATCCCATCTGCAAAGGAGAATTTCATGTCTCACCCAATTCTGGTTACAGGCGCAGCCGGCGGCCAGCAGGGCTCAACAGGGCGCGTTATCGCAAACCTTCTCCTCGAGCGGGGCCTTCTCGTCCGTGCCATGGTCCACAAACTCGATGCCAGGCCCGACGAGCTTCGCGAAAAAGGGGCAGAAGTCATGGCGGGCGATCTTCTCAACCCAGCCTCGGTCCAGGCGGCTTTGAAAGATGTGAATCGCGCCTACTTCACCTACCCGGTAGCCGATGGGCTGCTTGAGGCTGCCACCATCTTCGCCGTTTCGGCCCGCGCTGCGGGGGTTGAGCTGGTTGTAAACAATTCGCAGTTTCAAGGCACGCCCGACGATCCTGCATTTCGCGGTCTGCAGCGCGCTCCGTCCTTCCGGAATCTGCAGCACCGGCTGGTTGATCGCATTTTCGACTGGGCCCAGATTGGCGCTCTTCATCTTCAAGCGCCGCCCTATTACGAAAACGTACGCGCGCTTGTCAGCCGCAGCGTGGCCCAGCAGGATGCGGCGTTTCTGCCCTGGGGCGATGGTGACGCTGTCATTCCGCTTGTCGGCGCGGAAGACGTAGCCCACGTCGCTGCAGCTCTCCTGACGGCCTCCAACGCACCCTCCGAGAGGGTATATCCGCTGGTGAGCGAAACTCCAACCGTGCGCCAGATTGTCGAGACTCTTGGTAAAGCTATCGGGCGGCCGATTCGTTATGTGCCCATTACCGACGAGCAGTGGGTGGATGCGGTAAGGGAGCGCATCAATCCCCACGCCATCGATCACCTGAGCCATCTTTGGCAATACTTCCGCGAGAGTAAGGAGTCCCGCCAGCCGACCCATGCGATTCGTGAGGTCACGGGCCGGAATCCGCAAACACTGGAAGCGTTCTTCCGCGCCAATGCCAAAGCGTTCGACGCCACGGCTCAGTAAGGTCGTCGGTCCAATAGCCAATGAATTTTTGAACCCATGGGATGATTTCTGTCATCCCATGAATAGATTGGAGGCCTCATGCCGCCGCAACTTATCTTCCTGTTGCATCTCGTTTTCGGCTATGTCGCGTGCCTGCTTTGCTTCAGTGCTTACGTCCTTCCTAGGCTCAAAGCGATGGACCTTGTGGGTGCGCAGCGCGTCATCGCGACGATACACAGTTTTCGCTTCTTCGGGCTGGTCTTTATTCTTCCCGGAGTGGTCGGCCCCCATCTGCCGGCGGGCTTTGCAACGTTCTCGGCCTACTGGGACTTCGCGACCGGGATTCTAGCCATGCTGGCGCTTCTTACCGTAAGAGCGAGGCCGCTCTTTTGGCTATTTGTTGTCGCCTTCAACCTGGTGGGAACGATCGACCTCGTGGTCGACTATTTCCACGCGATTCGAGTAGGCCTTCCGGCGATGGCGGGCCAACTCGGCGCAACCTACATAATCCCGATTGTGTACGTACCAGCTCTCATGATCACGCATATCACCGCTTTTTACTTGCTGATCCGCACGCAGCGCGTTTCAGCGTAGATTCCGATGCCGTCGTGCGCACCGGGCCGCAGGCGCTGTTCACCATGCTGCCTGCGGGCGCAGACCAAACGCCATCGCCGTGAAATCCTTCAAGGACTAGCCGTCCAGCCAAGGACTTCGCGTGGCCTTCGCAAAGCCGGGACTCACCGCAAGGCAGGAATCCGAACCAGGTTTCGTTGTGCTTTGCCAAGAATGTCGCTCAAGCGATACCGCGTCTTGACTTTATACTAAGATGTCTATATAAAGATATCTGATTATGGCCAAGACCGATTCTCTGCAAGGTTCTCTCGATTTGCTGGTGCTCAAGATATTGTCGCGGCGCCCGCGGCTCCATGGCTACGCAATCATGGCAGCCATTGCCAATACATCCGGCGAAGTGCTGCGCGCAGAGGAGGGCTCGCTCTATCCCGCGCTCTATCGGATGGAGGAAGAGGGCTGGATTCGCGCCGAATGGATCAAGAAGGAAACGGGCCGCCGCGCCCGTGTCTACGAGCTGACCGCCGCAGGGAAAAAACAGCTGGGCGCAGAAGAGTCGCGCTGGCAGTCCGTCAGCCTGGCAATCAATCGGGTTCTCCGGGAGGCATGACATGTCGTTGGGTTCGCGAATCTCGAATGCCTTGCGGGGCGAGCGCTTGAACCGAGAAATCGAGGAAGAGCTGCGGCTGCACGTTGAAGAAGCCATTGCCTCGGGACGCGACCCCGATGAAGCACGGCGTGCATTTGGTTCGCTCGGTTCGATACTGCGCCAGCGCGAAGCCAGCCACAGCATTCGCGCTGCCGGATGGCTGGAGTCTCTTCTTGCCGATACGAAATTCGGCTGGAGGCAGCTCTGCCGGAACAAGGTCGCGTCGGTGGCAGCGGTGCTTTCGCTCGCTCTCGGCATCGGCTCCTGTGTGGCCGCCTTCCGCCTGATCGACGCCTTGCTCTGGCGCCCGCTGCCTGTCTCCGGTGCTAGCAGGCTTTTTGCCCTCTCCCGCAAGTTGATCGGCCCCGAAGGCAGGCCCATCGAGGACGGCTACTGGGCCACTCCGGACTTTAAGGTAATGGGCAATGCAGTCAAGGACCAGGCCGACCTCATCGCCATCAGCGACGCCGACCGCACAGACATCACCTGGGCAACCAATGGGTCCAGCGACGACAACATGGAGAAGGCCAACGTCGTTTATGTCTCCGGCAACATGTTCCCGCTCTTCGGCCTTGAGCCCGCGCTCGGCCGCTTGCTGGCATCCGCCGACGACCGCGCAGCTGGCGCAAGTCCCTATGCCGTCCTGTCCTGGGACTACTGGAATCGTCGCTTCAGCCGCGATCCCCACGTCGTCGGCCGCTCGCTCCACATCGGCGACCAGACCTTCGAAATCATCGGTGTCGGCCCTCACGACTTCACGGGAACCGAGAAGGGAACGGTGACCGACATGTTTCTGCCCCTCACCATGAGCAGCTTCGCCACCCGGGACAGCACAACCTGGCACCACATCTTCCTCATGTTGAAATCCGGTATCAACCCGGCCACCGCCCTCGAGCCGCTCCGCCAGCATCTCTCTGCCGTCAGCCGCGCCTTCGAGGCCGACTGCTCCACGTGCTTCCGCGGCGTTCCCCAGGCCACCGTCGACCGCCTTCTTAATAAGACGCTCGTCTTCAATCCCGCCGGCGCCGGTATCTCCGATCTCCAGAAAGACTATCGCCGCTCACTCGGTATCCTCGGTCTGCTGGCCGCTCTCGTCCTGCTCATCGCCTGCGTCAACGTCGCAAACATGATGACCGCCCAGGCCGCAGCCCGCGCCCAGGAGATGGCCCTCCGTATCTCGATCGGCGCCGGCCGTCGACGCCTCATCCAGCTCATCCTGTGCCAGAGCGCGCTGCTCGCCCTCTTTGCTTCGGTCCTTGGCGCGTTTTTTGCGGCGTGGTCGGCGCCCTTTGTGCTGAGCCTCGTCAATCCGTCCGACAACCCCGCGCGTCTCGCCCTTCCCGCCGACTGGCGTGTGCTTCTCTTCGGATTCGGGCTCATGATCGTCGTTGTTCTATTGCTCGGTTTGCTTCCTGCTCTCCGTGCCTCCGCTGTCAGGCCCGTCGCCGCGCTCAAAGGTGGTGAAGATCCGCACGCGCCTCGCCGCCTCATGCGGGGAGCCATCGCTCTTCAGATCGCTTTCTGCTGCCTCGTCCTTTTTCTGTCTTCGCTCTTTGTCACTTCCTTCCAGCGCCTGCAGAACCGGCCCCTCGGCTTCTCCACAGACCGTCTGCTCCTGCTTGAAACCGTTGCCGGCAAAGGCCAGCTCCCGGTCGTCTGGAATCAGACTGCCGAGGCGCTCCGTGCCGCCCCAGGCGTCGACTCGGTCGCC
>DATDIQ010000058.1:0-9729 GCA_036520995.1 Occallatibacter sp.
CGTTTATGGGGACCGATCTTCGAGACTCAGCCCAACTCAGGGTCAATGAGTGCATCGGCTGTTCACAACGGTCGAGAACCAAGTTTCCAGCTTGACTGCAATCCAGGCTCAATCCGGGCGGGGTATCTGGCTGTGGGAGGAAAGAATCAGCGAGTTGAAATCAGTAGGCTGGGGGAAGCCCTACCCTTTTGATGATGGAACGGTAGCGCTCATCGGAGTGCAGGAAATCGTAAGCTGAGTCGCATTGAATCCATAGCAGGCCGGGGGCATGCTGCCGGAACGCCTCTTCGAAGAGTGCGAGGGTCTGTTCCCGATCTCCAAGCTGGGCATAGAGTTCGGCGAGATCGACAGGCGAGACGTAGCGCTTCGCAGCGCGGGCTTTGACGAATTTGATCTGCCATTCGACGGCGGCCTTGGCGCCGCCACGTTCAAATGCGCGGTGCAGCGCGTCTGCGGTGGCTGGTCCTTCGGCGTAGAGATAGTATTTTTCGAGGCACCGAATCGACTCTTTGTCCATGCCCTTGCCTCGGTAGTTCATGGCCAGGAACAGTTGCAATATTGGGTCATGGGGCGTTGCCACAACACGCTGCTGGACGTCAGTCAACGCGGCGTCGTATCGTCGTGCGATCCAGAGGGCCAGGGCAAGGGTCCATGGGTCTGCTGGATTGAATTCAAGTGCGGTCTTTTGGGCTTGAATCGATTCTTCCTGCCGGTTCAATACCTGCAGGATTCTGGACCTGAGTTCATAGGCGTCGGCGGATCTGGGGTCCAATTCGATGGCCCGGGAGGTCTCCCGCAATGCCTCTTCAACGTTCCACTTGGAAAGAAGTTCGTCTCCTGCCATCGCGAGATGACATTCGGAAGCAGATGGGTCAAGTTGAAGACACTTTTGAGCTGTGAAGTCCTCTTGAGGGAGAGCTGGCCGCGGATCGAGCTGTCCAAACATTGCTCCGGCGCCGTAGTAGCTCGACAGACCGAACCATGCCAATGCGTAGTCGGGCTGCAGTTCAGTGGCTTTCTTGAAGTAAGGGAAGGAAGCGTCATTGTGGCCTTCCCACCAGAGATACCGTCCCTGGAGGTAGGCGTCGTGGGCGGCAGGATTGATATAACGGGCCGGAGTGGTCGAAGCGAGCGAATTATGCAAACGGTTGGCGACATCGCGTGCAGCTTCGCCGGGCAGGGCGGCAACGTCGTTTGAGCTTCGATCATAGCTTTCCGCCCATAGGTGGGTGTCGCTTGGCGCCTGGATGAGTTGGACTGTCATGTGGACTTTTTCGCCGGAACGGGCGATCGATCCTTCGAGGATACCGTCGACGCCGAGCGCTCGCGCTATCTCCGGCAAGGGGCGGCGAACTCCCTTGTATTGCATGACGGAAGTTCGGGAGACAACACGGAGGGTCGAGTTCTTGGCCAGCATGGTGATCAATTCATCGGTCATACCGTCGGCGAAGTAATCCTGAGACGGGTCGCCGGAGAGGTTATCGAGCGGAAGAACGGCCAGAGATCTGATCTCAGGTCTTGCTGAGAGGCCTAGGAATCGAGCTGCCAAACCGCGCCCAGCCGGACTTATGGCAATGAAGGCAAGGACAACCGCCACTCCGAAGGCGGCGAGCCAAAGGATGAGGCGCGAGTTGCGAGCGTTCCCTAGCGCCATGTCGCTGGGCTGCGATGCGTTGAGAACCGTTGGCGGCTGGGTAGGGCTGGCCGTGGTCGGCATCGGGGCAGCAGCTGCACCTCCGACTTCCAGGGGATTGGCCTCAGTCGGCGATAACCGGTTCTGGTCTCCGGACAATGAATGCTCAACTGTTCCGATGGGAGCTATGAATCGATAGCCCTTCCCGGCAACGGTTTGTACGAAGCTGGGGTTCTCAGGGTCATCGCCTAGGACTTGACGGATCTTGCGGATGGCGGTGTTGATGCCGTGCTCGGTGTCCACGAAGACTTCACTGTCCCACAGGCTCTCGACGATTTCCGTTCTGGTGATGAGATGGCCATTCCCGGCTGCCAGCAGAATGAGCAACTCCATCGGTTTTCTTTCCAGCTTGAGGGTGCGGCCCGCACGGGACAGCTCAAAGCGGTCGCAATCCACCTTGAAGCCGCCGAATTCGAAGACTCTGCATGCCACGGGAAGGCGCCCCTGAGCGTGAAGTATAGCATCCGTTTTAGTGATATGAGTCTTATCCTATTTAATTTCAGATATTTACCGCTTTACCTAATCTTCACCTCGGACTTTACCGCCTCTTCATTGCCTCTCCGGGCGCTTGGCGGTTAGCTTCCCCCTCAGTCGACCATCTCTGGCCGAGGAGGAGAAATCAATGAAGTTACAAATCTGGAAATCGATCTCAGGCATAGGCGCGCTGGCGCTTGTCTTCTCCATAGCTCCCGCTGCTATGGCCCAGTGCGGTCTGCCAAACAAGACGATCAAGCCTTCCAACTGGCACCCCCAATATGGTGCGACAACACCGCAGCTCGTGTTGGCGGCACTCGACGGCTACGACGACCGCGAGCCCATCGTCGGAATGTGGCACGTGGTCTTTACCGCGCAAACCCAGAATGGAGAGGCCATACCCGTCCCCGGTGGAGTGGTGATCGACAACTCTTTGGCGGTATGGCACGGCGATGGAACGGAAATCATGAATTCCGCGCGCTCGGCACAGGACGGAAACTTCTGCTTGGGCGCCTGGAAGCGCACTGGAGAACGCACCTATCTGCTCAACCACATCCCCTGGCAGGGGAATGTGTTTGATCCGACGGTGCCACCGGATACCATCGGGGCGCCCCAGGCCGGAGCCCAGATTATCGAGAAGATCACGCTGAGCCCGGCGGGTAACTCCTATACCGGGACCTTCACTCTGCATGCCTACGACACTTCCGGGAACGTCTACGTGTGGTTTACGGGCGTGCTCTCAGCGACTCGCATCACCCCGGATACTCCTTTCAGCGCCCTGCTCTGAGGAGGAATGGACCGATTCGGGGGGGCGACGGTCCCCAATTCGACGTCCTCCCTCAGGCATGGCCTTACTTGACGCGTTATCGCCAGCCCTTCAGTCACTTGATCACACTTACGAGAAGCCTGCGGGTCAAGGCATCTCGCGGACAAACATCCCACGAGACCAGCTTCTCCCGAATCCTTCTTCAAGGAGACCAAGCACATGCGCATGACTGCGGCTCTGTTTTTGCTCATACTCGCACCACTGTTTGCCGTTGCTGCAACCCCGGTAGTCAATAGCGGCACCATCAACTACTCCACCAGCCAGATCATGCTGACGGGCAGCGGTTTTGAACCGAACAAAACCAAGCCGACCGTTGCGTTCAACGGCAGCGCGCTGACGGTTTCGACCTTCAGCAATACAGAGGTAACGGCCACTCTGCCGACGGGGCTCGCGCCAGGCACTTTTGATCTCACCGTAACTAATAGCGAGGGCAACAGCGTGAACTTCAACATGACCTATGGCGCAACCGGAGCGCAAGGACCGGCCGGACCCGCAGGTCCGCAAGGCCCCGCAGGTCTATCTGGAGCCACCGGCGCGACTGGCGCAACCGGTCCGCGTGGACTTACTGGAGCGCCCGGAGCACCGGGACCTGCCGGGACAAACGGCACCAGTTTCATTTTTCTAGATGCTTACAACCCGTATGCAACGTACGCGGCTGACAATGTGGTGACCTATAACGGCTCGTCGTATATCGCGATCGTTCCCAACGGCCCCAACCCCAATGGTCCCACGCCAGATCAGAACCCGAGTTGGAGTCTGATGGCTGCAGGCGGCGCCATTGGTGCAACGGGACCTCAAGGGCCGCAGGGCGCGCCTGGACCGGAAGGCATTACCGGCGTGATGGGAAATCCGGGACCGGCTGGGCCGGTAGGACCCACTGGGCCCCAAGGCCCGACTGGCGGAGTATTGTCCTTTGCCAAAAGTTCGAAACAAAATAACATCCCCCTGTCTGGGCAAGGTGCAGTCATCGATTCCCTCGTTCTCTCAAACGTAGGAACCTATGTGATCAGCGGCCAACAGATCATCCAAACAGGAAACGATTCCGGGGAACCTGTGGTGGAGTGCTATTTCGGTTCTGATGGCGGCGACGTGAGCCAAGGCCTCGTGGTAGCTCAACTTACCGTCCCTGCAAATTCCACTACGATTCTTCCCATTGCGGGTTATTTCGTCGTGCTTTCAGCCCCCACTACTCTAAATGAGGGGTGCGCGGAGGGCGGGTATTCGAGTGCCATTATCACTCAGGACGTGTTCACTGCAATTCAAGTGCAGTAACTGCGCTGCATTTGGGCGAAGGAGCGGACTCGGAGATTGAGCCGCCCATCGCATCCCGGTGGGCAGACGAGATCATGCGCATTGACATCCCACAGACCGCAATGCGCATCGCGATTTCTAGCAGCTTCCCTTTCAAGTTCCCTCCGAGGCGTCGTTTTGTGAGATCCGAAGAAGCGGCGCTTCCGTTTCCGCAATCGCAGGCCTTTTCCGATCAATCGTAAAGTTGCATGCCCCATTTCCGTGTATTCCAGTGGCATTATCATCATTCCGCCATTACGACCTCGCTCGAGATGAGCCAGCTTCGTCCGAAAACATCCGTACCGGGAAGTCGTCCAGTGTCCGCGGATTTCAGCGGCGAGCCGCCAATGATGATCGCCGTTGCAATGGGCGTTTGAACTAAGTCGCTGCAGCGCCGCTCGTTCTCATGCTCCTGCCACAGGTTCAAGGAAGAGGCGCTCGTAGCGGGTAAAGCAACCAGTCTCTCGAACGAGTGCCGCAGCCGATTGGCACTCGGGATCGGCTGAGACCATCTCGCGATAGCGCCGATAACTTTCTTCGTCTGGAAAAGTGAACATCGCCACGGCGACATTCGCTGGGCCATCATAGCCAAGTTCCGGAAAGCTCATCCTTACTCCGTCTGGAGTTACCCGCGGAATGAAATATCCATGATGAATACCGCCATAGCGTTCAACGAGCACAGTCCAAGTGCGCGCATAGGTCTCAAACGCACTGAGCTTGTTCAAGTCGAGCGTGTATCGAATCTGGCATGTTACTGGATGAGCGTTTGCCACTGCTTACCTCCATACCCATCGATTTTGGCATCAGCCCTGACAAGTCGGCCAGCGTCTTGGATTCCGGCACCTCCCGCCCGCGCCTGACTTCCGGTCGGATGGGCGTTTGGGAGGAGTAATCCTGAGAATTGCGTGTAAACGGCTGTCGATGAGTGGTTTGGCCTGATATCGCGTTTCCAACTTTCTCGGATCTTCGCTTTCTTAGGGCCACAGATTCGCGCGCATATTCAACCGGGGATCGCCTTTCTCTCCCCTTGACATCTAGGGTATGTTAGCGCTACGTTCTTTTTTGTACCCTCGATGACTAGGGTAAAAGCTTATGGCTAAAAACGATCTGCAGGGCGCGCTCGATCTATTGATTCTCAAGACCCTGTCGCAACTGGGCCAGATGCATGGCTACGGCATCGTGATGCACATCAGGCGCGTCACCGACGAGCTCCTGATCGTGGAAGAAGGCTCGCTCTATCCTGCCTTGCATCGAATGGAACAGAACGGCTGGGTCCGTGCCAGTTGGGCAGTTACCGACTTTGGGCGCAAGGCGAAATGGTACTCGCTGACGCGTGCTGGGCGGGAACATCTGGCTAGCCGCGAAGAGAACTGGGCGCAAGTTGTCAAAGGCGTGGACGCAGTTCTGCGTTTCGCATAGGGAAAACGATGGCACTCTTCCGAAGAATCATGTCGCTTGGAAGACGCGCACGGATGGAGCGCGAAATCGCCGCTGAACTGCGCGAACATATTGCCATGTGCATCGATGACGACATGGCCCAGGGGATGAGCCGCGAAGAAGCGGAGCGCGATGCGCGTAGGCGCTTCGGCAATCCCACAGTAATGCGCGAGAGGGTCTCAGCGGAAGACGTTGCACTCGGGCTTGAAAGCCTTTGGAATGACGTGCGGAATGTCCTGCGCCTCTTCACCAAGAGCCCTGGCTTTTCGTTGGTGGTGGTTGCCACACTCGCGCTGGGAATCGGGGCCAATACGGCCATTTTCGAGCTTCTTGATGCGGTATTGCTGCAGTCGCTGCCGGTGAAGAACCCACAGGAGCTTTTGCAGGTACGCGTCGTCGATATGAGCAAGGCGCGCGGAGGTTTTGTCAGCGGTTATCCGGCCGTAACCAATCTTATCTGGGAGAGGTTGCGCGAAGATCATCAGGGCTTTTCCGGAATCGCCGCATGGCGGGACGTTCAATTCTCCCGCGATTCGGGCGGCGATGCCCGTTTTGTGAACGGGCTGTACGTGAGCGGTGAGTTCTTCAACGTCCTCGGAATCAGGCCTGTCGCGGGGCGGCTCTTCAACGCGGAGGATGATCGGCGCGGCTGTGGGCTGCCCGGCGCAGTGATCAGTTATAACTTCTGGCAGCAGGAGTTCGGCGGCAAGCAGGCGCTTGGCCAAAAGCTGACGCTCAACGACAAATCCGTGGAAATCATCGGCGTCACGCCTGGAAACTTCTTTGGAGTGGCCGTTGGCCGCACCTTCGACGTCGCCGTGCCCATCTGCGCGGAACCTTACCTTGAGACGACCGATCGTCTGAATTCGAGCACCAAGTGGTGGCTTTCGATCATTGGCCGGCTCGATCCGAGATGGTCTGTGCGGCAAGTGGCAGCGCATCTTGGAGTCACGTCTCCGGGCATCTTCGCATCGACCCTGCGGGCCGATTATCCGCCGGAAAGCGTGAAAGATTATCTTTCGATGAAGCTGACTGCCGAACCTTCGGCCGCAGGCGCCTCCATCTTGCGCGAGACGTATTCCGACCCGCTGCGGTTTCTACTCGGGATTGCAGGCCTGGTGCTTCTGATCACATGCGCGAACCTCGCGAGCCTGATGCTGGCCCGGACAACCGCGCGCGAGCGAGACATGGCCGTACGTCTGGCCATTGGCGCGGGACGTTGGCGGCTGATCCGGCTGGTTCTGGGAGAGAGCCTGCTGTTGTCGATTGCCGGCGCTATAGCCGGTGCAGCACTGGCTCAAGCTTTGAGTCGCGGGCTGGTTGCATATCTAAATACACCGGACAATTCCGTCTCCCTCGACTTCAAGCTCGACTGGCGCCTCTTCGCCTTTCTACTGGGAATCTCGTTCCTCACATCTCTGCTCTTCGGGTTGGCCGCGGCGCTCCGGGCTTCCCGTACACCTCCCGGCGCGGCGATGAAAGCGGGTAGCCATAGCATGACGGCAAGCCGCAGCCATCTGGGGTTTCGTGGTGCATTGGTAATCTCGCAGGTGGCTCTCTCGCTCGTGTTGCTGTTCAGCGCGCTACTGTTCACTCAGAGCCTGCGCAATCTACTGAGCGACGATCCGGGCTTTCAGGCCAAAGACGTACTGATCGCGAGATTAGACTTCGCGCGTCTAAAAATTCCTGACGGTCGGCAAATTGCATTTCAGCGCCAGCTGCTCGACCGCGTACGCGCCATTCCTGGCGTGGATGCGGCGGCCAACACCGACATCGTGCCACTGAGCGGAGCGGGCTGGGGCAACTCAGTGTGGATCGACGGCCATAACTCAACCCAGCGGCAGGACTCGAATTTCAGCGGCGTCAGCTCGGCCTATTTCAATACACTGCGCATCCCGATCATCGCCGGCCGCGATTTCAATGACCAAGAGACTCGCCAATCCCCGCGCGCGGCCATCGTGAACGAGGCATTCGTCCAAAAGCTCGGGCTGGGCCCCAATCCGATTGGGGCGCGCTTCTGGCGCGAGGCGACTCCGTCAAGCCCTGCGGAGTTGAACGAGATCGTCGGTCTGGTAAAAGATACGAAATATAGCGGTATCCGGCGCACCGGTGGACCAATCGCCTATCTCTCGCTTGCGCAGGAGAAAGACGCGGACAGCGGCATGCAAGTTCTGGTGCGATCGAGATTGCCGGTGGAAACACAGAAGCGGGAGATTCGCCGCACGTTGCTTGACGTGAGCTCGGGAATTAGTTTCGATTTCGAAGGTCTCGAAGACCTGATCCAGCAATCGCTTGTTGCCGAGCGACTGCTGGCCGCGCTCTCGGGATTCTTCGGTGCTCTCGCTGTGATTCTTGCGATGACCGGGATCTACGGCGTGATGTCATACACGGTCACTGAGCGGACGGTCGAGATTGGCATTCGCATGGCTCTGGGCGCGCAGCGAACCAGCATCACAGCCATGATTCTCAGCAAGGCTGCAACATTGCTGGCGACTGGGCTCGTACTGGGCACGGGTCTCTCGCTTGCCGTCGCGAGCGCCGCAGGTGCGCTCCTCTTCGGATTGAAGCCGCGCGATCCGGCCACTCTCGCCGGCGCCTCGGTGCTGCTGGCCATTGTCACGCTAGTGGCCAGCGCCATCCCTTCGATCCGCGCGGCCAACGTAAATCCGATTGACTCTCTCCGTGCGGAGTAACCGGGCGAATGACGTCGAATTCGCTTGGTGTCTGAGTCAATTGACGCATAATCGCCAATTCGCGTTTCCAGTCGCTGTCATTCTGGAAACGCGCTAAGACCTGTTGCCAACCGTTGACCCTCCGCGCTGCGGAAAATCCCATCGCACCGGCCGTCTTCGCAGAGTTTCCTCACACGCCTTACTTAATGAAGCCTAGCGAGAAACGCGTTAATCTCAGTGACAACCTGTTCTGCATTGCTGATGTACACATAGTGATCGGCGTTCGGGATTATGACGATGCGCGCAGTCGGCACTCCACGACGGAAGACGTCAGCCCACTCGGTGCAACGGGCCTTATCGTCCCTGATCAGAGCAGCTTTGCGGTCCGGATCGTTTCCCGGAAAGCGGTCCCAGTTGTGTGGGCAAGCGTAAATTGCGAGTACGGGAACGGGGATGTTCGTGTATTTCTGCATTCCGAAGTTGACCGCGGCCCCAATTGGGGATCGTGGAGGCAGCGGGGACATATTCGCGACCTCCAGGTTGTTCTGATGAAGAATCGTCTCGAACCTCGCCACAGCCGTTTCTAGTTCCAACAGCTTCTTCTGCTCGTCGACCCCGCCAGCCTCGATCTCATCAATGCGCCTCTTGATGTCGTTCATCTCAATCTCGATTGGCGGATGCGCTGGATCGTAGAAAGCAAAACTGGTTGCTGCGTCGAGGTAGATGAGCCCGGACACTTTGTCCGGGAATCGGCTGCCAATGGAGCTTAGTTCTTCACCCGCAATGGAATGTCCAATGAGGATGGGGCGGTCGATGCGGAGCGCTTTCATCACCGCAAGCACGTCATCGCCGAGATGGTCCGCGGTGTAGTTGCCATTAGCCGGCGCTGGGCTGCTGGACGCGCCAGTCCCCCTTCGCGTGATGCCGTAGACCTGGTGCTGTTTCGTGAACTGTGGAGCAAAGCTGTCAAAACGATGCGCGGTGTCTCCGCTTCCGGCGAGGAAGATAAGCGGAGTTCCGGAACCACCCCAATCCAGAACTTCAAGCTGAACACCCTGCTCGACGGTCACAAACTGAACCTTGTGTGGCGAGGAATCCGTCTGTGCGGACGCTTTCAGAGCAAGTATGAACAATGCAATCAAGAGAAAAGACGAGTTTCTCAATTTGCGCACCAGGCTCTCCTTAAACAACCGTCACTACCAATTTAGATGCAGCCAAAAGGAGGGATCATCAGATCATCTCCTTAAGGGGGCTGAATCCTAGACCCTCTGCGGATCTTCAATTGGCGCGTTATCGCCAACTCACTCGTCCAGACCAAAGATAAGTCCCCAAATGTC
>DATDIQ010000059.1:0-89570 GCA_036520995.1 Occallatibacter sp.
GACAAGTACCGGATGGAGGCGATGGAGTAACGAATACCTCTACGGCACTCTTGGGCTGTACTGGGACTGGAAAGTCCAGCCACTGCCCGGTGTAGAGAGTATGTCGTGAAAGTCGTCCTCATCCGAAAACGATGCATAACCGAAGCCGCTTGCAAGCCTTTGCAAGCATTGAAGAAAAGCAAGCGATGGCAAATGGCGGCAAGGCAGAGAACTCGCAGCAGTTGGAACTTCTAAGCCGGGGGTTGTGGGTTCAAGCCCCGCCTCGCCTACCATGCCCGCAGGTCACCTGTTATTCGGTGCGCAAGGCTTTCGTTGGATCGAGCCGAGAGGCGCGCCATGCAGGAACGAAGCAGGCCAGTGCCGCGACCGCGAGCAGCGTTCCCGTGACTCCGCATAGAACCATCGGGTCCACTGGCTTGGTTTCAAAGAGCATCGACTGAAAGATGCGCGTTGCCAGCAATCCGGCAATGAGACCCACGATCAGCCCCACAAATGCCGGGCCCATTCCCTCCAGCAGCACCAATTGCAGAACATGGTCGCGCGGTGCACCGAGGGCCATGCGGATGCCCAGTTCCATGGTTCGCTGCGTCATCAGGTACTGGAGCACGCCATAGAGACCCACCGACGCGAGGATGAGCGAGAGAATGCCGAAGCACAGCACCAGGGTCGCGCTGAGGCTTGCATTCCCCACCGATTGCCCGATGACTTCGTCCATGGTTAAAACATGGGAGACGGGGAGGGTCGAGTCGAGCGCTGCAATCTGCCTCTGTACCGTAACCGAATAGTCAAGAGGATTGCCTGCGGTGCGGACGGCAAGGGCCTGGAGGTTGCGCGCGCCAATCTCTCCCTGCAATAAAGGGAAGTACATGGTGGCTGAGGCGGGCCGGTCCACACGCCATAAGGTATCTCCGACGACTCCCACAATCTCGTAGTCCGCGTCGTGATTCGAGACCACGTGAAGATGCTTGCCGATTGGATTCTCGCTTGGAAAATACAGCTTTGCAAGCAAGCTCGACACTATGACTTTGAAGGCGCGATCGCCGGTGTCTCCCGCCGTGAAGAACCGGCCGCTCCGCAAGGGAATACCAAGAGCGGCGAAGTATCCGGGATCGGCCGTGCGGTGGAGAGCATCGGGAAAGTCTTCGCCGGGCTTGAGCGGGGGATGTTCTGTGACGGCGAAGACATCGTCGCCCCCGTATCCGGCAGCCGGCAGAATCAAACCCATGGCCACGCCCCGCACTCCGGGCACCGCGCGCAATCTTTCGAGCAGCGCTCGATTGAAGGCGTTGACTTTTTCCGGCTGGTCATATCTCTCTGCAGGCAGGCTGTAGTTCAGGGTGAGCAGATTGTCAGTTGCGACGCCAACATCGGCCGAGTGCAATCGCAGGAAGCTTTTGAGCAGCAGCCCCGCGGTGACCAGCAGGACCACTGTGACGGCGATCTCCACAGTCAGAAGCGTTTTGCGCAGAGTTGTGCGGGAAACGCTGCTCGCGCCGGTGCGCGTGGAAGTTAGCAGCGCCTTGATCACCGATTTGCCCGTGCTCGAGAGCGCAGGAAAAAGACCAGCGATGACCGCCGCGGCCATGACCACCGCGAAGGCAAAGGCCATTACTCCGCCGTCGATGCGAATGCTTTGTGCGCTGGGAAGATCGTTCCAGCGCTGTGCCAGCCATCGCGTAGAGGCGATGGAGAAGATTACTCCGACGATGCCTCCGGTGAGACAAATGAGCAGGCTCTCAGCGAGTTGCTGGCGAATGAGTGTAGACCGGGGAGCACCCAGCGCAACGCGAATCGCCACTTCTCTTTGCCGGCTTGCGCCACGCGCGACCAGCAGGTTGGCCACATTGAGGCAGCCGATGAGGAGCATGCACCCGGCGGCGCCCATCAGCATCTCCAGCGGCTTCTTCACATCGGTTGCCAGGTCTTCGTTCAGAGCTCGCGGGGCAACGTCTTCGGCCACGGGAGCCGGCGCGTATTGCAGGTGCAGCTGATATTGCAGGGCGCCTACCTGGCTGATCGCGCTTTGCAGGCTGACGTCCGGCCTCAAACGCGCTACCACGCGGCTGAAGTGATAGTCATGACGATCGAGGAACTCGCGAGGCAGGGCTGCTGCAAAAGGAACCCAGATCTGGATCTGGGCATCGGGATAGGTGAACCACTTGGGGAGTACGCCGACCACGGTGTAAGGCTTGGTGTCCAGATGGATCTGGTGTCCCAGGATCGCGGGGTCGGCTGCGAAGCGGCGCTGATAGACGCTCCACGTGAGCATCACTGCATTTCCACCGGGTTGATCTTCAGCTTGAGCAAATGTGCGGCCCAGGGCCGGCTCCACGCCCAGCAGGGGAAAGAGATTCCAGGACGCGTCGCCGGCACGCACCACTTCAGGCAGTTCGTTGCGTTCGCCGGTGAGATTGAAGCGCCCATAAGACCAAATGGCCATATCTTCAAAGCCGTTGGTCTTCGAACGCCAATCGTAGAAATCGGCGGGAGCGACGACGTTCCAATTGAATCCTTCTGCATTTTCACTTGGAGCGCGAAAGTGCTCGAAGATCATCACCAGCCGATCCGGATCGCGGAAAGGCAGCGGTCTCAGGAGCACCGAACGGACAACGGTGAACAGCGAGGTGGATGCTGCGATGCACAGGGCAATCACGATCACTGAAACCAGAGAGAATCCAGGTGTCCGAATCAGCGTCCGTGACGCGTACTTCAGCTCACGCCTGAGCGTGGCCAAAGTGTGGGACATGTCTTGCCTCCAGAGCGCCTCGCACACCGTCTCTCCGAGTACCGGTAGACCGAATGAATCAGTCCGCGTAAATCATCAATACGAGAAGAGCGATGCGAGCATAAACGCTTTCTGCATCTCTACAACTTCACGGGCACTTAGGCAAGCAGCGGAACGTGCCCTCAGGTTACCCCCGGGCGATGGATGATCGATAGTGCCGATGCAGTTAATATTTAAACAGTAAGTATGGAACGATGACACGCCGCTTCGAGCTTCTCGAAGTGGCGGGTCTGGCAAGACAGCACTCGCAGTGCGCAGCGGAGATGGATAAATCGAGACGATTCAGCGGAGTGAACTTGCAGCATGGGCGCGCGCTTTTCTCAGAGCACGGTCTATTCGGAACAGTCAGACATCTTGCCTTCTCTTTCATAGCCACTCTTGTAAAAACGACCATGACCACTTCTCTCCTCAGCCCGTCCGGCGAGTTAAGATTGCGTCCAAACTGAGATGAGAGCAAAAGCGAAAGAATCGAAGAGACCGGGCCCAGTCTTCTATTCCGCATTCACCTTCACGCTGCTGGCGGGGAGCGCCGTTCTGATCGCGCAATCGGGGCTTTCCCTCCAGCCCGGCTCCTTGAGCGACAAGCCAGGAATTTCGGTCACGACGGCCGATTCCTGGGGAAACCTCTGCGACACGATGATGGAGAGTATGAAGGGGATGAACGTGATGGGGCAGAGCATGGCAGCGATGACCAATCACATGTGCATTACACCGCTCAGGAAAGAGCAACCGGGCGATGAGGAGCGGGCGAAGGCAGTGGTCGACCAGGTCAGGGCCGTGATGGAAAAGTATAAGAACTACAAAAACGCGATTGCCGACGGCTTTGTCCAGGCGAATCCCACTGTCGACCAGCCACAACTCCACTTCAATAACGACGCCAATGCGAAGCTGGCCGATACCACGTTCGATCCTTCCCGGCCGACGTCGCTGTTGTATTACCGCACCCCCCAGCAGAGGTTCAAATTGGAGGGTGTGATGTACACTGACCGCCCCAATGCCACAGAGGATGAATTGAACCAGCGAATTCCCCTGAGCGTCGCGCGCTGGCATAAACACGCAAATTTCTGTGCCGCACCGGCAAACAAGGTGAAGCAATACTTTGGAGATCACCCGAAGTTTGGAATGTTCGGCTCGATCCATACCAAGGAAGCCTGCGATGTCGAGGGCGGCACATTTTTCCCGGAAGTGTTCACCTGGATGATTCACGTCTTCCCCTATGAAGACGATTTCAAAGATGTCTTTTCAATGAATGACGACGTCGCCCATGTACATTGATCGCCCCCATCGCCGCGTAGACTGTCCAAGGTTTTCAGCGTCAAAGGGGGATTGAGTGGCTTCGGTAGAGAAACCCCGACTAGAATGGAAGTGTCGCTGCGCAATGCGCGTTGCGCGAAGACGCTCGCACGCAGAAGGCAT
This sequence comes from Occallatibacter sp., assembly GCA_036520995.1. GTDB lineage: Bacteria > Acidobacteriota > Terriglobia > Terriglobales > Acidobacteriaceae > Telmatobacter. The sequence continues at coordinate 4,202 of DATDIQ010000059.1, forward strand.
AGGGGCGCACACATTCGATGGATCGATCTGGCGCAAGTCTATTGATTTCATCCTGGCTCGCGGTTTTCTTCTTCACAACGACGGCGTCCTTTGCGCAAAAGCCGGCGAAAAACCCAGTTGAAGCGGCACCGCAGCAAAGTGGCATGGGCGGCATCTCGTCGGCCGGGTCATTCGCACCAATGTATGACGAACACAGACGGCCGATCACTGCCGGCGGATTCGTCGACAAGGGAACGACTGTCTTCAAAGACGTGAGCAAATCGTCCGGCCTGGCGTCCTGGAACCACGTCATGGGCACGCCGCAAAAGAAGTACATCCTCGAAACCGATGGCTCCGGTGTGGGACTGATCGACTACGACAACGATGGATGGCTCGATATCTATCTTGTGAACGGGTCGACGTACGATGCCCTCACGGGCAAAAAGACTCCTCCGCACGCGGCACTCTTTCACAACAATCACGACGGCACATTTACCAACGTGGCGGCGAAGGCCCATGTCACGAACGACCGCTGGGGATTTGGTGTTGCGATTGGCGATTTCAACAATGACGGCTGGCCCGACATCTTTGTCTGCAACTTTGGCAAGAATCGACTCTACCGCAACAACCACGACGGGACCTTCACTGACGTGGCCGAAAAAGCCGGCGTCACGCTGGGCAACTGGTCTGACGGTGCAACCTGGGGCGACTACGACGGCGACGGGCGGCTTGACCTGTTCGTTTCGGGCTACGTGCATTACGACCTGAATCACCAGCCCGATTCTGACAAGGGGAATGTACCGTTCACCTACTGCCAGCTGCATGGCTTCAAGGTAATGTGCGGTCCGCGCGGGCTGCCCGGCGAGCCAGATCACCTGTTCCACAACAATGGCGATGGCACATTCACCGACATGAGTGTCCAGGCAGGAGTCTCCGACCCCGGCGCATATTACGGGTTCACCGCGATCTTCGTGGACGTGAACAACGACGGGAAGCCCGACCTCCTGGTCGCGAACGACTCTGAGCCGAACTATCTCTACATCAACAAAGGCAACGGGACATTTGATGATCAAAGCTATATTTCCGGCTTTGCGCTCAATAACGACGGCCGCGAGATTGCCTCGATGGGCCTGGCCGTTGGCGACTATCGCAACAACGGGCTCCTGGATCTGCTGGTCACCGACTTCTCAGACGACTACAAGGCCCTCTACCGCAACGACGGCGGCGCGAGTTTTACCGAGATCGCCGGCGAAGCAGGGCTGGCCCAGATCCCGGTACCCTTTGTCGGCTGGGGCGACGGATTTATCGACTACGACAACGATGGATGGAAAGACGTGATGATGATCAATGGGCACGTCTATCCGCAGGTAGACCAACACGACTGGGGCACGACCTTTGCGGAGCGGCCGTTGCTGTTTCATAACAATGGCGCGGGAAAGTTCGACTATGTGCCGCCGGTGAGAGGAACGGGACTGGCAGCGTTGACCTCCGGCCGCGGGGCGGCCTTCGGCGACCTGTTCAACAATGGCAAAGTCGATGTGGTCATCAATCCCATCGACGGGCCGCCCGTGCTTCTCAAAAATGTGAGCCCGGATCACCATCATTGGGTGGAGCTGAAGCTTGTGGGCGGGCGAGACAGTCCTCGCGATGCAATGGGAGCTACGGTTTATTTGACTGCCAACGGAATACGGCAGCGAGAAGACGTGATCAGTGGCGGCAGCTATATTTCATCGAATGACCAAAGGCCGCACTTCGGGCTGGGCAATGCAACCGAGGCCGGAACGGCAGAGATTCACTGGCCTTCAGGCGCGAAGGAAACGGTGAAGCTCCCCGCCGTCGATCGAATTTTCACGATCACAGAGGGGAAGGGCATCACAAGCACTCTGTGCGGTACATGTTCGACAGGCCACCTGCACCGCCCCGGCTCGGCAAAGGGCAGAAACTAATATCGCTCCTGCATCTCGCTTCCTGGCAAACACTTTACCTGATCCACAACGCTTCCGCTGAAGGGCCGGACTTCTTGCGTACCTTGCTGCACGGGAGCGTGCCTCTGGACTTCTGAACGCGGACACGTGAATGTGGCCGCGCGAAGTTCGCGGTGCGGCTTCTCGATCCGATGTTTGTTTGATCCGCGGATTCTTGCACGAATGGACCAAGCAAAGGATCTGCGGAAATGTTGCTGCGAACGAAGCCGCGCTTTCTTTGCTGAACATGCTCTCCGTTATCCTGGCTTCCTTGGGGATTTTCTGCGCGAGAGTGGGACCAGCACGAGGGGAGATCCGGCAAAATGAGCTGAAATTCAGGCAAAGCCGCCTGGTCCGTCGTCGACAATTCCTTGCTCCACCTTTTACCGCCTGCTCCAGGACCATGCGCCGGTCCAAATGTCTCCAGGTCAGATTGCATCCTTCGCGTCACGCGGGAAGAAGCCTCTTTCTGCGCAGCCTGAGCGTGCGACGTTGCATTACCCGTTGCCGCCAGGGCGATCGTTAGAGCAAAGGACATACTTCGCGCGATCGCCAGGGGCGCAGACCTCGACATTCCCATTTCTTAAACCCGCTGAAGCTGACCCCGCCATATCCACTTGGGGGCCGCGGTCCCGAACCAGAGAAATCGCCATCGGAACGCCTTCATGGGGTCAGTGCGCGGAAACGAACCCAAGATCGTTCAAGGCGATCGCAACTGGCGCACTTTCTTCCGCTTTGGGCAATTCATACGGTTTTCTAGGCTCCAGCCGCCAATGTGCCACCACCGCCCGAACCTCCTTTACCGAACGCAACCAATCCGATACACTGCAGTCACTTCGAAAGCCCTCGGAGAATGTAGGCGGGTCCCAATGCGCTTGTTAGTGGTCGAGAACGAACCGAAGGACCTCAAGATTGCCGCCGATACGGCGCGCGCCATGGGGATCAGCGAGGTGGAAGCCCGGACTACCTTGCAAGCTGCCAGAACCTATTTAGAGAAGGGACTCAATGGGGAGAGTCCCCTCCCAGAAGTGATTCTTCTGGATTTGGACCTGGGGTACGAAAGCGGATATGAGTTGCTGCGCTTTTGGCACAGCACCCCTCAACTCTCCTCCATTCCGCTGATTGTCTGGTCGGTCTTGGGAGAGGAGCACAGCGAAATGTGCAACCTCTTCAAGGTAAAGACGTTTATCGGGAAATGGGAGGGAGCGGACGCACTTCGGCGAGCTTTGGGGACATTGGCGCCGGCGACCTCGTAAAATCGCCAAACCGCTGTCTTACCTCGTCAAAAATCTCTGAATCGTTCTTTCAGGCTGCTCACGGCCACGAGCAGGCAAATCTCAATCCCAAAGAATCAATTCCACGCTTCATCAGCAGCGGCAACGAGGCTCGCAGGAGAATGCAATGAATGAGCTGGCAGAGATCATCTCCACGAACGAAGACAAGATTCGCGGAGAGTGGATCCGGGACATGTCGAAGGCCATACAGCGCGCCGATTTAATGAGCAAGGGCGAATTGGACGAGCAATGCAAGGTGCTCTTGAGCGCGATTGTCAAGGGAGTCAAGTCGAGCGGGCCGACTGATGTTTCAACAGAAGGCTGGAGGGAAGCGCGCGAACTCCTGCAGGAGATCTCGGCTTCGCGGGCGCGACAGGGGTTCTCTTCGGTCGAAGTCGCGACGTTCGTCTTGTCACTGAAGCAGCCCATTTTCTCGGCGATCCGGCAGTCCCTGGCATCGAGCCAGGACAAAATGTTCGACAGTGTCTGGGCCGCGACCGAATTGCTCGATCATCTTGCGCTGATTACTACCGAAGCGTACATGACCGCCAGAGAAGAAGTAATTACACGCCAGCAGCTGGAGATCATGGAGCTTTCAACTCCTGTGGTCAAGTTGTGGGATGGCATCCTCGCCCTCCCCATCATCGGCACACTCGACAGCGCGCGCACTCAGGTGGTGATGGAGAACCTGCTGCAAACCGTGGTGGCGACAAATTCCAAGTACGCCATTATTGACATTACGGGCGTGCCCACCGTGGACACGCTGGTGGCGCAGCATCTGCTGAAGACCATCACCGCGGCGCGGCTGATGGGCGCTGAGTGCATCATCAGCGGCGTACGGCCGCAAATTGCGCAAACCATCGTGCACCTGGGCATCAATCTCGAGGACGTAATCACAAAGGCCAACCTGGCCGATGCATTTGCTCTGGCCCTGCAGCGCAGCGGCCGCACCGTAACCCGCCTGGCGTCGGCCCCAGCGAGCCCCATCAGCGGTTTATTCGCAAAGCGGGAGGGGTAAATGGAGCGGATTCCGGTCCTTCGCATGGGGTCACTTCTCCTGATCACCATCCAGGTGGACATGCACGACAAGCTGGCGATGCAACTCCAGGACGACGTGACCCAGCGTATTGCGGAGTTGGGATCGACCGGCGTCCTGATCGACATTTCGTCGCTTGAGATCGTCGATTCGTTCATCGGACGCATGCTGGCCAACATTGCTGCGATGTCGCGCGTTCTCGGTGCGGAAACGGTTGTCGTCGGTATGCAGCCGGCAGTCGCCATTACTCTCGTCGAGCTCGGGATGTCTCTTCCGGGAGTCCGAACAGCCTTGAGCGTCGAAGCAGGAATGGAACTGCTGTATGGAGCAGTTGCCGAACCGGACGCGGGATCGGGTAATGAGCCTAATCAAGCGTGAACTCCTGCCTCTCAAGAATTCGAACGACGTTGTCCTTGCCCGGCAAAGAGTGAGGCATTGGGCCGTTGAGCTCCGCTTCGGCCTGGTGGATCAGACGAAACTGGTGACCGCAGCCAGTGAACTGGCGCGCAACGCGCTGGACCACGGCAAAGGCGGGACCATGACCCTTGAGGTTCTGAGTGAGGGCGCCAAATCGGGTTTACGCCTGATCTTCGAGGATCAAGGTCCAGGGATTCCCGACATCGAGCAGGCTTTGAAGGATGGATTCACTTCAGGCTCGGGGATGGGCCTCGGCCTGGGCGGCAGCAAGCGCCTGGTGAACGAATTCAGCATCGAATCACAGGTGGGTAAAGGGACAAAGGTGACTGTCGCACGATGGAGATAGATTTCACTGAATGGGTCTCTGTCACCGATGCCAGTTCAGTTGGCGAGGTTCGACGCAGGGCGCTCTCGGCGGCGCAACGATTGGGATTCGACGAGACCCGATCGGGTGAGCTTGCGCTCCTGGCTACAGAAGCGTCTCGCAATGTTCTGGTTCATGGCGGCGGGGGACAGGTGGTGCTGGCGGGCATGAATCAAGGCCGGGGGCCCTCCGTCCGCATTCTGGCTCTGGATCGCGGTGCGGGAATTCCCAATCTCGGGCAGGCAATGGCCGACGGGTATTCAACTGCGGGAACCCCGGGGAGCGGACTCGGGGCGATGAAGAGAATCGCAACCGCTCTTGAGATTTTCTCTGGCCAGGGTGGCACGGTCTTGATGCTTGAGCACGGAGATTCCGCGCGCATCGATAAATTGCAGATCGCCGGGGTCGCGGTCCCTTATCCGGGAGAGCGCGTGTGCGGAGATGGCTGGAGCTATCACATCGCGGCAGAGCGTGCTTTGGTGATGCTGGTGGATGGGCTCGGACACGGTTTAGGAGCAGCGGAGGCCGCGCAGGAAGCCATTGCGACCTTTCAGACGCAGGTCAAGCTGGCGCCTGGGCAGATTTTGCAGGATGTGCACGACGCTTTGCGCAAGACCCGCGGCGCCGTCGCCGCCATTGTCGAGATTCGTCCGCAGGAGCAGACGCTGCTTTATGCAGGAGTAGGAAACATTTGTTGCTCGATGTTGAGCAATAGTGCATCGCAAAGTTTTGTGTCGCACAATGGCACGTTGGGTTTGCGGATCTCAAAGATCCAGGAATTCCGTTCGGAGTGGCCAGCCGACGGAGTTCTCGTGCTGCATTCCGACGGACTGCAATCAAAATGGGATCTTGGGTCCTATGCTGGCCTTCTTGCGCGCCATCCCGCCATTATTGGGGGTGTATTACTGCGTGATTTCCGGCGTCAGCGGGACGATGCCAGCGTAGTGGTTGTGAAGGCTGCTTGATTTCGATGTCTCTGCCCATTGTCCATCTCGCTCTTTTGACGGAACGCGATGTGGTTCATGCGCGTCAACGCGCGCGCGAGGTGGCGGCAGCGCTCGGACTCGATAACCAGGATCAAATCCGTTTCGCGACGGCAACCTCTGAAATGGCGCGCAACGCTTTCCGCTATGCGCGAAGCGGGAGAGTGACGTTTTCGCTCGAGCTGGATCCGCCGCAGCGCGTCGAAGTGGTCGTCGCGGACATGGGTCCGGGGATCGCGAATCTCGACGAAATCCTTGCCGGCCGCTATCGCTCCGAGACTGGCCTGGGCATGGGCATTCTCGGCACCAAGCGCCTCATGGATGAGTTTGCCATTGAAGCTGCGCCGACCGGCACCACGGTTCGCATGGCAAAGCGCATCCCCGTGCATCAGGGGATTTGGACGCCGCGCATGGCGCGGGATCTGAACCGAAAGATGGCCGAGCGCGCGCCTGAAAACCCGTTCGAAGAGATTGAGAAGCAGAACCAGGAATTGCTGAAGACCCTGCAGGAGCTGCGCGCCCGCCAGGAGGAGATGGAGCTGCTGAATCGCGAATTGGAAGACACCAATCGCGGGGTGGTCGCACTTTATGCCGAGCTGGACGAGCGCGCCGACTACCTGCGCCGGGCGTCCGACCTGAAGACAAAGTTCCTCTCCAACGTGTCGCATGAATTCCGGACGCCGCTGAATTCGATCGTTTCTCTGGCGCGCTTGCTGCTCGATCGGCTCGACGGCGATCTGACCCACGAACAGGCCAAGCAAATTCGCTACATCGAATCCTCGGCGCGCGACCTGCAGGAGATGGTCAACGACTTGCTCGATCTGGCCAAGGTCGAAGCAGGAAAAATCCGCATCCGGTCCAAACGCTTTGAGGTCCACGAACTCTTCAGCGCCCTCAAGGGCATGTTGAAACCGCTTCTCGCCGACAACAACTCCGTCGATTTGATCTTTGAAGACGCGGGCGAACTTGCGCCGCTCCATACCGACGAGGGCAAGGTCTCGCAAATTCTGCGCAACTTGATTTCGAACGCCCTGAAGTTCACGCCCAAAGGGCAGGTGTGTGTGTCGGCGCGTATGGTGGATTCAAGAGACGTTCTTTTCACCGTAGCGGACACTGGCATCGGCATCGCGACAGAGCATCACGAGACGATTTTCAGAGAGTTCAGCCAGGTGGAGAACCCGCTGCAGGATCGGTATCGCGGCACAGGTTTAGGTCTGCCCCTGTGCCGCAATCTTGCCATGCTGCTTGGCGGCGGAATCTGGCTCGAAAGCGAGCTGGGAAAAGGAACAACATTCTATTGCCGGGTTCCCGCCGTTTACGTGGGCGAATCGATTGGGGGCGAAGACTCAACCGCGATGCCGGCGCCGGAGTTCGATCGGGCGCCAGTGCTCTTTCTTGAGGACAATCCCGAGACGGCTCACATCTTCGAGATGGGCTTGCGAAACTCCGAGTTCCAACCGATTCTTGCTTCGACGGTGGCGCAGGCCGAGGTCTGGACCGCCCGACACACGCCCGCCGCCGTGGTTGCGGATCTCTATATTGGAGACGAGCTTGCCTGGGGCTTCATTGCCCGGACCCGCGAGAAGTGGCCGGATCTCCCCTTGATCGTGACCAGTGCCTATGATGCGGCCAATGCGGTTCAGGCGCGCGGCGGAAGCCTCTTTCTTCCCAAGCCGCTCGACCGGGAAGTCCTGTTGCGCGAATTGCGCAGACTGACCGTCCAGACCGCGCCCCGCCGCGTACTCCTTGTCGACGACAATGAAGTCTCCCGCTATATTCTGCGGGATCTTCTGAATCAGCCGTGGCTCGATATTCGCGAGGCTGGGAACGGGCTCGAAGCCATGGCCGCGCTCGAAGAGAGTCTTCCCGATGCCCTGATCCTCGATTTGCTGATGCCCGACGTCAGCGGATTCGAAATTCTTCGAAAATTGCGCGCCAGCCCGGCAACCGAAAAGCTCCCTGTGCTTATCTATACATCCAAGGTGCTTACTGATGCGGAAAAGACCCAACTGAAATCCCTGGAAGCCAGGATTATCCGGAAGGAAGACGTCACCTCCCGCCTGTCTGCACAACCATTCTTAGATTGGGTGAGATCGATTGGACTTGCTCCTGAATCCGTTGTCCCAGGAAAGAACGTCTGAGGACCGCCGGCCTCGCATCCTGATTGTGGATGATCGGGAAGAGAATCGGTACGTCCTTTGCCGCTCGCTTGAAAGAGCAGGGTTCCAGTGTGAGCAAACTTCGCGCGGAATCGACGCCCTCGAGATCGCACAGACACTTCCCGACTTGATCATCCTGGATGTCCACCTGTCTGACATTTCAGGGTACGAAGTCTGCCAGAAAATCAAGCGCGATCCCCGAACCGCATCGATCCCCGTGCTGCAGATCTCGGCTTCCTTTGTCTCCAGCGAAGACCGGGCGCGCGCGCTCGAAGGCGGAGCCGACGGTTATCTCGTCCACCCCATCGATCGACTGGTTCTTGCAGCGACGGTTCGGTCCCTGCTGCGCTTGCGCCAGGCAGAGACTGTGGCCCGCAGGTCCGCGGAGCATTGGCAATCAACGTTTGATGCGATGGCCGAGGGACTGGCATTGGTGGATGCAAACAATCGGCTGCTGCGCTGGAATGCTGCGTTCTCTGAAATCTGCGGAGCCGAGGTTTGTCCGCACGCCGGAGACGATGCCGCAACCCTCTTTCGCCCGTTGGTTGGGTCCGACACCCCTTTCGAGTTAAATGGGAACAATCGTTACAACGCTGAATTCACGATCGACCGAAGATCCGTCCAACTCTCCGTGAGCCGCATCCCGGGAGACGATCCGGCGGCCGAGAAGATTCTCATCCTCACCGATATAACGGACCAAAAGCTTGCGGAGTATGCGGTGCGGACCGCCGAGAAGCTTGCCGCGACGGGCAAGCTGGCCAACGCCATCGCGCACGAGATCAATAATCCACTCGAAGCGCTCACGAACCTGATCTATCTCGCGAGCCGAGCGCCCGGGATCGAAGATGTGCGTACCTTGCTGTCACGCGCCGACACAGAGCTGGCGCGCATTGCGCGCATTACCAAACAGTCGCTCGCATTCCATCGCGATACCCAGCTTCCTGTTGCTGTGGATGTCGGGGACCTGCTCGCTGACTTGATTGGGCTCTTCGAGAATGTCGCTGCGGCGCACAAGATTAGGCTTGTGTACGATCGCCATCCCGCGCCTGCGGTTCATGCCTATCCAGGCCAATTGAGCCAGGTGTTCGGCAATCTGATCCGGAACGCGGTGGAGGCGGCTGCCCCGCAAAGTTCCGTCGTTGTGCGCATTCGTGCCGTGCATCGCGGGCAGGGCGAAGGCCTGCGCATTACCATTCACGATCGAGGCCGTGGCATCCCGCAGGATGTGCAGCGATCGATCTTCGACCCCTTCTTCACAACCAAGGATTTGAAAGGTTCGGGCCTGGGTCTCTGGGTCTCGCGATCCCTCATCCTGCGACATCAAGGGACCATTCGATTCCGCTCATCCGAGAGAGCAGGGAAGAGCGGAACGGTCTTTGAAGTATTCTTGCCGACCACCAGACTCGATCCAGGCGCAACTTCCCTGCGGGAAGCATGACCTGACAGGTCCCCAATTCCCTGAGTACGTCAAGTTCCTAGTCCGCACACGACTCTTTTGTTTCGACTCGCCGCAGCTTGCCCATGTGCTGATACCCAGGATGCACTCCCCGCGCAAGACCTTGCTGATCCGCAATGCGAAGCAGAAACACTCCCAGAGTTTGGCGCTCTTCGTCCGTGAGCGCGCTCAACAGAGCTTCCTGATGCTCCTGTGCCACGCGGCCAATTTGCTGCAGCAGCTCTCCGCCCTCTTTCGTCAGATAGAGCGAGTAAAGCCGCCGGTCATCCGGGTTGGGCCGGCGCTCCACCAGCCGTCGTCTTTCGAGGTTGTCGAGGATCGCCACAAGCCGGCTTGGATGAATCTTGAGCTTGGCCGCGAGCTCCTGCTGGCTCAAGCCGGCAGCCACGCGGAGCAGGCGCAGAATGCCGGCATCCGGAGGCGTCAGCCCCAGAACTCCTAATCTTTCAGCGAATTGCATCGCTGCGTGCGCTCCCAGCTGGGTAAGCAGGAACGCTGGCCGTCCAGTTTCTGGCTGATTTGGATTCATCTCAGAGAAAATTATTGCATATCTAATTCGTTTATTATATAAATGATTTTGTTATGAAAACAAATCCTCGATTCCGTGGTCCCAACCTGATCCTGCTGGCCATCGTGCACATTCTCATCTTTGTGGCCGGGCTCGTTGCCGCAGGGATGCTTCGACATGGAGCGTCCTACGTTACCCCCTTTGCTCCGGCCGAACAGGTGCGGCTGTTCTTTGCGCAGAGCCCCGATGCAGTGCGCGTGAGCAACTTCTTCCTCTTTGGATCGGCAATTCCACTGGGGATTTTCGCGGTCACCGCCGTCAGCCGCCTGAAGTTTTTGGGCGTGCGGGCCGCGGGCACAAACATTACGCTCTTTGGTGGCGTTGTCGCTGCCATCTCCCTGCTCCTTTCAGGCATGACCGGCTGGGTCTTGTCGGTTCCTGAAGTTGCTGCTTCGGCGCCAGTGGTCAAGGCAATCTTTTTCCTCTGCTTTCTGTCGGGTGGAGTTTTCTTTTCTGTCGGATTCGGTTTGTTGGCCGCTGGAATCTCCGTTACCTGCTACTTTGTGCGGCTGCTTCCCCGGTGGCTTGTTGCGCTCGGGATGCTCGTCGCAGTGACCGGCGAGCTTTCGTGGTTCAGCCTGATCGCCTATCCCGCCAACTTTTTCATCCCCATCACGCGCTTCGTGGGCTTTCTGTGGATCATCCTGGTTGCCGTATTCCTGACGCGCGGACGCAAGACCGCCCAAGCTTCGGCCGCGGGAACTGCGGCCTAATGCGATCCCGGCACATTTCTCCGGACTAACATTGCCAAGGAGGCGCACCCGATGTCGGCTTCCCCAAAAAACATGTTGCATCCCATCGCCTCCACCCAAAGTCATCGAGCGCCCTACGCCGAGAATCAAGCCCCGCTGATCCTGCGCATCGGTTTTTGGATTTGCATCGCGATTGCGGTTGCCGTTGTCCTCCGGCGCTTGGTTGCTCTTGCCCACCCGTCGTCCTCCGGGCCGCCGCAAACGGTTGGACTGGACCAGCTATTCGCCTCCCACGCAACTCTCACGCTGGCGCATATTGTCCCCGCCCTGGCGTTCGTGCTCCTGGTTCCCTTCGCCGTGTTCCGACGCTTTTCAAATCTGGTTTGGCCAGAACGATTGCTGTTCCCGCTGGGCGCCGTGGTCGGGCTGACCGCGTACGGCATGAGCATCTATCCGGTGGGAGGGTGGATCGAACGAAGCGCCGTGCTCTTCTATGACAGCCTTTTCCTGTTTTCGTTGGGGCGGGCCTGGTTCTACAAACTGCGGGGCGATTCCCGATTGAAATCTCGCTGGATGATCCGAGCCGTCGTGGTGCTTCTCGGCATTGCCACGACACGCCCGGTGATGGGCGTTTTCTTTGCTACCAGCCGCATCACCCATCTCACTTTTCACCAGTTCTTCGGGATCGCGTTCTGGATTGGTTTCACCATCAACTGGATTGTTGTCGAGGCCTGGTTGTACCTGCGACGGCCGGCAACCATGTGAATCGCATGTCGGGTCGAGCGCCGGCGAGCTGCCTTCTTTTAGAAGGCTGCGAAATCACCGCTCCGGAATCACAAGATTGCGAAAGATCTTCCAACTGCCGTCGGCCTGCTTTTGCCAGGCGGTCAGGTATTTCTCCGTAAGGTGTCTGCCGCCTTCATACGTCGCTTCAGCCTGGCCCCACTCATACACAAAGTTCCCTTGCCGGGTCGATCCCCATGAATGGACGTTCGCCGAATCGGCGCGGCCGAGGCTTCCTAACTGCGCGGTAATGTGCTGCTCGATTTGCGCGCGTCCTGTGATGCACGCGCCGGTTGGCCCGCAGTCCACTGCGCCCTCGGCATAGGTAGCCAGAATGCGTGCCACATCGCCGGCCTTTACGCCGTCGATCCACGCTTGATTGCCGGCGTCGATTGCGGCTCGCACCGCGGGCGACAGCGTCTCGGCCCGCGCACTGCAGGTCCACCCAACCACGCCACACAAGACAACCAGAGCAAGAACCGCTTTCATCAATCTCCCACGCTTTCTGCCAAACGCCCGAGGTCGATGGCGCTATAGCGGAACCTTCTTGTGTCTCACGGCTTCACGCAAGCGAAGTTTGCTGCGTCGTTCGGGTCGCCTGCTCCTTTGTATTGCGCGACTGCAGGATAAGCGCAGAGGGGTCGCGTGAAGTCCACTTTCATTGCGCCATTGGCGCCCATGCCATACTTTGTGGCAACCACCGTCTCATCGGGCGAGCCCTTTTCTACCCAGTCTTCGAGCGAGTCGAACAGGCCGTACTTTGGCCCCTTCGCCGATTCGCTGCCAAACTGGCCGAACACACTGGCTCCCGGCCCTCCGCTGCAGTGCTCCATGCCCGGCACCATGTAGAGGCGCGCGAAACTCTCGACCTTCTCCGCTCCCATTTGCTGCTTGACGCTTGCGAAGTAGGCAACCGTGTTTTCGGGCGAGATGGCGGGGTCATTCCAGCCGTGATAGAGAATCAATTTGCCGCCGTGTGCGGCAAAGCGGCTCAGATCGGGATTTGTGGAATCCAGATCCTCGGCGTTCTCCTCTTTCGATTTTCGCAACAGGTCGTCGACGTTCGCCGTCAGAACATTTCCCTTCGGATCGTCACCCACCATGTACCAAAAATAGTTGCGGACAAAACGTGACGAAAGAGATGCGCCAGGATCTTCTCCTACGACCCACTCCTTCCAGCTCGTTTCATCGCCCATCGAGGAACCGGGGAAGATGACCTTGTCGCGATCGTCTTTAATTCCGCCGTAGAGCGATTTGAGCGTATTCACTTGAGGCTGGGTCAGGCAATCCGCCGCGTCCTCTCCCTTGCAAAGCAGGACCTGCGGATCGAAAGAACATTTTGCCGGGTTGCCGATCACGCTATCTTTCACGCCATCAAGCGAGTCGCACGCGGTCAGCGAAGCCCTCTGAATCGCGGGCAACTTGCGATCGGGAATATAGGCTGCGGGATCATTCAGCAGGTTCTGCATGGCCCGCGCACCCGCGGCCAGCATCGTCGACCATGCGTTCGCAGGCGCGCCGGCAAGGATTCCATCGTAGTCCTCAGGAAACCGCTGGGCCTCCATCAGCGCTTCGCGGCCTCCATCGGAGCATGCATCAAAATACGCCTTTTCGGCTGGCTTGCCGTAATACGCGTCCAGCAACTGCTTGGCCCGCTCTGCCGTCAGATGGATCGCCCGCCAGCCAAAATCCTTGACCTTTTCACGGTGTCCGAATGCCCAGCTCGCATCTGTCCCTTCTGCCTGATGGCCGGCATCGGTCCCGGCTACTGCGAATCCGCGCTTCAAGTAATTTGCGAGCTGCCGGTACCCAATCGATCCCGCGAATCCGCCATTTCCTACGCCCAGCAAGCGTCCGTTCCAATCCTGCGCCGGAAGCCACACCTCGAATTGAATCCTGGAGTCGTCGCTGGGACGCAAAACGCCGGCGACGCGGCAGAACGCGGGAAGATCGCGCAGCGGCGGGTCCGCTTCGATTTGCAGAACGCCCGACGTGACCATCTCCGCAGAACTGACGCCTGTGTCTACGAGCTGCAGGTATTTGAGGCTCGCGCAATCGGCGCCAAACAGCAGCGCGGAGGAGGACAGCGCCAGCAAGCAAACAAATCTACGTGCGATCCAGTGCATGGAGCGACTCCCGATATTCGAGCCTTTATACCAGAACCAGCCAATGATCTCTGCACGGAAATCTCTGCACTGATCCTGATTGGACCGATTTGCTGCGCATCTTCCTCGCCCACCGGCTTTGCTCCTTGAAGATCCGCTCGTCAGACCGCGAGTGCGAGAAGACAGGTAAACAAAAGGGCCGCGACCGAGATGATGGTCTCGCACACCGACCATGTCTTGATCGTCTCGGTCACACTCATGTTGAAGTACTCCTTCACCAGCCAGAAGCCGCCGTCGTTCACGTGCGAAAAGAAGAGCGAGCCGGCGCCGGTCGCGATCGCCAGCAACTCGGGGCGAACGCCCACGGTGTGCGCGGCGATGGGAGCGACAATGCCGGCCGCTGTGCTCATGGCAACCGTTGCCGATCCGGTCGCGATGCGAATCAAGGCCGCGAGCAGCCATGCGAGCAAAAGCAGCGGAACGTGGCTCTTCAACGCCAGGGTGACGATTGCCAGCGAGACGCCGCTGTCTTGCAGGACTCTCCCGAAGCCTCCGCCTGCGCCCACTAGCAGCGTGATCGTTGCAGTCGGTGCTAGGCAGTCGTTACAGAAGCGTTGGATCGTGCTTCGGTTGAAGCCGCGCATGCTTCCCAGCGTGACGAAGCTGAAGAGCACGCCAATCAGCAGCGCCATGTCGTCGTTGCCCACGAACTTGATGGACCGGTTCAGAGCGGAACCGGGCGCGGCCACTGCGTCGGCCCAACTCCCCACCAGCATCAGGACAACGGGGAGAAGAATGGTCGCGAGTGTGAGTCCGAAGCTGGGGAGGCTGCGTTCGGAGCCGTGTTCCACAAACTCGGCGCCCATGGGATTCTCCGCCGTCAGCGGTACACGCGGCGCAATCCACTTCGCATACAGAGGTCCAGCCAGGATTGCCGTGGGAATGCCGACAAGCACCGCATAAAATATGGTGCGGCCGACGTCGGCCTTATAGATGGAGACAGCCAGCAGCGCAGCGGGATGCGGGGGGACCAGGCCATGGACAACCGAGAGACCCGCAGCCATCGGCAGCCCCACAAGAACCAGCGATGTGCCGGTGCGGCGCGCGACGGTGAAGGCGATCGGAACCAGCAACACGAAGCCAACTTCGAAGAAGGCGGGCAATCCCACGATAAGGCCGATGACCACCATCGCCCAGTGCACGCGCTTTTCTCCGAAAATCCGAACGAGCGTGTGCGCAATCTGGTCGGCGCCACCCGATTCCGCCATCATCTTCCCGAGCATCGTTCCCAGGGCAACAATGATGGCAATGTGGCCGAGAGTTGACCCCATGCCGGTCTCGAATGAGTGGATCACCTGGGCAGGGGGCATTCCCGCAACCACCGCCAGCGCAAGCGAAACGAGAAACAAAGCGAGAAAGGGATTGAGCTTGGCTGCGGCAATCAGCAGGATCAAGCCGACGACGGCCAGGAGTGCCGAAACGAGCAGGAAAACACTGTGCGGATCGATCATGGCCTCGCGGAGAATTGCGCAGTACCGGTTCTAGGATTCTATGCGGCGCCGGTTGCCGGGACGAACGGCAAAATCACCCCTTGGGATTCTTGTACGCCACGCAGTCGATTTCTACCCTGCAGTCGACCACCATGCTTGAGACCACGCAGGAGCGAGCCGGAGGATTCTCGCCAAAGAATTCCCTGAACACCTTGTTGAAGGATTGAAAATCGCGTGGATCGTCGAGCCATACTCCGCATCGCACAACATCTTCGGGTCCGTATCGCGCCTCCTGCAGCACCGCAACAAGGTTGCGGATCGCCTGACGGGATTGATCGATGATATTTCCGGGGATCACCTCGCCATTCACCATGGGAACCTGCCCGGAAACATAAAGCCAACCGTCGGCTTCCACGGCGCGCGCAAACGGAAGATGCTGCCCGCCCGTGCCCGTCCCGCCCTCCACACCAAATCGCCTGATTGTCATGGCTCTTCCTTGCATGAGCTGGCCTATTGCAGCCAGGTTGTCTTCTCGCGCCGCAGAAATCGTCCCGCGCGTTGCCCCGTGGGTCCCGCAGCCGTGTAGGTAAGCGCCCCGTTGACCCAAACGTTCTCAATTCCCACCGCAGGGCTTACAGGGTCAGAAAATGTCGCGGTATCGAGAATCCGATCCGCGTCAAAGAGCACCAAATCGGCGTGGAAGCCCTCGCGGATGAGGCCGCGCTCGGCTAGCCCGAATCGTTGCGCGGGCAAACTGGTCATCTTGCGAATCGCCTGGGGAAGCGAGAACAGCTTCTCTTCGCGGCAATAGTGCCCAAGCACACGCGGGAAGGTTCCCCACAGTCGTGGATGGGGCCGCGGATCGCGAGGAAGCCCATCCGATCCGATCATGGTTGCGGGATGCGCCAGAATCCGCCGCATGTCCTCTTCCGAGATGCTGTGATAGATCGCTCCTGCCGGCTGCAACTTGCGCGCCGCCTCCAGCTGCGGAACTCGCCACTCCTCCGCGATCGTCGCCAGCGATTTTCCCCCTTGCTCGGGATGCGGCGTGCTCCAGGTGACCGTAATCGTTACGCGCGGATCCACCTGCTTCAAATCGAGCGTGCTCGATCCCGCGGCATAGGGATAGCAGTCGCAGCCGACCAACCCTGTCTTGCCTGCGTTCTCCATCGCCTGCAGAACTTCGGCGCTTCTGCCCCAATTGGCGATGCCGGCACACTTCAGATGCGAAACAATCACGGGCACACCACGATCCATCCCAATGCCGAATGCTTCCTCCATGGCGTCGAGAATCGCGTCGGCTTCGGTACGCATGTGCGTTGCATAGAGGCCGCCCGCTTTAGTGAGCGGCTCGGCAAGGTCGAGCACCTCATCCGTCGGCGCGGACGCAGCCGAGGCATAGGCGAGTCCCGTGCTGAGACCCAGCGCGCCGTGATCGAGAGCTTCGGCAAGCTGCGCGCGCATGGCAGCGATTTCTCCCCGCGAGGCCGCCCGATCTAATCGATCCAGATGATTGTTGCGAAGTGCCGTATGGCCTATCAGCGCGGCGACATTGGTGGCGGGTCTGGTTTGCTCCAGCGCTTCGACATACGAGGCAAACGTTGGAAAGACGAATTCACTGGTCTCGCCAAGCAAATTCATCGGATCTGGCAAGCCGTCTCGTAAGCGCACAGGCGCCGCGCTGATGCCGCAATTGCCAGCGATCACGGTGGTCACGCCCTGCGAAATCTTCGCCGCCATGGCGGGATTGCGCAGGAGCTCAAGATCGTCGTGCGTGTGCGTATCGATAAAACCCGGAGCCAGCGTCAGACCATTGGCTTCGACCACGGAGTCTGCCTGCAAAGCGAGCTTCGGCCCGACCGCGTAGACGCGACCGCCGCGGATGGCCACGTCGAGCACTTCAGAAGCAGCGCCGCTGCCATCGAGGACGCGGGCATTTTTGATCAAGGTGGAGGATTGGGCCATCGCGGCTGGTTCAAACTATAGACTAGTTCTGTCGCCGCCTCCAAGCGCCGACACGTTGTAGACCAATTTCCCATGCGCTCACACCCATCCGAAGATCGCGAAGCGATCGGGCCGGCCGCGCTCGACGCGATTGCCCCGTTGAATAAAGGCGTTGGATATCTCGACCACGAGATAGCGCCTGAAGAAATCGCGCGGTTGGGTTGGAACCTGCTGCGCGAAGATATCAGCCTGCCTGCCGCCGTCTTGTACCAGCGAAAACTCCAGCATAATCTCGCCTGGATGAAAAAGTTTATGGAGTCCTACGGTCTGCGTCTTGCCCCGCACGGAAAGACAACCATGGCGCCGCGGCTCTTTGCGATGCAGCTCGAAGCCGGTGCTTGGGGCATCACGCTCGCCACGGCGCATCAGGTTGCCGTTGCCCATGCCCATGGTGTGCGTCGCGTGCTCATGGCCAATCAACTGGTTGGCAAAGAAAATATGTCGATCATCGCGCGATTGCTCCGCGATCCTGCTTTTGACTTCTATTGCCTGGTTGATTCGGCGGCCAACATCGAGCAGCTCGGACACGCCTTTTCCGCATCGCCGCGACCCTTGCCGGTTCTGCTGGAGCTGGGCGTGCCCGGTGGTCGCGCCGGTGTGCGCAATGAAGATCAGTTGCGCGCCGTGCTCGAGGCACTGTCGCATTGGGGCGAATCTCTGACCCTGTGTGGCATTGAAATCTATGAAGGCGTCCTCAGCGACGAGGCCGCGATTCGGTCATACCTGCGACGCGCAGTTGCGGTGACGCGAACGCTGCTTGCGGAAAAGCGTTTCGCATGCGCGCCGATCCTGCTCTCGGGGGCAGGCTCCGCATGGTACGACGTCGTTGCAGAAGAGTTTTCAGCCGCAGACTTCGCCGATCTGGTCGAGATTGTTCTCCGTCCCGGCTGCTATCTGACCCACGATGTCGGCGCGTACCGGCAAGCCCAGGAGAGAATCCTCGCGCACAATTCGGTTGCGCGCCAGATGCACTCGGGGCTTGTTCCCGCGCTTCAGGTTTGGTCGTATGTCCAATCCGTCCCTGAGGCGGCACGAGCGATCATTGGGCTGGGCAAGCGCGATGCTGCTTTTGATTCCGGCCTACCTGTTCCGGCGCTTCATTACCGCCCAGGCGAAGCCGCGCCCAGACCCGCGCCGGCTCACTGGTCCATGACGAAGATGATGGATCAGCATGCATTTCTGCAAATCGAATCGGGCGACGACATTTGTGTCGGCGACATGATGGCCTTCGACATTGCCCATCCCTGTCTTACCTTTGACAAATGGCGTGTACTGTCCATCGTCGATGAGAAATATGACGTAGTCGACGTTGTTCGGACCTTCTTTTGAGAAGAGCGGAGTACTTTTTCGAGGCCTCATCAGAATGAAGCGACACATCGACGGCACCATCGCGGGTTACCTCATCGCAGTGCTACTGGGCGCGCCGGCTTGCGCCCAGACCGTTAAGACAAGGCAGCATTCCGACGGCCAGGCTCCGAGGTTGCAGGCTCTCCTCGATCCAATCATGGAAAAGGCCCTCGCGGACAAGCAGATTCCCGGCGGCGTGCTTCTGATCGGACACGACGGGCGAGTCGTCTATCGCAAAGCCTTCGGGTCGCGCTCGCTCGAGCCTACAAGCGAACCGATGACCGAGGACACGATCTTCGATTTGGCCTCACTAACCAAATGCATCGCGACAGCAACCTCGGTGATGAAGCTGGTGCAGGAAGGTCGAGTACGCTTGAATGACCCGGTGGCAGCGTACCTGCCCGAATTTGCGCAGAACGGAAAGGCCGACACCACGGTCCGCGAGCTTCTGACCCACTACTCCGGCCTCGCGCCCGATCTGGATCTGGAGACTCCGTGGCAGGGTCGCGACACCGCCTTCCAGATGGCCATGGCAGAAAAGCCTGTCAATCCACCGGGCAGTCGCTTCGTCTATAGCGATATCAATTTCGAAGTTCTCGGGTTCCTGGTGGAGCGCGTCTCCGGCATGCCGCTCAACGACTTTGCCGAACAGAATGTCTTTGCCCCACTCGGTATGACGCACACTCGCTTTCTGCCGCCCGCAGCGTGGATATCACTCATCGCGCCGACGCAGTATGACGAGCAGGGCAAGATGCTGCGCGGCGTGGTCCACGATCCCACGGCGCGTCGCATGGGCGGCGTTGCCGGACATGCCGGCCTCTTTTCAACCGCAGACGACCTTGCTCTCTTTGCGCAAGAGATGCTCAGTGGATCGCGAATCCTCAGCCGCCTCAGCATCGAAAAGATGTCCACACCGCAGCAGCCTGCGAATGCTTCAGTCTTGCGCGGAGTCGGCTGGGATATCGATTCGCCCTTCTCAAGCAATCGGGGCGAATTGTTGCCTGTGGGCTCCTTCGGTCACACGGGGTTCACGGGAACATCGTTATGGATCGACCCGGTGACCGACACCTACATCATTCTTCTAACCAATGCCGTCCATCCTCGCGGCGGCAGGTCAACTGTGTCACTGCGATCGCGCATCGCCACCGCCGTGGTTGAAGGCCTCGACCTTACGGTTCCGGAGCAGGAGAAGCTTCGCCTCGCACGCATCACCGGATATAACGAATCGCTCATGGCTGCGCACCGATTGGTCCAGCGCAATGGCACGGTGTTGAACGGCATCGACCTACTGGAGGCTCACGATTTCCGCGAACTGCATCCTGACTCGGCGCATCCGGTGCGCGTGGGCCTGGTAACCAATCAAACCGGCGTCGATGCGAACGGACGTCGCACTGTCGACGTGCTTGCACACGCGACAGGTTTGCACCTGGCAGCTCTATTCGGTCCAGAACACGGCATCGCCGGGAATCTGGATACCACCGAGATTTCCAACGGGCTCGATACCGCGACCGATGTGCCCGTTTACAGTGTGTACGGCGTGACAGACGAGGAGCGTCGGCCTGACCCCAAGGTTGTGGCAGGCCTCGACGCAATTGTCGTTGATCTGGCAGACGTAGGGGTTCGCTTCTATACCTACGAAAGCACGCTTGGCTACATCCTCGAGGCTGCTGCCAAAGCGGGAAAGGAAATCGTCGTGCTCGATCGGCCCAATCCGATCACCGGGGCATTTGTGCAGGGCCCCGTTGCAGATGCCGGTCGCGAAAGTTTCGTCAGCTATGAGCCAATTCCCGTGCGTCACGGAATGACGATCGGAGAATTGGCTCGCCTTTTCAACGGCCAGCGCACGATAGGAGCGAAGCTCACAGTTGTGCCAATGGAGGGCTGGATCCGGGGCGACTGGTTTGACTCCACCGGGGAACTCTGGACCAACCCCTCGCCAAATATGCGCAGCCTGCAAGAGGCGATCCTTTATCCGGGGCTGGGCATGATCGAGGGAACCAACGTTTCCGTTGGCCGGGGCACCGACACTCCTTTCGAACTGGTGGGCGCTCCGTGGATCGTCCCCGAGGCCTTGGCCCGCTTTCTCAACGCCCGCGAGATTGCGGGCGTGCGATTCGTTCCGGTGCGCTTCACGCCCACCGCATCAAAATATGCAGGCCAGCAGTGCGGCGGTGTCAATCTCATCCTCACCGATCGCGACGCGCTCGATGCACCGGAACTGGGGATCGAGATCGGTGCCGCACTTCGCACTCTCTATCCCGATCAATACAAATTGGACGGGCTCGACACATTGATGGTCAGCCGCGTGAGCATCGACGCTCTCATGCGCGGAGAAGACCCTCGTCGGATTGCGGCAGACTGGCAGGACGCAATCAAAAAGTTTGCGCCGATTCGCGCGAAATACCTGCTCTATTAGCGCTCCGGTCTGAGTCGAAGGGCGAGCCTACGCGCCCGAGCGCGCATGATACAGGGCGCCCAACACCGGATCCGAGGGCTCGACGATGAATTGGATCTCGGCGTAGCGCGCCCGCAGTGCGGCCATCAACGTCTCGCGCACGCGATCGATTTTGCCGAGCACGCTCCCCGCGATGGCGACCCCGGGCAACGAAAAATGGCCGCCTTCCGCCAATTGAATCCGATCAATGACAAGCTGCGCGAGGGAAGCGAGGTCTGTTCCGGCCTGCTCGAGAATCGATGCGGCGATCGCGTCGCCCGTGTGAGCGCACTCCACCACCAGTGGGACAAGCTCGGCAAAGTGCGGGCGCGGTTCTGCGTTCGCGCACTCAATGAGCGCTTTCACTGAAGGAAGCTGCCATGCCTGGCGCGCTCTCTCGAGCAGCAGAGTTTGCCGTTGCTGATCAATCGCAAGAAAACCCCGTCGCAGCGCCTCCAGCCCAATCCAGTGTCCGGCTCCCTGGTCGGCCAGCATCGGTCCCCAACCGCCGGCAGTAACAACTGCTCCGTCGGCCCCGCGCCCGGCCACATTGGACCCCGTACCCGAGAGAACCAGCACGCCGCGATCACCAGGAAAGACTGCATCGAGAGCAATGTCGACGTCGCCGACAATTTGGACCGCGCCTGAAACGCGTTTTATGAAATTCTCTCGCAGCCAGTCTGTAACCAACGGGACCGTATTGCCTGAAGTGCCGATGCAGGTGCGCGCGATCTGATTCAAGCGAACGCCGGTTTTGCCCTCAAGCCGGGTCAGCGCATCATCGAGATGCTCCGCGGCCTCTTCCTCGGTGGCATTCAGGCGCTTGATTGTGCCGCAGATGACGCGCGCCAGTTCCCGCTCTCCCTCCGCAAGCAGGAATTCCGCCTTCGTTCCGCCGGCATCCACCGCCAAAAAGTATGCCATCCAGTCCCCACGTTACACGGCGCGGTCAGACGATGAATCGGCCAATGCATCGTCGTCGCATTGTGGCGCCGCTCAATGGCGCCTGGGCAGAAAGCTCCAGAGTGCCGGGTCTTCGTTTCCAAGAAACCAGGTGAGGATCCCTTGAGCCCGCGATCCTGCGTGAGTAATCCGCGAACGCGCAAATCGCTGAATCGGAATTGTCGATAAATTGTAAGATATATTGACGAATAAGATCATTTTTATAGAAATATCGATCAATCCAGGTTAAGGTGTTTCCATTGCTTTTGAGGCCTGCGAGGCGTCGCAAGTCGCTTCAAGATCGCACCGCAGAGCATTTGTCCTGGACGAGTTTCTTGAAGAATCTGTCGATCGCGCTTGAAGTGTGTGTGGATTCAGTGGAGTCTGCGGTGGCGGCTCAGGCCGGCGGTGCGGAACGAGTCGAACTTTGCTCTGCGTTGCGCGAAGGAGGAATCACTCCCAGCGCTGGGCTCATCCGCTCCCTGCGGGCCAAGGTCTCTCTCGGTGTCTTCGTCATGATTCGGCCGCGCGGCGGCGATTTCTGCTACTCCCCGGATGAATTCAACGTCATGCTCGAGGACGTGCAAGAGGCACGGGCATTCGGGGCGAACGGCGTTGTCCTGGGCGTCCTCACTTCCACGGGGTGGATCGATGTGGAGCGTACCCGACAGCTCGTGACCGCCGCGCGTCCCATGCAGGTCACCTTTCACCGTGCTTTCGACCTTTCTGCTGACCTCAACCGCTCGCTCGAGGCAGTGATTGCCACCGGCGCGGATCGAATTCTCACCTCGGGCGGCGAGCGACAGGCAACACAGGGGATTGCGCAGATTGCGCGTCTGGTCGAGAATGCGCGCGGCAGGGTCGCCATCGTCGCGGCTGGGGGCATCCGCGATGCCAACGTGCGCGAATTTATCCTGGCCTCCGGCGTTCGCGAGGTCCACACCTCCCTCCGCTCTCGCGCCAAGAGCGCTGTGCCCTCAGAAGCCAAAGAAGACATTCTGGGGGTCCTTCCCGATGGCCTGGCTCGCTATGTGGTGCGCGAAAACGACGTACGCCGGTTGCGCGAAGCCTTGGACGCGATCACTGCGTCAAAGAGTGGCGCGACTCTCGTACAATGAGCTGGGTCGGACCATCCTTCATTTCCAAACCTGCGAGCGGCAACGATGTCATCGAAGACTGACATACGCGCCAAAGAAATCCTGCGGCTGTTGTTGCGCCATGGCAAGACCTCCGTCGAAGATCTGACCGCGGCGCTTGCTGCGTCGCCGGCCAGCATTCGCCGCGATCTGGTGCGTCTGGAGTCGCAAGGCCTGGTGCATCGCACCCACGGCGGCGCCATGCTGACGGGGCGTTCCGTCTATGAGCCCTTTCGTTTCGACGCATCCTTTCAAGTGCGCGAGGATCGCTTCGCCGCGGAGAAGCAACGCATCGCGCTTGCCGCCGCCGCCCTGGTGAACGAACACGACACCATCGGGCTTTCTGCGGGAACCACCACCACCCTGGTCGCCAAGCAGCTGCAGCATCGCCGCGCCATCCACGTAATCACGAACGCGGTCAACATCGGTATGGAGCTGAGTTCAACCACCAATGTCGAAACCACGCTCACCGGCGGCTCCATGCGCTGGGCGGGCGCATTTTCGCTGGTGGGGCCTTCGGCCATCGAAACGCTCAACATGTTTGTGATGGATCGGCTCTTCCTGAGCGTGACCGGCCTCGATCCCGAGCGCGGCGCCACCATCATCGAGCCGGATGAGGCTGCGGTTGCGCGGGTGATGGTGAAGCAGGCTCGCGAAGTGATTGTGGTGGCCGACTCCAGCAAGATCGGCATGGTGAGCCCGTCTGTGATCTGTGCGGCACGAGCGATCGACCAGCTCATCACCGACGATGGCATCGCCGAGGAAACTGCGTCCGCCCTCGAATCCTGCGGAGTGCGCATCACCCGCGTCTAGCCGCACAAATAGAAAACGGCGGGAAGAGTCTCTCTCCCCGCCAAATTTTTTCGCTTGCCTTCGACTATTGCGTCCCGTACGGGAGCAAACGCGGTTTCGTGAGACGCCCCACAATAACCGTGAAATCAGTCGCAATGGCACCGTAGCTTTGGGCGCCTGGACAGGCACCGGAAATATCAGCGAAAAAGTCAGTGCTATTGCTCGCCATCTGTTGCAGGGTCGAGCACGCTGAGATCGCTTCGCCTCCCGACGAGTCCGTGTCGCAGGACCCGCTTGCGCTGTTCGAAGCACCGTAGGCGATCGTGTAGACGGTCGTGTCCAGGTTCCCCTGCGCGTCGGTCATTGTGCGGGCCGTCTGGGCGGCGGTGATGGCCTGGTGACACTGATCCTTCAGCGAAGGATACGTTCCGTTTGATTGCAGCGTCTGTCCATTCGTCGCCGTCATATGGCCGGTCGTTGCGTTCGCATCGCCGTCGCTCAAGATGATCAGTGCATTTTTCGAGCCAGGAATAGGATTGTTGGCCTGTTGGTACGCCAGGGATGCCAGTGCCGCATAAATCGCACCGGCATAGTAGGTCCCCTGACCACCGACGGCTGCCATCCCCGGGCAGTTGCGGGTCGTCGAGGCGCCCGCAGCGATCACCAGTCCCGAGCCCGCAGCGAGGCTGCCGCCCTTCTGGTTGTTCTGTGTCCATCCGCTTGAATAGTCTGCAACCTGGTACGTCGGGCTGGAACTCGTCCAACTGGTGGGCGTCCAGGTTCCCCCCGGCGCCGGCGTAGAGTAAGCAGTCGACGACGGATTCGCCGAGTTGCATTGCGTATCGTCGGACGCTTGGTTTGCCGGGATGTTGGGATAGGTAAACAGGCTCACCGAATCGAATCCCGTACAGGGTCCCGTGGTGGTGCTTGTGGAGGTGCATGGCGTCAACGCATTGAGCAGCGCCTGGAGGCCGCCCTCTGCGCAAGCGATACGCGTTGAAGTGCATCCCCCCGATGTGTCTGAACTGTTCATCGAGGCAGTCGTGTCGACAATGACCGCCACATTGTAGGGGGCATTCTGCGCTCCCTGCATGGATGCCGCAGCGTAGGCATTCACAGTTAAATTACGTATGCCGATAAACTGCGCAAAATACGTCGGGATGGTCGCCGTTTCTGAGACTGCGATGGCGTTGGCGTTGACCGCCGGGTTGCATGGAACTCCATCGGCCGTCACCGTCGACGAGCACCAGATCTTGGGATATCCGGTCACCATCGTCGTATTGGGCAGAATGCCGCTGTTCGCATTCTTGTTCCCGGCAACCGCGCTGTAGAGTGTTGCCACGCTGCTCACAGCCGAAGAGCTGGTCGCAGTCGGCAGGGCCTGGGCGCCGGCCATCGCGGCTGCGTCCGTTGCGGCCTGCAAGGCGTGATAGGCCACCACGCCGCGTCCCACATCGACGACGAAAGCCGTAATTCCCATGAACAGCATCATCATGATGGCCAGCCAGGGCAGCACCTGTCCCGATTGGCCGTTTGATCCCTCGATCCGCTTCGCTTTCGATTTCATGGTCACACTCCTCGATCTCGCTCCGATTGAGTATGGCGAGTGATCACTGAATAATTTCCGTAGTTGCAGCTTGCAAATTCAACGTAGCCGGGCTCCACCCAAAAATAAGAAGCTGGACGGGATAGGTGAGGGTCACGCTTACCGTGCCTCCCCCCGAGCCCATGTCGGCCGTGCCACTTGTTCCGCAGCTTGAGCCGGAACCAAAGGAGCCGGTGCCATTCGACGACGTAAAGGTGGTGGTTGTGCCCGCCGCCGTAGGTGTCAGCGCAATCGAATACGTAATCTTCGAGGCCACGAGCGTTGGCGCGGCTGTTTGAATCTGCGTCGCAGTCATTGCGCACGGATTGGTTGCGCCATTCGCGAAATTCCCTTGGGTGATCGCCAGGTACCGGGCGCCCACATCAGCGGCATGCGATAAAGCCAAATAGCTGTTGAGACTCAGCCCCATCGAGCACATGCCCGTGATCATCACCATCATGAGCGGAACCACGACAGCCATCTCAACCAGGGCGCTTCCTTCATTTCTGCCGCCCGCAAGCGCACGAAGGCGCGCAATCGTCAAACCGGCTTTGCAACCCATCCGCGCTGAAGATCTTCCGGCGCACTGCGCAAAGCGAGTTCTCCATCCAAAAACACGATGTTCGTTCTTCATCGTTTCCACTCCATACAACTCGAGCTATTGCACATTCACGGGGCGGTAGCTTTCCCTGCATTGGCCCGCGCAGAGAAGCGCACCCAACCAACACATGCGACTAAATCCAGGGAATGAAATCAAGGATAAGCGTAACGCGGCGCTCGATGGCCCTCAATGATTCTTATGTGTCACCGCAGGCCAGTAGAGTAACCTTAAATCAATTACTTATCAACAAAAACTTGAGGTTACTTTAGGGTTGGAATGCTTCGAGACAGGGTACCGGAGAATACACCCGGCAGGGGCCAATCTTTGCCGGCAGGTGCCAATCTTTGAGAGATGAGTTTGAGTTGTGAGGCCCGACAGTACGATAAAACACTGAGGTATTGGCAGATTGCGGAGTAACCTACCTGGGCTATCTGCAGAGGGATCAGCATTGTGATCAGGATGGAAATAATTTTCAGCACATAAACACGAAAGGCCCCGACTCACAACCTCCCAGTTCGTGCCGACGCGCCCAAGCGCCAGGCCCATTCTGCCGCGCTAGGAATCCAGCCGATTCTTCCCTCGAAAGAAGGACTCCAGAAACAGAAGCGGCCAGTCCGCGAAGACCGGCCGCCGTTTCCTGCTGGTTGAGGATTGGTCAGCCCTTCAGCTATTCGGAATCAGCCTTCCCGTCCCGAAGCTGGTCTCGATCTCCCGGAAGATTGTAGGGAGGTCAGACGGTCCGCCACCTGCGACGCCGCAGACTGTAGCTGATCCGCCATCGGAGTAAAAGTGCGAGGTATCGGCTGGGTACCCCGAAGACATGTATTGCATCGTTTTACAGGGCGAAATGCCCGACCGGTTGATCGAAGTAGTGACTCCAGCGGAATTCGTAGTAGAGAGGCCGGAGTTGGAGTTATCCGTGGTACAGCCGCTAGTCGCGGAATCGTAGGCAATCGTGTAAACGGTCGTTCCAAGGTTTGTCGCATTATTGGCGGCATAAATTGCCTGTTGGCACTCGTCGATTTTTGACCCGTAGCCCGAGGCCGCAGGACTTGCGATGCTTGGGCTGTTTGCAGCGCCATCGCTCAGGATGATCATGACCATCTTTGAGTTCGTATTATTGGCCGCGGCCATCAGCGCCTCTTGTGCCACATTGATGGCGCCCGCATAGTAAGTTTGCACGCCTCCTGGGGCTTGCAATCCGTCGCATGTGCTGGTTCCGGTTCCTCCGGTCGCAATCACGATCCCTGACGAAGTGCTCAGGTTGTTTTGCTGTGTACTGGAGTTGTACGAATCGTAGTAATCGTCGCTAAAACCGGTGATTTGATAGGTCGGCGTGTTGGTGCTAGTGCTCGGAGCCGTCCATGAATGATCGCCCTGTGCTGGAAGGGTTGCCGGCCAGGTGTAGCTCACGACACTCGGCTTAGTTGGTTTCTTGCCAGTCTGGCAGGTGGTGTCGTCCGTCACCGTGTTTGCAGCCACATTTGGAAAGGTGAACAGGCTGACCTTGTTGTAAGCGATGCAGTTCCCGGTGACTGGACTGACTTCGGCACACTGAGGCAACGCTGCCAGCAGGCCCTGTACCCCGTTCAGTGCACATTGTTCTTTGGTGATGTTGCCACAGTTGGGATCTTGTTGCCCCATCGAGGCGGTCGTGTCGATCAGAATCGCCACGTCGAGGGGCGCCATCGATCCGCTGAGAGTGGCTGAAGATGCGGTGTTCATCGTCAGTGAGTTGCCCGTTTTGATCCCAAACGCTCCAAGCGCTTGAATGAAAAAAGTCGGAATCGTTGTCGTTTCTTGTACCTGAATAACGTTATAGCCTGTGTTCGACGCATCGCAGGCGGTTGGGACATAGGGCAAGCCGGTCACGCACTTCATGGTCGCGGTCGTCGTAACCGAGCCGAGACCAGGGGCGGAGTTGTTTCCAGCCATTGTGGTAGTCGTGCTCGACCCGCCGGTTCCTGTTGTGATCATCGTGCAATTGTTGCTCGAGTTCGTGTTCGCGCTGAACTGGCAGACCGCACTTGCCACGGAACTCGCTGTCGCGGCGGGTGCTGTCATGGCGTTCACGCCCGCCAGAGCCGCGGCATCGGATGCCGCCTGTAATTCGCGGTAAGCCATCCATCCGCGTCCCAGGTCGATGGTCAATCCCGCCAGGCCGAGGAACACAACCATGAGCAGGGCCATCCACGGCAGAACCTGACCGTTCTCGTCTTTCAGAAATGCGGCTTTCGCAAAGCTCTTCATTGGACGATCTCCGAGATCTGCGAGGTGAGGTACAAATTCGTGAGTCCACTCCCGTAAACTGCGAGGCTGCTTGTGGACTTCACCGAAACGTTCACAGTCGCGCCCGTGATGAGCGTCGAAGAGGTGGGAGTGGTCGGGCATGTTGATGGGAGCGCCGCCCCATTCTGGGTGATCGAAATCACGGGATTGGCAGAGAGTCCCGGGGCGTTCTGGATTGAGCTGAGAGCCGTCGCACACGGATCCGGGGCCTGACGTGCCACAGCGAGATAACGGCCGGTGTTGCTGACGGTCTCGGTCAACTGCATCTGCTGAAACAGCAAAAGCGAAAATGAGAAGATGCCCGTCATCACCAACATCAGCACAGGCAATGTCACCGCCATTTCCACCAGCGCATTGCCTTCTGAATCGGAACTAAAGAAACGTCGCACACGAGAGACCAAGGAAATCTTCATTGGAGAGCCTCCACAGAAATCTGTTGGAAGTAAGAAAAGTCGTGGATTGTCGATTTGAGCTTTCATTGATAGAAACCCCACGTTCCATAAGCGCAAAATACTTTTGCTCTTCGCAAACTACTCAATGTGTTTCCGCCGCAAAGTCGCTAGGGCTGTGCCGCGTCGTGCTCTAATCCAATCTGTCTCGTGGGGGCGAGAATCCAAGAGTAGTTGAGGCCAGAGGGGCTCTCAATGCCTTTTTGGTTTGGAATGAAAGGGTTTGTGGTAATGAGCGCCTTGATTACTGCGCGACCTGCAAATACTTCCCATTCAGCAACTTTGGGAGCGGACCTGAGCCATCGGAACCCGGCATTCCCGCAGGCCTTGCCGCTTTCCGCTCGTCCGCTCTAAGTCTTGCGATTCCATCGATCAGCAGCCGAGGAATTTTATTTACAAGCGAGAGCTGACCGTCGTCTTCTCAAGCGCGTATCATGCAGGCGCCGCGCTTCCTCGACCAGCACGCGCGCGGTAACCAGAGTTCGCGCCACATCGCGTGAAAGACCACTTTGACCGACCACACACCCCAGTCTTGCCCCGCTCGTCCCGGCCCAGACGTTCCACAGGTTCTCGCCCATGCCCATTCCATTTACTTCGGCACGCATCACCCCTGGAGGATCATCCAATGGCAACCTTGACATCCGTCCATCCCGGTAAGCTCAGCGACCGCGTCAGCTTCCGTCCCCGCTATGGCAACTACATTGGCGGCAAGTGGGTCGAGCCTGCTTCCGGCCAATACTTCGAAAACGTCACCCCCGTCACCGGCAAAGTGTTTTGCGAAATTCCGCGTTCCAATGCGCAAGACATCGAGCGTGCCCTCGACGCTGCCCATGCCGCGCGCGAAAGCTGGGGCCACACCAGCCCCACTCACCGCGCCGTGATCATGAACCAGATCGCCCAGCGCATGGAGGACAACCTCGACGTCTTGGCGCTGGCCGAAACATGGGACAACGGCAAGCCCATTCGCGAAACCACCGCGGCTGATTTGCCCCTGGCCATCGACCACTGGCGCTACTTTGCCGGCTGTATCCGTGCGCAGGAAGGCACTATCTCCGAAATCGATCCCGATACCGTTGCCTACCACTTCCATGAGCCGCTCGGCGTTGTCGGCCAGATCATTCCCTGGAACTTCCCGCTTCTGATGGCAACCTGGAAGCTCGCCCCTGCAATCGCCGCCGGCAACTGCGTCGTCCTCAAGCCCGCCGAGCAAACACCCGCAAGCATCCTTGTCTGGGCGGAGCTCGTGGCAGACCTGCTGCCCCCGGGCGTCCTCAACATCGTGAATGGTTTTGGCCTCGAAGCTGGCAAGCCCCTGGCATCAAGCTCCCGCGTCGCCAAGATCGCGTTCACCGGCGAAACCACCACCGGCCGGCTC
Organism: Occallatibacter sp.; assembly: GCA_036520995.1. Classification (GTDB taxonomy): domain Bacteria; phylum Acidobacteriota; class Terriglobia; order Terriglobales; family Acidobacteriaceae; genus Telmatobacter. The sequence goes on from DATDIQ010000059.1 coordinate 34,426, forward strand.
ATCATGCAATACGCCAGCCAAAACCTGATTCCCGTCACGCTCGAACTGGGCGGCAAATCGCCCAACATTTTCTTTGAAGATGTCTGCCACGAAGACGACGACTTCTTCGACAAGGCGATCGAGGGTTTCGTCATGTTCGCGCTCAACCAGGGTGAAGTTTGCACCTGCCCCAGCCGCGCGCTCATTCAGGAGAGCATCTACGACAAGTTCATGGAGCGTGCCCTCAAGCGCGTCGCCGCCATCAAGCAGGCCAACCCCCTCGAAGCCGACACCATGCTCGGTGCCCAGGTCTCGACCGAGCAGATGGAAAAAATTCTCAGCTACATCGATATCGGTCAGAAAGAAGGAGCGGAGCTGCTGGCCGGCGGCGGCCGGGCCCATCTCGGCGGCGAATTCGAAGGCGGCTACTACATCCAGCCGACGGTCTTCAAAGGCCACAACCGGATGCGCATCTTCCAGGAAGAAATCTTTGGGCCGGTCGTTTCCGTCACTACATTCAAGAACGAATCCGACGCCCTCGAAATTGCCAACGATACCCTCTACGGCCTCGGCGCCGGCCTGTGGACCCGCGATGTCAATCGCTGCCATCGTCTGGGACGCGGCATTCAAGCCGGGCGCGTTTGGATCAACTGCTACCATGCCTATCCGGCTCATGCGGCGTTTGGCGGGTACAAGCAATCTGGCATTGGACGCGAAACGCACAGCATGATGCTCGACCACTATCAGCAAACCAAGAATCTGCTGGTGAGCTACAGTCCGAAGAAGCTCGGCTTCTTCTAAAATCAATGCTCGAATATGCACGAAAATGGGTGCCCGGGTCTCGCTTTTGAGACCTGGGATCCCACCTACCTCAACCGCCCACCGTGAGGGGCCCCGATGCCCGATTTGCCCAAACAGGTCCTCGCCACCGATCTGGCCATCCACCTCATCCGGGTGCTCCGCGAAAAGCATGGCCCGCTCATGTTCCATCAATCGGGAGGCTGCTGCGACGGCAGCTCCCCCATGTGTTATCCGCGCGGAGAATTCCTGATTGGCGACGTAGATGTGCAACTTGGCGATGTGGACGGCGAGCCGTTCTATATGAGCCGCAGCCAATTCGAATATTGGAAGCACACGCAGCTCACCCTCGACATCGTGCCGGGGCGCGGCGGCATGTTCTCGCTCGATGGCCCCGAAGGATTCCGTTTCCTGATCCGCTCGCGTGTGTTTACCGATACTGAAATTGACGAGCTCCGCACCGCGGGTCGCATCTGATCCTGATTGCATCCATAGAATAGAAGCGGAGCATTCGGGATGAGAGAAGCAGTCATCGTGTCGGCGGTGCGCACGCCGGTCGGCAAATTCCAGGGCGCGCTGCAGTCGTTTTCTGCGCCCCAGCTCGGCGCGCTCGTCGTGCGCGAAGCTCTGCGTCGAGCGGGCTTCGAACAAACTTTGGCAAGCTCCAATCCCTTCGCCGAAGAGGAAGCGCCGAGTGCGGGTACGGCCCTCGTCGAAGTCGATGCTCTCCCGCTCAAACAGGTCAACGAGTGCATCCTAGGCTGCGTCCTGCAGGGCGGGCTGGGCCAGAATCCCGCGCGCCAGGCTGCGATCCACGCAGGTATCCCGGTCACCTCGAGCGCTCTGACTGTCAATCAAGTCTGCGGTTCGGGTCTGCGCGCCGTGTCTCTGGCTGCGCAGGCGATCCAGGCCGGCGATGCCGAAATCATCGTCGCCGGCGGCATGGAATCGATGACCAACGCCCCTTACCTGCTGCCGCAGGCACGCTCGGGCTATCGCATGGGCAACGGAACAATGATCGACTCGATGGTCTACGACGGTCTCTGGGACGCCTACAACGACTTTCACATGGGATCGGCCGCAGAGATGGTCGCCGAGAAATGCGGTATCTCGCGCGCAGATCAGGATGCCTTCGCCGCCGAATCGCACCTCCGGGCAGCCGCGGCCACCACGCAAGGCGCCTTTCGCGATGAGATCCTGCCCATTGAGATCCCGCCGGCCAAAAAAGGCGCTGCGGCGTCGCTCTTCGAGGCCGATGAATCCATTCGTCCTGGAACCACCGTCGAAGTCCTCGCCAAACTGAAGCCGGTGTTTAAGGAAAGTGGAACCGTAACCGCGGGCAATGCCCCCGGCGTGAGTGATGGCGCCGCCGCTCTCGTGGTCATGTCCGCCGAGCGGGCAAGGGATCTGGGGCTGAAGCCGATCGCGGTGATCCGCGCTCAAGCCGTTAGCGGGCGCGAGCCAGCATGGTTCAGCCTTGCGCCCATCGATAGCGTGCGCGCCGTTGCTGCCAAGGCCGGATGGCCTCTCGCCGATGTGGACCTCTTCGAATTGAACGAAGCCTTCAGCGTCCAGGCGCTCGCCGTGAATCGAACCCTCAGGCTCGATCCGGTCAAGGTCAATGTGCATGGAGGCGCCGTTGCCCTCGGCCATCCCATTGGCGCCAGCGGCGCGCGCGTTCTCGTTACTCTGCTCTACGCCATGCAGCGCTACGACAAGCGGCGTGGCATCGCGGCTCTTTGTCTCGGCGGAGGCAACGCCGTCGCTCTCGCCGTCGAGGCTCTCTAGAGCCGGGTCACCGCGCCAAACGACCGTTCCGCAACTGTCCGATATCGGACAGTTCGCTGTGGAAGCGGTCAATCGGGAGCTTCGGCGTCATTCACTCCGCTTTGTATAACTCATTTACTTTGAACACGAACTGGCCGTCCTCCTTTGGCACAGCAAGTGCTGAACCAAGGGGGTTATGGATATTGCCCGGCCTGATCTTAAGCAGAAAAAGAAGCGCCAGATGTTCGTGTACGCTGGCGTTGCCGTCGTCGTTCTTGCCCTTGCTGTCGTTCTTGTCTCCCGGCTCAAACCGGCCGCTCCCCCCGTCGACCGCTCCGCGATCTGGATGGACACCGTCAAACGTGGGCCCATGATTCGCCAGGTGCGCGGCTCGACAGGCACCCTGGTCCCCCGTGAAGACAGCATTCAGCTCATTCCGGCGCTCACTGACGCGACTGTCGTCCATATTCGCGTCTTGCCCGGAGCCATCGTGACCCCCGACACCATCTTGATGGATCTTTCCGACCCGCAGCTCGAACAGCAACTGCTCAGCGCCAAGCTGGCGGAGCAGCAGGCCGAGGCGGACTTCAAGTCTCTGCAGTCGACATTGCAAAGCACCCTGATGGACAAGAAAATCGCCGCGGCCGAGGTGAACGCCAACTACACCCAGGACCAGTTGCAGGCTCAGCAAGACAAGCAGCTCTTCGACCTTGGCGTGATCGCGGGCATCTCCTACAACAAGTCGAAGAATACCGCCGACCAGCTGACCGCGCAGCATCAGCTCAGTCTCGAACAATTGCAAGTGAACGAAAACGCGATCAAGGTGCAGCTCGCTTCGTCCCAATCGAAGATCGATCAGGCCAAGACGCTCGTTGACCTCTATGAAAAGCAAACCGCGGCGCTCGAAGTAAAAGCCGGCATCGCTGGCCAGGTCGCCCAGCTGCCCGTCGGCCCCTCGGGGCCGATCCAGGTGGGCACCCATGTGCCGGCCGGAACACCGGTAGCCGAAGTGACCCAGCTCAACAAGCTGAAAGCCGCCCTGCAGATCGCCGAGACCCAGGCACACGATATTCAGATAGGCCAACCCTCCTCGATCGACACCCATAACGGAATCGTGGCGGGCCATGTCTCCCGCATTGATCCCAACGTCTCGAATGGAACCCGGACCGTCGACGTGCAGCTCGATGGCCCTCTGCCGCCGGGCGCAGTTCCGGGGCTGAGCGTGGACGGCACCATTGACCTCGAGCGAATTGCGGACACGATCCAGGTGGGGCGTCCGGCGCTGGGCAATGAAAACTCGACGCTCAGCCTCTTCAAGGTGGATGCAGACGGCAAGTATGCCGTGCGAGTCCCGGTGAAGGTTGGCCGGGAGTCGGTCAACACCATCCAGGTGCTCGACGGTCTCAAGGAAGGCGACACGGTGATTCTCTCCGACATGTCGCGCTACGACAGCGTCGACCGCGTCAAGCTTGAATAACCCGGAACGACACCGAACTGATCCAGTCAATGCACCACCGCTTTCTATCACGGGGACACTGATCCAAGCAGTCAATTCACAGGAACATGAGGGGGATTGAATGGCAACGAACACACTGATTGAAATTGAGGACCTGATCAAAGTCTTCTACACAGACGAAGTGGAGACGCACGCGCTCTCCGGCATTCATCTCACCATTTCGCGCGGCGAATATGTGGCCATGTCCGGCCCATCGGGCTGCGGCAAGTCCACGCTGTTGTCGATCCTCGGCTTGCTCGATACGCCGACTGGTGGCCGCTACCACCTCAACGGAAACCCAGTTGAAAACCTGAGCTTCAGCGAGCGTTCGCGCATTCGCAATCAGGAGATTGGCTTCATCTTCCAGAGCTTCAACCTGATCGGCGACCTTACGGTCGAAGAGAATGTCGAGCTTCCACTCACTTATCGCGCCGGTATGCCTTCGGCCGAGCGCAAAAAGCGTGTCAAAGAAGCCCTCGAGCGCGTCAATATGGCGCACCGCATGCGGCACTATCCGGCCCAGCTCTCCGGCGGCCAACAGCAACGTGTCGCCGTGGCGCGCGCCCTGGCGGGCTCTCCCTCCATCCTGCTCGCCGACGAGCCGACTGGAAACCTCGACTCGAAGAATGGCGAAGCCGTGATGCACCTGCTTGCCGATCTGCATCGCGAGGGATCGACTATCTGCATGGTGACCCACGATCCGCGCTTTGCCAAGCACGCGCAGCGCGAGGTGCACCTGTTCGACGGGAAAGTGGTGTCGGAGGACGAGCTGCGCAAGCTTACTGAAGAAGTGGAGGCGTAGGCATGTTGTGGCAGGACGTCCGTTACGCACTGCGTCAGCTCCGCAAATCTCCCGGATTTGCGTTGACCGCCGTGCTCACGCTGGCTCTCGGAATCGGTGCCAATACGGCCATCTTCACGCTGGTGCAGGGCATTCTGCTGCGCTCGCTGCCGGTGGCCGACCCCTCGGGGCTCTATCGCATTGGCGATACCGACGATTGCTGCGTCGATGGCGGATTCCAGAACGAGAATGGCGACTTTGCCATCTTCTCCTACGACCTCTACCTGCGTCTGCGCGCGGCAGCGCCCGAATTTGAGCAACTCGCTGCGGTTCAGGCCGGTCAGAACACCTACTACATCCGCCGCGGTGAAACCGAACCCCGCAACCTGCGCATTGAATACGTCACGGGCAATTATTTCTCGACTCTGGGCATTGGCGCTTTTTCGGGCCGCCCGCTGGCCGAGGCCGACGACAAGCCCGGAGCCGCGCCTGCCGTCGAGTTGAGCTATGCCTCCTGGCAAAGCGATTTCGGCGGAGATCCTTCCATCATCGGATCCACGATCTTCATCCAGACCAGGCCCTTCACCGTCGCCGGCATTGCGCCCGCAGGATTCTTCGGCGATCGCGTGACAGACAATCCACCAGCTCTATGGATTCCTCTCAACGATGAGCCGATCATCGAAGGCTCCAACTCCATCCTGCACAATGGCGACTCAAACTGGCTTTATCCCATTGGCCGGCTGCGCCCGGGCGTCAGTATTCCCGCGCTCAACGACAAACTTTCGGCAGCGCTGCACCAATTTCTCTTGACGCGTACGGTTCTCGCCGAATACGGCATTCAGTCAGAGATTCCCAAGCAGCACGTGGTGCTCTCGCCGGGCGGCGGCGGAATCCAGAACCTGCAACAGGAAACCCACAGCGGCCTCACGATGCTCATGATTCTCTCCTCGGTGGTGCTGCTGATTGCCTGCGCTAACATTGCCAATCTGCTGCTGGCCCGGGGCACCGCACGCCGCGGAGACGTTGCCGTCCGTATGGCGATGGGCGCCGCCCGGACCCGTCTTGTGCGTCAAATGCTCACGGAGAGTATGCTCCTGGCCTGCATCGGCGGATTCGTGGGCCTCGCCGTAGCCTACCTCGGTTCACACACCATCCTCACGCTTGCCTTTCCCGACGCGAAAAACATTCCCATCCAGGCAAGCCCCTCGTGGACCGTGCTTGGGTTTGCCTTTCTGATCTCGCTTGCAACAGGGGCTGTTTTCGGCATTGCCCCTGCCTGGCTCTCCTCGCATGCCCAGCCGGCCGACGTGCTGCGCGGCGTCAATCGCTCCACGCGCGATCGTTCCTCGCTGCCGCAGAAATCTCTTGTCGTCCTGCAGGCCGCACTCTCCGTTGTCCTGCTCGCCAGCGCCATCCTCATGGCGCGGACCCTCGGCAATCTCGAGCACCAGAACTTCGGCATCCAGACCACCAATCGCTACGTCTTCCATTTCGATCCCGCCGGCGCCGGATACACCGTCGATCGTTTGCCGGCTCTCTATCGGCAAATCGAAGACAGGTTTTCCGCATTGCCCAGCATGGCGCGCGTCTCCCTCGCGATGTATAGCCCGCTCGAAGGCGACAACTGGAGCGAGGGCATCTTCGTGCAGGGCCATGCAGCGCCGACTCCGAGTGATCGCGAAGCCTGGGCGACATGGGACCGCGTCAGTCCGGGCTTTCTCGACACTATCGGTGTGCCCGTCCTGCGCGGGCGCGGCATCACCGACCAGGACACCGCCGCTTCGCAACCTGTCGCCGTGGTCAACCAATCGTTTGTGAAAAAGTTCTTCTCGAAAGAAGACCCCATCGGCAAGCACTTCGGTGTCGACGGTATGCAGTACGCGGGAAGCTTTGAAATCGTAGGCGTGATTCCCGACTTCAAGATGAACGATCCGCGCAGCCCGGCGCATCGCCTCTTTTTGCGCCCTCTGACCCAGCGCTATACAAGCTACAAGGATCAGCAGCTCATCACCAGCGAAACGCGCTCCATGTTTATCGATGCGGTCATCCTCAAATTCACCGGGCCGCAGCAAAATGTCGAGCAGACCATTCGCCGCACCCTGGCCTCCATCGATCCCAACCTCACCATGGTCCGCTTGCGGCCCTACGATGAACAGGTCTCCGAAAATTTCACGCAGGAGCGCCTGATCGCCAATCTCAGCAGCCTCTTTGGAGGCCTCGCTCTCATCCTTGCGTGCATTGGCCTCTATGGCGTCATGTCCTACTTCGTCGCGCGACGCACCGCGGAGATCGGCATTCGCATGGCCCTCGGTGCGACCCGATCCAGCGTGCTCACGATGGTGCTGCAGGGCGCGCTCTGGCAGGTCTTGATCGGCCTCATCCTTGGAATTCCCGGCGCGCTCTACACCGGCTACCTGATGAAAAGCCTGCTCTACGGCGTGGGCAGCTATGACCCCATGGCGCTTGTCGGCGCGCCGCTTCTGCTCGTGTTGTGTGCCGTCGCCGCCTGCATCATCCCCGCACGACGCGCAGCTACCCTCGAGCCCATGCGAGCTTTGCGTACTGAGTAAGGAGAGACGAGCATGTCCGCCATTGTGCTGCACGACATTCGCTACGCGCTGCGCCAGCTGCGCAAAGCCCCGGGCTTCACGCTGACCGCCGTCCTTACGCTGGCGCTTGGCATTGGCGCATTGACCACCGTTGCCACTTGGACGAACGCCGTTCTCTTTAATCCCTGGCCGCAGGTGCGCGACGCACGCAGCCTTCGCTTTATCGATGCAACCGTGCTTGGCAACCAGGGCTATTCGGTCCATCTGAATCAGATCGAGGCCGTGCATCGGCAGGCTCGGTCTTTCAGCGATGCGGCAGGGTTTGCGTTTGGAACATTGAATCTGAATCTGCCCGGCGCGCAGCCGATCGCGATCAACGCAGGAACGGTCTCGTCAAACTACTTCAACCTCCTTGGCGTGCAGCCGGAGATCGGGCGTTTCTTCGATCCGAGTGCCAACGACCACGCCTTCGGAGCCCACGATGAGCTTGTGCTTTCCGATGCCCTATGGCGTGAGCGCTTCGCCGCAGATCCGTCCATCGTTGGTCGCAGTGTCTCCGTCAATCGCCATGCATTCACGGTCGTGGGTGTTGCGGCAAAGGGCTTTCTGGGAATCTTCGGAGGATTGGCGGAGGGAGCCTGGGTTCCGCTCTCTGCGGTGCGCGATCTCTCTCCGGATGCGGCGCCCGATCCGCTAGTCCACTATGGTTTGCAGGGGGTCGTTCGTCTGCGCCCTGGAGTGCAGGACGCTGCGGCAGCTGCGGAGCTGCATACATTGGCGCGCACATTTGCGGCGGATCAGAAAGACAGTCGCTACACCGGCTGGGACCTGAATCTGCGTGACTCCTCGCACTTCGAGCGTGGCCTGTTTTATGGCGTGGGTACCCAGCTTCCCATCTTGCTCGGAGCTTCTGCGCTCTTGATGGTGCTTGTCTGCATCAATATTGCGTCGCTGCTGGCACAGAACGCAGCCCGGCGCAAGCGGGAAGTGGCCATTCGCACGGCTCTGGGCGCAAAACCTGGCCGCATCGCATCCCAGGTATTCGCCGAAACCGGAATCCTGGCTCTCGCCGGAGCTCTCGCCGGATGGGGTGCAAGCACGGTGCTGTCTCGCTCTCTCTATGTCCTGCTGCCGAATTTCGGCATGCCTCTCACGTTCAACCTGCACACCGATACGCGCCTCCTGCTCTTTGTGGCGGGGATTGCCGTTGTGGTCACGCTGCTTTGCGGAATGTATCCCCTGCGCCAGTCGCTTCGCGTTTCACAGCAGGAAGCGTTGCATGAGGGCGGTGCAGCTGTTGCCGGACCTTCGCGCGGCCGGATGGGCCGGCGCGTCCTGCTCGGAATTCAACTCGGGATTTGCTTCATAGTGCTCGTATGCTGCGGCCTCCTCACCCGAACCGCGTTGAACATCCTTCATCGTGATCCCGGCTTCGATCGCTCCAATTGCCTTACCGCGTTCATCGATCTTTCCCGCTCGGGCTATGACGAACAGCGCGCCATCGCTTTTCATGCAGCTCTGCTCGATCGGCTGCGCAGCGCCCCAGGTGTCGCGGGTGCCACGGTTACAACGCATTTGCCCTTAGGGGATGACGGTTCCGGAAATACGCAAGACCTGAGCGTGCCCGGCTATGTTCCCGCGAAGAACGAAATGATGGGGGTAGTCACCGACTTCGATGGTCCTGACTTCTTCCGCACCATGGGCATTCAAATCCAGCAAGGACGGGACTTCGATGTGCGCGACAACGCCTCTGCACCCGACGTCGCCATCGTGAACGAAGCGATGGCGCACCACTACTGGCCGAAGACCAGCGCCATCGGCGCCAGCGTCATTGTGAACAAGCGCCCCCGCCGCATTGTGGGCATCGTCGCCAACTACGCGTACCATAACCCCGCCAATACGGATCCTCCGGACCCGATTCTTTACCTTCCCTTGGCGCAAGGCACCTCGGGCTATGGCTACGCCATCGTCGCGGTGCGCTCTCGGACCACGGCCGGTGCAGTCGCTCCACTGTTGCGCCATGCGGTCAGCTCCCTCGACGCATCGCTTCCCCTTGAGAATGTCCGCTCGCTCAAAGAAGTGACGGACGACCAATATCAGGATTCCCGCATTCCCGCCGAGCTACTCGGCGTCTATGCCTTCTGCAGTGTTTTTGTCGCCATGATGGGTCTCTACGCGGTGATGGCCTATTCCGTGATCGAGCGCCACCGGGAATATGCCCTGCGCATCGCGCTGGGCTCGACGCGGGTTGCAATCTTCCGCCTGGTTTTGCAGGGCAGCACCGCCGTCGCGCTGGTGGGCTTAGTAACCGGCGCCATCGGCTCGATTGCGGCGGTCCGCCTGCTGCGCTCCATGCTCTTTGGCGTGGTTCCTTTCGACCCGCTCAGTTATTGCATTGCTGCTCTGCTGCTCCTGCTGACGGCCCTCACGTCGGGACTTGTTCCTGCACGACGCGCCGCAACCATCGAGCCTATGCGCGCTTTGCGTTCGGAGTAACAGGTCAGGCTTCAAAACTGAGTAGGCAAGGGAACAACGTGCACACCGGAGAACAGCCGCAATGAATGCGATCTTTCAAAACACGCGCTACGCCTTGCGCCAGTTTCGCAAGTCTCCGGGATTTTCGGTGACCGTGATCCTGACTCTTGCCCTCGGCATCGGCGCCAATGCCGCGGTCTTTACGCTCTTCGATCAAGTTCTCCTGCGGATGCTTCCGGTTCAACAACCCAGGGAACTGGTGCGCTTCGAGTGGAGCGGTTCCTTCTCGGGATCGATGAGCAGCTTCGGCGGCGACACGGACAACTATTTCTCCTATCCGATGTACAAGGACCTGCGTGATCGCAACCAGGTCTTTCAAGGCATCCTCGCCGCCGACAAGGCCTCAGTCGGACTCTCCTGGCACAACCAGGCCGAGAATGAAGACGCCGAAGTCGTCACCGGCAACTATTTTCAGTTGCTTGGCCTCAAGCCCGCGCTTGGCCGCCTCTTTACCCAACAGGATGATTCGGCAAAGAACGGCAATTTTGTCGCAGTGCTGAGCTACGACTACTGGCGCACGCGCTTCGCTGCTTCCAAAGAAATCGTAGGTCAAACGGTCCTGGTCAACGGCCACCCATTCGCCATCCTCGGCGTTGCGCCGCCCCACTTCGACTCGGCCATTGGCGGCTATCGTCCAGGCATTTTCCTGCCCATCAGCATGGTGGCCATCGCTTTGCCCTGGCGAGCGCCCATCGATGACCTCAACAATCATCAATCCGTCTGGCTCACGCTCGTAGCCCGCCTCAAGCCGGGAGTCACGCGTCCCCAGGCCCAGGCAAGTCTTGAGCCACTGTGGCACTCGTTGCGTGCCGCGGAGTTGCTTCTTTACAAATCACGCTCCGAGCGCTTCATCAAGCGCTTTGTCGATGAGTCTCATCTCAAGGTCCTCGACGATTCGATGGGCTTCTCGCCCGATCGTGCCGGCTTGCAGAAACCCCTCATCATCCTCCTGAGCATGGCGGGACTCCTCGTCGTGCTCTGCGCCGTCAACGTGGCCACGCTGCTTCTGCTTCGCGCTGCCGCCCGGGCACGCGAGATGTCGATGCGTTATGCGTTGGGAGCAAGGCGCCTCCGCATCGTTGCGCAACTTCTGGTGGAAGGCGGCTTGCTTGGACTCGCCGGCGCAGCTGCAGGCCTGGCCCTTGCTCCCATGGTCGGGGAGACGCTGGTGCGCCTCATGACCAACTCCGACCCGGGCGCAGAGCCGTACTCGGCCGCGCTTGACTGGCGTGTTCTCGGCTTCACCCTAGCGGTTTCTTTGCTGGCTACGCTGCTCTTCAGCGTCGCTCCGGTCTTTTACTTTCTTCGTCCCGATTTGGCCAACGCCTTGCGACAGAATGCGGGCACGGCCTCCCGAAGTTCGCAGCGTTTCCGCAAACTTGCCGTCGGCGTGCAGATCGGTCTCAGCGTGCTCCTGCTCGGCGGCGCCGGGCTCTTCGTCCGCACCTTAGACAACCTCCGCGAGCAGCAGATCGGGTTCCAGACGACCAACCTCGAAACCTTCTCCCTCGACCCAACCGCATCGGGTTACGGCGAAGACCGCACCCCACAGATCATTACGGATGCGCTCGAAGCGATTGGGAGGATTCCGGGCGTCGTTTCGGTTGCCGCAACCACCGACGCCGAACTCTCCGGGAACAGCGAGACTTCCAACTTCTCCATCCAAGGCTACAAACCCGGCGAAGAAGAGAACATGAACTTCGAGCAGCCGCGCATCACGCCCGGCTACTTTGCCACCTTGCATCAGCCTCTTCTCGCGGGCAGGGAACTCACCCTTGCCGATGCAAAAGGCCAGCCAAAGGTCGCCGTCGTCAATCTCGCGCTCGCGAAGCGCTTCTTCGGCTCCCCGCAAAACGCCGTCGGCCGTCAGATTGCCGAGGGCGGCGGCAACGACGTCAAATACGACATCACCATCGTCGGCGTGGTCGGCGACATTCGGCATACCGACATGCGCACGCAGCTGGGGCCCTCCGTCTACATGCCCTACGCGCAAATGAACCATCCCGTCGGCATGGTCTTTTACGCGCTGACCGCACAATCGCCTCAAATCCTTGCCGGGGCGATTCGCCAGACAATTCATCAACTCGACCCAACGCTGGTCGTCGATGGCTTACGCACCATGGAAGCGCAGATCGATCGCACCGTCGCCGACGAGCGCGCTCTCGCCTTTCTTGCGATTGGATTCTCGATCTTGTCGATGGTCCTGGCCGCGGTGGGGCTCTATGGCGTGCTCGCCTACTCCACCGAACAGCGTACGCGCGAAATCGGAGTCCGGCTTGCGCTCGGCGCACCACGCTCAGGAGTGGTTCTTCTTGTTGCCAACGAAATGCTGCTCATCGCCTGCATCGCAACCGCGATTGCCTTGCCTTCGACGGTGGCCTTGGCGCGGCTGTTTCGTAGCCAGCTGTATGGCGTTTCAGTCTTTGATCCCATCACGCTCGGTGGCGCCGTTGTGATGACGGCCCTGATGGTCGTGCTGGCGACGGCTATTCCGGCGCGTCGTGCCGCATCGGTCGAGCCCATGATGGCATTGCGCACAGAGTAAGGAATCTGGACGAGGTCGAGGTTGAGTATGAAAGCGACGTTTCGAAATTTGCAGTTCGCGTTGAGGCAATTGCGCAAGTCGCCGGTATTCGCCGTCACGGCGGTCCTCACGCTGGCTCTTGGCATCGGCGCCACCACGGCCATCTATACCGTGGTCTACGCGACTCTCATCGCTCCTATGCCCTACCCCCATCCAGACCAACTCGTCATGGTGTGGTCGAAGATCCAGGGCTTTAACAACGGCGTCTCCGCCGGCGACTTCCTCGACTGGCAAGAACAGAACAAGTCGTTCCAGGCGCTCAAGGCCTTCACTGGCACAAGCTTCAACATGGCCGGCAAAGAGGCGCCCGAAATGGTGCGGGGCCAGATGGTCACGCCGGGTATGTACAGCATGCTGGGCAGCCCCATCGCCCTGGGGCGCGACCTCCTTCCCGGAGAAGACGTCGACGGCAGGGACCACGTGGTCCTCCTGATGAATAAATTCTGGAAGAAGCTCGGAGCCGATCCCAACATTGTTGGCAAGCAGATCCGGCTCGACCAGAAACCTTACACAGTCGTCGGCGTGCTCGCCGGGGGCCAGGCTGACCGCCTCGATCAGGACTTGATCGTTCCCCTCACCTTCAAGATTGAGCAGAAGAACCATGACTTCCACTGGATCCTCGTCATGGGCCGCCTCAAACCTGGCGTCACGATCCAGCAGGCGCAGGCCGATATGGACGCCGTCACCGCGCACATCGCCCAGGTGAATCCCCGCTCCAACAAAGGCTGGGGCGCCAAGGTCGAAGACCTCCACAACGACTTCATGGGCGACAACGTCAAGCTCACACTCAAGCTCCTCCTCGGAGCCGTGGGATGTGTCCTGTTGATTGCCTGCGTGAACGTCGCCAATCTTCTTCTCGCCAAGGGCACCGCGCGTCAACGCGAAATTGCTGTCCGCTCCGCGCTCGGGGCATCGCGGCGCACCGTCTTTCTTCAATTTGTGACCGAGAGCCTGGCGCTGGCGTTCGTGGGCGGTGCCGTCGGAGTGGGTCTCGGCTATGCCATCTTGCATGGCTTCATCGCCGCCATGCCGCGAGATACGCTTCCCAGCGAAGCCGACCTCTCCCTCAATCTTCCCGTTCTCGCCGTCACCCTGGCTGCGACTACGCTTTCCGGACTCCTCTTCGGCTGTGCACCGGCATGGTACGCATCGCGCCTCGATCCCGCGGAAACACTGAAAGAAGGCGGTCGCTCCGGCTCGGGTAAGGTCCGGCACCGCATGCGCCAGGCGCTGGTCGTCGGCGAATTCACACTGGCCCTTGCTCTCCTCGCCGCTGCAGGACTGGCCATGCACAGCTTCTGGAATCTCGCCCATGTCGACCTCGGCGTACAGACCGACCACATCCTGACCTTCAATCTGCCCATGAACAAAGGTGGGGACTATAAACCAGAGCAGATCGTTGGCTACTACCAGCAGATTATTCGCGGCATCGAGTCGGCTACGGGGGTCCAGAGCGCGTCGGCGTCGACGGCAATGCCCCTCCAAGGTGCTTTCTTCGGTATGCCTCTCACAATCAAGGGCCACGCCGATTATGCCGATCCTTCGCAGCGTCCGACTGCCGGGTTTGGCATGGTCACTCCGGACTACTTCAAGACCTTCGGCGTCCATCTCGTGAACGGCCGATTCTTCACAGAGAGCGACAATGCCAGCAACCTCAAGGTCGCCGTCGTCAACGAGCAGTTTGTGCGCCATTACCTGCCCGGCAAGAATCCCATCGGCCAGGTGATCAATGTCGAGCAGCTTGTCCCTGGCGTACAGAAGCTTGGCCCTTATCAGGGCTGGGAGGTTGTCGGTGTCTACCACGATGTGCGTGGCGGAGCGTTTCAGCGGCAACGCGAGGAGGTTTTGGTTCCGTTCTATCAGAGCCCATGGCCCGCGATTGCCGTCGGTGTGCGCACCGCAACCGACCCTGCCGCAATGGCCAAGACGATTGCGACAGCGGTCCATTCCGTCGATCCCACCGTGGCTCTCTCCGAAGTGGAAACCCTCGACCAGATTCGCGACGAAGACCTTTCCGGTGAACGCTTCTCCCTGGTCCTCTACGCGAGTTTCGCGCTGATTGCCCTGGTGCTTGCCGCCATCGGAATTTACGGCGTGATGGCTTTTGCCGTGGGCCAGCGCGAGCACGAAATCGGCCTGCGCATGGCGCTGGGCGCCAGTCGCGATCGCGTTGTGCGCATGGTGCTGCGCGAGGGCGCAATCCTCGCGGGCATCGGCATGGTCCTGGGGCTGGTGGGTGCTTTCTTCGTGGGCCGCGCCATGAAGAGCACGCTCTACAACGTGGGCTCCATCGACCTTTCAGCCTTTTTCTCGGTCGCTGCCCTCCTGCTTGTCGCCGCACTTGTCGCGTCCTACTTCCCCGCCCGCCGCGCTGCCAGTGTCGAACCTATGCGCGCGCTTCGCACCGAATGAGTCGAATGAAAAGTTTTGGATTGAAGACTGGAGTTGCACATCATGATTGATCTGAAAAATGTAGAACGAAGCTACAGAACGGGACACACCGAAACCTGGGTGTTGCGTCGCGTCAGCCTTACCATTCGCGAAGGTGAGTTCGTCACCGTCATGGGCCCATCCGGGGCAGGGAAGTCGTCGCTACTGAATGTGCTCGCCCTGCTCGACGACGGTTGGCTCGGCGAGTACTGGTTTGGCGAAACTCCGGTCCACAAGCTCAATCGCAAGCAGCGCGCCGATCTTGCGCGCCAGCGCATGGGCATGGTCTTCCAGAGCTACCACCTGCTCGACGACCTGACCGTGGCCGAAAATATCGACCTGCCGCTCTCCTACAAAAATCTCCCGGCCAAGGAGCGTGCCGGCATGGTCGCCGACATCCTCGATCGTTTCCAGATCGTCGCCAAGAAAGACCTGTTTCCCAATCAGCTCTCCGGCGGCCAGCAGCAGCTCGTCGGCATCGCCCGCGCCGTCGTCCACGCGCCTTCATTGTTGTTAGCCGATGAGCCCACCGGCAACCTCCACTCCACGCAGGCGCGCGAAATCATGGAGCTCTTCCGCGAACTCAATCGCCAGGGAACCACCATCGTCCAGGTCACGCACTCCGAAGAGAATGCACGCTACGGCTCGCGCATCCTCGAGCTGCGCGATGGATGGCTCACGCGCGACGAATCGCTGCAAACCAATTCCGCGGAGGTCAGCGCGCAGTGAGCACTCCACGAGGGACCCATTCAACCATGAAATCCACGTCTTCTTTTCGCCTTCTTGCGCCGTCTTTCGCTGCGATTCTCCTGTTGCAGGTCAACATGGCTCTCGCTGTCGAGCCTCCGCAAGCCCAAGCTGCGCCAGAGGGCCAGCAAACAGCCCAGCCCGCACCCGAGGCCCCGGCTCCCGGAGCGAGTAGTTCCACCGCGCAGCCTCCCCTGGCCCAGGCCATGGATCAGGCCCAAAAGCAGTCATTCGCTCCGCAGCAGCCGTTTTACGTGCCGATGCCGCATTCGCGTAGTCCACTCGCACCATACCGACCAAGTACCGTGCCTCCGCTTGACCTCGCCAATTCGCCGCGCCTGCAGAGCCTTATCCGCGATGGCAAGCTGTACATTTCCCTGCAAGATGCGATCGCGCTGGCGATTGAGGACAACCTTGACCTGGCCTCTTTCCGCTACAACCTGCCCACAGCACTTACCGATCTCGCTCGCACTAAGGCCGGTTACTCGGCCCTTGGCGTCAACACCAGCGTCAGCAGCCCGCAGGGCGCGGTCGGAGTGTCCGCGTCTACCGGGGGTGGCGGAGTGTCTTCTTCCGGTGCCGGGGCAGGCGGCGCCGGCGGCTTGGTGCAATCTACCCTGGGCGAGGGCACATTTGTGAATCCATTCGATCCCGTGTTCACGGTCAAGGCCGATGTCGACCACACTAAGGCGCAGGAACTGAATAAGGTTCTCGTAGGTATTCCTCTTCTTGAGAACAACACGATCGGCTACACCACCCAGTACACCGAGTATTTCCCTTCCGGCACGGGCATTCAATGGGCCCTCAACGGTGAGCGTCAAACGTCGAACAGTCCGCTCAACATCGTGGACCCCCAAATTCAGCTTTTCTGGCAGGCTTTACTCACTCAACCCCTCCTGGCGGGTTTTGGTTTCGGCACGAACCAGCGATGGATTCGGATCGCGAAAAGGAACCTTCAGATCACCGACTACGCCTTCAAGGCACAGGTCATCGCTACGGTGACTGGAGTTGAGGACATCTATTGGGATCTGGTGGACGCTTACGAGGACGAGCAGATCAAGGAGCGCTCCCTGGGCTTCGCCAACGAGACCCTTTCAGACGATCAAAAGCAGCTCGCGCTTCAGGCCATCCCCGCCTTGCAGGTCATGACCGATCAATCCGCCGTTGCCACCGCCGAGGGCAATCTCACCGTCTCGCGTGCTGCTCTGCGAGCCGCTGAATTGAACCTGAAGAACGCGCTCACCAAGGCCGACGATCCGGCGATCGACGAAATGCCCGTGATTCCCCTGGATACCAAAGGCGCGCCTGATCCAAATGAAACTAAGTCCATCGAAGATCTCATAGCCGAAGCCGAGAAGAATCGCCCCGATGTTGCCCAGGACCAGATCGGCATGCAAATCGCTCAGGAGAACCTGAAAGCGGTCAACAATTCCCTGTTGCCTTCGCTCAACGCTTACGGATTGTTTAGCGGAACCGGACTCGGGGGTCCGCTGAACCCGAATTGCAACCAAAACGAGGGCCCTGGCTACTGCTCGACGACCCTTCCCAGCAACACGCCTGGTGTATTGAAGGATGCCTTCAACTATTCGGCGCCGGAATACCAGATCGGCTTTACCCTCAACATCACGATTCGCAACCGTCAGGCCAAGGCCGACCAGTTCCGCGCCATGCTCGCGTTCCGCCAAAGCCAGATCGCCTACGAGCAACAGAAGAAGAGCATCCGTTTCGACGTACGGAACTCACAATTCGCCCTCCAGCAGGCGGAGGGCCGCATCGAAGCCGCACGAAAGGCCCGTGACCTGGCCCAGCGTACTTTCGACATCACAAAGCAGGAGCAGAAACTCGGCGCGAAATCCAGCGTCGACACGCTGCTTGCCGCAGATGCACTCGCCCAGGCCGAGTCTGCCCTGGACGTCGCCCAAACACAATACGAGAAGGCCAAGGTGGAGATCGACCGCGCCACCGGAGAAACCCTGGATCGGACCGCAGTCTCCATCGACGATGCCAAGCAGGGTGTAGTCACGCGTGCACCGTAACATAGTAGTTCGTAGTTCGCGCTTCACAGCCTGGTTGGCATGAGTAGGGTGTTGACGGCAGGGATTTAGAACGGACAAATGAGATGACAACTGTGAACTGCGAAGTGCGCACTGAGAACTAAAGAAAACATGACAGACGCTCGTAAGCCAGCCAAGATCCGGGTTCTCGTCGCCGATGATCAGCCGCACATCCTCGAAGCCGTGGAGTTGTTGCTGCAGCCGCAAGGCATCCACGTCGACACCGCCCGCTCCCCGCAACTCCTGCTCGAAGCGCTCGGCCAGAGCGACTACGACGTTTTGCTCATCGACCTGAACTACACCCGCGACACGACCTCCGGTAAAGAAGGCCTCGATCTTCTGGCGCGCCTGCAGGAGATCGATCCCCGCCTGCCGGTCATAGTCATGACGGCGTGGGGCAATATCGATCTGGCCGTCGAAAGCATTAAGCGCGGCGCGCGCGACTTCATTCAGAAGCCGTGGGAGAACGAACGGCTCGTCTCGCTCATTCGCGTGCACGCCGAGTTGCACCAGGCGCTGCGCCGGGCCCGTCAGCTGGAACTGGAAAACCGTCTTCTCCGCGCCGAGGGCATGCCGGAGTTTATCGCCGGCGCGCCCAACATGCAGCCGGTACTCGAGCTCATCGCACAAGTAGGGCCCTCGGATGCTAATGTGCTCATTACCGGCGAACACGGCACCGGCAAGGAGATCGTCGCCAAGCTCCTCCACGCAGCTTCGCCTCGCTCGCGGATGGCGCTGGTGGCTGTCAACGCCGGCGGCTTGCCTGAAGGCACCTTCGAAAGCGAAATCTTTGGACACGTCAAGGGAGCCTTCACCGATGCACGCACCGATCGCGTGGGCCGCTTCGAATTGGCCAACGGTGGCACGCTCTTTCTCGACGAAATCGCCAACGTCCCCATCCGCCAGCAGGCCAAGCTGCTGCGCGTTCTCGAGACCGGCGAACTGGAGCGTGTCGGCTCGTCGCAAACCCGGCGCGTAGATGTGCGGGTGATTTCCGCGACCAATGCGCAATTGCACGAAGAAGCGGCTGCCGGAAACTTCCGCGAAGATTTGCTCTTTCGCATCAATACGGTGGAAATCCATCTCCCTCCGCTCCGCGAGCGCCGCGAAGATATTCCTCTCCTGGCGACGCACTTCCTCGCCCGCAATCGCACCCGCTATCGAAAGCAGGTCACCGGCTTCTCTCCGGCCGCTATGCAGCAGATGATGCAATATCCTTGGCCGGGAAACGTACGTGAGCTCGAGCATACGGTCGAGCGCGCTGTCCTGCTTTGCCGCGGCGAAGAGATCGAACCGGCAAATCTCGCTGTCGCCCCTCCCCGTCCATCCGCGCCGTCGTTCGACAATATGAGCATCGATGAGGTTGAATCACTTCTGATTCGCAAAGTGCTCCGCCGATGCGACGGAAACATCTCTCAGGCCGCCGAAGCCCTCGGCCTCAGCCGCGCGGCGCTGTATCGGCGTATCGAAAAGTATGGCCTATGAAAGTGAGAGAATGACGCGGGCTGTTCGTCGCCGCCGTGGATCGGCGGTGCGGCGAGCATGGCTCTTTTGCCTTCTGCTCTCACTTCCTACGCTGATCTTCACCGGCGTTCTTCTCTACGAGCACGATGTCTCGGTCGCCCCAGCCATCCTGGTCGGCGGATGCATGCTGATTTATCTCGCGTTTGTCGCGGGCTCCATGATCGAGGGCCTGGTTCGTCCTTTGCAGACACTCTCCAACGTAGTTTCCTCTTTGCGCGAAGGCGATTATTCCTTCCGCGCCCGCGGGGCTGGATCCTCCGACGCTCTGGGCGAATTGGCATCCGAAATCAACGCCCTCGCCGATTTGTTGCAGAAACAGCGTGTCCGCTCTCTCGAGGCCACAGCACTGCTCGCGCGCATCCTCGAGGTCATGCATTCGCCGATCTACGCCTTCGACCGCGAGAATGTGTTGCAGCTCGTGAATGAAGCAGGCGTGCAGCTGCTTGGCCTTCCGCATGGACGGTGCTTTGGCCGCACCGCGCGCGAACTGGGACTCGAGAACCTTCTCGATTCGCCCGATCAGAGCATTCACTCCTTCGGATCCAAGCCGAACCGCTGGCTGCTGCGCAAAGCAGCGTTTCGCCAGGACGGCGCACCGCACATCCTTCTCCTCCTGGCCGACGTCAGCCAGCCCTTGCGCGAAGAAGAACAGGCCGCCTGGAAGCGACTGATTCGCGTCCTCGGTCACGAGCTTTCCAATTCGCTCGCGCCCATCAAGTCGATCGCCGGCAGCTTGCTCGCACGCGCCGAACAAATCGAGGCCGATGAAGCCACCCTGCACGATTTTCGCCGCGGACTCAGCGTGGTCGAAAGTCGAGCAGATTCGCTGCATCGTTTTGTCCAGTCTTACCGGATCCTCGCTCAATTGCCGCCGCCCCATCTCAAGTCTGTGCAGGTGGGCCCGCTCGTCGAGCGCGTCGCCTTGCTCGAGCAGCGCGTGCCGGTGCAAATCGCTCCCGGCCCGCCGGCCACCTTGCACGCGGATTCCGATCAGCTCGAACAAATGCTGATCAACTTGCTTGCCAATGCCGTCGATGCTTCGCTTTCCAGTGGGGCGCACCCGGTGCGCATCACCTGGAAAATCGCAGATTCCAACGTGGAAGTGATCGTCGAAGATCGCGGGTTGGGCATTGCGAACAGCGAGAACCTCTTTGTGCCGTTCTATACGACCAAACCAACCGGCAGCGGCGTCGGTCTCGCTCTCGCACAGCAGATCGCACGGGCACACGGCGGCGAGATTCGTCTCGTCAATCGCGAAGATGTGGACGGGGCACGCGCCACCGTCCGCCTTCCCTTGGCCTGATCGATCTACCGCCTTAGCCGACCTTGGAGATTCCGGACTTGCGAGAATCAATCTCCGTAGCCACCACGCAGTTGCGCCCGCTGTTCTTGGCGCGATAGAGAGCCTCGTCCGCCTCGCGAATCAGTTGCTCGTGGCTCGTGGGGAAGCCGGAGGCGACGCCAAAACTCGCCGTCAGGGTGATGCCGTTCTGGCCTTCCTGGACTTGCATGTTTTGGATCGCCGTACGCAGTTCCTCTGCTCGCTGCCGTGCGTGATTGTAGCCGGAGCCGGGAAGAATCAGCAGGAATTCCTCGCCGCCATACCGCCCTACCCAGTCGTAGGTGCGCACCATCCGCTGGAAGGTCCCGCTGGCTTCTTTGAGAACCAGGTCGCCGGCGGGGTGGCCATAGGTGTCGTTGATGCGTTTGAAGTAGTCGAGATCCGCGAGGAGGATGCTGACCGGCAATCCTTCGCGTCGCGAGCGATCCACTTCGATGCGCAGACGTTCTACGATGATGCGGTGGTTCCACAAACCGGTCAGATCGTCATGTTCGGCATAGTGGCGCATCTGTTCCTTCGTGCGCATCAACTCGCCCTTCTCTTTCTCCAGGTCGATTGTCCGCAGCTTGACCGCTGCTTCCAGGTGCTTCTTCTGCTTGAGCAGCGAGCCAACGCGGCGTTTCCACGTCGCTACCAGCACCACGCACCCCATCAAGGCCAGTGTGATTTGCAGTTCACGCATCTGCCACCAAAGCGGCGTGATCCGGAACGAAAAAATGCCGACTGGCGAAATCGGCTGCCCCGCCTGATCGACTTGGGTCGCCTGGAACGTGTAGTTTCCAGGAACAAGATGCTGGTAGTGCACGATCATGTCCCGAGTTTCTTCCCACTCCGAGCCCTGGCCGCCAACCAGTCGGTAACGGATGGCGGTATCCTGGGTCCCGCGGAACGAAAGAAGCGCCATCGAGATCTCAAGCGTGCTTGAGCCCCATGGCACAGAAGACCCGCTGCTCAAAAGCGTGCTGCCGAATGTCACCTTCGAAAAGGCTGGCGCTTGCGGAGTTCCCGTGGGTGCGTTCTGCGGAGTGATCAGATGGCTGAGCCCGCCCGACGTCCCGATCCAGATGCTCCGATCCGAGTCTTCTGCAAGGGCAAAACTGTCGGTGTCATTCCAAATCAAACCATCATCCTGCGTGTAACTGCGCCATGCATGGCCATCGAAGACGCTCAGGCCGGCATCTTGTCCCACCCAAATCCATCCTCGATCATCCACCAGCAGCGAAACGACCTGCTGCGAGAGCAACGGCGGACGTCCAAAGGTTTTCGCTTCGACGACTCGATACTTGTCGATGCGCAGCCGCATCAACTCCTGCGCCGCGCCGGCTGCCCAGACATAACCTTGCTTGTCCAGCGCGACCATGTCGGGATTGACACCCGTTTTCCCGACGTCGATCTGGTGCCAGCCCGAGGAATCCTTCAAGTAGAGCCCCTGGTCACCCGTTGCCCAGATGCGGTTCCGCGCGTCCTGACTGATTCCGGAGAAGCGTTGATGCGGATTGCCAAAGACCGGGTCGCCGATCAGTTGCGGTGTGCTGTGCGGCGGCGACGGGTCCAGGTGAAAAAGCCCGTTTTCGGTTGCGGCCAGCGCATGACCCTCCTGCCTGTCGACGACGAGGCTGTAAACCTCAGGCAGTTTCCACTGTGTTCCGATAAGCGTTTTCGGGTCGATCCGCACCAACGCGCCGGCGGCGCTTCCAACCCAGATCGCTCCATCGGGGCCTTCGCACAACCCGCTAACACGCGTCGCAAGGATGCCTGCCTGCTTCCAAACCCGCGGCGTTGTTTCGCCCTTGGGAATCCAGTTGAGCCCCGATTCCGTGCCGATCCACAAGCGCCCTTCCCGGTCGCGCAACATGCCCCACACAAGGTCGTCGCTCAAGCCGTCGGCCGCTGTATATCCTTCCCAACTATCCTGACCCACCCAGCGCTTCAGGCCGTGCCCCACCACGCCAATCCAGACTGATCCCTCGCGATCCACCAGCAGACTTTGAATCTCAAACAGCGAGAGTCCGTTGCGCTGCGTCACCATGCGCCAGTGATCCTTTTCCCACATCGCCAGGGATGGTCCTTGCACCGTCAGCACCCGCCCCTTTGCGTCCTGCACCAGAAGCGGGAAAGCCTCCGATTCAAGACCACCCGGCAAATCGCGTCGCTCATAATGAAGCGTTGCCGGATCAATCTCGCCTACGTGCAGGTCGCCGCGAATCCAGAGGTGGCCGTCGCGCGCCAGAAGCAGGCTCTGCCAGTTGTCTTCAGGCAGGCCGAGCGTGGCACGCATCCGCGTCGTTCTCCCACCCGTCAATCGGCACAAGTCTCCATCACACCCATACCAGAGTGAGCCGTCGGGCAAATACAGAGCACTCCACTGCGTGCTCCCCTCCAGGTGAATTGGCTCTGCGGCCCAGCTTTCTTCTTCGGTTTTGCGCAGCCGGAACGCGCCGTTCTTGGTCACGGTGAGAATCTCGCCCGGATGGGAAGATGCAAACCCGGCGCCCTGAATCGGAACAAACTGGGTTCCAGCTGTGGGGGGGCGAACCTCGGCGAACTGGCCATCGTGCTTTTCAAAGAAAATCCCGGTCGTCGTTTCTACCCACAAGGTCCCTTCGAGATCGACGAAGAGGTCGACGATGGTGCGTTCCGGCAGGCCCTGCGCTTCGCTGTAGCGCTGAAACTGTGTTCCGTCGTAGCGGTACAGCCCGTTTTGTGTGCCGACCCAGAGGAACCCCGTGCGGTCCTGGACAAGGCTACTGATGTTGAGGTTGCCGAGACCCTGGGTGTATTCGCGGAAGGTATAACGCTGAGCACACGCAACCCATGTCAGGCACAGCACAACCAGGCCGCTGAGCAGCAGCTTGGCGAAAGGCCGAGGCTTGAAAAATCTCACCACGCGCAAGTCCTCGAATTGCCCGGCATGACCTCCGTCGACTAGGGGAGCGTGCCTTCACTCTTCGACCGGGGAGGGACCTTTGCGTGACGCGAGGTCGGTCACGGCCGAGTGAAATTACCAGTGGAATCACTATAGAGAGTACCTTGGGCTTCCGAAATCACACAAAAGTCGAAAGTCATGACGAATAGGTGCCGCGCGATGTGGAACTTAGAAGGAGCGAGTGGAAGACTTGAAGGTAACCATGACCCTCGCGCCGACCGGCATTTCTTTCAGTCGCAGACGAGTTCGGAACCGGAAAACGTTTCATACGCCTCGGGAATCGGCTTGGCATCGATTCCATCCACCGAAGCGGAGAACTGGGTCGAAAAAAACGCATCCACCTCGGCCAGCACATCGGCGCCCCTGCGGGCCTGGTAAACCGCCGTGCGCAACTTCGCGCCTCCCGGCACCCCGTGCGTAAACCAGGAGGCAAACTGCTTCATTTTGCCGGCTGTATCGCCCATCCGGGCGTCTTTGGGTAACGACTGGCTCGCTTCTGCCTCATCCAGCAGCATCTGGAAATAGGTGCGGATCATGCGGTGGCGGTCTTCGACCGTGGGGTGGTCGTAGGCTCCGTGGGTCGTGTACTGCGCGATCTGCCTGAAAAGCCAGGGGTTCGAAGGAGCCGCACGGCCAATCATGACCGCATCGCATCCCGTCTGCCCAACCATCGCAGCAGCGTCTTCGGGCGTGCGTACGTCGCCATTGCCGATCACCGGCAGATGCACCGCTTGCTTGACCGCCCCGATCCACTCCCATCGGGCCTGGCCGCTGTAGCCCTGCTCGCGGGTGCGGGCATGGAGCGCAACGGCATTGAGTCCCTCGCTTTCCGCCATGCGGGCCAGCTCGACGCAGACAATCTGATCGTCGCTCCAGCCCAGGCGGAACTTCACAGAGAAGGGAATCGTGACGGCCTTGCGGATCGCACGAAAGATCGCGCCGATTTTGGGCAGATCGCGCAAGAGACCCGATCCCCCGTTGCAACCCACCACGCGCTTCGCCGGGCAGCCAAGATTCAAATCGATCAGGTCAAAGCCGGTGTCTTGCACAATCCGTGCCGCTTCAGCGAGAGTCTCGGCATTCGAGCCAAAGAGCTGGGCACCGATAGGGTGCTCGTCGTCGTAGAAGGTCAGGTAGCGGCGGCGCTTCGACTCGCGCATGCGCGAGAGCCCGTCGGCCGAGGTGAACTCGGTCATCAGCAGGCCGCAGCCGGACTGAGCGTTTGTCACCGTAGCGTCAATTCCTCTGCGCATCGCGTCAGCGCAATGCGCCGTGTCCGACCCTGTGCGCCCACTGTCCAAACAAGCAGGAGTGTCAAGGAACGACTTCAGTCGTGACGCTTCTGCGTCGTCTTCACCGTGGGCTTGAGCCCCAAAAAGATCCGTCGATGCGAACAAACTCGCGTGCCGGATAAACCGCCGGAACACCGTATCGGTGACGCCGGCCATGGGGGCCAGAACAGTCGCCGGGCGCACCTCCACGGAGCCGATCCGCATCTCGGCCGGTACCCGGGCGCTCTCGGGCATTGCGTGCTCCCGCGGATTGTCCCAGTTCTTCTTCACCGTGAATCCTCGACGCGACATAGGTGTGCATCCAGTTTCAACCGATTTTGGACTTCAATCGCTCACGAATCCAGCCGTTTTGAGCACTTAGGTCTTTCTCCGTGCACTCAATGCTTCCCGAGTCCATGCATCTCCCAAACAGAATGGCCTTAACGAACGTGGGCCCCCGCCGCGGCGGAGGCCCTCAGGAAGCATCAGCCTGCGACGCCGTTACTTCGTCGCCGTAGCCTCGCCGGCCTTGGCATACTTGCGGCGGAAGCGCTCGACCCGTCCGGCCGTATCGACCAGGCGCTGCTTGCCGGTGAAAAACGGGTGGCAAACCGAGCAGATTTCCACGTGGATGTCGCCCTTGTGGGTCGACCGGGTCTCAAAGTTGTTTCCACAGGCGCACACAACACGCACCGTGTCGTAGTTCGGGTGAATCTTTTCCTTGGGCATCGCTTGATTACGGACCTTTCTCCAGGTTTCTCTATTGTAGGTGGATTCGCCACCGGGCGCAAACGATGCAAAGTCCGGGTAGTGCCTCAGTTTTCAAACTGAGACACTACCAAAGTCCGCCTCTGGAGTCCCCAACCTGGTTGATCCAGGCCCCGCTTTTGCTACTGCGCCAGCGCTTTCTCGATCCCCGCCTGCACCAGCGGCGCCATCACGGCATATCCCGCCGGCAGCGGATGCACCCCGTCGTGGCTCAGCGCCGGCGGTAGCCCATCGCGCGCGTCTTTCATGGCCGAGTGGTAGTCGACATACACATAGCCCTTCGCCAGGGCGTAGCCCCTCAGCCAGGAATTCAACAGGTCGATCTTCGGGGCGGGTGTCAGTCCGGGTTGCCAGGGGTAGTCAAAGGCCGGCGTAATCGAGCAGAGGACGACGCGAATGCCGTTCGAATGGGCCAGATCCGCCATCGAGGCAAGGTTGTCTTCGATCTCGTCGAGCGTTTCCGGGCCCGTGTTGCCGGCAATGTCGTTCGTTCCAGCTAAAATGACGACCACCTTCGGCTGCAGCGCAATCACATCCTGCCGAAACCGAACTAGCATTTGCGGAGTAGTCTGCCCGCTGATCCCACGATTGATATACGGCTTGCCCGGGAAGGACTGATCGAGGTGCCAGCCCTCGGTGATCGAGTCGCCCATAAAGACAACGCGGTTCACGCCCGACGCGGGCGGTCCAAGCTTCACGTCGTCCTCCTTGAAGCGCGCCAGCCAGCCAAAGTCGTTGAGCAACTGCTGATCGTGTTGACGCCAGTAGTCGTTGTCGGGATGGTGCTGCACGGCGGGCTGCGAAGGCGCAGGGGCGACTTGGGTAGGCGCGGGGGCTTTGGTCTCCGGCACGTTGCCCGGCTCCTGGGCCGGCACCATCAAACTTGCGCTGCATGCGACAGCAAAAATTCCCGTAAAAACGGTCAACCTGCAAACTCGGAACACAGCCCAGTCCCCCAAATTTGGCGGCGATCAAAAATCGCTCTTCTCGTGCGGCTTCGATTATAGGTCGGCGCGCGGGGCCGCCTCGTCCCCGAGCTTTTGCAAAGAGGCGGCCCCTGTGCTGAGATGAAGCGCAACAGTGTCCCGAGGTGCATAATGGACGACCTGCAAACCCTGATCGAAGGCGCGCAGCGCGGTGCCGTTGACGAGGTTCGATCCTGTGCCGTCAAACACCCTGAACTGGTTCGCCGGCGCGATGCGACTGGTGCGACGGCTCTACACTTCGCCGCATTCGGCGGACACCGCGAAGTGATCGAAATCCTTCTCGAACATGGCGCAGAGATCAACGTTACCGACGCCCGCTACGGAGCTACGCCCACAGGATGGGCTATCGAGTATCTGCGGGAGGCAGGCGGATTCCTCGGAATCGAGCTGGCTGATTTCGCCTTTGCCATCGAACGGGGCGATGTGGTCTGGGTGGCACGCTTCCTGAAGCGCTTTCCGCGTCTGCGCGACGCCAGCGGCACGCACGGGGTGCCCTTCAGAACGCTGGCCCAAAAATCCAGCAATCCTGAGATCATTCGTCTCTTCGAAGGGAACAACGCGCTTCGTTCCGTGTAGGGGAGTCGCACCAGGCGCATCGATCGCGCACGGACCCCGATGTTTGCATGGGAGGCCGACGCCTGCTTAGCGCGTCGAGCCGTGATCGCCGAAGGTCACGCGATAGACGCCTGGTTGCACGCGTCCGGCATTGTCGGTCGAATGAAGCTTGCACAGGCGCCACGCCAGGCCACCGGCACTCACCAGCAGAAAAGCGACAAAGACCAGGTATTGTGCGAAGAGAAGTGTGCCATCGGTCACGAGGCTGCCGAACGCCAGGATCAAAGCTGCGATCATGCCCAGGCCCGTGACTTCGAGCGAGCTCCCGTGCGACTTGAACGCGGTGCTCGTTCCGTTCGCCTTGGCATCGCGCGCCCGGCCTTCGTCCTGCATCTTCTCCATGGTCCGCATCGCTCCTCCTCTCGCCCCTATCGGCAGAAACCACACGCCCAATAGATGGATGCTTTTGAGCGCTTCGCGATACGAACCAAAGTCACTCGCCCATTACTTGCGAGCAGCCTCTGTGCATGTTCGCCGGTTCGGCCGTCGATGAGACAGCGCCGATGCGTCAGCATGCACTCGAACCGGCCGGCTTGCAGTGCCGCGCGGCACTCGACTGGAGCCGCTCAAATTTCCACACAACGCGCCTCGATCCGCACCGTACCCGCCGGCAGCCGAATGCGCTAGGCTTTGAAGAGCTATGAGCGCATGTCCCATCTGCGGCGGGTCTGGATTGATCGAAGAAGTGTCGCCGAAGGGGCTTTGGGTTTCGCGAGCCTGCGAGTGCCAGCAGATGGAGCGGGAGCAGAACCGTCTTGCGGCCACGCGAATTCCACAGCGTTACCGCGACTGCACGCTGGATGACTACGAGATCTACCACGAAGCCGACCGCTCCCTGGGCCGCGCGCTGCAGACGGCGCGCAAGTTTGTCGAGGCCTACCCGGTAGACACCGCAGGCAAGGGCCTTCTCTTCACAGGGTCCATCGGCGTCGGCAAGACCCATCTTGCCGTCGGCCTGCTGCGCCGCCTGGTGCAGGAACGCGGCGTGCGCGGGCTCTTTTGCGACTATCGCGAGCTCCTCAAGAACATTCAGAACAGCTACAACGCGCAGGTGAACACAACCGAACTGGAGCTGCTGAAGCCCGTCTTCGCAGCTGAGGTCCTGGTGCTCGACGACCTGGGCGCCCAGAAGCCGAACGAGTGGGTCTGGGACACGGTCGCGCTCATCCTCAATACGCGCTATAACGACAAGCTGTCGACCATCATCACCACCAACTATCCCGACCTGCCCGCCGGCGGCGGCGCGCAGACCGACGCTGAACGCTCCGCGCGCGAGCAGACATTGGGCGATCGCATCGGCGACCGCATGCGCTCGCGCCTCGCCGAGATGTGTGTGCAGGTGGAGATGTCCGGGAAGGACTTTCGGCAGACCGTTCATCGCGCCCGCTTCGGCTGAGGCCCCCGCGCATACGTTTGCCTTGATCCCTGAGTCTGGCCCCGATGGATGATCCGTTTCCGGCGGCGGAACTGTGGCGATCCGGCCAAACCGCAGCTCCCCGCAATTCTCTTCACACCACGGGCACCAGGATCTCCGTGAGCAGTACATCCTCCGCCGTCGACCGTGGATCATTGAGATAGTTCTCGATGCAAAACTCGGGCCGAAGCTCAACCCGCTTCTCCGCCAGGGTCTTGAAGGCGCGATCGAAAGCCTGCCAGATATGGGCGTAAGAGCCGGTAAGCACAAAGCGAGCATATCGTCCGCTCTTGATGGCACGATGATGAAGACCTGCCGGCAGCTTCTCCGGCTCGGCCGCAAGGGATACACCCGCCTGATAAATCATCGCGTCTTCCCCAGGGCGGCCCTTGTCGATGCCGCTTACGCCCAGATATTCCCGGATTTGGCTCGCGTCGATGCGCGGCAGCTGCGCGTGCAGATCTTTCCAGACCTGCGGGGCGACCTCGGCAAATGGACCGCGCTTTTCGAGATAGACAAGGTGAGTGAGAGGACGGGTCACGATTTCGAATTCAGGTGTCATGTTCATCGGAGTCTCCTTTGGTGATTTCGGACGACTCAGATCGTAGAGAAACTCATCCTGCATTTCTTTTCCCAACCTGCGAAATTCAGTGGGTGTCAAGTCAACTGTCTTGCGCATCGCCTTGTTGAAAGCCGCCGCTGTGTCGTAACCGATATTCATCGCGATCTCGGTAATGCTCGCGTCTGCATCCTCCTGGAGCATGCGCAATGCGGCCATCAGACGCAGGCGTCGCAGAAAACCAAAAGGTGTTTCGCCCACGTAGGCTTGAAACAGACGCACGAAATGATAGGACGACGATCCCGCTTCGCGCGCGATACGCGTCAGGCTCAGCGGCTCTGTAAGGTGCAGCCGAATGTAGCGCTGCGCTCGGCCGATCTGAAGCCGGTGAAACTGGCTCTTATGTGTCTTCTTCCGCGTCATGCGCGCATTCTAGGTCCCCGTGGCCTCTTGCCGCTTTTCCGTGCTTGCGCCGATCGCTTGGGTGCCTCGCTCCAGGACTGCCGGTCGGCCTGCGTCGCCAAGCCGCTACCAGCCCTTCCCTTTATCCTCTGCATCGATTCGCGGATTTATCCTGTCCGTGTCCCTCCGGGAGCAGGAACATGCGCAAGACCCTCGAATTCGTTGGCCTCGCTGCCCTCGCCGTGCTTTGCTGGATGACCTACAGCGCGCTCTACGGCGTAGACCGGCTGCCCGATCGCGTGCCGACGCACTTTGACCCCGCCGGGAATGCCAACGCGTGGGGCTCGCCCGTAGGAATCGTTGTCCTGCCTGTCATTGCCGGGGGGCTCTACCTGCTCATGTCCGTCGTCAGTCGCTTCCCTGACGCATTTCATTTTCCGGTGCGCTCCACGCCCATGAACATCGCACGACTCCAGGCAGTCACGCTCGACATGATCGCCTGGCTCAAGGTGGAGCTGGTTTGCCTTTTTATGGTCCTGCAGTGGGTCTTTATTCAGGCTGCGCGCAGCGGCCAGGGACATCTGTTTCCGATGATCCTGCCCGTCTTCATCGTGGTCACCTTCGGGACCATCGGATGGCACCTGGTCAGCCTGTTTCGCGCAGCGGGCGGAAACTGACAGAAGTTGCGTGCCGCCGTGGCCGGACGGTGAACGGCTCTATCCCGCGATTCTGCGGAATGAAGAATCTGCCGAATGAAGAAAATGTGGAATGTGTCAAAAAGAAGGAGCGTGCATACGCACCCCGGCGCGCCAGCCGCTTAAAGCGCTTCGCGGCTTAGAAAACCCACACACTGACCAGCACGATCAGCATCGCGGCGATGGTCATCACCTGGTAGAGCAGATCGCCGCGCGGACGGCTCGGCTTCCCCAGGCTGGGCACGGATTGAGTCGACGACGACATGGGCCTCTGGCCTTCCCTCAAAAATGCTCAATCATTGGACGCGCGCGACGAGCGCCCGGTTCCTTGATTCCACTATCTATGCGCCAAAAAATGCACAATTGGAAATCAAACAAAAGATGTACGAGGACCGAAGAACGATGCCTTTTGTTTCCCCACTAAGGCCATCATCGCCCGAATCACACTCAAGAAGAGAAAACGGAAGCGCAAAGGGGATTCCTTCAGTAACGGGTGTAGAATCCGCTCGTGGGAACGCGTCCCGAAATCGGACTGCAGCACCAGACTGACACGAACGAACGCAGCTGGCTGCCTCTCGCAATCGCTGCCGTCGTCGTGGTCGCGATTGCGGCCATCGTGATCCTCGCCTTGCAGCACGGGCACAAGCCGGTTCCCGTCACGCCCATCTCCTCGGCTCCCGATCCCTATGCCGCCAGTCTTCCCATCTCCGGTTTGGTGATGAGCCAGTCAAGCAACCTCGCCGGCGGCAAGGTGACTTACGTCGACGGACACATCACAAATTCCGGCGGACGCACCATTACCGGAATCACGGTTCAGGTCCTTTTTCGCGATCCGGCCAAAGAGGTCACCCAGAATGAGACCGAGTCTCTGAAGCTGATCCGGACCCGTGACCCTTACGTTGACTTGCAGCCCGTTTCCGCCGCTCCGCTTCACCCCGGCGACGCGCGCGATTTTCGCCTGATCTTTGACGCAGTCTCGCCCGACTGGGATGGGGCTTATCCCGAGATCCGCGTCCTCCACGTTGACGGGCAGTAACCCCGGTAGACCCACCGACAGGAACTTCTTTCTCAGTAGAACTTACGCCGGAACTGTAAAAATTACACAAGCCAGACGCCCCGGCCTCCACCCCGCCGTGATTCCCTCTTTTAATTCGATTTTCTAAACGACTGACCTCAAGCCTGTTGGCCCTTTTCTGGCCCGCTGCGGCCACCGTCGCTCTCTTTGGCACGGCTGTTGCTCTATTCAAGGCGAGCGGCACGATCAGCTCGACCGCAAAATCCCTGCGGTTGCCTGTCGATCACGAGGCTTAAAACAATGACAAAGAAACTTGCAGTTCCCAGCTTTTTCCCTGGCCAGTGTGCTGCAGTTCTCCTGGCTTCTGCATTGGTTATTCCGGCCGTCGCGCAGCAAAGCCAGCCGACGAGTGGACCGCAAAGCACCCCGCCTGCAGCCATGACGGCGCAGCCCTCCTCCAATTCAAATTCCGCTACACCTACCGACAAGGAAGGGTTCTGGGGCCACGTGAATCCCTTCGCCCGCAAGAAGTGGGTGAAGAAGCGCCTCGACCCGATCAATGACCGGCTCACCGAGCTGGATCAGGTGAATGCAAAGAACGCCTCCGACATCAAGGACGTCGATTCCCGCGCACAGGCAGGCATTCAGCACGCGCAGCAGACCGCCGATACGGCCAACCAGACTGCCACGGCCGCTGGCACCCAGGCCCAGAACGCCAGCAACATCGCGCAAGGCGCTTCCGGCCACGTCGACAAGTTGAACACCACGGTCAATGGCATTGACCAGTACCACCAGATGAGCGATCTCGATATCAAGTTCCACGGCGCAAGCTCGATCTTGACCAAGGACGCAAAAAGCCAGTTGGACACCATGGCGTCCAGCCTGGCCGGTCATCAGGGCTACATCATTGAAATCCAGGCGCAGGCTCCGGGAGCCGGCGCGGCAGGTATCCAGAGCTCGCAGCGGCTGGCCGAGTCGGTCGAGCGCTACCTGGTTACCGAACATCAGATTCCCGTCTTCCGCATGCACTTTGTCGCCCTCGGCAATGCTCAGGTCACCACGGAGACCGCGAGCACCGATGCGGGCAGCAAACCGGAACGCATTCGCGCCGGCATGGTGCACCTGCGGCTGATGGAAAACAGTTTGGCGGCCGAGGATTCCACGTCCCCCCATGGCGCGGTTTCCAATTAGCGGTGCGGATGCGGTGAAAAGCCGCGCAGCCACCCCCTGAGGCTTTTTCCGCGCCGACGGCTCCCCGGCCGTATGGCCGCCAACCAAGCTCTCGCAACACGAGAGAACCAAGGCAACTTGGCCCCCGCTGAAAACGGGGGCCGTTTTTTGTCTGCCCGCAGCCCTATCTGCCAAGTCGTTTCACAAACATCGTCGCGCCCAAACCTGGCCCTCCTGAGAGCCCCACGTCTGGGGCGACGGCGCGTGCGAGTAATCGGGGCAGCATACCCCTCATCAAGGAGCGCGCCGAAGTAGCCGATCCAGCACCGCCTGCCGACGCGGTTAGAATCGACAGGAAATGCAAACCGATTCCCTGACTGCCGAGAACCTGCTGCTCTCCGGCGGCCGCTTCCTTCGCGCCTGCCTGCGCAAGCCCGTCGACCGCACTCCAGTCTGGTTTCTGCGCCAGGCCGGCCGCTACATGCAGGAATACCGCGACGTCCGCAAGCACCACACGCTGGTCGAAATCTGCAAGCAGCCGGAGCTGGCCGCCGAAGTCACCATCACCGCCGCGGAAAAGCTCGGCGTCGATGCGGCGATCATCTTTGCCGATCTGCTCCTCCCTCTCGAGCCCATGGGCCTGCCCTTCGAGTTTCAGGCTGGCGAGGGCCCCATCGTCCATCATCCCGTCCGCACTGCGGCCGACGTCGTCGCATTGCGCACCGATCGCGCCGGCGATCTGGCTTACGTCGCGCGGGCCATTGAGAAAGTTGCCGCGCATTTTCGTGACCGGCTTGGCATCATCGGCTTCTGCGGCGCGCCCTTCACGCTTGCCAGTTACATGATCGAGGGCGGCGGCTCACGCAATTACATCGAGACGAAACGTCTCATGTACACCGAAGCCATCGCATGGAACGGGCTCCTGGACAAGATTGTCACCGTGCTGACGGAGTATTGCCGACTCCAGGTGCAGGCTGGCGCCGACGTGATTCAGATTTTTGATAGTTGGGTCGGGTCGCTCTCGCTGGCCGACTATCGCGACTACGCTTTTGCCGCCACCAAGCGCCTCATCCGCGCGGTCCAGGATCTCGGCGTGCCGGTCATCTACTTCGGCGTGGAAACTGCGGGGCTGCTCGAATCGATGGCGTCGACCGGCGCCGATGTCATTGGGCTCGACTGGCGGCAGCCGCTCGACGAAGGCTGGCGCGCCGTGGGGCACCATCACGCGGTGCAGGGAAATCTTGATCCCATTACCCTGTTTGCCCCTCTCGACGTGCTGGAGCGGCGGGTGAAAGAGATTCTGCAAGCAGCGAACGGCAGGCCGGGCCACATCTTCAACCTCGGCCACGGCATCGTTCCCGGGACGCCCGTCGAGAACGTGCAGGCGGTCGTCAGCATGGTGCGCGACTACTGCCGCGAGGAGGCCGCGCGTGCCTAAACAGGCCGTCCTTCTCCTGGCCCACGGCACGCCCGAAACCGCCGAGCAGATTCCCGAGTACCTGCGCAACGTGGTGAGCGGCAGGCCCATGCCGCAACCCGTCATCGAAGAGATTCAGCATCGGTATGCGCTGATCGGACACAGCCCCCTGAGCGAGTTGACCATGGAACAGGCCAGGCTGGCGGAAGCTGAACTGGCCGCGTGCGGGAATCCCGTCCGCGTCTACGTCGGCATGCGCAACTGGCGACCGTACATTCCTGACGTGGTGCGGCAGATGCGCGCCGACGGCGTGGAAGAAGCCGCTGTGCTCTGCCTCGCGCCGCAGAACTCGCGCACCAGCGTGGGCCTCTATGAGCGAGCCGTTAAAGCAGAAGCCGGTTCGCTGCGCATCGACTTCACGCGCGGATGGGCAGATCACCCCCTGCTGGCCGATGCCTTCGCCGAAAGGCTCCGCGCGGCCGAGACCAAGCTGATCGCGGAGACCGGCGCACCGGCTCCGGTCCTGTTTACCGCGCACAGCGTGCCGGCGCGCACCGTAGAGCTTCAACCAGAAACAGAACAGCCGCGCGAGTGGCCCGCGGGCAGCCCCGACCCGTATGCGCACGATGCCCGCCATACGGCGGAACTGGTGGCTGAGTGCGTCCCGGAGATTCCGCGCTGGTGGTTTGCTTTCCAGAGCCAGGGCGCAAGCGGCGGCCCGTGGATCGGGCCGACGGTGGAAGAGACTCTGGACCAGATTGCCGCCGAGGGCGTGAAGACGCTGCTCCTGCAACCCATCGGATTTCTCTGCGATCACGTCGAGATTCTCTACGACATCGACATCGCCTTCCGCGCCTATGCGGCCAGGATCGGCATCCGGCTGGAGCGGCCGGCGTCGCTCAACGATTCGCCGCTCCTGGCCAAGGCTATCGCCGATCTTGCCTTGCAGGGACTGGCGCGGCTGCGCGGGTGAGACTGCGAGGATGCCTGGGAGGCCCGTGGTGACCAAGGATTTCAGTTATCCACAGCCGAGCAGCTTGTCTCTCGCGGGTGCTTTGTGGCGAAATGGGATCTTCGGAGCTCGCAGTTTTTTGATACCGATCGACCGCACGCGAAGGGCGAGCTCCTGCTGAGGTCGCGCGTTGCCACCCACAATTGCTTCTGCTTCGATCGCGAAAGCGCCCACCTGCGTGTGCCCCCGTTGTCGTAACCAATTCATGATGCGGCTGGCGCGCATGGGATTTATGGAGAACAGGGTGCTTCCGGCTTTTGGCTACTATCCGTGGGTCTGCGGCGCTTGCCATACGCGGAAGTATTTTCGCTTCCGCGGCAAGCGCATCCATCGGCCACCGCTCGAAGAGTAATCTGAGACAAAATGGAGGGTTCGCCTTGGTTCGAGGGTTGCTCGCCACGCTGTGCGCGCTTTGTCTCGGAACGTTGCTCGCCGGGCAAACACCGGAGTATTCGATCGAGGCGATTTGCTACGCCACTTCGCCCAACGTGCCGATCGGGGAACTGGTGGTCGGCGGTCCAGCCAACGAAAACGTTGACATCGCCATGGTGGTGTGGCTGATTCGCGGCGGCGGGCACACGATTCTCTTCGACAGCGGCTTTCATCGCAACACGTTCCTGAAAGAATTTCCAATGAAGGATTATCTGCATCCCGATGAAGCCGTGAAAACCGCCGGTGTGGCGCCGGATCAGGTTACCGATATCGTGATCAGCCACGCGCATTGGGATCACATGGGCGGTATCGACTTGTTTCCCAAGGCGACCATCTGGATCCAGCGCGACGAGTATCGCTACTACACGATGGATGCGTGGCAGCCGGGCGGAAACCACGGTGGCATTGATCCCCAAGATGTGCAAGAACTGGTGAAGTTGAACACCCAGGGCCGCATCCACCTTATCGACGGCGACAACGTGGAGATATTTCCAGGCATTCGTGCGTACACCGGCTCGCGCCATACCTACGCGTCGCAGTATCTGCGCGTGGAGGGACATCCGACGTTTGTGCTTGCGTCAGACAATGCGTATTTCTATCTGAACCTCGAAAAGCGGCTGGCGAGCGCAACCTTCAGCGACGCGGATCATGCTGCTAATATCGCCCAGCAGGCGCGGATGTTCGAACTCGCCGGATCACCTGATCGTGTCGTTCCTGGCCATGACATGCTGCAATTCCAGAAATTTCCAACCACGGGACGCGTGGCGAAGATCAAGTGACGACTCTGCGTCGCAATCCGCAGCGCGTCAGAGCGATCGCAATTCCATGACCAGCCATTCTTCCGCAGATTCGGCAATGCACGCGCCGCGGCTGATCCTTGTCTGCGGGTTGCCGGGCGCGGGCAAGACCACCCATGCAAAGCTGCTCGAGGATGAGCTGCGCGCCGTCCGATTCGCACCCGATGAATGGATGAGCATCCTCGCAATCGATATCTACGACGAGCAGGCGCGTGCTCGCATCGAGCGGTTGCAATGGATGCTCTGTGAACGGCTCCTGATATTGGGGCTCGCCGTGGTTGTGGAGTGGGGCACCTGGGCGCGCGCGGAACGGGATGCACTGCGCGAGCGCGCGCGAGAACTCGGGGCCGGAATGGAATTGCACTACCTTCTGGCGACGGGGGAGGTTCTGTTCGAGCGGATTCGGCAGCATGGCATGGAGAAACCGCCCATCACGCGGGAAGACCTGGCCCGCTGGGCGAAACAGTTTGAGATCCCTTCAGAGGACGAGAAGAGTCTCTACGACAAGGTTGTAGAGATCCGAGCTGACTGCGCATAAGGGCTATGCGCCTATCATTTCCGCAGCATATTCTTGGCCAGGAACAGCACATTGGCGGGGCGCTCGGCGAGTCGGCGCATGAAGTAGGGATACCATTCGCGGCCGAAAGGAATGTAGACGCGCACGTTGTAGCCTTCGGCGACCAGGCGGCGCTGCAGGTCGCGGCGCACGCCGTAGAGCATTTGAAACTCGAAGCGGCCGGGCGCAATGCCATGCTGCGCGGCAAACGCCTTGGCATTGGCAACCATCGCGTCATCGTGGGTGGCTAGGCCATGGTAAGTGGAGCTTTGAAGCAGCAGGCAGCCAAGTTTCACATAGTTCGCGTCTACGTCGCTCTTGCGCGGAAACGCAACTTCCGCGGGCTCTTTATAGGCGCCCTTGCAGAGGCGCACGCGAATCCCATCGGCAATGAGCTGCTCGATGTCCGCCTGCGAGCGGTATAGGTAAGCCTGGATGACAATCCCGGTCGAGCCGCGCAGGTCGGGACGCGCATGCAGGCGGCGCACAATGTCAAGGGTCACCTGCGTCAGCGCTGAGTCTTCCATGTCGATGCGCACAAAGTTGCCGCTGGCATGAGCATGTTCTGCGAGACTGGCAGCAATCGATTCGGCGAGCTGCGGATCGAGGGTGAGCCCCATCTGCGTGAGCTTGACGCTGATGTTGGCATCGATCTTGCGTTCGGCGATCGAGTCGAGCAGGCGATGATAGATGTCGGCAGCTTTGCGTGCCGCGTTCGCAGAGGGCACGCTCTCACCGAGCGAGTCGAGCGTAACGTGCATACCCTGCCGGTTAACCGATTCAGCGACCCGCAATGCATCGTCGATCTCCATCCCGGCGACGAAACGCGCGCTCAGCTTGTTGCCAAGAGAAGAGTGTTCACAGAAGCGGCGCAGCAGACGGTTGCGTGAAAGCGCGATAAAGGCAGATCGTAATACGGGCATCTCATCATCCTGCCGGAGAATCGCCGAGGTCTTGCGGCTCCTGCCGGACACATTAGTTTCGCACAGGCCTTCGCCTGCGCAGGCGGTCAGGCATCACCAAAGGAACGTGGCAATGCAGGGAGCATATATTCTGGCTGTCCAGGAGGTTCATCGTGATCTTCTCCCGCATGCTCTGCGCGCTTTTTGCTGCGACCGCGCTTTTTCATGGGCGCGCCTGCCTTGCGCAGCCTGTCCCCACTACCTCTGGCGAGGCGCTGAGCGGCAAACCGGTTGTTGTTGCCGACGCGGTGCGCGGCCACGCGACCATACTGATCGCAGGGTTCAGCAGCGAAGGCGGAGCGCATTCAGGCGAATGGGCGAAAGCAATTCACGCTGACCCGGCATTTGCAAACGTCGCTGTCTACCAGGTGGCGGAACTTGAGCGCGCTCCCGGTTTCATAAGAGGGATGATTCGGAACGGCATGAAAAAGGAT
Organism: Occallatibacter sp.; assembly: GCA_036520995.1. Classification (GTDB taxonomy): domain Bacteria; phylum Acidobacteriota; class Terriglobia; order Terriglobales; family Acidobacteriaceae; genus Telmatobacter. Next base: position 72,442 of record DATDIQ010000059.1, read on the forward strand.
GTGCCGCCGGCCGATCAGGACCGCGTCGTCGTGCTCACAACCGACTCGATGCTATGGCAGGAGTACTTTGACGTCGCGTCGGATAAGGACGCCTACATCGTGCTGCTCGATCCACACGGGAAAATCCTGTGGCACGGTCATGGGCCTGCCGCCCAGCTCGAGCCATTGGTGAGGGCCGCGCTGCATTGACGAAGCCAGGATCGCTGAGTAAAAAGTGCTCGCTGGCGAAAACTGAAGCTCGTTGCGGGTGCAACGCGTCCTCAGTGCTTCTTCCACCCATGCATCCCGGCTTCGAAGCTGCGGCGGTCGAGCCGCGGCAACAAGCGCGCCACGCGATGAGGGAATAGAGGATAGTGCTTTGCCGCGATCAGGACTTCGGCGACGCACCACACATCGTCTTCTGATGTCATCCAGCGGCAACTGTCAACTCGCGTCAGGTTAACCGGTCTAGAGTAGGCACGCAGCGTGCGTTCACCGCGCAGATTGTAGTAGTGCTCGAAGTAGCTGAGTGCGAGCTCGCGCAGGGTGCGGTAGATGGCCGCGCGGAAGCGCAGGCCGGCGAAGTTCGATTTGGCAATGCCTCCCCACAGGGCGCCTTCCTTGTAGAGAGCGATCACATGGTCGTCGTCGTGTACGGCCTCCAGATCCATCAGGAGCGGCGGACGGCCGTTGACGCGTAGAGCGGCGGCAGCCAGAAGAGCGCCTTCGAGGCAATGACCTTTGCGTTCGCGGAGCGCACGCCGTGGAGACCATGCCGTATTCGCGTATTGATACGTCAACGAATCGACGAACCGCTGAATGCGTGCCGGTGTTTTCAGCGCCCGCAACATACGCACTTCTTCCCCGGAAAGGCCGAAGGATTGCGCCCCGTTCTCTCGATTTTCGTTTCTCGACGATCCTCCATGTTTGTCAGGCAACGTTCCGGCTCGCTTCTTCAGGAATTCGCGATGATTATACAGAGGGTGTCCCGACAAACGCGTTTCGGCCCGGGCTCCAGCTGGCGGCATGAATCTCAAGACAGAGACTATGCCACGTTCGATGCCCAGCCCCATGGCCTTCGCAATGACCCGCCATCCGCCAAGCCGTTTCGCGGCTACAGCGTGATCAATTCGTAGTCGTCGTTGCCCATACTCAGGGTCTTCATGTACTCGAGCTGGTGCAGCCCGCCACGCGACTGAATGCGCTCCACCATGTCGTGCTTCTGCGCTTCAGGCTGCGAGAAGAGCAGGTCGACCGAGGCCTTGTCGATGGCCAGAAGATCCTGCGAGCCCACGATGCCAATGTCGTTGCACGTAGGTTTGGCGCCATGCGCGTCGCAGTCGCAATCCACTGAGATGTTCTTCAGCACGTTGAGATAGGTGATGTGCCCGCCGAAGTGATCGGCGATGCCTTTGCCCGACTCGACCATGCGTTCGAGAAAGAGAGGTCCGCGCGGCCAGCCGTCGCCATGAATCTGTCGTTTGCCGCCTTGCCCAGACGCGCAGCCAATCGCGATGTTCTTGAGCGAGCCCCCAAAGCCGCCCATCGTGTGCCCCTTGAAGTGGGTATAGACAAAGAGCGAATCGTAGTTGAGCAGGTTTTTGCCCACGGCAATTTCCGTCAGGTGCACGCCCGGAGTGTAGGGAGGCTGCTTGCCGTCAAAGGGCGAGAATCCATCCAGGAACTCGCGCATGCCGCGAATCGGCAGATCCGCATCCCCATCTGCATCCATGATGTCGACCGGGCAGAAGTCGAATCCGTTGGTCTTGATCGTTTCGTGGTGCGTCTCGGTTCTTTGCCGCGGGCTGGGATAAAGCACATTGCACTCCACGATCGTGCTGTTGGGAATATGCGGTTGCAGGCCCTTGATCAGTTCGATTGGCAGCAGGTTCGGTCCGTGGGGCTCGCCGGAGTGGAGCTTGATGGCAATCTTGCCGGTCATGCCTTCGTTGATCTTGGAGTAAATCTTCAACAGGCCGTTGATGTTGATGTCCGAGGTGAAAAAAACCTGCGATTTGCCTCCCGCGGCTGCCGCATTCGCCAGCTTCCACTCGCCCATCGCAACGCCGCCCAGGGCGATTGCACTCGTCTTCAAGAAAGTGCGCCGCAACATACGCGTTTCCATCTTTCCCTCCGTTTGGGAATCGGACATCGTGTCGATTCGTCCCTGCCCGTCGTCTTCTTTTGCCGTGCGCATGCGCCGCGTACTTGCCCTCCATCCTCGGCGCTTTCGCCGCGAGACGACGTGAGCGCGGACACAGGACTCTGGCCGTCGGATTGCCGTGAGAGCACACTTCAAGTCAGCGAGCACACCCCGGCGTTCGCTCTGGCCGAGGCGACCATGCGGCGAGGTGCGGAAGATCGTTCGTGGTGCGGAGAATCGGCGTCTTACTCCACTTCGAACAATGCGCAGCCGTGCGGCGCAAGCTCAACGTGAAGCGACTTGGCCTTCGGAATGTGTTTCTGGTTCCAGAGATCGAAGACTGCGTGCGGTTTATCGGTCAGATGGAAGACTACCCACGGAAGATCGGAGGCGGTGGCTTTGTCCTCAAGATTGAAGACCGCAAGATACTGGTGGTTGCGCGTGCGCGCGTACCAGTAGCGCTGCGGAAAAGTGTCGACATTGTCGTCTTTGAGCGGCATGAGTCCCTGGCCGCTTTCGGTGGCGTGCTGATTGATCTCAAGGACATCGCGGTTAGTAAGCAGCGAGCGCGTGAAGTCGTCGAGCTTTGTCAGGTTGCCGCCGAAGATCAGCGGCACGCGCGCGATCCCCCACAAGGTGAACTCGGTGCGCTCCTCGTCGTGTGTGTAGCGCGATTGCCGCGCATCACCCCAGCCGGGATGCGGCATCAGCGCGCCCTCGGGCAGCATGTCCTGGTCGGGCCACGCGCCGGGTTTGGCCAGCGGTGCCCATTCGGCGAGCCGTTCAAACGCGTCGCGAATGCCAAAGGGAAACTCGCTTTCGCCGGGTTTGTGGGGCACGCTCCACACGTCCCAATGGTCGTCGGAGATGCGCCACATCTGGGCGTATCTCGCCACCTCGGCGGCATGGTCGATCTGGGTAGGGCCCGGCGAGAGGCTAAGCACGATGGGGCGGCCGGTTTTGCGGATCGCTTCCGCAATCTGGCGGATCTCAGTGGGTCGATACGGGTGATCCGAGATGCAATCGACCTTGATGAAGTCGAGGCCCCACGAGGCGTAGAGCTTCAGCATCGAGTCGTAGTACGCCTGGCCGGCTTCGTTGTCTTTCACACCCCAGTTGCCTTCGTCCCAGGGACACGGAGAGTCCTGGTCGGCCGCATCGGCGGCGTGAAAGCCGGTGCCGGCGATGGGCAGATTCTGATCCACGACACCGCGGGGGATGCCTCGCACAATGTGGACTCCGAATTTGAGTCCCTGCGCATGCACCCAGTCGCCGAGTGGCTTGAAGCCGGCCTCCTGCGCTGAAGAAGGGAAGCGGTTGACGGCGGGAATAAGGATGCCGTTTGCGTCCCAGACATACTTGCGGGTAGCGACTTTATCGGCGAAGGGGTCCTGCATATACCAGCCTTCGTCGATCACCGAGTACTGCCAGCCGTACGACTTCAAACCGGCAAGTACCGCGGTGTTGGCACGGTAATCGGCTTCGTCAATGGTGAGGCCATATGCGTCCCAGCTATTCCAGCCCATGGGTGGCGTGGGCGCGACGTTTTGCGCCGCGGCTGCTTGCGCGGCAACCGCTGAAAAAACGAGAGATGCAACGATTGGCAGTCCAACTCGGAACATGCGGACACGTATACCACATTCGGAGGCCTTGTGGTGTGCTGGCTGTAGCCGGTCATGGTTCCACCGGGCATGGGTTCACATCTGGTGATGCCCCGCACTTTCCGATGGGCCTATAATGCTGTCGAATCAAATAACAGCTGCCAGATGCCTCTGTCTCCGACACCTGCAACTGAGGAGAGTGTCATGTTGAAGCCAGCCTTTCTCGTTTTTGCTGCGGCCTTGCTCGCATTTGCGCCTTTTACTGCGGCGGCGGCGGCGCCGCAAGATTCTGCGACCGCGGCCTCGAAGATCAAAGTGACCAGTGACTCACAGGCGAAGGCCAAGAGACTCTATAACATAGATTGCGCGCTGTGCCACGGCGCAACCGGAGACGGAAAGACCGACGTTGCCAAGGATATGCAGCTCACGATGACCGACTGGACCGACATCAAAGCCCTGGCGGGCCACCCTGATCAGGAGCTCTTCAACGTCATCCGCAAGGGCAAGGGAAAGATGCCGGCCGAGGACGTGGGCCGCGCCAAGGATGATGAGATCTGGAACCTGATTGTCTACATCCGCACCTTCGGCAAAGACCAGCCCGCCACACCCGCGGCGCCGACCGCCCCGCCTGCTGGCGCCCCCGCAGCCGCTCCAGCAACCGCCCCGGCGCCGGGCAATCTCTAAGGGGGGGATCAAGCCGGATTCAATCTGGTCGCAGACAGGCGACGCTCAGTGCACAATCGTCGCGCCCCAACTGGCTGGACTCACATCCCGCGCATGACGTGAAAACAACCAGAGATGTCCTTCCGGATCTTTGGCTGCGTACTGGAATTCTCCGTAGACGGTTTCGTGCGGCTCCTCCACGATCACCGCGCCTGTACCCTTGGCGTGCGCACAGTGCGCTTCCACTTCCTCAAGAAACACTGTGAGGCTTTGTGTCGCAAAACCTGTCTCAGCGGGACTGCGATGGTCCCCACCGCGGCTCGCGGTCAACATGATGCACGCGTTGCCCAGCTGTCCCTGCGAGCCGGAGAGCGGATCACCATAGCGGTAGTGCTCGACGTATCCGAATGCGCGCGTGAGCCACTCGATCGCGCCTGCAAGGTCCCGGTAAACGATGTGGGGAAGAAGCGTGTCCGTGAGCACGGAGCGGTTGCGGATCATGCCGACAGCATACGCCGAATTCGACTGAGGATCGCGCGATTGCAATGTGTGACCGCCCGCGCGACGGCAGGTTGCGCGACGCCAGGTTGCACAGGGATGCCGTCTCCGTGCGATAAGCTGATGCGGGGGTATTCTTGATGCGTTTTCTTGCCGCCAGACGGCATCTATGCGCCGGTCTGGCGTCGCTGGGAGTGCTGCTCTTTGCACCGTGGGGGTCATGCCAGGCAACCGCACCCGATCCCAGCCTGCCGGTCATTCATGTCGACAACGGGCCCAATTCCGTAGCGGCCCAGCAGGCCCACTATGTGGTGCTGGTCTCGCTCGACGGCTTTCGCTGGGACTATGCCCGTCGCGATGGGGCGACGCATATGCTAGCTCTCGGCAAGCACGGCGTCTGGGCTCCCGACGGTATGATCCCCAGCTTTCCTTCGCTCACCTTTCCCAACCATTTCACCATTGTGACCGGCCTCTATCCGGAGCATCACGGGCTGGTGGCCAACAGTTTCTACGATCCAGCGACGCAACGGCGCTACGCCATCAATGATCAGGCAGCGGTCTCGGATGGAAGCTGGTACAACGGCGTGCCGCTGTGGAGCCTGGCCGAAAGCCAGGGCATGCGCACGGCCTGCTTCTTCTGGCCAGGATCGGAAGCAAAGATCGCCGGATTCCGGCCCACGTATTATCTGCACTTCGACAACAAAATCGACGAAAACGCGCGCATCACCCAGGTGCTTGCGTGGCTGCGACTGCCCCCGGAGCAGCGCCCCCATTTCATCACCCTCTACTACAACGAGCCTGACCACTCTGGACACGAATACGGGCCCGATGCGCCCCAGACCAAAGCTGCCGTGGCCAAAGTCGACAAGCTTGTCGGCAAGTTGAAAGAGGGGCTCGACGCGACCGGGCTGCCCGTCGATCTGGTCGTCGTCAGCGATCACGGGATGGCGAAGGTGGAGGGCAACTGGATTACACTCGACCAGTTCACCGATCTGACGGGCTTTGAGACGGCGGGCGAATTGCTCTACGCAAAGTCGGATGGCGACGCCGCGCGCGTGTACAACCAGTTGAAGAAGGCCTCTTCAGAATTTGTCGTCTACCGGCGCAAAGACGTGCCGGGCGCGCTGAACTATCGTGACAATCCTCGGGAAGGCGACCCCGTGGTGATTCCGACTGGGCCGTATGTCCTTCGCGCGCACGGCCCACCTGCGGGCAGAACAGACGGGACTCCTCCGGTAGGGATGCACGGATACGACCCTCGCAAGATGCCGGCGATGAAAGCCAGTTTTTTTGCCGCTGGCCCCGATATCCTGCCGGGACATACCGTTTTGCCGTTTGAAAACGTCAATCTGTATCCATGGCTTGCCCATCTGCTCGGCCTCAATCCCCCCAAATCAGACGGAAGCCTGCACGTGCTGGCCGGCACCTTACGCGATGGCGGCGGCGATCGCGTCAATTAAGAGGAGCCCAGGATCGATGAATGTCGTATTGGGGATTGATGGCGGCGGCACGCATACCCGTGCCTCGCTTGTGGCGGACGAAAAGGCGCTGGCCTTCGCCGAAAATGGGTCGATCAAGCGCTTGCGCGTGGGCGAGGAGGCAGCCGATGCCAATCTTCGGTCGATCCTGGCGGAAGTGTTTGCGCAGGCTGGCGTCAAGCGTGCGCAGGCCGCATGCGTCGGCGTTGCCAGTTCCAAGATGCCCGGCGTGGCTGAGTGGATCATGTCGGTGCTGCGAGAGTTCGGCGTTGAAAATGCCGAGTTGGTGGGCGACGAGGTGATTGCGCTCGATGCGGCGTTCAAGGGCGGACCGGGCATTCTGCAGATCGCCGGAACGGGGTCCAACTGCATTGCCCGGGCTCCCGACGGCGGGCGCGAAACTGCCGGCGGATGGAGTTCGCGCCTGGGCGACGAAGGTTCAGGCTACTGGATCGGCTTGCACGCGATCCGGCGTGCACTGAAAGCCCACGATCGCGAGGAACCGACGCGCGTTCTCGAAACAGTGGGAAAAATCTGGGGTACCGGCACGCTTGACGAGCTGGTGAACGTGGGCGACGGCACGCCAGGGCCGGATTTCGCGGCGCTTGCTCCGGCGATCAACCAGCTCGCCGAGGAAGGCGACGTGGTGGCTGCAGAGGTGATGGCACAGGCAGCCAAGGAACTGGTCGAGTCTGTCCTGCTGGTGCGCTCCAAGCTGCGGCGCAAGCACAAAATTGATGGCGAGGTATCGTTGGCTTGGATCGGCAGTGTCATTGGGAAGGCACGCCTGGTGCGGGAGCCATTTCTCGCAGGGATTCGCGCGGCGGCGCCGCAAATGCCGATTTGCCCGAAAGAAGTTGCTGGGATTGAGGGCGCCATCTGGCGCGCCCAGCGACTCGCGGCAAAAGCAAATTAGCGCATCGCAGCCGCATGGCCGCCCACAAGCGACCAGCACAGTTGGCCCAGGGTGTCGACGGCGACCAGGTTGGCGACCTGGCCAACTTCGACCGATCCCGCACGCTCAGAGAGCCCGGTCATCTTCGCGGGATTGGTCGTGAGCAGGTGCAGGCCATCCTCAACGGTTGCGCCGGTAAAGTCGACAAAGTTGGCGAGCGCACGATCGAGCGTCAGCACGCTCCCGGCGAGCACGCCGTTGGCCGTCGCGTGGCCATTTTCGACATGTACATCGAAGCCACCGAGCTGATAAATCCCGTTGGGCATGCCCGCTGCACTCATCGCGTCGGTGATAAGAATGCCGCGCCTCGGTCCCTTGGCATGCCACCAGAGCCGCACCATCTCGCGCGCCGTGTGAATGCCGTCGCAAATCATCTCGGCGAAAAGCGTATCGGTGGTGAGCGCGATGCCGAGGATGCCCGGCTCGCGGTGATCCAGTGTGCGCATGGCATTAAAGGTATGCGTCGCGCTCACGGCGCCGGCGGCAATCGCTGAACGGGTTTGTGCGGCGGTTGCGTCGGAGTGTCCCACTGAAATGCGTACTCCGCGCTTGGTCGCGTGAGCAGCCAATTCCGCCGCGCCGGGTAACTCGGGCGCCAGGGTCATGAGGCGCACGTGGCCCTCGGCAGCTTCAAAGAGACGATCGAAGATGGCAATGTCGGGCGCAAGTAAATGCTCCGGTGGATGCACGCCCCGCTTCGCATGCGATAGAAACGGGCCCTCGAGATGGATGCCGATCGGTCTCGCGCATCCAGGCGCAGCGGGTTGATCGATCAGCTTGGCGAGACCGGACACCGCTTTGAGAATCGAGTCGAGTGGCGCCGTAACGGTGGTCGCCAGAAAGTTGCCGGTGCCGTGTGAAGCAAGGAACATCCCGATCGTTTGCAGCGCAGCGGGCGTAGCCTCCATCACGTCGTGACCGGCGGCGCCGTGAAAATGGACATCGAAGAATGCCGGGGTCAGAATGGCTCCGGGAAAATCAAGAACACCACCCTCGGCGGGAAGCGCGGCGGATTCGCGTTGGGCGATGGCATGAATGCGACCGTCTTCGATCGTGACGAGCGGATGGTCAATCAAGGTGCTTCCGTCGAACAGCATTGCCGCTGTAATTACCGTACGCATACCCAGTGATTATTGCAGGTGTGCGCCCGGGGCGCGGTGACGGCGGTCGCGTCTGCACCGGCTTGTAACAGAGATGTAACGCGGCGCTCTTCGGAGCCCTGCTATCGTTTTAGCCATGCGCACACGGGCTTTGTTGTTCCTCCTTCCCCTGGTCCTTGGCACGACCTGCATCGGGACTAACGCTCAGACCATCGATCTGCCCACCAGCAAACAGTTGATCGAGCCTGTTCCAGGCGGTCCGCAAAAGATCAACAGCTTGCCCATGTCGATCGCGATCTCTCCCGACAAGCGATACGTGGTCACGATCGATGCAGGCTTCGGCACCGCCGAGTCGGACTACGATCAATCGCTCACGGTGCTCGATACGCAGACTGGGAAGGTCACAGATTTTCCCGACGCCCGCACGCTGATCCGCATGAAGCAAACTCTGTATTCGGGCCTCGCCTTTAGCCACGACGGCACGCACATCTATGCGAGCATCGGCTCACTCACCGATCCCGAAGGCAAAAGCGAAGGCGACACCGGCAGCGGCATCGTGGTTTACGGCTTTCACGAGGGCCAGGTGACACCCGAGCGCATTCTCAAGCTCCCGCTGGAGCAGCTTGCATCGGGACACAGCACGCGATTAATCGGCGACCAGGATGGGGACAAAGCCGTTCCATTTCCCGCGGCGATTGCCGTATTGCGGAACGCCGGCGCAGAAAAGCTGCTCGTCGCCGAGAATTACTCCGACGCAGTGCTGGTGCTGGACGCAGGTACCGGCGCAATCGAGCATCGCTTCGACCTGGCAGAGAGCAGTGTGGTGCCATCAACCTATCCCAGTGCGCTGGCGCTTTCTCAAGACGGCAGCCGTGCTTTTGTGGCGCTGTCGAATGCCTCGGAGATCGTGGAACTCGATTTGGCAAAAAAAGCGGTAGGTCGAACGCTTGCACTTCTCAAGCCAAACGATCCGGTGGCGCCCAGCACGCATCCATGCGCGTTCGCCCTTGCTCCCGATGGCAAGACGCTTTACGTGGCACTTGCCAATCGCGACGCGGTCGCGGCGGTAAACGTGAGCGGAGAGAACTTTGCTGTAAAAGGCTACTTTGATACGCGGCTGCCGGGCCAGAGTTATTTTGGTGCGGTCCCGCTTGCCCTGGCGCTGAACGGCGATGGTAGCCGGCTCTACGTGGCGAATATGGCCAGCGACGCGGTCGCGGTGATCGACACGCGCAAGCTGACGGCGAAAGCGGCGCGTGCAGGCATGACGGAGCCGGACGGCTTTCTCCCCACGGAATGGCTGCCATTTTCGCTGGCGTTCTTGCCCTCGGGAGACGGCGGCACGCTCTTCGTGGCAACCGGTAAAGGGAAGGGAACCGGGCCGAACAATATGCCGCAGTCCCAGACAAAAAGCGCTGGAAAGATTCCCCTGAACCGGCCATCGACCTATATCGGCACCCTCCTTTACGGATCACTAGCGTCAATTGATTCCGCCGCCATCGAGAAAAACCTGCCTCAGTGGACCGAGGAGGTGCTGGCGTCGAATCGTATGAGGGCTGCCGCCGAAAAGATTCCCTTTGCAGGGGCGTCGAATCCGAGTCCGATCAAGCACGTCATCTACATCATTAAAGAGAACCGGACCTATGACCAGGTGCTCGGCGACCTTGCGCAAGATGGCAAGCCGGTGGGCAACGGCGATCCCAAGCTGACCATGTATGGCGCCGCGGTGACGCCGAACATCCACAAGCTGGCGCTGCAGTTTGGCGTGCTCGACAACTTCTTCGACTCCGGCGAGGTTTCGGGCGACGGACACGTGTGGTCGAATGCCGCGATCGGATCGGACTATCTGGAGAAGACTTGGCAGCAATCCTATCGCGGCGGGCAGCGGTTCTACGATTTTGAGGGCGTAGTCGCCGCCGGCTATCCACTGCTGCAGAAGATTCCCGATGTGAACGAGCCGGCGAGCGGCTATCTGTGGGGCGATCTTGCGGCACACGGCAAGACTTACTACCATTTCGGCGAGTTTATCTCCACCAAATTCTGCGACGAGGCTGCGACAAGCAATCCACAACAAGGTCCGATGCTGCAGGGGCAGCGCTGTGCGCGCAAGGCCGTCGCGCCCGGCGAAGATCTGCCGGCGGAGTGGGGTGGGGGCGTGAACAAATGGCCGTGGCCGATCCCCCTGATGGCATCGAACACGCCGACCAAACCGGAGCTGGCCGGGCATTTTGCCGAAGAAGCTCCGGACTTCAACCTCGCAGTGCCCGATCAGATCCGCGTGGACATCTTCGAGCGGCATCTCGAAAAATGGGTCGCTGACAAGCAGCAGGGTAACGACACAATGCCTAACTTTGTCATGCTGCGGTTAGGCAACGACCACACTGCAGGCACGCGGCCCGGCGGTCCGACGCCGAAGGCTTCGGTGGCCGACAACGACCTGGCCGTGGGGCGCGCCGTCGAGGCCATCTCGCATTCCCCGTTCTGGGACGATACAGCATTCTTTATTCTGGAAGACGATGCGCAGGACGGCGCCGATCACGTCGATGCGCATCGCAGCTACGCCTTGGTCATCAGCAAGTATGCGCCGCACGGGGCCAGTGGTGCGGCGTTTGTCGACAGCCGCTTCTACTCGACCGTGAGCGTGGTGCGGACCATGGAGTCTCTACTCGGCCTGCCCCCGATGAACAACAACGACGCCTTTTCCTCTCTGATGACAAGCCTCTTCACAGGCCCCGGCGATCAGCCGCCCTTCACGGCCGACACGTCGAACCGCGACAACAACCTGATCTACACTGCCAACGCGAAGCAGGCTCCGGGCGCGAGCGAGAGCATGAAGATGGATTTTCGCCATGCGGATCAGGCGCCTGCCGAAAAGCTCAACGTGATCCTGTGGAAAGATGCGATGGGCAGCCAGCCCGTGCCGGCAATGCTGACGCAGCACCACGCGAAGACGCGCAAGGACGACGACGATTAGACGCGCGCAATTCGAGCTGGCTTCAACACGCAACAAACCCACTGCTCCTGAACCACGCCTGCCCGTGTATGGTGGTATGCGGCGGAAAACTTTCCCGCACGGAGGGTCGTGTGAGCGCGTTGAATCGGAGAAGCTTTTTGATGGGAACTGGGGCGGCCACAGCCAGCACCGTGATGGGGAAGCGGTTGCACGCGCTGGCCTGGTTGCAGGATGAGCCGGCTCGTGCGGTTTCGGCAAACGATCAGATTCAGATTGCCCTGATCGGCGCAGGAGGCCAGGGCCAGGGCGACACCAAGACCGCCGTGCAGGTGCCCGGCGTGAAACTGGTCGCAGTGGCCGACTGCTACAACGGCCGCCTCGAACACAGCAAAGAAGTCTGGGGCAACGACGTCTTTACCACCCGCGACTACAACGAGATTCTCGCGCGCAAAGATATTGACGCCGTCATCATTGGCACACCCGATCACTGGCATAAGCAGGCCTCGATCGACGCGATGAAGGCGGGCAAAGACGTCTACTGCGAAAAGCCGATGATCCATCTCTACTCCGATGGGCCAGAGATGATCGAGACGTCCCATGCGACAAAGCGGATTCTGCAGATCGGCAGCCAACGCGTCAGCTCGATCCTTTATGCCAAGGCGAAGGAATTGCTGGCTGCGGGTGCGATCGGCAAGCTGAACATGGTGACGGCGCACTGGGATCGCAACTCGTCGATGGGCGCGTGGAATTACACGGTTCCGCTGGACGCGTCGACCGAAACCTGCGACTGGCCGCGCTTTCTGGGCACAGCGCCAAAGATTCCCTTCAACCCGGAGCACTTCTTCCAGTGGCGAAAATGGAAGGCCTATGGCAGTGGCGTGGCCGGAGATCTTTTTGTGCATCTCTTCAGCGGCACGCATTTTGTGACCGGCTCGCACGGGCCGACGCAAGGCATGGCGACAGGCTCGATACGCTACTGGAACGACGGGCGCGACGCTTTGGATGTGGTTCTCGGCCTCTTCGACTATCGCGAGGGGTTCAACCTGAGCGTACGCGTCAACTTCGTGGACGGCGGCGAAGAGAGCGAAGGCCTGGTCTTTACCGGCTCCGAGGGCACGCTCGAGATCGGGTGGCACGGCGTGACGGTCGAACGGGTTGCTCGCGAAACGGAGCCAGGTCTCACGATTGGCACATTCACCGAGGCGATGCAGGAACAGATCGAAACCGCGTATGACAAGAAATATCCAAAATCGCATTTCACGGGCGAGCCACCGGTGGGGTCGGAACGCTATGCGGCGCCGGAGGGCTACAGCGACAGCTACGACCACTTCAAGAATTTCTTTGCGTCGGTGCGTTCGCGCCAGCCGGTCGTAGAGGACGCCGTCTTCGGCTACCGAGCTGCCGGCGCCGCGCTGCTCTCGAACCTCAGCATCGAGAAAGGCTCCGTGGTGCGTTGGGATCCGGATGCGATGAAGCTGCTGTAGGGGACGGCTCGATTGACGCAAACGGCAAAACGCATCGGAATTCACCTGGGCACAGCAGGCGGCGCGTCGAACGCCATTGAACGCGCGCGGGAAATCGGCGCCAACACGCTGCAGATCTTCACGTCGAGCCCACGCATGTGGCGCTCGCCCAAAGCAGATCCCAAGCAGTGCGAGCGCATGAAAGCGCTTCGTGCCGCTCTCGACGTCGGCCCGCTCGTGATTCACACCAGCTACCTTGTGAACGTGTGCAGCCAGACGAGCGACATTCGCAAAAAGAGTGTGGATGCATTTCGCGGCGAAATCGAGCGTGCTCTTGCGTTCGGTGCGGAGTATTTGGTTCTGCACCCGGGCTCGTGGAAGGGCATGACGCGGGACGAAGGGCTGAAGCTGGCCGCGGAGTCGATCGAGCGTTCCATCGACGGGCTACCCTGGCAGGGAACCCCGTTCCACATCCTCATTGAAAATACCGCCGGGTCGGAATGCTCGTTGGGCGGCAGCTTCGACCAGGTTGCCGAACTGGTGGCGCTGCTGCGCGCTCACGCTCCTGTCGGTGTTTGCCTCGATACCTGCCACACCCACGTCTCGGGCTACGACATTGTCACGGAAGAAGGCTACGCGAAGACGATGCAGGAGGCAGCGGCGACGGTAGGATTCGAGGCTGTCCGTGTCTGGCACTGCAACGATGCCAAGGCAGCCCGAGGGTCGAAGCTGGACCGGCATGAACATATCGGGCAGGGAATGATTGGGGTCGAACCGTTTCGGCGGCTCTTGAATGACCCGCGCTTTGCCCATTGCGCGTTTATTGCCGAGACGCCCGTGGATGAGCCCGGCGATGAGGAGCGGAACGTTCGGGTGCTGAAGAGCCTGGTCACTGCGTCGGGGAGTTGATGCATCTCCTCCGTTTACACTGAGAAGTGATGGCGGAAGACAAAGAACAGCGATACGACCCCGCAACGATCGAGGCCCGTTGGCAGCAGCGCTGGGCCGCGGACCCCGCTCTCTATGCTGCTGAGGCGGCAAAGACCAGCAAGCCCAAATACTACGTGGCTGAGATGCTGCCTTATCCCAGCGGCGCTCTCCACATGGGCCACGTGCGCAACTATTCGATCGGCGATGCGCTGGCGCGCCACATGTGGATGCGCGGATACAACGTGCTGCACCCCATGGGCTGGGATGCCTTCGGGCTTCCGGCCGAGAACGCAGCGCTAAAAAACAACACGCCGCCCCGCGAGTGGACGCTCAACAATGTCGCTGCTATGAAGCGGCAGATGCAGCGGCTCGGCCTCAGCTACGACTGGGCCACTGAGGTCACCACCTGCCTGCCCGAGTACTACCGCTGGAATCAATGGTTTTTTCTGCGCATGTACGAGAAGGGCCTCGTGTATCGCAAAAAGAGCAAGGTGAATTGGTGTCCCGAGTGCGCAACGGTCCTGGCGAACGAGCAGGTGATTGACGGCAAGTGCTGGCGCCACGAAGACACCCAGGTCGAGATGCGCGATCTGGAGCAATGGTTCTTCCGCATCACAGCCTATGCGCAGGAACTGCTCGATGGCCTGGACAAGCTGGAGGGCTGGCCCGAAAAAGTGCGGACGATGCAAAGAAATTGGATCGGCCGCAGCGAGGGAACCGAGGTCGATTTTGGCGTAGAGGGCCGCAGCGAGAAGATTCGCGTTTTCACCACGCGCGTGGACACAATCTTTGGAGCCACCAGTGTTCAGTTAGCGCCGGAGTATCCATTGGTGAAGGCCCTCGCCGCCGACGATGCGGCTCTTGCCGCGCAAGTGGCGAAGCTGATCGACGAGCAGAAGCGTGCCCGCGAGGCCGGCGATGTCGCCGCAATCGAGAAGCACGGCGTACCGACGGGGCACTTTGCCCTCAATCCTTACAACGGCGAACAAGTACCGATCTGGATCGCCAATTACGTGCTGATGGACTATGGCACCGGCGCGATTATGAGCGTGCCCGCGCACGATGAGCGCGACTTCGAATTTGCGAAGAAGTACGCAATTCCCATCAAGCGCGTGATTGCGCCAGCCGATCCGAAGGCCGAAGAACCCGAACTGCCCTTCACCACGGAAGATGGCGTACTCGTCAATTCCGGCGAATTCAATGGCCTGAGCTGTGCTGACGCGCAGAAGAAGATGCAGGGAGTGGCCACACGCAGTGTCTTTGGAGAGGCAAAAGTGATCTTCCGCCTGAAGGACTGGGGCGTCAGCCGGCAGCGCTATTGGGGCACGCCGATTCCCATGATCCATTGCGAGCGGGACGGGCTGGTGCCAGTGCCCGACGACAAACTGCCCGTAGTCTTGCCGGCGCAGGTGGAGATCACGCAGACAGGAGGCTCGCCGCTGTCGCGCGATCCTGACTTCGTCCATGTCACGTGCCCAAAATGTGGAGGCCCGGCACGCCGCGAGACCGACACCATGGACACGTTTGTCGATTCCAGCTGGTACTTCTATCGCTACACCGATGCGAAGAATGATCGCCAGCCTTTCGATCCGGCACGCGTCGGCTACTGGTTTCCGATCGACCAATACATTGGCGGCGTGGAGCACGCGATCCTGCATCTGATCTACTCGCGTTTCTGGACGCGGGTGATGCGCGACCTGGGCCTGGTGAAGAACGATGAGCCGGCACAGCGCCTGTTTACCCAGGGCATGGTGATCAAAGACGGCGCCAAGATGTCGAAGTCGAAAGGCAACGTAGTGTCGCCGGATGACATGGTGGCTCGCTATGGCGCCGATGCCACGCGAATGTACGCTCTCTTTGCAGCCCCTCCCGATCGCGACCTCGATTGGCAGGAAGATGGCGTCGCGGGCGTGAGCCGCTTTCTTGGGCGCGTCTGGCGACTGACCACGAAACATGCGCCCCGTGCTCGGATCGGCCGTGGGCAAGCCAGCCCGAATCCTGAAGGGACGTCGCTAAAGCTGCTGCGCAAGCTGCATCAGACGACGGCAAAGATCACGCAGGACTTCGAGGGGCGGTGGCACTTTAACACGTGTGTCGCAGCGATCATGGAGTTGGTAAACGAACTGCAAGCCGCCGATGCGCAGCTGGCAGCAGGCCAAGTGCCGGCGCCGGTGCTGCATGAGCTGTTGCGGACGCTGGTTCTGCTACTGGCACCCTTTGCGCCTTTCCTTGCCGCGGAGCTGTGGGAAGAACTGGGCGAGGCGGGCGCGGTGCTGCGCGCACCCTGGCCCAAGAGTGATCCTGGCCTAGCCAGGGAAGACGAGATCGAGATTCCCGTGCAGATCAACGGCAAGCTCATCACCGTGATTCGCGTGGCCGCGGGTGCGGATTCAAAGACGATGGAAGCGGCGGCGCTTGCCCAGGAAAAGATTCGCGCGCGCATCGCCGGCAAAACCGTGATGAAGGTGATCGTTGTGCCCGGCAAGCTCGTCAATGTGGTGGTCAAGTGAGAGCAGGTTTCCCGATGGCTCAACCGGTGCGGGGAACCCAGACACTCGTCGATCAGATGGGCTGGGTCTTCCGCCGGCCTTCTCTGACCGGGATTGAAGTTGCGTGGCGATGGCTGTTTGGTTTGCCGTTCCTGTGGATCTGTTTTGAGCAGGCACGGCACATCCTGGGCATCCTTCCTCCGCAATCGTCGGGTCTTTCCGATATCGACACGCAGAATCCGTGGGTGGCGGCGGTGCAATTCGCCGATGTCTGGGCACGCTACGCGCCGCACGTCGCAGCGGTGCTCACCTGGCTGCTGCCGGCAGCTGCGCTTGCTTGGATTGTGGCCTCGGGACTGGGCCGCGGATTAGTACTGAAGCGTCTCGAACCCGCGCTGCGCATCAGGCCGCTCAGTTTCATTGCGCTGCAGGGTATTTGGCTCGCAGTGCTCGGGCTCGTTTTCTGGAGTTGGTTTCGCTCGATTCAATGGGCGGCCGCTACTCACATCACGGTGACGGGCGAGGCCGATCTGGTCGGCTACTCAGTCTGGGCGATCTTCCTATCCCTCGGCTTCTTCACGCTCTGGGCGCTCATCAGCTGGCCCTTTGCGATTGCGCCGATGTTGATGGTGCTCGAAGATCGTCCCGCATACTCAGCATTCATCCAGAGCTTTCGGCTGGGCCGCGCCTTTACCAGCAAGCTGATGGAAGTCAACCTGGTGATGGGCATCGTGAAGCTGGCCCTGGTGGTGCTCGCCATGGTATTCTCTGCCGCGCCTCTGCCCTTCAGCGATGCTTTCGGTCCTCTGGGCATGCACGTGGTATGGACCGGCTCCACCATTTTTTATCTCCTGGCCAGCGACTATTTTCATGTAGT
>DATDIQ010000060.1:0-31462 GCA_036520995.1 Occallatibacter sp.
CGGACGGGCAATTGTGATGAGCCTCGAATACCTAGTCAGCGAGCAAGCGCATTGGCGAAAATTGTGCCGCGACCACCGGAAACTGCGGGCCGCATTCGGCCCCGCGCCCACGAGCGGCGATTGGTTCACATTGATGAGCAACACGCTGCCTGTTCATCTGGAGTGGAGGGGAAACCACCCGCACGCGGCTATTCAGCCAATTACGGGCACGGAACTGCTCACGGCTTTGGCATGGATGGACCTGATCTCCGAGCGCGAATGCAAGATTTGTGAGAATCCGAAGTGCGGAATTGAATACACGAGGGGCGGGAGCAAGTTCTGTGACGCAGTTTGCGAACGCGCGAACAGGAAGCGCACGTACCGCCATCGAATAAAGCGAGCAGAGACCATCGTCCGAGCCAACCGGGAGCTATCAACGCCCAAGCTGCTACAGAAACTTGCGGAAGTGGGCATCAAGCGGCAGCGTGATTGGGTTGCGAGAGTAAAGGCAAAACACTAGGAAAACCCTTGCGCTGTAAACCCCCGGCTTGTACTATTTGGGGAACGGAGGGAAATCTCTAAGTTATTGATTTGTATGGGTGGTAGGCGAGGCGGGGCTTGAACCCACAACCCCCGGCTTAGAAGGCCGGTGCTCTATCCAGTTGAGCTACTCGCCCACGCTTTCTCATTGTAACTTTGAATTGATGCGGACGGGAGTGCCTGCCTGGCCAACCGCTTCCGCGAGAGCATTCAGGGCGGCGCCGAGCCGCGAATCCGCATCCGCGCGGGTGGCTCCGCAGGCCGTGAGATAGGCGGTGATGCCTACGCTGGATTCCTGCGTATGCGTGACTGCATGACGGATCACAAAATCCGCGCGGCAGCAGCGCAGCGGAACAGCGCGCAGATAAAGGCAACGAGCTTGGCACCAATCTCTCGCGTCGTACGGTGTCGTCCATTGTTCCGTTTCCCGGGCCAGAAGGTCTATATAGACGGCGACCGCACACAGCGCCGCTGCGCTCGGCGCGTCGAGTTCGTCCGGATCGAACTCCGCAACCGGCCACACGTCGCACTTCGAGGTCCAGACGGGAGACGACGTTTCATTCAAGCGGGCAAGCGCATCTCTCATTGGCGGCAGAAGAATCGGTTCAGGAAGTTCGTCCACACGATGCGGACAGGCCCGGAGATCCACGAAGCCGGGCCATTCGGTCTCGATCACCGGTGCGCCGCCGATCTCCAATTCCCAATCAGCTTCCATCGGTCGAGCCGGAAAAGTGCAGAAGGTAGCGCAGGACGGCGGCTTCGGCCCAATGAATATCGTCACCCCGTCCGCCGCAAAGGTACGCGCAATGCCCGCCGTGCTTCGTCTCGACGAAGGAGACACTGGGATTCGCACCGAGCGCGACGCGCGTCTCAGGCAACAGGCGAATGAAGGGATCATCGAGCGCGGTTAAGATCAGCGTGGGTACCGCGATGCGGTCGACGACGCGGGCGCTGGCCGCGCGATAGTAGTAGTCGTCCGCATTGAGAAACCCGCAATATTTCGCAACGATCTTGTCGTCGAATTCGCGGATGGAGCGCACCGGATCCAGACCTTTTGTCTCGTAGATACCTGGGAACAGCTCGGCCTTGCGCCGAAAGCGCCGCATGAGGCCTCGAAGAAAATGCCGCTCATACAGACGATTGAACGGCTCGTGCAAGGCGTCGGCGCCGGCAGCCAGGTCAATGGCGGGACAAACTGTTGCCACAGCCTTCAGAGGAAAGCGATTGCCCCATTCCCCGGCGAGCTTTAGCACCAGGTTGCCGCCCATCGAGTAGCCGATCAGCGCTACGCGCTGCAGGCCGTACACAAACGCAAAATGCTCCACCACGGCGCCCACGTCGCCAGAGAGACCGGAATGGTAAAGAGCGGGTGTCAGTTCGTCGGTGCCTCCGCAGTTCCTCATATTCATGCGGACGACATTGCACCCTGCGCTCCAGGCGCGGGCGGCGAGTCCTTGAATGTATTGAGAGCTGGAAGATCCTTCGAGGCCATGCACCAGGACAACGGTCAATCGCGCGGCACGCGTGCTTTCTGGCTGCCAGGAGCAATGACAGAGCACCCGGCTTCCATCGGAAGGATCGACCACAACGATTTCTGCTTTGGAGGGAATGGCGAACGCAGGGCGAGGAAGATAGTTTCCAAGAATTGTTTGCAGGTGACCATTGGATAGCCCGCGCCTCGGATTGAACGAACGCAGCCAATCAAGGGGCACGATTTCCGCAGCGGCATCCAGGGGAGTGGCCAGATTTTTAGAAGTCTCGAGGATCACGAAGCCCCAGTCGCCTCATTTCTGAGGATATCGAAATCACTTTGAGCCGCCGGGCCATAAAAGGGGGTCGATCGACGCTCGGGCCGACTAACTTTCAGAATACATCTCGTCGCGTCTGCCAACAACAAATACAGGCGTGGAAACGTTGCCACCGAGGCCCACAGTCCTTTAGGGTGGTTGCGATGATGAGAATCGAGACGCGGTGGGCACGCATGAAACTGGACATCGGCCTGAACTTTATCAAAGGGAGAAACACTCGAGCGGTCGAGAGGTCGAAGCGATGGGCTGGGATCCTGCTGGTCCTTTCTTGCCTCGGCCTCGGGATCGGGCGCGCGCAGAACGCTGATCCCCCGCGGGGCGCGCCGTATCGTCAACAAGGCGCTCCGATCGAAGAGCGGGTGCACGATTTGCTTGCGCGCATGACGATCGAGGAGAAAGCTCGCCAGCTCGATCTCTATTCTGGAGCGACGGCGCTGGTCGACAAACATCGCGACGACACCCACGCCGCCGCCGATGCGGTGTTTGTCCCTGAAAAGGCCCAGGCCATATTGGGAAACCTTGGTGTCGGCGGAATCCACGATATCTATGCAACCGCGGCGCAATCCAATGCAATCCAGCGATGGGTCATCGCGCACAACCGGCTCGGCATTCCCGCTCTCTTCATTGAGGAGGCACTCCACGGCTTCGACACCGGCACGGTCTTCCCTGCACCGATCAACCTCGCAGCCACGTGGGACCCGGCAATTGCACAGCAAACCGGCAGTGCGATTGCGGCGGAAGCGCGGGCCACAGGCGTCGGCATGATTCTTGCACCTGTCCTGGACCTGGCCCGCGATCCCCGCTGGGGCCGCGTGGAGGAAGACTTCGGCGAGGATCCATATTTGACCGGGCAGCTTGGCCTGGCTTACGTGCGCGGGGCGCAGGGCGAAAATCTCAACTCGGATCATTCGGTTGTTGCCGAGCCTAAGCATTTCGCGGGACATGGCTCGCCCGAAGGTGGAACAAATACTTCTCCCGTGCACATGGGCGAGCGCGAGCTTCGAACAATGATGCTGCGTGGATTTGAGCCGGCATTCCGCGAGGGCCATGCCATGGGCGCGATGGCCGCCTATCACGAAATTGACGGCATTCCGGTCACCGCGGATCCATTCTTGCTCAAAAAGATTCTGCGCGACGAATGGAGCTTCAAAGGATTCGTGCTTTCCGATCTGGGGGCGATTCGGCGGCTCTACGATGCGCACCACGTTGCGGCTACCCCGCAAGATGCAGTATGCCTGGCCGTCCGGTCGGGTGTGGACATGCAGTTTTATGACTTCGACCACGACATCTTTCAGAAGGCGCTCATTAACTGCGTACATCAGGGCACGCTCCCCGAAAGCGACCTTGATCGCGCTGTCGGTTCGGTTCTGCGTGTCAAGTTTCTTTTGGGACTGTTCGATCATCCCTTTGTCGACGAATCCTTGAGCGCGAAAGTCTATCGCTCTCCAGCGCATCTCAACGTGTCACTGCAATCGGCGCGCGAGTCGATGACACTGCTCAAGAATGAAGGAAATCTGCTGCCTCTTGCGCGTTCGTTGAAGCGCATTGCCATCATCGGGCCCAATGCGAACGTCGCGCGCTATGGAGATTACGAAAAAGAGGAGAACGGAGAGCGCATCAGTCTCATCGACGGGCTCCGCAAATTGGTCCCTGACGCATCCATCACATTCAACGATGGTGCGGACGTTCAAACGGCCGTGCGCGCCGCCCGCAATGCCGAAGCCGTGATTCTTGGGCTAGGCGAACGGGATGGAATTTCGGGGGAAGGTTTCGACCGATCCAGTCTCGATCTTCCTGGAAACCAGGAGGAGTTACTGGAGGCCGTGGCGGCAACGGGAAAGCCGGTGGTTCTGGTGCTCGAAAACGGGCGCCCGCTCACCATTTCCTGGGCGGCAAAACATGTTCCGGCGATCCTCGAAGCCTGGTATCCGGGAGAATTTGGCGGGCAAGCCATCGCGGAGACTTTGTTCGGCGAGAACAATCCGGCTGGACGACTCACGATCACCTTCCCGCGGAGCACAGGCCAGTTACCCGACTTCTATAACTCTGATCCTTCGCGCGTTCACAAATATGTGGATGACAATGGAGAGCCGCTGTTCCCCTTCGGATTTGGCCTGAGCTACACGACGTTTCGCTACGATCACCTTGTGGTGCAGGGTCCCGCGGCTGGAACCAAAGACGACGTTGAGATTGCCGTCGACGTGGAAAATACCGGACAGTGCGCCGGAGACGAGGTGGCCCAACTCTACGTGCGGCAAGATGTGGGCAGCGTGGAAACTCCCGAACGATCTTTGAAAGGTTTCTCCCGCATCCATCTTCAGCCGGGGGAGCATCGGACTGTGACATTCCATCTTCCGCAAGATCAGCTGGCCGTTTGGAATGCAGAACAGCGCTGGGCCATCGAGCGGGGTCCCTACACTGTCTGGGTTGGAGCATCGTCGCGAGCCTCGCTTTCGGCCAGCTTCCGGCTGAATCCCTGAGGCTCGCGCTCGCTGAATCTACCTCGATCAATCACAACCCCTCCTTCCATAAGATCGTCAGCGAAGAAGCGAAGGCGCCACAAGGTGACGGACATGTCATCTAAAAGTGACAGCCCGGCGACAATTCTTTGACAACGGCTGCGCGCGAAAAGCCTACGCTTCTCCCGTCGCAAGCGGGCAGGCGGTGGCCCAGGTAGAGCAGTCTGCCGCTGGCGCCAGGAGGAGAAGTATGGTTTCGGTTTTCAGAGCTTTGCTCAATGCCCGCTCGGTAGCAGTGTTCATGATGATCGGCAGCGTGGGATCGATTTATGCGGCCGGCGCCTCGTATATTGGTGGATTCAATTCCGTAACCCCTCTCGGCACGACGGTTCCTTCGAATGGCGATGTGAATCCCTACGGCGTCGCTCTTGTTCCTGTTTCCAAAGGCAAGTTGATCGCCGGGAACTTTCTGGTGAGCAACTTCAATAACTCCGGCAATGCGCAAGGCACGGGCACCACGATTGTGCAGATGACGCCAACCGGAGCACAGACCCTCTTTGCACAGATCAACCCCGACACGGTGGACTGCCCCGGCGGAGTCGGGCTGACGACGGCACTGGTGGCGTTACGCAGCGGCTTTGTTGTGGTGGGAAGTCTCCCCACGTCGGACGGCACTTCGGCTACCGCCCAAGCTGGATGCCTGCTCGTGCTTGATTGGGGCGGGAACGTGGTGGAAACCATCGTGGGTCACCACATCAACGGGCCGTGGGACATGACCGCGGTGGATGGCGGCGAATTCTTTGCGCTGTTCGTCACCAATGTGCTCAATGGCACGGTGGCTGCAGGCGGCGACGTCGTACACAAAGGAACGATAGTGCGCATGTTCTTCTCTGCGGAAGAGCACTCTGCCCCGCGATTGCTTGAGAGCAGTGTGATTGCCAATGGATTTCCCGAGCGGACCGATCCTGCCGCCCTGGTCATCGGGCCAACCGGGGTTGCGTTCGACTGGTCGACGCAGAACCTCTATGTCGCCGATAGCCTTGACAACAGGATCGCGGTCATACCGTTTGCTCTCACCCGCTTCAGCAACGCCGGAGAGGGTTTCACCATCTCGCGAGGCGGCGACTTAAACGATCCGCTCGGGCTTGCGCTGACTCCCAATCACCACCTAGTCGCAGCGAACGGTAACGATGGCAACATCGTCGAGGTGAATCCCGCAAACGGGAAACAGGTTGCCGAAAAACTGGCGGACAGTTCCACCGGTGGCGGAGCGCCGGGCGCGGGTGCGTTATTCGGGTTGATCGCGACCGACGCCGGCGTGTATTTCGTCGATGACGCCACCAACATGTTCGACCTGCTGCATTGATAGAACTGGGCAGTTCTGTGTTTTCATGACTGAACTGGAATGGGCCCGCTGCCACTCTTGACTGTCCGGCTCGGCAACGCAGCTGAGCCGGCCACAACTCGTCAATACCAGGCGCGAAGACCGAAGACGAAGGTGGAGTTGTGCGTCACTCCGCCGGACCGCCGGGTATAGAGGGCCGTGTCGCCATATCTTCCGTCATAGACCCAGCCAATGTAAGGGCCGAATTTTCGGCTGATTTCGTACCGCAAACGGACGCCGGCATCGATAGCCGAGAAGCCCGAGCCGATTTGACGTTTAGGATCGCCCTTGCTGTAAAGGTTCAACTCCGCCTGCGGCTGCAGAACCCACCGTTGTGTGACCACGAGATCCCACGAACCGTTGATCCGGCCAGCCAGGTGTCCCCCGTCGCTGAGGTAGAACGTCGGCTCGAAATTGAAGAAGTAAGGAGCGAGCCCTTCAGCGCCGAAAGCAGCCCAAAGACGCGTAGGGCCGGAGTCTGCGTCGGCGCGAATCCCGGCCTGCGCATCGAAGTAGCGTATGCGCGGGATCGGCCGGTCGTAAAGCGCTTCATGATCGCCGTCGCTGACTTCGCCGGACTCGGCGATGCCTTCCGACTTGATCCACAGGCGGTTCATGTCAGTCCCGATCCAGCCTTCTCCATCCCATCGGAACTGATTCGTTGAGCCGCTTAGCCTTCCCTCAAATTCGTTCAGGACGGCGTGTTTGAAGACCATGTTGTCGTTGACGGCCGGTGGCCAATCAGAGTCATGCATGGTGGAACGCTTCCCGTCTGCAGAGGCCAGTGGACCCGCGTCCGATTTCGTTGATTGCGCGTGCGCGCATGGCCCCGAAACACTGGGCAACATGCAAAGGAAGACGGCGAATCCACGGAGGAAGGGCCTGCGCGCGCAAGCTAAGACAACCCACCTCACGCGACAACCACCGTCCGGAACATGCCGGCATGCATATGGAAGAGCAGATGGCAGTGATAGGCCCATTTGCCGGAGGCGTCCGCGCTTACTAGATAACTGAGGCGCTCCGCCGGTTTCACCAGGACAGTGTGCTTGTAGGGATTGAAAGCCCCGTGCCCATTCTCAAGTTCGCTCCACAATCCGTGCAGATGGATGGGATGCTCCATCATGGTGTCGTTGATGAGCACGATGCGGATTCTTTCGCCGAGTTTGAATTCCAGCGGCTCCGCGTTCGAGAATTTCTGCCCGTTGAATCCCCAGATGAAGCGCTCCATGTTGCCGGTGAGGTGCAATTCGATCTCGCGCGTGGGCGGGCGGCTATCCACCCCGGCATACCGCGCGCGCAAATCGGCATACGTGAGGACGCGGCGACCATTGTGCTCGAGGCCGTCGCCGGGATCATTTAGCCGGTTCCTTCCGTGCATCGTGTTTGACCCGACTTCGGGACCAATGTCGATCTTGATGGGAACAGCCCGTGGCACTTCGACCGCGTCCGTTGGCTGAGCAACCGAAGCCCTTTGTGGGCCCGGCTGGGGAAACGGGGTTGTGCCGATCGCACTACCCTCTGCATTCTGCATGCCGCTCATCGCGGCTTTTCGTGCGGGTCCTTCGGCGGGGGCCGGAGCGTCGGTTTGCATGCCGCTCATGCCAGACGCGTTCATGCCTGGCATCGGATTGGCATCCCCATTCTCCATCCCCGACATGCCCTGCATCGAAGACATATCCATCCCCATGTCCATCATGGTTCGCTGCGGACACGGGTCCATCGGTGGAACTGCTGCTTCAAGGCCCAATCGAGGCGTGAGAGTTGCCCGCGCAAATCCGGTGCGATCTTCCGCCTGCGCAAAAATCGTATAGGCCGTTTCGGCTTGCGGCTGCACGATCACGTCGTAGGTCTCCGCCGCGCCCATGCGAAACTCATCGACCTCGAACGGTTCTACCGCGTTGCCGTCAGCCTCCACGACGGTCATCGGCAGTCCCGGAATGCGCACGTCGAAGAGGGTCATGGACGAGCCATTGATGAAACGCAGCCGCACACGCTCTCCGGGACGAAAGAGCGCAGTCCAATTCGCGCCCGGAGAGTGTCCGTTGACGAGATAGGTGTAAGCTGCGCCGGAGACGTCGGCAATCTCATTGGGGCTCATATTCATCCGCGCCCAGGTCATGTGCTCAGAAATCGTCGACGAAAGGCCCTTCTCCTTCGCATCGTCAAGGAAACCGCCGAGTGTTTGCCGATGATGGTTGTAGTAGTCACTCTCCTGCTTTAGATTGCTGAAGATCGTCTCCGGATCATGATCGGTCCAATCGGTGAGCAGCACGACATAGGCGCGATCGAAGGCGACAGGATCCGGATCACTCGGCTCAATCACAATTGCGCCTAACAGGCCCGTCTGCTCCTGAAAGTGCGAGTGACTGTGGTACCAGTAGGTGCCGCGCTGCCGCACCGGGAGCCGATAGACGAAGGTTTCGCCAGGTGCAATACCGCGAAAGCTCAGACCCGGCACTCCATCCATCGGCGCGGGAAGGCGAATGCCATGCCAGTGAATCGAGCCGTGAGTCGCGAGAAGGTTAGTCACTGCGATGGTCACTGTGTCTCCTTCTCGCCATCGGAGCGTGGGTCCCGGTGAAGTGCCATTGATCCCCGTCGCGACCGCGCGGTGTCCGGTAAAGTTCACAGGAACGGTTTCGAGATTCAGATCAAATTGCGTTCCCGACAATTCAGGGAGCGTTTGCGGAAGTAATTCTCCAAGGGCCAGCAACTGGTGGCCACCGACGAAAGCCATCGCGGCCCCCGACGCAACACTCTTTACGAATCGACGCCGGCTGAGAACACGGGGCCATGTTGGGTTGCGAGAGAAGTTCGTCATCAGCTTTGATCCGGGTTTCCGATTGGACGATCGCCTTTTCGCCGTGTGGCGGGCCTTCCTGACGTAAACACAGCGAGCGTTTTGCAAATCACGTCAAGAACTTCATCCTACATCGCTTCGTTGTTCCTCTGTTCCTGGCAAAACCCGTGAAGTCACGAGTAGGGCTTACCAAACGATTCGTCGCCAAACAAGTTATCATGGCATGCGTTTCTGCAAGGGTGTGCTGCGGCCGCGGTCTTCATCACCGTAATGAGAGCAGGTCGAGCACGTTTCGGAAACACGGCAAGACGAAATGGGGATCAATGACCGAAGAACCGACGCGCAGGAGTGTGCTGGGCGGCTTAGGTGCCGGCCTCGCCCAGCTGTTGTTTCAAACGCAACTGAGGGCCGCAACTCCGCTGACAGCACAAACGGGCAAACCAGGCCAACTGGATCTGAGCCTGACGGCCATGACCGAGCGTGTCTTGAGAATCAGCATCGCGCCTGTCATCGCGAAGCCGCCGTCGACGGAACTGGGGGTCGTGGAGAGCCCGCTTGAAGCCGCGCTTGGAGGCGGTTCGGCCGCCGACGTTGTGAACTGGGGCGAGTACAAGATTCGCGTCGAAGAAACGCCGTTCCGAATTACGGTGACGGACGCGGCTCAGCAGATTCGCCAGCAGATTCAATTTGACCTGGACAGCACAGCAGTGCGATTCCGGCTTGGCCACCGACCGGTCTTCGGTTTGGGCGAGGGCCTGACAGAACTGGAACGCATGGGAACAAAAGACGAGATGCACAACGGGCAGGGCTCGTCTGATTTGCGCATTGCCGGTTCGCGGGTGCCCATTCCGTGGGTGATGAGCGCAGAGGGCTGGGGTGTGTTTGTTGGTCAGCCGATGGGGACGTTCGATCTGACCGGAGAGATGGGGGTAGTACGTACCCCTGTTGCGACATCTACACGCAATATTTACGTGATTCTGGGTAAAACCCCTGCGGAGCTGCTTCGCGGCTATGCAGAGCTGACAGGTTTTCCGCACTTACCGCCTCTGTGGTCGCTGGGATACATGCAGTCGCACCGCACCCTCGCAAGCCGCGATGAGGTGCTGGACATTGCGAAGACCTTTCGCGAGAAAGGACTCCCGTGCGACACATTGATTTATCTGGGCACGGGCTTTTGCCCATCGGGATGGAATACCGGGCACGGTTCGTTCACGTTCAACGCCGAAGTTTTTCCCGATCCCGCAGCGATGCTGCAGCAATTGCACGATCAGCACTTTAAAGTCGTGCTGCACGTGGTTCCGCCCTATGACTTCCACGGAAAGATCACGGATACGACTTCTGCGGCACGCTCGCTGGGCGATGCAGCTCCCTACTGGGCCGAGCACATGCCCGCGGAAAAGATCGGGGTGGACGGATGGTGGCCGGATGAAGGAGACCTGCTGCCCGCAGACGCGCGACTTGACCGCAACGAGATGTACTGGGACGGACCGGTCCAGGCACATCCCGAGCGGAGACCCTTCGCGCTGCACCGTAATGGATACGCGGGACTGCAGAGATATGGGTGGCTCTGGTCGGGCGACATCGACTCGGCCTGGAAGACGCTGGCCGCGCAGGTCACCAACGGAATCAATGCGGGGCTTTGCGGCATTCCTTACTGGGGGACGGATACCGGCGGCTTCGTTCCGACGCGTGAACTTACGGCAGAGCTCTACGTGCGGTGGTTTCAATTCAGTGCGTTCTGTCCGCTGTTCCGGTCCCACGGGCGGGCTTGGAAGCTGCGATTGCCGTGGGGCTGGAATCTGGGCACCGCGGGACCGCTGGAAGGAAGTGAGGCTCTGGGAGACTGGCCTCGGCCGCAGGATCTGCACAACGCGCAGGTAGAACCCATCTGTCGTAAATATCTCGAACTCCGCTACGAGTTGCTGCCTTACATTTACTCCGCGGTCGAACAGGCACACAGAACAGGCATGCCGCTGATGCGCGCGCTGTGGCTTACCTGGCCAGAGGATGAAAAGGCGACTCTGATCGCAGATCAGTATCTGTGGGGCGATCACTTTCTGGTCGCGCCGGTACTTGAGCCAGGTGCAACGCGGAGGAAGATTTATCTTCCGGCCGGGAACTGGTGGGACTTCTGGAGCAATCAGAAGACAGACGGCGGCGCGGAGATCGCGTGCGCAGTGGATCTCTCGATGATTCCTCTCTATGTGTGTGCAGGAGCCATTGTCCCGATGGGACCGGTGCGGCAACACGCAATGGAGCCGAGCCGGGAGGCGATTACGCTCCGTGTGTATCCGGGTGCAGACGGAAGATCCAGCTGGTACCAGGATGATGGGATCAGTTTCGCTTATCGGAAAGGCCAATTCAGAAGGTTCGATTGCACCTGGCAGGATTCACAGCGAAAACTGACTCTTGCATTGGCTGCGGGAAGCATGCCAGCACTTCAGGGAGAGGTAAGGATCCAGGCAATGGATACAGGAATGACAAAAGTTGTCGCAGCTTCGAATCCTGTGACCGTGGTTGAGATTTAGCGGAGTTGGCCGCGTGATCGCCTTCCTGACAAGCGAAACCGGGCTGTCACCGTAGTTCAGGTCGCAGCGGCGCGGCCTTGGCATCGATCGCCAACGAACCTTCCCTGAGACCGGCAGTTTGCGCGGTCAGCGTGATGGTGCCAGTCTGTCGTGACCCGCGAATCACCACCAGCGCGCGACCCTGGTAGAGCTTGCGTCGATCCCCCTGGTAGGCATCAGCATCCTGTCCATCTCCGTTGCCCACGGCCGCAATCACCCCCGGTCCACTGATCGCGAACTGAACCTCCTGGTCCGCATGCAGATCCGGCCGGCCCTCTGCGTCGACCGCCTCGACCGTCACGAACGAAAGGTCCTGGCCGTCTGCCTGGAGCACCGTTCGATCCGCAGTCATGCGCAACCTGGCCGCTGCACCCGTTGTCCTAAGCACGCTCTCCGCGACAACGCGATCTCCACGCAGGCCCACTGCCTTCAGTGTGCCCGGCGCGTAGGGCACGGAGAACACTGCCTTGAACTCCTGCGCGCGGCCGGTGGGCTTTTCGCCGAGCAGCTTGTCATTCAGGAAAAGCTGCACCTTTTCCGCGCCGGAGTAGACCTCGACTTCGAGCTCTTTGTCCTCCTGCCCCGGCCAGTTCCAACTCGGCAGCGTGGGATCGGTAGCCCACAGGGTGGCAATGATTTTTTGGCCTTCCGGTTCAGGCAGTCGTACGGTAGCGTAGACGCGATCGCCACCGTTCCAGAGAATGTCGCGGTAGTACGACTGTGGCTTACGGAAACCGGTCAGATCGAGATCGCCGCAAGCGGCCGCGTGCCATGGATAAGGGTGAAAGAACAGCTCCATCATGGCCTTGGCGTTGGGGTCGGGGTTGTTCTTGGCCATGTCCGCCATCACGTCCTTACCCTCCGCCATTCCCGTGAACATCTGGTCAACCATCGCTGTGCCGGCCATCATGCCCGCCATCCCCTCCGCCATCTTTGCCTGCTGAGGGGTGCCGTATTGCCATGCGCCGATGCCGGACTCCCCCAGATAATCCATTGCGGTCCAGGTGAGGTCGCCGAGAATATACGGATTGTCCTGCGAGATCTGCCACAGCGGAAAAGCCTTCGACGGCCAGGACTCGGTGGTCAGCATGATGCGCGACGGCAACTGGTCGTGGTCCTTTTGATACGTGGGAAGAATGTTGTAGTTATAACCCGTGATGTCAAGCTGCGAGAAAACGGCTTGCGCGGTGGGCTTCGTCGTTGTGCCAGGAAACGCGAGCGTGAGCGGACGTGTGTTATCGAGAGCGCGCACCCGTTCGATAATCTGCTTACCGAGCGCCGCGCCGCGATCTACTTCAAGCTCGGGAATCTCGTTGCCGATTCCCCAGATCACGATCGATGGATGATTGCGATCTCGCAGCACCATCGATGAAACATCCTGCTTCCACCACGCATCAAAGTCGCGAGCGTAATCGAACTTGACCTTGTGCGCCTCCCACACGTCGAACGGCTCATCGAGAACCAGCAGGCCCAACCGATCGCACGCATCGAGAAACGCGGAGGACGGTGGGTTGTGCGCGGTGCGCAGCGCATTCATGCCGGCAGCCTTCAGCAGTTCGACCCTGCGCTCTTCGGCGCGATCGAACGCGGCGGCGCCGAGTGGACCGTTGTCGTGGTGAACGCTGCCACCGTTCAGTTTGATCGGCTTGCCGTTCAGCAGCAGCCCCTTCTCTGCCGACCATGCAAGCGAGCGAATGCCGAAGGGGGTGGTCACCTGGTCGATCACTCTTCCACCCTCGCGAATCGTCGACACTGCGTGATACAGGGTGGGCGATGCGGGCGACCAAAGGGCTGGGTTCGCAACGGTGATCTCCTGCGCCGCTTCGCCTTCCTCGCCGGATGCGATCATCAGCTTTGATTGCGCGGTGCCAATTGTGTTTCCCCTCCCGTCGAGCAGTGTCGTCTCGACCGTGACCCCCGCCGGCTCAGCCACCTGATCAGCCACCCGGGTGCTAATTACGACCTGAGCCGACCTGCTCGTCGCCTCCGGCGTGGTGATAAAAACTCCCCAATGCGCCACGTGGGTGGGACCGGTCACCACCACGCGAACATGCCTGTAAATGCCTGAGCCGCTGTACCAGCGGCTATTCGGCTGAGCCGAATTGTCCACGCGGACGGCCAACACATTCGCAGCTGAAAAACTCAGCTCCGGGGTGAGGTCGAAGGTGAACGCCGTGTAGCCGTAAGGATGTGTCCCCAGTTTGTGCCCGTTGAGATACACGGTAGCATCGCGATATACGCCGTCGAATTCAACGCTCACGCGCTTCCCTTTCCAATCGGAGGAGGCGTGAAATGTCTTGCGATACCAGCCGATGCCTCCCGGGAAGAAGCCCCCACCTGCACCGCTCGGATTGTCCTTGTCGGGTTTGCTCTCGATGCTCCAATCGTGGGGCAGATCGACGGTGCGCCAGGACGCATCCGCAAACGAAGGCGCCTCCGCGCCGGTCGGATCACCGAGGAAGAACTTCCATCCAGCATCGGCCCCAAGTTCTTGCCGAGGCGAGTTTGCGCTTGCGGCATTCAGAGGAATCGGCATAAGACATGCCAACATGGTGGCGAGAACGATCGGTGTGCGGAACTGCAAACTCATAAGGACCTCTTCCTGGTGCGGCCTTTGCCGGCACCCGTCTTGAGCCGATGCCGACGCGCTGAAGTTTCCGGAGCGCGCAATCCCAGCAAGATCACGCGAATGGTTTCTCGGAACAGGCTGTCGATGGGCTTGCCGTATTCCTGCTCGATCTTGTTTCCCAACGAGGCGAGTCGGCGCTGCGCACCAATCACGGCGTTGAGGACGGCATGCAATGTGAGCTCCGGGTCGAGATCGGAGCGCAGCGAGCCGTCCTTGATGCCGTCCCGGACCAGATCGGTGAAAACCTGGAACCCCTCGGGGTTGATTTGCGATTCTAGCGAGATCAGCCGTTCTGCGGGCCAGTCCCGCGCGTACATCGCGTCGAATTGCGCCATGAACCGTACCTTGACCTGACTGTTCGAAAGCTCATCGGCCATGGTCTCGAGCAGTGCCTCGATACGAGCAAGGGCGCTCGGCGCGCCCTCCGTGGCCTGCTTCAAGCACCCGCTCACCTCTTGTATCAGCTCGCTCACGAGCGCCCAGACAATCTCGTCCTTGTTGGAGAAATACTGATACATCGTCGAAGGCTGGACCCCACTGGCCGAAGTAATTTCCGCCATCGTGACGCGATCGATTCCACGCTCGTCAAAGAGTTTCCAAGCAGCATTGAGGATACGCCGGCTCTGTCGCTCGCGATGCGCGTGGTACGTGTTTGCTGGTTTCCTCGTTTTCTTCCGAGGCATGTGTCACCTTTTGGACTTCGAAATAGTCTATCAAATTCAATCTATCCATTCGAATTGCCATCTTCGGGTTGCCGCAACCAAAGATCGACCGCCCATTCTCAAGCGGATCATCGGCATGCCAGCGCTGCGATCGCTGTTGCGGGCTTGATCGTCCGGTTGATCCGCACGTTGCATAATGAAGCAAAGTGGTCACGGCATCGAACTCCGTCGTTGCGGTGATTGCTTCGTTGTTGGCGGCACACAGAACCAAGGAAGCTAGCTCATGGCAAAAGGACCGCTGAACCGGCGAAGTTTTCTGAAGACTGCGGCTGGGGCCGTGGGAGCCGCAACCCAAGCAAATGCGTGGACGACCAATCCGGCGGGGGAGAGCACGAAGCCAGAGAGCCCTGCGGATCAACCCACTTTAACTGCGGAGGCACCTGAGTATCCACGACGCTTTCGTGGACGACAGTTGACGATGATCTCGTTTCCGCTGGGCGGAGTGGCGGCTGGGAGTCTTGGCCTTGGCGGGCGAGGGCAGCTGTGCAACTGGGAGATCTTCAACCGGCCGAACAAGGGCTATCGACCGACCTATGCATTCCCTTCAATATGGGTCCAGACGAGCGATCGACCTCCGGTGGCGCGCGTTCTGGAATCTCGAATTCTGCCTCCCTATGAAGGACAGGATGGTCTCGGCTCAAACAACGTGCCCGGGCTTTCCCGGCTTGAATCCGCAATCTTCACGGGAGAGTACCCGCTGGCCCACATCGAATTTCAGGACTCCACGCTGCCGGTCAAGGTCGAGTTGGAGGCATTCTCGCCATTCATCCCGCATCAGCCGGACGACTCAGGGTTGCCGGTGGCGATTCTGCGCTATCGCGTCTCTAACCCTGGGGGCGCGGAGGCCAAGGTGGGGATCGCGTTCTCGATCGACAATCCAGTCATTGCAAGAGAGCTGAAGAACGGCGACGTGGCTGCGCCGCAGGCAGGCGACGGCCGGCGCAATGAATTCCGCACGAGTGATGGCGTATTTGGCCTTTTGATGACCAATGGCGAGCTGCGGCCCGAAGATCCGATGGCCGGAGACTTTGCAATCGCAGCGATGCCAAGCCCCAACGCGGAGATCACGCACTGGGAGGGATGGCCGCTCGGCCGATGGTGGAACTCGCCGCTGCTTTTCTGGGATCAATTCTCAAAGTCGGGAAGGTTGGGAAACACACCCGATCCACATGACAAAGTCGGCGTTCTGTGTGTGCAGAAGACGATTCAGCCTGGCCATTCGGAGGGTTTCGAATTCTTCCTGGGCTGGCATTTTCTGAATCGAACACCAGAATGGTGTGGATGGTCGGCGCCTCCGGGAGACGAGAAGACGATCATCGGCAATTACTATGCAGAGCGATTCAAGAGCGCGTGGGACGCGGTGCTTTACACCGCGCAGCATCTGAAGGATCTCGAAGCGGGGACGCGAACATTTGTCGACGCGATGCGGGCGAGCACAATTCCTGCGGCAGTGAAGGAGGCTGCAAGCGCGAATCTGTCGACACTGGCCACGACGACTTGCTTTCGAACCGCGGACGGCGAATTTCACGGCTTCGAGGGGAGCGACGATACACGCGGATGCTGCCACGGCAACTGCACGCACGTGTGGAACTACGAGACCGTAACGCCGTTCCTGTTCCCATCGTTTGCCCGATCGCTGCGGCGCAGTTCGTTCGGGTTCTCGATGGATGATGCAGGAGCGATGCACTTTCGCCAGATGCTACCGGATGGCAAGACACGCTGGGGATTTGCCGCGGCGGACGGACAGATGGGCCAGATCATCCACGCCTGGATCGATTGGAAGATTTCAGGGGATGAGGCACTGCTTCGCAGTACCTGGCCGCGGGTGAAGAAGGCGATTGAGTTTGCGTGGATCCCAGGGGGATGGGATGCCAACCGTGACGGCGTGATGGAAGGCGTGCAACACAACACATACGATGTGGAGTTTTACGGTCCGAACCCGATGTGCGGGATCTACTATCTTGGTGGTCTTCGGGCTGCCGAAGAAATGGCGCGCGCAGCCGGCGATCGCTCGTCGTCGGACCTGTATCGAAGACTGTTCGAGCAAGGCAGCCGCTGGGTCGATGCGAATCTGTTTAACGGCGAGTTCTACATTCAGACGGTGCGCGGTTTTCGCAAAGACGAGATTGCGAAGGATCTGCGCAGTTCGATGGGATCCGAGGATACAGAGAATCCGGAATACCAGGCGGGCGCCGGCTGCCTGGTTGACCAACTCGTGGGGCAGTACCTCGCCGATGCGGGAGGACTGGGGCCATTGGTCTCGCCGGAGAACATCCGCACAACATTGCACTCGATCTACCGCTACAACTATAAGCGCTCTCTAGCGCGGCACGACAACGTGGAACGCACGTACGCGCTGAACGATGAAGCAGCCGTGGTGGTATGCGATTACGGCAAGACAGAAAGGCCGCATATTCCCTTCCCGTATTTTGCAGAGGCGTGGACGGGCCTTGAATACACCGCTGCGGCCTTGATGATGCGGTGGGGAATGACGGAGCAGGGCGTCGAGATTGTCACCAGCGCACGGGCACGCTTCGACGGCGAGAAGCGGAATCCATGGGATGAGGCGGAGTGCGGCCATCATTACGCACGAGCGATGTCTTCGTGGTCGACGATGCTTGCGATGAGCGGCTTTCGCTACGATGGCTCGAACCAAGCCGTTTCGACTTTGCCGCCGGCGCGCGGCGACGACTTTACTTCGATCTGGGCAACAGGTACCGGTTGGGGTCGGTACTCTCTGCACAGACAAGGCGGCAGAACGAGGCTGGCTTTGCAGGTACTCGGCGGCGAACTGCTTTGCCATTCGTGCGAGTTGCAGGCAACCGGAGAGAGCGCGACGGTTTCGTCGGGGGGGCGATCGATTCAAAACCAGACGAGCCGAGAGAAGGATCGCGCAATCGTGCGCTTGGCTGACGCGGCGCGGATGGGCGAAGGAGAAGAGCTTCGTATCGAGGTGCACGCATGATCCATGCAGGCTCGGGTGGCGCAGAGGCGACGACGCCCAGAGGCGAAGCCGGAGGGTATCCGTGGGTGGTTGTGGTGGGCGGATTTCTCGGGGCGGGCAAAACGACGCTCTTGCTCGCCGCCGCAAAGGAACTGGAACGACGCGGTCTGCACAGTGCGATTGTGCTCAACGATCAGAGCGATGGGCTGGTGGATACCGCGTATGCGACGCTGAGCGGACTGCCGAGCGAAGAAGTCACCGGCGGCTGCTTTTGCTGCCGTTTCTCCGATCTGGTCAGCGTGCTTGACAAACTGCATGCGCATGCACCGGATGTGATCTTTGCCGAGCCCGTTGGAAGTTGCACGGACATCTCGGCAACCACGCTTCATCCGTTGCAGGAAAACGGATCGTACCGGCTCGCTCCCTACACGGTGCTCGTCGATCCAGCGCGGGCGAAAGCGCTGCTGCAACCCGATGCGGACCCGAACCTTGCATTTCTGTTTCGCAAACAGATTGAGGAGGCCGACTTGATCTGTTTCTCGAAGTCGGATCTTGCCGGTGAAATTCCGGAGATCGGGACGGATCGGACGCGACAGCTCAGCGCAAAGACCGGCCAGGGCGTTGCGGCGTGGCTCGATGAAGTTCTGGGGGGACATCTGATGGCGGGCAATGAGATTCTCGACATCAATTATGCGCAGTATGCGCGCGCGGAGGCTGCTTTGGCGTGGCTCAATCTTCAGGCCACGATTCTTCCACCGGTGCCACAGAGCCCCGGGCAAATCCTCGGCCCATTGCTCGATGATATCGATGCTGAGCTGAGCGAAGCGGGCATCGCGACTGTACATCTGAAGGCTCTTGTGCGCGGCGAAAGCGGATTTGTAAAAGCAGCGCTGTGCGGCAATCGCGCGGAACCGCAGGTGGAAGGCATGCTGGACGCTTCTCCTGCTTCACAGCTTGACCTGCTTTTGAATCTGCGTTGCGTGGGACCGTCCGGGGCCGCGAAACAGATCGTTGAGCGCTGCCTGGATGGAGTAAACGCAGGGATCCGCGATCTGAGGATACAAGCATTTCATCCGGCGGCGCCGAATCCGCAGCGTCGTATGCGGAAAGAAGACGTTATTCGAGAAGCGGGCGGCGGGGCGACGCCAGCGTGATGAAAGACGCGGTGTCGCTGGGACAATGAAAGCGGCGAGAAGGAGGAGCGGTCAGGTGAAAATGATCTTGGGGTGCATTGCGATCGTTGCGACTGCGTTGTCGGTTTTTCCGCAAGACGCATGGCAACAGAAGGTGAAGGAAGAACTCCCGCGGATGGGGCATCGCAATTGGATTGTCATTGTTGACTCGGCGTACCCACTGCAAAGCGCCGCGGGTGTGGAGACGATCGACACAGACCAGGATCAGCTGGTTGTTCTGGATTTCGTGCTCGATGCGATCAAGAAATCGCGGCACGTGCGCCCACTGGCACACACGGACACGGAATTGCAGTACGTTCCAGAGAACGAGGCTCCCGGAGTAGAACGATACCGGCAACAACTCAAAATCCGTCTCAAGGGAGTTCCGGCAGATTCAATTCTGCATCAAGACCTGATCGACAAAGTCAATGAGCTGAGCAAGACCTTTCAGGTGCTGGTTCTTAAGACGACGATGACCATTCCCTACACATCGGTCTTTCTTCAACTCGACTGTAAGTACTGGAGCGCCGACGCAGAGGAGAGAATGCGAAACAAAATGAAAAACGAAGGGCTAGATCCCCGTCCCGCGCCCTGAAGACCCGATACGAAAACAGCCAAGGAAATGATCCACTTCTCTTCGATCTGATCTATGGGGTGTGGGAAACTAGCTCTATCGGGTTTGGCTGGCCTGATCGCCGGGATTCGCCCATGGCAAAGCATAATCGACGGAAGTTCTTGCACGGAGCAAGCGGCGCGCTTGCAAGTGCTGCCGGCTTCCCTTTTCTTCTCAGTGCCGTGTCAGCGACGTCTTTTCCCGCAAGTCCCGACGCTCTCGATCGTGACGCGCCGTCCGAAGCATCGCCGAATCCAAAAAAGATCCGAGGCGTCATGGTCGACGCTGCACGTGTTCCAGAGACACTTGACTACTACCGCCGTGTGATCGAGTTTTGCGCTCAGTGGCAGTTGAATACGGTCCACTTTCGTCTTGCCGACGATCAGGGGACCGCCCTGCGTTTCAATTCGGTTCCCGGGCTTTTCGCTCATGACCATGCCTTCACGCCCGATCAGCTCAAGGATCTGATTCGGTTTGCTTCACTCCATGGCATCGACCTGATTCCGGAGCTCGAATCCTTTGGGCACACGGGTTTCATTACTCGCTCCGCAACGTACGCTCATCTGCTCGACGCCACTCCCGACCGTTCTTCCGATTTCACAGGCATCATCCCGCTTCACCCTGAGACATTGGGGCTCTTTGCAAAGCTCTACCGTGAAATCGCTGACATCTTTCCCTCCCCTTACCTTCATGGCGGATGCGACGAAGTCAATTGGGGTGGCTCCGCCTTCTCGCAGGCGGCGTTGCGATCAAAATCCCGCCCGCAAATCTGGGCAGAATACCTGAACGCCCTCAGCCGTATTGCGGAAGATCTGGGCAAACAGTTCATTGTCTGGGGCGACTTTGTTCTTCACAAGGAACCGGAAATCCTCGACGGCCTGAAGAGGAGCATCATCGTGATGGATTGGAACTACTGGGACACGAGTGCTGACAAATTTCATGACGCGCTCGTGCAGGTGAAAGCCCACGGCGCGCGAGCAATTGGCGCACCGGGCTTGATCAGCTATCGGTGGGGCGCGCGGGCCGGCACGAACCAGTTGCGCAATATTGACGCTTTCGCTCAGGCCTACCTGGAAACGGATGACGCCGGATCTCTAGGTGTGATTCTCACCAACTGGGTTCCGAGCCGCTACGTGCAGAACTCTATATGGGATGGATTTGCCTATGCAGCGGTAGCATTCAATGAAGGACCGGCAACGGCACCGAAATCCGCGTTCCGCCGTTTCGTCGAGCGGTACTATCGAGCGGAGTGGAGTGAAGACTGGGGCCAAGTGTTCCAACTGATCTACGATGCAGCTCCTGGATTCGGCGAGCATGCGCCGCCTGCGGGTATGGGGCTCCTAATGCCGGTTCCATGGAGCACGGACGCGGAACTTCAGGCGTCGCTCAAGAATCGTACGGTCGACCCAAATCCGTTTACCCGCCTGCACGGTTTGCTGGGTTCGCTGCGATCGTCAGTTCACGCCAATCGCTCCGACTTCGAGGCATTCGTACTCTGTGTTGAGTATCTCGAAGTTGCTTTCTGGCGAGAATCGGTGATCCAGAAACGGGCCGGCAAGGGCGTGATCGACCGAGCCGGCGCTGGTGCACTCATGCGGGAGATCGCGGCGCGCGATCAACAGCTTGGTGCTGCTCTCTCGAAAACTTGGGATGAGGGCCGGTTCCAGGATTCTCCGGCAAAGACAAAACCACTCTTTGGCATGCAACCCAAAGACCAGCTGGTCTTCCAATTTGCCTGCGCCGCAGCGTATTCCGCTTCTCTCTCGCAACATCCAGATCGCTTCTTTCGAATCTTGGAATCATCTGGCGTCGGTTTGACTGCTTCCATCGCTCAACGCGCCGGGTCAGCTTGACAGATTCTTCGTCCAATTCGCTTGCCATCCACGTAGCCTCCTCGCGACCCGCGATGGGCGCGCGTGCCGCGGCTGACATCGCATCCGACATTCGTGAACTCCTTCGAAATCAAAAGGACGTTCGCATTGTATTTGCGGCCGCGCCAAGTCAATCCGAGATGCTGCTCGCCCTCCACCAAGCATCCAGCATTGACTGGCCCCGTGTACAAGCTTTCCACATGGATGAATATCTCGGTCTCGCCGCCGACGCTCCGCAGCGCTTTGGAGTCTGGCTGCGCCGAAACCTCTTTGACCACCTGCCGTTTGGCGCAGTCCACTTGATCGCGCCGGACGACGATCCCGACCAGATCGCAACTGACTATGCTGCCAAACTGAGCGCTGCGCCCATCGACATCGTATGCTGCGGCGTTGGCGTCAACGGACATCTTGCATTCAACGATCCACCTGCCGATTTCAACGACCCACGCATTGTGAAAATAGTCACGCTCGATGAGCAATGCCGCCGACAGCAAGTCGATGACAAATGTTTCTCCTCCATCCACGATGTTCCCACCCACGCGATCACGTTAACGATCTCCGCTCTGCTCGCCGCTGGCAAGATTTTCTGCACCGTACCCGGACCGCAAAAGAACCAGGCCGTTCGCAACATGCTCGAGGGACCCATCACCTCGCTATGCCCAGCCTCTGCGCTCCGTCTTCATCCGCACTGCACCCTCTACCTCGATCCCGATTCCGCGAAGGAGATTTCGTTCCAGGGCTACCGCCTAGTCTGAGTGCCGCGCACCTCCGCTCAACTCTGACGACTGGCGACCGGATCTGATGCTTGGCCGGAATCACGTAACATGGCCCTGTGGTCAACTCCTTTGCAGGGCGCGATCCCATCAGCGGAGATTTCATCACCGTCCATTGTGGAGATGGTCGGATCATACGCGTAGAACCCTGCGCCATGGCTGAACTGGTCGATTCTGAAATCTGGCTTTGTCCCGGCCTCGTCGACCTCCAGATCAACGGTTATCGCGGAAGCGACCTGAACGCGGACGATCTCGATACCGATACAGTCCAGTCCCTGGCCCGCAACCTGCTTGCAACCGGGGTCACCACCTTCGTTCCGACGCTCATCACCGCGTCGGAACAGAAACTGCTGCGCAATCTCAGGGTGATTGCAAACGCCCGGCGCTCCGATCCACTCCTGGAGCACATGATTCCCTTCGTACACGTTGAAGGTCCGCACATTGATCCCGCGGACGGCCCACGCGGAGCACACCCCATCGAGCACGTACGCCCACCGGACCTTTCTGAGTTCCAGCGGTGGCAAGCAGCATCGGGCGACCTCGTCGGCATGGTGACCTGCTCGCCTCATTCTCTCGAGGCGCCTGCCTACATCTGCGCTCTTGCGGAACGCGGCATCCATGTTTCCATCGGGCACACCGCCGCGACCGGCGACCAGATTCGCTCTGCTGTGGACGCGGGTGCGCGATTGAGCACGCATCTCGGCAATGGCATCTCGCAACTGCTGCCGCGTCATCCCAATCCCATCTGGAGCCAATTGGCGGATGACCGACTCACCGCGACCTTCATTGCCGACGGGTACCATCTTCCCACTGACACTCTCCTCGCGATGCTTCGCGCGAAAACTCCATCGCGCTCGATCCTGATTTCCGATCTGGTCGCGCTCGCCGGTCTTTCCGCGGGACGATATTTTGCCCCGGTCGGCACTTCGGTCGATCTCGATGCGGAAGGCAGGTTGCGTATAGCGGGCACCGAATATCTCGCGGGCGCAACCTCACCTCTCAAGAGCGGCGTCGCGCGTGTCGCGTCACTCCCGGGCTTCTCTCTTCGCGATGCAATCTCAATGGCAACTGTAAACCCCGGTCGTCTCATGCGCCGCGGCGTTCTCGCTCCCGGCGAGCCAGCCGACCTAATTCGATTCCGGTGGGAGCATGGCGCGGCCACGCTTCAAATCGAAGACGTCCTCGTGCAGGGGAAGGTTTTCTCGCGCGACGATTGACGCTTTGTTTGGAGGGTTCCGCCAAAGCAAAGTCGCACTTCACGGAGTCACAGTCAGCGCGGCCGATCATCGAGGTGTTGTCAATCGCCAAAGACTCTTACGAAGGGCAGCTCATTCGACGCGCAAGGCACGTACGGGGTCGATGGAGGCCGCGCGCCGCGCCGGAATCATGGCGGCGATGGCGGCTGCAAGCACCAACACCCCAATCGCCACCGCCATTACCGGCAGATTCACGCCGGTGGTCTCATAAAGCTGCGACTTGACATAGCGCACGCAGAAGATCGACACGGGGATGCCGATGGCGAGGCCGGCGATGGCCTGCAACATGGCTCCCCGCATGACGATTCCGATGACGCGGCTGCGCGCCGCACCCAGCGCCATGCGAATGCCGATCTCCGGCGTGCGGCGAACTACGGTATAGGCAGTGACGCCGTAAAGACCGATGGCCGCGAGCAGCAACGCCAGCAGGCCGAAGAGGGATGTGAGGCGCGCGATCAGCCGCTCCTCGATGAACCGATCGTCGATCTGCTGCTGGAATGTCTGGAACTTTACGATGGTGAGGTTGGGATTGATGCTTGCCAGGGTGTCGCCGACGATTTTTTCAAAGCCGGGAATGGAGCGGCTGGTCTGGATTACCAGTGCGCCGGCGAACATCGACTGATCTTTTTCGAGAGGGCTGTTCGGATCGTTGGCGCTGCCTGCACGCTGCGTTAAGGGCAGAAAGTACATGGCGTGGTTCTTCCAATAGACGCTGGTGTAGGTGGTGTCTTCCACTACGCCGACGATCTCATGCGCGCCATCCAAGCCGACCTGGCCGGGCCCGGAAAAACCAAAGCGATGGCCGATGGGGTTGCGGTTGCCGAAGAACAGCTTGACGAATTCCTGATTGACGACGGCGACAGGCGGCGCATTCAGCGTATCCTGCGGCGTGAAGCCGCGGCCCATGACGACGTGCGTGCCGACCGCGTCGAAATACTCCGAGGTGCCTTTCACCCAGGATGCGCCTTTGTTCAGATCCGGCTCGCCCTGAACTTTTACGCCCGAACCCCAATTGTTCTCTTCCATGGGCGTGTAGGTGGCGAGGCCGACTTTGAGAACGCCGGGAATGGCGTGGAAGCGGTCGACGATGGCCTGGTAAAGGGGTTCGACCTCTGTGTTCTTGTATCCCGCGGCTTGGGGATTAATGTGAGCGATGAACCGGTTCGTTGCATCCAGTCTCATGTTCACGTTCTCGGCCTTGTTGAGGCTTTGCGCAAAGAGGCCCGCGGCAACCAGCAGCACGAGGGAGAGAGCGGCCTGCAGGACAACGAGCCCGCGCTGCAGAAAGGACGCACCGTGGGCCGCGGTGCGGGCGTTGGAGCGCAGTGCTTCCGCGGGCTGCGTGCGCGCGGCCATCAGCGCCGGCGCAAGGCCAAAAAGCACGCCCGTCAGGAGCGAAAGCCCAAAGGCAAAGCCAATAACCAGTGGCGAAGGCGCGGCCGCGACCGGCATGTTGTGCTGATCCGGAAAGGCGAGCGCCAGCAGCGCGTGCGCTCCTAGATAGGAGACGGCGAGGCCGAGCAGGCCGCCCAAGCCCGAGAGAAGCACGCTTTCGGTAAGAAGCTGGCGCACAATGCGGCTGCGCTGCGCGCCAAGCGCTGAGCGGATGGAAAGCTCGGCGCGGCGGCTCATGCCACGCACCAGCAGCAGGTTGGCGATGTTTGCGCAAGCGACGAGAAGGACCAGCGCGGCGATCCATTGCAAGAGCTTCAGGTGGTCCTTGTAACCGTCTTGCATGTTCTGGATACCGCCGCCGCCGGGAGTGAGCACTACATGGGTGCGGGGGAGAACCTTCTGGGCGCGCTGATCGGTAAATGTCTTGAGCGGCGCAAACTGCTGCTTCAGCAACGTGCTGGCTTTCGCCTGCAGGACCGACAGGGAAGTTCCCGGCTTCACGCGGCCGATGATATAGGCCCACTGCGTATCTGGATCGGTGAAGTAGGGTGCGCCGATGACCGAATCCATTGAATTCATGGGAAGGAAGTATTTTGGGGGATTAGTATCGATGCGGTCCCCGTAAAATCCCTTTGGCGCAACACCAATGATCGTGGCCGGTTTGGTGTTGATGTAGAACGCGCTTCCCACCACTCGCGGATCGCCTGCGTAATCCTGCTGCCATGCGTCATAGCTCATCACGGCGGTAATAGGTGCGCCCTTCTGGTCGTCGGCATCCAGGAAGAGACGGCCCGCCGCCGCCGAAAGACCAAAGACGCGAAAGTAGTTGCCGGAGACAAAAGTGCCCGTGACGGATTTCGCTTGCGTCAAGGCTCCGGCGCGGCGGACGGTAATGGGTCGCCACGCG
The DNA here is from genome assembly GCA_036520995.1 of Occallatibacter sp. Taxonomy (GTDB): domain Bacteria; phylum Acidobacteriota; class Terriglobia; order Terriglobales; family Acidobacteriaceae; genus Telmatobacter. The sequence continues at coordinate 25,820 of DATDIQ010000060.1, forward strand.
TAGCCGGACTCCATCGCGGCCAGTTCTTCAAACTCCGGCAGGCTCTTCTTGAACATGTAGTAAGTGTCGGTGGCAAAGAGAGAGTAGTCGCCGTTGTCATTCCAGCCGCCGTTGACGCAGCAGTCGTCGGTGTCGCCGATCCGGACGAGAGTTTTTGGATCTATGACCGGCAGATTGTGGAGCAGGATGGCATTGACCAGCGTGAAGATTGCCGAGTTGGCGCCGATGCCGAGCGCGAGCGTGAACAGCACAGTCACGGTGAAACCCGGCGTCTTGCGTAACTGGCGGAATGCATAACCGAGATCCTGCTGTAGAACTCTCATCACCGAACCTCCACATACGTCATCTTGTGCGACCGAAAGCATGTATCGTACAGCAGAAATTCTGCGGCGCTGTCCGGGCATATCCCTGAGAACCACCCCTCTGCCCTTTGTTTCTCAGTTGATCTGCATCGAATCTCGAGCTTCTTTGCGCATGGGCCATGGGATCGCCGTCCTGCGGAGCGGATTCTCCCCCGCCATTCTTCATGGTGTTACAGAATGTAACACACGCGCGGGACATGCGCGCAAGTCAATTTTTCGATTCAGCGTCAGCCCAGAGTTCCGAAGCGCGCGGTCGGCCTTGAGCAGGAGCACAGGGTTTTCTGGCGATTGGTGGATGGCAGAGAGAATCGCAAGATTTGGCTTTCTGGAGCATTAGGTGCTACTAGAATGCCGGTAAAGGATTCGAATCCATGATGTTTCGTTTGTTGCTTTCCGTTCTCAGTCTCCTGCTCGCCGTGCGCGTAGCCCTATCGCAAGCTCAGGCACCCGTCCTGCTTTCGCCGGACGACCGCTACAAAGCCGACCTACTGCTCATTGTGGCCCATCCCGATGACGATGTAGTGATCGGTGGATATCTGGCGCGCATCGCGCTCGACGAGCACAAGCGCGTTGCGGTCCTCTATTGCACGAACGGCGATGGCGGCGGAAACGCTGCGGGCAATGAGGCCGGCGCATCTCTCGGCCAGGTGAGAGAGATCGAGGCTCGCCGCGCGCTCGCTCACCTCGGCATCGACAATGTGTGGTTTCTGTCGGGGCACGATACCCCGGGACAGAATGTGCTGCGCTCGCTCGACAACTGGAACCACGGACGCGCGCTTGACGATGTTGTCCGCCTTGTGCGGATCACGCGGCCGGACGTGATCCTGACCTGGCTGCCAGATCCCGTCGTCGGGGAGAATCACGATGACCACCAGGCGTCGTCTGTGCTGGCGGTCGAGGCCTTCGATGCGGCGGGCGACCCGACCGTCTTCCCTGAGCAGGTTTCGCCCCCGCGCGATCGTACCGGCATGTCCAACCTGACCGAGGGACTGCTGCCGTGGCAGCCCAAGAAGCTCTACTTTATGACCGATGCCTTTGAAGATTGGGGTCCGTACTGGCACGATCCTCAAACACTTTCTCCCTATCGCAAGACCATCGTCGATCACACCGGCCCGGTCTACGAGACCAGCACCATCTCCGCATCGCGCCACAAGTCGTATGCCGAGATCACCGCGGAACATCAGGCGTTTTATCTCACGCAGGAAGGGGACATCGGAGTCAAGGCGCTCAAGTCGGGCAAGTTCGCCGATTTCGAGTACCATGCGCACCTGATCTTCGGGAAGTCCCTGGTGGGCGGAACCGTGACAGGAGACGTGTTTGAGGGAGTCTCGCCACAGCCGATTGCGTTCGCGCGCGTGCACGGCTACGAAGCTCCGCGGGAGAATGGCCTCTCGTTCGAAATCGGCGATCCGTGGCGATTCTATGCAATGTTCTGGAAGGCACACGACCTGGGCCGTCTCGCAGCGTTGATTCCCGTTCCCGAAGCAGCGCCGGAAGCGGGCGGCACGCTAGCACTCAACTTTCTGGCCTGCAATCACACCGCGCAATCGGCTGAGATCAGAGTTGTCTCGACGATACCGAAGGGATGGAGGACGCAACCGCAATTCACGAACTATCCCATGCGCGCCGGCGAGTGCTATCCCATCCTTGAACAGCTCACAGCGCCCCCCGCAGCGCAATTGCATTGGGAACAACTCTCCTGGGCCGCGACGGCGGGCTCCCAACCAGTAGGAAGTGTTGTCGTACGTATATTCGTGGGCACGGATGGCGGGTTGCCGCAATAAATCAGGGTTCTCACGAGTCGGCCAATATGGGCCTGGCCGTGGGTGACTACCGCAACAACCGGATGGTCGAGAACGAGCGTTCGCTGTTAAATAGTTGTGCCGGCGGTGGAAGGTACAGGTCTGGCCGATGTGATTCCCGCCCGAGGCGCGGCCTTTGGAGACTTGTTCAATGACGGCAAGATCGATGTTGTCGTCAACCGCGTCGACCATACACCCGTCCTGCTGCGAGCGCCCGTCTACCTGACTTCCGGAGGTATACCTCAGCGCAGCGATATGATGAGCAGCGGAAGTTACATTTCGGCCAATGACCAGCGTTCATTTCGGACTGGGACAGGCGACGCAGGTAGACCAAGTGGAGATTCACAGGCCGAACGGTCGCATTACCAGGCGTGGACCGTAACTTCGCCATTGAGGAAGCCAAAGGACTGGTGCATCGCGTCTATGACGCCATGACTACGAAGAGGACACAGGCAAAGCAGCCGGGAAGTGCGCCGCTCAACAAATCCGGAAAATGAAATCTCTCCAAAGTGTCCGGTTGTGGTGTATCCGAAACGCCGGGTTCGCGGTGCTGTGCGACGCGGGCTACGTTGGTGCAGCCTGATGCGATTTCCCCTTGGAATCGTCGGGAAAACTGCAGCACCATTGCACTGCATGTTGCAGAGGGAATAAAGTTCTAAGGGGCTTGGGATTTTTTGGGGCGGCTAGTGGGGATCGACCTCCACTCGCCATTTCCATCCTGCAAGTTACAGATTACAGGTTGCCACAGTTGCCAGCAAGCCCCTAATTCCCTGGCACCATTGCACGCTATTGCACGCTATTGCACGCTAGAGTGATCTTCACGCCAGGTCGTAGCCGCTCGCGCAGTATCTTTACCGCGCGGTCAACGATGTTGCAACTCGGCCACTTCATCCTTTGCCGCGGCAATCACTCGTTCGGGATTCGATTGCCAGTACATTTTGCGGACGCTCACCGTCGAGAAAGCTGTTCAGCGCGGCGAACCAGAATGCCAGGCTCCAACCACCCTTCGCATTTCCAAAGATCTTGAGAATCTGCGGGTTTTTCTTACGCGGACGATGATCGCCAGGATTGAGGCCATTACACCGGAAGATAATCCTTCCGGCCGTGCCGAATGACGAAGATCTCACGGTTCCGCTTCCATTTGTTCGGCTGCATACATAAGTCGCTGGCGCTGAATCCGGCGAGTTGCGCAACTTCCGTCGCGGGAAGAAAATCTCCGCCGTTCAGGATGGCGCTCGTGGCTTCAATGACCAACCGAGCCTGCTCACGCTCTGCCTTCGAAGGAACCACGACAAGCTTTTTAATTGGAAATGGGAAAGCTAACGAACCGAACGATCGAGCTTCCCAATCCACTGTGTTACCGCCATACCGGTATTTCTCCGCGTTGGTCCCACGAACACCGGCGTTTTAGCTTGCCCTTCCGAGTAGGGAAGCCCCGGCGTGCTTTTAGGTGTTCTTTGGCCGTATCCGCCGTTTCCAGCTTCGTGCCCGTTTAAGTCCACCGTGGCTCGCCGGGAGTCTCCCCCCTCACGGACCCCGCCGTGCAGATTTCCCGCAGCGGGTTCTTCAGGCTTACCTCCCTGCGCTTGCCCAGGAATGCGTGATCCGAGGTAGAAGTAGCGGATGCTGTCGCAGGATCGCTTGATATCTCTCCCACGCCAGCGGCCGCCCGCGTGTGCGGCGACCCAGCCATTCACGCCAGATACGACGAACGCGCCGATAGAACTGCCAAATACTTCGGTAGTTCGTCGGCCTTCCGTAGTACTGGTAGTGGCCGCGGAGCTTGGCGTTTAGGGCTTGCTGCTGCTTTCCCACGGGCTCGTGCCGGTGTTGTTTACACCATTCGGTGACTGCCTTCAACCCTCTGCGGAGCCGTTTGGCGATCGTCCTTCCGTGCACCGCGAACTTGCCCTTTCGGCTGCGAGCGCAAATGTGCTTGAATCCGAGGAAGTCGAAGGTTTCAGGACGCTTCCCCTGCCTCTTCGCATTCCTCGCTGCATAGCGCCCGAACTCAATCAGCCGCGTCTTCTCCGGGTGTAGGGTCAAACCGTACTTCTCAAACCGCTTCGGCAAGACCCTCATCACTTTTTCCGCGTCCTCCCTGTGCTGGAAACACAGGATGGCATCATCCGCAAAACGAATCTCGTAAGCTTCCCCTTTCAAACGGGGCTTCACCACTTCCTCGAACCACACGTCGAGTGCGTGGTGCAGATAGATGTTGGCCAGGAGCGGACTGATCGGCTGCCCCTGTCCTGTCCCTGTTTCGCTCACGAGCAGCTTGCCGTCTTCGATGACTCCGACCTTGATCCATTTCTGAATCAGGCGAAGCACGCTGCCGTCACTTACACGCTTCTCCACCATCTCGATGAGAGTGCCCCGTACAATTTTGTCGAAGTATGATTGAATGTCCAGCTCAAGAATCCATCCTGTGGGCCGGGTACAGATCACCCGTCCCACTTCGTCCAGAGCCTGATGTTGACTGTGTCCGGGCCGAAACCCGTACGAACAATCGAGAAAATCCTGCTCGTAGATAGCATTCATCAGGTCAACCACCACTTTCTGCACGATCTTGTCCTCAAGGCTGGGAATCGAGATGGGCCTCTGTTTCCCGTTCTCCTTAGGGATATAGACTCGGCGCAGCGGTTGTGCCTGATACTTGCCAGCCACAAGCCGCCGATGCAACTGGCGGATGTTCTCCTCGGCGTTGGTCTCGTACTCTGCGTACGTGACCCCGTCGATCCCGGCACTGGCATTCTTTCGCAGACTCCGAAATGCCTCATACAACTTCTCCACTGCGATCAGGTGAGCGATGGAGTAAAACTGTCGCTTCGGATCTTCTTTGGCGAGTTCAGCTATTCTGTCGATGTCTGTGCACATAACGATTCGAGTTCTGAGTCTCGATATGTCTCCTTTCAACAGATTCGTACGCCTGCTTCCCCCTTCCCTCCAGTGGGTCCTGTGGCCGCTCCTTGCGGAGCCCTGCAGTTCCCCACCTTCACCGGTACTATGGGGTTGTAAGACTGCTCAGCCATCTATCCGTGCTTCCTTCGGTCGACCCTTGGTTGCACGTTTCTTTCGACCCAATCCAGAGGTGTTCCTCCTGGTGTGAAAGAAAATGGGGAGCTCTCTTGGGTTCCCGGCCAAACCTCTTTGGAAACATGCCCCGGGCTAGAGACACCGCCGATCTCGGCACAACCTCGCATTAGCGGTTGCTGCCGAATCCTGCCTTCCGCCATTCTGAAGACGTCGGCATCGGTACGAGATACGATTTCGGTGCTGATCCTCACGGCCTGCTTTCTTGCTGTGTACGCTTCGCACCCACCAGTCGCCCAGTGAATGGCAACACTCGCTACTGACCTGTCCTGCTCGACTTTGGTCAGGCGGGATTTACACCCGCTAGGTTGGATTAAGAGGTTTCGCTATCTCATCAAAAGTTCCCCCTCTTCCGAGCTTTCCCAACGCGACAGAATGCGTATCCC
>DATDIQ010000061.1:0-12129 GCA_036520995.1 Occallatibacter sp.
CGCCTGCAGAACCGGCCCCTCGGCTTCTCCACAGACCGTCTGCTCCTGCTTGAAACCGTTGCCGGCAAAGGCCAGCTCCCGGTCGTCTGGAATCAGACTGCCGAGGCGCTCCGTGCCGCCCCAGGCGTCGACTCGGTCGCCATCGCGGGCTGGCCTCTTCTCGGGCGCATCCGCATCAACAGCGAAATCTCCATCAACGGCGCGCCTCCCAGTCCCACTCCCGCCTGGTTCCTGAACGTTTCCCCGAACTGGCTCTCGACCATGAAGATCCCCCTGGTTTCGGGCCGCGACTTTCGTCCTGAAGACACCTCGCCCGGAGCCGCCATCGTCAACGAAACCTTCGTCAAGACCTTCTTTCCCGGCCCCGTTGGCCGCTCCTTTGACCCCATCGGCCGCACCTTTGAACGCGGCGCCAACCAACCCCCCAACAAGATCACCGGCGTCGTCCCCGACGTCCCTTACAGCGACCTGCGCGAACCAAACCGCCCCATCTTCTACCTCCCCTTCGACGAAATCGACGACAAATCCGCGCCCAAGCCAGTCAACTTCGCCACCTTCACCATTCACACCGACGCCCAGAACCCGCTCGCCCTCGCCAACTCCCTCCGCCAGCTCATCGCCGGGCGCCACAACGGTCTTCGCGTCTCGAACGTCACCACGCAGCGCGATCTGGTCCGCGACCAGACCATTCGCGAACGCCTGATCGCCACGCTCGCCGCCTTCTTTGCCGCCGTCGCGCTGCTCCTCGCCGGCATCGGACTCTACGCTGTCCTCAACTACTCCGTCCTCCAGCGCCGCCGCGAGATCGGTATCCGCATGGCGATTGGCTCCTCTCGTGCCGGCATCGTGCGCCTTGTGACTCTCGATGTGTTCCTGATGATCGCGCTCGGAGGCTGCGCCGGCGTCGCGCTCGGATTCGGCGCGGCACGCTATGTCGCGTCCCTTTTCTACCAGGTCAAGGCGACCGACGCGGATATGATCGCGCTGCCAGTGTGTGCAATTCTCCTCACCGCGCTGGTTGCCACGCTGCCGGCCGTGCTGCGTGCGCTGCGCACCGACCCCACTGAGATCCTGCGCGCGGAGTGAGGGCCCATTCCGAATGCTCGGGCAAATCGCAGAAGACGGCGGCAATCGCCGCACATGAAATGTTCCACGTGGAACATTTTTGCGGAGAGAGTTCTCGGCACGGAGCGCGAAAATTGTTCCACGTGGAACAATTGTGCCGGCCGGTACCTGTCGAAGTTTGCGTGCGGAAAATTGCGAGGACTTGTGAAGCGCACGGCGAAGTGCCGCAAGTGCGTGGAGTTCCGACGAGCCAGAGAAAAATCTGTCAAGGAAAAACGGAGCGGACGGCGCGGATGCATGGAATGGAGCTCTGCGGGACGACGGAAAAAAGGGGGTACCCCTGGTGAGCGACGCACGGATGCGACGGTGAGCATACCGGGGAGTTTGCCGATGAGCGCGTTGTCCCGTTGGCAACAATGGATCAGTCGTTGACGGACAATGGTGAAGTCCATCTTGACAATTTTTCTATCCATGTTTACTCTATGCCTGTAGTGAACAAGGCTATGACGGAAGCTAATTCACGCGATTTGTTTCCCGGCGCGCTCGAGATGATGATCCTCGAGTCGCTTCGCCGTGTGCCGGCTCACGGATATGCGCTGGTGCAGCACATCCAGCAGCGGTCCAATAACCTGCTGCAAGTAGAAGAGGGTTCGCTCTATCCCGCGTTGCAACGATTGCTGAAGGCGAAGCTGGTGAAGGCGGAGTGGCAACTCTCCTCGACCAATCGGCGAGTGAGAACCTATCAGATAACAGTTCGGGGGCTGCGCCGCCCGGAGCAGCAGATTTCCAGCTTTGAGCGCATGTTTGAGGGCATCTCACTGGTCCTGAATCCAGGTAAAGCCATTACAAGTTGATGGGCCAGTCGAAAGGAATCTCCAATGGATTGGATTGCGCAGATTTTCCGCCGCCGTAAGTTCAGCGAAGATCTCTCTGAAGAGATTCGCCTGCACATTGAAGAGCGTGCCGAGCAGTTGATGCGCGATGGGATGAGTGCCGAAGAAGCGACGCGGGCGGCGCGGCGAGCTTTCGGCAATCGGACGCTGTTGGAGGAACGCAGCCGCGAAGTGTGGCAGTGGCCGACACTTGAATCCATCTGGGCCGATGTGCGATTCGCGCTGCGCCAACTGCGCAAGTCTTCCGGCTTCACTAGCGCCGCCGTGTTGACACTTGCATTAGCCATTGGAGCTAACGCCGTGGTCTTCGGCGTACTGAACGCGCTCATCCTGCGGCCGCTGAATGTGCCTCAGGCAGAGAGCCTTTTCGTCATCCAACATGGGAGCGACTCCTATCCCGATTATCTCGACCTTCGTCAGCGCAATCGCAGCTTCGACGATGTGGCTGTTTTTGCTATCCGTCAGTCTGGGCTGGATACGGGCAAAGATCCATCCAATGTATGGCAGTACGAAACCAGCGGAAACTACTTCGATGTATTGCGCATTCAGCCTTATATTGGGCGCTTCTTCCACGCTTCCGATGAGCACGGCCCAGACAGCGCGCCCTATGTCGTGCTCTCCTACGCATACTGGCACAACCATTTTCAGGACGATCGCACCGTGGTGGGCAGCGTTGTTCGGCTCAACAAGCATCCTTTCACCATCCTTGGCGTGGCGCCTCCGGGATTCCAGGGGACCATCTTGTTTTTCGCTTCCGATATCTTCGTGCCCATCGTGAACCATGACCAGTTATCCGGCGATAAGATATTGAGCGCGCGAGAGAGCCGTTGGATGTTTGAGACGGTGGGACATCTGAAGCCGGGAGTTACTCCGGCACAGGCCATTGCTGATCTGAACTCCGTGGATTCGTACCTGAAAAAAAGCTATCCCAAAGAAGAAGGTAATGAGCCTTACACGCTGGCGCGGCCTGGTCTTCATGGCGATTATTTGAACGGGCCCACGCGGGCTTTTCTCACTGGATTGATGCTTCTTTCGGGTTTGATTCTGTTGGCTGCCTGTGCCAACCTGGGCAGCCTGTTTGCCGCGCGGGCCGCCGACCGTTCTCGCGAAGTGGCCTTGCGCCTCGCTCTTGGTTCAAGCCGCAATCGCATTTTGCGCGCGCTGTTCACCGAGTCCCTTCTGCTTTCGCTCGCAGGAGGCGCAGCGGGACTCGTGGCGAGCATTCTCCTTTTGCGCCGGTTGAGCGTGTGGCAGCCATTTCCGCGATTCCCCCTCCATGTGCCGGTAAGTCCGGACGCCAGCGTCTATTTGGTAGCTTTGGTCTTGGCGTTGGTCAGCGGAGTTCTATTTGGAATTGTTCCCGTACACCAGATTCTCCGGGCCAATCCGTATGAGATCGTCAAAGCGGGATCGACAGGCGCGTTCGGACGCCGAACTACCGTGCGAGACGTATTGCTTGTCGTCCAAATTGCGATTTGTGCCGTGCTGGTCACTTCATCCATGGTTGCTGTGCGTGGACTGCTGCGCTCCATGCACAGCAACTTCGGTTTTGACCCCCGGAACGCGATGTTGGCAGATACCGATCTGGCGACAGCAGGCTACACCGGCGAAAGAGTACCCGCAATGCAACGGCGCATGATCGATGCCCTGGAAGCGATTCCAGGCGTAGATTCCGTAGGATCGGTAAATTGGCCGCCCTTAGAACCTCCTGGTGGTTGGCAAGGGATGGTCTATACCGACACAACCACGGATCTGAGCCCATCGAATGCCGCGGCCGACCCTTATTTGTACAACGTAACTCCAGGCTACTTCCGCGCATCCGGGACATCTTTATTGGCGGGCAGAGCCTTCACATGGCAGGACGACACAAACGCCCCGCGCGTAGCAGTGGTGAACCGGGAGTTCGCAAGCAAGATACTGGGCTCCGTACCGGACGCTGTCGGCCGGTATTTCAAGCTGCACGATGGCTCGCGCGTGCGGGTGGTGGGTCTGGTCGAAGACGGAAAATACCTGAACCTCACCGAAGGCCAGAAGCCAGCGATGTTCCTCCCCCTCCTGCAGTCGCCGGCTAGTTGGACATGGCTGGTGGTGCGCTCAAAACGCGACTTGACCCGCGACCCGCAGCAACTTGCCGCGGCCATGAGAAGTGTGCTCCGGGGCATCGACCCTGCGATGGTTCTGGCGATTCGCCCGTGGAGCACCGAACTGGGCGGAATTTTGTTCCCCTCGCGCATGGCGACCGTGTCGCTTGGCGTGCTGGGCCTGATGGGCGGCATGCTGTCGATTACCGGCATCTTCGGAATGGCGGCGTACTCGGTGAGCAAGCGGTTCAAGGAGTTGGGAATTCGCGTGGCTCTCGGCGCGCAGCGCAAGGAAGTGTTGCAGGCCGCGCTGGGACGTGCGTTCAAACTGTTGGCGATTGGTTCGGGGGTTGGATTGGTTCTGGGTCTGCTTGGGACGAAGGTGCTGGCTTTCATTGTGTATCAGGCCACGCCGCGCGATCCCCTGGTCCTGGCTGGTGTGGTTCTGGCAATGACTGCGTTGGGATTGCTAGCCACGTGGATTCCGGCGCGACGTGCGCTATCCGTCAATCCCCTGGTCATGCTGCGCGAAGACTGAGGCAGCGAGGTTTCGCCTCAAATGGGTGGATCCTCGATGGAGTCAGGACTACCCCAACGATCCATTCTCGGTTTATGGCAATCGCCAATGCACTCAGTGAGACCGTTGAAAGAGAAGTCCCCGATCTTCGCGTTGCGGTCGAATCACCCTCAAACGAGACCTTTGATGAATCTTCGTCATGGTTTGTTACTTTCTCGTCGGAAACAAGGTGCCTCAGGCAGCTCGAACACGCGGAAACGTTCCATAATTGACCTTCGCGGGAATGAAAAATGGCAAGCTGCCCATCGTGCCAACACGAGGTCTCTGTACTTTTTGATTCGATCAGCCCTGCGAACTTCCTGCAGAATATGTTCCGGTCACCGGCGAGCAAACTATTCATCTGCAGACATTGCGGCGAACAGCTTACGATGGCGACCTCAGCTTTCGTGGTCTGCCAGTTGGCATTTGTCGTCATCGTCATTCCGTGTGCGATCGCTTTTGCCCGGCTGCAGACGTGGCTTCTAAACTCCTCCCAATTATTTCATCAGCTTTCTACAGAGTTTCCGAACATGACTGTGGTCTTGCTCTGGATTTTCCCCACCTTGATCGTGTCTGTGATTGCTTGTGCTCAGCTCGCTAAACACTTGGTCGAATTTCGAAGAGCGATTTGACCGCCTGTAATTTGCTGTCTGGTTGCGTTGAGCCGAAGCCAAACACTTCAGGAAAGCTGCCGAACGGGACGTTGCATCATTTTGGTTATTGACGCATTGCCCACAAGAACGAAGCCGCAGGCGCCGCGGCCGCTACGGCCGTGACTGGCGTGTAGTTTTGAGGCCGGGATAGCGTGTGAGTCACAGGAGGTAACACACTGTGACTCGTCTTCGCAAGATGATGCTCGAGGAGCTCGAGCGTCGCAACTACTCAGAGGGCACGACACGGCGCTATCTGCGTTTCGTCGAGCGGTTCGCACAACACTTCGGCAAGTCACCCGACAAGCTCGGTCCTGATCATCTTCGCAGCTACCAGGCTTATCTGCTCAAGGTGAGGAAGCTGGATCCGGGAACAGTCGAGAACCATGTGGCTGCGCTGCGGTTCTTGTTCATACGCACACTGCATCGTCATGAGTTCCGTGCGGAGTAGATAGCACCTCACAATCAGCCCCTCTCCGCGACGCGCTTCCGATCTTGGATAGCTACAATCCGCCCAGAACCCTCCGATGAGTGATGCGCGATGTTGTCGCGGCAGCCAATATTTCACATTTCGTACTTCATTGTTTAAGCTGACGCAATGATTGTCATTCAATCTCCGAGATTGAAGCTCGGCCTTTTCCCAAATAAGGGATGCACCAGAGGTTTTCGGATGTATCACTCCTGCCATCGCCAAATCTATGCCATGGGAGCGCTACTGAAGAACTCGTCATCGCGTCTCGATGAGCGCGAAGCCTTTTTTGCAGCACCTGAACTTGTTAATCCTAGGTCGTCCTACACTTGCTCAGAAGAGGAGGGGAGACCTCCGGTCTTCGGACTCTTGAGCCGCCCTTCGCTGATCGCCAGTTATAGGTCAACTTCAATGGGCATAGCTGTCATTCACTTGGCTGTGCCTGATGCCTTCCTAATCACAGCGGAGGGCTACCATAGGATCAACTTTGGTTGCTCGGCGTGCCGGCAACCAAGCAGCCAAAAGCGTCATCGCGCTCACTACGAGAAGGGCGACGCCAAACGTCACGGGGTCCAGGGCGCTCAGGCCAAATAGCTGGCCTTTGATGTATGTGGTTGTCAACAGCGTCAAAGGCAATCCCAGTCCAACGCCTATGGCCAGCAACACCAACGACTCGCTCAGTATCATCCACTGAACGGCCGGGGTCTGCGCGCCCAGGGCAATGCGGATGCCGATCTCGTTGGTGCGGCGAACGACGTTGTAGCTCATCACTCCATAAAGACCAATCGCGGCCAGCAACAGTGCCAGCACGGCGAAGAGAGTGGTCAGCGTGGAAAGAAGCTGGTCGTGCGAAATGAAGTCGTCGACCTGGTCGCGGATCGTTGTGATTTTGGTCAAGGGCAGGTTGGGATCGATGGATGTGACCATGGCACGCAGATCCGCGATTGTGTTTGCGGGATCTCCTGTTGTGCGCAGCAGGATAAGGTTGGCGACGCGGTCTTGATTCTCTTCCGGTGCTGCGGGCGAAGTGGTAGCCTGCGCCGATGGATCGACGGGGTTGAAAGCGTCTATCTGGGCCAAAGGGATGTAGGTCATACGAAGCGGAGCTGAACTGCGCGGATCGCCCGCTTTAGTGTCGCGTGCGATGCCCACAATCTGCCATGGGCCTTTGACATCGTCGATGTCGATGGAGAGTGAACGGCCGACAGCATCTCCTTTGGGAAAGAAGCGCTTGGCAATGGCCTGATTGATTACAGCCACTTTCTGTCGGTTGGCCGTATCGCTATCATTTATGGCGCGCCCCGCAACGATCTTGATTCCCACGGTCTCGAAGTACTGGCCGGAGACACGGTTGAGCTTCGAGTTCATGCTTTCTTTGGGCGCTGGCGTGTAGCCGGGGATAGTGATGTCCGAGGACCAGTTGCCTCCGCTGATGGGCGGAGTGGCCGCCAGAGCGACGGATCTGACTCCCGGAAGTGCGGAAAGACGTTCAAGAAGTTGCTGTTGCAGACCGGGCGTCTGGCTGGGCTTGTATCCGGCAAGGCTAGCGTTGAATTCAGTGAGAAGCAAATGCGAGCGCTCGAAGCCGTAATCCTGAGTTACGAGATTGCGCAGAGTGCGGAGGAAGAGCCCTGCGCCGACCAATAACAGCAGCGAAAGCATGACCTGCGCGGTGACCAAGGCCTTGGGCCATAGGCGCGCCGATTTTCCGCCACTGCTCTGTGCTGTGCGGCTGCCCGCGCTTAGATTGCCGGAGGCTCCGATACGCGACGAGATGATGGCCGGCGCAAGGCCGAAGAGTAGGCCGGTGAGCAAAGAGACGCCGAGCGTAAACAGCAATACGGATGCGTCGGGATTGGGACTCATGGCAATGTAGGCGTTACCCTGGCTGACAAAAGCGATGAGAGAGCGTGTGGCGGCAAAGGCGACGGCGAGGCCGAGCAACCCGCCGACGAGCGAGAGCAGAAATGTTTCAATCAGACCCTGGCGAATGATGCGTGCGCGGCTGGAACCGAGGGCGAGCCGCGTAGCGATATCGCGGTGGCGTGTAGCGGAGCGGGCCAACAGGAAGTTGGCCAGGTTTGCGCAGGCGATGAGCAGCACGAGTACCACCACGCCCATGAGAATCTGCAGTGAGTCACCGTACTGGCTTCGGACCGAAGAGACTCCGTGGGTTGCCGGGATCAAAGGCTCTGTGACGCGGTTGATCTCCCGTTCTCGCGCGGGACTCAGTTTCGCTCCCTCGAGTGCGCGCAGGCCGGTGCGAATCTGATTGTCCAACCAAGTCTGAGTCTGCGCCAAAGAGGATTTGTTTGTGGATGCCTGGACGCTCAGGCGGCCAAAGACATTCAAGAAGTAGGTCCCGTTGGCCCCACCGGCAGGCAGCAGCAGCGAAGGATGCTTCATGACGATGGTCTGCATCGCCATCGGCGCCCACATGTCGGGCGGCTCCAGTTCCCGCTTGATACCGTGGAAGGCTTCGGGCATAACGCCGATGACATCGAAAGGAGTGCCGTTGATCCTGATCGTCTTGCCGAGGATAGCGGGATCGGACGAGAGCGACTGTTGCCACAAATGGTGACTGATGACGACCACGGCTCCGCTGCCCGGCGTGGCATCGTCGAAAGGACTGATGGCGCGACCCATGAAGGGCTGGGCGCCGAGGACGCTGAAGTAGTTGCCCGAGACGAGACTGGTCCGCACCAGGATCGCGGGGGCATTCGAGGCTGCGACACCGTCCGGAGAAGGCAGCCTCACACTCGCCTCATTGGCGAAGCTGCCATAGGAAGCGATGCCTTGGAATGGCCCTGGGTCAGCCTGGAGTTGGCGGGCAAAATACCACGGGAACAATCCGTAAGCGCCGATGTCGATTCCGCCGGCGATTCCGCTATTTTCCGCATCGCCGAAGGTCACCAGTTGTTCAGGATGTTGCACCGGGAGATTGCGCAGCATCACCTGGTTGATGAGCGTGAAAATAGCTGTGTTGCCGCCGATGCCCAGGGCCAGCGACAGCAAGGCGATGGCGGCGAATGCGGGGCTTTTGGCCAGCATCCGCATGCTCACGCGCGTGTCCTGCAGCAGCCCCTCAAGCGTAGACTCCCAACGCGACGACCACACTTGGTGCTTGACCGCGTTGCGGCTGCCCATCTCCACCATCGCCGCTCGATGCGCGGCCTCGGCCGTCATGCCGTCGATCTGTTTGTGCGCGGCGGAAGCCTCCACGTAGCTTTCCAGTTCTTCGTCGAGTTCACGTTCGACGCGCTGTTTTTGGAAGAGAGATTTGAGACCAATCGTCAGTTTGGTTATCCAAATCACGATGTTCCTCCTGGGAGCCACTGCCTGAAGTCTGGAATCACGCTTCAAGAATGCGGGAAATGGCGAGGATCTGGCGCTGCCATCGTTCGGTTTCCGTGGTAAGAGCCTTACGGCCGTTGGCGGTCAGAAGGTAGTACTTGGCGCGGCGATTGTTTTCTGTAGCTCTCCACTCGGATTTCACGCGGCCTGCGCGCTCCATCCGGCTGAGCGCAGGAAGCAATGAACCGGGATTAACGCGAAATACGCCGTTGCTGATCTGCTCAATGCGCAGAGCTACGCCATAGCCGTGCATGGGCTCAAGAGCCAGAGTCTTCAGGATGAGCATCTCCAGTGTTCCTTGAATCAAGTCGGTCGATTTTGAGATGTGCTGTCCTGCTTCGTCTGCAGTGGTTGGCATGGGCCTCTCCTCTTGACAATCTAGAGGCTACAAATGTCCCAGTAGATTGTCAAGAGGAGCCGGGAATGTGTCGTGGCTGGTGCGATATGCTTGCTCGCCGTTGATTAACTCTTGGGAATGGGTCGCAAAGAGCCCGGAGCCGTGAAGGAGATACCTATGAAACATACATTATTGCCGGGCAGGAATCGGCGTCGACCTACGGGCGGTTGGTTGGCTATAGGGAAGGGACCCGTCTGGTCACATTTATATAGTCATGCCCTACTAGCTGTGACATGCTTATGTGGTATTACCACAGGAGATAAATGGACGATCGGTTCAGGAATGTCTTTGAGACACGCAATCGATATAGGATGTCTTCTCGTTTCGAGTGGACCCAGGCGTTGCGCAAAGCGATCGCTCTGCCAATGCTTTTCGTTGCCTTTTTCTCTGCATTCGGTCAATCTCTACAACCGGGGCATCTCCCCAGCAAGAAACAAGTCGCCGCCCACATGACTCCCGCAGAAGAGAAGAACCTCGCCTTCGTTCTCGACTGGTGGAGAGAAGTGATCGAAGCTCGCCACACCGAACTTGCAGCCAACTACGCGGCCGAAGACTTCATCCAGCACAATCCCAATATTCCTAATGGTCGAGCCGCTTTGATGACGCTCTTCAGGAGCCTCGGGCCTGCGATCGAGCCGATTCCCGATCAACTTCAAAATCCTCCGGTGGTGGCGGGCGCAAAGGGGAATTTCGTCTGGCTGGTCTTTGAGCACAAATTCAGAAACCCCAAAGACACTTCACAGTCAGTCTATGAAAATAGCTTCGATCTATTTCGCATTCAGAAAGGAAAGATACAGGAGCACTGGGATGCTGCCCGGAAGAACCCTGGTTCCCCTGCGTTCATTCCGTCTACAGCTCCGCCGCCCTCAACCTGGAACACAGCGAAACCTTCAACGGAGGAACAACAGAACCTGGCGATCGCAACACGCTTCGAAAAGAATGTCGTTGAATATGGACACATCGAGGACATCGAAACGCTTCTTTCGTCATCCTTCATCGAGCACAATCCCCTCGAGCCCGTCGACCGTGAAGGTTTGAAACAGTTCATTCGCAGTCTCCCCGACTATCAGCCTCAGGACGTCAAGCCGGAGTGGAAGAATGCGCCGGTGCTGGAATTCACCAACGATCCTTTTGTCGTAATGATGTGGGAGAAGAGCTACAAAGACCCGTCTGATCCGACCCGAGAATACAAGCGCAATCATTTCGAGATTCTGCGGATCGAAGATGGGCGGATTCAGGAAATCTGGAATTAGTTCCGTACAGCACTCGAAGAGGGGAATGCGCGTGGAGGGATTCTGGAGATTGCACCAGTATTGGTGCAGAGAGGAGGGGGGGGGCACCATAAGCGCTAAGATAAGGGTT
The DNA here is from genome assembly GCA_036520995.1 of Occallatibacter sp. Taxonomy (GTDB): domain Bacteria; phylum Acidobacteriota; class Terriglobia; order Terriglobales; family Acidobacteriaceae; genus Telmatobacter. Next base: position 10,828 of record DATDIQ010000061.1, read on the forward strand.
CGAGTTGCGGCCTGCGCTTGCGGCTTGGCTCGCTGAGAGCGTTGGTCACTTGGTGCCAGGTTTTCAAAACCGCGTGGAGGGGCGATGTTGGCGTGACAGCGGCGATGACTTGGTGGAAGGCGAACTGAAATTCACGCCACGTACTGCGGGTGCGCGGTTTCGGGCAGCATGTAACCCCAGGGGGAAATTGTGTTTCCTACATGTGCCAGCTTTTGGCTCAGTAAGGCCACGAATAGTTTTCCGTATAACCAGGCGCGACTGCTCTGGTCATCATGTTTCGGCACGTGCCCGATCTGAGCAATCGACTTCAGTCGCTTGAAGGTTAGTTCGACTTGCCATCGCAATCGATAAGTCTCCAGGATTTTATCGGTGCTGGCCTCTGAGGCAGGAAGGGTCGTGAAAACCAGCACGTACTCTGCGTATTTTCGCGTTTCCGGTCCTACGCTTTTGCCGTCTTGCTGCTTCCTATCCAGTCGACGCTGGGCTTGTTCTATCGCTTGCCGACTCTTGCGAATCGCACATATCCGCCCAGTGATTTCTGCTTCACCCGATCGGATCCATATTGGCCATTCCGCCACCTGCCCGGAAGATCGCAATTTAGCCAAAGGCTTTAGCAGAGAATATGGATTCCCAAACTTATCCCACAAGGGAAGCGCGTGGGGATTCAGCCGCACACATACATCCGCTTGTTGCTGGACCACTGCGGCGATTCCAGCAGGATGACAATAACCTGCATCCGCCAACACCAATTCATTGGCTTTGAAGCGAAAATGCCCAAACCGCTCTGCGCTATTTGGGCCTTGAGTCGAGGTGAGATCGAAACAATCGCACTCCAGTGTGGGCAAGCGCAGACTGTAGTGAATTCGCCACTGACTTCCGGTCTGGCCCGGTTCCTTGACCACAGTGGCATCAAGCAATCGCACGGTTCGGCCATGAACGCTGGGCTGTAACTCGACTCCGTTATCTTTCCACAGTTGTTGACACAGCTGTCGCAGCCAATTTTCCGAATCCCGCAAACGATTCAACAACGTCACATCTGAGACATCGGCAATACCCGCTAACTTAGCCTGAACCGCCGTTTCACGCAGCGACCACCCGCAGCCCACATGCATCAGCAACGTGCGCAGCAAAGCTTCCAATGAGGAGAAACCGCGGAGACGCCTTACCGCGCCACTACTCCTGCCCAATTGTTCCCATCCAGACGGAAATAGACCACGCAAGACTTGCCAGTTCTCAAGCTCGGCCATGCGCCAAGATTAGACCTGCCACTCAAACTCGTCAATCCTTATCTTAGCGCTTATG
>DATDIQ010000062.1:0-86173 GCA_036520995.1 Occallatibacter sp.
CTTACCGCGCCACTACTCCTGCCCAATTGTTCCCATCCAGACGGAAATAGACCACGCAAGACTTGCCAGTTCTCAAGCTCGGCCATGCGCCAAGATTAGACCTGCCACTCAAACTCGTCAATCCTTATCTTAGCGCTTATGCCCCTACCCCCCCCCCCTTCGTTGCACCATTATTGGTGCACTCCTGGCGCATACCCAGCCTCGATGCGCATTCCCTCTCTTGAAACACACCCTGCCGTCCCACCTGGCAATTCACCCATTTTTCGATCTCTGTTGCCCCAGGTCCGTGGTCTTTCCGTGCAGGGGTACCCCCTCATTTTGCCCGCACCCATGCGATCCCTCGGTCGCACCTCCTCAACCGCCAGCGCGGTTTTCGTTGACAAGTCTTGCATCGAAGAGGAGAACCACGTTGCACGAGCAGCACTTGGCCGCATGCATCACAGATCGTAACAATATTCCGCATGCAAAGAGTCACAAGTGGCGATTCCGCATGCAAAGAGTCACAAGTGGCGGCCAGCAGAATTGTTCCACGTGGAACAATTTTCGAAGGCGTGGAACATTCCATGCGCTCCGCGCGAAGCGCCCTTGCCTCGACGGCCAGTCCCGACGCTGTCAGGCGGTAATGCTCACGAGCACGACGCTGAACAGAACAACCCCGAAGAACACCGGAATGGGCGCGCGACAGTCACACTTCACCCGCTGTGCCGAGCGCCCTGGCACGCTGCCAGCCGGTTTCCATGACCCGCACCGTGATGGGATCGAGGACGAGAGCGCTGTGGCTGTTCCACTCGGAGCGTTCGACCCAACGGACGTCGTCGGCATCGGAGGCGGCCTTTAAGGTGCCGCCGGTGACGCGACAGAGATAATCGGCAATCACATAATGAAAGCGGACACGGTCGCCCTCGCGGTGAATGCGATCGAGAAACTCAATCAATTCCAAAGGCTCGACGCGGAGGCCGGTTTCCTCTTCTACTTCGCGTGCAACGGCTGTCTGCAGTGATTCTCCCAGCTCGATGAGGCCGCCTGGGAGCGACCAGTGGCCCTTGAGGGGTTCATGGCCTCGGCGCACAAGGAGCACGCGGCCGTGCTGGACTACGACTGCACCAACGCCAACCAGCGGCGCCTGGGGGAACTCTCTCGACATGACAGTCTTGTAAGGTACTGCGTCCATTGAAGATTTACACACTCTATAGTAATCGGAATGCACCGTTTCGAGGGGTTTTGGATCGTTCTTGCTGGCGTATCATCAATAGACGCGCAGGGGGTACTTTGGCGGAATTCATACTGCGGATCGAAGGGATGCATTGCGGGTCATGCATTCGACGGGTGACGCATGCGCTGGATTTGGGCGAAGGAACCCAGGTCGAAGAGGTTCGCCTGGGGGCAGCGCGGGTTCGTTCGTCAGAACCGGCGGCGGTTGATCGAGCGATTGAGGCCCTGGCAAAGGCCGGCTATTCCGCACGCCTGGAACGGTAACTGACGCGATGACAGTGACTCCAGAGACGGTCTCATTGCAGGTGCGCGGCATGACGTGCGCGGCTTGCCAGCACCACGTTGAATCGGCGCTTCTGTCGACGACTGGGGTGGAGTCGGCGCATGTGGACCTGATGGCACATCGCGCGACCGTAGTTTACGATCCGCGGCTCGCAGACATGGATCTGCTGGTGGACGCCATTCGCGAAGCCGGGTACGATTCCGCGGTGCCGGGACAGGACGAAGGGTCTGGCTCCGGGGGCACCGAGGCCGAAGACCGGTCGGCACGCAGAGCATGGATCACGATTGGCGCGGGAATGGTAGCAATGTTCCTGACGATGCCGCTGGATGCGCACATGGGCTGGTTCGATCGCGCGATGATGGGCTCGGTTCCGTGGCTCTATGCGATTCCGGCGAGCCCGCTGCGGTGGACGCTGCTGGTTCTGACCGGTGTGGTACTTGTGTGGGCTGGACGGCCGATCTTCGCAAGCGCGGGGCGGAGCCTGCGGCATGGCGCGACCAATATGAATACGCTGGTGAGCCTGGGAACCGGCGTCGCGTTTCTTTATTCGGCTTATGCCACGCTGGAGCCGGGCGGCGGGAAACAAGTCTACTTCGATGCGGTGCTCCTGATCCTGGGCTTTCTATTGCTGGGGAAGGAACTCGAGGCGCGGGCCAAGGCAAACGCGCTTGCCGCCCTGCACCATCTGAGCGCGATGCGATCGCCGACGGCGCGGCGCGTTGCCGATGGGATTGAAGCGGTGGTGCAGCTCGATGAGATTCGCCCCGGCGACTGGGTGAAGGTTTTGCCGGGCGAAAGCTTTCCGATTGACGGCGAGATTGTGGAGGGCCGGACGTCGGTGGATGAGTCGATGCTGACGGGCGAGTCGACCCCGGTGGTACGCGAGCCGCACGACCGCGTGCTGGCGGGCACACTGAACTACGATGGCGCGGTGCTTTGCCAGGCGCAGTCGCTCGGCGAGGACACGGTGCTGGCGCAGATTTCGCGCCTGGTACAGCAGGCACAGAGCACACGCACGCCGATGGAGCACCTTGCCGATCGCACCAGCTCGATCTTTGTGCCGAGCGTGATTGGGATTGCGACGTTCACGTTTGGGCTGTGGGCGGTGGCCACGCAAAACCTTGGGACGGCGTTGGCGAGCGCTGTCGCGGTGCTGGTGATTGCCTGCCCTTGCGCGATGGGGCTGGCGATTCCTGCAGCGCTGACCGTTGCGGTGGGACGCGGCGCGCAGCTTGGGGTCCTGTTCAAGGGCGGCGAGGTGATGGAGCGGTTGTCGAAGATCGATGTGGTGGTTCTCGACAAGACCGGCACGCTGACCGAAGGACGGCCGACAGTGTCCGGCATCCAGGCACTGGTGGGCTACGACGAGAATCAACTGCTGCGCGTTGCGGCAGCGACGGAGGAGCAGTCGAACCATCCCCTGGCACACGCCATCGTGGACCTGGCGCGGGCACGCGCACTCACGTGGCCGCCGGCACGCGACGTGCAGATCGTTCCGGGACGCGGCGTAACGGCCAGCGTGGACGACTATCAGTGCATGGTGGGCAACGAGGCATTCTTCCGCGAGTTGTTTACGAGGGCGCCGAACAACTTTACGCCGCCAAAGCCGGGGATGACCCGAATCTTCATCGGCCTGGATCAGCAACCCGTCGGGTGCTTCGATGTGCGCGACACGCTGCGGGCCGATGCCGCGAAGAGTGTCGAGTTTCTGCGCAGCACGGGGCTGCGCGTGATGATGCTGACCGGGGACTCGGCCGTGGCATCGGCGCCAATTGCCAACCAGGCTGGAATTGCCGAGGTTGAAGCTGGGCTGGACCCAGCAGCAAAGCTCGAACGGATCAAGCAGCTACAGGAAAAAGGACTGCGCGTGGCGATGGTGGGCGACGGCATCAACGATGCGGCCGCCCTGGCGCAGGCCGACGTGGGACTGGCGATGGGCTCGGGCGCCGACCTGGCCCAGGAAGCCGGCGGTGTGGTGCTGCTGCGCGCCGATCCCGCATCGATCGTGGTGGCCCGCGAGCTGGCCCGCGACACGCTGTCGATCATGAAAGAGAACCTGGCGTGGGCCGCGGGATATAACATCCTCGGGATCCCCCTGGCGGCCGGTTTCTTCTATCCCCTGTTTCACATTTTGCTGAACCCCTGGGTGGCCGCAGCCGCGATGGCGCTGAGCTCGGTGAGCGTGTTGATGAACAGCCTGCGCCTGCGTCGCTGGCAGCCCACGGCATTTCTGAAGGCGACGGCGCGATAGACTAGACTGCAGAGCCCTGCCGTGCGCATCCTGACTCGCTACATCCTCGGCGAAATCCTCTCGCATACGCTGATCGGGTGCGTCATCTTCACGTTCATTCTGTTCATGCGCGACCTCAACCACATCCTGGAGATGGTGGTGCGCAACAGTTCAACGTGGATGGATGTGTTCGAGGTATTTCTCCTTACGATTCCGAACACATTCAAGGTGACGATTCCGATGGCGGTCCTGGTGGGAATTCTGCTGGGGCTGAGCCGGCTGGCCGCAGACAGCGAAATTATTGCGATGCGGGCCTCGGGCCTGGGCATCGGCTATTTCGTGAGGGTGGCGTCGATTGTCGCGGTGGGCGGCACGCTGTTTGGTCTGGGGAATTCGATCTTCGTGGCGCCGCGAGCCAATCAGGCGATTCTCGATTTACAGCAGACACTGGAGACGTCGCAGGCCTCCTACGAGATTCAACCGCGCGTTTTCTATGAAGACTTTCGCAACCGCGTGCTGTATGTGCAGGAAGTAAAAGCCGGCACAGGCGCGTCGAATTGGGATCGAGTGTTCATGGCCGACGTGACCGACCCGACCACTCCCCTGGTGACAACGGCGGCATCGGCGACGGTGGTGAGCGATTCGACGCAGGAGCTCTTGATGCGCCTGCGCGATGGTGCGGAGCACGAGACGATGGCCGGGCAACCCGACCAGTATAAGGTCTCGACCTTCCAGAACACCGATCTGCCGCTTCCTCTGAGCCAGCAGAGCGACGTCCACCTGGGGCGCATGGACACGGCGCTCTACGCGATGCCCATGGCGACGCTGCAGAGGCGGATTCACGGCCCCGATGCGCGGCGCTTCCAGATCGAGTGGCAGACGCGCTTCTCTTATCCGGTGGCCTGTCTGGTGCTGATGCTGGTGGGCGTGCCGCTGGGAGCGGCGTCGAGACGCGGCGGCCGGAGCTCCGGCTATGTGTTCACGCTGCTGCTGGTGATCATCTACTACGTTTTGTCGTATACGGGCATTGCGCTCGGCCGGCAGAACAAGTTATCGGCCTTTGTCGCCGTGTGGATGGCGAACATTGTGTTTGCAGCAGCCGGCACGTTTCTGCTGTGGCAGATGGCGACCGGCGGGCGTCTGCTGAGCGCGATCAGCCGTTGGTCGGCTCGCTTGCCCGAGTTCCACTTCAGACCGCGCGAGCACGCAGCCGCGCTGACTGGATTCCTGAGCCGGATTCAACCGCGCACCACGCGCCGCGGAGCGCGCAGCGCATTTCCGCGCATTCTCGACGAGTACGTCATCCGCGAATTCCTGGGAATGTTCCTCCTGGTGCTGGCTGGATTTGTGCTACTGATGCTGGTCTTCACCTTCTTCGACCTGGTCGGCGACATTCTGCGCAACCATATCTCGCTATCGACCGTGGGGCAATACCTGGTGAATCTCACGCCCAGCATGCTGTATCAGATAGCGCCGCTGGCGGTGCTGATCGCTGTGCTGGTCACATTCGGCGTGCTCAACCGCAACAGCGAAATCGTAGCGATGAAGGCCACCGGCATCAGCCTCTACCGGCTCGTGGTACCGATTGTTTCGATCTCCGCGATCTTGTCGGTGAGCATGTTCCTCTTCGACCAATATTATCTGCCGCAGGCGAACCGAAAGCAGGAGTCCCTGCGCAGCACGATCAAGGGTCGCCCGCCGCAAACCTTCCTGCAGCCTGAACGCAAATGGATGTTCGGGCAGGCAGGGCCAGGAGAACCGAGCCACATCTTCTACTACCAGTTCTTCGACCCCAACGCCCGAGGGTTCGCCAACCTTTCGGTTTTCGAGTTCGATCCCGCAACCTTCGCCATCACCCGGCGCATCTTCGCTTCGCGTGCCGTCTGGGATCTGGCCACATCTTCGTGGACTTTCGAAAACGGGTGGGAACGCGACTTCAAGGGGGCAACGCAGACGGGATACCAGGAGTTCAGCTTCGCCCACTTTGCCGAGATTCACGAGGAGCCCTCCTACTTCACCAAGGAAAGCTTGCAATCGCAGGAAATGAATTTTGGCCAATTGAAGAGCTATATTCGCGACCTGCGCCAGAGCGGGTTCGAGACCATGCGCCTGCGCGTAGCCCTGTGGCACAAGTTGGCGTATCCCCTGATTGCAGTCATCATGTCGGTGCTTGCGATTCCTTTCGCACTCTCGATGGGACGGCGTGGCTCGCTGACGGGCGTTGCCGTTGCCATCGCCGTGGCGCTCACATATTGGGTGGTCGACGGACTCTTCGGGGCCATGGGAGACGTCAACTATCTGCCCGCGGCTCTGGCGGCATGGAGTCCCGACGTGCTCTTCTGTCTGACCGGAGGGTATTTCCTGCTGCGGACGCCGACGTAATCTTCTGGACGAGCGGCCCCGGACTGCGGTCGAAGACAGGTTTGGATACCCGTACAATAGAACCATGCTGCGTGACCTGAGGCCGCTTTTCGGCTACATGCGACGCTATCGCTGGGGCTATATCCGCGGCACGCTCTCGTGCATCGCCACCAATGCGGTGTGGGTGTTGTTTCCGCTGGTCATCGAGAAGGCGATCGACGATCTCGAGCATGGAGTCACACGCAACCGAATCCTGATATATGCCGGACTGCTCGTGGCAATCGCGCTGGTGAAGGGTGTCTTTCTTTATGCCCAGCGCTGGATTCTAATCGGGATCTCTCGCGAAATTGAATTCGATCTGCGCAACGACCTGTTCCAGCGACTGGAGCAACAGGACTCGGGTTTCTATCAGAACTACCGGACCGGCGACATCATGGCACGCATGACGAACGACCTGAACGCCGTGCGCATGCTGCTGGGCCCCGCGCTCATGTACAGCGCCAACACGATCTTCTTCACGGTTGGGGCGCTCTTCTTCCTGCTGCGCATCAGCCCCTATCTGACCCTGGTGGCGTGGGCGCCGATGCCGCTTGCCAGCATCCTGGTGCAGTACTTTGGGCGCAAAATTCACGATCGCTTCGAGCGCATCCAGGAAAGCTTCTCGGAGATCTCGGCACAGGCGCAGGAGAACTACTCCGGGGCACGGCTGGTGCGGGCGTTCGCGCGCGAAGAATCGCAGATCGGTCTCTTTGAGAAGCTCAACCGCCGCTATATCGCCCGCGCACAGCGGCTGGTGCAGTTGATGGGCATGCTGTGGCCCACTCTGGAGTTCATCCTCGGCATTTCGATGATCATCACGCTGCTCGTAGGCGGTCACGAGGTGATTGCGCATCGCATCACGCCGGGGCAATTTGTGGCGTTCAACACTTACATGATTCTCCTCATTTGGCCGATTATCGCAGTAGGCTGGGTGGTGAATCTCTTCCAGCGCGGCACGGCATCGATAAAGCGCATCGATGAGCTGCTGCGCGCCAAACCGGCAATCGACGACAGCCATGCCGATCCGTCGATCCCGACGGACCTCGTGCTGCGCGGCAAAATCGAGTTCCGCAACCTGACCTTTGGCTACGGCAACCATCCAGTGCTGCACAATCTCTCGCTGCATATTCCTGCCGGATCGAAGCTGGCAATTGTGGGGCCGACGGGGTCGGGCAAGACCACGATTGTGAACCTGATCTCGAGACTGTTTGAGGCGCCCGAAGGCTCGCTTCTGATCGACGGTCGGCCGGTGCGGGATTACCCTCTGGCGATACTGCGTCGAAATATCGGCATGGTGCCGCAGGAGACGTTCCTTTTCAGTGAGACGATTCGAGGAAATCTAGCCTTCGGCGTTCCCGATGCAAATACGGACGATCTTCTTGAGGCAGCCGAAGCAGCGCATATTCGGCGAGAGTTTGAAGAGTTTCCGCAGGGCTTTGAAACCATGGTAGGCGAGCGGGGCGTGACATTGTCGGGCGGGCAGAAGCAGCGTGCGGCGATTGCGCGGGCCCTTCTGCGGCGACCGTCCATCCTGATTCTTGACGATGCGCTTGCCAACGTGGATACCTATACTGAGGAGCGGATCCTGCGCAGCCTCGGCACGTATACATCCGCGGCAACAACGATTCTGATTTCGCATCGTGTCTCGACGGTGCGCGATTGCGACCAGATTGCCGTGCTCGCCCACGGACGGATTGTCGAGATCGGCCGGCACGACGAACTGCTGGCACTCGACGGCTACTACGCGAGCCTTTATCAGAAGCAGCAACTGGAAGAAGAGCTGACCGTCGCGGGCTGAAGGCTCAGGCGGTCCAACGCGCGTCGGATGAAAGGTCTGAGCTGGAGTGAGCAGCGTCGGGATTGGCGTGAGCGCTGTGGAGCAGGCGCGGTGCGAGAGGACTGGCTTCGGGATCCAACGCGACTTGCCGCCACGCGTCCCGTACATTGCGGACGCACTCGATGGCATGGATAAACTTGGGGCACGACGCGGCCTGCGAAGCCTGCAGAATCTGCGCAAAGACAGAGGCATAGAATTCGCTCAATGCCTGAGCCGGCTGGCCGCCGATGTCCATCCGCAAACGCGCCTGGAGGTGGATGATGATGTCGAGAGCACGTTTCACCGCGACGCGGCGGGCCGTTGCATCGCCACGTTCGACAGAGTCGACGGCAGCATAGAGAAATCGAATGATCCCGTCGTAGAGCGCGACCACCAGTTCCACGGCGGATGCTCCGTCAAGCACGCGCTCCTGATAGACCCCCATGAAAACTCCTTATCCGTTCGAGTTCCGGTTGTAGCCGGTGATAGCCGAGTAAAGCATGTCCATCTCGGAGATCTGCGAGGGCAAAGCCTGCAGGACTTCGTTGGCGCTGTTTAATTCAGCGGTCAGGCTTTTTTGCTGGCTTGAGATCAGCATCTCCTCCTTAGAAATATCGGCTTGCAGCGTCGATTCGATATTGCTATTTGAGTTCTGCGCAAGCTTGAGCAGTCCGGTGGTCGATGTGGTTCCGGCATTGGTCAACATGCTCGCGAAGCTTTTGCCCCAGCTGTTCGTTCCTTGAAACAGGCCTGCGACGCCGTTGAAATCGGTATTCAGCAGCGCATCGAGGCTGGTGGCGTCAAAGCTGATCGTGCCGTCGTTATTCATGCTGACGCCCAGTGCGCCGAGCGACGAGACATCGGAAGAGTTACTGTAGTTCAGGCTCGTGGTGGTCTTGTTGCTGGTGTCGAGGATGGTCGAGGTGACCGTGAGCGATCCTCCGCTTCCGACTGTGTTGGCTTGGAGCGCCAGGCTGAACGTGCCACTCACGCTGTTCTGCACGATATTCGCAGTCAGACCGAGCGTTTGGGTGTTTTGGCCGATGTATTGAGCGAGGCTTGAGAGTGTGTTGACAACGGTGCCGTCGGACAGGGTTGCCGAGCCAAGCACAATGGTCTGCGAAGGACTGTTCCCCACCTGAAGAGTCAACGCGCCCGACAGCGTGTCGTTGTTTTGATCCGGAATTCCGCTCAAGGCTCCGCTGGAATAGGTCGCGACGTTCAATGCGGTCGCATCAAGGCCTGCCGATCCAATATAGCTCAGCAGCTGGTTGCTGGTGGCAGCGATTTGCGAGGTCACCGAGATGGCCCCGTTCGAGCCAGAGGTCCCCGACTTCAGCATCAGGTAAGACATATTGTTGCTGGTTTCAACCTGCGCCGTCACGCCGAGACCGGCTGCCTCGATTTGTGAATTTATGGTGAGGGTGCCGGCCGACCCCGCTGTCCCAGAGGTGAGCGCAAGGGTGGCCACGCCATCCGATGTGGTCGTCACATTCGCCGACACCCCCAGGCTCGCCGCATTGTTAGTGATGGCTTCGGCCAGATCCTGAAGCGTGAAATTGGTGCTGTCTCCGGTGTAGATCGTATGCGCCGCAGGGATCGCAGGCGCATCGCCAATCTGAATGGTGGTCGTCGCTCCATCCCCAACCTGAATCGCGATGGAACCGGAAAGATTCGCACTGCTGTCGGCAACCAGGGTTCCGATCGAGGTAGTCGCCGAAGTGCCGTCCCCCGCGTCGCTCGCAGCCGTGCCCGCATAGGAGACCGATGTGCTGACATTGGCGGCGTTGATTGCCGCTGCCAGGCCGGCGAGCGTATTGGAGTTGGCACCCGAGCCCGTATAGAAAGCATTCGTCCCGTTGCTTCCCGATCCCACTGTGAATGTCTGCCGGGTTCCATTCGAGACCTGAATGGTGATTGACCCCGCGAGGGTGGTAGCGGTGTTTGCGGTTATCGCGTCGAGAGAGCCGTTGGGGTTCTGAGTGTTCACCATCCCCAGCAGTTGCTGCTGCAAGAGCGAAAGGGTGGGTGAGCCGAAGAGCGGTTCCGGGGTACCAGAGGCGTCATTGCCTTCCTGTGTGTTGATTGCGCTCACCAGGGAGTTATAGTCGGAGACCATGGTGGCGACTGTGCTTTCGACACCGGTGTTGTCGTTCCCGATGACCACCTGAACCGGCTCGAGGGTTCCGTCGGATTGCTTGGGACTAGTGGACAGGAGTTGAAAGGTCAGTCCTGGGATCAGGTTGGAAACCGTGTTTGAGGAACTGGTCAGATTCTGCACGCCATCGATGGTCAACGAGGCGTCGGCGCCCTGCATCGTGGATGTGTACCCCAGCGTGGGGGCGACGTCGGAGAGATTGGATGTGACTGAGAGAGCCCCGGTTGACTGAAGCGACAGCACTGCCGATCCGTCACTGTTGGCAACCACCGAAGCGGTCACGCCGATGGCGGCCGTGTTGATGGCCCCTGCGAGTCCCGCAAGATTCTGCTGGCCAGACGCGAGAACGGAGAGTTGAAAGTCAGTCGCAGTCCCGCTCGGCCCCGCGATCGAAAGATCGCCTGTCAATGGATCGCTGCCATTGGGGATCGCCGTCACTGCGCCGCTGTGGGCACTCTCGCCGGCAGCCGTCGTGTCGGCATAGGCCAGGTTGATGCCGTTTGGATAAAGCGTGGCGTCGGTGAAGTTCGAGGTGACGATGACCGTTCCCTTCGCGCCCGACGTTCCCGATGCGATGCTCAGGCGTGAGCCCGTGGCGTCGGTCAGCACATTGGCCGTCACGCCGGCGCCGGAGGAGTTGATTGCGGTCATCAGGCTTTGCAGTGTGCCGCCAGCTGAAGGAAGGCTGATGGTCTGCGGCTTGCCACTGCCAACAGTAATCGTCATCGAGCCCTTCAATGTATCTGAGGGATTCAGGATCTCGGTGAGAAAGCCGCTCGATGTCTGGGCCAGCTTGTTGACCACCACGGTATGGGTGCCGGCAACCGCTGAAGAGGTGGCCGAAGTCAGCTCGAGCACATTGGTGTCCGAGCTCGATCCGGTCTTCTGCGCCATGACGCCCGTGAAATCGGTGAGTGAGGTCAGGTCGTTGGAGAGATTCGAGAGCAAAGTGCCAAGGCTTGAGATGACCGTGTCCTGGCTCTCGAGACCGCTCAACTGGCTCTTCCAGGGTGTTTCCACCTTCTGCAGGTTGGCCACAATTGAGGAAACGGTGGCGTTCACATCGAAGCCGGCGCCGCTCGTGGGCGACCCAAAGCTCAGGCCTACAGTTCCCATTGCACACTCCGCACAGCGAATGAAGCAGGTCAGATGCCAGCACGCGGCAAGGTGGATTGGAATGAACTCATGAATTCACGAGTGCGAAATCCGGTGCAAACAGAGAAGGGCGTCAAGCTCGACGCCCTTCTCCGGTGGAGGTTGCCGGTCGGATTATTGCAGGAGCTTGGTCACTTCCTGCTGCACGCTGTTGGCCTGCGCCAGGGCAGAAATGCCGGTCTGGCTCAGGATTTCGTATTTGGACATGTTGGAAGCGGCCGACGCATAGTCCGTCGCCTGGACAGCGTTTTGCGCCGACGTTACGTTCTCTGCCTGCGTGCTGAGCACCTGACTGGCCGCGTTCAGCGTGTTGATCTGCGCGCCGATATAGCCGTCCTGTGCGGCGACGTCGATGATGGCCGAGTTGAGCGCAGTCAGAGCAAGTTCCGCATCGGTCTGGTTGGAGAGATCGGTGCTGTTCAAGGCCTGGCCCGCGTTGTCCGTATAACTGATTGTGGCGATTCCGCCCTTGCCAGCCAGGTTGTAGCCCCCAGCGGTGTTCCCGGTGGCACTATCCACCACCGCGGCGGCGCCACCTCCATCCTGAACTCCGACGGTGTAGAAGGTTCCAGCCGGTGCTGCGAACGCTACAGAGCCGGTATTTGAAGCTGTGTTGTCGTAGAGGCTTGAGACCACCTGGACGGAATTCGTGGCGCCTGCAAACACCAGATGCCCGGCTCCGTCATCCTTGGCCGTCACGCCCAGATTCATGCCATTAATGGTCGTGGCCATCTTGCTGATCGTATCGTTCGCAGCGACGGCGACATCATGCTGCTTGCCGTCGGCCGTTGTGATCGTGATGCCGTCCGCGTTGAGATTGAATGTGTCGGTGCTGGCCCCACTCACGGTCGTAATTTCACCTAGCCCGCCGGGTGCGGCACCCTTGCCAAGCGTTCCGGCGCCTGTGATTTCGATGCCGGTGAAGCTTCCCGTACCTCCCGAAACCCCAGCCGCAGTTTCCGTGGTGAAGCTTGCGTGGAGACCTAAAGTCGTGTTGGCGTTGATGGCGTTGATCAAATCGTTGACTGTACCGCTACCGCCCGCGGTAATGTTGGTAGTTGCAGGCTGGACCGTTCCATATGCGCCCTTGGACAGAGTGGTGACCGTAATTCCGGCAGCGCTTCCATTTGTGAGGGAATCGTTGACCGACGCATTGTCGCCGGTCTTCGACAGGTTGATGAAGACCCCGCCCTGGCCGTTGCTGTAGGCCATTACGCCATTCGTGTCGCCAACGTTGGAAGATGATAACGCCCCAATATTCAGTGCGTTGATCGCCGACCCAGCGGTGGTGGAGTCGCCGGTGTAGATGTTGGTGCTGGTGCCAAAAACGCCTTGCTGGTTGTACGTGGTCGTGGTGCCGATGTTGGAAATTTCCGACAGGATCGACTGATACTCCTGGTTGGCAGCCGTGTCCTGGCTTCCGTTGAGGGTGCCGTTCGAGGCTTCGGTAGCCAGCGTTACGGCACGGTTGAGCAGGCTTGTCACTTGCGAGAGAGCACCGTCGGCCACTTGAAGCAGGCCGACGCCTTCGGTTGCGTTGGTTTGCGACTGGGCGAGAGCCATGGAGTTGGCTTGCAAGCCGTCGACCAGCGAAAGGCCAGCGGCATCGTCGGCGCCCGAGTTGATCTTGGACCCCGAAGATAACTGCTGCAGGGTCTTCGAAAGGCTGTTGTTGGTGTTGTTCAGGTTGTTCTCTGAGTAGATCGCAGAGATGTTATTCAAGACACCCAGGGACATTGGGTACTCCTTGTGGGATGCATGGATTTGCGACACCTCTCAGGATGCGCTCCCCTTTTTGTATTTCGCGTGGGTAGCTGCATTCCGGCTCGGTAGCCGCTGCATCTGGCTCGTATTTCGGCCTCGCCCTCGGTGACTTTATGAAGGGGCCATTGTGTCCCGCGGCGGACAGTCGGAGACGCCATTCTCTAATTCTTGAACCTTAGTTTTTTGTCGCCGATAACCCTTTTGCAGGAGCACCACGCCATGATCAAGCTGACACGCCTGAACGGGAATCCCATGGTATTGAACAGCGATCTGATCAAGACGATCGAAGCATCGCCGGACAGCATGCTCACGTTGATCAATGGAGAGAAGCTGATCGTCCGCGAACCACTCGATGAGGTAGAACAACGGGTTCTGGAGTATCGCGCGCGCCTGCTGGCGATTGTGGCGCGACGCCTGCGATCGTTTGGCGATGTGGCGCTTGCTGCATCGCTGGCGAGTTTGAACGTTTCCGAACAGGGGGGCGAACTTCCCAAGGCGGGGCTGAAGCCCGCCGGGAACGCCTTCTGACTGCATGAATCTCAGAGATTGTAAACCTGGCCTGGAGGAATCTCACCGATGGATAAGGGAAGCTTCAGCGGCGCGATTCTAGCGATTACGGGAATTGTTGCGGGTCTTCTGATTGAAGGCGGCAGCCTGGGGCAGATTTTGCAGCCAACCGCGGCCCTCATTGTGTTTGGCGGTACGATGGGCGCGGTGCTGCTGCAGTTTCCTCTGTCGACGGTGGGCGCGGCCTTTCGACGGATGGCGCATGTCTTTGCTGCGCCGCGCAAACAAAGCGATGCCCTGATGCGCCAACTTGTCGAGTTTGCCAATCGGGCACGGCGCAATGGGGTTGTCTCGCTGGATGCTGACCTCAAGAGCATCGAGGATCCGTTTCTCAAACAGGCTCTGATGCTGGCTGTGGATGGTACAGAACCGATGGATTTGCGCAAGATCATGCGCGTGACTCTGGATTCGAAGGCGGAGAGAGATGATCGGCTGCCTTCGGTGTTTGAATCGGCTGGCGGGTTCTCGCCGACGATCGGGATTCTCGGCGCGGTGCTGGGACTGATCCAGGTGATGCAGCATCTGGACAACATCCAGGAAGTGGGGCGCGGGATCGCCGTGGCATTTGTGGCGACTATCTATGGCGTCGGAGCGGCAAATCTTTTCTTCCTTCCTTTCGCCGGCAAGATGCGCATCCAATTGCGCGAAGAATATCTGCACCGGGAGATGATGCTGGAGGGCGTGATCTCGATTCTCGAAGGAATGAATCCGCGGGTACTGGAGATGAAACTGGCGGGATTTCTTAACGATTCGAGCCGCAAGGAGCAGGAGCGAGCTGCATGAATCCCCGCGTGCATCGCAGCCGCGTCACGCATGATCGCTGGCTGGTTTCGTATGCGGATTTCATTACCTTGCTGTTTGCATTTTTTGTGGTCCTCTATGCATTTGCGAAGGCAGACCAGAAGAAGCAGGTGGCAATGGCCGATTCGATTGATACGGCCTTCAAGTCTCTGGGCGTTTTTCCGAGCGCTGCGCATCGCAACAAGGATGAGTCGGTTCAAGCGGTGCCCATGCCTTTGAATATTGTGATGAACGAGGAGGTGCGTTCACCGGCAAGAGTCCGTGACGATCTTGAGGCGATGGAGCGCCAGCTTAACCAGAAGCTCTCATCCCAGGTGGCACGGCATACGGTGTTGATTCAAATGGGGCGCGATGGGCTGGTGATCAGCCTGCGCGAAGCGGGGTTCTTCGATTCCGGATCGGCGACGCCGCGGTCTGAGACACTCGACACGCTGCGCAAGATCGCTGCCTCGGTAGGGCAAACCCCGTACGACGTGCGGGTAGAAGGACACACCGACAATGTTCCCATGCATAGTGGTGAATTCGATTCGAACTGGGAGCTGTCGTCGGCGCGTGCGACGCGGATTGCGCGGCTCTTTCTGGCTCTGCGCGCGCTTCCTCCGGAGCGGCTTTCGGCTGCAGGGTACGCTGAATTTCATCCTGTCGCGAGCAACGAGACTGCGCAGGGCCGCGCGGAGAATCGGCGCGTCGATCTGGTGATCTTGCCCCGCTCGAGTGTGAATCTTGCGGCGATCGGGTCGCGTGCGCCGACCGGGGCGTGGGCGAAGATCACGGATGATCCGGAGTAAGGAATCAGAGCGCGCAATTTGGTGTGGAGATTGAGTTTCCCGGCCCTTGCTTATGCGCGGGAAAAGCGGCCTCCAAGGGCTAAAGCCCGCGATCTTTGTGCGCCGGGGCTACTCGATGCCGAGCACTTTGACTATGACGCGTTTGCGCCGCTGGCCATCGAACTCCGCGTAGAAGACGCGCTGCCATGTACCGAAGTCGAGGCGGCCATTGGTGACGGGCAGCGTGGTTTCATGGTGCAGCAGCAACGATTTCAGGTGAGCATCGCCGTTGTCTTCGCCGGTCTGGTGGTGCTTGTAGTCGGGGCGTGCCGGCGCCAGTTGCTCGAGCCACTTGCCGATGTCTTCGATGAGGCCGCTCTCCAAATCATTTACGTAGATTGCGGCGGTGATGTGCATGGGCGAGACGAAGCAGAGGCCGTCTTTGACGCCGCTGCGGTCGACGATCTGTTCGACCATGTCGGTGATGTGCACCATCTCGCGGCGCTTTTTGGTTTCGAAGACGAGATATTCGGTATGACTCTTCATTTTCCCTCCCTGGGTTCGGTGCACCGGTTCAGACTTTATCCTAAAGACAGCCGTGACGGGTTCTCCTCAACAAGCCGCAGATGCCCTTTCTCAACGCGGGATCGAAATGCTGGCCGCGGATCAACCTTTGGATGCGGTGCAGGCCTTTCGCGAGGCGATCGCGGTCGATCCGGCTCACTACGAGGCACATCATGGGCTCGTGCGTGCCTTGCGCGATGCGGGCAAGCTGGAACCGTCGGTGGCTGCGGCGCTGGCGCTGACCGCGTTGACGCCCGAGGATCCGCTGGCGCACACGGCGCTTTCGATTTCGCTGCAGACGGCAGGGCATGTGCCGGAGGCAGAGGCTGCTGCGGCACGGGCACGGATCCTGGAATGGAAGAGGCAGTTGCGGGAACCGGAGGATGCGGATGGTGCGCGGGAAAGCTGACGGGCACCGCGGATCCGTAGTGCGCTTGCGACGCATGCACGACTGGCTCGAACGCGCCTACGGACCGCAGCATTGGTGGCCGGCAAAGACGCCGTTCGAGGTGGTTCTGGGTGCCTATCTGACGCAGAACACTTCGTGGAAAGCGGTGGAGCAGTCGCTGCGCAAGCTGCGCCGGGCCGGGGTGTTGACGATTGACGGCATTCGGAGACTGTCAGTCGGAGAGCTGCAGGAACTAATCCGACCGTCGGGGTTTTACACGCGGAAGGCTCCGGCGCTGAAGGCCTTTGTGGCGATGCTGGATGCGGAGTTTGGGGGTTCGCTGGAAGTTTTGGCGGCGGTCTCGACAGAGAAACTGCGCGCCCGGCTGCTGGCTCTGCCGGGCGTCGGGCTTGAGACAGCGGATGCGATTCTGCTGTATGCGCTGGGTCATGCGGTTCCCGTGGGGGATGAGTATCTGCGCCGCGTAGTGGAGCGGCATGCACTGCTGGCGGAGGCTCCGCGGAAGAATCGCAGCGGGTACGAATCACTTGTTGCGCTCACGCGAGAAGCATTCGCAGGGGACTCAGCGCGAAAGCACCGGCATCTCTACGGCGAATTTCATGCGCTGATTGTGGCTGTGGGCAAGGCGCATTGTTCGAAGCAGCCGGCGTGCGCAGGATGTCCGTTGGCGCGCGATCCACATTCGAAGGCGGAAGTTTAGAGGGTTAAAGGAAAAGGCCTACTGAAAATGTATTGAAGTTGCCGATCAGATCACAGTCGTAATTCGTTGAAATTAAGCTGCTTACATTTTTCTACCTCTTCTATATTGACAAACGGTTTGCCACTGGATGAAGCTAGCGAATAAAAGGCGAAAGTCGCCTTGCGCCTATGCCTTCTGCTGCCGTCCTTCGCATTCAAATCGAGCGCGCGCTGGAGCACCGATTTCCGTCTGCGCTCACGGCTGTGCCTCGCACAATCCGCGAGGTTGCGGCAACTGGCATTGGGAGTGTCGATGCGTTGCTGGAGGGAGGTCTGCCGATCGGTGCGATCAGTGAATTGACCGGACCTGATTCCTCTGGACGCACAAGTCTTGCTTTCGCTTTTGCCGCACAATGCGTTGCAGCGGAACAAGTTTGCGCATGGGTCGATGGGGACGATGCGTTCGATCCTGAATCGGCCGCAGCGAGTGGAGTGAATCTGAAGAGGGTTCTCTGGGTACGCTGCAGGAATGCAAGGTCACAATCCAAAACCAAGCCGTGGACGCGGCTTGACCAGGCACTGCGAGCGACCGATTTGCTGCTGCAGGTGGGTGGATTCGGAGCGATCGTGCTGGACCTGGGTAACACAGAACCCGCTCATGGCTGCCGGATTCCGCTAGCGACGTGGTTTCGCTGGCGTCAGGCCGCGGAGCGAACGCGGTGCTGCCTGGTTGTGCTGGGCAAGATGGCGTATGCGCAGTCGAGCGCCGCTGTTGTGGTGGAGTGTGCGCCGTTTCGCTCCGAGACAGCCGGAGAGACCGTACTGCGGAGCTTTGACTTCGACATTGCGCGCAGGCGCGAGCGCTTTGCGCCGTGGTCAACCGGGATGTGGAAGCCAGCAGCTTCTAGGTGGACGGCAACTGCGGCCTGGGATGAGGAGAAGCGCGCATGAGCCAGGAACTGTATGCCTGCGTGCATGTCGCCGAGTTCCCTGCCCAGGCATTGCTGCGGCTGCGACAAGACTGGAAAGCGCAACCTGTGGTGGTGCTGGAGGGGCAGGCACCCCAGGAAATGGTCTGCTCGATGAATGCACTGGCGGAGCGACGTGGCGCAACGCTGGGGATGACACGGCTGGAGACGGAGAGCCTCGCCGGTTTGCGCATCCTGCCGCGGTCGGGTGCAACGGAGGCAGCGGCGCGGGATGTGCTGCTGGAGTGTGCGGCGACCTTCTCGCCGCGTATCGAGGAGGCAAGCGAGGGAACCGCGTGCACGATGGTGCTGGATATTGACGGGACGACACGGCTGTTTGGGCCGCCGGTGCAAATGGCGGAGCGCTTGAGGGCAGCCCTGTTGCAGGCGGGTTTTCGCGCGTCGATTGCGGTGAGCGCGAACTTCGATACGGCGCGGATGAAAGCGGCAACTGTGCGCGGGATCGTGATTGTTCCCGATCGCGCAGAAGCAGAAGCATTGGCAGGATTGCCGATTGCGGAACTGGATCTGGAAGAAGAGCCGCTTGCAACTTTTGCGCTTTGGGGCATCCGGACGCTGGGCGAGCTGGCGACACTGCCTGCGACCGAACTGGTGACGCGCATGGGCGAGGAGGCGTGCGGCTGGCAGCAGCTTGCGCGGGGCAATGCGGAACATACGTTTCAGCCGATCGAGCCGGATTTTGCGCTCGAAGAATTCTGCGAGTTTGAAACGCCCGTGGAGCAAGTGGATTCCCTGCTCTTTGTGGGTGCACGGATGATCGACTGCCTGGTGTTGCGTGCGGCGGGCCATGCATTGGCGCTGGCATCGTTGTCAGTGGAGATGCGGCTGGATGGTGGAGGCACGCATCGGAGAACGATCCGGCCGGCGCTGCCGACGATCGACCGCAAATTTCTGCTGAAGCTGCTGCAGATGGAGATTGCTGCGCATCCGCCGCCTGCTGGCGTCCTGGCGCTGACGCTCAAGGCCGATGCCGGTCAATCGAGCAAGGTGCAGCTGGGTCTTTTCACGCCGCAAATGCCAGAGCCCTCGCAGCTCGACGTGACTCTTGCCCGGTTGAAGGCGATTGTGGGAGAGGATCGCGTGGGTTCGCCGGTGCTGGAAGACAGCCACAGGCCCGGCAGTTTCCACATGGAGAAATTTGAAGTGAACGGAAGGCAGGCTGTGCACGCGACAACGCAACCGCGCATGGCGCTGCGGCGCGTGCGTCCTCCAGCGCTGGTGTGGATGACACTGCATGACGGAAAACCGGCTACGTTTCGCGATGGGCAGAGCCGCTATGCGGTCGAAGCGGCCTACGGGCCGTGGAAGACTGCAGGCTGCTGGTGGACCACGGATGCGTGGGACAGCGAGGAGTGGGATGTTCTGGCGGCGCGGAACGACAGCGCGCCGATTGCGTGCCTGCTGGTGCGCGACTGCCGGCGGAATGAGTGGCGGCTCGAGGCTCTATATGACTGAGTACGTCGAGCTGCATGCGGCCAGCGCTTTCAGTTTTCTTGAAGGAGCGTCGCAGCCGGAGGATCTGATCGAGCAGGCAAAGGCGCTGGAGATGCCGTCGATCGCGATCGCAGATCGGAATGGGGTCTATGGCGCCGCGCGGTTTCATACGGCAGCACGGCGCAACAAGATCAAGGCGCATATAGGCGCTGAGATTGCCGTTTCGTCGTTCGGCAGCAGGGTGACACCGCAACCGTGGCTGCCACACCAGTTTCCGCAGGAACCTCCACGTATCACGCTGCTGTGCGCTTCGCAGACTGGATATCAGAATCTTTGCCAGCTCATTACGCGCTTCAAGATGCGCGAGGCGACCAAGGCGGAAGGATCGGCGACGTTCGAGGACCTGGAAGAATTCTCAACCGGCCTGCTTTGCCTGACCGGCGGCGAAGAAGGACCACTGGCTGCGGCGCTGGTGCGGGAAGGATATGACGGGGCGCGCAGGGTCGCAGAAAGGCTGATCTCGATCTATGGGCGCAGCAATGTCTATCTCGAGTTGCAGAGGCACCTGTTGCGTGACCAAGAGCTGCGCAATCAGACGCTCTTAGATCTGTCGGCCGATCGATGCTTGCCGGTGATTGCGACCAACAGCGTGCGTTCCGCAACGAAGAAGGATCGAGAACTGCTCGATGTGTTCGCGTCGATCCGGCAGCACACGACGCTGGATGAGGCAGGACGGTTGCTGGAACGGAATTGTGCGCGACACCTGCGTAGAACAAGCGAGATGGTGGCGCTGTTTCGCGACATACCCGAGGCGATTGCCAATACGCGGATCGTGAGCGATAGGCTCGAGTTCACGCTCGACAAGCTGGGCTACGAGTTTCCACACTATCCCGTACCGGATGGGGAAACGATGGACAGCTTTCTCGAAAAGCGCGTCGATGAAGGGGTGCGAAAACGCTACGGCCAGCCGGACAAGCAGCACCTGTTCGACAAGGCGCGCGCGCAGGCGCGGCATGAGCTGAAGCTGATCGCCAAGCTGGGGTTTGCGGGCTATTTTCTGATTGTTTGGGACATCATTCGCACCTGCCAGAAGAATGGATTCCTGGTGCAGGGGCGTGGGTCGGCGGCAAATTCTGCGGTTTGTTATGCGCTGGAGATTACAGCCGTCGATCCGATCGGGATGGAACTGCTTTTCGAGCGATTTTTGAGCGAGAACCGCGGCGAGTGGCCTGACATCGATCTCGATCTGCCCTCTGGTGATCAACGGGAGCAGGTGATTCAGTATTTGTACGAACGCTATGGTGCACTGGGCGCGGGGATGACAGCGAATGTGATTTCGTATCGCGGGCGATCGGCGGCGCGGGAAGTCGGCAAGGTGCTAGGTTTTGAAAAAGACGAGCTGGCGCGACTCTCAAGCCTGGTGGGCCACTGGGAGTGGCGCGATGAGAACGACACCATGGCACGGCATTTCGCGCAAGCAGGATTTGACGCGCGGCATCCGCGCATTGCGCACTATCTGGATCTGTGCATGCGCATGCAGGATCTGCCGCGGCATCTGGGGCAACACTCGGGCGGGATGGTGATCTGCGCCGGGATGTTGAACCGCGTGGTTCCTATCGAGCGCGCGTCGATGCCGGGGCGGTCGGTGGTGCAGTGGGACAAGGAGGATTGCGCCGATCTTGGACTGATCAAGGTGGACCTGCTGGGGCTGGGCATGATGGCGGTGCTGAAGGATTCGCTGGAGCTGATTCCGCGGCACTATGGCGAAAGGATCGACCTGGCCACGCTGCCGGAAGATCCGCTGGTCTACCAGACGCTGCGCAAGGCCGATACGGTGGGCATGTTCCAGGTGGAGAGCCGCGCGCAGATGGCCTCGATTCCGCACAACGCGCCGACGAAATTCTATGACCTTGTGGTGCAGGTGGCAATTATCCGGCCCGGACCGATCGTGGGCAAGATGATGCATCCCTACATGCGGCGGCGGCAGAAGAAGGAGGAAGTGACGTATCCGCACCCACTGCTGGAGCCGGTGCTCAAGCGCACGCTAGGGGTACCGCTGTTTCAGGAACAGCTGCTGCGCATGGCGATGACGGTTGCCAGCTTTTCGGGCTCGGAGGCAGAAGAGCTGCGAAGGGCTGTGGGGATGCGCCGATCAATGCAACGGATGAAAGACCTGGAGGGCCGGCTGCGTTCGGGGATGACCAGCAATGGCGTGGAGCCGACTGCGCAGGACAACATTGTGCAGGCCATTTCGTCGTTTGCGATGTACGGGTTTCCCGAATCGCATGCAGCGAGCTTTGCGCTGATCGCGTATGCCTCTGCCTATCTGAAGGTGCACTACCTGGCCGCATTCACTTGCGGGCTGCTGAACAATCAACCGATGGGCTTCTATGCGCCTGCGGTACTGATCAAGGATGCCAAGCGGCATGGGTTGCGGGTGAAGCCAATTGATGTACAGCGCTCGGAGTGGCTTTGCACGCTGGAGACAGAGCCGGATGGATCGCACTCCCTGCGCATCGGTATGAACTATGCGAAGGGGCTGCGGCAATCGTCGGCGGAGATGATTCTTGCAGCGCGTGGGCAAGCGGGAAGGTTCGCATCGGTCGATGATCTCGCGGCACGCGTGCCCGCACTCAATCGCAAGGAGCTTGTGCTGCTGGCGCAGATCGGCGCTTTGAATGCATTGGGTGAGGTGGCGCATAGGCGCGATGCGTTGTGGCAGGTGGAGCGGGTGGGACGGCCTGTCGGCCCTCTGTTGCGCGGTGCGCGCAGCGCAGACGATGGATCGGATGCGCCGATGCCATTGCGCAAGATGACCACGGATGAGAGGCTGGCTGCAGACTATGCGGGAACCGGGCTGACAACGAGCCTGCATCCGATGGCCTACCAGAGAGCGGCCTTGCGGGCGCAAGGAATTTTGTCGGCAGAGGAGCTGGCGGGCGAGAGCAATCGCATCGTGCGCATTGCAGGTTGCGTGATCGCACGGCAAAGGCCAGGGACCGCGAAGGGCTTTGTTTTTTTATCGCTGGAAGATGAGACCGGGATCGCCAATGTGATCATTACGCCCGATACGTTCGAACGCGATCGCATTGTGGTGACGCGCAGTCGTTTTTTGCGGATTGAGGGTCCGCTGCAAAACCAGGAAGGCGTGATCCATGTGAAGGCTTACCGGATTACACCGCTCGATATCACGAGTGCGACGATTGGTTCACGGGATTTTCATTAGGTGGGGGCTGGAGGGTTGCAGCGGCGCAGAATGGCCCGAGCTCCGCTTCGGTAAGGAATCAAGCCAGGGAAGGCTGTTGGCTATTTACGGTCTTTCTTATGCCACTTGACGTTCACGCCGCGGCACTGCAGGCTCCGCACCAACTGCGCCTGCTTCACCGCTTCGTCGGTATAGTGCACGTGCAGCGTTCCACAAATCTCCGCGCTGCGCCGCTCCATGTCCAGGGCAAAGATTCCCTTAATCTCGGAGTCGAGCTGCTCGGGGGTATTCACCTCGCAACGCCTAAAGTCGAGCATCGGAATTCACCTCTCCATTGAAACTGCGGGGGCCTTCGAACAGGGTCTGCTGTGAGTCTTTTCTTGGGCCTGTGACTCTGTTATTCCACCCCCGGGCAGACAACGAAATCCCTCGACCGTGTTAGCGATTGACCCGAAAGGGCAGCAGGACGCTCAAGAGCAAAACAGACTATTTCGCTCTCTCTGCATCCGACTCGATTTGCTTTCTGTCGCGCTCCGTTCGGATTGCACGCTAAATCTTGATATTCCAGAGCAAGACGGCGTGGTCGATTGGAAAGGTTGTTTCCTCTTCGATCAACCGTTGCCGCCACGTATTCCAGGCAGAAATCGAAAGTACTAACTGGGAGTTGGACCCTTGATTCGGATATTTCGGACTTGCGCGCCGATGACTTTGCAATTCTGGGTTCGCAGCTTCCCACCCCCAGACAGAAAGCGAAAAGGATGGAGCATGGGCTGATAAGAGGGTCGGAGACCTTCGGAGATCTACTGGCGCTGAACTTTCTTGCGGCGCTTGTCCTGGTACATCTTTTTGTCGGCTTCGGCCACAAGCTCTTTTAAGCTCTGTGCCGACAAGTGATCAAAGGTAACGTAGCCAACGCTGAGGCTCAAGGGGAATCTACGTCCTGAACTTGCGCTTCGCTCAGCGGCCGTCGCCTGAAGACGGGAGGTAGCGAGTTCCATGCCGCACAAGCTGAACTGCCCGGCGACGACAAACTCATCGCCGCCGAAACGCCCCTTCACATCGGTGTCGCGGAAAGTTGCGTTCAGGAGCTCGCCTGTTTCGACAAGATACTTGGAGCCCATGTTATGGCCCAGGTGGTCGTTGATCTGCTTGAGCCCATCGAGATCGATGAACAATACCGAGAAGGGTAGCTGCGCCCGTTGGGCCAGCCGCATCGTCTGTTCGCCGAGCAGATAAAAGCCGCGCATGTTGTAGAGGCCGGTGAGGTCGTCGCGAAGGGTAAGGTCGTGGATCTCCTTCTCCATTTCGTTGATGCGCCAGGCAAGGACCAGTAACAGCAGGTTGAGGAATCCAGCGGCCAGTGCAGTCAGAACGGCGTTTCCGTAGCGTTGGGGAACGAGGCTGCGCAGGGTGATCTGGCTGCGCGCCATCTCCACAATCAGTGGAAGCAGCACCAGGAACGGGGCGAAGCCGCGGGCGATGCGGCTGCCGATGCCGCTTCCCCAAAAAATAGAGAGCACGCCGCTGTCGGCCTGGCGCAGGAAGACGGTGGCGGTGAGAAGGGCCAGACAGGCAAGAGCCGGCAACGAACCGACGTCCTGGGTAGAGAGACCAAAGATCCCGATTTCGCCGAAAGCAAACTCAACCACCAGGGTCAGCACGAAAATGCAAAGGCCGTAGACGAGCACGTCGACGGCACGCCGCAGAATGTCGCTGGTGCTGACGACCAGGATCATGACCGCGACCAGGAGGAGAAATGCGCCCGGCGCCTGCGACGGCAATGGACCGCTGACGGGAACCTCAGGATGCAACGCTCCGAGAGTGGCCTCGATGCCGAGATCGGATTTGAAGAATTCAATCGCGGCAATCAAGCCTGCAAAGATCGCAGGAACCCGGCTCAAGCCCGGAAGAGAAGTCTGCGATCCGGGCTGCGACAGAACAAGGCTGAAGACGGAAAGGAAGGCTGCCAGCGCCATCGGGACATCGATCAGGCGCAAGGTTACCGGCAGATGGTAGGCAACCGTGGGAAAGAACCAGGCAGAGAATTCAGTGAGAGCAATGAGCGCCACCAGGCCGAGGCACACGTGCTGGACGAGGACGCGCTTGACGACAAGCGCAGGGTCCGGCTGCCCAGGCAACGTAATGGTCGCGCTCTCCACTTGGACTCCTGTGACTAGATTTAGGGCCGATGGGGAAATATTAGATCAAGTAAAGGGGCTTAGTACCTCATCACGAATGGTTTGCAGGTTACTCCCGGCTTGCAGCTCTTCTTGCCTGCCGCTCATGGTTCAAGGCGATCATCTCTTTTGATTAGAGCCATTTAATGAGGAGAATCTCAAGGTAAATAGAGATTGCAACACAGCCGAATGTCACGAGCTGCGACAGAACCGCGGTACTGGGGGAATCCTAAAAGTTCATCGTGAGTCCGCGACCCGATGGCCGCTTGATCACTTGCGTTGTCGAGAACGACATTTCTCGGCGTTGGATCGAGAGATGGAGCGTGAAGGAGAGGGCGGGCGTAAAGTCCCGATGCTGCTGACTGCCCTGTGCCGAGGCTCTTCGCGGTGTGTAGCCTAAAAATCGATGCGCGCAGCAAACTGAAATGCGCGGGGACCGCCTGAACCGAAGAATCCGCCGGCTGTGCTCACGGGGGAGTAGAAGTTCGCTTGCATCGTCTGGGCGGGTTGGCCGTTCTGTGCCGGCTGAAAAGGACCGATGGAGATGTTGCGTCCGGCGTAGTTGGTGTTTGTCGAGCCGCGAATGTTGGCTTCGTTGAGGAGATTGAAGCCTTCGCCCATCAGGCTCAGGGTTGCGCGTTCATTGAGACGTAAAGCTTTGCGGAGGCGCAGATCAAGCGAGCTGAATGGGCTGCCGAAGTTGATTCCCGGGGGAACATGTTGCAGGGCGCCGCCCGCAAGACACGGATAAGCCGCGGGGCAGGCAGGCAGGGCATTCCAGCGATCGATGATCGCGTTGAGCTGCTCGTTGTTTTTGACTTCACGCGCCAGGGCGTTGCGCGGAAGCAGAGGCAGGCGCGATCCACTGGCGCCGTTCATCGCAGTTCCGGGCAGGAAGGTATCGGCGGCAACGCCGGAGCCAAAGGTATAGAGCGGCGCAATCGACACTCTCCAAGGCAACTGTGCTTCGCCGTAGAAGGTGAGCCGATGACGCTCGTCCGTTACCGCATAGCCCTTTTCGAGACGCAGGTCGTTGATGCCTTCCACAAGATCGACCTGCTCGTCGGCGTTGCTGTTGGTGAGCTGGTCGTCGTCGGAGTAATCGAAGGTCTTCGAGAGCGTATAGGCGAGGTTGTATTGGTAGGAAACGCGCTTCAACCTGGCAGTCTTGTGCGCCACACTCACGATCAAGCCGTCGTACCAGGACTTGGCTTGCGACTGGATAAGGGTGATGTTGTCGGAGATTCCGGTAAGCGGATCGGTGATGGTGCAAGGAACATCATCCCCCGGGCAAGCGATGTTGGGAGACGTTGAACTGGAGTCGCGCACCAGGTGCCCGATGAGCTGGCGCGTTGCAAAAACATGCAGGCCGTCGGCAGAGAGGAGCCAGTTGCTCGCAATCTCCTGCTGCAGGCCGGCGGAGAACTGCTGGAAGAGGGGATGATGCGCGTCCGGCCCCATGGCGAGAATGCCGACACCGCCGGTCTGATGCGGTCCGCTGAAGGGGCTGGCCAGCGTCGGAGAGCCTGGCGCGAAGCTTCCGCCTGGAGCAAAGCACGCACCGAGGCTGGGGCCACCGGGGACGAAGGGCGACGTGCACGCGGAGCCTGCAAATTGGGTAACTGTGAGCGTTCGGTCGTTCTGCACGAGCTCTTCGGCGCCCGACTCGAGAATGATGCGGTCATAGTAGATGCCGTATCCCCCGCGCACCACGGTTTTGCCCTGGCCGACGGGATCGTAGATAAAGCCGACCCTCGGACCGAAGTCTTTCTTGTCGGGAACCTTCTTCAGATCGATGACATTCGCCATCCATGTGCAGGGCTGGCTTGGTTGTTGGGCCAGATCCGGGCAGGGATTATGTGCGCTGGAATTCCCGGTCAGATTCGAATCGTACTCCCAGCGCAGACCGAGGTTGAGCGTGAGCCGGGGAGTGACACGCCAATCGTCCTGCAGATAACCGGCAAGGTAGCTGTCGAAGACGGTGGGAATTGGAACCGGCGTCACGGGTGCGCTGCTCTTGAGTGCCACGGCGAGCGGAATATCGAGGTCATTGACCTGCCCATCGCCGTTCAAGTCGGCAAAGCCAAAGTCGGAGGTGAGGATCGCCGTTCCTGTGCCAAAGACGTTGATTATGCCGTAGGCGGTATAGTGCTGGAACTCGCCACCCAGGTGAAGAGCATGCTTGCCCACGTTCCAGCTGAATTCGTCGCGCAGCTGGGTGCGATTGAGATGGGTCGCCTGAGGAAGATTGAAGTTTGCTCCATCGGCAAGGTCAGGAAAGATGAGCTCGTTGGTCAGGCCGAGGGCAGGGTTGGTGGTTGGCGCGTCCGCCCCAAAGGGCGGGATGTCGTTGTAGAAGTTATCGAAGTGGAAGGTAAGCGCATTGACGCGCCTTGGGCCCAGGAGGGTGGTCAGGTCGGTGACGAAGGAATTGAAGCGATTCAGGGAGTTCTGTCGCTCTGCGGCGGTAAACGAGGGGGTCGTCTGCGAAGGAGTTGCCTCTGCCGTGTCGGTGGAGTGATCGAAAGAGTAGCGCGCCATCAAGCTGTTGCGCGACCCCAGTTGTGTATCGAAACGCGTCGACCAGAGAGCCTCGCGCAGAGGGGCAGGCGCAGAGGTCTGCAAGATGGTGTCGGTGGCGAAATCGCGCGAACCGGTTTGTAAGGCTGCGTTCTGGTCGCGATATTCAAAGGAGGTGAACCACCACGCCTTATCAGCTTTGATCGGGCCGCCGCCTGAGCCGCCTTCCTGCTCGCGATCAAAGGGCGGCGTCGGCAAGGCTCGATCGAAGGTCGCGGGCAACGCCTGCAGATTGCGGTTGCGTTCAAAAAGAAACGCAGAGCCGTGATACTTGTTGGTCCCGGTCTTGGTGACGATATTGACGATGCTGTTGCCGGAGCGCCCGACCTCGGCGGTGAAACGTCCGGTGGCGATCTGAAACTCCCGGACCGAATCTTGGGGGAAATTGGAGAGCGTGCCGCCCACCACCTCGTCGTTGTTGTCGCCGCCGTCCACGGTGATGTTTCCGCCGCGGCCGAAGCTGCCTGCCGAGCTGACCTCAAGGGTATTGGTCTTGGTGGGGTCGAAGGTGGGCGCGGGCCGGTTGCCGGGAACGAGGTAGGCCAATTCGAGGAAATTTCTGCCATTGAGCGGAATGCTCTCGATGGTGTTGGACGTAATCTGCCCTTGAATCATGGACTGCGTCACATCGACGGTCGTAGCCGACGCACTGACTTCAACCGTTGTACCGGCCTGAGCGACTTGGAGCCGGGCATCGATGGTGGCGGTATTGCCGGCTTGCAGCACCGTGCCTTTGAACTCCGCGGCCGCGAAACCGGCATGTTCGATGCGGAGATCGTATGCACCGGCGGGCAGATCCGAGAGAACATAGATTCCGCTGCCGTTGGTGTCGGTTGTGCGCGAGGCGCCTTGCGACGCACTCACCGCGGTTACATGTGCACCGGTCACTACGGCATCTTTCGGGTCGGTGACGATACCGCTAAGGGTGCCTACTGGAATCTGCGCACGGAGAACGCACGCGCCGCCGGATGCAGCCACAAGGATTGCACCAAAGCGCAACCAACGCCAAAGGCTCATGGGGAAAATCTCCGTTCTTTCTCGATGGATCTCGCGTCGATTCGAGCCGGAAAACCGGCAGGGGCCGAAAACGCGCGAGATGCCTCTTGATGGAATCGCTTGAGGAACCTTAAAGGGGCGAGCAGACAGTGTCGTCCAACGAGCGATGGAGAGAGAAGTCAATCAAACGATGGGGACAGGTCTCCACAATCGGTCGGATGCCCGTGCTCCCGCTTCTCCGCGAGGATAGTGCGAGCACGATGAGCCGTGGATGAGTGAACTTGAGCGCCCCAGCACGCTGAACGAAAGCTCCGTCTGTTACCCGGGATGGCCGGTCGCGGCTGCTGCTTTTGTGGGCGTAATGACGAGCTTCGCGCCTATCGTGCCGTATACCTTCAGCCTTTTCCTCAATCCCTTGCACGCGGCGTTCGGCTGGAAGCGCGAGGCGATCGGTGGCACGTTCGGATTGGCGGCCATCACCGTCGCGCTGGTTTCGCCCGGCATCGGAGTATTGCTCGACCGGTTTCCGCCGCGCCGCATCATCCTTCCCTGCATCCTGGTTTTTGCTGTTGCCTTGGCATCGCTCAGCCGGCTGGGTCCGCACATGGTCCAGTTTTACCTGACGTTTTTTGTGCTGGGGCTAGTGGCCAATGGAACTGCGCAGTTTGCCTACACGCGCACGATGCTCACCTGGTTTCAGCGGCATCGCGGCTTCGCCCTGGCTTTGATTTTGACGGGCAGCGGCGTCGGCTCCGTCTTCATTCCGCCGGCAACGCAATGGATGATTGAGCATCATGGCTGGCGGGACGCATACCTGCTGCTGGGCGGCATCGCGCTGCTCGGCTTTCCCTTGACGGCGCTTCTGCTGCGAAACCGGCCGGTCTCGGTCGCGCAGGAGGATGCCGTCTTCGTCTCGGGAACAACAGTTCTCGCGGCGCTGCGGAGTGCGCCCTTCTGGATCCTGGCGGGCATCATCATGCTTTCAGCCTTCAGCGAAAACGGCCTTGTCACGAACCTGGCGGCAATCCTCACGGAGCACGGGGTCAGCGCCCAGAACGCAGCTTTCGCGCTCTCGGTGCGCGGTGGGGCAGGTATTGTGGGGAGACTGTTTGTCGGGCTCCTGATCGACCGCTTTTCGCCGCAACGAATCCAGACGTTCGTGTTGGTGCTCTGCACCGCGGGGACGTTCGTTCTGGCGTTTGCGGCGACTCCATTCGCCACGCTCATGGGAGCGGCGTTGCTGGGCATCGGTCTCGGCAGCGAAGCCGATGTTGCGCCTTATTTGCTCGCCCGCTATTTTGGCCGCAAGCACTTTTCGGTGCTGTATGGCTTGATGTGGACGGCGTACGCGCTGGGCGGCGGAACGGGGCCGGTCGTGATCGGACATCTCTATGACCGAGTCGAAGCCTATGAGCCACGGTTCATTGTCGGGCTTGCCACTCTTTCCCTCGCAGCGGCCGTTCTGAGCCTGCTGCTGCGACGGGACCGAAGAGGGGAGAGATTCGGACAAGAAATGCTGGCACCCGCGCCGGTTTCGCTGGAGGAATAGCGGCGCCGATCTGCGGTTCTCTCCTCTACGGCGGACATGCCCCGGACCGCCGGCAGGCCTCAGTCGGGGGTATAGTCTAAAGATCGTAGCCATCTGTTTCCCCGTGAGGTGGAAGTGGTTTTGCCGGAGTACATCGAGCGCATCATCGACCTGATTGACCCTGCATCCAACCAGATCTTTGGACAGACAATCGAGGAAGCGCGTTGCTTCCTGCTGGCACAGGAGCGGGCTGAGGTCGGGCGCATTTCCGGATCGTTTGCACTGGTTGCCAACGTGGGCAAAACTGTTCGCATGGCTCGGTCGCTGGACCGGCCGATGCGCTACTTTCTGGCCAAGCAGCAAGCCGGGCCAATGCTCATCGTCGCTTCGCGCATCGACACGATCCACGACTGGCTCGAAAAGGAAGGCCTCGGCGCACAGTTCCATCCGAGCTACACTCGCATGGTGCCCGCGCATCACGTGGTGGAGATTCAACTCGTCGGCTGCCCTGATCCTGATCCAGTTTACACGCGCTTCTTCACGCCGCAGATGGACGCGTTGCCGGCGGATCTGGATTTGATCGGGCAACGGTATGTCGGCGTGCTGGCACAGGAGATTGGCCAGTGGCTCGACGCGGTGCCGGCGCAGGAGCCGTTCGGTGTCTGTTTCTCGGGGGGCATCGACAGCGGCAGCGTTTTCTTGACGACGTATCACGTGATGTTGGCGAAGGGCATGCACCCGGGACGGCTTAAGGCGTTCGTTCTCGACCTGGGAAACGGACCAGATGTGCAGCAGGCGCGCGCGTTCCTCGAATCGCTTGGGCTGGGACTTTTTCTCGAGACGGTGGAAGCGGATCGCGCTACGTTGAACGTTAAGGAAACGATCCGCATTGTGGAGGATTACAAGCCGCTCGACATTGAGTCGGCGACGATGGCCGTTGCGCTGTGCCGCGGAATCCGGGCACGTTATCCGGAATGGAAGTTCCTGCTGGACGGCGATGGCGGCGATGAGAATCTGAAGGACTACCCGATCGAACAGAATCCGGAGCTGACGATTCGGAGCGTCATCCACAACTCCATGCTTTACCAGGAAGGATGGGGCGTGGGGAAAATCAAGCACTCGCTGACCTACAGCGGCGGACTGAGCCGTTCGTATACGCGAACCTACGCACCGGCGCATCATTTCGGATTTCAGGGGTTCAGCCCCTACACACGTCCCAACGTAGTAGCACTGGCAGAAGGAATTCCCTTCATCAAGCTGACCGACTACAACGTCGACAGACTCTATGAGCTCAAGGGCGAAATTGTCGCGCGGGGAATCCTGGGGCTGACGGGGATGAAGATGCCGGTGTTTCCGAAGCGGCGCTTTCAACACGGCGCCATTCCCGAAGAGGCGCTTCGGCGCAGCTTGCCCTTCCAGGAGGCGGAGTATCGCCGGCAGTTCCTGGCTCTCTACCAGTGAGGGCAGGCGTGGAAGCTGTCTACCCGGCGAACCCGGAACTTCGGACTGAATGGATTTTGACGCAGCGGACACCGCGCGTGGACCTGGATCAGAACCGACCTTACGAATTTTTGGTGGAAGAAGAACGTGCGGCGAACGGCGAGGTTGTTCCCGTTGCGACGATCTTTTTGACCAATCGCGAGTGTCCCTGGCGCTGCGTGATGTGCGACCTGTGGAAGAACACCCTGCGCGAGCCCGTTGTCCCCGGCGCGATTCCTCGGCAGATCGAATACGCGCTCGAACGGCTGCCCGCAGCGCGACAGATCAAGCTCTATAACAGCGGAAGCTTTTTTGATGAACAGGCCATTCCGCGCGAAGACTACGGAGAGATTGCGCGGCTGGCCGCGGGCTTCGAGCGCACAATTGTAGAGTGTCACCCGGCGCTGGTTGGAACACGCTGCCTGGAATTTTGCGATCTTCTCGGGCATCCGCTGGAAGTCGCGATGGGGCTTGAGACGGCGCATCCTGAGGTGCTGGAGCGGCTAAACAAGCGGATGACATTGGATCAGTTTGCACGGGCGGCAGAGTTTTTGCGGTCGAACGGCATCGATCTGCGCGTCTTCGTCCTGGTGCAGCCGCCGTTCATGCCTCCAGAGGAGGCTCTTCACTGGGCGATGCGCTCGCTGGATTTTGCTTTTGACTGCGGGGCGAC
This sequence comes from Occallatibacter sp., assembly GCA_036520995.1. Lineage (GTDB taxonomy): Bacteria > Acidobacteriota > Terriglobia > Terriglobales > Acidobacteriaceae > Telmatobacter. The sequence goes on from DATDIQ010000062.1 coordinate 31,866, forward strand.
TGCGGTGAGCCTCATCCCGACCCGCAGCGGAAACGGAGCGATGGAGGCGTTGCGTCGGGTTGGCGAGTTTACCCCGCCGAGCCTGGCGACTCTCGAAGACGCGGTCGCCCACGGGGTCAGGTTGAAGCGAGGCCTCGTCTTCGCGGATCTTTGGGATCTTCGACGAGCGACGCCTGTGTGTCACCACTGCTACCCTGAGCGCATTGCGCGTCTTCACGCGATGAACCTGGGCCAGCAGCTGCTCGATGCTGTGGACTGCAAATCCTGCGAGGGAAAGAGTTGACGCGTTCTTTCGATATTGCCATTGCCGGGTCGGGCTTTGCCGGGTCTCTGATGGCACTGATCGCGCGACGGCTTGGCTACTCCGTCGTACTGATCGAGCGTGGCAAGCATCCGCGCGTTGTCATTGGTGAGTCGTCGACGCCGTTGGCGAATCTTCTGCTCGAAGAGCTTTGCCGCCGGTACGATTTGCCAGCGATTGCCCCGCTGGCGAAGTGGGGAAGCTGGCAACAGAAGTATGCGCGCATTGGGTGTGGGCTCAAGCGAGGATTCACCTTTTGTCACCATCGCTTGGATGCGCCGGATGCCGTGAGCTCTATAGGATATGAGGATCAACTACTAGTTGCAGCCAGCCCGCACGATGCAATTTCAGACACGCATTGGTTCCGCGCAGATTTCGATCAGTTTCTAGTGGAGCAGGCGCGGGAGGCCGGTGCGGAGTATTTCGACGAAGTGCGCATCGATGTGGTGACGTGCGACGCAAACGGAGTCGAGTTGGGGGGAACACGCCTTCAAGAAGACTTCGAGGTCCGCGCGAAGTTTCTGATCGATGCGACGGGGCCGCGCGGGCTTCTGCATCGCGCGCTGAATCTCGGCGAGGCGGTTTTGCCCGTCTATCCAGCAACGCAGGCGCTCTGGAGCCACTTCTCCGGAGTGACGCAGCCGCTAGCGCCAAACGGTGCGCCCTATCCGCCGGAAGACGCAGCCGTGCATCATGTCTTCGATGGTGGATGGATCTGGGTCCTGCGTTTCAACAACGGCATCGCGAGCGCCGGTGTTGCAGCGACCGATATGCTTGCGGCGCGTCTTGGATTTGACGACGGAGCGACAGCGTGGGGGCAGCTCATCGCGAAGATTCCAGCGTTGCGCGATCAGTTCGGGGAGGCACGCGCCGAGCTGCCATTTCGGCATATTCCGCGGCTCTCTTTCCTGAGCCAACGTGTGTGTGGCGCGCGCTGGGCGCTGCTTCCTTCGGCGGCGGGATTTATCGACCCGCTGCTGTCCATGGGGTTTCCGCTTACCCTTCTGGGCGTCGAGCGATTGGCACGCGTGCTCGAAGCTGGTCTTGACTCGCCGCGGGTTGCCGCAGAGTTTTTGGCCTACGAGAAGAAGACTACGGAAGAGCTGTTGGCGACGGCACGGCTGATTGGCGCGCTCTATGCGCAGATGGGAAACTTCCCTCTCTTCCGCGCGCTCTGCCTGCTCTATTTCGCGGCGGCGAGCTATGCAGAGACAGCACGACGACTCGGAAAGCCTCAACTGGCGCGGTCATTCCTGCTTTACGATCATTCGGAGTTTGGCATACGCAGCAAAGCGATCTTCGACCGAGCCTTGCATGTCAGGACGAATCGGGATTCCGTTTCTATGATCGACGAGATCGTTCGGACAATTGAACCGATTGATGTTGTCGGGTTGAGTCGTCCGAATGCACGGCACTGGTACCCAGTGGACGCTGCCGATCTGGTTGCCTCGCGCTCGAAGGTTGACGCGAGCGAAGAGGAGATCGAGGCGCTGCTGCAGCGCTGCGGATTTCATCAACCACAAGAGGGCTAGAGCGGCGAAAGGCCCGTCAGTGTGAGGGTTGCGTCACGGCGCTTGGACCGGATACGAGGATGAGTTGCCTTGCGACGATGCCCTTCCCTTCTTCAATCGTGATGGCCTGGTCCGGTTGCAGGTCTGTGGCGGATTCTTTCTTGCCGCTTGGCCAGACAATTTGCAGGCTTGCGATTTTTCTTGACCCGGGGCGGCCGAGACCGAAGGTGAGCGGAAATTCACTTTGCGAGAGATAGCTCGATCCGTCTTTGACCATCTGCAGGAGATGCATTCCATTGCTGAGAACGATGGTAACTTTGGCTCCAATCGCGTCGCAGTTGGAGCGTGTGCCGATCAACTTGACCCGGAGCATGTCGTTCTGGTTGCCATTGTCGTTGCGCAACAGTTTGGCCGGGCCGTTGTTGGTAGAGATGACAACATCGAGGGCGCCGTCGTTGTCGAAGTCGGCATAGGCCGCGCCCCGCGCGACGATCGACTGCATGAGGGCTGGTCCGGCTTTGTCGGACATGTCTTCGAATTTCCCGTTGCCCTTGTTCCGAAATAGCAGCAGCGGCTCGGCATAGTGGATCGTCGGCTGAATCACGCTGATGTCGTCAGCCACGTGACCATTGGCTGCGAAGATGTCAGGCAGTCCGTCGAGGTCGTAGTCAAAGAAGAATGTTCCAAAGGTGAGTGACTTCGCGGAAGGCGACGCGATGCCCGAAGCGACAGACTGATCGGAGAACAAACCGGAACCATCGTTGTGATAGAGGGCGAGGCTTTCGTTCGCGAAATTCCCAATCAGCAGGCCTTGCCGACCCGATGCATCGTAATCGGCCGTGTCTGTGCCCATGCCGGCGCGCGCCTTGCCTGCGTCGCTATAGGCCACGCCCGCGGTGAAAGCGCTCTCGGTAAACGTTCCATTGTGGTTGTTGCGATAAAGCTTGTTGGGCTGCGTATCGTTGGCCACGAAGAGGTCGAGCCAGCCGTCATCGTCAAAGTCGAGCAGGGAGACGCCCAGCGATTTGCTGGAGGCATCGTAGAGGCCGGCTTTGCGGGTGACATCTTCGAATCGACCATTGCCGAGATTGTGATATAGCGTTGCGCTTTGCCCCTTGTAGAGTTCCGGCGTGCAATAGGATTTGTGGACGCCATCGAGGCGGCAGGTCTGATCGGTTGCGATCGACCAGTCGACATAATGCGAAACGAAGAGATCGAGCTTGCCGTCGTTGTCATAGTCGAACCAGACAGCACCCGTGGAGAAGCCGCCATCGCGCACGCCGGCTTTGGACGTAACGTCGATGAACCTGCCGTTGCCTTGATTGTGAAAGAGGTGATTGCCATCGAAGGCGGTGATGTAGATGTCGTCGCGGCCGTCGTTGTCGTAGTCGCCAACGGCACAACCCATGCCATATATCTCCACGTCAAGACCGGCCTCGCGGGTCACGTCTTTGAAAGTTCCATTGTGCTCGTTGTGGTAGAGAGCCGGATAAGACTTCTGCGATCCGTGGCCAGGCCAGTCCCTCGAATTGACAAAGAGAATGTCCTGCCAGCCGTCGTTATCGTAGTCGAGGACGCAGACGCCGCTGCCCATGGTTTCAGGCAGATACTTCTCGCCGAAGGCGCCGCTGTTGTGCTTGAAGTGGATGCCGGCCTGTGCAGTGATGTCGGTGAAGCGAATCGGTCCAGAAGGACGGGGCGCGGAGAGCTCAACCGCCGACGACGAATGCGACAGCGAGGGCACCGTTGGGCTGGAAGACGACGACGTTGCCTGCTTCGTCTGTGGCTGGGTTTCCGATGAATGCTTGCAGCCTCCAATCAGGACAGTAAGCGCGAGAGATGTTCCAACAATCCAGGACCGGGACGACTTCAATGTCTTTCCTTTTAGGCGGCCCCGCTCAGGGGCGCGCGGGTGCATTTGCGGTGGCCGGATTTCCGGTGGCGGACTTGCGGGACTGCAAAGCCATCTCAATCAGGAGCGCAATAGGGCCGACGAAAAACAGGGCGTACAACGGCGCATAGATGCTTTGATCGAGGCGGAAGAACAGCTCCGCTACGGCAACCAGGAAGGCGACGACGCATTGGCCCCATTTCGAGCGCACCGTCGTTTTGGGGTCGGTGATCATGAAAAAGATGAAGAGCTGATATTCAGGCCCTGTGATGGGAGAGACTTCGCTGAGGAATGGATCGCCGGTGAGATAAGCGCGCACAATGGACAGGAGCAGGAACGAGACTACATAAACCGCACAGATGTGAAAGCGACGGACGCGCCAGATGATGAAGCTGCCGAGGGCCCAGATGACGATCATGGCGCCCAGGTTGTTGCCCCATTGGATGCTGAGAGTGGCGACTGCGTCGGAGGCGAGGAAGAGCATGGCGCAGATGCCGAAGTTGGATGGATTGAAGAGGTGGCGTCCGTTGAAGCGCAACACATATTTCGATGTGATCGCGAGAAGTGCGCAGACCGCATAGGGCCAGAAAGCGGGTGAACGCAGCAAAATGCCGACGCTGATGCCGGTGATGTAGGAACTGGCGAGGTGAGGCCACTTGTGCACGAGCAAGCGGCCAAGGACAAGCTCCGCAGCCATGGCCGAGACGATGGCGAGCAGTGTCTTCTGATAGCTCTCGAGAATGCCGAAGGAGAGATGGCCCACGAGCAGGATGAGCGTAATGAAAATCGGCGGAAGATATGGATTGAGACGACTGGAGATGGGCGTCCATCCTCGAGTCGACGACTTGACGGAGGGCTCGAGAGGTTGGTTTTGCGGTTGCGTCGCCTGCTGGCTCATTGCGATTCCTCGATCGTATACAGCTTGTCGGGCGCGAGGGAATCGATCGTCTGGGTCTTGCCTGAGGGCCAGCGAATGACTGCCTTCTCAAGGGTTGGATCTTTGCCGAGACCAAAATGCAGGCGGCGATCGTTCTGCGCCGAGAAGCCACTGCCGCCGGAGACTTCCTGAATCTGTTTCTGGTCGTTCCAGTGCAATTCAACCTCGGCGCCAATCGCGCTGCGATTGCTGCTGTGGCCCTGAAGCTGGAACTCAATCCAGTGATTGCCGGGGGCGACGGTGTTCTTGTAGACGAGCAGCGGGCCTCGCTGATTCGCCACAATCACGTCGAGTACACCACGATTCCACAGGTCGGCCATGGCGACGGCTCGCCCATCGTAGGTGTCGGTCACGCCCACCGCCTGCGCCACGTCGATGAATTTGCCCGCTCCATCGTTGAGCCACACATGCTTCTGCTGGTACCCCGAGAGGCTTCTTCCATCCATCGCCGGCCAGTCTTTTGCGTCGCCGATGATGGAAGAGTTTCCGCCTGCAATCTTTGTAAAGTCGTACCAGTAGCTTCGATTCCGGTCAAGTGAGACGTACCCGTCAGTCAAGTAGAGATCGAGGGTGCCGTCGTTATTCAGGTCGCCAAACTGCGCGCCGAAGCTCCAACCGCCGAGCTCAACGCCCATGTCGCGCGCAAGATTTTCGAAGGCGAGGTTGTTTCCGGCAGCGCCTTCTTTGGGGACCCACAGGTTGTTGCCCTGAATCAGTGTGCCGTTCTCTGAAATATTCGACACGTAAACGGCATAGTGGCCGTCGTTGAGAATGTCGCCGAAAGCAACAGTCATCCCGCTCTTCGGGGCAAAGCCTACGCCCGTCTGCTCGCCCGCTTCGTGGAATCGCTTGCCATCGTTGAGATAGAGTTCCGAGACGCCATAGTCGTTGGCAATGAACAAATCCTGATGGCCTGTACCGCGCAGATCGGCGGCGCCGGCGGCGAGTGCCCAACGCCGGCTGTTGATGCCCATCTTCGCGCTGACTTCTTCAAACTTGCCGTTGCCGAGATTGTGGAAGAGATATTTGCGGCCGCCGTTCTTCGCGTATTCAAAGCTATCAGGCATCATGCGCGTCGACTTCAGGTGCCAGAGATCGACATCTTCTGGATAGTAGCCGCCGACAAAGAGATCGAGGAGCCCGTCGCCATCGTAGTCAAACCAGACGGCCGTATTGGCGTTGATCCATGGCGGGAGTCCGGCCTCCTCGCTCACGCGCGTGAATCCGTGACCGTGATCGTTGTGAAAGAGCTCAGGACGTCCCCACTTGATGAGGAACAAATCTTCATAGCCGTCATTGTCATAGTCGCCCCAGACGGAGCCCATGGACACACCGGTTCCCGGCTGGTTCACGTCGGCCACGCCCATCTCTTCACCGACATCTTTGAATGTGCCGTCGTGCATATTGCGATAGAGATGATTCTTGCTGCCTTCTGCGCTGTTGGTTACGTAGATATCAGGCCATCCGTCGCGATCGAAATCGACGATGCTCACCGACGCGCCCATGGACGCCACTTCCGGCATGATGGGATTCAATTTTGGATCGAGAGTCGGCGCCTGGTGGACGAAGTCGATCCCGATCTGATGCGATACTTCCTGGAGATAAAAACCGTGACGCGCGAGAGCGGCATGGATGTCGAGTGTAGTGTGGGCAGCAAGCGTTTGTTGCGCCAGCCGCCAGCGCATGACCGCAGGAGTGGCCAACAACCCAACAAAAAAGATTGTGACAGCGATGCGCGCTACGGGTACCTGCTTCATCGACTCTGGCTGCTCCTTAAAGCATCTTCGAAAATTCGCGGCGAAACGTAGCGCGTCTGGTAGGTCTGCCAGTCGTCGGTGTGATGGCGATAGACCCAATCATCTTCGAGTTTTCCTGGTGAGGTGTCGTAGATCTGCCGGGCATGGTAGGGATAGGGCATTACGGTTGCTGAATCCGTCGAATTGTAGTCGCCATCCTTGATCCAGCCGTCGCCGGCAATCACATAGTCGCGCACCCATCCCGCGGGCGGCGGAGGCGGAACGGCGAAGCGCAGAGCCAGTTCGTCGCCGGCGTTCATGATCACATAGCGGTCATCCGGCTTAGCGAGCAGTTCGCGGACATCGCCGTAACGGGTGTAGTACCCGCGCAGGTCGCGCCATATCTGGGTGGTTGCAGCTAGCTGCTCGTAGTCCGGAATCTCTGGTGACGAGGGATTGGCCTGGTGAATCACAGAATAGCCGCGGTAATGCAGATCGGCTGTTGCGGGCGTGAGCGAAGTGATCTTGAGGGGCGCGTGCGGCGCACCGACGGCCCATTGGATCGAATCCCAGTAAACCTCAAGATTGGTGCGCAGGCGGAGTTTGTGTTGTGATCCTGGCGGGAAAAGACCCGTTAGATCGATGAGGCAATTTTTGTTGCGCCCGGCGGGAAAACCGAGGTTGTCGCGCACCGTGCGCCAGCCGCCGTGGCCGTCAGGAATTTCAAGACTCAGCGGGCGAGGGACCGGATGATGCCCCTGACCCATCGCGATATTGAGCGAGGAGTCGGACGGATGCAGCCATCCATTGGCGATAAGCCAGAGAGGGCCCTGCGCTGGAACGTTGGGGCCGAGGTCGATCTCGACGTAATGGTCGCGCGTGACGCCCTGATATTGACCGCGCCCAAAGGTGTCGAGATAGCGGCCGTCGCGGGCCCGAAGAATCCCGGTGACATCGATCCCATTGTCATCGATGGCATGCGCGATCGGCTGCGGCGCTTCCATCGCTGTGACTGCAAGCTTGACCGGCGGCACAACGAAGCGTTCGTCGGTGAAGATCGCAGTTCCTGCCGGATGATCCACAGTCATCAAGCGCAGCGAGTCATAGTAATAAGTCTCCCAAAGTTCGCCGGTGATACGCAGATCGTAGAAGCCATCGCGCGGAGCGAGCGCGTCGCCGTCGATCTTGTACCATTCCTCGGTGGCGGCCACGCGGGCAGGCCCGATGGCATTGATGCGGAGGCCGATTGCGGAGCCCCATGGAATGGTGTCTTTGACAAACTGCATCGAGTGTCCGTTGTACGCGAAGAGGAACGGGCACGACCCTTTGAGGCGCTGCTCGGTAAGGATCGGTTGATCGGCCTTGAGTGCAAACTCGGCGCGGACCGAACCATTGGGCCACACGATGCGCGCGACGTCGGCACCGGTCTGTTCGCCCAAGCCAAAGTGAAGCTCGGGACTGGAGATGGTTTGTTTCTGCGGCAAAAGGCCGGAGCGGATTTCGATTTCGCCCCCTATACCGAAGGAGTTCACGCGCTGGTCCCCGGTTGTCTGACGGGCACGGGGGCGGATGGTTTGCCAGTGGTAGTTGCGGGTACCCTGGTTGAGAGCCCCGATCGCGTCTCCGGTAGAGGAGACAGCGAGAAGATCGAGGCGGCCGTGACCCGCAAGATCGGCCGTTGCCAGCGACGATCCCGCTTCGAGATTCTTCGGAAGCCGCTGAAACTTTCTGTCATCCCCCTGGAGCCACAGGACCGGTTCTTGCGCCGTGGCGGCGGACGATGCCAGGAGATCTATAGCGCCGTTGTTGTCGAAGTCGGCAGTGATGATGCGCAGATCGGCGCCGAGCAGATTGGCGGGGATCGTCACGCCGCTCAGTGTACTGATCGCCCACTTCCCTCCTTCGTCCGGCAGGTTCATCGCGGTTACTGAGCCATCGGTGTGTGCCACAAGCAAGGACATGGGGCCCGAGTGGTCGATGTCGGCCTGGGCGATCGCCTTCACGATGGAGGAACCCATCGGATTGGAAATCTCGCGGAAATTGCCGGAGCGCTCGTTGAGAAAGACGTGCAGATGTTCCGCGCCGTCGATGAGCGCCGCGTCGGGATTGCCATCGCCGTTGAAGTCGCCCCAGACGAATTGGCGGATCCCGGAGACGCCGGAAAACGGATGGATGGGCTGGAAGGTTCCGTCGCCGTTATTGCGGAACACAACCGGGACGCCATTCGCCTGGCCCATGACGATATCGAGATCACCATCGGCTTCGATGTCGACGGCCCATGCGCCCGAGTAGGCAGCGTTCTGCATCGCGGAAGGCAGCTTGGTGGCGGATGTGGTGTCTTTGAACGAGGTCGGACTGTCCTGGCGGAAGAAGCGCACGCCGCCGGCACCAGCAAGCAGCAGGTCCGTCTTGAAGTCGTAGTTGAAATCGAGAGGAAGGATTCCATCTGGAGATGGCTTTGTGGCGCTCTTACCGCCGGGGAACGGAAGCTTTGCACCGGTTGCCAGGCGGAGTTCATGACCGTTGGCCACTGCGATAATTGGCGCGCCGCTGCCGTCGAGCGAGACTGCGCCGATCCAGTTCCAACTGCTGCCGGTAAACTGCGTCAAGGGCTGACGCGTGAAGTTCATGGCATCGTCGGGCGGCGCGGGGGCAAACACAGGCGTCTGCAGGCGGACAAAGTGTGTGAAGGGTTGTGCCTCATCGCCGGGTGGCGATTTCAGTTCAAGCAGGCTGGCGCGGAATTCGGGCACGCGCATCAGCACGTTGCGCAAGAAGATCGATCGCGTCGCAGCAGCGCGGGCGTCGGGTCCGTTGGCCGCGGTCTTCAAGGCTGCCAGCTGTTGCTTCACTTCGTCGGGCCAGCTGGCCGACTGCGCATCGACCCGGCTGATGGTGTTGCGCAGGGTTGCGGCATCGCTCTGTTTAGCGGAGATACGGCAAAGATCGAGTAGCGCGGCCAGGTTATTGGGGTCGGAAGCCAGCAGTTGCTGCATGAGGTGCTGAAATTCCGCTTCACTCTGCGGAGCGCCCTGCCGCTCCACCTCAGAAGCGAGCAGATAGGTCGCGCGCAGGTTGCGTGGATTGCGCTTGACGGATTCGCGCAGGTCGGTGATCGCCTGGCCGGAGTTGCCGCGGTCGCTCTCAAGCAGTCCCTGCAGGTAATAGATCCGGTCGTCGTTGTTATCCAGTTTCAGGGCCTGGTCGAAGCGTTGCGCGGCGGCATCGAAGTTGCGCTGGCGAAGAGCCAGGATACCCCAGTTGGCCCATCCGGCGGGCTCTGCAGAAACCAGGCGGGTGGCATCGGAAAGCTTGGCCTCGGCCCGCACATCATCGCCGACCTGCAGAGCCGCGAGTCCCACATAAAACGTAGAAACATAGTCTGCGTAAGTCTTCGAGGAGGGGTCGGGCAGACGCCCGCCGGGGTGGCAGGCAACCAGGGCCAGAAGAGGCGTCAAGAGAAAGATTCCCGCGCGCGCGCGACGACAACGGGGCGCGAGGCGCCGGGGGCAAAGAAGGACTGCAAAAAATGCCATTGCATATTCATTCTGAGGGTTCGAAGTCGCGAAGTGCAACGCCTTACGCCCCAGGATGCGCTTTCACTCTTTTCCCCATCTCCAACTTTTGATGGAGGCGGCTGCCGTAACGCTCCCATAGGATTCGTAGTTGAGCGGACTTCCCCACAAAGCTCCCTGACCCAAGGAGATCCTTCGGATGCGATTCCCCGGCTGGCTGCGTCCGGTGCTGTTCATTTTGGTCTTGCTGTCGCTCTGGGAGGTTTCGGTGCGGATGCATCCGGGGCTGATCCTTCCTGGTCCGATAGCCGTGGCCGCTGGAATTGCAGAACTGATCCACGACGGGCTGCTGCTGAAGTACATCGTCGCGTCGCTCTTCCGCGTGACATGGGGTTTCGTGCTGGCCTGCGTCACCGCCATTCCGCTGGGATTGGCACTGGGTTGGTACCGGCGTGGCGAGATGGCCTTCAATCCGCTGACGCAGCTGTTCCGGCCGATCTCGCCGCTGGCTTGGATTCCGATCGCAATTCTCTGGTTCGGCGTGGGCGATCTGTCGGCAATCTTTCTCATTTTTGTGGGCTGCTTTTTTCCGTTGCTGCTCGCCGCCATGAGCGCCGTGCACAACATTCCTGCGGTCTATATTCATGCAGGACGCAATTTTGGCTTGAGCTCAAGCGCATTTGTTGCCCGGGTTCTTTACCCCGCCGTGATTCCGCAGCTGCTGGTCGGGATGCGGATCACGCTGGGAGTGGCATGGCTGGTGGTGGTTGCGGCTGAAATGATCGCGGTTAGCTCCGGGCTTGGATTTCTAATCGTGGACGCGCGCAATGCCGGCAACCGCTACGACCTTGTTGTGGCCGGCATGGTTGTTATCGGCATTATCGGTTTGCTGCTCGACGTTGCGATGCGTTCGCTCGAGCGAGTCAAGTCATTTCGCTGGAGGTCATCGGAGGAGTAGTGTCTCTCGCTCAAGCAGTGTCGCCCCAACTCGACAAGTACAAGCTGCGCACGCACCAGCTCGGCGTGACCTACCGGTCCGACAGCAAGAGTGTGGTTGCGCTCGAAGACATTAATCTCGATATCAAGGATGGCGAGTTCATCTGCCTCGTCGGTCCTTCGGGATGCGGTAAATCGACGCTGTTGAATGCCATGGGAGGCTTCCTGTCGCCGACCACGGGCTCGGTGACCATCGATGGTGAACCGGTGACCGGCCCCGATCCTCGCCGGATTCTGGTATTCCAGGAGCGAGCCGTCTTTCCGTGGCTCACGGTGGAAGGCAACATCGGGTTCGGCCTCTCAAAGCTATCCCGCGCGGAGCGGGACGAACGCATCGCACACTACGTACAGCTTGTGCGGCTGCAGGGTTTCGAGCACGCGTATCCTGGCGACCTTTCGGGCGGCATGCGCCAGCGGCTGCAGGTGGCTCGGGCGCTCGCCGTCAATCCCGACATTCTGTTTCTTGATGAGCCGTTCGGCGCGCTGGATTCGATTACGCGCGTGATGATGCGCGGCGAACTGCTTCGTATCTGGCAAACGGAACAACGCACTATCATTTTTGTCACGCACGATATCGATGAGGCTGTTCAGCTGGCCGATCGAGTGGTGGTGCTCAGCTCGCGGCCCGCACGCATTCAGGACATTCTCACCATCGACATCCCCCATCCCCGCAACATCAGCGCGCCGCTTTATCTTGAGCTGCGCGACGAGCTCCTAAAACTGATTGGGCTGGCCTACGAGATATGAGCGAACTCAAGAACCCACGCACCTGGGAGCGCTTCTTCTGGCCTGCATTCGCTGCGGCGATGCTGCTGGCGACCTGGCATTTTTCGGTCATCTGGACCGGGACAAAAGTCTTCCCGTCTCCGCTGAGTGTGGAGCAGGGGATGGCGGGGCTTCTGCATAAGCATGTGCTGTGGGCCGATATCGGCGACTCGCTTCGTCGCGTTGCCATTGGGTTTGGACTTGCCGTGGTGACGGGCATTCCGATGGGCCTGTCCCTCGGCTGGTTCCCTTCCGCGCATCAGGTGGTAAACCCGCTGCTTCAACTGCTGCGGCCGATCAGCCCCATCGCCTGGATCCCGGTGGCGATCATCTTCTTCGGCATTGGAGATCCGGCGGCGATCTTTCTTGTGTATCTCGGAGCGTTCTTCCCGATTGTTGTCGCATGCGTTGGTGGCGTGGCCAGCGTGCCGCAAATCTACCGGCGAGCCGGGAAGAACTTTGGCCTGTCGAACAGCCAGCTCCTGTTGCGTGTCGTATTTCCTGCCGCGCTGCCGCAGATTCTCATCGGGTTGCGCATCGCACTGGGAATTGGATGGCTGGTCGTGGTTGCGGGCGAGATGATTGCCGTCGATTCGGGACTGGGCTATCTGGTGATCGACTCGCGCAACTCGGGCAAACGTTACGACCTGGTTGTTGCCGCAATGCTCATGATTGGCGTCATTGGCCTCGTTCTGGACATCGCCTTTCGGCGTTTGGAAATGCTGAAAACTGTTCGCTGGGGGTTCCGCAATGCGGTCTAGGGCGAGGGCGATTCTCTTGGTGGTGGGTTGGCTGGTGCTGATTTCCTGCCTGCACTCGTATCTGAATGTGAACTGGGCTGCGGTGCTGAACGACTATCGGCCGATTGAGAAGCGGAAGATCATCGTGGCTTACCTGCCTGTGACATGCCAGCTTACATGCCCGGTGACGGATTACATCTCGAAATATTCCACGTCGGGCGAAGAGTTTTTGCCGCGCATGTTTCAAGGCTTCCCGGAGATGAAAGAAGCGCTGATTTCGAACCGGGTGCAAGCCGCGTTCATTGTCGCGCCGATGGCCATAGCGCTTAAAGCCCAGGGTGTCCCGATCAAGGTTGTGTATCTTGGGCACCGCTACGGAAGCGCGGTGGTGGTAAGAAAAGATGGTCCAATCAAGACCTTCGCCGACATGCGCGGCAAAACTGTCGCGATCCCCAGCCGTTTTTCTGACGAGCGCTTGCTCATGTTCCGCGCGATGAAGATCTGGGGTATCAAGCCGAACGAAATCAAGATGCTTGAGATGGCACCACCAGACGTTTCGGGCGCACTGGCTGCGCACGCCATCGACGCCTTTGTGATGGGCGAGCCGTTCCCTTCGCAAGCGGAGATGGCGGGCTACGGGCGTGTGCTCTTCCAGGCACGTGACTATTGGCCCGACTACATGTCGTGCATTCTTATCGTTCGGCAAGACCTGATCGATCGCCGACCGGACATTGTGCAAGTGCTTGTGGACGGAATCGCGCGGTCGGGCCTGTGGCTCGACAAGAGCAAGCCGCATCGCGAAGAGGCTGCCGACTTTGTGGGCCGGTTCTACTACAACCAGAAGCCGGCCCTGCTGCGCTGGGCGCTGACCAAGCCGCTCGACCGGGTTACGTACAGTCCGCTTGCTCCCAGGAAAGCGGACTTCGACATGGTGCGCGACCTGATGATCGAAACGGGCGTCCTGAACAAGAAGATCGAGTTTAGCGATTACGCCGATACGCGGTTCTCAGACAAAGCCAGTATCGAAACGCCGTGGCGCTATGAAGCGGCTTCTGGGACAGCACAGTAACTTCGATGGCATCGGAACCGGGAGCATATTGGAGATCACAATGATTCGCAGACAATTCATGCAGTTGGTCGCGCTAACCGGGGTTGGGGCGCTCAATCCAATGGAAACGATGGCTGCAAGTGGCCCGCGCGCGACTCTGGTCCTGCAAGTGAAGGGCTTCACATGCATCACTTGCGCGGTGGGTCTCGATACATTGCTGGGAAGAGAGAAAGGTATTGTGTCCAGCCGGTCGACCTATCCTGAAGGCAAAGTCACGGTAGTTTTCGATCCGCAGGTTTCGTCAGAGGAAGCCGTTCGCAAACTTATTGCCGAGATTGGATTCACGGTCGTAAGCAGTCACAAGGCCTGAGAGCATTCTGACTTCAAATTCAAATCGCAGGAATCTTCATGGAAAACTACTTTGCGTTGTCTCAGGCACTCGTCGAATCACTGCAGCTCGAGCAGCCTCCAATTGCGGTTTCTTTCAGCCACAATGCGCCCGCTGGTGTGGGGCTTCACGAGGGCTACGCGCCTGCGGGATGCCGATTCTGGCAAGACGCCGCGAACTCGACCTTCACCACCTCTGCCCGGGACCACGAGCTCTGCGCGATCGGGGTACACACGCACAATCTGCAGACATCGCCCGCGCAGCAGAAAGACCTGACGGATGCGCTAAAGGTTTTTGCGGATCTTGGGTACGTGCGGCCAGAAGACGTTCCGCAGATTCCAGTACTCAAGCAGCAAGCCCAATTCGTCACATACGCGCGACTTGACAAGGCGCCCTTGCCTCCCGACGTGGTGATCCTTTTTGTGCGTGCGGATCAGACGCTGATTTTGTCAGAAGCGACGCAGCAACTCGAGAGCGAAAACCCTCCGGCGATGGGACGCCCAGCGTGCGCCGTCGTGCCCCAGGTGATGAACTCGGGCCGGCCGGCGATGAGTCTCGGATGCTGTGGGGCGCGCGCCTACCTGGACACCTTCACGGAGAATACCGCGATCTTTGCCATCCCGGGAGCGAAGCTCGATGCATACACCGAGCGCATTGAGGCACTGACAAAAGCGAATACTGTCTTGCGGAAGTTCCATCAGCTGCGCGGGAAAGAGATTGGAACGGGACGGCGTCCGAGCATCGAGGAATCGCTGGCGGAGTTCGCCGCTTCGCAGTCCTAAGCGTGCCCATTGCGCAAAACTCTCTCGATCAATCGCATCTGATCGCAGCGGCGCGAGCTGCCTTTCAGTAAACATCGCGATGGTAGCGATGCTGATCCTTGAGCGCATCGACGTAGGTCTCGGCGGCTTCCTGCGACATAACGCCTTGCTCTTTCACGATGCGGCAAAGCGCGCCGTGCACGTCCTTGGCCATGCGCGACGCATCTCCGCAGACATAGACGCTGGCGCCGTCTTCGAGCCATTGCCAGAACAACGGAGCATGCTCCAGCATGCGGTCCTGCACGTATACCTTGTCGTCGCTATCACGCGAAAACGCAGTGTCGAGCCGCATCAAATGCCCGTCGGCGTTCATCGATTCGAGCTCGTCGCGGTAGAGATAGTCCGTAGCCGCGCTGCGTTCTCCGAAGAACAGCCAATTGCGACCTTTCTGGCCGAGCACGCGGCGCTCATGCAGAAAGCCGCGGAACGGAGCGATTCCTGTACCCGGCCCAATCATGATCATCGGCGTGTCGGGGTTCGACGGCAATTTGAATTTCTTGTTGGGCTGAATGTAGATCGGAAGCCGATCCCTCACTTCTGTGCGGTCGGCAAAGAGCGTCGAGCATACGCCGCCGCGATTCCGATTGTGTGCGGTAAAACGGACCACAGCTACCGTGGCATGAATCTGTCCCGCGTGGGCGACCGGGCTCGACGAAATGGAGTAAAGGCGTGGCGTTAACTTGGGCACCAAAGCCACTAACTCGGCAGGATCGTCGATTACGCCCGGATACTCCGTAAGCAAATCGATCAAACCGCGGTCATACACGTACTGATCGAGATACGCCTTCTGTTCGGGTTGAAGGAACTGCAGAAGCAGAGCGCAGTTGCCCCGTGTCGCGTATCCCTGGACCGTTTTGCGGGTCAGGCGGGTGATTTGCAGCTGATGCATCAGCGCATCGTGCAGCGTGGTTGTGCCGCTTTTTGCGCCGGGGACCTGTTCGTTGCCATTGCACCGCAGCCTTTGCAGGATCTCGGCGACAAGATTGGCATCGTTCCTGGGGATCACGCCGCACGCATCGCCGGCCTCATAGGAAAGCCCCGTGCCTTCAATCGAGAAAGCCAGATGCAGCGTGGACTTTGTGGATTGGGCGTGGGTCAGATTTCTTTTGTCGACCAACGACGCCAGGAGAGGGTTATCGCGCGTGAATGACGCGCGGGCCGCGGCAAGGACGGCCGTTTCTGAGGCCCTCGGAAGAGGCTTCGCTTCGACTGTCGATTCTGCTGGATTGGTTCGATAGTCTGAGGCGGGCGTTTCTTTGAGTCGGTCTGCCAGGGCAGATTTCCATCGCGCGAAAGGCTCGTGCACATCGACGTCGCAGTCCACGCGATGGAGCAGCCGGTTCCCGCCGAGGGCAGCGAGCTTTCCATCGAGATCTTTGCCGAATTTGCAAAACTGCTCATAGTGCTTATCGCCGAGGGCGAAGACAGCATAGGTGAGCTTTTCCATGCGTGGAAAGTGCTCGAGGCAAAGCTGCTCATAGAAAGGTTGCACGCCGTCTGGAGCGTCGCCATCTCCGTAGGTACTGGCAATGACCAACGCACAGGTTTCTGCTGCGAGAGCCGCCGGCGTATAGCCAACAAGCGTAGACACCGCCGCGGTGTGGCCCTGCGCTTTCAGTTCCTTGGCCAGCTTTCTTGCTAAACATTCTGCGGTTCCGGATTGCGATGCATAGAGGATCGCGATGCGACGCGGCGACTTTGCCGCTGCCGTTTCTTGAGGGGCGGAAGAGAAGACTCCGGCAAGCAATCCGTTGAGCCATGCCCGCTGTTCCGCTGTGAACGGAGCATTTTCAGGAATGAAGGGAATGCTTGCGGTCATTGAGACACACACTCCTTTGCAGCGAGGAAGGATTGGAGTTCCGAAATGCTGTGCCTGCGACTGAATTCAAGAAACGACTCTCCTGCCTTGCGCTGGTTCATGTAGGCGGAGAAGAGATTCTCCATCAGCGGCGGCAGATCGCTATACGCAACCGATGCGATCAGCTCGCGCGCCAGACCCTGGTCGCGA
This sequence comes from Occallatibacter sp., assembly GCA_036520995.1. Classification (GTDB taxonomy): domain Bacteria; phylum Acidobacteriota; class Terriglobia; order Terriglobales; family Acidobacteriaceae; genus Telmatobacter. The sequence continues at coordinate 48,523 of DATDIQ010000062.1, forward strand.
TCAGATCCACCACCGATGACAACCTGGTAGCCCTCGGCCCCTGCGACCTTGGCACCCAGGAGACCGATGTCGCCGATGTAGTGCTGCGCGCAAGAGTGGGGACAACCTGTGACGTGCAGATTCACCGGCTGCTCGATCTTGAATCGTGCATCGAGGAGATTGGCAAGTTCGACGGCATGGGCTTTGGTGTCGGTCGCGGCGTACCGGCAACCGCGATTGCCGGTGCATGCAACGGTGCCGCGGCGAACTGCTCCGGCCTCGCAATCCAGGCCGGCTGCCCGCAGAGCCTGCACGGCTTTGTCGACTCGGGCGGTGGGAATGTGCGGAATCAAGAGATTCTGCCACACAGTCAGGCGCAGTTCGCCGCTTCCGAATTGTTCGGCGATGGTCGCCAGGGCACGCATCTGGTCCACAGGCAGCCGGCCCACAGGAATCGCAACGCCGATGTAGTGCAATCCTGTTTGGCTTTGCGGATGAACGCCGATGTGTCCCGCGCGATCGATGGGCGCGCGCGCCTCGCATTCTTCCGCTGCGACCTGCAGCAAGGGAAAGGCAAGGCACTTTTCAGTCTCTGCGATGAATCGCTCCACCCCCCATTGATCGACCAGATATTTCAGACGGGCTTTCTTGCGATCGGTGCGGTCACCATGGTCCACGTAGACGCGCATCATTGCGATGGCTACGGCAATGGCCTGCTCGGGGCGCACCAGCAAGCCGCAATCGGCGGCGAACTGCTTGTGGCCAGTGATGCCGCACAGGAGCACACGAAAATAGACCCCGGCTGGGACGCTCTTCCCTTCGCCCACGCGCACAGCCACGAAGCCGATATCGTTGGTGTCGGCGACGACACTGATAGCGCCGCCGTTGTCGAAGGCGACGTTGAATTTGCGGGGCAATTCGTACAGGTCGCGCGAATTGAGGATGTAGTGATGCAGTGCTTGAGAAAAGGGGGCGACGTCGATCAGTTCGCTGGGATCGATTCCGGTAATCGGCGATGCGGTAATGTTGCGAACGTTGTCGGCGCCGGAACCTTGCGAAGTCAATCCCAGGGACCGGACGCCGTTGAGAACGCGCACGATGTCTTTGGGCTGAAACTCGCGAATCTGCAGGTTTGCCCGCATTGTGAGGTCGGCACGCCCGGCACCCCACTGTTCTGCGATGGATGCCAGACCACGCATCTGATGCGCAGAGAGAACACCGGCGGGTACGCGAAGCCGCAACATGAACGAGTCTTGCGCGGGTGCAACATAAAAAAGCCCGTGAAACTTGAATCGGAAAATGTCTTCCGGCAACGGCACACGGTTTTCGTCCGCGTGGGTAAGCAGTTGGTCCCAGATGTCGAGAGGGTTTTGCTCGTACTTCCACAGCTCCTCGCGCGACAGGTCGGAAAGCGGTGTCCCATGCACCAATTTCTCGACAGGTTGATTGGTTGCGCCAGACGTCGGATCGTCGGTAAGGAGACCGTTTGCGGTCTGTCCGACGAACGGGTTCCCGTTGCGGCGCACAGCACCCGAGAAGAAGCCCAGCAGATACTCTTTCTGCTCAGCCGTGAACTCAGCCGGATTGGCGATTCCAAGAGATTCCATGCCGAATGCCCTTTGCGTTCCAATGAGATGGGAGAATTCGTCGACGAGCACGCCCAACGACAGCAAAATGCCGGCGCAGAGCAAACTGCGCACCAATTCTTGATTTGCAAAATGGAACCCAAACACGGCATGGTGCTGGGTAAGAGGAAAGGGAGACAGCCGAGTCTCACCTGATTGCCATGTTACGCGAAGTTTCCTCCGGGAGCAATCCCTTTATCGAGCGGGGTTCTATTCCTGCGATCCGGTCGTCGTTTCCGACTTTTGTCCTGCGATCGACAAGCGGTTTTTACGCAAGTCTTCGTTCAACAGAATCGCCTCGGCGATTTCGCGCATTGACTTCCGACGCTGCCGGCTCTCATGCTGCATGGCCTTGTAGGCTGCGTCTTCATCCAGCCCAAAGTCGCGCTGCAGCACGCCCTTGGCGCGCTCGATGAGTTTGCGTGACTCGAGGCGATCGGAGAGCTGCGTGTTTTCAGTCTCGAGGCGGGCCCGTTCCAACTCGGCGCCCACCAGGTGGCCGGCCGCAGTCAGCAGACGCACCTCGTGTTCGGTATGGTGATACGGCTTGCGATGCTGCAGATTAATCACGCCGATCAGCTTGCTGCGGCAAAGAATCGGTACCGAGAGAAAGGCGTCGAAGCTGTCTTCGGGCAGAGTTTTGAAACGCTGAAAGCGCGGGTCTTTGAGGGCCTTCTCTGAAATCGCCACCGGTTCACGATGCCAGCCGACCCATCCGGTAATGCCCTGCCCCAGAAGGATGCCTAGGTGGTCGACAACATCGGCGTGCGGATTTTTCGAAGCGCGCAGCACCAGCTCGTCGTCTTCAAGCACATAAACAAAACACGAGTCGCATTTGATCAACGAGCAGGCAAAATCCACGATGCGATTCAAGACCGTATGAAGCGGATCCGACGCAGCCATGCGACTGCCGATCTCGTGAAGAAAATCGAGGCCTGACATTTGCGGCGGACCGGACTCTCCGCCCGCTTGATCCCGAGTGAGCCGAGGACTGATAGGGCGCGCCATGTCGCCCGAGACGTGAAGAGACGCGGCCGAGCGCTTTCCTTCGAGAAGTGTCTCGGACTTCTCGGAAATCTCCTTGATAAGAAATCCCATCTTCGATTGCGAAGGCTCGAAGTCCGGCGCGATGCGGTACATCGATAAGCCCTCGGTTGTGCTTGGGCCAATGGAACCGACCACCGTCGTGCGGACCCCTTCGTGGAGCGCGTCTGTGTAACCCATGCGTTCGGCCATGAGGAAGAGATGAGCGACCTGACCCGCATTCATGAAAAGCACTACATCCACGTGACCGTGCGCCAGCGCAATCACGGCCTCGCGCAAAGGCTGAATATCTTCAGGCAGCGCCCACTGGTACACGAGAACGCGCGTGATCGAGACACTCTTCTCTGCCAGCGCAGTGAGCAGCTCCGGGTTCGAGGTGCCGTACTCCTGCACTGCGAGATTCATTCCATCGAGCGACGCGCCCACCTTCGCTTCGATGGCTGCCATCAGCGTTCGCCACGTGTAGGGTTCCGGCGCCACAACCGCGATCGGGATGCCGAACTCGCGCAACGCGCTCGACGATTTCGGCCCGCGTGCGGCAATCTTCACCGATCGCAGCGCGGTGAGAAACTGCTCGCGGTCGATGTGCTCCGAAACAGTCTTGATGAGCGAGCGAACGCCAACGCCGGTTGTGAAGATGACGAGATCGAAGGCACCGCGCATCAAAGCTCGCGCAAACTCGAGCATCGGCGCGTTGGAATCGATGGGGATTTCACGCATGGCTGGCGCAGTGAGAGGCTCGCCGCCATAGGTCCGAATCAACTTGGCAACTTCACCGGCACGGCGCGACTCCAGGCTGAGGACACGAAGACCATTAAAGCCTGCCGCCATTTCGCTTCTCTCCATGAACCGAATACGGTGAACCGAACAGGATCTTGAGGTGCGACTCTGCCGTGTGCAATCGCGCCACGATTCACGTTTCGTGCGTGAGGGCGCGCAGATCGGTCGGATTGAGGTTATCTTAGCATCGGCATTTCGCCCCGCCCGCCGCGAAGATACAGCTCGTATCGTAACTCGGGATACATATCTATTTCGCGCAAAACAAAAATCCTTATGCAATTCTTACTTGCTCCGAACGCGTTTTGCCGTTATGCTCAAACGCAATCACTCCGGGCGGAAAATGGCTTTGAGAGCCCGACCCGCGCTGAAGCCGGCTCTGCGTGCCGGACATACTCCTTGATGCCGGGGTGAGGACTGGTTGGCTCCGCGAAGAGCCGCGCATCACAGCCGTATCACTGCGATCAACCTGATTGAACTTCTTTGCGCCAGCACTCTAGCGCGCGGGAGGTTGTGCGCATATCTCTTCGCGATCTCTAGGAGCCAATCTTTGGAATTGCCCCTGCTCACACGAGCGTGGCAAGGCGATGACGCCTTCCACCTGACTACCGAGATAGACAGCACGGAGACGCTGACTGCAACCCTCGCGGGTGCACTCTGCGGCACGGCCAACGCTGCACGACTGCCTCGCGAGCCTGGCCCCGGCGAGCAGTACCGCTTTCATTTCGACATGACGAAGTGCATTGGCTGCAAGTGCTGCGTCGTCGCGTGCAACGAACAAAACGGAAATCCTGCAGACATCCTGTGGCGGCGGGTCGGTGAAATTGAAGGCGGCGCCTATCCGCAGACGCATCGGCATTATCTTTCAATGGGCTGCAATCATTGCCTTGAGCCGACCTGCCTCACCGGCTGTCCGGTCGACGCCTACAGCAAAGACAGCCTCACGGGCATCGTGCTCCACAGCGCCAGCGCGTGCATTGGCTGCCAGTACTGCACCTGGAATTGCTCCTATGGCGTGCCGCAGTTCAATCCCGAGCGCGGAGTGGTGGGCAAATGCGACATGTGTTACGGCAGGCTGACGAATGGCCAGGAGCCGGCTTGTGCTGCCGCCTGCCCTGAAGATGCGATCACGATTGAAGTGGTGGAAACTGCCGTATGGCGCGAGCAGTTTCGCGCTTCGGCTAACTCCCCGGGCATGCCGTCGGCCGATGACAGCCTTTCCACGACGCGCATTACGCTGCCGGCGAAACGTCCGGCCGATTTGCAGAAAGTCGATCTCCGCAATCTCCGTCCCGAACATCCGCACTGGGCTCTTGTGGTGATGACGGTACTTACGCAACTCTCGGTGGGCGCGTTCACCTCCATCTGGTTGCTGCAGGTATTCGGCGCCCAGGTGCATCGCTCGGCTGCGATTGTCGCGCTGCTTGTCGCATTCCTTGCGCTTTCGGCCTCGACGCTGCACCTGGGTAGGCCGATCTATGCCATGCGCGCCCTAAAGATGTGGCGCCGATCCTGGCTTAGTCGCGAGGTCCTGCTCTTCACCGCCTTCTCCTTTGCTGCCTCGATCTATGCAGGAACGTTGTGGCTTGGTCTGGGCGAGGCAGGTATCTTCGGCGCATGCACGGCGATTCTCGGACTATGCGGAGTGAGTGCAAGCGCTCGCCTCTACCTTGTCCCAGGCAGACCGGCATGGAATTCCCCGTTTACTATCGCCGAGTTTCTGTGCACCGCAGCGGTGTTCGGCGCCTCCGGTGCGATGATCCTTACGCACGGGGCACCGGGAACCACCACGCCTTTCCTCTGCGCGGCTTCTGCGACACTCCTGATCGCAGGAGCGAAAACGGTTCGATGTGCATACTCAAGCATTCATGAGTTGCGCGGCACATGGCAACTGCTCACCACAGTTTTCCAAACGCACTTCTTCTTCCGTTGCTTAATGCTCGTCGCCGGGATCTTGCTTTTGGCGGTTATGGACGAGACATGGGGACGCCTCTCGATTGCTGCAGTCACCCTCGCCGGCGAATTCCTCAGCCGCTACCTCTTCTTTGTCACGGTTGTACCCACCAACATGGCAACCGGCTATTTGGCGCAGGAGGCCGGATGAAGCTGCTTCGTTTCCTCGCTGAGAAGAGCGGCTTCGACATTCGTGAGGCGAAATACAGCTACGGCATAGATCCGGTGCTAGGGTTCACGTCGGCGAGCAAGCATGCCGATCGCTGGGTGAATAGCACCTGCGGCTATTGTTCGGTCGGCTGCGGCATGCAACTCGGGGTGAGAGACAACCGCGTTGTGAGCGTGCGCGGGAATCCGCAGCACCCGGTGAATCTCGGCAAGCTGTGTCCCAAGGGGCTGGCAGAACACTACGCCATCGAAGCGGAAGGGCGCGCGCGGCAGCCGCTCCTGCGCAAAAACGACCTGCTCTCGCCCGTGACCTGGGACAAAGCGATCGACACGCTGGTCGAACGATTTCGCACGATCCAGCGTAGGTTCGGACCGGAGTCACTCGGCGTGATCAGCACGGGGCAATTGGTAACAGAAGAGTTCTACGCACTGGGAAAGCTCGTGCAGTTAGGCTTCGGCACGCGCAACTATGACGGAAATACGACCCTCTGTATGTCGACTGCGGTGGCAGGGTACAAGCGATCGTTCGGCAGCGATGGCCCGCCCGGAGCATACGAAGATTTGGAGTGTGCGGATGTCGTTTTCCTGATTGGAGCCAATGTCGCGGAGAATCACCCCATTCTCTGTGCGCGGCTTGAGGCAAACACCGCGCAAACACTGATCGTCGCCGACCCCCGTGTGACCAAGACCGCGATGATGGCCGACATCTTTCTTCCTGTAAAGCCGCGATCTGATCTGGCGCTGCTGAATGCAATGCTACGTATCGTGATCGACGAAGCGCTCTACGACAAGGAATTTGTAGGCGCGCACACTACGGGATTTGAAGAGCTGCGTGCATCGCTTGCGCCCTACACGCTGGAATACGCCGCAACGATCACCGGCCTCGAGCCTGCCCTGATCCGCAAGACCACGCTGCTCTATGCCAACGCAAAGGCAGCCTTCATTGGTTGGACGATGGGCGTGAACCACAGCACAAAAGGGACGGAGACGGTCAACGCGATCAACAATCTGGCGCTACTGACAGGAAATATCGGCCGGCCGGGTGCATCGCCCTTTTCGATTACTGGCCAATGCAATGCGATGGGCACGCGCGAAGCCGGATTCACCTCCGGTATTCCGGGGTATCGCAGGTTTGACAGTTTGGAAGATCGCGAAGATATCGCCCGCTTGTGGAAAGTGCCCGTGGAGAAGATCCCAACAAAACGCGGATTGGCTTATCCCGACATCATCGAAGCAGCAATCGCCGGCAAGATCCATGCGCTATGGATCATCGGCACCAATCCTCTGGTTTCATTTCCCAACATCGATGTGCTGAAGCATGCGCTGGGCAATCTCGATTTTCTGGTGGTCCAGGACGGATTTCATCCGACGCCGACCACGGAGTTGGCTGATCTTGTTCTTCCCGCGGCGATCTGGGGCGAAAAAGAAGGGACCTATACCAACTCCGAACGGCGCGCGAGCAAGGTGAATGCCGCGGTTCCTCCGCCGGGCGAAGCGCGTTCCGATTTCGACATCTTTCTTGCGATTGCAGAACGGCTCGGCTGCAAAGACGATATCTATCCCGGCTGGGGCGAACCGCGCGACGCATTCGACGAATGGCGGCGGGCCTCGGCGGGTCGGCTGTGCGACTACTCGGGTATGGACTATGCAGGGCTCGAAGCCTGTGGTGGTATCCAATGGCCGTTTCCTGATGGTTCCTCTTCGAGTCCATCGGCAACGCGGCGTCTCTACGACGACGGCATTTTCCCGACGGAAGACGGGCGGGCGCGCTTTTGGCCCACCCAGTGGGCGCCGTTCCCCGAGCAGCCGAACACGGAGTTTCCGCTTGTTCTCAATACCGGACGCACAGTGGAGCACTGGCATACCCGCACCAAGACGGGCGCGATTTCCATTCTGCAGCAGATGTCTCCGCGGGCGTGGCTGGAGATGAACCCGCAGGACGCCGCGCAGCTTCATCTTAAGGCGCACGATCGCGTGGAAGTAATTTCAGCACGCGGGCGCGTGAGCAAGGTGGAACTGCGCGTGACGGAAATCGTTGCGCCCGGGCAAGTGTTTCTTCCCTTCCACTTTGCTGAAACAAATGCCAACCAGATCACGCAGAGCGCCTTTGATCCGCATTCGCGCGAACCGAATTACAAGCAGTGCGCAGTACGCATTGAGAAGTCGCCCCGGACGTCGTCGTAGCTCCCTTGCGGTTTGATTTTCACATTCAAGCCAGCGACCCCGGCTCGCGCCCGTGCCTTCGAATCACCCATATTTCCAGTAATCGCGAAAGGGCTGAACCATGGACAAGAAATCATTCCTCGCCGGCGGTCATCTCCCGACACTCCTCTCCGCGTTTCTCTATTTCGATGTCAGCTTCATGGTGTGGGTGCTCTTCGGTCCAGTCACGCCTTTCATCGCGGATCAAATGCACCTCTCTGCAACACAGAAGGGGCTGCTGACCGCGATTCCTCTTCTCGGCGGGTCTTTCTTTCGCCCAATTCTCGGCGTGCTTGCCGATCGCATCGGAGGCCGCCGAGCGGGGCTGACCGGTCTCACTCTCACGCTCGTCCCCCTCTTGCTGGGGTGGCGGTTCGCCTCGGAGTTGTGGCAGTTCTATCTGATCGGCTTTCTGTTGGGGATCGCAGGAGCGAGCTTCGCGGTCGCGCTTCCGTTGGCCGGCCGCTGGTATCCAAAGGAGCACCAGGGGTTGGCGATGGGTATTGCGGGCGCCGGTAACTCAGGCACGCTGATCGCAACGTTCTTTGGTCCGCGGCTCGCCCAGAGTCTCGGCTGGCATGCGGTGTTTGGACTGGCAATGCTGCCCTTGTCGCTCGTTCTCTGTGCATTTTTTCTGCTTGCGCGCAACAGCCCGTCGAAGACGACGCCGAAGCTCTGGCCACAGTATGCCCAGCTACTTGCGGAGCCCGACATTTGGAAGCTTTGCCTTCTCTATAGCCTCACCTTCGGCGGTTTTGTGGGATTGGCAACATTTCTATCTGTCTTCTTTCACGATCAATACCATCTGACGAAGATTCAGGCGGGAGACTTCACGACCGTCGTCGTTCTTTCCGGAAGCTTTCTCCGGCCCGTGGGTGGCTGGCTTGCCGATCGGCTGGGTGGATATCGCCTGCTGCTTGGTCTCTTTTCCGGCGCGGCTCTTTGTCTGTTCGGCGTCAGCACGCTGCCTGCGCTTGCGTTGGTCGTGCCTTTGCTCTTTCTCACCATGGGCATGCTGGGCATGGGCAATGGCGCCATTTTCCAGATTGCTCCGCAGCGGTTCCCTGCGGAAATTGAGCTAACGACCGGAATCGTGGGAGCAGCAGGCGGTCTGGGCGGCTTCTTTCTTCCTTCCGCCCTCGGTGCGCTCAAGGATTTCTCTGGAAGCTATGGGGTGGGCGTGCTTTGCTTCGCAATCCTGATTTCGGCAAGCATCGCGGTGTTACTGGAATTTGGCGTGCAGTGGAGCGGCAATTGGACTCCCCGTGCTTTGCAGCAAACGCGCGTGTTCAGTTATCGGGCGCGTCGCAAGGCGCCTGCTCATGATTCAGCCCTCGCCTATGAAGCGGATTCTGCCGCTGACTAGAGCGGTGTGCCTCGATAGTATGTTTCAAGTGGGTGAGGGAGGCTGCATCTGAAAGGCATGCCTAAGGCTGTGGCACTTGCATCGCTCGCATGTGCAAGTTTTTCTCCGCGTCCATTCGCCCAGAGACCAGAACCCCGTGTGCCCGCGTACTCCGTGCAGACGACGGGCGGCGGCAAGTTCGTCGACATCACGCAACGGGTCGGAGTACATTTCCTTCACCAATCGCCTCACACCTCGCTCAAGTACCTCATTGAAACCATGGGATCAGGCGTGGCCCTGTTTGACTGCGACAACGATGGACGACTGGACATCTTTCTCGTGAATGGCGCGCCCATCACCGATCCCGAACCCAAAGGGTCCATCCCGCAGAAACAAGGCCCCGCCTACTGGAATCGTCTCTATCATCAACAGCCCGACGGCACCTTTGACGACATCACCGAGAAATCCGGCTTGCAGGGAGTGGGTTTCGGAATGGGCGTTGCCGTGGGCGACTACGACAACGATGGCTACGAAGACCTGTACGTAACCGCGTATGGCGGCAATCGACTCTACCATAACAATGGCAACTGCAGATTCACCGACGTAACGGACGCAGCGGGCGTGGGCGGAAGCGGGTGGTCCACATCGGCTGCCTGGGTCGATCTGGATCACGATGGAAAGCTTGATCTGGTTGTCGCGCGCTACGTGACATGGGACTGGAATGACGTCTGGTGTGGAGAGCACCGTGAAGGATACCGTGCCTTCTGTCATCCCGACATCTTTGATCCGATCTCATTACTCGTCTACCACAATGATGGGAACGGGCACTTCTCTGAGGTGGCGCACAGGCTTGGACTTGATAAGCCGGCAAAGGCCTTGGGGATCGCCATTGCCGACTACGATCGTGACGGACGCATCGATCTTTCCATTGCCAATGATTCAATGCCGGAGTTTCTCTTTCACCAAAAGAAAGACGGTGCCTTTGAAGAGGTTGGCATGGAGTCCGCCGCGGCTATTAACGCGGACGGGCAAACCTACGCGGGCATGGGGGTCGATTTTGCCGACTACGATAACGATGGATGGCCGGATATTTTCGTGACGAATCTAGCCAACCAGAAGTACGCGCTCTACCACAATAACCAAGACGGCACATTTGACTATGCCACCAACTCCAGCGGTCTTGGAACGATGACTTTGTTTCATTCCGGCTGGAGCGCTCGTTTTCTCGACTACGATAACGACGGATGGAAGGACCTGCTGATCGCGCAGGGCCACGACCTGGACAACATCGAGAAGGAAAACCCGCGTCTGCGCTATCGCGAGCCGATGCTGCTGGCCCGCAACCTGGGGCATAAGTTCGCCGATGTTTCTACGCAGTCTGGCGATGTGTTCAAACAGGCGTGGGCCGCACGCGGCATGGCGATTGGCGATATCGATAACGACGGCCGTATCGATGCCGTCGTGACCACGAACTGTGGTCCAGCCTATGTTCTGCACAACGAGACGGTGAACGACAATCACTGGATAACGCTCCGGCTGATTGGTCACAGCAGCAACCGAGATGGCATTGGAGCAGTCGTGAACGTGACAGGACCAGGAGGCACGCAATGGGCCACGGTGACGACCGCAAGCGGCTATCTCTCTGCGAGCGATCCGAGAGTGCACTTCGGCTTGGGGCCCAGAGCAGGCGCTGTGACTGTGGAGATTCGCTGGCCCAGCGGGATTGTGCAGGCAATGACCGGCGTGTCGATCGATCGACAGGTTACGGTAGATGAACCTGCCCGATCGTCCAATGCAGAGGCGCGCTAGATTCGCTACTGAGTTGCTTGTGAGGAGTCAATCAGCTTGAGGGCGTGTGCGACATCGGGGTCACCGGGAGCGAGTTTCTGCGCTTCAAGCAATTCGGCGCGACCGTCTTTCAAGGCGCCGGAGTGGCAGTAGATCAGGCCGAGATCCTTATGCAATTGGGGGCGTGCGGTGCAATCGCCGCAAATCTGGAGAGCTTCTCTGAGTTGCGAGATGGCCTGCGGCCAGTCGTGCGCATCCGCGGAAGCCAGGGCAAAATTTCCCAGAGACTGGGCGCGGTCCATTATGTGGTTGTCTTGCTGTAGTTTCTCAAAGCGTGCCCGTAAGACTTGTGCCTGCGATGGGTCAGTCTTGTCGAGAAGACGGGAGAGACTATAGATTGCTTCGCCGTATTGCGGGCGAATGACAATGGCCTTTTCCCAATTCTGCTTTGCTCCTTGCAAGTCTCCCTGGCGCTCCAATTCCTGTCCGAGCTTGAATAGCGCGTCGACGTTGTCGGGCTCGATTGCGATGCACTTTTGAAAGTCGCTCGCTGCGACCTTTGCGTCTCCGGCCTGGCGAGCAATCAACCCAAGCAAATACCAAGAGTCGGCGGAGCCGGTATCAAGCCGTGTCGCCTCCTCCAGTTCTGGTTTCGCGTCGGCGTTTCGTTGCAGGTCGAGAAGCACGCGACCGCGGTTGTAGTGAGGTTGCGAGCTATGCGGATCAAGATTCACGGCCTCGGTAAATTCGGCGAGCGCACCGTTCATGTCAAACTGGTCGGCGAGAGCGATGCCAAGGTTCAAATGGGCGCCGGGGGATTTGGGATCGAGCTCAACAACCTTGCGAAACAGCGGCATTGCTTCGCTGCTCCGATTCAGACGAACCAACACCATCGCGTAGGCGCTGAGTGCGCCGGTATTGGATGGTTCGAGAGCCGTTGCGCTCTTGAGCGCTGGGCCAGCGTCTGCAAAACGCGACTCGCTGGCGAGAATAATTCCCAGATTGGCGAACGCCTGCCCATATTGCGGATCGTTTTCTGTTGCCTGCCGGAATAACCGCTCAGCATCGGAGGTCCGTCCGATTTGTCCGTAGAGCACGCCAAGGTTGTTGTCGGCTTCCGCGTACTGGGGATCTAAAGCGGTGGCCGCCTTCAATTCCTTTTCTGCTTCGGTTCCGCGGTTTGCTTTCAGATCGAGCAAGCCGAGCTGATTGTGGACGAGTGCAAGGCTTGTATCTAGTTTTTCGGCCTTTTCGAGTGCCTGGCGTTCCGCATCGATATCACCGAGACGGTCTTCTGCGAGGGCCAGGTTGTAATAAGTGCGCGCGTTGTTGGGATCCTGCGTAAGCGCTTCGCGATAGGTTTCGACGGCTTGCTGCGCATTGCCGGTTTCGAGATCCTGGTTGCCTTCACTGGCTTTCACGACCGCTGCTACTTGCTGCCGCTCCTGCCGCTTCTCACTCTCAAACTTGTTCAGGGTTGCGCGCGCCGCATCCTGCAAGCCAAGAGAACGCAAGACCGCAGCCAACTGGAACTGCACCTTACTCGACGTGGGATCAATCTTGAGGGCTTTCTCGAGTGGCGGACGCGCTTCTGCGGGCTTGTTCAAGTGAGCGAGCACAAAGCCGAGGTTGTAGAGAGTCTCAAAATCATCGGGCTTGAGCGCCATAGCCTGATGCAGGTTTTTGGCGGCTTCGGCATAGTTCCCCAACCCGCGCTCGACGACTCCAGTCAGATAGAGGGCCTCGAAGTCATGCGGCTTGCGCCGCAGATAGTCGTGGATAGTCGGTTCCGCGGCTCCGAACTGAGCCAAAACCACGAGCGCCTTGACGAGGGAGAGACGCGCCGAGTCGTCGGAAGGATCGATACGGACCGCCTCCTGAAACTCCTGCGCAGCCTCGCCGTAGCGGTTCTGTTGTGTGTACACGACTCCGAGATTCAGATGGGCTTGGGCGTAATCCGGGTGATCCTTGGCGATGGCAGAGAGAACTTTGATCGCATCGTCAAGGTCGTTGTTCTTGGTGTAGGCGATCGCGAGATTCAGGCGCAGTACTTCGTCGTCGGGCCCGTCTTTTAGAGCCTCGATGGCTGCGAAATAGCGTTTCTGTGCGATCAGTGCCTTGGTCAGTCCATCGAGGGCACGTACCGAGTGTGGATCCTGCTTGAGGATCTGACGAAACGCGTCAATCGCTTCGTCCTGGCGAACGAGCTGGCTAAGCGCAAACCCGAGCGGCAGGAGAATCTGTTCAGAGCCTGGATTGAGCTGCGATGCTTTCTTTAATTCGTCCACGGCCCGCTGCGTTTTGCCCGAGGTAAAGAGGGCGACGCCGAGGTTGTAGTGGCCCTGCCAGGAAGTCGGTTCGATACGCACAGCCGACTCGAAGGCAGGGATCGCGCAGCTGAAACGGTTTTGCGAGGCGAATTGGGCACCCAGGGCGTCATACAATGCGGCCGAAGGATGTTGTGCGAGCTTGCTTTCGAGCCCCGGGGGACCCTGGCATTGACTCGATGGTTGCGCGTGCACGGCGGACCCAAGCGCAACCGCACAAAATAGCGCCCACATGCAGGACGCGGCCGCAGCGTGAACCCTCTTCTGATGCCTGCTTCGATTTCGTCGAGACAAGAGAAGAAGTTGACTCTTATGCATACAAATTGGCTTCGCCAAAAAAATTTCGCAGAAGCGAAGACTGCGCCAGAAACCTCGATACATCTGGAGGCGCATACAACCGCCTAATTGGAATTCATTTATACCACGCGCAAGGCTGCTCGATCTCGTCGCACACTTGCACGCAGTCCTGCGTCCCCGGTTCAAAAGGGCAACTTCCCAAATGCTACAATCCGCCCAGCTATGCGACTGCCGCGCGTTTGTTTCTTCTACGCTGTTGCAACAGGAATTATCTATTTTGCATATGTCTCGGCGTGGGCTCAACTGGGTGTCGCAACGGGAAACGGTGTGGCCGCGCCTGCACGACCCTTGCCACCCGGAATGCACCCGCCAACCGTGCATTACGAGGACATCGCGGCCCAAGCCGGATTGACTGCGGTGAACGTGTCGGGCGCAGAACAAAACAAGCAATACATCGTAGAAACCACTGGAAATGGAGTCGCGATCGTCGACTACGACAACGATGGACTGCCTGACATCCTGCTTGTGAATGGCGGGCGGTTGAAGGATGGCGGAACCGGACCGGGGCCGGTTCTCTATCACAACTTAGGGAACTTGAAGTTTGAAGACGTAACGCAGAAGGCGGGACTGACGGGCAACGCATGGGGACAGGGCGTCTGTGCAGGAGACATCGACAACGATGGGCATGTCGATCTGTTCATCACCGCGTGGGGCGAAAACATGCTCTATCACAACCTGGGCAACGGCACGTTTCGCAACGAGACCGCAGAACGCGGCCTCGCCTCCTCCAAGACGCGCTGGAGCACCGGTTGCGCATTTGTGGACTTTAACCGCGACGGATTTCTCGACCTGATGGTTGTGCACTACATCCAATTCGATCCGGCACACACTCCGCACCCCGGCGAGCGGTCGCAATGCCAGTGGAAGGGATTGCCCGTAATCTGCGGACCGCGCGGGTTACCGGGGGAGACAGTCTCGCTGTATCAAAACGATGGCCATGGCCACTTCACTGACGTCTCCGATGCCCTGCGCATCACCACGCCGAAGGACTACTACTGTTTCAGTCCACTTGTGGATGATTTCGATAACGATGGCTGGCCCGACATTTATATCGCCTGTGATTCGACAGCCAGCCTCTACTTTCACAATCTCGGGGGCAAGCGATTTGAAGAGATCGGGGTCCAGGCCGGCGTAGCTTACAACGACGAGGGCCGCGAGCAGGCCGGCATGGGGGCGGCGGCAGCTGACTTTTTTCACACCGGGCGTTTCGATATCTTCAAGACTAACTTCGCCGACGATACCCATACGTTCTACCGGAACCGGGGCAAGAATGATTTTGAAGACGCCACCATCGAAACTGGGCTAGCTGTCAACACGCGCTATTTGGGTTGGGGGACTGCGGCGATTGACTTCGATAACGACGGTTGGAAAGACCTGATTCTGACGAATGGCCATGTCTACCCTGAAGTCGATTGCGGTCACACCGGAGAGTCGTTTAAGCAGAAGCGTTTGCTCTACTGGAACCGGGGCGATGGCCAGTTTTTTGACATCTCGGCTCAAGCCGGGAGCGGAATCACCAGTCCCCATGCTTCACGCGGCCTTGCGGTGGGCGACCTGGATAATGACGGCAACGAAGAAATCGTGATCGTGAATATGGGCCAGCCGCCATCTCTCTTAAAAAACACCGCTCCTCCGCTTGGGCACTCCCTGTCAATTCGCGTATTGACTGACACAAATCGCGATGCGATTGGCGCACGGGTCGCGGTGGCGGCATCCGGCATGAAGCAAATGGATGAAGTGCGCAGCGGCGGATCTTATATTTCGCAGAATGACTTTCGATTGCACTTCGGGCTCGGAAAGGCGACTGCAGCCAACATCACGGTGACATGGCTCGACGGCAAGACTGAAACCTTTTCGAACGTCGAGGCCGACCACGTTGTGACGATCCAGGAGCGAAGGGGCATCGTTCACACCGAGCCTTACTCAAAACCTAAACCCTGAGGATTGGGATCCTGGAAACTACCGCGTGCGCGTTGCTAAGGCCGTGCCGGCACTTTCTCCAGCATCTGGCGCATGTAGGCGTCCTGCGGGAAGACTTGCACATAGTGCTCGAGGGCGGCCCGTGCGCGCGGGTACTGCTTGAGAAAGATGAGCTGAACGATCAGGGACCGCTGGGTGAAGGGATTAAACGGGTCGAGCTCGATAGATTTGTCGAGCCACGACATTGCTTCCTCTCTCTGATTCAGGTGAACGAATGCGTCCGCCAGGTCGGCGCACGTCGTAGCGCGCGCAGGGCCAAGGTCGATCGCATGCTCGAGGTGGGTCACGGCGGAAGGAAAGTCGCCTGCCTTGAGTTCGCGGCGCCCGACCGCGGCTTCTACAAGTGGATCATTGGGTGAAGACTTTTCGAGAGTTCCAAGAAGATCGAGATACCGGCTGACATAACGTGGCTGGTTTGCTGCCAGTTCTCCGTATGCTTGTAGCTGTGTTAAGAGGGGCGGGGCAGCATCTTTTTTCCCCGGAGCAGGATCAAGGTCGATCAGATCAGGAAGGGCCGCGGTCGTCTGATGGAAAGTGACATCGGGAAATCCTTCATCGGGTCGAGCTAGAATGCGATGGTTGGTCGCCGTGGAATGGGAGATGACCTGGATGTCGCGCTTCGGCATGTGGCAATGCACGCAGTCGTTCGCGGGTTGCTGGTGCATCCGCGTGGCGAACGGTATTTTGCAGCTCTGGTTTGTGTGACACGCCAGGCACCTGCGCGCGTAGTACGCAGGCGCTTCGCTTGCAGTGGGTTGCACGTGAGGATCATGACAGCTTAGGCAGCTCATGCGTCCCGCGCTGGACCGATAACACTTGCTGAGGGTCATCGAGTAGTAGTGCTCGACGTGATCGGCGTCCGGAGGCGACTGCGGCGTGGGCGGTACGATAAAAATCGAGAGCACGTCGTCGAGGGGGCGACCGGGGCGCACATCCGCGTAGGACTTTCCCGGCTTCAGCACGCGCACATCGCCTGTTTGGTGGCAGCCCATGCAGATGTTGTCAGCGAGATAGGGTGAAAGGCGTGCTGGGTTGACGATTTGTGTGTTTCTGCCCGAGGCGCCGCCTTTCATTGCGCGAATATGGGCCGCTCCAGGACCGTGGCAGTTTTCGCACCCAATCGATACCTCTGAGAACGGTGGCTCTGCGTATTTGCCATTGGTCCCCGCAATGGGATTCGCCCTGCCCGCATGGCAGAAAATACATCCGCTCAGGATCGGGCGATTGAATCCCAGATCCAATGACTCGTACCCCGGCGACGGTCCCCAGCTTGCTGGCTTGGTGTAATACGAAAGCGGAGTTTGAAAGAGATACCCATCCTGGCTCACCACCGGACCGTACCCGTTGACCCCGGCACCGATGAGCCACTGGATCTCGCGGGTTCCTCTGAAGATCTCTGCTCCATCGGTTCCGAGGGCGTATTCGCTTTGATAGAGCTTGCTGTCGCGCGCGAATACGTCAAAGTGACGGTCGATCGCATCGTTGGTGAAGTGCGCTTGAAGACTGAGCTTGGTGAAGATACTGGGATCGGCGGGGGCAATCGACTGCCCCATTCCGGTCTTCTTGAACGCGCGCGCTATCGTCCCATGGCACTCCGCGCAGGCTGCCGAACCGGCATAGCCGGCCCCGTGGGCTTGCTCCGGCATGATGTTCGAATGATCAGTGGCAGTTGCAGGGCCCGCCACCCCGAACGATTGCCCCGCAAGAAGAAGGGTCCAGGCGGCGACGAATTTGACGAGGGATGTGAGCCCTCTCCAGAACCTGGCCGCGCGTTGCAAAAGCGTGCGCAACGGGAACTGAAGGGGCTGTCGAGCGAGAAGCGCGAGTTCTTTGTAATTCTGCCAGTCAGGCTCAGGCATGGGTTAACGAATAGCAAATCCTACCGCAAAGGCCTGTGACCTTCCACAGAAAAGCGCGCCCATTCGTCCCCAAAACATTGAGCTTAGAAGATCTTCCCGGTATCAATGTTTCAATATTTGAACTCCAAATTTTGAATAAAGAAATTTCTTGACACTACAACTTTCGGTTGAGTATAAGTTCCGTTCAATAGCCGTTTCGGCCCCTTTCCCCGATCCCCGCAATACCGCAAGAGACCAACAAAGGGCCGCAATCATGGCATTTGAGCAAGAAGCAATAGACCTGCCTAGTCTGCATCGATTTCGTGGTTGAGAGGGGCAAGGAAGCCTTTTTCGATCGATTCGATTCAATCACTGAACCTGTGCAGGTAGACAGAAGATCGCTTGGAGGTCACCCGATGCATCGGTCGTGGATGAGCATGTTCAGTGTGCGGTTTTTTTCCGCAGGGCTCCTTGTCGCGTCGCTGTTCTTTCCGTGTCAGTCCTTCGCACAGCTCTCTTCCGCCTCTGTGAACGGCACCATCCGCGACCAGAAAGGCGCAGTGATCCCTGGTGCGACGGTTGTGCTTCATAACGTCGACACTTCGGTCGATCACCAGGTAGTCTCGAACGGTTCAGGCGCATACGCGATCCTCAACCTGTCTCCCGGCCATTACACCCTTGAAGCGAAAGCAAGCGGCTTCGATCCTGAACGGATCGCAGCGTTCGTCCTTGCCGTCGACCAGGTGGCAACCTTCGATTTTTCTCTGGCGGTGGGCTCGACCGTCGAGACGGTGAACGTGGAAGCGGCAGCGGCGCAGTTAGACGTCTCCAGCGCCAACCTCGGCACTGTCATTGAAACAAAGCAGGTGAATGATCTGCCGCTCGACGGCCGCAACTTCACCTCCCTTCTGCAACTCACCCCGGGTGTTGTTCCCATCATGGTCGGCCAAAACGGCGGCATGAGCGGCGGCGGTGGATTCGGCGCGCCGGTGGCAATCGGTACCGATTATGCCTTCCCTGCCATCAACGGGCAGACCAATCGCAGCGACTATTTCCTGATGGACGGCCTGAACGACTACGGCACGCTCGAGAGCACGTATGCGGTGCCTCCCATCATCGATGCGATCCAGGAATTCAAGATTGTTTCTCACACCGATAATGCGGAGTACGGCGACGTGATGGGCGGTGTGGTCAACGTGGTTACCAAGAGCGGCACAAACCAGTTCCACGGCGCTGCATGGGAATATCTCCGCAACACCGTGTTTGACGCGGTGAACTACTTCCATCCCAAGACGGTCCCGGTTCCGTACTTCCACCAGAACCAATATGGCGCAGACATTGGCGGCCCGGTTGTGATTCCGAAACTCTACAACGGGCGCAACAAGTCGTTCTTCTTTGGTGCATACCAGGGGTGGCGTTATTCCCGGCCGAATGACAGCAATCTTCTTGTCCCGACCGATGCAGAACTGGCGGGCAATGAAGCGGACAACGGCCAATTGCAGATTTACAACCCCTACCAAACCGTCGCGGCGGGTGACGCATTTGATCGCCCTGCGTTTGCCGGCAATCAGATTCCGTCGAATCTGATTGATGCGCGCATGGTGGCCTACTCGAAATTTGTCTTCCCTGCCGCCGGTCCATTCTTCCAGAGCAATGGCCATGGCGGATTTCTGTATAACGCCGTGGACTCTACGCCTCTTGTGCAATCGCAAAACGAATTCAACATTCGCGGCGACCAGACTTTCGGCCAAAAGGATTCTGCCTGGTTCCGCTACAGCTTCACCGATGAAACGGTGACGACGTCGGGAGGGCTGCCCAATCTGCCATCCACGTTGATCATCAATTCCCGCGACTGGGGCGGCAGCTACGTGCACATTTTCAACTCGGAGCGGATTCTCCAGGCCCAGTTTGCGAAGACCACGGTGCTGGACAACTCGACTACGCGCTTCAAGGCATCGACAGCGGACATTTACCAGTCGGTGGGCTTCGCAGACTCCTTTGCCAATAATTTTGTCGGCGCCAATGGAGGTCTTCTGATTCCATCGCCTGGCATCGGCAGCTTGTCAAACGGAGGTGAGAGCATCGATGACACGCCCAAGGCAACGGACAGCGACGAATACAAGGTGACATACACGCAGATCATCGGGAACCACGAAATCAAGCTCGGCGGCGGGTATATTGCCACGGGCTTTGCCAGCCCGCTTTCGCAGATCTCTCTCAACTTCGCCAGCACCCAGACCGACGATCCGCAGAACGCAGACGCGACCGGCGACGCCTTGTCGTCCTTCCTCCTCAACGTTCCGAGCGGCGCAAACCGGCGCAATGTGAATGAGACGGAACGGCCCGGCGGACTGCTTTCCGCGTTTTTGCAGGACTCATGGAAGTTGACGCCGCGACTGACCGTCAACTACGGGTTGCGCTATGACTATCCCTTCGTTCCGCCTTATGGCACCAATGCAACTCTCGGTGAACAGGGCGGCATTGAAACCGGCGACATGGATTTTGGCAGTGGCAACTATATTCTGCAAAAGGTTCCACCGGCGTGCAGCGTGCGCGGACATGCGCCTTGCATCCCTGGAGACGGAACGCTGCCGGCACACGTGATCGCGTTGCCGTTCGATCACATCGCACATAACATTCACACGAACTATGGTCCACGCCTGGGCTTTGCATATAAGGTCAACGACAAAACCGTGCTGCATGGCGCGTTTGGTGTTGTTTTCGACGATTGGGCGGCCGTTACGCAGATGGCGCAGAACATCGAAGGTTCATGGCCTGACATCGGACAGCAGATCGCACCTTCTACAACCAACGTGCCGACTACGGCCAATCCGACACCGACCGTAGATGCGCAGAATCCCTTCGGCACCGGCGCAAGCAGCCTCTTTCCACCAGCAACGCCGTTCACCAGCAACCAGTGGTTCTACGATCCTCACATCAAGAACCCGTATTCCGAGCAATGGAACTTCGGCGTCCAGAGGCAAGTGGGGAACGCCCTGGCCCTGCGCGTCGATTATGTGGGATCGGGTTCGCACCGCACCAACGTGGGCGGCTTGTACAACACGTCGCTCACTCCGGGTCCCGGAGACACACAGCCTCGCGCGCTCTACCCCTACAGCATCCCCACCTTCTACGACCGGAGCATCGGCACAGCGAGTTATAACGCCCTGCAGGTCCAACTGGACAAGCGGTACTCCAACGGCTTCTCATACCAAGTGGCCTATACGTGGTCGAAAGCCTTCGCAGAAGACGACGGCTGGTTTGGCGTCGAGGGCCTGCCCATCCAGAATCCCTATGATCCCAAGGCGTCGCGCGGACTTTCGGGGACGAATCTGCCCAATGTCCTCTCCGTGAATGGCCTGTATGATGTGCCCGTCGGCCCCGGAAAGCGCTTCAGCACGGGGAACAAGGCGTTCGATTACATCCTGGGGAACTGGCAATCGAACAACATCTTCACGTGGCGCGACGGCCAGTCATTCACCGCAATCGACAGCAACGATCGCGCGAATATCGGCGGCGGAAGCCAGCGCGCCAACCAGGTTGGGAATCCGAACCTCTCCAATCGATCGCCGGCAGAATGGTTTAACATCGATGCCTTCGCCCTCCCCACCCTCTACACATTTGGCAATGCGTACCGAAACAATTTGCGGGCGCAACGCTTCATCAATCTCGACACATCGCTCATCCGATCGTTCCCACTCTGGCGGGAGCGAAGTTTCGAGTTCAGGGCTGAGGCATTCAACGTCTTCAATCACCCTGTATTCTCGACACCCAGCAACGACGTGTTTAGTACAGGATTCGGCTCGGTGAGTTCCACGGCCAACAACCCGCGACAGATGCAAATCAGTGGGAAGATCATCTTTTGATTCGACGACGGCGGCCGAGGAGGTTGAGGATCGCCCCGACTGCCGTCCGTCTGCTACATTGCTTTCACAGGTACAAAGTGCGTCCACAGGCGTCATTAAACGGGAAGAACCCAAAGCCAGTGACCGGCCTCTTACAAGCGAGAAGGACGAAGTCTGCGCCGGTCGGCGTGGTCGGCAAGGTTGTACAAATTCTCGAGCAGTTAGACCAGGCGCCGGGCGGGCTCTTGCTGCGAGAGATCGTCTCCCGGACCAATATCAACAAGAGCACGGCGTATCGCTTTCTCTCCCATCTTGAAACTGTCGGATATGTCTTTCGCGATGCCGATGGCTACTATCTGGTAGGCCCGCGACTGGCCAAGCTTGGCGCGGGCTCGACCTATCAGGTGACTCTGGGCCGCGCCAGCGCAGGCGTGCTGGAAAAGCTGCGTGCCGAAACGGGTGAGAGCGTAAACCTTGCCGTCCTCGATCGCAACGAGATTCTCTACCTCAGCGTCTTCGAGAGCCTGCACACCTTTCGGATGGTTTCGGAAGTGGGCACACGGCGTGCTTTGTATTGCACTGCCCTGGGAAAGGCGATCCTTGCCTATCTGCCGTCGGCGCAGCAGAAAAAGATCATCGCTGCGACCTCATTTCACAAATTCACACCGCAGACGATCGGCTGCGAAGAAGATCTCAACCGGGACCTGGTCCGGATTCACAAACGCGGTTACGCCATCGACGACGAAGAAGCCGTAGTGGGAGCGCGGTGCATTGCGGTCGCCATTTTGAATGGAGATCATAAAGTCATCGGCGGCATCAGTGTGTCGGGACCGGTTGTGCGCGTCGCCAAGAAGCAGGTTGTGGAGTTCGCGGAAAAGCTGCGCGCTGCGGCCAGCGAAATTGCACAGCGCCTGAGTGTCCTGTCGGAATAGGCATATGGCCCGGCAAACGCAGGAGCCGCAACGCGCGGTTTCAGGGTTTCAAATAGCAATCCAAACCAAGGGGATCATTCATGAACGTGTCGAGGCGTACGTTTTCAAAAAGCTGTGCGATTGCAGTGTCGGGTCTAGCGATTGGAGATGCTTTGCCGCTTCTGGCCCAGGTCGAGGGGGAGCACTACCAGACATCGGCGGCCCATCCGGTACCGGCGATCCAGGATACGGAAACCCCTGAGCAAAAAAACGAACGCCTGCGGTGGTTTCGCGAGGCCCGCTTCGGCATGTTCATTCACTGGGGCCTTTACTCCATTCCCGCCGGGCGCTGGGATGGAAAGGAGATCCCCGGCATCGGCGAATGGATCATGAACAATGCATCGATTCCGGTGGCACAATACAAAGCACTCGCACCCAAATTCAACCCCACGCAATTCAGTGCCGAGAACATTGTTGGCCTGGCCAAGGCGGCGGGCATGAAGTACATCGTAATCACTTCGAAGCATCACGATGGATTCGCAATGTTCCGTTCAAAGGCCAACCCCTTCAACATTGTGGATGCCACGCCTTTCAAGCGCGATCCTCTGCGGGAGTTGGCCGCCGAGTGCCGCAATCAAGGCGTCAAGCTTGGCTTTTATTATTCGCAGGATCAAGACTGGACGGCGCCGGGCGGTGCGGCCTATAAAACTGACGACCACCAGCCGCCGACATTCCACTGGGATCGGGCACAGGACGGCAGTTTCTCGGAGTATCTCGAATCGAAAGCGATCCCCCAGATTCGGGAGTTGCTCTCGAACTATGGGGAATTTCCCGCCATTGTGTGGTTCGACACGCCAACCAAAGACATGACTCCCGAGCTCGCGGGAAAGATAGTCTCGGTGCTCAATGAGCATCCCAAGCTGATATGGAATAACCGCCTCGGCGGCGACTATCGCGGCGACACCGAGACACCTGAACAATTCATTCCCGCACGCGGGTATCCGGGCCGCGACTGGGAATCGTGCATGACGATGAACGACACCTGGGGCTACAAGCAGGATGACCTGAATTTCAAGAGCACCGAAACGCTGGTGCGCAATCTCATCGACATTGCCAGCAAGGGAGGAAACTATCTGCTCAACATCGGCCCCAAGTCCACGGGCGAAGTCCCCGAAGAAGAAGTCGTGCGACTTCGAGAGATGGGGAAGTGGCTGGCGGTCAACGGCGAATCGATCTATGGCACACAGCCTACTCTGTTTGGAGATGAGGCAGGCTCGTTTTCACCGACCGAAAAAGACAAAGAGGGAAAGCCGAAGTTTGTCCCCAGCTGGAAATGGCGTTCGACGACGACCGCAAACAAGATCTACATTCACCTGTTCGAGTGGCCGGGAACGTCGTTCCAGCTGGAGAAGGTTCCGCGCAGCGTAACTGGCGCCTATCTCCTCGCGCGCGAAGCGCACAAACCGCTTTCCGTATCGACGACCGGCGGAGGCGTCACCGTGACGCTCCCTGAAAACGCGCTCGATCCTATCGCGACGGTGCTGGTTCTGACGACCGCGTAGATAACGCAGTCGACGTTCGCCTCGCACCCTCGGCGGAGGTGTACTCTGGCGCCGTTGTGTCTCTGCCTCTCACCATGCCGTCTGAACAACACATGCAAACGCCGCTGCCCGATACCGCCGCCGTTGTTGCGCAACAGCCCAAGCAGCCAAGGTCCATCCTGATCATTGGCGCCGGCGGGATCGTGCGGGCTGGGCATCTCCCTGCGTACGTCCGGGCGGGCTATCCCGTGGTCGGCATCATCGACGAGGTTGCGGAACGCGCAGCGTCTCTCGCGAAAGACTTTCATCTTCCCCGTTCCTTCGGTTCTCTCGAAGATGCACTTCGCTTTGCTCCCCCCCGATGTGGTTTTCGATATTGCGATTCCAGCCTCGCAGCTTCCCCATGTCCTTTCCCGGCTACCGGACGATGCCGCGGTGTTGATGCAGAAACCGATGGGAGAGACTCTCGCGGAAGCTGACGCGATTCGCGCCGTGTGCCGCGCCAAACATTTCACGGCATCCGTCAATTTCTCATTGCGCTACGCACCCAGTCATCTGGCTGTCAAAAAGCTGGCTGCGGCCGGAGTTCTGGGCCCAATCCACGATCTCGAGATTCAGACTCGGACATTTACGCCCTGGCATCTCTGGACATTTCTCGCTCGCGCGCCGCGCCTGGAAATTCTTTACCACAGCATTCACTACTTTGACTTAATTCGCTCCTGGCTTGGAAACCCGCAGAGCGTGTCGTCGAAAACCGTCAAGAGCCCGGAATCCCCAGGCCTGAGCGCGACCAAAACCGTCGCTATTCTCGACTACGGCGAATCGACACGGGTTTTCGTCGCGACCAACCACAGCCACAACTTCGGATCGGCGCACCAGGAGAGCTTTGTGCAGTGGGAGGGCTCGCAGGGTGCGGCGCGGATGACGATGGGCGTCAATCTGGGCTATCCACAGGGCGAACCCGACACGCTCGAGTTTGCGCACCGTGGCTCAACCGGCGATCGCTGGGTGAAGTTGCCGTTGAGTGGCAACAACTTTCCTGACGCTTTTATGGGCACAATGGGCGCGTTGCAGTGTTTTCTTGAGGGTTCGGCCACCACACTGCCGGAGGACTTCGAAGATGCCTACCAAACAATGGAACTGGTTGAAGCGCTCTACCGATCGAGTGAGTCAGGGGCCGCATTCGTCCCGCTCAGAACATAGACTCGGAGGGAGACTCATCTCGTCGAAAGGGAAAGCGATGACGCACTACGGAATGTTGATTGGGTTGAAGCCGGAGCACGACAACGCCCACAAGGCGGCGCACCGTGCGGTGCCGGAGCCCGTGCTTCGCATGATCGGTGCATGCGAGAATGGTGGGCAGCCATGGAAGAGGTCCTTCACATGGACTGAGACGCCTGATTCGCTGTGCGCCCTCAGAGCGTCCTGACCGAAATGACGCTGACGTTCGCGGCGGGGCTCCTGGCTGGAAGGTCAATCCTGGTCCCGGATTCGGTCTGCGCGAACTTGAGCGGCTCGCTGGTTGCCAGAAGATGCGCCGAGAGCACCTTCTTCTTGAAATCCGGCAGCTCAAGCGCACCGGCCGGCCAGTCAAATAGGTGAATGAAGATGGTGTCCCGTTTCGCAGTGCTCCGAATTCCCTTCTCACCCTGGATCGGCCCATAAGTAGTCCCGTAGATCGACTCTCCGTTGAAGGTGAGCCAATCTCCAATCGCCTGCAGTCGTTCTTGAAATTCCGGCTGAATGGTCCCATCGGGCCTGGGTCCAACATTGAGCAGAAAGTTGCCACCTCGGCTGGCAACCTCTACCAACGATTGAATAAGGAGCTGTGCTGATTTGTAGTCGTGGTCGTTGGCGTTGTATGCCCACGTATTGTTAATCGTCATGCACGTTTCCCAGAGCTGAAAATCCTCGGCCGCCGGCACCCCTGGTTTCAATTCCTTGTTCACGCTCTGATCGACGGCATTGAAGTGCACCTGGCGTGTGGGGATCGCCGAGGGAATAAACTGCTCCGGCGTCACGTAATCGGCGGGCACGCCAATTCGATCGTTGACCAGGGTCGCCGGCTGCAGGCCGTGAATCAGCTGAAGAAAACGCCGGCCGTCATACTTCTCCTGATTGTTCAGACCGTCAAACCAGATCAAGGCGACCGGGCCATACCGGGTCAGCAACTCCGTCAGCTGCAGTTGCATATATTGCAAGTATTCCGGCCACTCAGGCCGGTCCGGCTCCCCGTGCCAGTTCGCGCTCGCGGGCTTTGAGGTGTCGCGAAAATCGGGATGATGCATGTCGGGCGGCGAGTAGTAAAAGCCAAGATGCATGCCGCGCGCGTCGCAGGCCGTCGCAAGCTGCTTTACGATGTCTTTGCCGTAGGGAGTCTTGGTGATCTTATAGTCCGTGTACGACGAGTCGAACATGCAGAACCCGTCGTGGTGCTTCGTTGTGAAGACCATGTATTGCTGCCCGGCGGTCCGCGCCAGATCGATCCAAGCGTCAGGATCGAACTTCGTGGGGTTGAAACGTTCCGGCAGAGCGAGATACTCCGCTTCCGTGATGCCCCCCGGTTTAGGCACCATGATGGGCCACGATGCCTCCACGCTCGCCAGGGAATACGGTCCCCAGTGAATGAACATGCCGAACTTCGCGGCGCAATACCACTCCGTCCGCTCTTGTTCGGGCACCATGGCAAACCCGTGACGCTGGCAGAAGGCCCCGGCCGAAAGGGATAGCGCTGCCTGTAATACACTTCGACGGCTTCGAATATAAGCGCTCATATCACGAGCAACCGTAATGTGCCGCCCCAACCGCAGTCAATCGGAAAGCAGGCTCTGCCTGGCGATAGTCCGACCCAAAGGCGATATCTTTCGGTTCTTCTATCTCAACGAGGAGAGATAGAATAAGCGCTCATATATGAAATATTTTAACTTTCGTCGCACGGGAGGGTTCGGCAATGTACATTCACGCCCTGGAAACGCGGGACGCGCGTTTTGTTCTCCAACCTGGCGAAGGCTCAGATGCGGTGCATTCCAATCCTCAGTACTCCTTTGCCGTAACGCAACTCGGCCTTGAAAACGGTATCCAAGGAACCGGCCTCGTCCTGACCATGGGCCTCGGCAACGATCTTGTCTGTCGCACCATCGAGATGCTCGGCATGCAACTCATCGGAGCCGACATCGAAGAACTGATGGCGTCCTTCGCGGTCAAGTTCCGGGAACTCGCCGATCACCCGCAATTGCGTTGGCTGGGCCCGCATAAGGGCATCGTCCATCTTGCCCTCGCTTCCATCACGAACGCTTGTTTTGATGCGTGGGCTAAATCCCGCCAGCAGCCGCTCTGGAGGGTTCTTCTCGACCTATCGCCTGAAGCTTTCCTCGATCTCCTCGATCTGAGCTATCTCGAAGATGTACTCGACCGTGATGCTGCACTGCAGATTCTGCGCGACGAATCGCGACACCGCTCTTCGCGGGAGTCCGTTCTTGAGGAAGGCTATCCGGGTTACGACACCAGCGTCGGTTGGTTCAGCTACAACAACGAGCAGATTCGCGCGAATTTGCGACGAAGCATGGATCAAGGGTTTGCCGCGTTTAAGCTCAAGGTCGGGGGGCCGCTGCACGTTGACCTCGAACGTGCCAATTTTATTCGAGAAGTGGCTGGCCCCGAAGCAATTCTCATGTTCGACGCCAACCAGCAGTGGACCTATCCCCAGGCCATCGTTGCGTGCAAAGCGCTGGCAAGCGCCGATCCCTTATGGATCGAAGAGCCGACCCATCCCGACGACATTGAGGCGCATCGGAATCTCGCTTCTGTCGTTGCTCCCCTTCGACTTGCCCTCGGCGAACATGTGCCCAATCGCGTCGTCTTCAAGAACTTTCTCGAGGCCCAATGTGTGGGATTTCTGCAGCCCGACTGCACGCGCCTGGGCGGTGTGAGCGAATTTCTTACGGTCAGCCTTCTTGCCCGTAAATATGGCATTCCCGTCGTCCCGCACGTCGGTGATATGGGCCAGATCCACCAGCATCTAGTCTTGGTCAATCACATTGCGCTCGGACACGACAGGATTTTCCTGGAGCATGTCCCCCACCTGAGAAAACGGTTCACGCATCCGGCGTGTCTGATGGGTGGACGCTACATAACCCCGCTGGATCCAGGAAGCAGCTCCGATCTGATTTAACCGGACCAGCGTCAAAAAGGGAGATTCGAATCGTGCCCAAGAAAAAGAACCCCATACAGCGAGGTGTCAAGGCGCAAGGCCCCGGGACCACAATCTTCCTGAAGGAGACGCTCGCCGAGAAGCTGCGCGACCAAATCATGCGCGGCAATCTCACACCCGGCCAGCGTATTATCGAGTCCCGCTGGGCCCGGCAGTTCGATGTGGCGCAAATCTCGATCCGGGAGGCGATCAATCTCCTGATCGCCGATGGTTTCGTAGCCAAAGCCACGGGACGCAGCGCACGGGTGGTTCATTTTAGCCACGACGATATCGCGCAGATCTACGAGATGCGTGCAGCGCTGGAAGGACTAGCCGCTCGTCTCGCTGCTGAAAGGAAAGCGGAATTGTCCTCCCTGCAAGCCTCCATCGCAGAGATGCGACAAGCCATCGCACGCGGAGATATACGCGCATTATTAGGCGCCGATTTGCGATTTCACATGGAACTCTGCAGGGTTAGTGGAAATCATCGACTTTACGTCCATGCCCGATCTTTGCTGATCCCGTTTTTTGCCTTCATTGCCGTGCGAGCGACGCAGGTGCAGGACGGAGCGCGCGCGTGGAAGAAAGACCTAACTCGTCACCAGCGCATCGTCGATGTCATTCATGAGGGCGACCCTTTGGCGGCCGAGTTCTCCGTTCGCGCCATTCTGCAACACTTCGTTTGCCGTGCCGAGGCGATTTGGGGACAAGCACCCTAGCGGGCCGATCCTCTTGGCGTCGTGGCTTCAGTCTGAAGACCAATGCGTCGAAAGGAGAAAATGGGCCTGCCGTTGGCAGACTCTGCTCCGTGCACTGAAAGAGAGCCGGCCCATCGACCTCAACTATATTAGGTAGTGATAACTATCTCGACTTGCCATTTCGAACAACGAAGCCCGGGCAAGCCCGGGCCTAACTTCAGGCGCTATTTAGAAACTAATTACTCCATCGGTTACTAACCTTAACCGCACAGTGTCCGCCCCAGGGGTTCGATGACAATCGAATGACAATTGCCGCTGTCCAGTTACAGAAGCCCTAGACGAACAAATTCGTTGTGGACGACCCGATAACACTCACAAGTTGCCTGTTCGAGGCCCTCTCGACTAAGAACTGTCACTTCCCCGCGGTTGTATTCAAGAATTCCTGCCCTGTGCAACATGCCGGCGGCCACAGTTACCGAACTGCGCCGCGAGCCCAACATCGTAGCCAGGAATTCTTGCGTGATCAATATGCGATTGCCCCGGACGCGGTCAAGGCACATCAACAGCCAACGGGCGAGACGCTCAGGAAGCTCATGCACGCGATTGCAAGCAGAGGTCTGCGCAGACTGAACCAGAAGTCCTTGTACAGCGCGCAGCAGGCTGAGCCGAAGCGATTCAGACGTCTCAAATTGTTCAGTCAGGATTTTGGCCCTAATTTGGAAGCCATGACCGGGGACCTGAATGAAAGATTGGTTCAGCGATTGAAAGGTACCAAGGACAACCGGCATGCCAACAAACCCATCATGCCCTATGATCCCCACCTCGACCGTCATTCCATTTTCCATCGTAGTGACAATGGAACAGACTCCATCTTCCATAAAATAGACGGTTTCAATCAACTGTCCTGAGTTGTGCAGGATCTGCCCTTTGGGCAGATCGACCGGAAAGAGGTGCGGGCTCAATCTTTCTATGACAGGTGGCGACAAGGATGCCAAGAGACGGTTCTTATAGGAGTGCGCATTGGAGGCTTGCAGCGTTCGGCCCTCCTCGATCTGTCGCAGTTAGGCACTATGCTCGAATACAGAGTATCTGTACAGAAGCCACTATCGAGGGCAAATCATTTCATGCGATCGGGGAATACCTTTCAATTATAGCTCGATT
The DNA here is from genome assembly GCA_036520995.1 of Occallatibacter sp. GTDB lineage: Bacteria > Acidobacteriota > Terriglobia > Terriglobales > Acidobacteriaceae > Telmatobacter. The sequence goes on from DATDIQ010000062.1 coordinate 78,251, forward strand.
CCGGCTTTCCTCACCGAAGGTCCCTAACATGACACCAAAATATTTTGGGCCTATGTACGGTAGCTGACGGACGCTCAAATAAGCCCGTGCCACACTTGCCACGAATTGAATCAGGGTTTCGACATCTTTTTCGACAGGACTCAGCGGAGAGCAACTCAGACGACGTCTCCCTGGAGCTCAGACGGAGTGCCCCCCAATCGCTTCGCGCCAACGACGGGGCGCAGCGAATTGCTCCAAGGAGGTGAACATGACTTGACCTGTCGTCCTCGCTGTCGGCATGAGTACCTATGGGAGCACGGCTGTGATCAGGCGCAGGGATATTACTTCGGCCGTCCTGCGCCTTCCGAAGAACTGCCGTTCGATCCTACGCGGGTGACGAACTAACTAGTCGCAATCATCCAAGGATACAGACGACGACATGCAATGCCTCGGATGGGCAGGATTCACCACAAGGTGATGCGGGATGAATCTAATGTCGATCGTGGAAGAGGGGCCCAATGCAAACTTTACGACTTGTCCGCAGGCCGATCATGTTCAGGCCTGATACTGAGATCTCCAAAGACGATTGTGGCGGGACACCCGTTCACAAGACCACACCCTACCCGAGGCATGCGATTCAATCTCTCGCTTCGAGCGAGGTGACGCAGGCCGCCACAGCGTCGCTCCTTGGCGGAGGGGAATTTTTCCGAAACTTGTCGCCTAGGGCGATGAATGATTTTGAATCGATTGCGGAGCGTTCCTGCTGCGGTAGAGCGCAGGTTCTCATCCGGGAGGGAGAAGAACCTCTCACTACACTGTTCCTGCTCGATGGGACGGCAAAGCTTTCGATCAATTCAATCGATGGGAGGCGTCTCATTGTCGGCATTGCCCGGCCAGGAGACATTCTGGGGCTGAGCTCCGCAATCTCGGGAGGCGCCTACGAGATCACGGGAGAAGCCCAGTTTCCGTGCGTGGTTGCGTCGATGGAGCGGCATGCGTTTCTAGATTTTCTGCAGACGCATTCCGTTGCCTATCACAATGTGACCCGCCAGTTGAGCCTGGAGCACAAGCGAGTTCATCAACAAATGCGCACTCTCGCACTCACACGATCGGCGCCGGCAAAGCTCGCCCGACTTCTGCTGGATTGGAGCACGAGGGATAAGCATTCGACCGTCGGCGCTCGCGTCCAATGCTCCTTTACTCATAGTGAAATAGGAGAGCATATTGGAGTATCCCGCGAGACAGTGACACGTTGCATGCTCAATTTCAGGGATCAAGGCCTGGTGATACAGCGCGGAACGATTCTGACCATTTCAAGTCGAGACGACCTGGCAAGTTATGCAGACGGTGCCCCGATGCAAGATCCAGACAAGTCGGCGGCCTGAATGCACATTACGAGAGCATGGGCCATTCGCGCTTGCAACGAAAAGAACGGCGGATCCGCACGGGCAGCTGGGGTTTTGCCTGCGGTTTCTCCAGTAAGCTTGCAATTCAACATGATGCGCGGCTTTTCTTGCGGAGGTGAGGTGTGAACCCGCCCGCGCAGACCGCATCAAATGCGCATCACGATGAAGAACTGAGCGGGGCGCTGCCTGGGCACACTCTCTCCGCGCCGTCACGGCACGCGTTTGAGAACATCTTTGAGATTTCACCGGATGCAATTCTCATCACCGACGCGGAGGGTGCGATCCGCAGCGCAAACCCTCGTTCGGCTGAGATGTTCGGTTATGCGCCGGAAGAATTCATCTTAAAGCCGATTGACAGCCTGCTGCCCGAGCGCCTTCGTATGCGCCGTCCAAGCCATCGCAAAAGATACACCCCCCTACCGACTGCGCGAGAGATGGGCGGAGGATTGTGCGTGTTCGGTATACGCAAGGACGGCACTGAATTTCCTGTCGACGTTTTGCTTAAGCCGATCGATACCGCTTCTGGTCCTGGGGTGATGAGCTTTGTACGCGACCTGACTGCGCAACGCGCGGCGCAGGAGACGGCGCGGCGCACGGATCAGCAATTTCGTAGCGTAGTAGAGAGTATCTCCGACTATGCGATTTACCTTCTGGATAGGGAAGGCTACGTGCGGACCTGGAACCCCGGAGGCGAACGCATCAAGGGCTACTCAGAGGAAGAAGCCCTGGGCCTGCATTTCTCGCGGTTCTTTACCCAAGCAGACTCGGAGCTTGGTAAGCCGGCAAAGTTACTTCGTCAAGCTGCGATCCACGGACGAGTGGGAGAAGAAGGTTGGCGGGTACGCAAGGATGGCACGCAGTTTTGGGCAGACAGCACTCTTACGGCGATCCTCGATGACTCCGGCGAAATCACCGGTTTTGCCAAAGTCACGCGGGACATCACGGAGCGCAAGCGGAGAGAAGACTCCAGGGCAATGCTTTTCAGCGCGGAGCTTGAGGCAAATGCCGAAGCTCTGAAAGCCAGCGAAGACAGGTATCGCAATGTATTTCACACGAGCCCGGAGGCAGTCTCGGTTTCCCGCATGAACGACGGTGTGATTGTAGATGTCAACCAGGCATTCCTCAATGTGACAGGCTTCAGCCGGGAGGAGGTAATTGGGCGAACAACGACAGAGCTTCGGCTTTGGCCGCATGTCCGCGATCGTCTACGCCTGATCGATGCCCTGCGCCGCAACGCCACCTGCCGGGATGTGGAGTTCCAGTTTAGAAGGAAAAACGAAGAGGTGTTTTGGGCGCGGTTGTCTGCAACCCTGATCGAGACGGATGGCGCCGCGAGTATTCTGGCCTTCGCGCGCGATATCTCCGACGCAAAACTCGCCGAAGAGAAGATCTGGGGGCTGGCATTCTATGACCCGTTGACAGGTCTTGCGAACCGCAGACTACTCTTCGAACGTTTGACACGCTGCACAAGCACCACAGCGCGTAGACACCGCAAGCGAGCCGTGCTGTTTGTTGATCTCGACGATTTCAAGACATTGAATGACACACTGGGGCATCAAGTCGGCGACATGATGCTTCAGGAAGTGGGCCGACGGCTGGTCAACTGCATTCGCGAAACCGATATTGTGGGCCGCATGGGCGGAGATGAGTTTGTGGTCATCCTCGAAGACCTGAGCGACGTCTCGGAGCATGCCGCGAGCCAGGCAAAAGGGGTTGCCGAAAAAATCCTCGCGGCGATAGCCCTCCCCTACCTGCTCGATGGACATGACTGCCACAGCGCTTCGAGCATCGGAATCACGGTTTTCGGCGATCACAAGAAGGATATCAATGAGGTGGTGAAGCAGGCCGATATTGCCATGTATCAGGCGAAAGAGGCCGGGCGCAACACGGTGCGTTTCTTTGCGCCCGAGTTACAGGCTACCGTCAATGACCGCGCAACTGCGGAAGATGAGATCCGGCACGCAATACAGAAAGGCCAGTTTCTTCTGTACTATCAACCCCAGGTGGATTCGGGCAAGCTTATTGGCGCAGAGGCGCTGTTGCGATGGGATCATCCAGCGCGCGGAATTGTGCTGCCAGACGAGTTCATTCCATTAGCTGAGAAGACCGGCCTGATTTTGTTCCTCGGAAACTGGGTGCTGGAATCCGCGTGTTCCCAGATCGCCGCCTGGGCAAGCAAGGAGGAGACTTCGCGTCTCACCATCTCAGTGAATATCAGCGTGAAGCAGATGCGTCACCCTGGGTTCGTCGAGCATCTCCTGTCAACACTTCAACGAACCGGCGCCGACCCGAAACGACTAAGGCTTGAGCTCACCGAAAGCATGTTCGTCGACAATTTCGAGGAGATTATTGCGAAGATGAAACGGCTCAAGGCGCATGGCTTGAGATTCTCCGTTGACGATTTTGGCACGGGCTATTCTTGCCTGTCCTATCTCAAGCGCCTGCCGATCGATGAATTAAAGATCGAGCGCAGCTTTGTCCACGATATCGTGACGGATGTGAATAGCGGAGCGATCGCCGAATCGCTCATTCTCTTGAGCCGCGCTCTGGGTTTGTCGGTAATCGCCGAGGGTGTCGAAACAGACGCGCAGCGGGAACATCTTGCGCGTCTTGGTTGTAGCTCCTACCAGGGTTGGTTATTCAGCCAGCCGCTTCCGATTCATCAGTTCCAGTCGTTGTGCTGAACCCTTAGCGCATTCCGGACAAAAAGCGACAACAAGCCATGCACTCAGAGTGGGTGCGGCTGTGCAGGGGAGACAGGCGACGCTTAGTGGAAACCACTCCCGAAGTCTGATTTAGAAGCTACCCATATCTCGCCAGAGCATGAACACGGAAATGATCAGCAACACGCCGACGACGTCGTTGATGATGAAGCCCAGGATGGATTTCGTTTTGAGGAGGGCAACCGCGTCGATCATAGTGATGAGCAGCGCCAAAGCGAAGGCCAGCAGCAGGCCTCGGAAGTTTTTGGTATAGGCCAGACCGCCAGCGAGGAAGCCGAGCACAATTTCGCGCGCGGCCAACACTGCCATCATGGGCTGTGATTCACCTTTCAGCAGTGGTAGGCCTCGTGGGCCCGTGGCCAGTTGAGGCTTCAAAAGCAAGAGAATCCCAATTCCAGACAGAAACACAGCCACAGCGTATGCGACGATTCGCGCGAATGCCATGCCTGCCTCTTTCTGTGCCGCTGCGATATGCGGTCGCGCATGGGGAGTGGTGCCAAGCGTACGCCCAGGCATGAATGGTGGCAAGAAAAAAACCTGGCCTGCCAGAGCGCATCCTCTAACTAAGCCTCGCCTCAAAGATAGAAGGTCGGAGATGTGTGCACAGTAACAACGGCAATCAATGTAGCTCGACGCGATCCCATTAAAAAGGGCAGTTTCCGGGCGAGGCCACGTCGATCCTGCGCGCCGGACCTGCCGGAATGAGTTGCACCGCGAACGTTTGTGTTGGAGAGTTGCTTTCATTTCGGATGATCTGCGCATGGTCGCCACCGGATCGACAATCGTCATTCCCTGTTTGTAGACATGCGGCTTACAATCGGGATCGTCCCCTTCGTAGGTTGTGACCGTCCCAATCGTAACGATGATCATGCTATGGCCTAAAGCGAGGGAAATATGAATGAAGTGGAGCTACTTATCCGTGGCCAAGGTGTTCGCGCCGAGGGTGGGCGCACCTTCGATCGGATCGACCCCGTCAAGCGCATCGCGGTAACGAAGGCGGCAGCGGCTTCCCGATCGGATGTGCATGCCGCTGTCGAGGCGGCTGCTTCTGCGTTTCCTGCATGGGCATCCACAGGCCCGTCGCGGCGACGCGAGCTCCTATTGTTCGCCGCAGACGTATTGATTGCTCATAAGAAAGAATTCGTGGCATCGATGATCGCGGAGATCGGTGCGACGGCAGGCTGGGCTGAATTCAATGTCGCATTTGGCGCAACTCTGCTGCGCGAAGCAGCGTCGATTACCAGTCAAATTACAGGCGAAGTGATTCTGAGCGATGTGCCCGAGAATCTCGCCCTGTCAATTCGCCAACCGCGCGGTGTGTGTGTTGGCATTGCGCCATGGAACGCTCCCATCATTCTCGGCTTGCGTGCGATTGCGGTTCCAGTAGCATGCGGAAATACAGTCGTCTTCAAGGCCTCGGAATCGTGTCCGGCAGTGCACCGCCTCCTGGGTACAGTGCTGACGGAAGCAGGCCTCCCGGATGGCGTGGTGAATGTCTTGACCAACGCTCCCCAGGATGCTGCGGAGATTGTGGGTGCACTGATCGACCATCCCATGGTGCGGCACATTAATTTCACGGGGTCGACGCGCGTTGGACGGATAGTGGCCGAGCGTGCCGCGCATCACCTGAAGCCCGTGCTGCTGGAACTCGGAGGGAAGGCGCCTCTCATCGTGTTGAGCGACGCTGATCTCGATGCGGCGGTGAATGCCGTGGCATTTGGGGCATTTCTGAATCAGGGCCAAATCTGCATGTCGACTGAGCGAGTGGTTGTGGAATCGAGCATTGCCGATGAGTTTGTGACGCGCCTTGCTGCGAAGGCCAGCGGTCTGCCATTACAGGATCCATCGCTCGGACCGACGGTACTCGGCTCTCTTGTCGATCAGCGATCTGCCGACCGCGTGCATGATCTGGTGAAAGACGCCGCCCAAAAAGGAGCACATGTTGCCGCAGGAGGCAACGGAACTGGAACTTTGTTGCCGGCAACGGTCGTGGATCACGTGACTCCTGCGATGCGTATCTATGTCGAAGAATCGTTCGGCCCCGTGGTGACGGTAGTTCGCGTGCAAGGCGACGACGAAGCGGTGCGCATCGCAAACGATACCGAATATGGGCTTTCCGCTGCAGTGTTCAGCCGGAACGTCTCTCGTGCATGGGAGGTCGCTCGCCGCATCGAAAGCGGAATTTGCCACATCAACGGCCCGACGGTTCACGATGAGCCGCAGATGCCTTTTGGCGGCGTGAAGGCCTCTGGCTACGGTCGCTTCGGAGGCAAAGCTGGCATAGAAGAATTCACAGTTCTTCGTTGGATCACGATTCAGGCCGGCGCCCGGCACTATCCGTTCTAACGGTTCGTCGAAGAGGATCGCGATTCAATCCGAGCCCCGACGCCGAGAGTTATTACCTACCGTCCTTCGATTCCACTTCCGCGGCTGGGACCGGCGAATACCATCCGCTTAAGGGAAAGCCGCCGACCTCGGCCTGAAGGTCCGCACCAATACTGCCAATAATGCGGAACAATAGGCCGACCGCCTGGGTTGCCGGGCGCCCCTAGGGGCTGCCTTGAATTGAAGTGAGGCTGTCGACTGCAGGTGTCGACGGAGGATTCGAATGCGCCACCGACTTTGCAGACAGAGCCCTTCAGGAACAGCTTGAACTGAAGCTGGAACCGGCAAAGGCGATGACAGACGTGCTCATAGTCTTGAAGCTTTCGGAGAATGAGCGGCTATCGACGTATCGGCAAAATGATTCTTTGGTGCCGGTGGGCGCTCATTGCATGCTGCTTGCCTTTGCTGTCTTCTCGACAATGCCCCGCAAATCGCCCTCGCCGATACACGAGTCATGCAGAATTGCGAGACCGTATTTGATTGAGTTGTCTGGGGTTTTATGGTGCGCCCGGAGAGATTCGAACTCCCGGCCTACTGATTCGTAGTCTCATTACTTCGGACATGAGTCGGACACGAAACAAAGGGACTTCCCTCTGACCCGCATAAACACTGAGTCATCCTTGACAACCCAAAGACAACGTGAGACGGTAAGAGACGTTTCTGTCGGACATGGATCGGACACAGGAATTTTAAGGGTTTGAGGTGAAGCGATGAAAATCCGCATTACACAGACGTTGGCCACTCGCGTAAAACTGCCGGACACAGGCAATCGGATTCACTACGATTCAGAGATTGCAGGGTTTGGCTTGCGCGTCACCGAGAAGGGCGCGAAGAGCTTCATCTTGAATTACGTGATCCATGGACGCGAGCGCCGCTATACCATCGGCGCCCTGGGCGAGTACACAGCAGAGACGGCCCGCACAAAGGCAATCAAGCTGCGCCAGCAGATACGCGATGGAAACGATCCGTTCGAAGTGCAGGAACAGCGCAAACAGGAATCCATCGAAGCCCAGGCCCGCCGGCGCACACTCAAGCAATTGTCGGATTCGTACCTCGAGAAATATGCGGAGCCGAACAAGCGGGCCGGGACTGTCTACGATGACAAGAGCCTTTTGAACGGCGTCATTCTTCCATGCCTCGGCGATCTGCCCATCGGCGGAATCAAACGGTCGGACATTGCCGATATGCACGCATCCCTCAAAGACACACCGTACCGCGCCAACCGCGCGCTCGCTCTTCTGCACCACATGTTTGAGTGGGCCAGTGCCGACGATAGCGGCGAGTGGACAATCGACAAGAATCCGGTCGACGGGCTCAGGAAGTATCACGAAGAGAAGCGCGACCGATGGCTGTCGGAAGATGAGTTGATCCGGTTGGCCGACGCGCTCGACAAGTATCCGCGCCAGTGTGGGCAAGGCGCTCTCTCGGAC
>DATDIQ010000063.1:0-65772 GCA_036520995.1 Occallatibacter sp.
CGACGGAAGAACCAAAATCGGCAAGAGAATGAAGACACAAAGACACGCAGAAACCCGGCGGCCCATTCGGATCAACCTTTCAATCTATTTGTAAATTGCGATGATTATAGCTTCGTATTTGCATACACGCACACGCCTACACGCCGTGTACGGATGTGCGGATTATAGGCCCGTACACGGCGGATGTAATGCGCTGGCCGTTCTGCATGGACGATACGCCCGAAAGACGCCCGCTGATTCTTAATGAGTTACTGAGAGGGGTTTGATTTTGAAGGGAATATTTTATATATGGCGGAGAGAGGGGGATTCGAACCCCCGATAGAGCTTTTGACCCTATAACGGTTTAGCAAACCGCCGCCTTCAGCCACTCGGCCATCTCTCCGGCGTTTCCCTCCGGATTATACCGGAACTGCGATGCGCCGCGATTTTCACGCGTGTCCAAACCGCTCTCCGCAGTACAACACCAGCCGCACCGCAGGATTCCCCTGCGCCCGCGCCCGAAGATCGACGCACCGGTCTGTCACGCGGGTCGGTGTCGCGCTCGCTCGCCGGAATTCCCTTTTCTGCGCGCCGGAAAGATTGCTAGATTCACAAGTATGGGCTCAGCTTCCCATCCCGCTCGCCGCAAGCTTCGCATCCTGCCGCTTGTGGCCGCCACCTATTTCATGGTGTCGGGAGGTCCCTATGGCATTGAAGACATCCTCGGGGGCGCCGGCTTCGCGCGCGCCATCGTCATTCTTCTCGTATTGCCCATTCTCTGGTCGCTCCCCACCGCGCTCATGATCGGGGAACTGGCCAGCGCGCTTCCCGCCGACGGCGGCTTCTACATTTGGGTGCGCCGCGCTCTCGGGTCGTTCTGGGGATATCAGGAAGGCTGGCTTTCGCTCTCTGCCAGCATCTTTGACATGGCTATCTACCCGGCCATCTTTGTGTCTTATCTCGCCAAGTTTTCGCCCGAACTGACGACCGGCTGGCACGGGTACGCGTGGTCGCTCGCCGTCGTCGTTCTGTGTTGTGCGTGGAATCTGCGCGGCGCGCCCGCGGTGGGTGAAGGTTCCGTCGGCCTCTTCGTCCTTCTTCTCGCGCCCTTCGCGGTCTTCGTGATTCTCGGCATCTGGCATGGGCTCACCCACCACCCCGCAGTTCAATGGAGCCAGCCTGCTTCAGGCGGCGCCCTCACCACCGCCGTCCTGGTTGCGCTGTGGAACTACATGGGCTGGGACAACGCCTCCACTGTCGCACAGGAGGTCGAAAATCCCCAGCGCAACTATCCGCGCGCCATGATCGCCGCCGCCGGCCTGGTTGCGCTCACCTATATCCTGCCGCTGCTGGCCATGGCGCTCTCGGGTCAGTCTCCCGCGGGATTTTCGACGGGCGACTGGATGGCTGCTGCGGTCGCCATCGGTGGCCCCTATCTTGGCTTGGGGGTCGTCGCCGGCGGAGTCATCTGCGGCTTCGGCATGTTCAACGCGCTGGCCATGAGTTACACGCGCTTGCCCATGGCCATGGCCGAAGACCACATGCTGCCGCGCATCCTGGCCCTGCGCAATGCGCGCGGCGTTCCGTGGGTCAGCGTGCTTCTTTGCGGGCTCGCGTGGGCCCTCGCCCTCAAGCTGCCCTTTGAGCGCCTCATCTCCATCGACCTGATTCTTTATGGTTCGAGCCTGCTGCTCGAGTTCGTGGCCCTTGTCGTTCTCCGTCTGCGCGAGCCGGAACTGCCTCGGCCATTCAAAGCCGGCAACCTTGCGTTTGCCTGCGCCCTGGGCATTGGTCCCGCCGCGCTGATTGCCTACGCACTGTATGCCGTGCGCGACGAAAAGCTGATGGGCTCGGTCTCCGCGCTGCTCTTCGCAGCGGTAGTCGCGCTGCTCGGCCCGGTGCTGTACTGGCTCACGGCCGCTCCGCGCGTGCGCCTGGCCGAGGCATCCGCGGACTGATCGCGTTCATGGGGCATTCAGCGAGGGTCAACCAGGCCCATTGCGATCATTCCCAAGGCCGTGATGCTGGGGAGAAAGAAATAATCCCCGCCCTGCAGCTCCACAAAGTCCGGCAAATGATGGCAGATGAAGGGAGGATTTGCGGGGCTCGCATCGCCTTGCACGACAAACCTGCCGTGGCCTGCATGATTGCCCAACAAGAGATCTTTGTCATTGCCGAGGCGGGCGTCGTTGCCATATTGAATCCATTGCTGCTGCACGAATTCAAACTGGCGCGAGAGGCTGGCATTCAATGCCATGAAGATGACGCCGCGGTCCTCAGTGTCGGAAGCGGGTGTGCCTTCGGGCGCGAAGCGCCCGTATGGTAGTCCGCGGCGGGTAATGCGGCGACGGTTGATGAGTCGACCATTGAAGCCGAAGGCATCTCGCGGATGGACGCGGCGGATATGGGCACCCATTGGGCAACGCGTGCCCTCGGCATCGGCACCGAAGTTGAAGTTGGTGCTGCGGTTGGGATCCTGGGTTAGAGCGGGATCGGGATTGTCGGGGGAAAGCTCGAGCGGCGTTCCGTCTCGCCAGCGACCGACGAATTTGGCGGCGAGTTTTTCTTTACCGCCGGCATAGATCGCGGACTGTTGCTCGAGAAAGTTGCGAAACGTGGCCAGATTCTGGTGCAGCTTGCGATAGACCATGAAGGTGCCATTGGTGGCGAGAAGGTGTGGCACAGGGGCGACTGGCAATTCGCCGGCTTCGTCGGCGTAGCCCAAGAGCAATTCTCCGGTCGCCAGCGGGACCCAGTTTCCATCGGATAAAAGCTTGCCTTGCCCCGGCTGGGAGCTGCGTTCGACGCCGAGGTAGTCGGGATTGCCGAAGCCATCGGTATAGCCGAAGTGTTCTTTGGTTGTCGGCTTGCCGTGGATGATCTCGGCGGCGGCGTCCTGGGAGGCGAGCACGGATGCTCCGCCTGTTTCTTCGATCGCAGTCATGATGACCGAGCAACGAGAGTCCAGGGCTTCGGGCGTGAGGCCGTTGATGGCGAGCCAGACATGGACGCGATCTTGGCGCCAGACCGCGTCCCAATGCTCGGGGGAATTCACTCCGGTGTCTCCGAGGATTTCGGCGCGGTGCTTCATGCCCTGTTGAAACTCGACGGGAAAACTCAGGAGCGTAGCGTCGGGCAATTGCAGATGCTGGAGGCCGCGGTGAGTGAAAGCGATATTGACCGTGGTTGCCGGCTTGGCTCCGTCCCAGCGCTGGCCGGTGGTTATATGGCTAAGCAGGTGAGCGATCAGGCTGCGCGCGCGGGCAGGGTTTTCAAAATGCAGAAAGAGAAAGCGCGCGACGGGAAGGTTGTAGCCACGCAGAACAAAGCCTTGAATATCGGTTTCGTTGAGCTTACTCATTTCGACCGCCAGTCTTGATCTCGCGATGAGGGCCCATGGAACCTGGGTGGGGAAGAGGCTGCGATTTGAGAAGAGCTACGAACCGAATGAATTCCCGTTGCAGCGTGGCCGCATCCGCACCCTGGTGGGTTGCGATGAAATCGGCAACAGCGGTCTGAGTCTTCAGAGCGCGGAGAGTCTCGGGGACGGACTTATCGTTGACGGCTGCGAAGTAGAACGTGGTATCGAGTTGGCAAGCTTTCATGTAGTGGATAAATGCCTGCCGGTTGGCTGCGCCGGGATACCCGACGCAGTGTTTCCAGATGGCGTCGAGATGATCCGGTATGGTGTCGGCCAGTCCGCGGAGATAGTCATCGAGATCGCCGTCGCAGTTCGACTCAAAGACGAGGTACTTTGACGCGAGGTGCTCCTCACAAGCCGGCATGCCAACATAGATCACGTCGTCCATGACGACGAGTCGGGCGAGATGTGTGCCGGGGGCGAGGGCGAAAGGGCTGTCTTCGCGCGTAGAGAGTTTGGCCAGGTAGTCACGGATCTGGAGATCGTGAGAGGGTGTCGCCTTCTCATCGTCGATGATGGGCGAGAGGATCGTAAGTCCGTAGACGCTGCCGCTTTTGTTGGGCACGGATGAGTTCTCTATCCGGCGATTGGCGCTTCGCCTGTTTCGCCGATGTGGGACTGGACCTGGAGGACAAAGCGGAGATAGGCATCGGCAAACTGTTGCGGGCTGCACTGCTCTGCCCGTAGCGTGAGCTGATCGAGCGAGGACTGGACGATGTGCGCCGACTTGATGTCATTGGCCGTGGCGTGGGGATACGCGGTGTAGTAGTAGTCGGTATCGAACTGGACCCGGGCGATGTACTCCTTGAAGGAGGTCACGGGGACCGAACCGGGAAACTTTTCGCTCCAGCGCCAAACGAGATTCAAGCCTTTGCTGAGGACCGCGGAGAAGGCATCAATATATTGGTTCCATGTGCCATTGAAGTTGCTGAAGAAGAGCAGGTAGTCGTATTTGAGGTCTTCGTTTATCTGGCCGTTGCCGAGGAATGGAAATTGTTTGCGGGGCAAAACCACCCATCGCGCGAACTCGATAAAGGACAGGTCGATCAAGTCTTTCTGCAAAGGTTTTATATGGCCAAGCAAGAAGAAGAAACCGCGGAGGATCCAGGTCTTCCACGGCTTCATGGGAGTGATGGCATTCATCGCGTAGACCTTGCCGTTGATATTGCTCATGGGACCTTTCAGGCGGGGAAGAGATGATGTGCCGATTGGGCTTCGATCACTCTCTTTTTCTCTGACCAACTCAGCAGGAGGGCATTCAAAGGGTGGAGAAGCGAGTCTGCAAATTATGCCACAAGCCGGGGTAGATGAACACCAGGCCCCTGGACGGGTGATTTCGCACTTCAGGGTGCGCGGATTCCGACCCTCTGGCCAGAACAAAATCGAAAGGATGGTGATTCGAACCGGGGTATATAGTCCGACGCCCCAGGAGGAGAAGCCGCCGATCAAGGCCGGGATCGACATGAATGGGGCGCCGGTCAAGGTGAATCAGCGCCGCGCGGAAGATTCCGATTTTCGTTGTGGCGTCGGGCGCTTAAGGAGAGACAGGACCTTGTGTGTTGACGGGTGGAAAGACGCGTGTCTGAGGTGCTCGTGTCGCCGGTATTGAGTGCCCATGCGGGTGTCAGGGGGAGCCGCGCGAGAAGGCAGGCGTTAGAGAAACCGTTGAGCGGGCGGCGGAGAATTGTGCGCCGGGAAGAACCGAGTGCGGAAACCCGAGTGCCGGTCGACTGCGAAAAGGTGGCGCAAAAAGCTGGCGCGAAGTATGCGCGTCAACTTACGCGGTCGAGTGCCCTGTTCCCACTACTGAGAATCGGGGAAACCCCAATGCAGTCCGAGGTCGGGTACATCCTGCGGCGGGCGCGCGAGGCCCTGCGCGGTGTTGGTGGCGCGCTCGACGTCGAGCTTGCGCAGCAGACCGTAAAACATCTCGATGACTTCGGCTTGGTCGCTCTCAAGGAGCGGGAACTCGGATTTGGGAAGAATCGCCATACGGCACCTCCAGCTATTGAAACTTGCCTGTCCAGTTCCCCGTGTTGGTTTATCGGCTTGTCCTTTTGAACCCGGGTCGTGAACTACGGCACACCTGTGAAGATGCACTTCATCTGCCAAAGGGAGCAGCTGTGGATAAGATTCGCCCAGTCTGCTGGGAGCAAAGAAGTTATTGCTTGAAGCCGGCGACAGTAGTTGAAGAGATCACGAAAAGTGTGACGAGCTGAGGCGCCGAAATGTCGTCGAGGCGACGGAATTTCGTCGCGAGGGGGGTGGAGAAGGCCTGAAGGGCGCAGAGATGATTAATTTTCGATTGGAACCGATGCGGCGGGGGGTGAAAAAAGAAATGCGCAAGGGCGCTTTTCGGCGTTCGTTCACAATGCGAAATGGCGCTTCAGGTTACGCGACTCGCATCGCTAGGAGCATTTGCGGGCGCAATCACACTTAAGTCGTTTGCACTCTTTGCTCCGCAAAACACTTTGACGCGTGCTCGCGTGTGTGGGTTGCCTACCCCTTACTCTTTTTCGCAAAAAAGCGAATTTCATGGTGGACAGGAAAAATTCGTCTGGTATGCTGACCCAAATTCATTCCTAAATCCGATTCCTGAGCAGTGGCTGTGACCGCACGTAGATCCCTGTTGGCTGTTTGGGATGAACAGGTGCGGTCGAAGATCAATGAAAGTTTTCTGCGCTTTTTTTCTTGCGCTGTTCGTGTGTGCAGCGCCCGCTTTCGCCAATGTCACAGTCTACAGTCCGGGAGCAAATGCCAGGGTTGTTTCACCTTTCTGGCTTTCCGCGGTCGCCAACCCCTGCTCTTCGCAGCCGATTGCGGCGATGGGCTATTCCTTCGACGACAGCTCAAATACGACAATCGTGAACGGCGCTTCAGTGAGCGCAGTGATCGGGTTTTCTACGGGCGCGCACGTGCTTCACATCAAGTCGTGGGGCAATCAAGGTGCGTCGTGCGTGACGAATGTGAATCTGACGGTGGTGCCGCCCCCGACTTCGATGGTGCCTTCGTGGGCCGGGCGCGCGACGCAGGTGCAGACACTCGGCAGCTGGGAGGCGCAGAACGATGCGGCTACCGGCACGGGCATCGCGAAAGGCCTGATGAATCTGGTGGGCGTGCCGTCGCTGACCGGGTATGCGCGGGAGTTCGACACCGCATTCTCCAATTCGAGCGGGGAGCGGTACGCCGTGGAATTTGGCGTTGATCAGAGCGCGCAGAACTTCTTATATGACGGCTGGGTGTATTTCGCGAACTCGACGAACAACATCGCCAACCTGGAGATGGACGTGAACCAGGTGATGCCGAACGGGCAGACAGTGATCTATGGGTTCCAGTGCGACGGATACTCGGGAACCTGGGATTACACGGTGAACGCGGGCACACCGTGGTCGCCGAAGGATCAGTGGTGGCACTCCTACTCCGAATGCAATCCGCGGGAGTGGTCAACCAACGCGTGGCATCACATCCAGGTCAGCTATTCGCGGAACACGGCGGGTGCTGTAACGTATAAGTCGGTGTGGCTCGATAACGTGGAGCAGGATTTGTATTTCACGGTTCCATCGTCGTTTGCTCTGGGGTGGTCGCCGACTTTGCTAACGAATTTTCAGGTGGACGGGCTGGGGGCGAGCGGATCGTCGAAGGTGTACCTGGACAACCTGACGATTTATTGGTGGTAGCAAAAATAAATTGCAAGGCGAGGCACTGGCCGAAAAATCGATCTACTAAAGTAGCTCGATGAATTGTTCGCGTGTTGTCGGAGGAGCTTGCCTCCTATTCTGTTGAAGCGGCGCTGAAGTTCTGCTACGTTGAGCGCATGCAGAAACAAGGGGCAATCCTCCAGGCACGATTTGCGCACCGC
This sequence comes from Occallatibacter sp., assembly GCA_036520995.1. Classification (GTDB taxonomy): domain Bacteria; phylum Acidobacteriota; class Terriglobia; order Terriglobales; family Acidobacteriaceae; genus Telmatobacter. The sequence continues at coordinate 7,260 of DATDIQ010000063.1, forward strand.
AGAAACGCGAACGGTACGTTCGACTCGATCTGCTGCCAGTGCTTCGCCACTGTTTCGCGCCAGTCCAACCCTTCAAACAATGTGCAACTGGAGGACGAGCACGTTTGCTCGTCTCTCGACCTGCACCGTTTTGAAACGCGGTTGGCGGCGTGGCCGGAAGCACCGAAGCCACAGCAGAAGAAAGCAGCCAAGCCCATGCGGAAGAAGAGCTTCGCGGCGAAGATGCCGCCGAAGTCCGCTCCGCACGGCCTCGCGAGCCACCACGAACTCGCGGGACTGATGGCCGGCTGAGCTGCGGTTGCAGGGATGATGGAAAGCGCGCCCGCGCTTTCCGGGGTTGAAGGCGGTTCGCGTGTCCGAGGACGGGCGGATCGAGTGAAAGGCAGCCGGGGATTGTAAACCTTTTCGGGAATTGAATTGGGGGCTGTGCTCTACCGGCTTGGGTCAAGCCTACTTCGAGTTCACCGCCTTGAGAGCTCGTTCTACTGCTCTTTGCGGGTTGTCCAAGGACGTCAAGCCTCGAACCAACTCACCGTTCACGAACAGGGCAGGAGTAAAGTCCAACCCCAGATCGCGAGCCTCTTTCATCGAATTTCGAACAGGGGCTTCGTCCTGTTTTTTGAGACAGGCCATCAGGATTGGCTTGTCCACACTATGCCCTTGACCAGACTCGCTTGCGAGCCGATCCAGGACCGAAAAGGCGGCGCCGAGATCCCGGTGCTCTCCTTCGACCTCTTGGCCGTGGGTGTGGATGTAATCGACAAAGGTCCAATAGGCGTTGGCATCCTGTTGAGCGAGGCATCCGGCATCGACCGCCGCATGCATCGCCCAGGGATGGATTTCTGTCAGCGGGTTGTCCTTGTAGATGAAGCGAACCCTGTCGCCATACGCCTGCATGATTTCGGACTTGAGGATCTCGTGTATGCGAGCGCAGACAGGACATTCGAGATCGTCGAAGTTGATGATGGTCACTTGTGCGTTGGGATTTCCCCGAATTGGCCGTCCAAGGATGTCGATGGAGTGACTGGGGTCAGCCTGATCCAAATCGAAACGTTCGATTCTCGCCATCGATTTGTTGTCTTTCGAGATCAGAAACTCAAGATCAGTTGATCTGCCATCTTGGGCAAGGGTGATTCGCAGGCGATCGTATCCCGCGAAGGGGCTTGAGGTTCGTGCACCGATCTTGACCTCGCACGCTGTAGGCACCTCAAACTTGAGACGAAGCAAGAGCTCGATCTTTCTCTCCAGACCTGGTGCCGGCGACGGGCCCGGCGGCGTTTGTGCCGAAACGATCTGAATGCAAAGAAATCCGATCCAAAATCGAAAGAGGTAGCGGAATGCATTCACGTGTGTCTCCTCACGGAGGTGTCCGTAAGCCCATTGTGGCACGTAAGATCGGAGCCCGCGGAGCTCAAGTTTTCACCGCAATTCCAGGTTCCTGTTCCTGTTGTGTAACCGCCAAAGCGTAAGTAGGAGGGGCACCGGTCGTGGTTTGATCTAGACTTTCTAAATGAGCAATCGGACGCCGTATCTGGCAAACACTCGAGGTATCGCGGTGAGCGTTGAGCCAACGTACCTTGAGACGAAATCATCTCCTGAGAGTTCGCAGTATTTCTGGGCTTATCGAGTGATCATTGAGAATCAGGGACGGGAAACGGTGCATCTGCTGAGCCGGCACTGGATGATCACGAATGCGCGTGGCGAATTGACCGAGGTTAAGGGACCAGGCGTTGTTGGAGAGCAGCCTGTCCTCAAGCCTGGAGAGCGCTTTGAATATACGAGTGGCGCGCCTCTCAACACGCCGTCAGGGATGATGGGCGGGGCTTATCAGATGGAGGATGAGAATGGAGAGCGTTTCGATATTGAGATACCGACGTTCTCGCTGGATCGTCCGAATCAGGCCGTATTTCTGAATTGAGAATAGCGATCGCGGTTTGGGGATCGAAGATGAGGTCCGCGTGTCGAGCGGTTGGTGGCCCGGTCAAAGCGGGCCGTTTTTGGTATGGGAAGAGTAGGTAGCCCTCCGTCCGAGCGTCATTTCGGGAATCGTTCACTCATTTCAACCGTGTTTTAAAGGCGTTGAAATAGTGATTTTCGGCTCCATCCTGGTACTCCTCTGCAACCGCGAGGCCGACATCTGCCAGCAACTTTCTGTATCGCTCAACACCGAGCGGAACCGACTGGAAGTGTGTCATAGCATCGTGCCAGGCGGCCGGTTGAGCCGTGGTTGCAGGGATGATGGAAAGCGCGCCCGCGCTTTTCGGGGATCAGGGCAATTCGCGTATCCAAGGGACGGGCGGATTGGTTGAGTGTAAGCCGGGATTTGTAAACCTTTTCGGAATTGAATGAGAGGAAATATGCGCGGACCATCCGGCGAAGCAGGCGCTTCTGCTTCTGTAGTCGGGACGGCTGGCTGTGCGTTCAGTTAAGGCTGGAGTGTGCGGCTTCGGCTTCTGCGAGCCATCCGCGGCGGAGTTTTTCTGCGGGGATGCTGGACAAGTAGGGCTTGAGGTCGAGGATCGGGGTGCCGTCGAGCATGTCGACGCCGCGCACGTGGAGTGAGCTTCGCTCGCGGCGTAGCAGTTCGACCACGGTGAGGCCGATGGGGTTGGGGCGGCGCGGGGAGCGGGTGGAGAAGAGGCCGTGCGGTTTCTGATCGGCAGGAGGAAGGCCGATGAGCTCGAAGCCTTCGGAACGATCGAAGACCCAGATCACGAAGAGGTGGGAGAAGCCTTCGATGTCCTGGAGGCCGGCGGCGAATGCGGGGCGGATCTCGAGGATGCCTTCTGCGTCGTGTTGGGCGCCGAGGCCCTTGGGGATGGAGGCGGAATCTTTGTAGGGGCTGCGGATGTGACCGATGGGCTGGGGCGTGAACATGGGGTTCTCCCTGTGTCGATGGTACGGCTTCGAGGCGGCCGGGAATGCGCGTCATTCTGGGACGCGCACTTTCCGGGGTAGACGAAGCGACCTGCATGTTTCGGCGCTCTCAGAAGCGGTAGCCGGGTTTGAGCTCGCAGCGGTAGGCGGTGGATTTGTCGGTTTCGCTGGTGGTGGCGGTGCAGGAGGCCCAGCTGAGGTACAGGTCAGGACCCATGGGAAAGACCATGGGCGCGCCGTTGAGCTCGACTTCGAGACTGACGCCCTCCTGGGTGGGAGGCACGGTGAAGTTGAGGGTGCGACCGAAGATGACGGGATAGGAGTGGCGCACGTTGGAGGCAATGGTAGTGTGGACAACTTCGGCTTCAAGGAGGAAGGTCGCTGTATCGGACCAGTCCAAAGCTGTGACGGTCATGGTGCGACCGGGATTTTGCGCTGCGCCCGCGGTGTCGATGCGGGTGAAGGGGCAGGGACCAGCGATGCAGGAGGCGCGGACGTTGCGGAACTCGTTGCCGGCGCCGGCGTCCAGGTTGACGGAGGATTTGGAGGCTTTCCAGTTGCCGTCGGGGGAGCATGGGGTCTGCCGGCGGCAGGGGATGTTGCCATGATTCACGACCTGGAAGGTGCGGACGGCGCTGCCGACGTCCTCTTCGGTCTGGAAGTTTTCGGTATAACGGACGCGGATGTTGGAAACGGTGGAAACCGGGTGGCCCGCTTCGGCATTGACGCGAATGGCGACCGGCTCAGGATCCATGGCGGCGATATAGAGGCGCCGCATCATGGAGCGGAACTGGATATGGAGATCGAGGTCTAGGGGAATATAGCCGGAATGTCGAAAACTGAGGACGACGGTCTGTCCCGGCCAGATGACTTGAGGAAACTTGATGCGGAAGTAGCCGTTGGAGTCGGAGCGGGCCTGGATGGTGGTGGTGCCGCGGGTGGCGGTGATGTCGGCATCGGCGATGGGGAGCTGTTTATTGGCGTCGGCGTCGTGGCGAATGACGGCGCCCTGGAGGGTCATGAGGGTTGCGTCCCAGCGATGGGAGCGAACCACGAGCACAGTGATGGTGGCCGCGGCGATGGCGGCGACGATGGCCGAGACGATGATCCATTTCCAGCGCATGGAGGCTAGGTCCGTCCGGAAGTCATTGTATCGCGGCCGATTTTGCGGGCCGTCCGCGGGGGCTGTTCCCTGCATAGGATGCGCGCGCATCTATAATCGGTAGCCGTCGCGCATTGATAGCTATCGCGGATGCACCAGGGCAGTGTGGCGCGTCGAACTCACAGGACGGGAAAGGGGACATGCAGATTCGACAACGAGCCGGAGCGCGCAGGCTGACCGAATCGCGAAGGACGCTGCTGCGCAGGATGGCGGCTCTTTCTGTCGGAGTCCCTCTGGGGCAGGCCGGCTTGCTGCCGCTGCTGGGACCGGGTTCTGGGTTGGCGCAAGAAGCGGAGCAGCACATGGCTCCGGCGCCCGCGCCGACGCCTACTGCACTCTCTGCCGAAGACGACCAGTTTTTGAACGACCTGGAGCACGCGAACTTTCTCTTCTTCTGGGAGCAGGGCAATCCCCACACCGGTTTGATCAAGGATCGCTGCAACGTGCGGGCGAACGATACAAGCGTGGCAGCCAGCATTGCATCGACGGGATTCGGGCTGACGGCGATTTGCATCGGCGAGAAGCGGGGCTTTGTGAGCCGGGAGGACGCGCGGCGGCGCGTGTTGGAGGGTTTGTCGTTTCTTTGGCACAAACTGCCGACGCACCGGGGTTTTTTCTACCACTTCGCGAACATCAATACCGGAGAACGGATCTGGGACTCGGAGGCATCGTCGGTGGATACGACGATGCTGCTCTGCGGGGTGCTGATGTGCCGCATGCACTTCGAGGATCGGGACATCAGCGAACTGGCGCACGCCATTTTTGATCGCGTGGACTGGACGTGGCTCTCGGAGGACACGACGCTGTTGTCGCACGGGTGGACGCCGGAGGCGGGGTTTATTCCCTCGCGCTGGGATCTCTACAGCGAGCTGATGATGATGTACCTGTTGGGGATGGGGTCTTCGTCGCACCCGCTGAATAGCGAGGCGTGGTTTGCGTGGAAGCGCACGGTTTTTGAGTATGACGGGCTGCGTTATATCGGGTCGTTTGCCCCGCTCTTTGTGCACCAGTACTCGCAGGCGTGGTTCGACTTTCGGGGCAAGCGGGACCGGTACGCCGACTACTTCAAGAATTCGATCATTGCGACGGATGTGCACCGGCGGTTCTGCGTGGAGTTGAACCCGCAGTGGGCGGACTACAGCAACGCCCTGTGGGGGATTACGGCGTCGGACTCGCAGAGGGGCTACGTGGTGTGGGGCGGTCCGCCGGCGATGGGGCCGATTGACGGAACCATTGCGCCTGCGGCGGCGGGGGGATCGCTACCGTTTTTGCCGAGCGCGACCATGCGCGTGCTGCGGACGATTCACGATCATTATCCACAGGCGTGGTGCCGGTATGGTTTTGTGGATGCGTTCAACCCCCTGACCGAGTGGTATGACACGGACGTGGTGGGCATTGACACGGGAATCACGATGTTGATGGCGGAGAATGCGCGAACAGGGTTTGTGTGGGATACTTTCATGAAGAACCCTGAAGCGAAGCGTGGGATGGAGGTCGCCGGTTTCAAGCCCTACCCCGGCGACGCGACCGGACAAACCGCGGCAGTGGATGAGCGGCTTCGATGAAACTTGCGCGGCACTCGAATCCCTTTCTGAATTCCCCGAGCAGGCGCTGCGCCGTTGCGATGAGAACGAACAACGAAGTTTAGCGGACCTGCATCGCAATGAGGAGCACAGAAGAACCAGGACGCCGTAAACCAGAGCGTCGTAAGTTATCCCTTGGTTAAGGAATCCGGCGTGCTGTGTGCTTGTGTCGACGCGAGCCCGGAAGGGAGCCATGTCCTCAACCATGAACGGCGTGCGGGCCAACGGAAAACCCCGTCACGAAGCGGCGACAGGGCCCTCAGATCCTGAAGAGACCCAGGGAAGCGCGTGGGGAGATCGGCTGCGCGCATTAAAGAATGTGCCGCCGGTGCTCCATTTTGTGTGGGAGTCCGGTCCGGCGATCGTCTTTTGGAACATCACGATTCGGATTCTTGTGGCGTTCTTGCCGATGGGCATCGGCATCATTGCCAAGTACATCATTGATGGGATCAACCACCATGTCAGCTACCACCAGGCCCTGCCGGGGAACTTCTGGTGGCTGGTGGCGGGTGAAGGCGCACTGGCGGTCCTGATCGGAGTACTGTCACGTTCTGTTGATTATTTTGATAATTTGCTGGCCGACCGGTACACGCACCACGTGAGCGTGGAGGTGATGCGGAAGGCCGCAGCACTAGACGTGACGGTGTACGAGGACCCGGTTTTCTACGACCGGCTGGAACGTGCCCGGGTTCAGGCAACGGACCGGCTGGCGATGATCCAGCAGATGGGCCGGTTGATTCAGCAGTCGGTGACGGCGATTGCGTTTTCGGTTCTGCTGATCTGGTATTCGCCGTTTCTGCTTTTCCTGCTGGTTGCCGGCGTTTTGCCGGCGTTTTTGGGCGAAAGCCATTTTGCCTTTCTAACGTACGCAAAAAACTTCAGGCAGACACCGATCCGGCGGCAGATGGATTATCTGCGCCAGGTGGGGGGCAGCAAGGAAGCCGCGAAAGAACTGAAACTCTTCAACCTGAGCGCTTATCTGACGGACCGGTTCCGCGGGTTGTCGCAGCAGATCTACGAACAGAACGTGAGCCTGAACCGGCGGCGGCTGTTCTGGGGCGGGCTGCTCTCGATCCTGGGACAGCTGGGTTACTACGGCGCGTATGCGTACAGCATCTGGCAGACGATTCAAGGCCGCTACTCGATCGGCGACTTGACGCTGATCACGACGGCGATCCTGCAGGCGATGGGCAATATCCAGCTGGCGTTTTCGACCGCGTCGGGAGTGGCGGATCAGGCGCTGTTTCTGACGGATCTGCTGGCGTTTTTCGAGATGAAGCCGCGGGTGGAATCGAAAGCGAACGGCCTGCGCACACCGCGGCCGATCGTGGAAGGTTTCGAGTTCCGCAACGTGTCGTTTGCCTACCCGGGAACGACGCGGCGGGTGTTGAAGGATTTCGATTTCACGCTGCGACCGGGGGAGCGGGTGGCGCTGATCGGCGAAAACGGTCAGGGCAAGACAACGATCGTGAAACTGATCACGCGACTCTACGATCCAACAGAAGGGCAAATTTTGCTCGATGGCGTCGATCTGCGCGAGTACGACCTGGAAGATTTACACGGAGAGATGGGCGTGATCTTTCAGGACTTCATGCGCTACGAGATGACAGCTCGGGAAAACATCGCGGTGGGGCGCGTCGAAGTGCCGCACGTGCAGGAAGAGATTGAATACGCGGCAGAGAAGAGCATGGCCGCGGGCGTGGTCGCCAAATTGCAAGGCAAATATGACCAGATGCTGGGGCGACGGTTTGAGGGCGGCGTGGATTTGTCGGGCGGGGAGTGGCAAAAGATGGCACTGGCGCGAGCCTATCTGCGCGATGCGCAGCTGTTGATTCTGGATGAGCCGACCGCGTCGCTTGACGCGCGCAGCGAGTTTGAGGTCTTCGAGCGCTTCGCGGAATTGACGTTCGGGAAGATGGCGCTGCTGATTTCGCATCGCTTTTCGACAGTTCGCATGGCCGACCGCATTGTAGTGCTGGAGTCAGGAAGACTGGTGGAAGAGGGTTCACACGCACAACTCATGGCGCTCGGAGGCCGCTACGCCGCCATGTTCGAAATGCAAGCGGCCAGTTATCGATGAAACGCTATGAGTGATGCCGCCCAAATTCTGTATCCCGAACGAATGCCGATGAACGACGGTCTAGAGCCGATCCGCAGCGCGGCGCGCGAAGCCGAACGCTGGGATGTTCTGCATCGCCCCGAGAACAAGGGCCAGTTTCCGGCGCGCGTGGAAGCGCGGCGCGAAGCGCTGAAGAAGCTCGAGGCAGAGCTCGCGCAGCTTCCTGTGTCGCCGTCGGCGACGGAGAAGAAGATCCCGTTTCATGCGGAGCTGCTGGATCTGCGCGGGAATCCGCGTGTGCTGCGCACGGCAGTGAGCGCTGTGGCAGACCGGCCGCGCCTGGTGGCGGGATTGCCGCGCGTGGTGTGGGAACAGAAGAAGAAGGAAGAGCCGCGCGTGGCCACGATTGCCGCAGCCTATCTGCGCGCGGTGGATGGCGTGTTTTCAGGTCCGAGCCTGACTGAGTTTCTGCGCAATCTGCAGACGCGGGAAGCGCTGACGGTGGACGAGCTGTGGTATGTCGCGCCGTTTCTCAAATTTGTTCTGCTGGAGATGCTGCTGGACGAGGCGCAGGTGCTGCTGCACGCGCCAGACACGGTGACGGAATCGAAGGTTTCGATTCGCATCAAGAGCCTGCGCACGGTGACCAACACGGATTGGGTCTATCTGATCGAGCCGCTGATCATTTTTGACGAGGCGCTGCGGCAGGATCCGGCGAAGACGTATGCGCAGATGAACTTCGAATCGCGCGAGCTATATCGCAAGAGGATCGCGTTTGTGGCGCGGTACTCAGATTGCAGCGAGCCGCAGGTGGCGCAGATGGCGCTGCACCTGGCGCAGGAAGCGGCAACGCGCGACGGTGAAGATGCGCGCATGCAGCAGCGGCGCAACCATATCGGGTACTACCTGGTGGATAAGGGATTTCCGCTACTGGCAAACCGGATCGGCTATCATCCGCCGTTTCTGGACCGGGTGCGCATGCTGGTGCGCGACAACAACGAAGATTTTTACATCACCGGGATTCAGTTGCTGTCGATCTTGCTGATCGCCGTAATACTCTTCCCGATTCTGCCGCGGTCATCGGGTTTCGAAGGGCTGATTACGGCGTTCATCCTGCTGCTGGTGCCGGCGCTGCAGGATGCCGTGGACCTGGTAAATAACCTGGTGAGCACGCTGTTCGAACCGGAGCCGCTGCCGAAGCTTGATTTCAGCGATGCGATTCCTGCCGACTGCACAACCCTGGTGGCTGTGCCTTCGCTGCTGTTGAACGAAGACCAGGTGCACCAGCTGGTGAACGATCTCGAGGTGCGCTTTCTTGCGAATCGCGATCCCAACCTGCACTTCGCGCTGCTGACCGACTTGCCGGACGCGGTGAGCGAGCCACGCGAGAAGGACTCGGATTCGCTGGTGGAGCTCGCGGCACGGCTCATCGATGCATTGAACATGAAGTATGCATCGGCGAAGTATGGGAAATTCCTGTTGCTGCACCGCCATCGCGTTTTCAACCGGCGGCAGGGCGTGTGGATGGGTTGGGAGCGGAAGCGGGGCAAGTTGCTGGACCTGAACAAACTGCTGACGGGCGAATTCGATGCATTCCCCATCAAGGCGGGGCGGATTGAGGTGCTGCGGGAGGCGCGCTTCGTACTGACGCTCGACACGGACACGCAACTGCCGCGCGGGGTAGCATCGAAGATGGTGGGCGCGATCGCGCATCCACTGAACCAGGCGATTATCGACCCCAAACGACGGATCGTGACCGAAGGGTATGGCATTCTGCAGCCCCGCATCGGCATTGCAGTGCAGTCGGCGGCGCAGTCGCGGCTGGCATCGATCTTCTCAGGCCAGAACGGGTTTGATATTTATACGCGCGCGATCTCGGACGCCTACCAGGATCTTTTCCACGAGGGGATCTTTACCGGGAAAGGAATCTACGAGATTGCGACGCTGCATGCCGTGTTGGATCGGCGGTTCCCGCGCAATGCGCTGCTGAGCCACGACCTGATCGAGGGTGCTTATGCGCGTGCGGGACAAGTGACCGACGTGGAATTGATCGACGATTATCCGTCGCACTATAGCGCGTATAGCCGGCGCAAGCATCGCTGGGTGCGCGGCGACTGGCAGATTGCGCCATGGATGTTTTCGCATGTGCCAGACGAATCAGGAAAGCTGGGGACGAACCCGATTTCGTATGTATCGCGCTGGAAGATTTTCGACAACCTGCGACGGTCGCTGCTGGATCCTGCACTGCTGATCCTGTTTGTGGCCGGATGGCTGGGGCTGCCGGGTGGCCCACTCTACTGGACGCTGGCGACCCTGTTCCTGCTCTTCTTTCCGACGTTTATGCAATTGAGTTTTGCGCTGGGGCGCGTGTTGTTAAGCGAGCGCAAACAGAGCATGGGTGAAGTGGTGGCGGGATTCGGGCACGCGGCGCTAGTGACGCTGCTGAACCTGATCTTTGTGCCGCACCAGATGATGCTCACGCTCGATGCGATCATTCGTTCATTGGTGCGCGTGTTTGTGACGGGGCAACGGCTCCTGGAGTGGGAGACGGCGGCGCAGGCGGAAACGGAGTCATCGAGGCGCACGCCGGTGGATCGGTATCTTGCGCTTACGCCCCTGGTAGCGATTGGGCTGGCGGTGCTGGTGTATTTTGCGGCGCCGCAAAAGAATGCGATTTACATTGCTGCACCGATTCTGGCGCTATGGGCTCTGGCCAGCGCGGTGACCGGGTGGCTGAACAAGGCGCCCCAGGAGCAGCAGCAGCGGTTGTCGGTCGCGGACAAGAATTATCTGACGGCGCATGCGCTGCGTGTCTGGCGCTACTTCCACCAGTTTGGCGCGGAGCGGCACAATTTCCTGATTCCCGACAACGTGGAAGAGGAAGGGTTGTTCGAGGCTGCGCGCGTTTCGCCCACCAACATCGGCCTGCTGCTGAATGCGCGGCAGGCGGCGTGCACGATGGGATTCGTGACGGCGCCGGAGTTCATCAAGCTGACGCAGTCGAGCCTGGCGACGTTTGCGAAACTGGAGAAGTTTCGCGGGCATCTTTACAACTGGTATGACACGCAGACGCTGAAGCCGCTGCAGGGCACGCCGTTTGTTTCGTCGGTGGACAGCGGGAACCTGGCTGCTTCGCTTTACACGCTGAGCGCGGGGGTGCTGGACCAGATTGAGCAGCCATTGTGTTCAGCGCAGTTTTTCGCGGGCCTGCGCGCGCACTGGACGCTGCTGCAGTCGCAGGGAAAACTGCCGTCGAAGCTGGCTTCGCTGTCGGTGCCGGCGGCGAGCGCGCCGGCTGCGGAATGGATTGCGTGGCTCGATCCTGCGGAAGCTGCATTGATCACGGCGGCGCAATCGCCCAAAGCGCAGTTGAAAGACACCTGGTGGTACTCAGAGATTCTGCATCGCATTGCGTCGACCCGGACGCTGATCCGGAACTATGCGCCGTGGATGCTGCCCGAGTTTGCGCCGCTGCACAAGCTGCCCGAGCTGGGGCTGGGACGCGCATGGACGCTGTCGATGGAAGACACGATTCCGTTTGCGGAAAGCCTGGATGGGCGACTGGCAAGCGCGCAGAACACGCTCTTCCAGGAGCGTTCGGTGCTGCCATTGACCGAGGAACTGCGCACGATGCTGCCGCAGGCGGTGAAGAATCTGCGAGGGCTGATCAAGAGTCTGCAGGAGATTGCGCAGACGTCCGGCCAGTTTGCCGAGGGGATGGAGTTCGGATTCCTGGTGGACCAGAACCGGCAGATTCTTTCGATCGGGTACGACATGGGACTGAAGAAGACGCACGAGGCCTGCTATGACATGCTGGCCTCGGAGGCGCGCATCGCGACATTCCTGGCGGTGGCACGCGGCGATTTGCGACAGGAGAGCTGGTTCAAGCTGGCGCGCGACTATGCGCACGCGTTCGGGCATTTCCTGCTGCTGTCGTGGACGGGCACGATGTTCGAGTACCTGATGCCGTCGCTGTGGATGCGGAGCTACTCGAACACGCTGATCTCGCGGACGCAGGCGGCATGCGTGGGGGTGCATCGGGACTTTGCGCGCAACCTGGGGATTCCCTGGGGGATTTCGGAGTCGGGCGCGGCGCGCAAGGACGATGCTGGTCACTACCACTATCACGCCTACGGTGTGCCGCAAATCGCGCTGTGGTTTGAGGCCATCGCTGGACCGGTGATTTCACCCTATTCGACGTTCCTGGCGTTGGGCGTGGACTGCATTGAAGCGCTGCACAATCTGCATCGGATGGAAAACGCGGGGTGGGTAGGTCCGTATGGGTTCTATGAATCGGCGGACTATACGTCGTCGCTGCGACGTCCGGCATTGACGCGCGAGTGGATGGCGCATCACCAGGGCATGGCATTGCTGGCGACTACGAATCTGCTGTGCGACAACGTACTGCAGCGCTGGTTTCACGCCAATGCGCTGGTGCAGTCGGCGGAACTGCTGCTGCACGAGATGCCCACGAGCAAGGGCGTGATGAAGGCGCGGCTGAAGGAGTTTGCGCCGGCGGCGGCAACGAGCTAAAGGCGACAACTTTTCGCATACTCAAAGGTGGGCGCCTGGAGGCCGATCCGGGCGATGGCGGGTGTGCGCCCTTTTGTAGTAAAAGGGAGTCCGCAAAACAGTGCAGAGGATAAGCGAGGCTTAGAGACTGTCTCATTCATGTTTTTGCACCGCGAAGAGGGCTCCTCAGGGGCTAAAGCCTGGAAGCCTTTTTGCGGCGTTTGGGGCACGACTGAAGTTGTGCCCTTTCACAAAGACCTGCATGCGATTGGTTCCCGGCCACAGCGATTCTGCGCGGAGAGAGGCCTGCCATGGTGGGAAGACGTACCTTGCGGATTGGTTTTGTTTTGCTCGTGAGTTTGGGGCCGGGGTGGTGTGCGGGGGCGCAGTCAGGGGAGCTTGGAATCTTCGAAGGCCAGTCGGATGTGGGCAGTGTGACGCCTCCGGGGACGACGCAGTACGACGCGGCGAAGCAGGAATACACGATCAAAGCCGCGGGCGCGAACCTCTGGTCGACGGAGGACGGATTTCATTTTGTGTGGAAGAAAGTTTCGGGGGATTTTGCTCTGACCGCGGGAATGAACTTTCCGGATTCCGCGGGGAACCCGAGCCCGCATCGCAAGGCGGTGCTGATTTTCCGCCAGACGCTGGAGGCCGATGGGTCCTACGTGGACGCGGCGCAGCATGGGTCGGGGATGACGGCGCTGCAGTATCGACGCACTGGGGGAGGGACGACGCAGGACATCGAATTGAACGTCGCTTCGCCGCGCAGGGTGCGCCTTGAAAAGCGTGGAGATACGTTCACGCTGTTTTTGAGCGTGGGTGATGAGCCGCTGCACCAAGTGGGTGCGTCGGTAAAGCTGCATCTCGACGGTCCGTTTTATGTGGGGATCGGCGTGTGTTCGCACAACAAGGACGTGACGGAGAAGGCGACGTTTGCCCACGTGGAGTTGACGCCGCTGAAGGAGCCGAGCACGCCGGCGGAGCTTGCACTTTATAGCACTCTGCAGACGATCAGCGTGGAGGACAGTGCGCGCCGCGCGGTGGTGATTGCTTCGGATCGCGGACACATGGAGGCGCCGAACTGGTCGCGGGATGGGAAGACGCTGGTTTTCGATCGCGAAGGGAAGATGTGGATGGCCCCTGCGGAAGGCGGCACGCCGATGCAATTAAATGTAGGCGCGGCGACACGCTGCACGGGGAGCCATGGGTTTTCGCCCGACGGCAAATGGCTGGCGATCAGCTGCAGCATGCCCGACAAGCCGGAGACGCGCGTCTACGTTGTGCCCTCGAGCGGTGGAGATCCGCGGCTGGTGACGGAGAATCCTGCGTCGTATTTTCATAGCTGGTCGCCGGACGGGAAGACGATTGCGTTTACGCGGCCGAGCCATGGGTCGGGGAACATCTACGCGATTTCAATGGACGGCGGCGCGGAGACGGCGCTGACGACGGGGACGGGGATCAGCGACGATCCGGATTACTCGGCGGATGGGAAGACCATCTATTTCAACTCGGACCGCGGCGGCAGCATGCAAATCTGGCGAATGCAGGCGGACGGGAGCCAGCCGGAGCAGGTGACGTTTGATGAGCACCAGAACTGGACACCGCATCCGTCGCCGGATGGGAAGTCGATTCTGATTCTGTCGTACGACAAGGATGTCACCGGGCATCCAGCGAACAAGGACATTGCGTTGCGCATTTTGAACGTGGCGGACGGGAAGATCCGGGTGCTGGTGAACATCGTGGGGGGGTCGGGCACGGACAATACCCCCGACTGGGCGCCGGATGGGACGCACCTTGCCTTTGTGAGCTACCAGATGCTGCCGGCGGCGGGTGATGCGGGATCGAGCGAGTAGGTAGGAGTCGGGCGATTCCCTTTCCCGAACTGGACAAGCCGGTTGACTACAGTCTGCCTTGGGTCCCGGCTTGCACGGGCAGTCCTGGCTCGCGCTCGTCACTTTTCTGCGCATGGGCATGTGCCCTCTCTCTTTTCAACGCATCTAATTAGCCGTTAACGAACGCGGGCTCTGCGGGCCCGGGAGATGACCAACCGGAGCGGTGTCTCCCACAATTCGCCCCGCACAGGGAAGCCGTGTTTGGACGGGAAGGCTGTATCTGCGTCTTCCCATCTTCGTTGCGCGCGCTCGATCGTGCAATTCCCCCACAACTCCCCCAACCCAAAATGCAAGGCCTGTAGTTTTTTCGAGGAGGCAACGATGCAATTCCAGAAAGCCGGAAGGCTCACGCACATTTCTATCGGGCCACGCGCATGTTGGATCGCAGGTCTGCGGCTGTTGCTTGTCGCGCTGCTTGCGTTTTATCTGCGTCCAGCGCACGCGCAGTTCAACGCGTCGCTCAGCGGGACGATCACCGATCCGACGGGCGCCATTATTCCCGGAGCGAAGTTGACGCTGACCGACAAGGGAACGAACCAGATTCGAATTGCAACGTCGACGGGTGCGGGGTTGTTTGTGTTTAATGCGCTTCCGCCGGATACCTACAGCCTGACGGCGGAGCGGGACGGGTTCAAGGCGAAGACGATCGGACAGGTGGTGCTGATTCCTGAGCAGCCCAACGTGCTGAACGTGCAGCTCGAGGTGGGCAGTGTGCAGGAGACGGTGACGGTGAATGGATCGGCCGCGCCGCTGCTCGATACGGGAACGGCGACGGAGAGCGCGACGATAAGCAGCGAGGAGATTCAGCATTTGCCCTCGTTTAACCGCGATGTTTTCCAACTGGCGCAGCTGGCGCCGGGAACTTTTGGCGATGCCTCGCAATCGAGCGGCGGCGGAAGCTATGAGCTTCCGGGGAACCAGGGTCCGGGTGGATCTGGAAGCGGCACGGCGGGCATTTTTCAGACGGAGAATGGACCGCAGATCCAGGCGCGTGGCGGGCAATACGAAACGAACGGAATTTCGATTGATGGGATCAGCACGGTGAGCGCGGTATGGGGCGGCACGTCGGTGATCACGCCCAGCGAAGACTCGGTGCAGGACGTTAAGGTGGTTTCGAACAGCTATGACGCCGAGGTGGGACGGTTCAGCGGCGGCCAGATCCAAGTGACATCGAAGAGCGGCACCAACGATGTACACGGCAGCGCGTTTTTCAAGGCATCGCGGCCGGGGTTGAATGCGTATCAGCGCTGGAATGGATTGGGATCGGACGTGGCGGGGACGGCGCTGTCGCGCGGATTGAACCGCGACGAATCGCGCTTCAACAACTACGGCGGCAGCCTGGGCGGGCCGTTCTGGCGGAACAAGATTTTCGGGTTCTTCAACTGGGAGACGAGCCCCTACTCGGCGAGCGAGACGGCGCAGAGCTGGTATGAGACACCGCAATTCGATCAGTCGGCCGGGCCATCGGGCAGCATCGCGTCGAAATATCTAACGTTCAAGGGTGAGGGTGTGGCGGCGGCTGGCCTTGTGCAGGCCACGTGCGCGCAGATTGGATTAATAGAGGGCACAAATTGTGCGACGACCACGGGCGGCCTGGATGTGGGCTCGCCCGTGAAGGGTGCGCTGGGCACGCAGGACGCGACGTATGGCGGTTCGACGAGCAGTCCAGGCGTGGGCGGCGGCCTGGATGGTGTACCCGACATGGCGTTATTCAACAGCGTCGACCCTACGACTACCGCGCAGCAGCAATACAACGGACGGCTGGACACGAATGTGCGCCAGAACGATCACCTGGCCTTCGCAATTTACTGGGTTCCGGTGAGCACGACGACGTATGAAGGGCCGGTGCGCTCGGCGAATTTCTGGCATCACTCGCAGGTGAACGACGCCTTCTCGATCATCTGGAATCACACCTTCTCGTCGACGCTGCTGAACCAGGCGCGCGCGAACGCGGCGGGGTGGCGCTGGAACGAGATTGATTCGAATCCGCAAGAACCGTTCGGACTGCCGCAAGACAACATCGACAATATGGGGAGTCTTGCGGGCAACAACAATTTCCAGTATTTCGGCGCTCCGGGGCCGAGCAACTACAACCAGTGGACCTACGACTATAACGATGTGCTGACCAAAGTGCTGGGCCGGCACAGCCTGAAGACGGGTGGCGATGTGACGCGGCTGTATTTCCTGAACAACCCTGTCTACGCCGCGCGGCCCAGCTTCTCGTTCCGGAACCTGTGGGACTTTGCGAACGATGCACCCTATCAGGAGTCGGGGCAATTCGATTCGACAACCGGCGTGCCATTTGCGAACCGGCAAGACGACCGGATCAGCCTCTTCGGGTTCTTTGTGCAGGACGACTTCAAGGCGAGGCCGAACCTGACGATCAATGCCGGCCTGCGCTGGTCTTATTTCGGGTCGTTCTACTCGAAGGAGAACAACCTGGATGTGCTGCGGCTAGGCGCGGGGTCAAACGCGCTCTCGGGGATGAACGTGCGTGTGGGCGGGAACCTGGTGAATCCGGAGAAATGGAATTTTGGCCCGCAACTTGGATTCGCCTGGCTGCCATCGGAGTCGGCCAACCGGCGGGTGATTCGCGGCGGCTTCGGCATGAATTACAACCAGAACGAAATTGCCATCATTTCGAATGGCATTGGCAATCCGCCCAACGCAGTGCAGGCCTCGTTCTGCTGCTCGACGCCGACGGCGAACGCTCCGGGAATTCTCTACGAGACGGCGACGAGCATCAACTCGATCTTTGGGTACGCGCCGAACCCGGCGACGATTACGGCCTTCGGTCCCAACAATCTGCCGACGGGCGGAAGCGCCATCAACGTGACGGGATTCGATCAGAATCCGAAGACGATTCTGAACTATCACTACTCGCTCGATATGGAGTACCAGCTCCCGTTTGAGATGGTCGCGACGCTGGGGTATCAGGGCAGCGAATCGCGGCATCTGCTGGTGCAGTCGAATTTCAATGCGATTGCGGCAGCGGAAGGAATTCCACTGAACCCGGCCGCAAACTTCGTGGACTACTATGCCAACACGGGAACGGCGAACTACAACGCGATGATTGCGACGCTGAAGCACACGTTCTCGCATACGTTCAATGTCGAGGCACAATACACCTGGGCGAAGTCGATGGACGAGAACTCGGGACCGTATGAGGAAGATCCTTATCCCTTCGATTCGCATGCGGCCTATGGACGCTCGGACTACAACGTGGGTAATGCGTTCAAGGTTTTCGGGCTTTGGCAGCCGGTGATCTTCCATGGAGAGCACAACTGGGCGGAGAAGGTTGTGGGGGGATGGTCGCTGAGTGGAATCTACAACTGGCATACGGGATTCCCATTCAATCCGTTGTATAACGCGAACACGGCGGGCGGGCTTTACTACAACGGAAGCACCTACAAGCAGCTGCGTCCGGTGGGCATGGCGGGCGGCGCCGGAGCTGCTACGAGCAACAGCACATTTATGCAAGCGGCGAACCCCAATTATGGCGGCGATGGAACGAAGTATTTTGCGCCGCCGGCGTTCACGGATGGACCGGCGTTTCCGGCAACGGCTGCGCCGCCGCCGATTGGGATCCAGCGCAACAGCCTGAACGGACCTGGCTACAACGATGTGGATGCATCGTTGAGCAAGGCATTCGGGTTCCCCAACACCCGCGCACTGGGCGAGCGCGCGCGACTGGAGTTTCGCGTGGACACCTACAACCTGTTCAACAAAACGAACCTGAATCCATCGAACATCGACAATATTCTGGGATCGGTGAATCCGGATGGGTCGGTCGGCTCGGTGAACGGCGATTTTGGCGTGGCGCGTACGGCGCTGGGGAGCCGCACAATCCAGTTGCAGTCGCGGTTCAGCTTCTAACCACCTGCGGTGGGGCCAACCACCCCTGCGGTGGGGCCAACCACCACCTGCCATCCGCAGCGGGGGCAACTGCCACCTGCGGTGGGGCCAACCACCACCTGCCATCCGCAGCGGGGGCAACTGCCACCTGCTGTGGGGCCAACTTCGCCTTGCGCCGGGAAAAAGGCGCAAGGCGGGGGCACCCGTGGTTGTGCGTGTAGACGCTCAGCGTGCGGGGATTTCAAGGACGGCGAGGCCGTTGACCGGCAGCGTGAGATCGAGCGAGCCATCGGAGAGCTTGCGGCGCTCGGGCTGCGGCAGGGTGGAGGCTTTGTTGAGGGCGTCGATCTGTGCCTGGGTGGGATAGCGCGGGCTGTCCATCGCGCGATAGGCGTTCATCGGATTGCCGTGGGATTCGTCGACGCGCTCTATGGAGACGCTGGCGCCGCGAGAAACGCCCTGGACGGTGAGGTGCAGCGTGATGGGTGCGCCCTCGGCCAGCTTATCCATATCGACAAGGTTCCACGCGGCAACGACGAGGGAGCCGTCTTTGCGGCGGGTGACCAAAACATTGTCGGCGGAGTTGTCGAGGCGTTCATCGCCGAGCTTGTGGAGGAGCGCGAAGTCGTAAAAGCTTGGCTTGCGAATGCGGCCGGGGGCGATCAATCCAAAGCCGCCATCGAATGGCTGTTTCTTGACGCCGCCTTCTTCGAAGACATCGTCGAAGGTCCACCAGGACATAAGAGAGACGTTGCCATCGCATTGGCGAATGTCGTGTGCGAGCGCAGGACCGATGTACCAGTTATCGCGTGCGTCGAGCGGGCCGTAGGAGGGGACGTTCCATTCGGACCAGATGAGAGGCAGGGATGGGGATGCGGAGGCCGCGATCTGATCGTGAACCATCTTGACAGCGCGGCAGACGCGATCGCGCATGGGAATGTCTTCGCTGGTGCCGAAGAGGTCCTGCACGGTGTCGTCGGCGTAGCCGTGGGAGGCGACGAAGTCGATGGGGACATGGTCGCTATTTACGTGTTCGAGGAATGCGGGGATCCAGTGGGCTGCGGCAGTGGCAGGTCCGCCAACACGGAGGCGCGGATTGACGGCTTTGAGATCGCGCGCGGTGTGATCGTAGAGCTCAAAGTAAGTGGCCTGTTTGGGGTCGCCGGCCCAGAAATCGATGTTGGGCTCGTTCCACACCTCGAAGTACCACTGGGAGACTTCGTCGATGCCGTAGCGATCGACGAGGTGCTGGGCGAAGGCGTGCATGAGCGCGTCCCACTTGGCGTAGTCCTTGGGCGGAGAAACATTCTGCTTGTACCAAAAAGGATGGATTGCGGCGGAATTTGAGGCGAGCTTGTAGGGCATGAAGCTGATCTCGACAAAGGGGCGGACGCCGCGGGCGAGCAGGCCATCGTAGATCTGGTCGACGTAGGTGAAGTTGAGGACAGGGTCACCGCTTTTGTCTTCGTCGTAGACGCCGACGTCGTCATGGAGGATGGCGTGGAAGCGGACATAGCGCATGCCGACGGAGTCGTGGACTTCCTGGAGATCGTTGAGGTAGTTGGCGCGCAGTGCGAGGATGGCGCGGCCGGAGCCGAACATCTGGTCCCAGAAATGCGGGAAGGGATGCGCGGGCGCGTGGGCGTCGATGGTGATGGTGGCAGAGGGACTCTGCGCCGGTGTGGGGACGCAGAAGGAGCCGAGAACGAGGAGCGTGACGGCCAACGCAGAACGCAAGACGTGAGTCATGGAGACTTCCTAGGGAAGATGGTGAAGTGTGACCGAAGGTGATGGCAGGCCGTAGTGAAGGCCCGGCCGGATAGAGAGCAGCTTGCTCGCGTCTTGAATTTGGATGCTCGGCAGGAGCCGGAGGTCACAGAGAAGGGATTCCGTGATGGGCGGGGATGGATTGCGTGGGAAAACGCGGATACCCGGCGCTAGGCCGGGTATCCGGAGGGTTGAGGTGCAGAGTTAGTAGCGGAAGGGCCGGCCCATCAGGTGAGCCATGGCCCGGTCGTAGCCGCGGCGGAAGCCATCGCGATAAGCCTCACGCGCCTCGGGTGGAAGATGCGGGTGGCGGTATTCGTCGCGATTGTTGACGTCGGGGGGGCGGTGGTTTTCATAGTCACGTCGTGCGCCTTCAAGGCCGTCGTGAAAGCCCTGGCGTTGAATGTCATTGAACTCGTTGGGGAAGGCATCCCACTGCGGCGGAGGAGGAGGCGGCTGCGGTGGGGCGAAGCCGGGCTGGCCGCCGGCCATCAAATGCTCCATCGCGCGACGGTAGCCTCGGCGAAATCCATCGCGATACGCGTCGCGCATCTCAGGAGGGACATGGGGATGGCGAAACTCATCGCGGTTTTCGACGTCGGGCCGGCGGTGATTGTCGACGTCGCGTCGCGCGCCCTCGATGCCGTCATGAAAACCCTGACGCTGGACCTCGTTGAGCTCCTGGGGAGCGACATCCCAGCCATAGCCGGGAGGCGGCGGGCCTTGGGCGCGGAGTGTGGGGGTGAGGGATAGGGCGAGGAGCGGAGCAGCAGCAAGAAAAAACATTCGGTTGAGATTCATCGTTCGATCTCTCCTTCGTGCGGGTGGATGGGTGGGTGGGAGCGATGGCCGGACCGGGGCAGAATACGAGTGTGCCGGCTCTTCAAAGCCCGTCGCAGAGGAGGACGGGCAGGTCCATTGTATAAACGCGCGGGGGCGGGGAGCCACTGGCAATTGCCGGCCTGCGCGCAGGCTTGTGGTTTCTGGGTGGAGAGAACGCCGGCCGCGGGTGCGGCCGGGTTGAGGGAGACGCGGTAGAGGCAAGACGCCTGTCGTTAGTTGTGGTCGTGATCGCCCTGGAAGTGGGCCATGGCGCGTTCGTAGCCGCGGCGGAATCCTTCGCGATAGGCATCGCGTTGATCGCGTGGGACGTGGGGATGACGAAAGGCGTCATGATCGTCGGCATCGGCGTGGCGATGATGATCGGCGTCGTGATGCGCGGCTTCAATGCCGTCGTGGAAGCCCTGGCGCTGTACATCGCGAAACTCATCCGGGGGGGCGTCCCAAGCGCGGTCCTGTGCCCCTGCGGCGGGTGAGGCGGGCGCAGCGAGCGCGTGGACGGTGCCTGGACCTAAGAGAGTCAACGAAAAAGCGAACAAGGGAAGTGCAATCCATTTCTGTTTCATTGCTGGAACCTCCGTTCCTTGCGATTCAGATGGTGGGATATGCGGGGGTGTTGCCCTGTGCTCGAAGTTGCCTGAGGAGAGGCGCCCACATTACGGGCGGACCGTGCCAAGCTGCTCGCGATGGGAGGGAATTCCCTTTCATGACGGCTATACTCGGCGTTACGAGAGCTTTGCGAGGAGGTGCTATGACGCGATGGAGATGCCTGCCCGCGGCAGCGTTGCTGTTGGCATTGCCCTTTTGTTCGGCGCAGACGCACACCAAAAAAGCCGTGAAACCTCCGAAGCCAGAGCCAACGGAGCCGGAACTTGTGGAGTACATTCGTGGCGCGCTTTTGTCGCTGAGCCCAAACGATGGCATCAATGACACTCTCGAAGTGCGCTATGACGAGACGAGCAAGGTGCTGACGGTCATTGGACCGAGCGGCCATTGCGATGAGTTCATCAACGCGCTGAACCCGAACAACGTGGTGTGGGACGTGTTTGACCCGAGCGACAGCGAGCGTCAGCGCGAGAAGCTGATTCGGATGACGCTGGTGTCGGTGATCGGGAAGACGGCGCGCACCTGTTACGACAGCTCGGATCATGTGGCGGCGGATGTGCTGGGCAACCGCGCGCGGTTTCTCTTCTCGCAGTCGAAGGCCGACGATTTGCCGGATTTTCAGGCCAAGATGGCGAAAGCTCTCAAGAAGTTGATTGAGCTGACGGGGGGCGAGTCGGAGAAAGAGCTGTTTTAGGAACAGGGAACCTGGGTCAGGGGTCAAGGAACAGGGGTCAAGGGTCAGGGGAACGAGGGAAAGGGCGCTGGTTGCGCTTCACCCGATCGCACTCGTGCGCGACCGGGGCGGTTCCCGTGTTATTTGTGGGTGCCGAAGAAGCGTTCTACGTCGGAGAGGGTGGTGGTGGTGCGGTAGGGTGGGAGGCTTTGCAGGAAGGTTTGGCCGTAGCGCTGGGTGCGGATGCGCGGGTCGAGGAGGACGAGGACGCCGCGGTCTTCGAGGGAGCGAATGAGGCGGCCGAAGCCCTGCTTGAGTGTGAGGACAGCGGAGGGGACCTGGTAGTCGTTGAAGGGCTTGCCGCCGGCTTCTTCAATGGCTTTCATGCGGGCCTGGACGATGGGGTCGTTGGGGACGGCGAAGGGCAGGCGGTCGATGATGACGCAGCTGAGGGCTTCGCCCTGGACGTCGACGCCCTGCCAGAAGCTGGATGTGCCGAAGAGAACTGCATTCGGCGTGACGCGGAATTCCTCGAGGAGCGCTTTGCGCGGCGCGGTGCCGTGGAGAAGGATCGGGTAGTCGAGGACAGGGAGGAGAAGCTCGTAGAGGGTGCGCATCTGCGCGTAGCTGGTAAAGAGGCAGAAGGCGCGACCACGGGAGAGGGTGAGGACGCGGCGAATGCAGTCGGCGGCGGCTTCGGGGAAATCGGGATGGCGGGGGTCGGGCATCTCGGGCGGGAGATAGAGGAGAGCCTGCTCGCCGTATTTGAAATGGGAAGGGACGACGAGCTCGCGGCCTTCAGTGAGGCCGAGGCGCGTGCGCATGTGCTGGAAGCCGCCTTGCACGGTGAGGGTGGCGGAGGTGAGGACGACGGTGGGGATGGTTTCGAAGACGAGTTCGCGGAGGAGCTCGGAGACATCGATGGGGGTGGCCTGCAGGAAGGTTGCGCCGCCGCGCGATTGCGGCCGTACTTGTTTTGACTGGGCGTCCGAGCTTTCCCGGCCGGAGGTCCGGCGCTCGAGCCAGTAGACCATGTTGCTTTGGTTGGATTCGAGGAGGAATTCGAGCTCGGAGCGGAGGCGGGCGACGCGTTTGCGCAGGCCGGGCGCTTCGTCGATGGCGGTGAGGCGTTCAAACTCCGCTTCCAACAGCTTGAGGGTGGCGCGGACGGACATGTAGAGGTCGCCGGAGGTTTCGAGGAATTCCTCGCGGGCGGTGAAGGGCTGGCGGCCATCGGCGGGCATGGGAAGGCCAGCGAAGAACATGCGGGCGCGTTCGCGGAGCTGCTGGGTGACAGCGGGAAGACTTTCGGCACCGTGCTTGCCGCGTAGAAGAACGTCGGTATCGCGGGCGAGCTCTTCGAATCGGATATTGGAGACGGAGAGGCCGAAGTAGCTGGAGGCGACTTCTTCGAGCTCGTGGGCTTCGTCGAAGATGACGGCAGCGGCGTCGGGGAGGACGCCGGCGTCGGGCGCACCGGAGGCTTCGCGCTTGACGGCCAGGTCGGCGAAGAAGAGGTGGTGGTTGACGATGATGATGTCGGACTCGAGGGCGCGGCGGCGCATCTCGGTAATGAAGCAGCGGCGGTAATCGGGGCAGGTTGTGCCGAGGCAGTTATCGGCGCGGGCGTCGAGCTTGGTCCAAAGAGGGCTGGACTCGGGAAGGCCGGAGAGCTCGGAGCGATCGCCGGTTTCGGTTTCGCGCTCCCACTGGGTGATCTGCTGGTACTGGTCAATCTCATCCAACCCAGAAAGAATCGGTTGATCGCGCAGGGCGACGAGTTTGTGGCGGCAGAGGTAGTTGGCGCGGCCTTTCATGTAGCAGACGCGGAGCTCGCCGAGGAGGGATTCGAGGAAGGGAACGTCGCGGAAGAAGAGCTGATCCTGGAGGGCCTTGGTGCCGGTGGAGACGATGACGCGCTGGCCGGTGCGGAGGGCAGGTAAAAGATAGGCGAGAGTTTTGCCTGTGCCTGTGCCGGCTTCGACGATGAGGTGGCGTCGTTCGGTAAGGGCTCGTTCGACGGCCTTGGCCATTTCGAGTTGGCCGGGGCGGTATTCGTAGGGAAGCGGGGAGCGCGCGAGGATGCCGCCCGGCGCGAAGAACTCGTGGAGCGAAGGCAGAGCGCGGGACGTGGTTTCGGCGGCGGGCATCGGGAGCGGTGCTGCTTTCATTGTATTGAGGCGGGGTATTGAGGCGGGGAGAGACGCGGGAGTGGGGGTGGGCGAGAACTCATGTGAGGTAGATCACTTCGTACACGAGCGATCCAAATCATGCTGACACGGTAGTTTGCGAGGGCTGACTCTTCAGTAACTCGCCGATGGTTTCCCTCTTTTGCGCTATTCCTGTAGGGCTCGAACTGATAGACAATGAGGAAAGATTCCGAGCAAGCGGATGACTGAAATATGCGCGGATGTAAGCGTGTACAAGGCGAATCGTCGAACGGGATAGGGTTGTTGTTTCTCGAGTGTGGAGAGGGTTGAGCATTTGGTGACGGCTGAAGCGGCGGCAGCGGAGATTTCGACGGCGACGCAGCCAGCCCCATCCCTCAAGAAAATCCTGAGCTACGGTCTCTGGGGCGTTGCCGGAGTGCACCTTCTGCTATTGCTGGCGCTGAGGCAGCCGGTGGCGGTGTCGCGCTATAGCACGGCGGCGGTGGCGATGCTGGCGACGGCGTGTGTTTACTGGCGTGCCTTGCAGGTACCGCGGCGGGAGCGTTCGACGCTGCGTTGGGCGGGTGCGGGGATGTTTCTGTGGGGGCTGGCGCACCTAGTGGAGACGGTGCTGGGCCCGACGATGGCGGCGAGCAATTTATCGGTGGACGCGTCGGATTTTATTTACCTGGTGGCGGCATTCCCGCTGCTGCTGGCGCTCTCGACGACGCGCGAGACGGCGTCGATCCGCACAGTATTTTTCCTGAACATCGCGCAGATCGGTCTGGCGCTGGTGCTGACCTATTTTCTGTTGTACCGCATGCATCTGCAGCCGGCGGAAGCGGCTACGGTGATGGGGAAAATTTACGGGGCGACCTGCGTACTGCTGGTGATTCTGACGGGCCTGCGGCTCTTTACGTGGGAGACGGCGGAAGAGCGGCGCAGCGTGGGGCTGGTGCTGGCGTTCTTCTGCGTCTACATGCCGATTGAGCTGGGGATGGACTACGCGACGGCGCATTGGGGTCTGCAGGCGGGGAACCTGTTTGACATGCTATGGAGCGCGCCGTTTCTGGTGGCCGGGGGACTGGCACTCTATCTGCCGGTGAGACGCGAGGTGGAAACGGCGGAGAGAAAAGCCAAAGGGAGCCGGCTGCTGGTGGAGACGCTTTGCCCGCTGCTGATTGCGACCGGGGTGTTTGCTCTGGCAGCGTCAATTGCGAGCCAGCATGCGGTGCTGGCGCTGACGGCGATTTTTCTATTGATGATCATTCAGGGGCTGCATGCGGGCGTGCTGCAACTGAACTACGTGACGGGGCGGATGCTGTTGCTGGAGAGAGAGCGGGAGCTGCGGAACGCGAATGCAACGCTGCAACAGCTGTCGTTGCTCGATCCGTTGACGCGGGTAGCGAACCGGCGACGTTTTGATGCGGCACTGGACGGGGCCTGGCGGCGGGCGATCCGCAAGAGTCAAATGATCGCGCTGCTGATTATCGACCTGGACTACTTCAAGGGCATCAACGACAAGCACGGGCACACGTATGGCGACGAGTGCCTGGTGACAGTGGCGCGTCTGGTGCAAAAGCAGGCGGGCCGGCCCGATGATCTGCTGGCGCGTTATGGCGGAGACGAGTTCTTTCTTCTGCTGCCGGATACAGACGCGCAAGGGGCGACGGTGGTGGCTGAGCGGATTCACGCGGCAATCGCGGCGCAGACGCTGGAGAACCGGGCGTCGCCCATTGCGACGCAGTTGACGCTGAGCATCGGGGCCGCAGTGATTGACGGAAAGAGCGGCAAAGAGCCTTCATCCCTGGTGGCAACGGCGGACAAGGCGCTCTACGAGGCGAAGCGTCTGGGACGCAACTGCACTCATTTCGCGACGGTATAAGAAACAGCGAGTCAGGCTTCCGCGGTGGTTGGGTCGATGATGGATTTGACCTCGGCGATGCTGTTGGCTGGGAAGCCTCCCTGCTGCGCATGTTCGCGCACCATGGCTTCGTTGGGGGCGATGTAGACACAGTAGATTTTGTTGTCGGTGACGTAGCTGTGGACCCACTGAATCTCGGGTCCGAGGTTGCGCAGGACTGCGCAGGATTTCTGGGAGATGGCCTGGAGGGTTTCAGGGGGTAGCGAGCCGACGTCGGGGATTTCGCGCTCGATGACGTACTTAGGCATGGGTCGTTCTCCTTACGGATGTGCAGTGGGGGAAGTGTACATGGGAGAGAACGAAGCGGGGTGGGGAAATCCTGTGGATGGTTTGCGGGTCGAACAGTTCGTTGACTTTGGAGAGTGGACTAAGGATACTTAGTCCATGGCATACACGGTGCACCAGGCCAAGACCCATTTCTCCCGACTGCTGAAAGAAGCGGAGGCGGGCAAAGAGGTCATTGTGGTGCGCGGCAAGAAGCCGGTGGCCAAGATCGTGGCGGTTGAAGAGCCGGCATCCCGTAAAGAATTGGCAGGAGCCTATGCGCGGGAGGTGTCCTGGGACGGCGATGCTTTCGATTCCGTGACGGATGAGGAACTGGTGCAGATGGGTCTCGGCTATTTGCTGGATGTTCCCCTGGTTCCGGCCCCGAAGAAGTCAACGCGCAAATGACCTATCTGCTCGACACACACACATTCATTTGGTTTCTTCGCATTCCCGGGTCACTTCCGCCAAGGGTTCAGAAACTGATCGAAGGCCCGTCGACAACCCTGGCTGTCTCTCTGGCTACGCCGTGGGAGATCTCGATCAAGGCATCGGCGGGGCGACTGGATGCCGCGGACATCGTCAAGGATTTCGAATCGATCCTGATGCGGGGAAGGATCAATTTACTGATGCCGACGCTGGCGCAAGTGGTGCATAGCGGAAATCTGCCGTGGTATCACCGCGATCCTTTTGACCGGCTGATCGCAGCCCAGACTCTTGAACTGGGCTGGAGCTTGTTGAGCAAGGACGTGATCTTCGATGCATACGGTGTCAGGCGCGTTTGGAATTAACCGGAAGAAATGAAAAGTGCCGCCTGTCATGCGCGGCTGGGAGATTGCGTTGCCTACTTATCGCAGATCGGTTGTGCCCACCAAGCCGGGAGCTGAATCGCTGCCGCTGGTGGCAATTGTGGGGCGGCCGAATGTGGGCAAGTCGACGCTGTTCAACAGGCTGACGGGAAGCCGGCGGTCGATTGTGGGCGATGAGCCGGGCATCACGCGGGATCGCATTTACGGCGAGTACGAGTGGGAGGGGCGGCACTATCGCCTGGTGGATACGGGCGGAATTGTGCCGGACGATCCGGAGCTGATTCCCACCGAGATTTACAACCAGGCGCGGGTGGCGCTGGAGGAAGCGGCGGGGCTGGTGTTGGTGGTAGATGCGCGGACAGAGCTGGCGCGGCCCGACTACGACCTGGTCAAACTGCTGCGGCAAGGCAAGAAGCCGGTGTTTCTGGCGGTGAACAAGGTCGAGGGCGAAGCGATGGAGCTGGCGGCGGAGAATTTTCGGCAGCTGGGGATTCGCGAGGTTTACCCGATCAGCTCGGAGCATGGACTGGGCATTGGCGATTTGCTGGATGCGATTGCGGAGGCGGTGCCGGAGAAAGAGGGAACAGGGAACAGGGAACAGGGATTGGCTGGGGAGACCGAGAGCGAAGAGGAACTGGCCGAGGAGGACGAGGTTTTTGAAGGCGGGCCGCTGGAGCCGGGAGGGCAAAAAGCTGTTGCTGCAGGAGAACATTCGCTGGGAGCGCAGCCCCATCGAACTCATGGGGAGTTTGAGCAGCACGAGACGTCGGTGGCGATCATCGGGCGGCCGAATGTTGGGAAGTCGACACTGTTGAATGCGTTGACGGGGACGGCGCGGGCGATTGTGTCGCCGATTGCGGGAACGACGCGGGATGCGGTGGATGAAGTGGTGGAGTACGAGGGCAGCAGGCTTCGTTTTGTGGACACGGCGGGGATCCGGCGCAAGGGGAAGACGCATTTGATGGCCGAGAAGCTGAGCGTGGTGATGGCGCGGCGGCATCTTGAGGCTGCGGATGTGGCGCTGCTGGTGATTGATGCGACGGAAGGCGTGACGGCGAGCGATGCGACGATTGGCGGGTACGCGCACGAGAGCGGACGCAGCGTGATTCTCATCGTGAACAAGTGGGACGCGGTGACCACGGGCAGAACGGATGGGAAGCCACCGGCGGATCGGGAGATTTTCGAAAAGCAGATGCGGTCGGTGCTGAAGTATCTGAGCTATGCGCCGGTGATTTTTCTTTCGGCGCTGGAGATGATTGGGCCGCAACGCAAAGGAATGGGGCGCGTACTGCGCGAGGTGAAGGCGGTGGCGGCGGAGCGGCGCAAGCGGGTCACGACGGGGCAGATGAACCGGTTCCTGGAGAAGATTGATTTTCAGCGAGCGCCGGTGCCGATGGCGAAGCGGATTCGGATCTTTTATATGACGCAGGCCGCGGTAGCTCCGCCGACGTTTGTGTTGTTCAC
The DNA here is from genome assembly GCA_036520995.1 of Occallatibacter sp. Taxonomy (GTDB): domain Bacteria; phylum Acidobacteriota; class Terriglobia; order Terriglobales; family Acidobacteriaceae; genus Telmatobacter. The sequence goes on from DATDIQ010000063.1 coordinate 35,700, forward strand.
GGACCGGGACATCAAGCTGCATTTTGCGTTTGAGCGGTTTCTGGAGAACCAGATTCGGGAAGCGTTTGGGTTCAAGGGGACGCCGGTGTGGTTCAAGGTGAAGGCGCGGAACGTGAAGGCTGGGGCTTAGGGACTCTTGAGGCCGAACCATTTATGCAACCAGTTCTAGGGACGAGGGACTAAGGACCAGGGACCAAAAAATCAGAGTCGAGTCAGACTCGCCGCCCACGCTGTTGCTAGATTTTATCCCTGCACTTGCCGATAGACTACAGTACACGTTTGTGCCTGCCCTTCCCCGGGGTGCGCGGCTATGAGCAAGCCCGCAGGCGCAGATGAGACCGGAGGTCGGCCGCAGGAGGAACCATGGCCCACTTCGGGAAGAACGGAAAACATCACGGCGCGGCGATCGCCGTTGAGCCAGCAAAGAACGGGGCTGCAGGTCTGGCCCCATCCCAAGACAACCACGACAAGAACGACCATGCAGTGCGTCTGGGCAAGGACTGCGACTACGAGAAGGAGTTGCGGCGGCTGCAGGTGGAGCTGGCCAAGCTGCAGGAGTGGGTTCATCACGAAGGCCTGCGGGTGGTGGCGATTTTCGAAGGGCGGGATGCGGCGGGGAAGGGCGGCGCGATCAAGAGGATCACGGACACGCTGAATCCGCGCATCTGCCGGGTGGTAGCGCTGGGGACGCCGACCGAGCGGGAGAAGACGCAGTGGTATTTTCAGCGTTATGTGGCGCACCTGCCGGCGGCGGGGGAGATGGTGTTGTTTGACCGCAGCTGGTATAACCGGGCCGGTGTCGAGCGGGTGATGGGTTTCTGCACGGAATCTGAATATCTGGAGTTCATGCGCAGCTGCCCGGAGTTTGAGCGGATGCTGGTGCGTTCGGGGATTCTGCTGATGAAGTACTGGTTCAGCGTGAGCGATGAGGAGCAGGAGCGTCGTTTTCAGGAGCGGATGAAGAATCCGACGAAGCGATGGAAGCTGAGCCCGATGGATCTGGAGTCGCGGAAGCATTGGGCGGAGTATTCGCGGGCCAAGGACGAGATGTTTGCGGGCACGGACATCAAGCAGGCGCCCTGGTACGTGGTGAATGCGGATTCGAAGAAGGCGGCGCGGCTGAACGTGATCCGGCACCTGCTGGCGTCGATTCCGTATCGGGATCTGACCTCGAAGGCGCTGCCTTTGCCGCCGGTGAGCAAGCAGAACTACACGCGGCCGCCGATCAACGAGCAGACGTTTATTCCCGAGGTATATCGGTAAGACAGGGGACTAAGCTTATTGGGTTTGTGCTTTCCCACTCTTTCGCCAGAAAGAAGCGAAAGAATGGGGCACGGAGATGGTGCGTGAAGCAGGCCGGGTGGCGAATGCACCTTTCAAAACAGGCTGCGAAGGCAGCGCTGATTCAGGCGGTGGCGATGGGTTCGCGGATGGATGAGACGAGGTAGCCTTCGTCGGCGAGGTGGCGGCCCATCTGCTCGTACATGGCTGGATCGGTGGGCTGGGTGGTGCCGAGGCCATCGACGTAGCGGTTATACATCGAAAAAGCGGCGGCGATGAGGACGGTGTCGTGGATCTCCATGTCGGTGGCGCCCTGCTGGCGGGCGCGTTCGATGTCGAGGGGGGTGACTAGCTTGCCGTCCTGCTGGACTTTGCCGGCGATGGCGAGGAGGGCCTTGAGCTTGGGAGTGACGGGCGCTTCGCGGAAGTCAGTCTTGACGCGCTCGACCACCGAAGAATCGCCGAGATGGGCTGATGCGGCGGCACCATGGCTCAGTTCGCAGAAAGTGGTTTTGTTGCGCGAGGAGACGAAGGCGGCGATGAGCTCGCGTTCACCGGGGGTGAGCGAGTTGGGCTCGTGGAGCAGGATGTGGGCAAGTTCGCGCATGGGTTTCGCGGTTTCGGGGCGGAACTTGAAGCCAGCCGAGATGCCGGGCAAGTTGCCGGGAAGATCGATGTGAGCCATGAGGCACTCCAGGGGTCAGAAATCAGGGGCCGGGAACAGAGAAGCAGAAAGACCGTGAAGCAAGCGCCGAGCAAATCCTAGTGCGTGGCGTTGGCGTGGTCGGCAAGATACTCCTCGCTCACGGTGACATAACCATCGCGTGCGACACGGCGGCCGCGCTCGCGATAGAGAGCTTCGTCGTCGGGCTGCACAGTGGCCAGGCCGTCCACGTAACGGTTATACATGCAAAACGCGGCAGCGATGAGGACTGTGTCGTGGATTTCGAGATCGGTGGCGCCTTGTTTGCGCGCGGCGTCGATGTCGGCGGGGGTAACGCGCTTGCCATCCTGCTGAACTTTACCGGCAATGGCGAGCAGAGCCTTGAGCTTGGGGCTGATGTCGGCCTGGGTGAAGTCAGTCTTGACCTGTTTAACGACCGCTTCATTGCCTTCGAGATGCGCGGCAGCGATAGCGCCGTGGATGCTGTGGCAATAGTGGGTGCAGTTGCGGCTGGAGACGTAGGTGGCGATGAGCTCGCGCTCGCCCCTGGTGAGTGTGCTGGGGCCCTGGAGAAGGACCTGAACGAGGGCGTTCAGCGGACGGGCGGTCTCGGGGCGGAAGGCCATGGCGCCGCGAATGCCGGGAAGGTCAGGAGAGAGCGGGATGTGGGGCATGGGGCATCTCCTAAAGACAGGGGTCAGGGAATAGGGAAATCAGAGACGGAGAGTTGGTTGTTGAGACCTCTCAACCGTTGTGCGGCTATGGTACGGAGGCAAGAGCAACAGGCACATCGAACTTTCGGATGAGGGCATTGCATGCAGCGGACCTGTGCGCTGCGATCCGGTGGGAGGACAGCGAACTCGGATGGTATGCCGGCTTGTTCCGCCGTTCTATTGTGGTGTGCTCGCGGGATCGGTGGTTGACGATGAGGTGCCGCGCGGCGGCGGGGGCGCAGCGGCGGGTTGATCGGGCGATTGCAGGTGGACGTCGGTGACGTGGACGCTGGCTGAGATTTCGGGGACGGCGCCGTCGTTGAGCTGGACCTGGGTGGGCGGTCCCATGACGACGAGGCGTTCGACGGCATGGCCGCGGGCGGGGACAAAGACGCGCTCGGTGACGAAGTTGTTGGCGGTGCGAACGGTGACGGGGACATCGGCGCCGACGTAGCCGGTGTTGGTGACATTCACGGCGACGAGCCAGGTACCGGCCTGCGCGGCGTTGGGAAAGACGTCTTCAATGCTGAGGTCGGGGAGGCCCTTGTCGGCATCGACCCAGCCGGAAAAGAACCAGGAAAGGTCGCGTTTGACGCCGGCCTGGCGCAGGCAATCGTAGAGCGTGTTGCCGGTGAGGCTTTTTGTGGTTCCTGGCTCGGCGGGCGGTGGAAAGTAGAAGAGCTGCAAGGCGCTGCTGAGAGCTTCGCCGCTGGTGAGGTCGCGGAGCATCCAGAAAACGTAAGCAGCCTTGGTGCGGTAGTAGACGGGCTCGGTGGCGACAGCGAGAGGCGTGCCGGAGCTTTGGCCGGGGCTTGCGGGCTCGAGGAGCGCGAGTGCGGAGCGGTCAGTCTCGAGCATCTCGAGGGCGCGATCGCGTCCGTGGTTTTTCTCGACCCAGAGGGATTCAAGAAAAGTTGCGAGACCTTCGTTGAGCCAGGCGGGGGCGGGGGTTTCGGGCGAAAGCGTGTAGGCGTGGGCGAAGGCGTGGACGAGAGCGCCATCGAGCTTGTCAGCGGGTCCGGTGCCAAGGCTGGTGGCGAGGAGGGCGCCGGTTTCGAAGGGCGCGTCGTCGGGATCGGGCAGGTCGAGGAGGGTGAGCTGGGCGCGCGGATGATGGCCGAGCCAGCCGTGAAGGAAGGGCGCAACGGCGTCTGCTTCAGTGATCCACGACTGCACGGAGATGTCATTGTCGGCGGTGGTGAAGGCGGTGAGGTCGGGGCCGGTGTGGGCGGTGCGTTCGGCCACGAAGAGGCTGGGCGCGAGGAAGCCCAGGGCCGGCGTTTCAAACGAGCCAGTTGCGATGCCGGGAAGATCGGGATCGGGAGTTTGTGGATCGGTGATGGAGAGTGGGATGGAAAGACCGTTGATGAGCGCGACGGTGGGCTGCTCAGTACGCGGATATTCGACGGTGAGGCGGAGACGGAAGCGCGCGTGGGCGAGAGAGAGCTTGTGGCGGCCGATTTCATCGAAGACGCGCGAGCCATCGCCGAGGAGGACGGGGAGACTGGCGGTCGGATACCAGGCAACGTCACCGAAGCCGCGGAGGCCGGTAAAGGCGGGAGAGATTTCGTCCCAGTCGGCGTGGAGGGCAACGCTTTCAGGAGTGCCGAGGGCGACGAGCCGCTGCGCGGAGGGGGTGATCGAGCCGGAATACGCGACGTCGAGCTCGAGGGAGTTGCCTGGCGCGAGAGGCGAGGCAAGCGGGATGACGGCTTCGTGGAGCTGGCCGGTATGGTCGGTGTCGGCGTTGAGCGTGGCGACGGAGAACGGCGCATTGCGGCCGGAGAGGCGAACTTGTTCGAAGGTGAGCGACGACGAGAGCTGCAGGGGGATGCGGGTGAGGGGGGTCTTGCCGTCGTTGCGCACGGTGACGAGGGCCCGTGCGGCGATGCGATGGGCAGCGGTCTGCAGATGGACGTCGAGGTCGTAGGCGGTGAAGGCGAGGGCGAGGCGTTCGGCATTGTCGGCGGTGGAAGGCGGTTGAGTTGCGGCGGTGTTGGCCGGAGCGGTGTTCGTGACGTTGCCGTTTTCGCCGGTGGAGCGGGAGAAGATGACAGTGCTGCGCGGATTCGAGGGCTGCGGAGCCGGGGGGGTGCTGTTTTGCGGAATTGGCGCAGACGGGGTTTGCGCGGCAGTCGAGGAATTGGATTGGGCGATACAGGGGGCGACAGCCAGGGCAGCAACGGCGAGCGCCCGAAGGAACAGCAACTTCATGAACCGAGACCTTTCTTCCCACTGGCACTGCGTGGAGCACCGCTCCGGGAGGCAGCCTTTTGGACGAGAGCAGTGGCTGTTTTGGCAGCAGCGCGGCGCTGGCGTGCAGCTTCATAGAGTACGACGGCGCCGGCGGCGGAGACGTTCAGGGAACTGACCCCGCCGGCCATGGGGATGCGGAGCAGATGGTCGCAGGTGCGGCGGACGAGGTCGTGGAGGCCGGCGCCTTCGCGTCCGAGGACGAGCACGCAGTTGCCGGTGAAATCGAACTGGTCGTAGCCGGCGGGGCCGCGTTCGTCGAGTCCGATGATCCAGAGGTTTTGGCGCTTAAGTTCTTCGAGGGCGCGGACGAGGTTGACGACGCGGGCGATGCGGAGATGTTCGGCGGCGCCTGCGCTGGCTTTGACGGCTACGGGGCTGAGGGGAGCCGAGCGGCGTTCGGTGAGGAGCACGCCGTCGACGCCTGCTCCATCGGCGACGCGGAGAAGCGCGCCAAGGTTCTGCGGGTCCTCTACGCCGTCGAGAGCGAGAAGCAGGCGGGGAGTGAGCGACGCGGACGATGGAGACTCAAACAGGTCCTCAAGAGCGAGGAAGGTTTGGGGACGGACGAGAGCGACGATGCCTTGATGGGTCGGGGTTCCGGCGCGCTGGGTGAGCTGCTCGCGCAGCTCGGTGCGCACGGGGATACCGGCTTGACGGCAGGCGGCGACGACGCGGGTGAGGCGCTCGTCGTGGCGCTCGCGAGCGACCAGAACATGGTCGATGCGGCGGCGGCCGGCCTTGAGGGCCTCTTCGACGGGATGGAGGCCGTAGAGAACTTCCATGAAGTTAGTTTAGATTGTCGTTGACGCGCGATCACGGCGGCAAAAGGGAGTCACAATGGGCCGCAGAGATCGAGTTGGGTAATTGCTATTTGCCATGAAGAAGGAAAGTGCAAAGACATTTTGTGTGGTGCTGGAGCGGGCGGGGACGGGGCCGTACTGGGTAGTGGCGCATGTGCCGGTGGACCTGAAAAAGCTATGGCCCAAGTGGCCGTCGCGGCGTGTGCTGGGCACGATCAATGGGTTTGCGTTTCAGGCGACGCTCATCGGAGGGAAAGACAAGGGCTACACAATGGTCGTCTACAAGAAGATCCAGACGGCGGCGCGGGTGGGTGTGGGCGACAAGGTAGAGCTGAAGCTGGAGCCGGACTTGTCTGAGCAGGTGTATGAGGAGCCGAAGGAACTGACCGCTGCGTTGCGTGAGGATCGGCAATTGCGGCGGTGGTTCGACAAGCTGACCCCGTCGACGCGCAGGTACATCGCGTTGTATGTCAGCCAGGCGAAGAATGCCGAGACGCGCACGCGGCGGGCGGAGAAGATCGCGGAGCGGGTGATGCTGACGATGGAGGGTGAGCTCGAAGTGCCGCCCATCCTGCGCGCAAGGTTTCAAGTTTATCCGCTGGCCGAAGAGGGCTGGAAGGCGATGACGCCGACGCAAAGAAGGAATCACCTGCTGGGGATTTTCTATCCTGGGACCGTGGAGGGGCAGAGGCGCAGGGTGGATCGCACGATCGAGGATTGTGTGCGCGTGGGGCAGCGCAAAGCCGGGAGAGAATAGGCGGGGCGGGATGATCCTCCCGCCACGCCGTCGTTGTTATTGCATGAGCTTCATCGCGAGGTAGGTATATTCCTCGGCGAAGGTGCGGGCCGCCTGCTTGTTGTCGGCGCCGGCCCCGTGACCGCCCTCGGTGATTTCATCGTAGAAGAACGGCTCATGAAATTCTTCCATGCGCGCGGCGAATTTGCGTGCGTGGACGGGGCCGACGCGGTCGTCCTTGGTAGTGGTAAAGATGAGCGGGGCGGGATAGTTCACGCCGGGCTTGAGCTGGTTGTAGGGGGAGATGGAAGCGAGGAAGGCCTTCTCTTCCGGGACTGAGACTGATCCATACTCACCGACCCAGGATGCACCGGCGGAGAGGTGTTCGAAGCCGAGCATGTCAAGAAGCGGGACCTGAATCACGACTGCTCCCCACATGTCGGGATGCTGGGTGAATTCGACGCCCATGAGCAAGCCGCCATTGGAGCCGCCCTCGATGGCGAGTTTGGGAGTGGAAGTGACTTTGCTGGCGACGAGATCCTGGGCGACGGCGTAGAAGTCGTCGTAGATGCGCTGGCGATGGGTTTTGAGGCCAGCCTGGTGCCAGGCGGGACCGAACTCGCCGCCGCCGCGGATGTTGGCGAGGACGAAGACGCCACCATGTTCAAGCCAGAGCTTGCCCATTACGCCGTCGTAGCGCGGAGTGTTGGAGACCTGGAAGCCTCCGTAAGCGGTCATGAGGGTGAGATTGTTGCCGTCATAGGCAATGTTTTTGCGATGCACGATGAAGTAGGGGATGTGGGTGCCATCTTTGGACGTGGCCTGCTTTTGTTCGACGACATCACCGGAGGCATCGAAGAGCGGCTTTTGGGCACGCGCGAGTTTCATGGAGTTATCGGCAGCGTCACCGAGCCACGCTGAGCTGGGAGTGAGGAAGCCGGTTTCGGCAAGGAAGAAGCGATCATCGGACCAGTTGGTGGAGACCACGGAGATGGACTGGTTGTCGGGAACGGGCAGAGGCTTGCGGGTCCATTGGCCTTTTTTGTCGCAGGTGTAGGCATAGGCGCGGCCCTGGACGTGATCGAGGGTGGTGAGGATGACGTGGTTGCGGGTGGTGGCCAGCTGCTGCTCGAATTCCTCGGCTGTGGGGGCGAAGAGAAGAGTTGGACGAAGATGCGAGGGATCGCGTTTGGCGTCGTCGACATTGAGGGCGATGACCGAGCCTTGCTTGAAGGTGGTGGATTGACCGGGCGGTGTCCAGTCATCGATCAGCGAGAAGAGGAGCTGATTGTCGGCGAAGTCCTCGATCTCGGTTTTGGGCGGGAGGGCGAGCTCTACCGGGCGATCACCGACGAGCAGATAGTAGGTGTGCTCGAAGGTGGATCGATTGCGCATGATGCCGGCGACGCGGTGTCCCTGGCCATCGTCGAGGACGAAGGGGTTGTCGCCATAGCCGTTGTCTTTGACGTCGCCGTGAAAGACTTCTTTGGCGTTGTCGAGAGGCTGGCCGCGCTTCCATTCCTTGACAACGATGGGATAGCCGGCTTCGCTCATGGTGCCTGGACCCCAATCGCGGCCAATGAGGAGGGTATCGTGATCGAGCCAGGCGGTGCGCTGTTTACCGCGCGGCAGAGTGAAGCCGCCGTCGATGAACTTCGCGGTTTTGAGATCGAACTCGCGCAGGGTGATTGCGTCTTCGCCGCCGGCGGAGAGGGCGACGAGGCAGTGCTCTTCTTCGGGGGCGAGGCAGGATAGACCTTTGCCAACCCAGCTCTGGTTGTCCTGCTTGGAAAGAGCGTCGTAGTCGAGGACGGTTTCCCATTGGGGATCGGGGGAGAGATAGCTTTCGAGGGTGGCGCGGCGGACGATGCCGCGGACGTGATTGGCGTCGCGCCAGGTGTTGTAGATGGAGTTGCCGCGGAATTCGGGAAGCGGGAGGCGCTCGGGCGACTCGAGGACTTTGAGGGCCTCATCCTGCAAGGGCGCGAAGTGCGGATTTTTTTCGAGGATGGCAGCGCTGCGCGCATTTTCAGCTTTGACCCAGGCAAGTTGCTTTTCGCCGTAGATGTCTTCGAGCCAGGTGTACTTGTCGGGCTGGATGACGGGGTCGGCTGCCTGGGCGCGGGCGCTGCGGAAAGGCAGGGCGAGGGTGAGAAGAGCGAGGATCAGCAGTGTGCGGCTACGCAGAAGGGGCAAGACAGGACCTCCCTGAGTCAAAATGACGTGAGCTTGCGCGGGGGATGGAAATGCAATGTGGTCGTACTGAAGCGTCTGAAGCGGCATTTCCGGGTTTTCCCGGTTTCTTAAAGATTTTCGCGGCCGAATCGGATCGCTAGCCCTGGATGAACGATTTTATCGACTTGAGAATGGATTTTATCGTCTAATTAAATACGATGAGTCCGACTGCTGCGATTCGCTCGATCTTCGCTTCAGGTTCTGCGCCGCTAGCCGAAGAACAGGCGCGGCGCGAGAACCTTGCTGTTGCCGAGGGGTTGAAGCGCCAGGAAGCCGGTTTGCTGGATGAGCTGATTGTTCGCTACCAGCACAGGCTGCTGCGCTACCTGCTATTTCTGACGGGGAACCGGGAGATGGCGGAGGATCTTTTCCAGGAAGTATGGATGCGTGTGCTGACGCGGGGCGGCCAGTTCAACGGGAAGGCGCGGTTCGAAACGTGGCTGTTTACGATTGCGCGCAACCTGGTGATCGACCTGCGGCGAAAACGCACTATGACCAGCCTGGACGAGTTGTTCGAGACGGGCAACGAGGATGATCGGCCGATGAATATCGAAGTGGCCGACAGCCATCCGACGCCGTTTGACAACATCTCGAGCACCGAGGACCGGGAGCAGATTGCGACCGCGCTGCTGGAGCTGGATACGCTGTATCGCGAGGTGCTGGTGCTGCGCTTCCACGAGGAGCTCACGCTGGACGAGATTGCGAAGGTGACGCGGTCGCCGTTATCGACGGTGAAATCGCGGCTTTATCGGGGGCTGTCGGCGATCAAGCCAAAGCTCGAAAAGGCGCAGATGCGGCGGCTGGAGGCATTGGGATGATGCCGGATGCAGCCACGGGGATTGGCGCCGATGCGCGATCTGCGGGCGACGTGGTGAGCGCGCTGGCCGGACAGTCGGCTGATCGCGACCGTGCCGTGGCACGTCGGACGCGGCGCGTGGTGATGGCCTCGCTCGGCGTGATGCAGGAGCAAAAGGCGGGCAACCGGCGGAGCCGCGCGGTGGCGCTTGCGGTGACGCTGGTGGTGTTCTTCGTGGTGGGTCCGCCGGTCTGGTGGATCGCCGATACCCTGATCGAAGAAGAGCGGCTGACGAGCCTGGCGAGCGAGATCGCGGTGTGGGGCTTTTTCGTGTGTACGGCGCTGCTGGCGTCGGCGCTGCTGGCCGGCTGGATGCGACGCAAGTCCTGATTTCTGAGTGCCGAGCAGAGGCACAGCCTAGCCGCCATTCGGGGCACAAAGGTACTCGCAACTTCTCGAATCTGCTTCCCGTCCATTGGAATAGCGGTTTAAGCTAGGCTTATTTTCCAGCAGAACGCTTTGCAGGCGGGAATCGAAGTATGCAGGAACCCCAGTCCATTCACCCGAATGAAGACACGCGGCTGATTCCGATCTGGTCGATCGTGGCAGCGGCCGCGGTGTTTGTGTTGGTTGAGTATTATTTCTGGCTTGTTTTCCCGACGCAGCAGCACCATGTGCCGCCGATCGGTCTGCGCGTCTACATGAACCTGTCGTGGGGCCTGCTGGCGTCGTTGTATTTCCTGATGGTCGGGTTTGTGAGCAAGGATGCGCCGCGACGCGCGATGAGCGCGCGGTTCTGGATGCTGGTGTGTTTCGTGATGCCGGGCGGGATCGGGGCAGTGCTGTATTTCCTGCTGCGCACGCCGCTGGTATCGAATTGCGCGGCATGCGGCACGCATGTGCAGAGCGATTTTCATTTCTGTCCGCAGTGCAACTATCAGCTCACGGCGAGCTGCGGGAACTGCTTCAGGACGGTGCGGACGACGGACCAGTTCTGCACGCGCTGCGGCCACGAGCTGGAGCGGGATCACATGCCGGCCCGGCTGCGGGTGCTGGGCGAGTGAGTCAGGCAAGGGACTTGGGACCAGGGACCAAAGAGTGGGAAAACAAGGGATCAGCAAAGAAACCCGGCGGATGGCCGGGATTTTTTGTGCGTGTGCGGGGCTGATGCGCCTTGGCTCTTTGCCTGCGCACAGAGTGACAGGCGCCAGGCGGGCTCAACTACAATCAAGCTTCGGTTGGCATGACCCTTTCTGCGCTCATTATCGACGACGAACAACTGGCTCGCGACGAGTTGAAGTATCTTCTCGACCAGGCGGGCGGTGTGGACGTAGTGGGGCAGGGAGCGAACGGCATCGAAGCGGTGGACCTGATTGAGGAACATCGGCCGGATGTGGTGTTTCTGGATGTGCAGATGCCGGGGCTGGATGGCTTCGCGGTGATCAAGCGGGTGGTGGAGCGGCACGGAAAGGATGCCTCGGAGCCGCTGCCACAGGTGGTGTTCGCGACGGCGTACGACCAGTATGCAGTGCGCGCCTTTGAAGTAAATGCGGTGGACTATTTGCTGAAGCCCTTCGATCGCGTGCGTGTGGAGCAGGCACTGGAGCGGGTGCGGGGACGGATGGCGGGGAGCGGCCAGGGTGCGGGTGCGGCGCCGGAGTCGCAAATTGATGCGCTGCTGAAGTTGCTGAATCGTCCGCAGAACGGGGGACGACCGCAGCCCGCGAAACTGATTGTGCAGGCGCAGAGCCGGTTGCTGCTGGTGGACCAGGCGGAGATTTGTTTCGCAGCGATCGATGAGGGCGTGATTCGGGTGGTGACGCAGACGTTCGAGGGGCAGTCGAAGTGCCGGACTCTGGAAGAATTATTGGATCAGCTGGATCCCGACGTCTTCTGGCGGGCGCATCGCGGGTTCGTGGTAAACATCAACCACATTCGCGAAGTGGTGCCGTGGTTCAAGTCGACTTATCAACTGCGGATGAACGACAAGAAGCAGACGGAGATTCCGGTGAGCAGGGCGCAGACGAAGCGGCTGCGGGAGCTGTTCAATCTTTGAAGAAACCGGGAGTGGCTTGGGCTGCGGAGGCGTTATTGGCTGCCGTGGATAGGTTAGGGATCGTTAATACTGGATCGGCCACCATACAGACAACAAGCATTATTTGCGCTCGAATACGGTCGTTCCGTCAGCCAATTTGATCCTCACTCTGTCATTCCATCGGCTACGATAGAGCAGCTTGCCACCGTCTGGGGATGAGATCGGCGAGAGTTAAGCACGAAAGCTGATTGTCATAATCCTATTGCTAGTTTTTGCCGGGCTTTTCATCTTCGCTTATTACGAATATGCCACTTCGTGGCTCGGAGGAGAACACCACGAGCCTGTCGCCGTGGCGGTTTTCAGGAGGCTGTGAAGCCGTGGCCTTCCAAGCACTCACTCTTTGTGCCGCCTAGTTAGTCGTAGCGCTCGAAGATGATTTGCTTGCGGTGCCAGCCGTAGGACTTCAGCAGGTCGCGAACGGCGTTGATCATGGGGCTGAGTCCGCAGACGTAGGCGTGGATGTCGAAGTGGAGTTCGGCGGGCGGGATGCCGGGATTTGAAACCGGAGTTTGGAGCGGAGGCACCGGAAGCGATTGACCGAGGCGTTCGGCGCGGTTGCGGATGATCGTGGCGACATGTTCCTGCACGTAGCCGCGGAGGCCTGTCCAGTTTGCGGGTGCGCGGCTGAGTGTGGGCATGTAGTGGAAGTTGGGGTAGCGCGCGGCGAGGGATAAGAATTCGTCGCGGTAGTAGATTTCCGACTCGTGCCGGGTGCCGTAGACGAGCCAGATGTTTTTCCCGTTGCTGCGGTCGGAGCCATCGATGGGAAAGAGCCTCTCGAGAAAGCTGCGCATGGGTGCGACGCCGGTTCCCGTGGCGATGAGGATGGAGTCGGTGAGAGGTTCGCGGAGAGTGAAGAAGCCGTTGGGCCCGTAGATCTGAATTGCGCCGCCGTTGGGGAGATCGGGAATGTCAGCGAGGAGGTTGGAGAAGAATCCGCCGGCTACGCGATTGAGGCAGAGGGCGAAGCGGTTGCCGTCGGGTGCGGAGGCGAGGGAGTAGGCGCGGATCTGCTCCTTGCCTGAGGGATCGCTGGCGACGGCGGAGACGAACTGGCCGGGGAGGAATGGGAAAGTGTCGAGGTCGGGGAGAACGAATTCGAGGTGGTAGGTCTCGGCCGCATGGGAGAGGCACTGCTTTTTGACGAGACGTGCGGAATGGAATGTGCGGTCCAAGAAGATATGTACTGAGACGAGTATCAGCGGCGAGATGCAGGGCTGGCAAGGCACCTGCGGTGCGGCTAATCGCCGCTGGCGCGGCCGGAGGCATTTGTGCTTTCCCAGGTCTCAGAATCGAGACCCTGGGGCACCCAGATTTGTGCGAATTGACGCATCGGTTATCGCCAGCCTTGCTTCGGGACTGACGCGCCGCGGATCCCACCCATGCGACGGAAAGAAGTCGCATGGATGGGGCACGGAGTGTTCCGGGTTGATGGAGAGCGGCAGACAGAGGCTTCGCGTCGCTCACCCTGTCGACGATTTCATCGTCGACAGGGCCCCAAGCAGCTAGCCACCGATGTGGACGAAGGCGTGCCAGCAGAGCTGGAGGCCGAGGGCGAAGAGCCAGAGGGAGAGGGCGAGGCGCATGGCGCGCGCGGGGATGCGGGGTGCGAGGCCGGTGCCGAGGAGGGCGCCGAAGATGCCGCCCACGATGAGATTGGTCAGCAGCGCGGCGTTGACGCCTCCTTGACTCAAGTGCATTCCGCCGCCAATGAGAGAGAGGCAGAGCCCGAAGGAGAGGTCGGTGCCGACGATGCGGGGCACGTCGAGCGCGGTGAGGCCGAGAAGCGAGAGAGTGCCGAGCGCGCCGGCTCCGGAGGAGGAGAAGCCGACTTCAGCGCCGATGGGGAACATGGTGGCGGCGAGCAGCCAGGGGCGGCTCTTGCGCGGGGCGTTTGAATCGGCAGGCCGGAAGTGGCGGTAGATGTGCCACGAGGATGACAGGACGACGATGGCGCCGAGAGCGAGATAGAGCCAGAGGGTATGGCCCTGGATGCGCACCGTCCGCTGAAAGAAGAGCGCGCCGAGGATGACGCCGGGGACGCCGGCGAGCAGCATGACGCCAAGGGTGCGCCAGACGACCTGGCGACGCCAGATCTGGATGGGCACGACGACGAGCTTGACGGCAGCGGAGTAAACGAGCGCGGTGCCGACGGCTTCAGGCACGGGAACATGCAGAAACAGGATCAGCATCGGCGCGGTGATGGTGCCGGCGCCGACGCCGGTCATGGCGATGAGCGCGGCAATGAAGAATCCGATCAGCAGTTCCATTGACGATCTCCGGCTTAGGAGGCCTGGATGTGGATGCCGCACTCGAGCTTTTGTCCGGACCAGCGTCCGGAGCGTGGATCGTTGGGGTCGAAGGGCAGGCTGGTGCACGGAGCGCAGCCGATGCTGGTGTAGCCCTTTTCGTAGAGAGGCAGGAGCGGAATGTTGTGTGTTTCGGCGTAGTGCCAGACGTCGCGCGTGTTCCAGTCGGCGAGCGGGCTCAGCTTGGCGAGCACCTGGCCGCCGGGCAGCGTGAAGGGCTCTTCGACTTGGAGGTTGGCGCGTGACTTGGATTGCTGACGGCGCAGGCCGGTGACCCAGGTGTCGTAAGGCGCGAGCGAACGGAAGAGCGGCTCGACCTTGCGCATGCCGCAGCAACGATCGGGCGCGGACTGATAGAGGATGCCGAATTCGGATTCCTGCTGGGCGACGGTGCGCTCGGGGAGGACGTTGATGAGATTCAGGTCCCAGTCGGCGGCAATCTGATCGCGATAGGCGAGGGTTTCAGGGAAGTGGTAGCCGGTCTCGAGAAAGAGCACCGGAACGCGCGGAAGCAGCGCGCGGACCATGTGGAGGACGACGACGTCTTCGGCCTGAAAGCTGCTGGTGACGCAGGGGCGCTCTGCGCGCGCAAGGCGATCGCGGAGAAATGCGGCGGCGTTGAGGGCTAGCTCGTCAGATGCCGAGGCCGTAGTCATTGGTGTCATCTCCCAGGGTCATGAATGCGAGGCGTTCGAGTCCATCGAGGAAGTGCTCGGGGTCTGCCGTTTCGAGTTCAGGCGCGAGCTGGATGGATTTTTCGTCGAGCGTGTCGGCGCGCGTGAAGGTGAGCGGCGAGGGTTCGTCGGACTCAATGAGGATGAAGGCGCCGAGGCTCGCGAAGTGAACCAGGGCGGGCGAGAGAGGCGTGCGGGTGCGCAGCACGAGCGCTCCGGCGGCGAGAAGCAACTTCTCAAGCGCAGAAGCGAGATGGGCACGATTGCCGACGGAGAGCGCGCCGGTGAGGGCGCGGGTAGTGGAAGCCGCGGAATCGGAGATGGCGTGGATCATGGCCGCGCCGGAGGTGGCGTTTTCGGCGGGATCGATGAGGATGAAGCTGCCGGTGGTGCGATTGTCGCGATAGAGGTCGGCGAGGATGGGGCGGCTCACTTCGAAGACCACCAGGCCGATGTCGTTGAGGGCGAGCTGGTCCGATGGAATCTCGGAGAGGTGCTCGACGTCAATGCGGTGGCGAATCGCAACGATCTGCGCGCGGACGGTCTGGGTGGTGTGCTTGAGCAGATAGGTGGCGCCGGCGCGCAGAGGCTTGGCATTCATCCAGACGACGGTGGCTTCAAAGCGGGTCGTTTTGTGGGGGGGCGCGGCAACGGCGGCGATCATGTCGCCGCGGCTGAGATCGATTTCGTCTTCGAGGGTGAGTGTCACCGACTGGGGGGCGTGGGCCAGAGCGAGGTCGCCTTCCCAGGTGGTGATGGAACGGACACGGGAGTGGCGGCCGGAGGGCAATGCGAGGACTTTGTCGCCGGGGCGGACGGTGCCTGCAGCAATCTGGCCGGCGAAGCCGCGGAAGTCCTGATGGGGACGGAGAACGCGCTGGACGGGGAAGCGGAGGCTGGCCTGGGAGTGCTCGATGGCGAGGGGGAGCGTTTCGAGGAGCTCGAGCATGCTGGGGCCGGTGTACCAGGGGATGCGAGTGCTGCGATGGACGACGTTGTCGCCTTCGAGAGCGCTGACGGGAACCGCGACGAGGCTAGGAATTTCGAGATGCTTGGCGAGCGCCTGCAGACCGCGCTGATGCTCGTCAAATACCGATTGAGAAAAATCGACGAGGTCCATCTTGTTGACGGCGGCGAGGACGGTGGGGATGCCGAGCAAGGCAGCGATGCACGCGTGGCGGCGGGTCTGATCGAGAATGCCCTTGCGCGCATCGACGAGGATGATGGCGACGTCGGCCGTGGAGGCGCCGGTGGCCATGTTGCGGGTGTACTGCTCGTGGCCGGGCGTGTCGGCGATGATGAATTTTCTTTTGGGCGTCGAGAAGTAGCGGTAGGCAACGTCGATGGTGATGCCCTGTTCGCGCTCGGCGCGGAGGCCGTCGGTGAGCTGGGCGAAGTCGATGGCCGCGTTGTGGGTGACGGAGCGGATGTGGTCGTCGTAGACGTTGCGCGAATCGTAGAGGAGGCGACCGATCAAGGTGGACTTGCCGTCGTCGACGCTGCCCGCAGTGGAGAAGCGCAGCAGGTCTTTGGCGCGATCGGCGGCGAGATCCTGCTCGATGCGTGCATCGGTGTCGTCTGCGAGAGGGATGAGGGGTTTGTCCACGATGGTTTCGGCGGGGCTCTGGTCTGTAGTCAGCATCAGAAGTAGCCCTCGCGTTTCTTGAGTTCCATGGAGCCGTCCTGGTCGTGATCGATGATGCGGTTGGCTCGTTCGGAATTGCGGACGGCCATAAGCTCGGCGATGATCTTGGGCACGGTGTCGGCGTCAGAACGGATCGCTCCTGTGCATGGGCTGCAGCCGAGGGAGCGCAGGCGGCACTTGACCCACTGTTCTTCGCCGGGGAGACCCTGGATGAAGGGCTGCTCCAAAGGAATGAGCGAATCGGCGCGGACGAGCATGCGGCGTTCTTTGGCGAAGTAGAGGGGGACGATGGGAATCTTTTCGAGGTGGATGTAGTGCCAGATGTCGAGCTCGGTCCAGTTGGAGAGCGGGAAGACGCGGATGCTTTCGCCGGGGCCGATGCGGCCGTTGAAGAGGCTCCAGAGCTCGGGGCGCTGATTCTTGGGGTCCCATTGGCCGGCGGAATCGCGGAAGGAGAAGATACGCTCTTTGGCGCGGGATTTTTCTTCGTCGCGGCGCGCGCCTCCGAAGGCTGCGTCGAAGCCGTGGGCGCGGAGGCCATCGAGGAGGGCCTGGGTCTTGAGGAGGCCGCAGCAGCGCTGGGTGCCGAGACGGATGGGGTTGGCACCGTCGGCGAGGGCTTCTTCATTGCGCCAGACGAGGAGCTTCAGGCCGAGCTCGGCGGTATAGCGGTCGCGGAATTCGAGCATTTCGCGGAATTTATAGCCGGTATCGATGTGAAGGAGCGGGAAAGGAATTGGCGCGGGGTGAAAGGCCTTCTGGGCGAGGCGCAACATCACCGACGAGTCTTTGCCGATGGAGTAGAGCATGACCGGACGCTGGAACTCGGAGGCAACTTCGCGGATGATGTGAATGCTTTCGGCCTCGAGGATCTGGATGTGGCTGAGGCGCTCGCGGGAGGTGGGGGCAGGAGGCGGGTTCATTGGAGCCAATGGGTCAGATGGATTGATCGCAGGGAGGGCGCCGTTGGGATGCGGCGGGATATTGGTTGAGAACGGCGTGGTGGCGATCGATGTCATTGGACCTCATTGGGGTTGGACTGAACGCGGACAACAAAAAACCCGCGGCGGCAGGAACTCTGCGGCGCGGGCTATGGGGAACGTTGTAAAGCCTAGAGTTGACTTACCCCACGAGCCGGCGCTGTGCACAACAACATGCACAACAGAGGATCGGCATGGAGCAGGAACTCATCTTGGTTATTGTAACTTTCCGTTGGACTTCGGTCAAACCCGGGTTTTTCCTCATGCCTTCCGGCTGGCGGTCGCCGGCCGGCCCAGGAGCGAGCCGCCTGTGACCGTTAGCCATTGGAGTCCCTGGAGCCGAGGCGAGGTGCAAAAAGTGGTGAGGCGGTCTGGGGGCCGACGGTCAGGCGAGCTTGTTTGCCGCGGCGGCGAGGTCGAAGTCCTTGGCGGTGATGCCGCCGGCGTCGTGGGTGACGAGGGCGAGGCGGACGCGGTTGTAGCGGATATCGATGTCGGGGTGGTGGCCGGCCTTTTCTGCGGCGTCGCCGACTTTGTTGACGAAGGCGAGGGCGGAAACGAAGTCCTTGAAGGTGAAGGTGCGGGTCAGCTCACCGGATTCGATTTTCCAGTCAGGCAGGGAGTTGAGGCGGGTGGTGACTTCGGCGGCGGAGAGAGAGGGCATGCTGGGGTCTCCTTGGGAAGGTGCGCTTGCAGCACGGGCTCGATGATACCAAGAGATTCGTCGAGGGGCGGATGTGCAAGAGTCTGGCACCTGCGGTGCGGCGGATTGCCGCTTGCTGGGGCTTTTGTGCCGAGCGAAGCGTCACTTGCCGGCGGTGGAGGCTGTTGCGGTGGGTGGGGGTTGGGAGGCGGCGATGCGGGCGAGCATGGGGGCGATTTCGGGATTCGCCATGAAGATTTTCCAGATGAGGCCGGTGCGGTGGTTTTCGATCATGACGACCATGGGAGCCTGGTCGAGGGCGAGGTACATCGGCGAGAACCAATTGTTGCTGAGGTTGAAGGCGTCGGTGGGTCCGTAGATGCCCCAAAGACGATCGCCGAGGGTGCGGTAGAAGTATTTGAGCGCGGCCATGGATTCCGACGGCGTGTAGGGGAAAGAGCCGAGCGCGGCGGTGGGTGCAATGGTTCCGTTGTCGGCAGCGGCATTGGGCGCGTGGGCGGAGTAGCCGAAGGGGTCGAGGCTGGCAGTGAGTCCCCAGACGCCGGGGCCGTATCCGCTATAGTGGCCGGGATTCTGCTGGCACCAGCGATAGTCGATGAGGGCGATGTTGCGATTGTTTTCGAAGTAGTCGGTGTAGCGGTCGCGGATCTGGTGCGGGTCAGGCCCCATGAATGAGTACTGGGTGAAGAAGAGCGGGCCGCCATCGCCAACGCCGACGGCTAGCTTGATGCCCTGGTAAGTGTGGCCATTGTCGTATTGGTCGCCGTCGTCGGTGCCGGACCAGCGGATGCGGTATTGCGCGGCGGCGGGAGACTGGCTGGCCCATCCCGCGTAGTAGTCGCTGGCCGGAATGCCATGCGTGGGGGACGCGATGGCGAGCAGATAGGCGATCATCGTCTCGTTGAAGCCGGTGAGGCGGTGATCGACGCGCCAGGACCATTGAGGCGACCAGTGCCAGATGAGTGCATCCGATGACGGCTGACGCAGGTACCGATCCCACTCGACGGTTTGCCAGAGGTGGGTGATGCGGGCGTCGAGGTCGCGCTCGGCTTGCGCGGGGCCGGAGAGATATTGGCGAGCGGTGAGGAGGCCTTCCATGAGGAAGGCAGTTTCGACGAGGTCTCCGCCATCGTCGAACATGCCGAAGACGGGCAGGGTACGTCCGGTAGCGCCGTCCATGAAGTGGGGCCAGGCCCCGTGGTAGCGCTGCGCTTTCTCTAAAAAGTTGACGATGCGGGTGAGGCGCTCAAGACCTTGCTCGCGGGAGATGAAGCCGCGGTCGATGCCGACTACGATGGCCATGATGCCGAAGCCGCTGGCGCCGGTGGCAACGATGCGGGGGTCGCCGGGAACACTTTCGAGGGCCATGCCGGAGACAGGATGCGAGCCGCGCTCCCAGTAGTAGCGGAAGCATTCTTCCTGCAGCATGGTGAGCAGTTCGTCGTCAGAGAGGGGGCGGGTTTGCGCGGAGACTGGCGCGGAGAATGCGGAGGAGTGGTACAGAGTATCGACGGCTGCGACTTTGTAAGTTGCCTTGAAGCCGGGTGCGCCGGTGAAGTCGGTGTAGCGATGGATGCCTGGCTGCTGAACGCCGATGGGGTGAAACGCGCCGCTGTCGGTAGAGCGAGAGATGAGGTAGTAGGCGAGACGGGTGGAGTCTGCTGCGTCCCACTTCAGATCGATTTGGCGCTCGAAGGGTTCAGCGGTGAGGTTGCGTGGAGCCGCGAGGGACGGATCGTCGGATGCAGGGGGATCGTCGATGCGGATCTCATCGAGGAAGAGCGTGTGGGGTGCGTTGTCGGCGGTGTTCTGGGCAAAGAAGACGGAGTGGAGAAGGCGAGGATTGAAGACGTGCAGGGATTCGGAGGGAAAACGGACGAGAGGGATCTGGACGTGTGTCCAGCGGCCAGCGGCAAGAGCGCCTGTAAATTCGGAAAGCGCGAGGCGGGCCGTGAAGTTGTGGTCATCGTCGGTGAGTTGGAGCAGGGGCAGATCGGGGGCGGCGATGGGAGCAGGCGCATAGCACCAGAAAGAAAGCACGGAGCCGCGGAAGTCGGCAGGACGATTGTCGTAGCTGATGGCGCGGATTTCGGCGTCCCAACTGCCACCGACGACGGAACGCCATGCGAGGCGGAGAGCATTGGGCGGCGAGAAGGAGGTGTGGGTTTCAACGGGGAGACGGTTGGCCGAGGACTCGATGGTGCTGGGAGCGACGGCGTCGGCGCCGGTGTAGAAGTCGTTGTCGGGCGTGGGGCTGTTGGCGAAGACCAGGTGATTGAGGTAGTCATCCTGGGCGAAGGAAGACGGGGACGGGGAAAGCAGGGCAGCTACAACAAGGCAACCGAAAATGCGCAACACAATTCTTCCTTGGCTCTGATTGGATGATTGGGCGGGGATTTTGTTTCGCATTAGCCGTCGGCGGCGCATGCGAAGCTCAGACCTCGCGCAGTACTTTTCTCAATCGAGAGAGCGGGTGAAGAAATTTTCTCACGGGGAAAGGAAGGGCAAGCGGCTGATTTCGGGGGAAGGGGTGCCTTTCGTGATGGGAAGAGACCGCGGGTGCCAGGCTATGAGAACGAGGATCAGGCGGCTGGGGCGGGATGATCGTCGGAGTGGGACTGCAGGATTTCGAGGAAGGCGGCCAGGGCGGGCGAGATCCATTTGTCTTTGTGCCAGAGAGCGTGGGTCACGATGTCGAGCGACGGACCGGCCCAGCGAAGGGCCTTGAACTGTTGCTGACGCAATTCGCGGGCGATGACGATGGCGGGCAGGAGGGCGAGGCCCATGCCGATGCGGACGCATTGCTTCATGGCTTCGACGCTGGAGAACTCGGTGATATGGCCGGGACGGATGTTCTGGAGGGCGAGGGCGCGATCGAGTTTGGAGCGATAGCCGCATCCACGCTCAGTGAGCAGCAGGTGCTGGCCAGCGAGATCGGCAGGTTTGACGACGCGACGGCCGGTGAGGGGATGGCTTGCATCGCCACAGAGAAAGATTCGCTCAGTGCGCAGAGAGAGGAAACGAAGGGAAGGATTGGAGGGCGTATCGCACATGTCAAGGGCAAGATCGATTTTGCCGGTTTCGAGTTCGACAGCGAGGGAGTTGTCGAGATGGGGGAGGAAAGCGATTTCGACTTGCGGAAAGCGGCGACGATAGAGGCGCAGGACCTGGGGCAGGCGATAGGTGAGGACGCTTTCAGGCGTGCTGATGCGCAGAGGGCCGCTTGGTTCGGCACCGTCGCGAATGGCGCGGTGGCCTTGCTCCATGGCGAGGAGGGCCTGTTCGGCGAAGGGCTGAAAGCGGCGACCCGCGTCGGTAAGCATGACGCGGCGGCCGAGACGATCAAAGAGAGGCACGCCCAGTTCTTCTTCAAGCGCCTTGATTTGCGCGGTGACGTTGGATTGCACGGTGTTCACTTTGGCCGCGGTGCGCGTGAAGTTCAGTTCTTCAGCGAGGGTGCGAAAGATCTGGAGCTGGCGGACTTCCATGAGGGTGTGTCGATCCTCCGTCGGATTGCGGTCAAGAAACGGATAGCGAACGGTTGCGATCTTCCGGCACGATGGCCGGAATGAGACGCGAGCAAGACAACCGGCGATTGGCCGAAGACGGGAGACCGACAAAAAGGCTGCGGTGCCTTCCATCTTGCATAATGATCGATATCATCATATCAATCTATTGGACAGATGCAAGAGTTCAGGCAAGACTCGCAGCATGAGAGTCGAGCTTCCCCGCCGGCTTCCGAGGCCGGCAGCATTTCTGCTGATGTTTGCGTTTGGATTGTCGTCGTGCTCACCGGACAAGTCGTGGGCTCAGCTGCAGGCGCCGGCACAGTCGCGCGCCACGCTGGTGATTTTTACGGAGCGCCCCATGCGGGAGAACCAGTGGGCAGACCTGCTGGAGGCGCTGCAGCGCGCAACCAGCCGAGAGTCGGCCCACCTGCCCGCGCTGGGCGATGCTCCGGACCTTGTGCGCGGCGACCGGATTGTGCATGGGATGCAGGTGGAGAGACCCATCACGGTGTATTTGCGCGGCGATTGCAGGCTCATTCCGATGCCGGAGTATGAACCGGCGGGCGTGCTGGGCTGGGTGTATCGGGTACACGGAAAGATTGCGCCGTTGATTCACGTGAACTGCGGAGGGATCGCGCAAGAACTGGGGCCGGTGGCCCTGGGCCTCGATCGTAAGCGGTGCGATGTGGTGATGAGCGAGGCGCTGGCGCGTGTCATCGTCCACGAATGGGTACATGTGGCTACGCAAAATGCCGGACATGCGCGGGAGGGCGTGACGAAGTCTTCGTTCGGGATTGCCGATTTGCTGGCGGCCGATGATGCGATCTGGCGCGATCCGCGCCTTGCGCTGAGGAAGCGGCCAGAACTCTAGGAACAGGGAATGAGGGACAGGGACTAGAGAGGTGGTCGCACGCCGGCGGACCTTCCGAGTTGTCCCCCAACAACTCGGAAGGCGCCATGCCGGCGTGCTGGACGCCGCGTTCCGGACCGGTTGTCCGGATTGCAGCGTATGCGAAGGACGAATTCAGTTTGCGGCGCGTCGATCGTTATCGCCGGCACGCCGTTCGCGTGCGTTGCCGCGCCGTTCGCGGGTGCGTTTGCGGCGATCGGGACGGACTGTCATGTCGGGCATGACGACCATGCGCGACGCGAGATTATCGATACGCTCGGCGAGGCTCGCGAGCGGGGTAATGGTTGCCGGCTCGTCCTCGGCGGCGGGCTTTGATGGTTTTTCGACGATGGCGGCTTCCTCCTCGACGCCGCTGGTCAACATGCGATTGAGCAACGGGATATTGGCGCGCTGTGTCTCGACGAAGTCGACGCCCTCGGCGGTGAGGGTGAAGTCGGAGTTGTCGGCGCGGGTGATGTATCCCTTTTTGAGCAGATACCAGGTGGTGAAGTCGAGGTAGTCGCGGGGGAAGCCCATTTGCTTTTCGATTTCGGCGAGGCCGACCTCGGGGGCATAGGGATTGTTGCGTCGGCGGTAGTAGAGGACGGCGAGAACAGCAAGGCGGCGATTGAGCTCGCCTTCCATGCGGTCCATGAAATCAACGGTCGTGGAGAGAGGAGTACGTTCGGGGAGTTCGCGGTGGTAGCCGCAATCGTATTCCGCGCGCCGATCGGCATCGGAAAGCACGTCGTAGGCGCTCTTTAACTGGAAGAACTTTTCGGGGTCGCCGGTGGCTGGATTGTCGGGATGATACCGGGCAGCGAGGAACTTATAGATGCGATGAATTGTGTCGGGATCAGCGTTGGGGCTGATCTGGAGGAATTCGTAGTAGTCCAGCTTCTTCATTTCGAGCATCGGGGAAACCTCAGTCCTTTTGTGGACCGCGCGCGGCAGAACCGGGCTGCCGTGGTTATAAGCCCGCAAGGCGCTGGAACGGTATGGCTTGCATACACAAACGCGTGCCAGATGCCGCGGGTCTATTGTTTTGCTGCCGAACGACTAGAGATATGGAAATGCCTTACTAGGATCGGAGTGTAGCTTTGGGCGGGGTCGGGAGCAATGCCACGGATGGGGAGTTGGATGGGATTGTAGTCATCAAGGGATCGGTGACCGAAGTGTAAGTGGAACAAAGGGCTGAGCGGCGGCCGGGGCATTTCGAGTACTCTCCGGAGCGTTCCGCAGAGGCGATTGAGACGGCTGGAGGGGCAGAGCGGGCGATTTCGGGTGGAGGCGCAAACTTGCGCGGCGCGGCCGGACGGCGGGTGCGGGCAGGCAGCACTGTGCGAGGAGGGAAGCGATCTCGGCGAGCCATTGAGCGGGGGGAGTGAGCGTGGGAATTATGAGGTCGAAGGGCGCCTCGGCAAGGACACGGTAGGAATCGCGAAAGAGGATGAGGGGCACAGGGGATCTGGAGCGCAATAGAGCAATCCCCTGCTGGGCGGCGCGGGGATTGTTGTCGGCCATGAGGACGGCCCGGGGTGTAGGGGCAGATTCAAGGGAGGCGCAGAGCTCCTCAAGGGATGTGCAGTTTACGACGGCGTAGCCGGCCCGGACGAGTACGGGTAGGCGATGGCAGGTGTCGCGACCGAAATAAAGGATCCTGGCAGCCATGTTTCAACTCCGATAGATTTTCGTTGGTGGAGTGAGGTTTGGCGGCAACGTGAACGTGCTGCGCATTCATCGGAAAGCGCGCATGCCGGATACGGTGGCAAAGAAGAAATGGATTGTACCGAGCGGGGTCGAGCGAAGTTACGTCCCGACGGTTTGTCCGAGTCAAATCCCAAGGCTTCAGGGGTGAATTGCGATCCATTCTATGTCGACTCGAGTGGGCCTGGGACCGAGACTTTTGTGGAAATCTCGTGGAGAGTCCCGCGAACACGCATTGAGCCCACTGAGAAAAGGACTCCAGATCGTCCGAATGGTTAGACACGTGAGGAGATAGAAAGTTGCGGCTGTTCCCTGTGCAGAATGAACGGGGGCGTTTGCGACTCGTATGATTTTCTGTAGATGTGGAGACCGGCGTAACGGGCGGTTGAAGGGACTCGAAGGAGAGATTCGTTGGGGCTGGATCGGCGTGGGTTTTTGAAGTCGTTGTCGCGGACGGCGCTGGTGTTGTCGCTTGAGGATGTCTTAGCTATTGCCCGACCTGTCTCAGGGCAGCAGCCAGCGCCCAAGGCGCAGGGCAGTGCGCGGCAGAGCTATGAAGCGCAGGCGCGTCCGGCGCCGAAGGGTGCGCCGTCGCCGGTGACGGGAACTCCGCTGGGTGTGCAGTTTGTGGATGTGGCGAAACAGGCGGGGCTACACACGGAGACAATCTTCGGCGGAGAGCACCGGAACAAGTACCTGCTGGAGACGACGGGATGCGGTGTTGCTTTTTTCGATTTCGATCAGGATGACTGGGTCGATATTTTTCTGGTGAACGGGTGGAGGCTGGAGGGATTTGCGAAGGGACATGAGCCGGTTTGTCACTTATTCAAGAACAATCGCGATGGGACGTTTACGGATGTGACGCTGAAGGCAGGGCTGGCGCGCAGTGGATGGGGTCAAGCGTGCTGCGTGGGCGACTACAACAACGACGGCTGGAACGATTTGTTTGTGAGCTACTACGGGCAGAATGCGCTGTTTC
Source organism: Occallatibacter sp. (assembly GCA_036520995.1). Classification (GTDB taxonomy): domain Bacteria; phylum Acidobacteriota; class Terriglobia; order Terriglobales; family Acidobacteriaceae; genus Telmatobacter. Next base: position 60,632 of record DATDIQ010000063.1, read on the forward strand.
GTAATAACGGGAACGGGAGCTTTACGGAAGTGACGAAGGAGGCGGGTCTCACGCAGGACCGGCTGCGGTGGAACTCGGGGTGCGCGTTTCTTGATTACGACAAGGACGGGCATCTGGATTTGTTTGTGGGCAACTACATTGACCTGGACCTGAAGACGACGCCGCTGCCGGAAGACGCGAACTGCACTTATAAGGGCATTGTGGTGGCGTGCGGCCCGCCGGGGCTGGAGGGCGGGAAGAACCTTCTGTACCACAACAACGGCGATGGAACTTTTAAGGATGTGAGCCAGAAGGCAGGGATGTGGGGATCGCTGGGAACGTATGCGCTGAGTTGCGCGGCGGCGGATCTGGACAACACGGGGTGGCCGAACATCTATGTGGCGAACGATTCTACGTCGGCGACGTATTACGTGAACCAGAAGGATGGGACGTTCAAGGATGCGGCGATCGAGGCGGGGGTGGCGTATTCGCCGGATGGGAAGCCGCAGGCGGGGATGGGCGTGAGTGTCGGCGATTTTAACCGCGACGGACTGATGGATATTGTGAAGACGAACTTCGCGGGAGATACGGACTCCTTATATATGAATCTGGGCGATGGGTCGTTTGACGATCGGACCTACCAGGCGGGGCTGGGGATGAACACGCGGCTGCTGGGGTGGGGGGTGAGCTTCATCGATATCGACAACGATGGCTGGCTGGACATTCTGATCGCGAATGGGCATGTGTATCCCGAGGTGGATGGGACCGAGGTGGATGCGAGTTACGCGGAGCGGAAGTATCTGTATCGCAATTTGCGCAACGGGCAGTTTGAGGATGTGAGTTTGCTGGGCGGGAGCGGGATTACGGCAGCGGCCAAGGCGCGCGGGTTTGCGGTGGGCGACTTTGACAATGACGGCGATCTCGATGCAGTGGTGAACTGCGTGAACGCGGTGCCGCAGTTGCTGCGTTGCGATTCGAAGCTGGAGCGGAGTTGGGTAAAGATTCGCGTGGTGGGCACGAAGTCGAACCGGACGGGGATTGGGGCGCGGATCAAGGTGACGGCGCAGACGGGGAGCCCCGCTCTGACGGCGAAGCCGGGCAGCAAATTGACGCAGATCGAGGAAGTGCGGAGCTGCAACGGGTATTTCTCGGCGAGCGATCTGCGCATTCATTTTGGATTGGGGGATGCGAAGAAGGTGGACCTGGTGGAGATCCAATGGCCGTCGGGAACGGTGGATGCGTTGAAGGATCTGGATGTGAACCGGCTGTATGTTGTGGAAGAGGGCGGGAAGATTTTCAAGAACGAGGTGTGGGGAAAGAAGGCGTGAACCGGGCGGTGCTTGGCGGAAGGAGCGCGCTGGGCGCGTGAATTCGCACGTCAGGGCTGGCAGTTTCGGCCGACGAGGCACGGGGCATCTTTGTTGCGAGATTGTTGCCGATGTTGACTGTCGGATTGCGCTATGGATTTGGATTAGAAGAAGAAGAGGGTGGGCGTTTGTTCGTGGTTGAGGAGCCAGCGCTTGCGTTCGATGCCGCCGCCGTAGCCGGTGAGTGAGCCGTTGGCGCCGATCACTCTGTGGCAGGGGACGATGACGGCGATGGGATTGGCTCCGTTGGCGGCGCCGACGGCGCGAACGGCGGCCGGGTGGCCGATGCGCCGGGCTAGCAGACCGTAGGAGGTTGTAGAGCCGCAGGGGATTTCGCGGAGAGCATTCCAGACTTCGCGCTGGAAGGGAGTGCCGCCGGTGGCGACCGGGATGCGGTCGATGGCGTGTAGATCTCCTGCGAAGTAGCGAGTGACGGCCTCGCTGATCTTGTGGGGGTTCTTCGCGCGTTCGAGGCGGTAACCGTGGTCGCCGTAGTGAAGGTGGAGCTGACGGCGCAGGATGTCTTCGTTCTCAGTGAAGAGCGCAACGCGGAGATTGCCGGCTTCGTCGTTCACGAGAGCGAGAGGGCCGATGGGGGTGGCGAGCTGGTCAGCGAAGAAGGAGAGCGGCTCGGGCATACAGAGTGGATGTTGCCTGGGGATACGGCGATTCTCGCATGGGAAACGGAGATTGACGGACGGCTAACCTGCATTTCTCACGGGGAGTAGGCAAGAAGTAAAGGTGAGGGAAAAGAAAGTGGTAAAAGGCCGCTGTTTTTGTGGCATAACTGCGTTGTCCAGACGTAGCTGAATGCCTCAAACGGAGCGGCCTTTGATGACAGAGTGTATCCAAGAACGGTTCTCTTTTGCAGCCCATTTTTCGCGTCGAGTAGAGGCCGGGTTCACGGCTGGTCAAGTATCGAGTGACGGTGGGGCTTTGCTGTTGCGACAAGTAGACCGCAAGATCAAGTTGCTGGAGCGTCTGGTCAGCTGTTTCGTGGATGGCCGGTCGCCGCGTCTGGTCAGGCACCGCTTATCGGAGATGCTGTCGCAACGCATTTACGGGCTGGCACTGGGCTATGAGGATCTGATCGACCACGAGCAGTTGCGATCTGATCCGCTGCTGGGGCTGCTCAGCGGCAAGCGTAGGCTGGAGGAGCCGCTGGCGGGCAAGAGCACGCTGAACCGTCTGGAATTGGCAGGCAGGACCAAGCGCTACCACAAGATCGGCTACTCCGGAGAGTCCATCGACGGCTTGCTGGCCGATCTTTATATCGAATCGCATGCTGGGCCGCCTGCTCAGATCGTGCTCGATCTTGATGCGACCGATGTTCCCCTGTACGGCCATCAGCCGGAGCGTTTCTTCCACGGCTATTACGACAGCTACTGTTATCTGCCGCTGTACATCTTCGCCGGCGATCAGTTGCTCTGTGCGCGGCTCCGTCCGGCCAACCAGGATGCTGCGGCCGGTTCGGTCGAGGAGGTTAGCCGAATCGTCGTGCAGTTGCGCCAGCGCTGGCCGGAAGTAAAGATCGTGCTCCGCGCCGACTCTGGCTTCTGCCGCGAAGCGTTGATGGCCTGGTGCGAGAGCCACCACGTTGATTACCTGTTCGGTCTGGCCCGCAATCAGCGCCTACGCAGCATTATCGGTAAACAGATGCACCAGGCGCATCTCCAGCATCAATCGACGGCGAAGGCCGCACGCGTCTTCGCCGAGTTCGACTATCAAACGCACAAGAGCTGGTCGCGCTCCCGCCGGGTGGTCGCAAAAGCCGAGTACCTCGACAAGGGCGAGAACCCGCGCTTCGTCGTTACCTCGCTGTCCGCCGAGCAATGGGCAGCGCAGGACCTGTATGAGAAGTTCTACTGTGCTCGCGGAGAGATGGAGAATCGCATCAAGGAACAGATGTGCCTGTTTGCCGACCGGCTCTCGACCGACGAGATGAAAGGCAACCAGTTGCGCCTGTACTTCTCCGCACTGGCTTACACCCTGATGGAAGCCTTGCGGCGGCTGGGACTGAAAGATACCGACTGGGCCCAGGCTCAAGTCGATACCATCCGCCTCAAGCTGTTCAAGATCGGCGCTATCGTGCGCATCAGCGTGCGCCGCATCCTGCTCCAGATGAGCTCCGCTTATCCGTGGAAAAATATCTACGCCTGCGCCTTCCACGCCCTGCGCTGCTGAAAACCAAGATCGACTCCAGCAACCGTACTTCCACCTGTGCTGAACTGATCGGCCAGCGGAGCTCTGCGCAAAATCCACACCACTATGCTTACCCTGCCCGCACCAAATCACATACCGCCTCTCCACGCACTCAAAAGCTGCAAAAAAACAACCACTCAAAGCTGCTACTTCAAAAAACACAGTACGTGTGAGACATGCGGGCTAAAGGTTGCAGTCGTGGCTGAGGAAAGTGGTGCAAGGGTAGGTGTCGAAATACCAGGAGCCGAGGAAGAGGATGGCGATGCCGGCGAGGGTCCAGAAGAAGAGCTGCACGGGAAGGGTGGAAATGAGCGGCTGGTAGCGTCGACCGGCACGACGGGGCAAGGAGAAGAGAAGTCCGCTGGAGAAGCAGGCACACGCGGCCACGCCGAGACGAAAGAGAGCGATGGGGAGGCGTTCTTCGAAACTGCTGCCGGGAACGAAAAAGGCGCCGAGGGTCGCCCAGCAGAGGGAGAGGAGGCCGAGGAAGAAGGAGATTGTGCGCGAGAGGTCGAGGAGCATGAGCCGATCGCCTGCGAGGAATTGTAGAGGAACGAGAAGGCAGGGACCAGACCCGGGACCTGGGACAGTGGAGGGGCGGCTTACATGGCCGCGACGAATTGGGGAAGGGCGGAGGAGGCGCTGTCTTGCATGAGCTGCATCATGTGGGCGGTCATGCCGGTATACATGGAGGCGGCGCGAAAGGCGTTGTAGCGAACACCTTCACTGGCGTGGCTGAGCAGACACTGGCCGAGGGTGATGAGGGTGCAGAGGCGAATCTGCATCGCGTCGGTGCGCAAGGTCTGGAGGAGGGCGGGATCGACATTGCTGTGGTGCGCGGCGAAGTCGGCCATCTCGAGCAGGACGCCAGCGTTATTGAACATTGCCCAGAGACCGCGGGTTCCCTGGATGTGTTCCCAGGTTTCGTCGGGGGTGGAGCTGAGGCCTTCTTTCCAGAGGAAGTGCTCGCTGAGCTGACGGCCGCTCCAACCGGGCTTGAGACGCGCAATGAGCGATTCCCACGATTGCATGTTCCGATGGCGCATTCTCGTCCGCAGGTAGCCGAGATAGGCGGCCACAGGGACAACAGCTGCGACTTGGAGAACTACGCTCATCGTGTTCCTGGAATCCTCTGAATGTTTCCGGGTTCTGTGTTACCGAGAAGGTTACGGTAACCTTGCATTCACAACAATGATACTTCATGGGGAGGCTGGAAAGACAGTGGGTGAGGGGCGAAACAAAAAGGGTTAGGACGAGAGAGGATCATGCGAACGGATTGCCTATTCTCTTATAAATGAATGATTATAAACGACTTGTTTTGAAGATTTCTTCCGGGGATCAGGGGCTGCGATGAGCCGAGCCTGATAAATCGCTTTTCTAATCCAGTTACTTTGGTCACGCGTGCAGGCTTTTGACCCGCCAAAGGGCATGCCGAGGCGCTTGGGTGGAACGGTGTTCGATGGGGTTGCCGTGGAGAGATGCGCAGCCTGCGAGGGGCTCATGGCGATACGTTTGCACTTGGCCAGTCAACGGACTGGGGCCGTATCCGTCTGAACTAGCACAGAGTACGACTGAGAACGACAGCGATTGCTC
>DATDIQ010000064.1:0-37286 GCA_036520995.1 Occallatibacter sp.
AGCGCGCTGCGCATCACCATCGCCACCACGCCGCAGCGCTCCGCACCCAGCGCCATGCGAATCCCGATCTCGCTCGTCCGCCGCGCGACCGAATAAGAGGTGACGCCATATAGCCCCACCGTTGCCAGCAGCAACGCCAGCGCACCAAACAGGGTCATCAGCGTCGCCAGCATCCGTTCATGCGTAAAGCGGTCTGCAATCTGCACATCGAGGGTGACGAACCTCTCCATCGCCAGGTTAGGATTGATTTCCATCAGCGTTTTCCGCGCAATCGGCTCCATATCGTTCATGGGCCGCGCCGTCTCAACCACAATGGCACTCACATCTCCCTGTTCTGACGGCTGCGTCAGCGGGCCAAAATACATGGGGTGTGTCCCATTCTTGCGCACGTCGGTATAAGTCGTTCCTTCCACTACGCCTACAATTTCGTAAGGCGTAGCAAGATGCCCTCCAGCAGTAAAGCGATGTCCAATCGGGTTCTCTCCCGGGTTGAATAGTGCCTTCACAAAGTCTTCGTTTACCACCGCAACATGCGGCGAAGTTGCGGTGTCCTGCGCGGTGATTCCGCGTCCCATCAGCACTCGTGTCCCCACCGAATCGAAGTACTCCGGATTCACAACGATGTTCGTAACGTCTCTAAGCGGGTTTGGCTGTCCCAACAATTGAATTTCGTAGCCGTCGTCGCCGCCTTCCATCGGCGTATAGGTACTCATCCCAACTTTCACCACGCCCGGAATTGCATGAAATCGCTCCTCCAGCGTCCGGTACAGCGCCGGCAGCACCGCGGCCTTGTAACCCGCTGTCTGTGCGTAGAAATAAACGATATAGCGGTTCTTCGACTGCAGCTTCATGTCCGTATGCTGCAGCCTGCTTAGGCTTTGCGAAAAAAGCCCCGCGCCCACCAGCAGCACCACAGACAACGCCGCCTGCAGCACCACCAGTCCGCGTTGGAGCACTGAAGCGCCGCCCGCCGTCGTCCGCGTCCCGCTGCGCAGCGCATCCGCCGGCGGGGCCTTCGACCCGATCAGCGCCGGAGCCACGCCAAACAGCACGCCCGTCAGTATCGACACGCCCAGCGCAAACCCCAGCACCTCCGCCGATGGGCTCGCGCTGATCGGTACATGCTGCTCGCCCGGAAACGCCAGCATCAGCAGCATGCGAGCGCCGCCATAAGAAACCGCCAGCGCCGCGGCCCCGCCAATCCCTGCCAGTAGCAGGCTCTCCGTCAACAACTGCCGCACAATCCGCCCACGTACCGCACCCAGCGCCGCTCGGACGGAAAGTTCCGCCTTCCGCCCCATGCCCCGCACCAGCAGCAGATTGGCAATGTTCGCGCAGGCAATCAGCAGCACCAGCCCGCTGATCCACATCAGCAGCTTCAGATTTGAGGCGTAGTCCTTCTGCATCGACTGCGTGCCTGCACCACCTGCAGTCAGCACTAAATGCGTCTTAGCGATATCCGCGGCTGAAAAGTCAGGATCCGTCGCGTGCACCCGCTTGAGTTGCGCGCTCAACTTCTCCTGCAGAGGCCCTATTGCCGTCCCCGGTTTCACTCGCCCAATAATGTCCAGCCAATTCTGCGTCGGGTCACGGAAACTCTTTCCACCCGCCTCATCGGGCATTGTGGCAATCGGCAGGTAGAAATCCGGTGGCGTACTCGACATGCGATCGCCATAGAAGCCCTCGGGCGCCACGCCGACCACCGTCACCGGCTTCGTATTCATCCAGAAGGTGCTGCCGGCCACCGAATCGTCGCCGTTATAGGCGTCCTTCCATGTCGCATAACTCATCACCGCGACCGGTGGTGCGCCGGCAACATCATCCGTATCGGAAATCAGCCGTCCCGTCGCAGGCTGTAGCCCAAACATGCGGAAGTAGTTTCCAGAAACGAACTCCCCCATCCGCGGCTTGGCAGCCTCTTGGCTTCCATCCCGCCGTATCACGACGGGCCGATTCTCAAACCCCGCCTGCATCGCCGCCAGTTCTTCAAACTCCGGTGTATTCCTCTTCATCTGCTCATAGGTGTCGGTCGAAAACATGCTGTAGTCTCCGTCCAGGTTCGGCCCGGAGTTCTGGCAGCAGTCGGCACGATCGCCCACTCGCACCAGCGCCTTCGGGTCGACCACCGGCAGGTTCGTCAGCAGCACCGCTTTCACCAGCGTAAAAATCGCCGCATTCGCCCCAATCCCCAGCGCCAGCGTGAGGATCGCGGTAACCGTAAATCCCGGAGTCTTCCACAACTGTCGCAGCGCAAAACGCACATCTTGCACCAGGCTCTCCAACCCTCCCCATCCCCATGCCATATAGCTCTGCTCCTTGATTGAGGTTGGATTGCCAAATCTGCGATAGGCCGCGCGCCGTGACTCGGACCAAGGCACACCCGCCTCGGTCCCCTCCCGCTCTCGCAGCTCCAGATGCAGACGCATCTCTTCTTCCAGATCGGCCTGAAATTGCCTTCGGTAAAACAGCATGCGAAGACGGCGCAACAGCTCCTCGATTCTATGCATCGCTTACTCCTTATGCTGTCTGGATCACGCGTCCAATCGCCCCCATCACGCGCTCAAACTGCGAGATCTCCAACGCCAACTGCTTGCGCCCCGCGGCCGTCAGCTTGTAGTAGCGCGCACGCCGATTTCCAGCCGTCGTCCCCCACTTCGCCATTACCCAGCCCTTAATCAGCATTCGCTGGAGCGCCGGATACAGCGATCCCTCTTCGACCTGCAGCACATCGTCCGAAGTGCGCTGAATCGAATCGGCAATCTCATATCCATGCAGCTCCACATGTCGCGCCAGCGTCTTCAGGATCAGCAGGTAAAGCGTGCCCGGCGGAATCTCATCTCGATTCAAACAACACCTCTCCAACCAAAGAAGGACCTCTGCCATAGGCAAACTATGCCAATAACACGCTACTGCCATAGCCTAACTATGTCAAGAGGAAGATGGCTGCTGCCTCGGCTCCGGTGCGGATGGCTAAGAAAGGGACGGGGCTTATCTCAGCTCTGCCGGAGGTGCTCTGCGCGTCTGACCCCAGGATAGGCATCCTTGTACTGGCGGAACGGTTTTGCAACCCTTGAACAAGAGCCCTCGTGGGCTAGTGCTTTCTTCTTCGTGGGAGGCCTCAGCACGCAAAGGTGGGCACGCCCCCTCTCCAGACCGCCGTTCCAGGGTCCCTGCCGTCGCCAATCACCACCCACCACCACCACCCCGGCGTACACTGGGGAACGAAATCTCCGGGCCACCCGGGCCGAGCCGGAACTTTTTGGCCCGCCCTCGCGTACACCCCAGGAGGCACGCCATGAACCTGCGACACGCTTTCCCCACTTTTGCGCTCTTTGCCGCCGTTGCGCTCGCCGCCACCCCTGCCCGGGCCGATCGCGACGCCGTTCAATTTGGCAGCTCCATCGTGGTTGGTCCCAACGATACGGTCCACGATGCAGTCTGCTTTTTCTGCGGCGTCGATGCCAAGGGAACCATCGATCATGACGTCGTGGTCTTCTTCGGCGACGTCCACATCGCCACCCATTCCAATCACGACGTCGTGGTCTTCTTCGGCAGCGTCCGCCTCGACCCCGATGCCACCATTTCGCACGACCTGGTCAACTTCTTCGGCACCGTCCACTTGGGCGAAAACGCGTCCGTCGGCAACGACATGGTCTCCATGTTCGGTTCCGTGCGTAACGCCGATTCCGCCTCCATCGGCGGCAATCGCGTCATCCAGCCCGGCTGGGTTCTTTGGATCCCGCTCATGATCCTCGGCGGCATCATCGCCCTCATCGTCAGCGCCGTGCGCAATTACCAGCGCCGCCAGCTTTATGCCGCGGGCTATTACCCTCCCCCACCCCCTCCGCCGCAAGCTTGAGCAGCACTTCGACCTCCCCCGCTTTGTTGTTTCGTTGCGCGTGATCTGCTCTGCTTCCAATATGTTGTGAACATGTTCAAAATTCCCTTGCTTCCATTCTTCCTGTCGGTGTATTCTTTTTTTGAACATGTTCAAAATTGAAATAAGGAGAGCTAACATGTCTCAGAACTTCACAAACTACCTCGCTGTCTATTACCTCAGCTACCTCGGCCTCTGTGCGCTTCTCGTCCTCTGGGTCGCGCGAACCCTGCGCAGCTCCGGCGCTGTCTTCCTTCACGATGCTTTTCATGGCGACACGGCTCTCATTGGCTCCGTCACCCGTCTCCTCGACATCGGCTTCTATCTGGTTTGCGCCGGTTACGTCCTGATCACAGTCCGGAATTACGCCTGGCTCCAGAATCTCGACCAGGTCTTTCAGAGCGAGGTCTACAAAATTGGCTTCTTCCTGCTTCTCCTCGGAGCCATTCATCTCTTCAACCTGCTGCTGCTCGCTCTCTTTCGTCGCCGCACAGTCGCAAAGCCTCAAACGGCCTCGGCGTGACTTCCATGCCTCGTCAGCCCACGCCCAAATCCGAAGCCACTCGCGCCCGCATTCTCTCGGCAGCCCTCGATGTCTTCCGCAAACGCGGATTCGCCGAAGCCACCATGCGCGAGATCGCGGCAACCGCCGGCGTCGCGGTCGGAGCCGCCTACTACTACTTCGATTCGAAAGACGCGTTCGTCATGGCCTTCTATGACCACGCGCAGACTGAAATGTTCCCCGCGCTGGACCGCGTGCTCACCGAAAGTCGCACCCTCGAGCAACGGCTGCGCGGGCTCATCGAGCTCAAGTTCCAGACTTTCGCGCCCAACCGCGCCCTGATGGCAGCACTATCGGCCCACATCGACCCCGGCTATCCTCTCTCGCCTTTCAGCGCGGCCACCGCCCCCATTCGCGAACGCGACATCGCCTTCTTTGCCCGGGCCGTGGCCGACTCCGGCGTCCGTCTGCCGCCCTCAATCCTGCCCTACCTGCCGCGCCTTCTCTGGTTCTACCAGATGGGCCTGATGCTCTACTGGGTCTATGACCGCTCGCCGCGCCAGGCCAACACGCATCTTCTCTTCGAAAAAACCATGCGCATGATGCTGTTTGCCCTCAAGTTTTCCGGCCTGCCGCTGCTGCGCCCGCTTTTCCGCCCTGCCGGCGAATTGCTGAAGGCTCTCTACGGGGATATCCGCGCATGACAACCGGACCCCTGCGCATTGTCATTCCCGGCGGCAGCGGCCAGATCGGCCCTGTTCTCGCGCAATACTTTCAGCAGCGCGGCCACCACGTCACCGTACTTACCCGCGGCCCTTACACCGCACCCTGGCAGACGGTGCACTGGGACGGAGCGACGATCGGTCCCTGGACCGAGCACCTTGAAGGCGCCGATGTCTGCATCAACCTAGCCGGCCGCAGCGTCAACTGCCGCTACCATCGCGCCAATCGCGAGTCCATCTACCGCTCGCGCATAGAAACAACAAAGTTGCTCAACGGCGTCATCGCCAACCTCGCCGATCCACCGAAAGTCTGGCTCAACGCTTCCACGGCGACCATCTATCGCCACGCATTCGACCGGCCCATGGACGAAGCTACCGGCGAACTGGGCGGCAACGAACCCGGCGCACCCGCCCGGTGGAATTTCTCCATCCGCGTCGCCAAAGACTGGGAAGCCGCCTTCTTCGCCACGCCCACGCCCACGCCGCGCACGCGCAAAGTCGCCATGCGTTCCGCCATCGTCTTCAGCCCGCAGTCCGGCAATCCCTTCGTCATCTATTCGAATCTGGTCCGCCTCGGTCTCGGCGGCGAGCAGGGGAACGGCCGCCAGTTTGTCTCCTGGATTCACGACCTCGACTTCGCCCGCGCTGTCGAGTTCCTGGTCTACCGCGACGATCTCCCCGGGCTCATCAACCTCGCCGCGCCCAACCCCCTGCCGAACCGTGAATTCATGGCCGCCTTGCGCGAAGCGTGGAACATTCCCAACGGCCTGCCCGCGCCCGCGCCACTGCTCGAGCTCGCCGCGTTCTTCCACCGAACCGAAACCGAATTGCTCCTCAAAAGCCGCCGCGTCGTTCCTACGCGTCTCCTTGACGCAGGCTTTCGCTTCGAGTTCCCCGACTTTGCTGATGCGGCCGCGAACCTCGTCCATCGCTGGCGACACCGCTTCGACTGAGATCCATTCGAGATTCCACCGTTTCCCCCGCTTCCACGAACGATTGCAGCCATTGCAGCATTTGGGACCACCCGCGATAGGCCATCGCAATCTTCGGATGCGCGGCAAGACCACTGTGACAGATTTTCACGCGCGTTCCGGTCTTCGACGGGCTCAGTTCCCAACGCACTTTAGTTTCCGCGGCGCCCGTCCAGCTTGCCTTCCACGTCGACTCCAGCACGCGCGGCGGCTCCAGTTCCAGATAAACTCCGGTGACCTCGAAACCGGCGCCGGTGCCATCCACGCCGAGGCAACTCCACCTCCCTCCGACTCGCAATTCCCCTTCGAACTTTGTGCAGCGATAGGCCTGCCCAGCGCCACGGCCGCCCCACCACTGGGGCACCTGGTCTGGAAGCGTGAGAGCTGCGAAAACACGCGCGAGCGGCGCCGATACATCAATCTCGTACACAACTGCATCTCGAATCTCGCTCATTGCGATCATCTCCTCCTTGGTGTGCGCCGACGTGTGGCGCTTTCCGAGCTGCCGGACGCTCCCTCCTCTTCGAGATACGCTTTCAGGCCTTGCAGGCTGGCATCCCAGAACGCGCGATATCGATTAAGCCAGGTATCTACGACCTTCAGTGGCTCGGCGTCGAGCGCGTACACACGGTGACGGCCTTCTCGCCGCTCGTGAACCAGGCGCGCGCGGCGCAAAAGCCCCAGATGCTTTGACACTGCTGGTCTCGAGACTGGAAAAGCTTCTGCGATCTGGCCCACCGGCTGCCCGCCCCGGCATAAGACCTCCAGAATCGAGCGCCGGGTCGGATCGGCCAAAGCGTCGAAGATTGAGTTGGCATTGTGATTGGCCCTATCGGTAACTTTTCGGTTACGTGTCATTGCGTAACTATACGGTTACGGGTTAGGCGTTGTCAAGCCAGCTGTCGCTTGGGTTTGCAGTTGCTCAGTCTTCGTAGACCCTGGACCCATGGCCTCTGTTCATTGCTTTCCCGGCGTAATCTCCGTGACCGGCAAATCCCAATGGCCGGCAAGAATCTCGAATCGCCTCTGCTCTTCTCTCTTGTACGCCGCCTGATCAGGCCACAGTTCTTTGATCACCGCTTCTTCGTCGGGATTTGCCGTCGTCGCCACGGTCGAATTCTTGTAGCGAATGGTCACGCGATAGTCCCACCGTCCGTCTTCGGTGGTGTGGTACGCCGGTGCATCGATCTTCAACCCGACAATCCGCCCCGTCGCCTCGATGCGCTTCAGCAGCGGGTAATGATTCTTCAAGAACAGTTCCAGGAATTCCTGCTGATGGCCCCACTGCACTTTGTAGTAGTACTCGACAGTGTAGGGCTGGTCGGCCCCGCCCTGCGGCGGCGCGCCTTGCGCCATGGAGGGGGCAGAAAGCGAAAACGAGAACACGACGGCGAGAACGGCAACCAGGGCTCGAAACATGAATGCCTCCACAGAGAATGTTGGTTGACATTCTACCGTGAAGGCATTTTCGTGACTGCTCTGGAGGAGTGAACCTGTCGTGCGCCACGGAGGATTTACGAACGCCGCCGTGGGTTATGAAGCATTGCTTAGGTATGAATGGCCTTGCTTGACGTGACGAATTTGTCCACGACAAACAGCAAATAAAGGATAAAGGAAATGAATAAATCCACCATGACCCGCCACCTGCTCAGCAGCCAGCGTAGCTGGCCAGCGCAGCCCTGCTCGGAATCGTTACCGTCGACCCGTGAAACGCTACGAGCCTGCGGCTTCTGAAAGTGCTCAGCGTCCGCGTCACCGTTTCACGCGAGGTGCCGATGAATTCGCCGATCTCTTCGTGCGTCATCGAGAACCGGAACTTCGTTCCCTGCTCCAGGGTCTGGCCGTTCTCGCTCCACTCCAGCAGCAGGCGCGCCAGCTTCTCGGGCGCCGACGACGACAGGCCCACCGTCCGCAATTGCTCGCAGGCCTTCATGTATTCCCGCGTCAGCTCTTCGCTGAACACCTGGTAGGCTTCGGGATGCCGCAACATGAACCCGACAAACTCGCGCCGGCCGATCGGAACCAGCTTCGCCGGATAGACCGTTTCGGCGGTCATCTCATACTGGCTTCCCGAGAGCGCCGACGTCAGTCCAAGGATCTCGCCCTTCCGCGCAATGCGCAGGCTCAGGCGACGCCCGTCGCTCGAATTGATCGAGAGCTTCACTTCGCCCTCCATCACCACATAGATCCCCCGCGACTCCTCTTTTTCCGCGAACAATACATAGCCCGCCGGATAGGAGGAGGTGGCCGCCATCGACGCCAGATCCTTCAACGCCGCGGGTGAAAACTTCTTGAACAACTCGCCCGGAAACTGCAGAGAATTCCCAGTCATCTCGAATCCATCCCGAATCGCTTGCATGTATAACCTCCTTGGCAACTTATTTCTCGACGTCCACTCCAGCCAGATCCTGAATTCCCAATGGATTGGCAACGAGCTCGGTGTCTGAATGGGAGAAGATACTTTTCAGAACACGCTTGCCGGCTGCATCCGCATACGTCACATTTCGTATATCGATCGAAAGCTTCTTCGATCCCAGTCGCGGAGCCGTTTCCACCCACACCCGATTCAATTCATCCACCCACGGCCCAGCCACGCGCCCCTCCAGCCTTATATCCACTGAGCTTTCGGTTTCATGAAGAGTGATGCGCAGCATGCCCTGTATATGGCAACTGCAGTGCCAAACTCGGACGCGCTATTCACCGTGCAATGGAAGTGATGAAAAGAAAGGAGATCAGGGGAATGCTTCTGTGGCTGTCGTCACAAAAAAGAAGAGGAGGTGACGACGTGACGATGACGGGATTTCGTCACCAAGACTAGATATAGTCACTGCGCTCGATACCGAGCTTCTTGAGTTTCGAATTGAGAGTGGTCCGCTTCAGGCCCAGGCGCGCGGCCGCGCCGTCGTCTCCGCCGATCTGTCCCTTGGCCTCGCGCAGCACCCGCAAGATGTGCTCGCGCTCTGCCTCGTGCAGCGTCGCGCTCTCCATCTCCGCGGCTTCGTCGTCGGCAACCGTCAGCTCGGCCAACGGAACATAGAGGACCGGGCCCCGGGTCAGAATCACAGCGCGTTCCAGAAGGTTCTCCAGTTCGCGAATGTTTCCAGGCCAGTTCCAGCGCGTCAGGGCGCGCATCGTTTCTTCGGGAATCGTCGTGATCGTCTTCCCCATCCGCCGGCTGTGTGTCGCCACAAAGTGCCGCACCAGCACGGGAATGTCGCTCACCCGCTCGCGCAGAGGCGGCGCAAAAATCGGAAAAACCTTCAGCCGGTAAAACAAATCGCTGCGAAACTGCTTTTCGGCCACCATCTGCGCCAGGTCCCGGTTGGTCGCCGCAATCAGCCGCACATTCACCAAAATGGGCCGGTTTCCGCCCAGTCTCTCGATCTCGCGCTCCTGCAGCGCCCGCAGCAGCTTCGGCTGCAAGTCCAGCGGCATCTCGCCCACTTCATCCAGGAAAAGCGTCCCCTCGTGCGCCAGCTCAAGCCGTCCCATCTTGCGCGCGATCGCACCCGTGAACGCTCCCTTCTCATGCCCGAAAAGCTCGCTCTCCAGCAGCCCCGACGGAATCGCCGCGCAGTTCAATTTGATAAACGTGCGTTCGCTGCGCGGGCTCAAACGATGAATCGCCCGCGCCAGCAGTTCCTTCCCCGTCCCCGTCTCGCCTTGGATCAGCACCGTCGCATCCGTCGGCGCCACCGTTTCAATCTGCTTCAACACCTGGCGCAGCCCGGCGCTCTCGCCCACGATGTCTTCAAACCGGTTCTCCAGGTTGATCTCTTCTTCGAGGTACTGTTTCTCCTGGCTCAGCTTGTCGCGCAGCTCGCTAATCTGCTTGTATGCCACTGCATTGCTGACAGCCATGGCCATGTGCCCGCCCACTTCCGTCAGCATCTCGGCTTCGCGCGCGCCAAACGCGTTTTCAAGCCGGCTGGCTACCGTGAGTACGCCAATCGTTTCGTCACGATGCACCAGCGGCACCCAACACCCCGACTTCATCCCCAATTCCGTCAGGTGGCGCACCGCCTCCTTGGCAAACGGCGCATCCTGGATGCGCCCGAGGACGACCGGCTCGCCCTTCGTGAAAGCCTTCCCCGCAGGCGATCCTTCCAGGGGGAGACGCACTTCGGCGTGTCGCAGCTGACCATCCTCAGTGCCCAGAAACTGCACCACCAGCGTGCCGGTCTCCGCGTTATGCAGCCCTAGCGTCGCCACATCATGAGGAATCACCTCGCGCAGACTCGCCGAAAATGCCTCCAGCAGCTTCCGCACATCCATGTTCGCCAGCAAGGCGCTGCTCAGCTGCAGCATCACGGCTTCTTCAGCTCGCCGGCGATCGGTGAAATCGCGCGTCACCTTGGCGTACCCGATCAATGCGCCGCTCGAGTCGCGAATCGCCGTCAGCACAATATCCGCCCAGAAGCGTGATCCGTCCTTGCGCACCCGCCATCCCTGGCGTTCCACGCGGCCATGCTCCACTGCCGCGCGCATCAGCTCGGCAGGCCTCCCCCGCTCCACATCCTCCTGCGCAAAAAAGCGCGAGAAGTGTGAGCCGACCACCTCATCTGCGGTATAGCCCTTGATGCGCTCAGCACCAGGATTCCATGTGGCGACATGGCCGTCCGTATCCAGCAGGTAGATCGCGTAGTCGCTCACGCTCTCCACAATGGAGCGCAGTTGAAGATCGGCCCGGCGCAATCCGTCCAGCGCCTCTCGCTGCTCCGTCACATCGCGCACAAAGCTCAGCACGATTGATCCGGAGGCCGTCTCCATCGGCTTCAGCATGATGTCCACGGGGAATTCCGTTCCGTCCTTGCGCAGGCCGAAGAGATTCAGCGCTGCGCTCATCTGCCGCGTCCGCGGGTGCGCGTGGTAGTTTTCCCGGTGGCTGGGATGGCGCTTGCGAAAGCGCTCCGGAACCAGCTTCTCGATCGGCAGACCGAGCAACTCCACCTGCGTGTAGCCAAACAGCTCGGCAGCCCGCGGGTTCGCCCCCAGGATCACCCCCGTTGCATCCGTGACAAGGATCGCGTCAGGAGAGATCTCGAAGAGGTTCTCCCGGGCAGAGAGACCGATCTCGGCACGTTTTCCTTGGGGCGAAGACG
Organism: Occallatibacter sp.; assembly: GCA_036520995.1. GTDB lineage: Bacteria > Acidobacteriota > Terriglobia > Terriglobales > Acidobacteriaceae > Telmatobacter. The sequence continues at coordinate 11,175 of DATDIQ010000064.1, forward strand.
CCGCGCCCATTTCCGGGGAATCAGAAGGGCCCATCTTGTTCTCGAACCTTGCTCGAACATACGCTGGTTCATGGGGCCGTCGCAACAACTCATGCCGCTCAAAAACGTGCTATTGATCAGTTAAGCAATTCATGCACCCTTTTGCTGCACCATTGAATCCATTCAGCCATAGGAGAGTATCGCTGCATGTCTCAGAAAATTGCCTTCATCACGGGTGGAAATCGCGGCCTCGGCTTTCAAACTGCGCTTGATCTCAAAGGCTCCGGCACAAAGGTTGTCATCGGTGCGCGCGACCTCAAGCAGGGCGAAGACGCCGTTGCCAGGCTGCGCGCTGCGGGCGTCGATGCCGACGTTTTGAAGTTCGACGTCGTCAATTCCGCTGACCACCAGGCCGCCTACGATTACTTCAATTCCAAATACGGCCGCCTCGACATCCTCATCAACAACGCGGGCATTGCCGGCGGCACTTTTCCTGGCACGGGGCCCGAACATAGCGCTGCGGATGTTCCGCTTGACGTGCTCGACAGGGTATTTGCCACAAACTTCTTTGCCCCGGTCGCCCTCACCAAGAAGCTGCTGCCGCTCATCAGGAAAAGCCCCGCGGGCCGCATTGTCAACCTGTCCAGTATTCTTGGATCGCTGACTCTCCACGCCGACCCCAATTCGCCGATCTATCACGCCAAGTCGTTCGCCTACGACGCGTCAAAAACCGCGCTCAACGCCTTCACCGTCCATCTTGCCTACGAGCTGCGCGACACCAACGTCAAAGTCAACTCCGCGCATCCCGGCTGGGTCAAGACCGACATGGGCGGCGAGCAGGCCCCGATGGAAATCGACGAGGGCGGCAAAACCAGCGCCGCGCTTGCGACTCTGGCTGAAGATGGCCCTTCGGGCGGCTACTTCCATCTCGGTAAGCCGCTCCCCTGGTAATAAGTCGCAGAACGGCGACTTCACACTTACCCCTCACGCGCGAGCGGTACAATGCGAGCCATCTTCGATTGGGCGAAGGAGGCTCGCATGCAAAAACACTGGCTCAAGGTCGTCGCCGGCATCGCTGTCCTGATTTTCCTCGTCATCGTTCTGGTTCCCTTCTTCGTAAATGCGGAGACTTTCCGCCCCATCCTTGAAACGCAGCTCTCCACCGCGCTGGGCCGACCTATCACTCTCGGCGGCCTCTCGTTCTCCTTGTTCAAGGGCAGCCTCGTCGCCAAAGACATCGCCATCGCCGACGATCCAGCCTTCAGCATCACACCCTTCCTCCAGGCCAAATCGCTCCAGATCGGCGTCGAAGTGTTGCCCCTCGTTTTTCATCGCCAGGTGCGCATCACCCATCTCACGCTCGATACACCCTCCATCAACCTTCTCCACGCCGCCAACGGGCGATGGAACTTCTCGAGCCTCGGCAGCGCCGCGGCCAAGACGACTCAATCTCCGCAGCAAGTGAGCGCTTTGCCCGACCTCACCGTCGGCACATTGAAAATCGAGAGCGGCAGCGCCTCCGTTTCTTCCGTCCCCGCCGTGCGCAAGCCATTCGTCTATTCCGAAATCAATCTCACCGTCCAGCAACTCTCATTTCTCAAGTCGTTCCCGTTCGTTCTCTCCGCAAAACTGCCTGCTTCCGGTTCGCTCGAGCTGACCGGCAACGCCGGTCCGCTCTCCCAGAAAAATGCGGCCGACACGCCGTTCCAGGCCAAGCTATATCTCAAGGCATTCGATCCAGTCGCCTCCGGTGTGCTCGATCCCGGAGCGGGCATCTCCATGAGTGTCACCATTACTTCCGATCTCGTCTCCGATGGAACTTCCCTCATCAGCCGCGGCAAAATCGAGGCCGACCGCCTGCAACTGGCGCGCACCGGCTCGCCTGCGCCCCATCCGGTGACTATCGACTACGAAGTCACCGACATGCTCGACACCGAAACCGGCAAAGTCTCCAACATCTCCATCCATGCCGGCGGCGTTGCGGCGCGCGTCACAGGAACCTACCGCATGACACCGCAAGCGCCGCTCCTCGATCTCCATCTCTCCGCGCCCAATCTCCCCATCGATCAGGTGGAAGAGTTGCTGCCCGCCTTTGGCGTCCGTTTGCCCACCGGCTCCCGCCTCAGCGGAGGCACGCTCACCGCGAATCTTGCCGTCTCCGGACCTGTAGCGGCCTCCACAATCACCGGCCCTGTCGAAATCGACAACACCACCCTGCAGGGGTTCGATGTGGGATCAAAGATTCAAGGCCTCAACCTCTTCAAGAGCGGCGGAGGCACGCAGATCCAGACGCTGCGCGCCACCGTCGATTCCTCTCCCCAGAGCACGCAGATCAATAGCATCTACGGCAATCTCCCTCAAGTCGGCTCCGCAACCGGCAGCGGCACTATCGCTCCCTCGGGCGCACTCGACTTCAAATTGGTCGCAACCTTGTCGTCCAACAACGCCGTCGGTGCAGTCACCAATCAGGCGGTCAATGCGGTCTCCGGCCTGGTCGGCGGCTTTCTGCATCCCAACGCAAAGCCCGCCGCCACCAATACCAACCGTGGCATTCCGGTCACCATTACCGGCACAGCGTCCAGCCCTTCGATCCACGCCAACATTGTCTCCATGCTGAAGTAACCGGCGAAAAGACCGCGCTCAACAAGCTTTGCTCTCCCGCAACATGCTCGGCAGCGCAGGTTTAAGCCGGCCCGCGCCTGCTGGCTAGCCGCAAGCCTGCCCGCGCCCAACCCACCCCGCCGGGATTGACGCCCCATCGAGGTGCCGTTATAGTCAAAGGATGAGGTTTCCACTCAACCCGGCCATCGTGTGCGCATGTTGTCGTGCGCTGCGCCGGTCGTGGGTCTGAGTCTTCTTCAGTCTTCTTTCCCGGCCGCGTTTCAGTTCTCACTGACGCGGCCTTTGTGTTTTTCGCAATCTTTTCGGGTATTCGCACATCTGGGTCTTATGCGATTTGTTCTTTCCATCGCGCCGCTCCACACCGCTGCCGCCCGGCAGATGCGGTGTTGTTGTAGCTGTTGACCCATCTCCCTTCGCACGCCTGCGCGTAAAGAGTCCCGTGCCAGCTGACCGCGTGCATTCCTTCCCCGCCCTGATAGAGGGCTTGATGCTTCGCAATCCTTCAGGAGAAACACCGTGACGTTCTCAGCAAAACTGTATCGACTTCTCGCCACACTGCTAGTCATCTCTGGACTTGCCGTCCACGCGCAGGTTGTCGGCGGCACCCTCAGCGGTGTCGTCCACGATTCCAGCGGAGCGCCCCTCCCCGACGCGATCGTCACCGTACGGCAGACGGAAACAGGCGCCACGCGCTCCCTCACTACCGACACTGAGGGCCGCTTCTTCGCGCCGTCCGTGCCCATCGGACTCTACACCGTCTCTGCAGCGCACGACGGTTTTGAAATCCAGCGGCAGACCGACATCGCTCTGACCGTGGGCCAGAGCCGCGTCCTGAATTTCACCCTCGGCCTCGCCACAGTCCAACAGCAAGTGGTAGTCGTCGACTCCGGAAGCACCGTGAACACCACCACCCAACAAACCGCCGGCCTCATCGACGAGCGCCAGGTCAAAGATCTGCCCCTCAACGGCCGCAGCTACGACGAACTGCTCACCCTCAATCCCGCCACCGTGAACTACACCAACGAGCGCTCCGGCAGCATCGGCACGTCGAATTCCTCCGTCGGCAACATGTTCGCCGTCAGCGGCCGCCGCCCGCAAGACAATCTCTTCCTTCTGAACGGCATCGAATACACCGGCGCTTCGCTCATCAACGTCACGCCCGGTGGCACCAGCGGCCAGTTGCTCGGCGTCGATGCCGTCCGCGAGTTCAACGTAGCCACTGACAGCTACGGCGCTACCTACGGCAAGCGCGATGGCGCGCAAGTCAGCATCGTCACCTCGTCGGGCACCAACCAGCTGCACGGCACCGCATTTGAGTTCATCCGCAACAGCGTGCTCGATGCGCGCAACTACTTCGACCAGGCCACCATTCCCGAGTTTCAGCGCAATCAGTTCGGCGGCTCTCTCGGTGGGCCCATCCGCGCCGACAAACTCTTCCTCTTCGGCAACTACGAAGGCTTCCGGCAAAACTGGGGCCTGAGCGAAGTCACACTCGTCCCCGACACCCAGGCGCGCCAGGGCTATCTGCCGAACGCCTCCGGCCAGGAACAATTCGTCGGCGTTAATCCGGCGGTCGCGCCGTTGCTCGCGCTCTGGCCCGCGCAAAACGGCCCCGAGCTCGGCAGCGGCATCGGCGAAGCCTTCAGCCACCCGCCGCAGCACATCCGCGAAGACTTCGGCACCGCGCGCTTCGACGATAACCTCAGCAGCAAAGACCTGCTCTTCGCCGTCTACACCGTCGACGACAGCACCGCCAACACGCCTTCGCAGAATCCCCTCAGCCTCGTGAACGAGAGCCTGCGCGAGCAAGTCTCCAGCGTGCAGGAGCAGCATGTCTTTTCGCCTTCGCTCCTCAACACGGCACGCTTCGGCTACTCCCGCGCCAGCTATTTCTTCACCGGCTACTCACCCGTCTCCATTCCAGGCTGGGTCACCGGCCAGCCCATCGGCGCCATCGTCATCAGCGGCAGCACCGCGTCCAACGGCGCCTCGCAGATTACCCAGGCCGGCCTCAACGTGGGCAGCAACAACACCTCGGCCCGCAACCTCTTCACCTGGGACGACCATGTCTACTGGTCGCACGGACGCCATCAGGTAGAAGGCGGCGTCTGGCTCCAGCGCATTCAATCCAACGATCTGCTCGCGCAGGATCAATACGGCCAGGCGTCCTTCAGCACGCTCCAATCGTTCCTCCAGGGCACGGTTAAAACCTTTACCGTCGTTCCTTCGCCCACCGAACTCGGCTGGCGCATGCTTGCCGGCTCGGCCTTCCTCGAAGACACCATCAAGCTGACCCCGCGCCTCGAGCTCCGAGCCGGTTTCCGTTCCGAATCCACCAACGGCTGGAATGAAGCCCAGGGCCGTGCAGCCAACTACGCCCTGGTCGGCGGCGTTCTGCAGACCCAGCCCGTCGTCGGCGGTTCGGCGCTCACCCAGAACAACGCGCTCTTTCTTCCCGAGCCGCGTGTCGGATTCGCGTGGGACGTTTGGGGCAACGGCAAAACTGCAATTCGCGGGGGGTTCGGCCTCTACCACGGCTTGCTCGACACACTCGACTACCGTCTCGATCAGACGGCCCCTTTCAATACCGCCGAGTCCATCTCCAACATCGCTATCTCCAAACTCTCCATCACCGCGGGCACAGCGCCGCCGGCCGGAACCAAGGTCTCTCCCAGCAGTGTGCAGCCCGATATCGACACCCCCGCCGTTCTTACCTGGAGCTTCCGCGTCGAGCAGCAGATCGCGCCGAAGACATCGCTCACCGTGGGCTACGTGGGCTCGCACAGCTACCATCAGATCCTCTCCGAGGATTTAAACGAGCCCGTGCCCACCAACGAGCCCGACGGCACCGTGTTCTATCCAGCCGGCGCGCAAAACGCCAATCCGGCTCTCGCCAATTCCACCTCGTGGGTTTCGCAAGGAGTCGGGTCCTACAACTCCCTCGTCCTCGACGTGCGACGCTCCTTTGGCAGCGGATTCCAGTTTCGTGGCAACTATACCTACTCGAAAAACCTCGACGACGGATCGGCCTGGAACACCAGCGTCAGCGGCAACACCCCCGCCTATGTCGAATTCCCTCTCGATCCCAAGCTGGATTGGGGACCGGCAGCGACCGATGTGCGCAACGCCGGCTCCTTCAACGGCAGTTACCAGCTTCCCTTTGGCGCAAAGCAACGCTTCCTGAATCATGCGCCGGCACCGGTCAACTTCCTCGTCGATGGCTGGACCGCAAGCGCCATCGTCAGCGTGCAATCGGGCTTTCCCTTCTCGCCGCAGCTCGGCTACAACCCCACCGGCAACGGCGACACGCGCAACCCCGTGCGGCCAAACTGGAACCCCAACTTCGCAGGCTCACTCTACCCGCGCACGCCAACCCAATACTTCAATCCGGCGGCCTTCCTTCCACCCGCGACCGGCACCTACGGCAATGTCTCGCGCGACTCGCTGGTCGGCCCCGGTTTGACCCAGCTCGATTTCTCGGCAGTCCGCAATGCGCACCTCACCGAGCGCCTCGGCCTCCAGTTCCGCGCTGAGTTCTTCAACATCCTCAACCACACCAACTTCCTCACTCCCAACGAAGTGGTCTATACATCGGCCACCTCGGGCATCTCGCCCACGGCCGGCGTCATCACCGCCACCTCCACCACGTCGCGTCAGATTCAGTTCGGCGCCAAGCTGCAGTTCTAGTGCGCTGAGTCTGAAGTACGCAGCATTAACGCGGGTGGCATCCTGAGAACCCGCGCGTTTTGGAACCCCACAGGTGCGTGAGCACTTGTGGGGTAATCAAGCGAAAACCTGCCCTGAGGGCAGTCGAATGCTTGAGATTAGGCGCCGCGCTTGAGGGCGCGCTTGAGCACAACTTCGAATGCCGACTTTACCTCGGCGTATTCGGCGGCTGTGATGGTGCCGGACAGCTTCTCGCTTTCAAGAGAGAAAAGTTCCTCCTTGAGCGCGTTCAGCAGCGCGGCATTTTTCGCTGCCGGCGACGCCGCCGTGGGAGACGCGAAGGCCGGCGTGGGCACCGTGGCCGGATGGGCAGCGGGATGCCCGCCGGGTTGCGGGACCCCCGCGGCGCCCGGCACTGTGGGCGGTTTGCGCAACATAAAGGCTGCAGCTGCGGCGAGCAGCAGGGCAAGCCCACCGAGAATCCACCACTTGTATTTGCTCAGTGGATCGGGCGTATTGATCGGTTCCCCGATTCCGCCGCCCGGCGTATTGCCAGGAGTTGCGGTGGCAGACTGATCCGCACCCGGACCTTGCGGACCGCCTTGCGCTTCGCGCGGCATCGAGCCCGTGCCCGAGACCGTGAAGGAGAGATCTTTGCCCGGAGTTACGTTTTTGGCGACGAATGTCTGGATGTTCGGATCCTGTTGGATCGGCTGAAAATCGGGAGCTGAGGCCGAAAAGGTCATCCCCTTGGGCAACAGGACGCCGACACTCTGGGCGCGCAGAGATTCACTGGGATGGAAGGTGAATTTTCCGCCGCTGTAGGGGACGGTGTACTCGACCTGGAAGAGCGTGTCTTTCTCCCCTTCGTCGGGCTGAATGGGAAAATTAAAAGCGTAGTGGCCCTTCCCGCCGGCGGGATCGAGCTTCACGCTGGTCGGCAGACCGGTAGGTCGCTGCGCGGCAACGCCGGCCACCGTAGCGTCGGCTGGCAGAACAATTTCGAAGCTGCGCGGCGTCCACTGCGTGCGCGGCGGCGTACTGGTGTTGTGCACGAAGTAGCGCTCGGTGACGCGGAGCTGCCCATTGTCGGCTTCGAGCTCGAAGACGTCGGCTTCGATCGAGACTCCATCGACTTTTGCCGCGACATCGTACACGGGAATGTCGCCCGGTCCTGCGCCCTGCGGCGCGGCGATGAAGTAGCCGGCGCCCTGGTGATTGTCGCGGATCAGGTAGGGCCCCGCGCCGGGAAGGTTGAGGGTGTAGCGGCCCTGCGTGTCGGTCGTTGCGTGCGCTACTTCGCTCATGCCCGCCTGCACGTCGACCAGGGCGACCGAGTCCCCGGCTGCGGGCTTGTTGGTGGTCTTGTTGGTCACCGTGCCTGAGACAGAAGCAGCCTGGGCAAAAGCGGCGGCAAGAAAAAGCGCCGCAGAAGGAATGAATCGGGATGCGTTCATGATGTCCTGGTTCGTGCTCTTGTTTGAGATTCGAGGTCTGCCTCCATCCTAACCAGCAGATCCTTCGCTCCGCTTATCCCACTTCGTGGGGCCCCAAGCGTGCTTCGCTCAGGATGACATGCAAGAGGTGCTTGCAGAGGCTAAGGCCCTCAGCTCCCTCTCGCGGCGCTCGTGGTTGCTCGGGATGACAGTGCGCTCGATCGTGTGCATGGTTATGCGTGCTGCTGTTGCAGGAATTCGATTTCGGCCACCAGCTCCGTTGCCTCGCGTTCAAGCAGATCCCGCTGCGTCAAGAAGTCTTCCTCGGGATACTTGCCGGCCCGGAATTCGAAGTTGAGGTCGCGGAGATTCTCGTAGAGCTGGTCTTTGCGTTCCAGAAGAAATTCAAGACGAGTTTTTTCGCGCTGGCTGGCAAAGACGTTGTCGGGCCAGAAGGTGTAGATGCCGAGGGCGAAGGCGAGCAGCAGCCCCGCGATGAGTCCCTGGGTTTCAGTCATAGGTCGGAGGCCTCGGTTTCGCGGCGAATCTTTGCGCGCAGGGCGTTCATAGCCGGATCGGTTGCGGGTGCGGGCGCTTCGACGCGTCCGACCGACCAGTGGCGGACCAGCAGGATAGTACCCAGCAGCGCGGCGGCGAAGACGGCGAAGGGCGCGATCCAGGCAACCAGGTCGAATCCATGCATGGTCGGCGCGGCGAGCACGGTGGCTCCGTACTTGGCGGCAAAGCTCGATAGGATCTGCTCGTCGGTCGCGCCGGAGGCGATAGCGGCGCTGAGCTCGTCGCGCATCTGGCCGGACTCAGGGCAGCCGACGTGGTTGCACTCGCCCAGAAGCTGCGCGCAACTGCACGTACACATCAGGCGGTGGCCCAAGTCGTTGAAGCGGATGGTGGAGTTGCCCGCGCCGGTGGAGAAGCAGACGGCGATGGCCAGGAGCAGGGCCTGGGCCGTTTTGAGAAGGAAAGCGAGCCTGTTGCCTTCCTTCCCTTTCGCAAAGAACGCGGAAGGATGGATCACCCAGGTTCGTGTTCCTTTCGGCGCCGTAACTGCAGGTCCTTCGCCTTCGGTCGCTGCGCGACCTTCGCTCAGGTTGACAGTTTTTGAGGGAGTAATCGCCATCAATCGCCGCCTTTCAGCGCCGGTTCCTGCGCCGTGCGGGGGGCCTGGACCCGAACCACCGCGGTCGCGGGCGAAAGGCTGGGCACGAGCGCGATGAAAGTGCCGATGACGATGAAGACGACGCCGGCCCAGATCCAGCCGACGAGGGGATTCAGGAAGGCCTTGATGATGGGCTGGCCGCTGTCAGGATTCGTTCCCTCGTAGACGACATAGAGGTCCCACCCGGGAACGGAGTGGATGGCGACCATGGTCTGCGGCTGCTCGCTGGCGAGATAGACGCGCCTTTCGGGGGACATCTGAAATATCTTTTTGCCGCCCTTGTAGACGTCGAGCAGCGCGTACTCGGAGTTGTAGTTGGGGTTCGAATCCTGGGTGAAGCCGACGCACTCGAGGGTGTAAGGGCCGATGGGCAGCGTGCCGTGCAGGGCGAGTTCGCGTTCTTCGCTGCGATTGAAGGCCGATCCGCAGAGCCCGATAACGACGATGACGACGCCGATGTGGATGATGTATCCCCCGTAGCGGCGGGTGTTGCGGCGGATGAGCAGCACGATGGCCGACAAAAGATTGCGGTGGGTCTGCCTGGCGATGACGGCGCCGCCGCGCAGGAATTCAGAAAGAATCGCGGCGAAGACGCCGGCCGACATGGCGAAGCCGACGAGCGCGTAGAAGTTTCCGGCGTCGAAGGCGCCGTTTTTCCAGGGCAGGACGCCGACCGCCATGCAGACAATCACCGTGGCCCAGAGCGCAATGGTCGGCGCAATGAAGTTGCGTCGAATGGATCGGAGCGATGTGGCGCGCCATGGCAGCAGCGGGCCCACACCCGTCAAGAACAGCAGGAAGAGCCCGATGGGCACGGCGACGCGGTTATAGAACGGCGCGCCGACCGTGACTTTGCTGCCTTCAACGTATTCGCTGAGGATGGGGAAGAGCGTTCCCCACAGAATGACGAAGCAGGCGACGAGCAGGACGAGATTGTTGAACAGGAAGCTGGACTCGCGGCTGACGAGCGACTCTAGACGCTGCTCGCTCCTGAGGTGGCCGCGCTGCAGCACATAAGTGAAGATGCAGACCGCAAGCACGATCAGCATGAAGGTGTAGAACCAGCTCCCGATCGACGATTGCGCGAACGCGTGGACCGAGCTCACAAGGCCGGCGCGGGTAAGCAGCGTGCCCAGCAGGGTGAGCAGAAAAGTGGAGAAGATGAGCCAGACATTCCAGCTCTTCATCATGCCTTTGCGCTCCTGCATCATGACGGAGTGGAGGAAGGCGGTGCCCGTGAGCCATGGCATGAAGCTGGCGTTCTCAACCGGGTCCCAGCCCCAGTAGCCGCCCCAGCCAAGCACGGCATAGGCCCAGTGCATGCCGAGAAAGATGCCGCAGGTGAGAAAGAGCCAGGTGACGAGGGTCCAGACGCGCGTGACGCGAATCCATTTTTCACCGGGGTAGCGCATCATCAGCGCGCCGAGCGCGAAGGCGAAGGGCACGGTGAATCCCACATAGCCGAGATAGAGCATCGGCGGATGGATGACCATCTCGGGATATTGGAGGAGAGGATTGAGTCCGTTGCCGTCTTCGGGGATCGCGCCGCGAAGCAGCGAGAACGGCGGCGCGGCGAAGTTGATGACCGCTAGGAAGAAGAGCTGGACCGCGGCCAGGATCGTGCCGGCGTAGGCATAGAGCTTGACGTCGGTCTTGTGGGTGAGGCGGAGGACAAAGCCATACGCGCCCAGCAGCCATGCCCAGAGCAGCAGCGAGCCTTCCTGGCCGCTCCACAGGGCGGCGAACTTGTAGGGTGCGGGGAGGGCGCGGTTCGAGTGCTCGACAATGTAGGTGATGGAGAAGTCGTTGGTGAAAACGGAATAGATGAGCGCGAAGGCCGCGACGCTGACGGCGTAGAACCCGGCGATGCCTGCGCGGCGTGCAGTGTCGGCGAGGCGCTCGGGCGACACGCGCGTGGGCTGGCCGGTGGCGATTAAGCGGAGTGCCACGGCGCCGGCGAAAAGATTATACGCGGCGAGCGCCAACGCGATGAGAAGGGCAAAACTGCCGAGGGTTGCCATGGATTCTCCAACCTTATTCTCGCACCCGTCGAAGACGGAAGTGAGGTGGCTGCTGCAGCCTATTGTCTTCTCATGATAGGCCCTCGGCGTGTGATTTATCTCACACTGTAGGTGGGGGAAGTCTTATTGAATGAGTCGCCACCTGTGGCGGGGCCAACTGCGCCACCTACGGCGGGGGCCAACTGCGCCACCTGCGGTGCGGCCATCTGCGCTTCGCGCCCGGCAATGGAGCGGCTCGGGTTGTGCCGAGGGCGGAATTTTCAAGGCGTGACGTCGAGGCCGATCGAGCGCATGAGCTCGAGGGCATTGCTGGTTTCCACGATGCCGGGCTTGAGCGTGTAGTCGAAGAGCAGACGGCCAACTTGGAGCCGATCCTGGAAGTGGTAGTTGGCGGCCCGCGGGCCCATCGCTTCGGGGATGCGCGTGAGCGCGAGGTCGTGGGTGCTGACGATGCCGATGGCGTTGCGCGCGACGAAGGTTTTCACAATAAACTCGGTGCCGGCGAGACGATCGTGCGAGTTGGTGCCCGACAGTAGTTCGTCGAGAAGGAATAGAACCGGGACTGGACCGTGAGTGAGATCGGCGATGTGTTTGATCTTTTGGATTTCGGCATAGAAGCGGGAGACGCCGCCGGAGAGCGAATCGAGAACACAGATGGACGCGGCTACGGCGAGCGGCGAAAGACGCAGGCGCGTGGCTCGGACCGGCGCTCCGCATTGGGCCAGCACTGCATTCAGGCCGATGGCGCGGATGAAGGTGCTTTTGCCGGCCATATTAGGCCCGCTGAGAATCACGAGTTGCTTTTCTTCGCTCAGCATGAAGCTGTTGCGGACCGCGACCTGCGCAGGCATCAGCGGATGCGCCAGGCCTTCGGCGTCGAAGAGGGGATGGCTGACCGCCGACGGTTCGAGCAGGTCAGGAAAAACATCGGCCGGATGCTCGTAGGCGTAGGCAGAGAGGGACGTGAGGGCTTCCATGGCGCCGACCACAGCGAGCCATCCGCGAATCTGCGGGCCGAAGGTCTGCTGCCATCGTTCCGCGGCGAAGAGAAGCTGAGCGCTCCAGAAGAAGACCCGATCGAGAGGCCGCAGAATCATGTTGCGGCGCTGCTCCAGGTACCCGACGATCCGAATGAGCTTGCGGAGGGCCGCAGAAGGCGGGACATCGCCGGTGTTAAGCGCTGCCTGGAGTTGCTGGAGTTTTGGCGCAGTGAACGATTCACGTTCGAGAAGCGAGATAACGCCGGAGAGCAACGCCAGATCTTGCGTCGCGTTCTCTGCGGCGTCGGCTGCTTCGTCGAGTCGGGTAAGCAGATGGCGCGACCAGCCGAGATTGACCAGCGTGAGGAGTGCGGCCAGCCACCAGAAGTCCCAGAGGCCCCAGGCAACGAGACCGGCGATCCAGAGAAGTGCGAGCAGCGAAGTGGCGATGCGCAGGCTCCGCGCCGGGAAGGCAGGCTTGCGTTCGCCCCAGGCGGCAAGGGCGTCGGGGTGGACGCCGGCGCGCACGGTTTCGCCAAGCAGGAAGAGACTTTCGCGAAACGTGATACGGGGCGCAAGGTCGCGGAGTGCGGCTTGACGCGACAGGATCTCCGGCACCGGTGCGGGCGTGAGCAGCCATGCGGCAAGGGTTTCTTCGCCGGCGCGGGTGCGGGCGGTGGAGAGAAGTTCGAAAAGCGACGCGCTGCCGAAGAGATCGAGATCGCGGGCACAGAGGTGCGCGGGATCGAGGAAACGGTCGCCCGTTTCGCCGTGGCCCGCCCAACGATCTTGGAGACGCCCGAGACCGCGTTCGTAGAACTCGATGGCCCGACTGTGCAGACGGATGGAACGGAGCAGCTTCTCGTGGAAAACGGCGAGCACGATGTAGAGAACGATAGGCGCGGCGATCAGTTCGATGAGGCGTGTATGCCGCATGAGCCAGAAGGCGAAGAGGACGGTGAGGCCGGCCAGGATGACCTTGGCGATGCCTAGGATTTTTTCGCGACGCAGTGCGGCCGCCTTGATTTCATTGAGCTCCCGCAGGCGTTGCGTATACAGATCGACGGGATCGGGAAGATGGATCGCCATAGGCACTGAGAGACGGGTGCTCTCTCATCCTAATGGACGAAAGCGTGTGCGAGATGCGCCCATTCTCACGCGCTGCACGCGCAAGGCAGGGCGCGAAGCGGAACTAAGCCGGGTGGCTGGATGGCGCTGGAGTCCAGCCTCCGGCAGAAAGGAGGTGAGCGCCAAGGATGCGGTGTGCCGGACGCAGAGCCCAGGAAGCGAGCGCGAGACTGAGCAGAACGGTCGGCGCGACGAGCTCCTGCCGGTGGCCGCAGAAGGCGTGCGAGGCAACGGCCGCGGAAAGGTCGAAAACGATGCCTGCGTAGGCCCACTCCTTGAGGCGCAGAAAGCCCGGGGCAACGATGGTGATGGCTCCGGGGATCTTCCACACACCGAGGATGGTAAGTACATAGAGCGGGTAGCCGAGGCTGTTCAAGATGTCGGTGACGTGCGGGCCGCTGAAGACGCTGGTGCGGCCCTGGGTCAGGTCGATGTATCCGCCGGCAAAGGTCTCGAGCGCGATGAGAGCGGTGGTGATCCAATAAAAAGTGGTTTTGAGTTTCATGGTCGATATCTCCTTGTGGGTCGAAACCCGGGTGAGCGGACGGCGGGCCGTTCAACCTTTCCAGGCGCCCGCCACCTGCCGGATGGCGACGTTGAGACGATTCCAGACGTTGATATTTGCAATGGTGAGGAGCAGACCAGCGAGCGCTTTTTCGTCGAAGTGACGGGCCGCTTCGTTCCAAATGTCGTCGGGCACCGGATCGGCTTGATCGCTCAGCCGAGTAGTGGCTTCGGCGAGCGCAAGGGCCGCGCGTTCTTCGGAGGTGAAGGCGGGATTGTCCCGCCAGGCGACGACGGCGACGATGCGCTCGAAGGATTCGCCGCCTCGCTTCATGTCGCGCGCATGCATGTCGACGCACACGCTGCAGCCATTGATCTGGCTAATACGGAGGCAGACCATGTCTCTGATGGATTGGGCGAGGCCGCTTTGTTTGGTGGCCTCCCCCAGCGCCTGCAGAGCCTGCATGGCATCGGGCACCACAAAGGCAGGGTGACTCATTCGCGCTTTCAACGTGGTTTCAGTCTGTACAGGCATAACTCTTCTCCTTGGGGAATGTGCGGTCGATGCTAAAGGGACTGGGCCCTGCCGGCGCTGTCACATTCGCCGCGTTTCGACCGTCACAAAGATGACGGAAGAGAAGAAAGGAATGTGACCGATGGATGAGCGGGATTGGCTGGTCCAACGATTTGAAGAAAATAGGCAGAGGCTGCGCGCCGTGGCCTATCGCATGCTTGGCTCAATGGCCGATGCCGATGATGCGGTGCAGGAAGCATGGCTGCGACTCAGTCGTTCGGAGACCGGTCCGATCGAAAATCTTGAAGGCTGGCTCACGACTGTGACAGGCCGCGTGTGCCTCGACATGCTGCGTTCGCGCAAGTCGCGTCACGAGGAATCGCTGGACGCCGAGATGCCGGAGCTTGTGCTAAGCCCCTATGATCAGCTCAATCCTGAGGGTGAGGCGATGCTGGCCGATTCGGTAAGCGTGGCCGTGCTGGTGGTGCTCGAGACCCTGGCTCCCCCTGAGCGGCTGGCGTTTGTGCTGCACGATATGTTCGCTGTGCCGTTTGACGAGATCGCCGCGATCGTGGGGTGCTCGGATGTGGCGGCGCGGCAGCTTGCCAGCCGGGCACGGCGCAGGGTGCGTGGCGCCGCGCCGGCTCCCCGCGCAGAAGTGAGGCGACGGTGGAGCGTTGTGGATGCGTTTCTGGCCGCGGTGCGCGCCGGAGATTTTGAGGCGCTGGTCGCCGTGCTCGATCCGGATGTGGTGGTGCGCGAAGAGCGCATTCCTGGCGCGCCGCACGAGCTGCGCGGGGCACGCGTCGTGGCGGGCCAGGCTCTGCAGTTTGCGCACCTGGCCAAGACGGCCATGCCGGTGCTTGTGAATGGAGCGCCAGGCGTGCTTTCGCGGTCTGCCGAGGGCCAGCTCTTCTCGCTTATGCATTTCACCGTGGAGGAGGACCGGATTAAGGAGATCGATGTTCTGCGCGATCCGGATCGCCTGCGCCGCGTCGACGTGACCGCGCTGGAGGATTGAGACGGGCTGTTTTCGTCGGGCGCGCGTGTTGATCGCGCGGCCGCTCAGCCGAACAGAAATTCCTTATCCCGCAGTTCCTTGATGGAATCGCGGAGGCGCGCGGCCCTTTCAAACTCGAATCTGCGGGCGGCATCGCGCATCTCGGTTTCGAGCTTGCCGACGTAGGCGTCGACATCGGCCTGCGAGGTGAAGTCGGGCAGGTTTTCTGCGGCTTCCACTTCGGCGTCGCCGTACTCGGCTCTGAGAATCTGCGCAAGGCCCATGTCCATGGTGTTGATCACCGATTGCGGCGTGATGCCGTGCTCCTCGTTATAGGCGGTCTGGATGACGCGACGGCGATCAGTCTCGTTCATCGCCTGGCGCATGGAGTCGGTGATGCGGTCGGCGTACAGGATGGAACGGCCTTCGATATGCCGGGCCGCGCGGCCCATGGTTTGGATCAGTGAGCCCGCGGAACGCAGAAAGCCTTCCTTGTCCGCATCGAGGATAGCGACGAGAGAAACTTCGGGCAGGTCGAGGCCTTCGCGGAGAAGATTGATGCCGATGAGAACGTCGTACTCGCCTTTGCGCAGGCCGGCGAGCAGTTTCACGCGCTCCAGTGTTTCAATCTCGGAATGCATGTAGCGGCAACGGACGCCGACTTCGGTGTAGTAGCCGGCAAGATCCTCCGACATGCGCTTGGTCAGCGTGGTCACGAGGACGCGTTCGTTCTTCTTGGCCCGATCGCGGATCTCGGCCAGCAGGTCGTCGATCTGGCCTTTCACAGGACGAATCTCAACTTGCGGGTCGACGAGGCCGGTGGGTCGAATCACCTGTTCGACGACGACTCCCGCAGCGCGCGTGAGCTCATACGGCCCGGGAGTCGCCGAAACGTAGATGCACTGGTGGACGCGGTTTTCGAACTCCTCGAATTTGAGCGGGCGGTTGTCTTTTGCCGAGGGCAGGCGGAAGCCGTAGTCGACAAGCGTCTGCTTGCGGCTCTGGTCGCCATGCCACATGCCGTGTACCTGCGGGATGGTCGCGTGGCTCTCGTCGACAAAGAGCAGAAAATCCCGCGGGAAGTAGTCGAGCAGTGTCGGCGGCGCCTCGCCGGGCAGGCGGCCCGAGAAGTGCCGCGAGTAATTCTCGATGCCATGGCAGTAGCCCATCGACTTGATCATTTCGAGGTCGAATCTCGTCCTTTGGTGGACGCGCTGCGCCTCGACCATGCGGCCTTCGGCTTCCAATTGCGCGACCCACTCGTTGAGCTCCTTGACGATAGAATCGACTGCCTCGGAGCGGCGCTCGGGTTGGACAACATAGTGCGACTTGGGATAGATGGGCAGGCGCGAGTACTTCTGCTTGACCGAGCCGAATAATGGATCGATTTGTGCCAGCGATTCGATTTCGTCGCCGAACAGCTCGATGCGATAGGCGGATTCGTCGTAGGTGGGGAAGACTTCAATGACGTCGCCCCTCACTCGAAAAGTTCCACGGCGGAAATCGTTGTCGTTGCGCTCGTAAAGAATCTCGACCAGACGGCGCGTGATGTCTTTGCGGCTAATCTTCTGGCCCTTTTCGAGCAGAAGCAGCATGCCGTAGTAGGCTTCAGGCGACCCCAGGCCGTAGATGCAGGAGACTGAGCTGACGATGATGGCGTCGCGGCGCTCAAAGAGGCTTCGGGTCGCGGAGAGGCGCAGCTTGTCGAGCTCTTCATTGATGGTCGCTTCTTTTTCGATGTAGAGATCGCCGGCGGGAAGGTAAGCCTCAGGCTGATAGTAGTCGTAGTAGCTGACGAAGTACTCGACGGCATTGCCGGGAAAGAACTGCTTGAACTCGTGATAAAGCTGGGCAGCGAGAGTCTTGTTGTGGGCGAGGATGAGGGCGGGGCGATTGGAATGCTCGATCACCTTGGCCATGGTGAATGTCTTGCCCGAACCGGTGACGCCGAGAAGGACCTGGTGCTGTTCGCCGGCACCGAGACCGCGCACCAGCTCTTCAATGGCGCGAGGCTGGTCGCCGCGGGGCTTGTAGCTGGAGACGAGCTGAAAGTCCATGGGGCGATTTTACCAGAGAAGCGAAGAAGAGGCGAAGATGGTCGCGCGCGCCGAAAGCCATCGCGGTGTTTACACTGAGCTTGGGATGGGCGGATGAAGAAGGTTGTGATGGCGCTGGTGGTGGTCGTCGGGTTGCTCGCGGGCGCCATGATCTACAACGTCTGGCGCGGCGCGACAGACCCCGTGGCGAAGACCCCGAGCATCGCGGAGCAAGGCCGCATGGATTTGCATGCGAAGCTGGCGCAGGCCGAACAACGCGAGGCTGGAATCGAAAAGGTCTACTGGGACTCGCCAGAGCAGTTGCGGGTTCTGATCAAGTCGCACCAGCAGCGCATCGATGAGCTGAAAGGCAACAGCGCCGGCGGGGAGATTGTGGCGCACGATCAGGATGCGATCGCGCGGATTGAGAAGCGCATCGCGGACATCGAAGCCCAGCGCGAGGCCGAGGCGAAAGCGCAGGCGGATCAGGCCAAGGCGGAGGCGCAGGCCAGGAAAGCTGAGGCGGCACAAAAGAAGCCGGCTCAGAATTAAAACTTGACGCGATTGAACCATGCGAAAACTTTGGTGGAGTGTTGGAAGCGTGCTGCTGGTTTTCGCGGGAGCCGCGCGTTTTGCCTCAACCCAGACGGTGCACACGCTGACCTATGCGCCGGGCAAGCAAATCACGCTGACGCTGCCTGAGCCGTTCGATATCCACGTAGCGGCGAGCGGATTGCGCCGCGTGCGCTTTTTTGCGCAGACGCCCGACGGACGCATCTTCGTGACCGGGATGCACGACTTGAGCGATAACCGCCTGGGGTCGGTGTTCCTCCTCGAGGACTGGGATGCGCAGAGGCACCGCTTCAAGCGCGTGACGCACTATCTCGATCACTTGCGCAACCCCAACAACCTTGCGTTCTGGACGGATCCGGCTACGAAGCAGACGTGGCTCTATCTGCCGCTGACTGACAAGCTGGTGCGATACAAGTACAACGCGGGCGACGAGAAGCCCAGCGCGCCACCGGAGACGCTGATTCGGTTTCCTGACTACGGGCTGAACTATAAATATGGTGGCTGGCATTTAACCCGCACGGTCGCGATTGCGCAGTCCGGTGGACGCACCCGCGTGTTTGTGGCGGCGGGTTCGTCGTGCAACTACTGCCAGGAGCGCGAGGCGCTGCGCGCCGCGGTGGTGAGCATGGATCCCGATGGAAAGAATGTAACGCTGGTGGCGCAGGGCATGCGCAACGCTGTGGACATGCGGTCGATTGCGCCTCTCGGCGGAGCGCTCTTTGCCACCAATATGGGCGACGATCATCTGGGCGACAAGCTGCCCGACGACACCTTTTTTGAGATCGACACGACGGCGCAAGCGCCACCCAACTATGGATGGCCTACGTGCTATTTTGCTGGCGGCAAGGCAGTGCACGATGCGACGCCGCTGCCGGCGCTTGGGCAGGCGGGTGCGCTTGATGCGCCTCCATCGGGCGGCGAGGATTCAGTGTACGGCAAGCAGAAAGGCGTTGCGGCCGCGGGCACAAATCTGAGTGCGGGCGGCGGACGCGTCTTCGTCGACGACCCGAATGCAGCGTTGGGCCGCGCCCCTTCACCGTTGAAGTCGTGCGAGCGGGTGCCGGCGGCCTATACGACGTTTGCTGCGCACAGCTCGCCGCTGGGCTTTGCATACTTTGGGCGCGACGATACAGCTCTGCGCGACAGCTTTCTGGCTGCGCTGCACGGAGCGAGTCATCCGCACATCGGGACAGGCTATCGCGTGGTGCGGTTCACGCCTTCGGATCGCAGCCCCCACGACTTCCTCACGGGGTTCCTGACGTGGGTGAACGGCAAGCCGGTGGTGCATGGACGGCCCTGCGGGATTTTGCGCATGGGGCCAGACAGTTTTTTGCTGAGTGACGATTATTTAGGGCTGGTTTATTTTGTGTATCCGCGGTGAGGGGTCGGCGAAGATTCGAGTGTCCGCTTGTCCTTGCCTGCGCTTCAAATGCTTGCAGGACCCCAGGCAATTCACGATGACAAGCAACTTGTAGCGCCTATGCTGGGGCGCTGTGGCCGGTGCATTGCAGCACGCCGAGAAACTTGCGAAACGGGCCGACGGCTTGGTCGTATTGGTGGGCGAGGACGCGCGTGAGCTGATGCAGATGGGTGAGGTCATGAACGGTCCACGCGGCGAGCAGTTGCGCCAGAGTTGTGGGTCCAAGCGCAGGATGCTGGCCACGCTTTTCGAGATCGTCGGGGCTGAGGTTCCAGGCGCGCAGTTCGGCGAGTGAAATTGAACGGGCTTCTGCAAAGGCGTTGAGAATTTGGACGAGTGATTTTCCCTCCTGCTCATCGAGATGACCAGTGCGCTTGAAAGGCGGGAAGGGCTGGGTTTCACCGAAGGCACGAATCACGCGGGCGCGCGGCATCCAGTTGACGCGCTCGGTGTAGAGCAGGTGGGCGACGATGTCTGCCGGAGTCCAGGTTTTCTCGCCCTCGTTCGCGGAGGTCCATGCATCTGGAAGGTCGCGCAGCAACGCGTTGAACGCGTCAGGCATGCGCGCCAGCAGGGCGATCGAATTGTCGAGATGAAATTCCATGGCACCTCGCTTGAGAGAGCGTCGATGGAGCGATCTTAACTGGTCGTGCGGCGCCTAGGGAGGCTACGAATTCTTTATGAATTCCCGGTCATTTTTTAATTCACTTCAAATTCAATTCCGTGACGAGGGGACGCTGCTAGTTTCCTCATTCATGGAGGAACTATGCACAGACTTACTCCCCTGATTGCGTGTCTTGCTGCCGCTCTGGCGACAGCAGCCGTGGCCGAAGATCACGATAACAACTGGAATCGCAGTGACATCCGCCACGTTCTGCTGATCAGCATCGACGGCATGCACGCGGTGGACTTCTTGAATTGCGCCAACGGCATCGCAGGCGTGAACGATGGAAACCCGTACTGCCCGAACCTCGCCGCGCTGGCAACCACGGGAGTGAATTACGTCGGTGCGAGCACATCGAAACCCTCCGACTCATTCCCCGGCCTCATGGCGATTGTGACCGGCGCGACGCCCCGGACCATGGGCGTCTACTACGATGTGGCGTACGACCGGTCGCTCGATGGTCCTGCGGTCGAGACGGGCAATAACAACGGGCCGGGGCCCTGCACGGCGAACACGCCGCCCACCGGTTTCACGACGGAGTACGAAGAGGGAATCGATCTCAACAAGACCTTGCTGAACGGAGGCGCGCCAAAGGCGAGCCTGACCGATGGCGGATTCGCTTCCCTCGACCCCACAAAAATGGATCGCGATCCTGCCAATGGATGCGCTCCTGTCTATCCGTGGAACTTTGTGCGCGTAAATACGATTTTCGGCGTGATTCATGCCGCGGGCGGATACACGGCATGGAGCGACAAGCATCCGGCGTATGCTTCGGTGGCCGGTCCCGGCGGCACATCGCTCGACGATTTCTATGCGCCGGAGATCAACTCGAACGTCGTGAACCTTCCCAACGTGTCGACGCCCGATGGCGTGAGCTGCCAGACGGTGCCCGATCCCAGCGCCGACCTGACGGCTTGGACCAACAGCTTTAAGAACATCAAGTGCTACGACACGCTGAAGGTGAATGCCATCCTGAACGAGATTGAAGGCTGGAATCACCTCGCAACAGCGAAGACAAAGACGCCAACCATTTTTGGCATGAACTTCCAGGCCGTGAGCGTGGGAGAGAAGCTGATTGAAGGCAGCACCAAAGGCGGCTACATGGATGCGGCCGGAACCCCGGCGGCGTCGCTGCTGAGCGAGATCGAATATGTCGATGACTCGATCGGCGAGATGGTGAACAAGATCAAAGATCGCGGCATGTACGAGAACACGCTGATCATCATCACCGCGAAGCACGGGCAGTCGCCAATCGATCCGAACCTCTACCAGGCCGTGCCGGGAAAAGCGGGCAGCGGCATGTCGCCGGCGACGATCATCTCGAACAGCCTGCATGCGGCGATGCCGATGTCCGAGGACCCCAACAATGCCAACGGAATCGGTTCCACTGAAGACGACGTCTCGCTGCTCTGGCTGACCAACCCATCGTTCACCAGCCAGGCGGTTTCGCTGCTCGAAGAGCCGGCGAATCGCGCGGCAGCAGGCGTTGGGCAGATCTTCTATGGGCCGTCTGTGGCGTTGAATTACGACGTGCCGGGGCTTGGTGCGGGTCTTGATCCGCGCACGCCGGACATCATCGTGACGCCGAACGTGGGCGTGACGTATACAGGCAGCGCGGCGAAGTTGATGGAGCACGGCGGATTCGCGCATGACGACACGAACGTCATGCTGCTTCTGTCGAACCCCGCGTTCAGGCCGCATACTGTCTACACGAGCGTGGGGACCAACCAGGTGGCGCCGACCATTCTGCGCGTGCTGGGGTTGGATACGCGCTTGTTGGATGGCGTGAAGCTTGAAGGAACGTCGGTTCTACCCGATGTGAACCTGGACTTCAGCCACTGAGAACACGCGGTCTCGCCGCAAAAAAGACGCGGACACCTCACTTGAGGCGTCCGCATCTTTGAACCCCGCACTTCGTTCGGCTCCCGGCGCCAAGCTGCAGTTCTAGAAAACCCGAACTGAATCTGGCGCGATGTGGTGGAGGTGACGGTGATGACGCCGGCCGATTGCGTTCTCGAGATTGAATTCCATGGCGCCTCGTCTGAGCAGGGTGCTGGAAGCATTCTTAACAACTGGAATCGAAGCGATAAGAACCCTCAACGCGAAGTGCGGGTCCGCGAAAATTGTTCCACGTGGAACAATTCGCCCTGTGTGCGCCTTACTTTCGTGCGCGTTCTTTGCGAAGAATTGCAGTGTAGCAACGCGACAAAGTTGGTCCGATTTGCGGCAAAAGAGGCGCGAGCGTTTACCACCCTTTCGCCAGAAAGAAGGTGAAAGGATGGAGCACGGAGGGCTCGTGCTCGCGCCGACAGCCCGATTTCTGGTTCTTTTAGGCCGGCTCAAACGTCCAATCTGCAGACGAGTTTGACTGTGGAGCCTGTCGATGAACGCCCTGAAGACCACGTTTCTTTTAACGACGCTGACGCTGATCCTGGTGCTCGCCGGTGAATACTTCGGAGGAACCAACGGTGCGTTGATTGCCTTTGGGATCGCGGCGGCAACAAACTTCGTCAGCTATTTTTATTCCGACAAGATTGCCCTCGCCATGTACGGAGCCCAGCCTGTTACCCGCGAGCAGTTGCCCCGCGCCTATGACGTCGTGGAGCGGCTGACGAGCCGCGCGGGCTTGCCCATGCCGAAGATTTACATTCTCCCCACTGAATCGCCGAATGCCTTTGCCACCGGCCGCAATCCCGGGCACGCATCGGTCGCGGTCACGCATGGCATTCTCGGCCTGCTCACCGACGACGAGCTCGAAGGCGTGCTGGCCCATGAGCTCGGCCACGTGCGCAACCGCGACATTCTCACCAGCTCCATCGCCGCCACCCTGGCGGGCGCCATCACCATCCTCGCGCGCATGGCGTTCTGGTTTGGCGCCTTTGGCGGCGGAGGCGATCGCCGCGACCGCGAAGGCGGTGGTCTGGGCGCGATTGCCATGCTGATCCTGGCTCCCTTCGCGGCCATGCTGATTCAGCTGTGGGTCTCGCGCACCCGCGAATACGAAGCCGACGCAACGGGCGCGCACCTCACCGGCAATCCTTATGCGTTGGCCAGCGCACTCGAGAAAATCGCTGCCATCAGCCGGCGTGTGCCCTTGATGGCTTCGCCCACCTCTGCGCATCTCTTCATCGTGCAGCCACTGCTCTCCGGCGAAACGCTCATGACCCTCTTCTCCACGCATCCGCCCATTCAGAAGCGGATCGAGCGGCTGATCGGGCGTCCCTCGGTCTCCGGCAACATTCAGTAGGAAGAACGGCGATCGCCGCTGCCGACAGAAAGCGGTGCATTCTGTCACCGACGGCGGTTGCATCCTAGTATTCTTCCTGCATGAAGACCCTGCTTCGCACGCTGCTCTATCTCGCGCTGATTGTCTGGCTGGGCGCCGAGACATTTTTCCCTGTCGTCGCCGCGGTCACCTTCGGCACGCTTGCCGGCGAAACGCACACGGCGGGCACGATTATCGGCAGCCTGCTGCGCATTCTGCATGGCATGGGCCTGGTTTCAGGCTTTGTTGCCCTGGCTTTGCTGGCCCTGGCGCCGGCATGGGCCATTTACAAGCCGCGCGCGGTGCTGGCGCCGATGGTTCTCCTTGTCCTGATGCTGGCCTGCACAGCAGCCTCGCAATTCGGCATCATTCCCGCCATGGAGCGCGATCGGATGGCCGCCGGCGGAGCCATCGATGTGCAGGATCGCACGAACCCTGCGGTGATTGACTTCAACCGCCTGCACAACCGCAGCGAGCATGTCGAAGAGGCGATCCTGCTGCTTGGATTCGCCACCGTGGTTCTGGTGGCGCGCGCGGAGACTGCGCGGGTGTGAGGATTGGAGCGGTGCGTGGGACAGGAAGCCATGTGCGTGTGTCGCTGGAAGGAAGTTGCCTTCGAGGTAAAGGCCTTCATGGAGCCCCCGGAGCTGATCCTGCGCGGCGGGCTGCGGCGCAGGATTCCATTTGCCGCGATGCAGGAGGTCCGCGCGGACGGCGACACCCTGCGATTCACAGTGGCGACTGAATCGTTTGCACTCGCGCTAGGCGACTCCCTCGCGGCCAAATGGGCGCAGGCTTTCTTGAAGCCGCCTCCCAGCCTCGCCAAGAAACTCGGCATCACGCCCGAGACCACGGTGCGCGTCATCGGGACGGTAGACGATGCTGCACTCGCGAAAGCGCTCAGCGAAGCAAAAGCGGTTTCTGCCCGCGACGGCGATGTGATCGTGGCGCGGGTGAATAGCCCCGCCAACCTCGCAACGGCGCTGGCAAGAGCGACGAAGGGTCTGGAACGAGGCGCACCGATCTGGCTCATCCATCGCAAAGGCCCGGGGCATGCGTTGAACGAATCAATCGTTCGATCCACAGCTCTTGCCGCGGGAATCGTCGACACCAAAGTCGCGGCTGTCTCCGCCGCGCTCACAGGCCTGCGCTGTGTGAAGCGAAAATCCTAATGAGACGTTGCCGTTCTCGAACCGGCGACGATTGCTCCCGTCCCGGAGCGGCCCGCGTGTCCTGTATCATCGAAGAGGTCCCGAAGTGCTGTTCATCCTCGTGGGACCGTCTGTGGAAAGCACATGAAGACTGGGATTATCGGCCTGCCGCAGGTAGGCAAGACCTCACTTTTTAAAATCCTGACCAAAGCAAAACTGGAAACCGGCAGTTATTCGCGCGAGGCGCACATCGGCATTGCGCGCGTTCCCGACGACCGGCTAGACAAGCTCTCGGCCCTCTACTCGCCGAAGAAGACAACCTACGCCACGGTGGAGTACGTCGACGTGGCGGCGATCGGGCAGGAGGCGCTGAAAGAGACGGCGTTCCTGACCAGCCTGCGCAACGTGGACGCGCTGATCCACGCCCTGCGTGCCTTCGAGGACGATGCGATTCCACATGTCGGGGCGATCGATCCGCTGCGCGATGTGAAGAACGTGGAATTCGACCTGATGGTGAGCGACCTGACTCAGGTGGAAAAGCGCATCGAGCGGGTCGAGAAAGATCTGAAAAAAGGCCGCACCGGCGAGTTGGAACGCGAACAGGCGCTGCTGATCCGGTCAAAGGAAGCTCTCGAAAAGGAGCAGCCGCTGCGCGAGCTGGAGATGACGCCGGAAGAGAAAAAGCTCATCAAGGGCTTCATGTTTCTTTCGCAAAAGCCGGTGTTATATGCGCTGAACATCGGTGAGAGCGCGACGCTGGGAACGGATCTGGAGTCTGCCGTGGAGCGCTTCAAGCTGACCGAAGTCGCGCAGCGGCCCAATGCGGGCGCCACCGCGATCTGCGGCAAGGTGGAAGCAGAACTCGCCGAGATGGATGAAGTGGAGGCCGCGGAGTTCCTCGGAAGCTACGGACTGCACGAAAGCGGCCTGGTCCGGCTCATTCGAAAAAGTTACGAGCTGCTGGGCCTGATCAGCTTCTTCACCGCGGGTGAGGACGAGTGCCGTGCGTGGACAGTGCCTGCCGGTTCAAAGGCGCCACAGGCGGCCGGGGCGATCCACACCGATCTGGAGCATCACTTCATTCGCGCCGAGACGATCCGCTGGGACAACCTGCTGTCGGCGGGCAGCGAGGCGGCGGCACGCGGACAGGGGACGCTGCGTCTCGAAGGCAAGGAATATGTGGTGCAGGATGGCGACGTGGTCCACATACGGCACAGCGGCTAAAGCGACGCACCCGGACTCATCGCTAACAGGGACTCAGGAATCGCTCCGATGCTCAGACTTTCGATCCTGCTCGGCGTGCTGGCCGCCCTGGCCGATGTGGCCGGCGGGCTGGTGCTGGTGCGCGCGCGGGGTGTGGAGCGCTACCTGCGCTACTTCGTTGCGCTGGGCGCGGGGTTCCTGATGGCGACGGCGTTGCTCGAAATGACGCCGGAGAGCCTCAAGCTGAGTCCGACCCTGGGACCGATCCTGATCATGGGCGGCTACTGTGCGGTCCATCTGCTGGAACACACCATCAACGCGCACTTTCATTATGGCGAAGAGACCCACCACAACGAATTCGTATCGATGCACACGGGCTACTCGGTGCTGGGCGGGCTGAGCGTGCACGCGCTTTTTGACGGAGTGGCCATCGGCTCCGGGTTTGTGGTGAGCAACGCCCTTGGCTGGCTGATCTTCCTGGCGATTTTTCTGCACAAGGCGCCGGAGGGCTTCACGATGGCGAGCGTCATGCTGGCCAGCGGGCGGAGCCGCACGGCAGCATTCGCATCGGCTGTCGCTCTGGCCGCGGCTACGCTGGTGGGCGTACTGGTGATCGAGCTCGCGCCCCACTGGATCTTGTACGGACTTCCGATTTCGGCGGGCGTGGCGCTGTACGTCGGAGCGAGCGACCTGGTGCCTGAGGTGAATCGCGAGCCGGGCATCCGGATGGCGCTGGTATTCTTTGCCGGCGTGGCGGGATTTCTGCTGCTGCG